>CAVQLY010000020.1:0-101234 GCA_963713475.1 uncultured Thermoleophilia bacterium
GCCGAAGGCGGCGACGTAGCCGCCGGCCGCGGCCGCCGCCGAGGCGGTCGCGATGTCCTCTTCGTCCTCGCGACCCGGCGTGCGGAAGTGCGCGTGCAGGTCGACGAAGCCCGGCAGGACGAGCATGCCGGCGGCGTCGACCACGCGCGTGTTCTTGCCACCCTTGAGGTCCTTGCCGACCTCGGCGACCTTGCCCTTCTTGACGAGCACGTCCTGCACCGCGTCGACGCCAGACTCAGGGTCGACGACGCGGCCGCCCTTGATCAGCAGGTCCGCGGCCGGGAGAGGCTTGCACCACGTCCGTTCCATCAGAGCACCTCCCCACTCGCAGCACCGTCGCTGTAGCCGACGATGGTCCGGTACAGGATCGCCATGCGCACCGCGAGGCCGCTGAAGACCTGGTGGGCGATCAGGTTCTCGTCGTCGTCGGCGATGTCCGACGCGATCTCGACGCCGCGGTTGATCGGACCGGGGTGCATGACCCGCTGCCCCGGCCGCAGCCGCGCCTGCGAGATGCCCCAGAGCTGGCTGTACTCGCGCAGCGAGGGCAGGTAGGCGGCGCCGGACTTGATCCGCTCCTTCTGGATGCGGAGCAGGTAGATGACGTCCGCGTCCTTGAGGTTGGCGAGGTCGTACTCGACCTTGACGCCCATCTCCTCGATGCCGCGCGGCATGAGCGTCGGCGGCGCGACCAGGGTGACGTCCATGCCCAGCATCTGGAAGCCCATGATGTCGCTGCGGGCGACGCGACTGTGCAGGATGTCGCCGATGATGAAGACCTTGAGGCCGTCGAGGTCGCGGCCGAGGTTCTGGCGCATGCTGAAGAGGTCGAGCAGGCACTGCGTGGGGTGCTGGTGCTTACCGTCGCCGGCGTTGATGACGCTCGCCTCGGTGTTGGCGGAGAGCGTCTGGCAGGCGCCGGCCGACGGGTGGCGCATGACGATGATGTCGGGCGAGTAGGCGCTCAGGGTGATGGCCGTGTCCTTCAGCGTCTCGCCCTTCTCGACGGCCGAGCCGCTGGCCTTGAGGGCCAGGGTGTCGGCCGAGAGGCGCTTGGCGGCGAGGTCGAAGCTCGAGGACGTGCGCGTCGAGGCCTCCCAGAAGAGGTTGATGATCGTCCGCCCGCGCAGCGTCGGGACCTTCTTGATGTCTCGCTCGAGCACGGGCAGGAAGCTCTCGGCGGTGTCGAGCAGCAGCTCGACGTCTGCCCGGCTGAGGTCCTCGATGCTGATCAGGTCTCGCTTCGGCATGGTCACGCCTCCTTGGAGCGCACGAGGACGACCTCGTCGACGCCGTCGCACTCTTCGACTCGCACGCTGATGCGCTCGCGCGGGGCTGTGGGCAGGTTCTTGCCGACGTAGTCGGGCCGGATGGGCAGCTCGCGGTGGCCGCGGTCGACGAGGGCCGCGAGCTGCACGACCGCCGGCCGCCCGTAGTCGAAGAGGGCGTCGATGGCGGCGCGGATGGTGCGCCCCGTGTAGAGGACGTCGTCGACCAGGACGACGCGCGCGCCGTCGATCGTGAACGGGAGGTCGGTGTCTTTGACGACGGGCTGCGGCGTGCTGGGGATGACCCCGACCGCGCCGCGCGCGGCGACGTCGTCGCGGTAGAACGAGATGTCGAGGTTGCCGGCGGCGTACTCGCGGCCGCCGACCTCGCAGAGCAGCTTGTGGATGCGGGCGCCGAGGAAGGCGCCGCGCGTGTGGATGCCCACGACGGCGAGCTTCTCACTGCCGGGGTTCTTCTCCAGGATCTCGTGGGCGATGCGCGTGATGGTGCGCGACATCTGCTCGGCCGTCAGGACGACGGTCTCACTGGCGGGTCTGGGTTCAGGCATAAAAATAGCGCCGCCGGCACCTGATGGCGTACGGCAACGCTGCACCCCCTTTCCGTCTCTCGGGACGTGGATTAAAGGTCGAGCCGTACTGTAGCAGCCGCGCCGGGGCCGCAGCAAGGTCACGGCGTCCGTCATCGCGGTCGGAATCGGCACAAATGGATGTGCGGGGACGGCCCTCAGCCTTGATGAAGCTCAGAGGCCGCCGCTCGCGACCTGGGCGGCGTCAGCCGAGCGGCTGGGCCGGGAGGCCGAGATCCTCGAGGAACCCCGACAGCTCGGGCGGGAGCGGGCTGGAACAGGCGATCTCCCGCCCGTCCTCGGGGTGCGGGAAGGCGAGGCGGGCAGCATGCAGGAACTGCCGGGACAGGCCCTCCGGGCGCGGGGGCCGGCCGTACTGGACGTCGCCGGCCACCGGATAGCCGAGCGCCGAGAAATGCACCCTGATCTGGTGCGTGCGCCCGGTCTCGAGCTGCACCCTGGTCAGCGTGAAGACCGGCGTCCTGCCCAGCACCTCGAAGTGCGTCACGGCGCGGCGACCGGCCGCCGTGTGCAGCGACATCCTCTTGCGGTCACGCAGGTGCCGGCCGATGGGCGCGTCGATGGTCCCCTGGTCCTGCGGGAGGCGGCCGTCGAGCAGTGCGACGTAGGTGCGGTGGATGTCCCGGCGCTCCATGGCGGCGACCAGGCGCTGGTACGCCTCCTCACGCCGCGCCACGATGAGCAGGCCCGATGTGTCCTTGTCCAGCCTGTGGACGATGCCGGGGCGCGACTCGTGCCCGCCGCGCGCCCCCTCCGCCACCAGTCCCTGGGCGAGCGTGCCATGCTCGTGGCCAGGGGCCGGGTGCACGACGACGCCGGCCGGTTTGTCGACCACGAGCAGCCAGTCGTCCTCGTAGACGATGGTGAACGGCACAGGCTCCGCCGTAAGGATCCCCGGCGGCGGCGGAGGGACCTGCCAGACCACCTCTTCGCCGGCGCGCAGCACGTGCTTCTTGCGCGCCGGCGCGCCGTCCACGAGGACGAGGCCGTCGGCGATGAGGCGCTGGGCCGCGGCCCGGCTCAGCCCGGCGTGCGCCGCGAGCGCCACGTCGAGGCGCGCCCCGGCGTCGCCCTCTGCGGCGCGAAACGCGTGAGGATCACTCGCGGCGGCCAAAGACCAGCTGAAGCGCCAGGAGGATGGTCCCCACGACGATGGCCGCGTCTGCGAGGTTGAAGCGCGGCCAGCCGTAGAACCCGATGAAGTCGACGACGGCGCCGTCGAAGCGCAGCCGGTCGATGAGGTTGCCGATCGCCCCGCCCAGGATGACGCCGAGTGCGGGGCGGTACCGAGGCGGACTGAAGACCAGGGCGACGGCGACGCCGGCGGCGACCGCCGCCACGAGCACGACGACGATGCTGCCCTGACCGGCGAAGCGGCTGAACGAGATGCCGGAGTTGTAGGTGAGGTCGACCCGGAGGCCGGCGATCAGCTTGAAGGGAAGCTGATCCGCCTCCGCACGCACCAGCCACTTGGTGAGCTGATCGGCGACCACGACGGCCGCCGCCAGCACAAGGGCGAGGGCGTACCCCCGCCTACTTCTTGCCACGCGGCTTCGGTACGGTGTCCAACTCCTTGACGTCGACGTGGCCCATCGGGCACGTCGGCTCCTTGGTCTTGCCGCTCCGTCCACCATCGTTGACGACGATGTTCAGGGGATACGTCGCTTTGCAGCGCTTGCAGTAGGCGAGCTTCGCCATAGGAGACTCCTTTTTGATTGCTTCAGAGACCGAGTCTACGCCTCGCCTCAGGAAGGGTCACGCCGTGGATGCGCAGGAGCTTGCGTCGTGACCTCGCGCCGGTCACGACGGTCACGTCGTTGCGACGCAGCCCGAGAACGTGCGCCAGGAACCGTATCAGTTCGTCGTTGGCCCGGCCCTCTATGGCCCGCGCGGCCAGTCGGACCCGGAGCCGGTCGTCGGAGACGCCGATCACCTCGCTCTGCCTCGCGCCCGGCGTCACCCAGACTGCGAGGCTCAGGCCGTCCCGCGCCTCCGCGAGCGGCCCGCTGTCACCACTTGAACTCGTTCTCGTTCACCCCGGTGTCCACATCGGCGAGCAGGTCGTCCGTCTCACCGAAGCGGATGCGCTCGCGTCGGCGCGGTGGCTCGTCCTCCGCGACCCCGTCGTCGGCGGGACGAGCCGCCGTGACCGCGGGGTCGTCCGCCGGCGTGCGGGCCGGCTGGCTCATGGTGTCCTCCGGCGGCGCGGCGTCATGCGCGTCGGCGTCGGGCTCGGGCTCGCGATGCACGCCCGACTGGACGCCACTGCGCCCGCGCGCCGGCGCCACCGCGGGCGTGTCGGGTACCGGTTGACGCGCCGCCTCGCGTTCAGCTTCGGGGGCGGCCGTCTGCGGCTCGGCCTCGGAGATCGCGGCGCGCTCGGGCTCCGCGGCCGACTCCGGTGGCTCCGGCACGGATTCCCGGGCGATCGCCTCCTTGATGGCTTCCGCGTGCCGTGAGAGGTCCGGCGCCGGCGGATCGACCGTCGCCTTCACTTCAGGCTGCTCCTGCAACTGCCGCAGGTACCCGTCGAGCAGTTGCCGGAACTTGAAGCGGAAGTCCTCTTCGGCGCTCTTGAGCTTGGCCATCGACTGCTCGATCGCCTGGCGCTCGGAGTACGCCTCGTTCACCATCTGGCGTGACTTGAGCTCCGCATCCTGCAGGATCAGCTGCGACTGCTTGTTGGCGTTCTGCTTCTGCTCCTCGGCGCTGGCCTGCGCGTTGACGAGCGTCTTCTGCAGCGTCTCCTCGATGCGCTTGTAGCCGGCGACCTTCTCCTCCAGCGCCTCGACCCGGTCCTGAAGGTCGATGTTCTCCTTGAAGAGGCGCTCGTACTCGTCGGCGACCTCGTCCAGGAACTCGTCGACCTCGACGTCGGCGTAGCCGCGCATCCCGCGCTTGAACTCCTTGTGGCGGATGTCGAGCGGTGTGAGCTTCATCGTCTCCCCTCTCGTCGCGCGGTCCCGCCGCGCGTCGTCTCCTGCTCTTCTCGTCCGTCCGCCGCTGAGCCCTTCGAGCCGGCGGCCGCTTGTCAGCTCTCTCGTTCCTTAGTGCGACGCGGCTACTTGAGTTCCTTGGCGCGCTCGGCTGCCGCGTGCACGGCGAGCGCGACGGCCTCCGCGATGTCGCGCTCCTCGAATGCCGTGATGGCGGCGGCCGTCATGCCGCCGGGAGTGGCGGCCGAGCTGATCACCGCGTCGGGGTCGCCCTCACGGGCGATGACGGCCGCGGCGCCGTGCACGCCCGCGATCGCCAGGCGACGCGCGACGTCCGCCTCCAGCCCGCGCCGCTCCGCCGCGCGGGCAAAGTCGCGCACGAGCATGGCGAGCATCCCCGGCATGCAGCCGGCGACGGCCGTCGCCGAGTCGAAGTGCAGCTCGTCGAGCACCACCACGTCTCCGGCGAGTGCGAACAGATGCTCGACGGCGCGCTCGTGTTCTCCCAGCGAGCCGGGAACGAACAGGAACACGCCCAGCCCCAGGCTCGCCGCGACGTTGGGCATGACGCGCCCTACCCGGGCGCCCGCGGGCAGCGCCGCGCGGAGCTCCTCGAGCGTGACCCCAGCGGCGACCGAGACGAGGGCGCGGGAGCCGAGCAGCGGAGCAGCCTCGGCGAGCACGGCGGCGACGTGCTGCGGGCGCACCGCGACGATGACGACATCGGATGACTGGATGAGACCGGCGAGATCGGCGGCCACAGCCGCGCCGGTCTCCGCGCCGGCCTTCTCCGCGGCCTCGGGGGACACGTCCAGAAACGTCAGCTCGGGGGGATCGGCGAGGTCCGGCCGGCTCCATCCCTGCCCCAGAGCCCGGGCGATGTGCCCTGCCCCGATGAACCCGACCCTCATCGTGGCCTCACGAGCGCGCGGCGGCCGCGGCGGGCCGGGCGGGACGCGAGGGCGCCCGGCGTCAGAACTGATTGAAGAAGCCCTTCTCGATGAGCCTGGCGCGCTCCTCCGCCGAGACCTCGACGTTGCGCGGCGTGAGCAGGAAGATCTTCTCGCCGACCCGCTGCATGCCGCCGTCCATGGCATACGTGAGGCCGCTGCAGAAATCGATGAGCCGCTTGGCCAGCTCGGTCTCCGAGCCCTGCAGATTGATGATCACCGGGACGTCGACCTTGAACTTGTCGGCGATCTGCTGGGCGTCGTTGAAGTTCTTGGGAATGACGAGATGGACCTCGACGCGCGCGGGACGCGCCGGCTCGAGGGCGCGCACGTTCTGCTGGGACGACGACGGACTACGGCGGCGCGGTTCGTCGGCGAAGATGTCGTCGTAGTCGTTGCGTCCCTTGCCGCTGTTCAGCTTGCGGACGTTCGGGCGCTCCTGATACGAGCGTTCGAGCTCCTCGTGCGGCGCCAGAGTCTCATCCTCGTCATAGTCGTCGTCGTCATCGGCGATGCCGAAGTAGACCGCAACCTTGTGCCACGAATCGCCTAGGCCCATCAGGTCCCTCCCTACGGGTCAGAAGAGCACGCTCCCGACGCGGACGATGGTCGCCCCTTCTTGGACGGCCACTTCGTAGTCGGCACTGGTGCCCATCGATAGCTGGTCGAAAGTATACGTTCCGGCCCACTTTGTAGAAAGCCGTTCAGCCAACTCGCGCGCCTGCACGAAGAAGGGGCGCGCCTCATCGGGGTCGTCGAAGAGCGGCGGCATGCACATGAGGCCGGCGAAGCGTGCCTTGGGGCAGGCTGCCGCCGCCTCGAGGAAAGCATCGACCTCGTCGAGCGGCACGCCGCTCTTGCTCTCCTCCCCGCCGATGTTGACCTCCAGCAGCACGTCGGTGGCGTTCGCGCCTCGTGCTTCGATCTCCTGCACGACGCTCAGGCTCCCCACGGAGTGGATGAGGCTGACGATCGGCAGCACGAGCTTGGTCTTGCGACTCTGCAGGTGGCCGATGAAGTGGTAGTCGAAGGCGTCGCCGTACAGCTCGTGCTTGGCGACGAGGTCCTGGGCGCGGTTCTCGCCGATGAGGCGGATGCCCGCGTCGCGCAGCGCGCCCAGGTGCTCGGCGGCCACGTACTTGGTGGCGACGAGGACGCGCACGTCGGCCGGGTCGCGGCCGGCGGCCCCGGCCGCCTCGGCGACCCGGCCCTCGACCTCCGCGAAGCGTTCGCGCACCGTGTTCACATCGGGGATGAACTGTCTGACCACGACTTCCTCCTCGCCGGCCTACAGAGTGGTGCGCCTTCGGTGTCCCACTCGCTAGCCCGGCTACGCAGGCTACTTCTGGGGCCGCTCTACGCTTCCTGCCGCCATGCTACCGCCAGATGGCGGCCGGTCGCCCCCGCATCGCGGCGGTGCGAGAAGAAGCGGCGGTCGGAGGCTGTGCACAGGCCCGCGACGGAGACGGCCGCGGCCGGCACTCCCGCGGCCTCGAGGTCCATGCGGGCGCAACGCCAGAGATCGACCGTCGTCGCGCCGGAGGAGCCCGGGAACCGGGCCTCGAACCGGCGGCGCAGCCCTTGGTCCACGGTGAAGCAGCACGGCCCGATGCTCGGACCCACGGCGGCCGCCACGAGGCGGCCTCGAGCCGCGAGCTCGGCCGCCGCCTTGCCGGCGATACCGGCGATCATGCCGCGCCAGCCGGCGTGCACCGTGGCGAACAGCGGCCCCTCGTCCCCCTCCGCAACGATCACGATCGGTACGCAGTCGGCGTAGCTGATGACGAGGCCGAGGCCGGCGGCGTCGGTGAGAAGGCCGTCGTGCTCCCTGATGACGCTGGGGCTGTCGAGCGCGCCGCGTCCCGCTTCGGCCGCGTCGACCCAGGCGAGGGTGGTCCCATGCACCTGCCCGGGGATCACCAACTGATTCGGTCTGAGGCCGATCGCGCCGCAGAGGCGCCGCCGGTTCTCGAGGACGTCCTGCGGCCGGTCGTTCACCGACAGGCCGAGGTTGAGGGTGTCGAACGGCGGCGCCGAGACTCCCCCCTCTCGGGACGGGAACGCCGCCGACACGCCGCCTGCCTCCCACGCGAGCCAGCTGACGCCGTCGCGCTCGCGCCACTCGAGGCGGTCGGCCCCGGCCACCGTCACCCTCCCGGCAGGAGGCGGTTGAACAGGCCGATCACGGCGCCGAAGGTCGCGTCGTAGAACTGCGGCACCGCGATCATCACCAGGAACAGGCCGATGAAGACGAAGTTGCCGTAGCGGTCGAGCGCGGCCCAGTGCTTGTAGGTCTCGCGCGGCAGGAACCCGCCGACCACGCGCGACCCGTCGAGGGGCGGGATCGGGATGAGGTTCAGCGTCCCCAGGATCGCGTTCAGCACCATGAGCATGTAGAAGAGCTGCGCGACGTAGAGGCTCCACGTGTACGTGAGCCAGATGAGGCCGATGGCGATGAAGGCCAGCCCGAAGTTGACGGCCGGACCGGCGGCGCCCACCCAGGCCATCCCGCGCTGCCCGTCCTTGAAGAAGCGCGGGTCGACCGGTACCGGCTTCGCCCACCCGAAGAAGAAGCTCCCGCCCGACCCGAGGAACGTGACCGCCAGCATGATGGTCCCCCAGCGGTCGAGATGCCGGATCGGGTTGAGCGACAGCCGCCCGTGAGCCTTGGCCGTGGGATCGCCGAGGAGGTACGCCACCCAGCCGTGCGCCAGCTCGTGCAGCACCAGACTGACGAGCAGCAGCGGCGAGATGATCAGGAAACGGACGATCAGGCTGGAGTCCGTCACGCAGGTTTCCTCATGCGGGCCGCCGCCTCGAGCTCCTGCGCCCTGCCGGAGACCACGCCGTTCAGCTTGAGGTGCAGCACGCTGCGCAGCACCTCGCCCATGCGTGGTCCGGAGCTGAAACCCAGCTCCAGGAGGTCGGCGCCGCCGATGTCCAGGCGCACGTGACGCGTGACGTCGAGGAAGCGCGCCAGGCGATCGGCGGCGATGCCTGAACCGTCGAGCGTCATGGCCGCCAGCACTGCTTCGAGAGGCTCGCCGGCCGCCAGATCGTACAGCTCCGCCTCGCTCGGCCCTCGCGCGACCCGGCCGACGAGGCGTCGCCCGACGACGAGCGCGCGTTCGAGCACGCGGGCGTCGACGCTGCGCACGCGCATGCGCACGGTCCAGGCGGCGATCTCCTCAGGGTCGAGGTCCATCAGCAGCCAGACGAGACGGAGCCGCCAGCGCGGAGCGTCCTCACCGACCCGGTGCGCCTCGCGCAGCTCGTCGGCTCGCCGCACCAGCCCGCGGGTGTCCCGGTCGACGCGCAGACGCCCGTGGATGGCCGGCCACACGCCGAGCTCCTCGGCGCGGCGGAGGGCGAAGTCGACCTTCTCCTCGTCGAGCAGGCTGACCAGTTCATCGCGCAGCCGCGCGGAGGAGAGGTCGCCGACGAGGTCCATGGCGCAGCAGGCCCGTGCGAGGTTCAGCGTGTGCTCGTCCATGCGCAGACCGTAGCGGCTTTCGTAGCGGATCGCGCGCAGGATGCGCGTGGGATCCTCGATGAAGCTCAGGTTGTGCAGGACGACGATGTTGCCGGCCTCCAGGTCCTCACGCCCGCCGAAGTAGTCGAAGAGGTCGCCGAAGGTCTCGGGCTTGAGTGAGACCGCCATGGCGTTGATGCTGAAGTCACGGCGGGCGAGGTCGCTGCGGATGCCCGCGTGCTCGACCTTGGGAAGCGCGCCCGGGTACTCGTAGGACTCCGCCCGCGTGGACGCGACGTCGACGCGGAGCCGTCCTGCGGCGCCCTGGGCCACGACCACGGCCGTGCCGAACTTCTCGTGCGGCCGCACGTGGCCCTTGAGCCGCCCGGCGAGCTCGGTCGCGAAGGCGATACCGTCGCCCTCCACGGCCAGATCGACGTCGAGCCCGGGCTCGCGCAGCAGCAGGTCGCGGACTGCGCCGCCGACAAGGTAGCAGCCGCGCACGCCGGCGGCCACGGCCTGGACGTGACGGAACAGGTCGTCCAGGCCCAGCTCTCCCAGCGGGCCGGCCAGGTTCGCCGTCACCGGCGCTGCCGGCTCTCGCGGCGGAGCTCCGGCAACGGACCGGCGCGAGACGATGCCGGTGAGCGACTCCGCCGGCACCGGCTCGTCGTACCCGGACGCGGGCTCGGCGGCGACCACGGGCAGCCACCCGACCTCATCCTGCGCGAGTCTCAACGCGACTCGCTCCAGCGGCGTCTGCGCCCACACGAGGGGGACGCGCGTGGTCATCACGGCCTTCACGGGAGCGTGCCCAAGGCCGTGCGCCGACGCTCGCTCCAGATCGGCGAGGGCCACGCGCCCGATGAGGAAACCGTCGCGGAGGATGCCGACCCCGCCGAGGCCGATCCGCCGGCAGAGCAGTGAAGCCTCGTCGACCGAGGTCAGGTCGTCGACCATGGGCGGGCCCGGCTCGAGCGCGTCGCGCGCCGTCCGCGTCGGCGCGACCGCCGCCGGCGCCGCTGCGGCCACGGCGGCGGCGACCTGGTCCAGCGAGCCCTCCTTCACCACCGCCGACGCGGCGGCCGTGTGGCCGCCGCCGCCCACGGCGCGCAGCGCCTCGGCGACGTCGACGCGGCCGCCGCGGCTTCGCGCGGTGACGAACACGCGCCCCTCCATCTCGACGACGAGGAAGTAGGCGTCGCATCCGGTCAGGTCCATGACCCGGTGGGCGACCACGCTGACTCCCTCCACGTAGAGGTCCTCGTGCAGCGCCGACAGCAGCACCGAAGCCCCAGCGATGGGAAGCTCGACCGCGGTCTCCAGCGCCCCTGCGAGCGTGATGCGCTGCGCCGGCGTGAGCGCGTTGGTGAGCCACTTCTCGAGGAGTTCGGTGTCGGCGCCCGCGCGCATGCAGTAGGCAAGGGCCTCCGCGTCGCGGGTCGTCGTCGTGGCGAAGGTGAGCGATCCCGTGTCCTCATGGATGCCGAGCGAGAACACGGTCGCCTCGAACGGCGTCACCGGGATGCCCCGCTCGGCGATGATGCGCACCAGCAGCGTCACCAGCGATCCATCACCGGAACTCACCAGCGAGTCGGGGTCCAGATAGTCGGGCAGGTCGCCGGGGTGCGCGTGATGGTCGAACGCCACCACCTGCACGCCGGGTCGACCGCAGAGGTCTCCGAGGTCGCCGAGGCGGTTGGCATGCACGGTGTCGACCAGGATGAGCCGGCGGACGCTGTCGCGGTCCACGTCCGCCGGGTCCACGACGGGGATGGCGTCGGCGTACAGCGCCTGGAACTCGCGCACGTTGCGGTTCACGGCGCCGCCGAGGCTGATCTGCGCCTCGGGATACAGCTTGTGCGCCGCGACCATGGCGGCGAAGGCGTCGAAGTCTGTGTTGGTGTGCGTGGCGATGAGCTCGGGGGTGCGCATGCCTGAAGTATACGCGGGCGGCCGCAGGCGCCGGGTCAGGCCTTGAGCAGCCACCCCAGCTCGTGCCCGAACGCGTCCTCGACTGCCGCCTTGAGCGGCGCGCTGGCCGGGTCCAACAGACCGGGGTCGGCCGTGAGCACCTCGGCGGCCAGTTCCCGCGCCCGCAGCAGCGCCGCGCGGTCGCGAGCCAGGCGGGCGAGCTTCAGGTCGGGCACGCCGGCCTGGCGCGCGCCCATCACCTGGCCTTCGCCGCGGATCTCCAGGTCCTTGTCGGCCAGCTCGAAACCGTCGTTGGTCTCGAGCAGGGCCTCCAGGCGCGCCTGCGAACTCCCCGTCTCCGCCGTCGCGAACAGCAGGCAGTACGACTTCTCGCACCCGCGCCCGACCCGTCCGCGGAGCTGGTGCAGCTGCGCGAGGCCGAAGCGCTCCGCGCCCTCGACGATCATCACCGTCGCGTTGGGCACGTCGATGCCGACCTCGATGAGGCTGGTCGCCACCAGCACGTCGAGCTCGCCGCTCTTGAACGACCGCATGACGTCATCGCGGTCGGCCGACTTGAGCTGGCCGTGCGCCACCGCGACGCGCGCGTCGCGGAACGGCCCGGCCTGCAGACGCTCGGCCTCCGCCACGGCAGTGGCGGCGGAGATCGACTCGGACTCATCGATGGCCGGGCACACCACATAGACCTGGCGGCCCCTGGCGATCTGTTTGCGCACGAAGTCGTAGCCGACCTCCCGCTTGTCCTCGTCCACAAGGCGGGTGACGACCGGCTGACGGCCGGACGGCACACCGGCGATGACGGTCACATCGAGGTCGCCGTAGACGGTGAGCGCGAGCGTGCGGGGGATCGGCGTCGCGGTCATGTGCAGGACGTGCGGAGCTCTCCCGCCGCGCTCGGTCCGGTGGACCAGGGCGTCGCGCTGCTCCACGCCGAAGCGATGCTGCTCGTCCACGACCAGCAGGGCGAGCCCGGCGAAGCGCACGTCCTCCTGCAGGAGCGCGTGCGTGCCGATGGCGATGCGCGTCTCGCCGGAGGCGATGCGCGCCAGCGCCTCGCGTCGCTCCCTGGCCGTCAGTGCGGATGTCACGAGCTCGGCCGGCGCGAGCGGGCCGACGAGCCGGGCCGCGGTCTCGGCGTGCTGCGCGGCCAGCGTCTCCGTCGGAGCCAGGAGCACACCCTGCAGCCCGGCCTCCGCCGCCCGGATGAGGCAGTACAGGGCGACGACCGTCTTGCCGGAGCCGACGTCGCCTTGCAGCAGGCGTCGCATGGGCGCCTCGCGCCGCAGGTCGGCCTCGAGCTCGTCGAGCGCTTCGAGCTGGTGTGCCGTGAGCTCGAATGGAAGGCCCTCGAGGAAGGCGCGGCTGAGGTCCCCAGGCGCCGGCAGAGCCGGCGCCTTGTACAACTGTTGCTGTTCCTGCTTGTGGAGCAGGAGCCCGACCTGCATCAGCAGCAGCTCTTCGAGCACCAGGCGCTCGCGGGCCAGCTTCGCCTCCGCGAGCGTGCGCGGCAGGTGCACGGCCATGACCGCATCGGCGCGGCCGGGCAGTCGCTCGCGCACGAGGAGGGCCGACGGCAACGGATCCGGCAGCAGGCGGATGGCCGGCGCGACGGCGTGGACGATGCCGCGCAGGAGCTTCGCCGAGACCTGCTCGCTGGCCGGGTATACGGGGACCACTCCTTCGGTGTGCACCCCCTCCCCGCCCTCGTCATCCAGGATCTCGTGGCCCTTGACGGCGAAGGATTGGCGTCCGCCCTGCGGCCTGAACGTGCCGCGCAGGCTGAGTTTCATGCCCTCCTGCAGCACCCTGGTGAGGTAACGCTGGTTGAACCACACGGCCTCGACCGCGCCGGTGTCGTCGCGCACCAGCACGCGCACGATGTCGACCCGGCGCCGGGCCGTGCGGTCCGCGCTGACGCGCACGACCTCACCGCGGATGGTGGCCTCTTCACCGACCTTGAGGTCGCGGATGTCCTTGCGGTCGCGGAAGTCCTCGTAGCGGCGCGGGAAGTGCTCGATGAGGTCGCCGACGGTCTCCAGGCCGAACGTGGCGAGGCGGCGCGCCACGGCGGGCGTCACGCGCTCGAGATCGGCGAGCGGGCGAGCGAGGACGGCCGGGTCGAAAGAGAGGCGGGTGACCGGCGGCCGTTCGTCGTACCGACCGCCGCCGAAGCGATGCGGAAGTGGCTGCCCGGTCACTCCACGATCAGAGCAAACGCGGCCGTGCCGGGGCCGATGTGTGTGCCGACGACCGCCGCGACGTGCCCCTGGAACGTGTAGTGGGCGTTGGGCCGGATGCGCTCGATCATCTCGCGGATGAGCGGCGGCTCCTCGTCGTTCACGGCGTCGATGATGCAGAAGTACAGCTCATCGTCGGGTCGGCTGTGCTCCTCGACGAAGCGCTGCATCGCCGCGAGCGCCTTCTTGACGCCGCGCACCTTGGCGTAGCCGGTGAGCGTGCCGTCGACGGCGGCGATGAGCGGCTTGATGTCGAAGACGCCGCCGACGAGCGAGGCGGCCCTGCCGATGCGGCCGCCGCGACGCAAGTACTCGAGAGTCGCGGCGTGGACCAGCAGTTGCGAGTGGTCCCGGAAGTGCTGGACGTAGGCATGCGCGTCTTCCAGCGTGCATCCCTCGGCGAGCCGGGCACGCAGCCGCTCGGCGCCGAGCGAGAGGGCGGACGTCACGGTGCGCAGGTCGTAGACGTAGACATCCTCGAACTGCTCGGCCGCCTGCTCCGCGGCTCGGACCGTCCCGCTCATCTCGCCGGAGATGTGCAGCGAGAACACGTACTTGTACGTCTTCTTCGCCTCCTCATAGGCAGAGGTGAACTCCCCCGCCGTGGGCTGGGACGTGGTCGGCAGGATGTCCGACTGCTCGAGCTTGGCGAAGAACTCCTTGTAGGTCATGTCGACGCCGTCACGGAACATCTGGTCGCCGAAGTGGACCTTGAGCGGCACCATGTAGAGACCCGGCTGATCCAGCCACCCGTCCGCCGGGTCGCAGGTGGAGTCGACGACGATGGCTGTGTTCTCGAGGGTGAGCAGTTCGGTCACTGTCGGACCTCCTTCGGCTCGCCCGACGATTTGCCTTCGGCGATCACTGTCGGGCGCGCCTGCGGCTCGCCCGACGATGATTTGCCTTCGGCGATCATTCGGCGCTCGCGAGGATCGGGTACAAGGGTTGTCCCCCTTCGTGGAAGCTGACCTCGGCGTCCGGCGCGACGCGGGCAGCCAGCTCCTCGAGCTGTTCGCGCGTCGTGCCCGAGCCGTTGAGCGCCGTGAGCACGGTGACGTACTCGGCGCCGCCGCTGGTGAACTCCTCGAGCACGCGACCGAAGGCACTGGGGATGTCGTCGGCGGCGGCCGCGAGCCTGCCGTCCACGATGGCCATGGCCTGGCCCTGCTTGACCTCCAGCCCGTCGAGTTCCGAGTCGCGCACGGCGTGCGTGACTTCGGCATAGTGCACGTCCGCGATGGCGTCCTGCATGAGCCGAGCGTTGCCGACGGCGTCCTCGCCGGGGTCGAACGCGACCATAGCGGCGAGACCGCCCGGGATGGAGTGCGACGGGACGACGGCGATGTGCAGCGAGCTCATGCCCGCCGCCTGCTCGGCCGTGAGGATCACGTTGCCGTTGTTCGGCAGGATCACGACCTCCTCGACGCCGAGCGCCTCCACCGCCTCGAGCAGCTGGGCGGCGCTCGGGTTCATGGACTGGCCGCCGTCGACGATGGCGTGGCAGCCGAGGTCGCGGAAGAGCTGCTGGTTGCCGGCGCCGGCCACTACGGCGACGACGACCGTGCCGCCTTCGCCGACCTCGGGCTTCGCAGGGCTCGCAAGCCGCTCGTCACGTTCGCGCGTCTGCGCGTGCATGTCGTTGATCTCGATGTCGTCGATCGAGCCGTGCTTGAGAGCCTCGCTGAGGACGACGCCGGGATCGTTGACGTGCACATGGACCTTGACGGTGCGTTCGTCGCCGACCACCAGGGCGCTGTCGCCTCTCGCCACCACGAACGCCTCGAAGGCCTCACGGTCGATGGCGTCGCCGGTGATGAGGAAGCTCGTGCAGTAGCGGAACTCCGACAGCTCGCTCGGCTCCTCTACGGTGACGGCGGGTACCGCGCCCGACCGTCGGCCGGCGAAGGCGCCGGCCGTCGCCTGCACGGCCACGCGCGCGGCGAGGCGCGCCCCGGCGACGACCTTGCCGCCACGCATGAGATCCTCGATGCCGTCGGAGAGACCGCGGAACAGGACGAGCATCCCGTAGCCGCCGGCGTCGACGACGCCCGCCTTCTGCAGGGCCGGCAGCTGTGCGGTCGTGTTTTCGACCGCGATCCTGCCGGCCTCCTCCACCGCCGCGAGCAGGTGTTCCAGGCCGAGGCTGTCGGGCACCGCCTGCGCCGCCGTCGCCATCTCGCGGATGACGGTGAGCATGGTGCCCTCCACCGGGGTCTTCACGGCGCGATAGGCGGCGTGCTGTCCCTCGAGCACCGCCCGCTTGAACACCGCCGTGTCGAGCGAGTTGGCCTGCCCCCACACGTCGCAGATGCCGCGGACGATCTGCGAGAGGATCACTCCGGAGTTGCCGCGCGCGCCCATGAGCGAGCCCTTGGTGACGGCGGCGGCCACGGACGGGATGTCGGTGACGTCGCTCTGCTCGAGCTCTTCCACGACGGCGCGTACGGTCAGCGCCATGTTCGTGCCCGTGTCGCCGTCCGGGACCGGATAGACGTTGAGGTCGTTGATGTACTGGCGCTCAGCCTCGACGGCGGCGAGCGCGGACTGGATGACTCCGACGGCGGCGGTACGGACGATCAATCCTGCAGATCCTCGACGCGCACGTTGATCTCACCGACAGGCACACCGCCGACGCGCTCGACCTGATAGCGCACCTGCTCCTGCAGGTTGGCCGTGACCTGGGCGATGTTGACCCCGCGCTCCATGATGACGTGCAGGCCGATATCGACACTACCCTCGCCGACCTCGAGCTCCACGCCCTGACTCAGAGAACCGCGGAAGAACCGCGCCAGCTTCATGATGGGTGACTCCTGCATGGCGACGACGCCGTACGTGGTCCTGGCGGCCTTGCCGGCAAGCTTGGCGATGACCTGATGGGCGATGGTCACGCCGCCGCCGAGGTCCTGCCCGCCGAACGGGATCCTGAGGTCGGTCTGTGCCATGAGCCCCCCTCAGCTCTCGTCGCCGGACAGCTGGTTGAGTTCGGCCACGACCGCGGCCGGGTCGACCTGATGCAGGATGGCGCCGGCCTCGATGGTCTCCGACTGCGCGCCGATGCAGAGACAGCAGGCCATCCCGTGGCTCTCGAACACCGCGCGCGCCCCGTCGTCTGCCGACAGAGCTTCGAAGATCGACATGTCTTTGGTGAACCGCATCATCGTGCCTCGTGGGAGTGTATGCGGGCAGGTGGGAAGCCAGAACCCCCGTTTGCGTTCCCCAACCGGCTGAAGGATACTAGCGCGACTGTTCAGCAAGCAAGCCGAGGAACACCCATGTCCAAGATCTGCGCGACCTGCGGCAAGACTCCGGCGATCGGCAACAACGTGAGCCACTCACATCGCCATACGAAGCGCCGCTTCGACCCCAACCTTCAGCGCGTGCGCATCGTCGTCGACGGCCACCCGCAGAACGCCTACGTCTGCACTCGCTGCCTCAAGTCGGGCCGAGTCACCAAGGCCCTCTGAAAGACGCCACGCCGGGCCGCGCCGCTTCACGGCGCGGCCCTTTTGCGTTTAACGGCCCCTTTCCTTGCGCTGCCGCCCGCCCGGCCATGCGGCGCCGCGGGCGGTCACGTGGGCGCCATCAGCGACCGCGCATCCTGGCCGCGATGAACGCGATGGCCCAGATGATCAGAAGTGCAATCCCAACCCAGAGGAGCACTCTGACAAAGAAGCCAACGCCGAAGATCACGATGGCGAGTATCAGCAGCAGTATCCAAAGCAGCACCGCGTCTCACCTCCTTCCCGGCTCGAAGAGGGCGATACGAAGTAGGCTTTCTCTGTCCGACGGCGCAGAGCAGCTCACTGTCTGCGGGCCTTCTCTTCTCCCGGACGTCAGGCCGCCCGGCGATGCGCGCACGCAAGACAGTCGCACCCGGCCAGGTGATGCCAGCCGTGCTCTATGCCCGTGCCGTGATCGAGGATCTGCTCGGGTAGCCTGTCGGGCGGAGATGCGCAGGCGGCGTCTGAGTCGTTCTCGCGGATGTCGTACAGGACGCCGTTCTCGTACAGAAGCGCCTCGCCGAAGTCGAAGAACAGCGCCGGTTCACCGAGGACCGTCACCTCGTAAAGGGAGAGGGGTCTGCCGGAGACCGCGCGCCTCATAGTACCTCTCTTTCTACCCCCGATCGACGAATGTAAGGCGTCCGCGGCTTCCGGCGCCGCCGGCAGGGCGCCTCCTCCCGATAGCCTCTTCCGTGTTGCCAATCCGGGCTCGCCGAGCGATACTCCGAGGGGTATCGGCGAGCAGCCACGGCGAACGGCCCGAGGGGAGGCCCGTGAGCGATCCGCCGCGCGGACGATACCCGGCCTCAGGGCTGGATCAGCGCAGGTCGGGGCGACCCCTTCGCGCGAGCTCGACCTTCACGCGGGCGGCCGGCCTGTGATCCTCGTCGCCGGCCTCATCATCATCATGCTCATCGTGTGGGGCATCCGCGTCGGCATCAGGCGCGCGCGCAAGAAGGCGCGCGCCCGGGCCGAAGCCAAGAAGGCGCGCGCCGCTGCCCTCGCAGCCCAGTCGTGCCAGGTCGACGATCAGGGCGACGGCAGGTCTCCCGCCAACTGCTCCGCCGGCTGAGCTCGACTCGTCGGCAGGGCGGCCCGGCTTCCCGGCGCCCCGACCCGTCAGGGCAGCGTCTTCACCAGGCTCGCCATCTCGAGGGCCGTCGAGGCCGCCGACCAGCCCTTGTTGCCGGCCTTGGCGCCGGCCCGCTCCACCGCCTGCTCGATGGTGTCGGTGGTGAGGACGCCGAAGATCACCGGGACACCGGTGTCGAGGCTGATCTTGGCGATGCCCTTGGCTGCCTCGCCGGCCACGTAGTCGAAGTGCGGCGTGCCGCCGCGGATGACGGCGCCCAGGCAGATGACGGCGTCGTACTTGCCGCTCTCCGCGAGCTTCTTGGCCACCAGCGGCATCTCGAACGCGCCCGGCACCCATGCCGCGTCCACGTCGGCGTCGTCGACGTCGTGGCGGCGCAGGCAATCGATCGCCCCTTCGTACAGGCGGCCGGAGATCAGCTCGTTGAAGCGCCCTACCACGAGGGCGAACTTCATCCCCTTGCCGTTCAGCATGCCTTCGTAGGTCGTCATCGTTCGGCTCCTTTGGGGGTCGCTATCCTTCGAGGCCTTCGTCCTGCCCGAAGAGGTCCTCGTGCTCGAGCATGTGGCCCATCTTGTCGCGCTTGGTCCGCAGGTAGCACATGTTGTCCTCCTGCGG
Organism: uncultured Thermoleophilia bacterium; assembly: GCA_963713475.1. Classification (GTDB taxonomy): domain Bacteria; phylum Actinomycetota; class Thermoleophilia; order UBA2241; family UBA2241; genus CAIXSE01. The sequence continues at coordinate 18,621 of CAVQLY010000020.1, forward strand.
CGCGATCTCGATCTGCTCGCGGCCGGTGACGCGCAGGCCGTAGCCCTCCAGCGCGACGATCTTCTTGGGGTTGTTGGTCATGATGCGGATCGTCGAGAGGCCGAGGTCGGCGAGGATCTGGGCGCCGGTGCCGTAGTCACGCAGGTCCGGCGCGAAGCCGAGTTCCACGTTGGCCTCCACCGTGTCGTAGCCCTGCTCCTGCAAGGCGTAGGCCTTGAGTTTGTTGATGAGGCCGATGCCGCGGCCCTCCTGGCGCATGTACAGCACGACGCCGAGGCCCTCGGCCTCGATGCGCCGCATCGCCTCACCCAACTGGTCGCCGCAGTCGCAGCGCAGGGAGCCGAAGGTGTCGCCGGTGAGGCACTCCGAGTGGACGCGCACCAGCACGTCCTTCTTGCCTGCCACGTCGCCCTTGACGATGGCGACGTGATGGCTCCCGTCGAGCACCGACTCGTAGCCGATCGCCTTGAAGTCGCCGTACTTGGTCGGCATCGACACCGTCGCGGCGCGCCGCACGAGGTGTTCATTGCGGCGCCGATGCTTGATGAGGTCGGCGACGGTGATGATCTTGAGCCCATGCTTGCGCGCGTAGGGGATGAGGTCGGGCACGCGCGCCATGGTGCCGTCGTCGTTCATGATCTCGCAGATCACGCCGGCCGGATTGAGCCGTGCGAGCCGGGACAGATCCACGGCCGCTTCGGTCTGCCCGGAGCGCTCGAGGACGCCGCCGGGCCGGGCCATGAGCGGGAACACGTGGCCCGGCTGCACGAGGTCGCCGGGTCCGCACTCCGGATCGATCGCGACCTGGATGGTGTGCGCACGGTCCGCCGCCGAGATGCCGGTCGTGACGCCCTCCCGCGCCTCGACGGACACCGTGAAGGCGGTCTGGAGGCGCGCCTCGTTGTGGCTGGTCATGGGCGGGAGGTCGAGCTCCGAGCACCGCTGTGGGGTCAGCGCCAGGCAGATGAGGCCGCGGCCTTCTTTGGCCATGAAGTTGATGTTCTCGGCGGTGGCGAACTGGGCGGCCATCGTGAGATCGCCCTCGTTCTCGCGGTCTTCGTCATCGCAGACGATGACCATGCGACCCGCGCGCAGGTCTTCGACGGCCTCGTCGATGGTCGCGAACGGCTCGCGCGGCGCGGACTCCGCGTCGCCGGTCGTGTCGTCGTGGTGGTCCACCGTCATCAGAACCCCGCTTCCGCTAGCTTCTCCCAGGTGAGTCCGCCGTCGGGCTTGCGCCCGGCGACGAACGCATACACGTACTTCGCGATCAGGTCGGCTTCGAGATTGGCTCGCGAGCCGGTGACCAGGCGCCCCAGTGTGGTGACCGCCGCGGTGTGCGGGATCAGGGACACGCGGACCCGGTCGCCGGTGACACCGACGACCGTGAGGCTGACGCCGTCCAGGGCGATCGACCCCTGGTCGACGGTGACGCGAGACACCGCATCCGGCGCCTCGACTTCCACGACGAGCGCGTTGTCCTCCGGCGTGACCGACCTGACGACGCCGACGCCGTCGATGTGGCCGCTGACAAGGTGCCCGCCGAGGCGCGAGCTCAACGTCATCGCCCGCTCGAGGTTGAGCCTGTCTCCAGGCCGTCGCTCGGACAGCGTCGTGCGGCGGACCGTCTCGGGCATGGCATCGGCCGTGAACCCGCCGGTGCGCAACGAAGTGATCGTCAGGCAGACGCCGTCGGTGAGGATGCTGTCGCCGACGGCGGCATCCTCGGTGACGGTCGTTGCCGCGATGTCGAGGACCACGCTCTCGGCGCCCGACGAGATGCCTCGCAGGGCGCCGACCTCTTCGACGATGCCGGTGAACATCTTCAGCTCTCCCTGTGCAGGACGGTGCCGCTGAGCAGCAGGTCGTCGCAGATCGGGCGCCACTCGACGTCCGTCAGGCGCCAGGCGCCGTCGACGGCGGACACGGCCGGGGCTGCGAACAGGTCGGGCGCCCCGCGCCCGACGATGACCGGCGCCACGAACAGCAGCACGCGGTCGATGAGATCGGCCGCCAGGAGCTCGCCGGCTAGCGTCGGGCCTCCTTCGCACAGGATGTCCAGGAGGCCCATCCCGGCAAGCGCCTTGAGGGCCGCCCGCAGGCCGCCCTCCCCCGTCTCGATCAGTTCCGCGCCGCGCGCGTCGAGCAGCCGACGCGCGGCGTCGGTGACCTCGTCGGCGACGACGATCGTCCGCACGTGCCGCGCGCCGGTGAGGACCTTCGCGTCGGCCGGCAGGAGACCGTGGTGCGTGATCACGACGCGCGCCGGGTCCCGGCCGTCGGCAAGACGCACGGTAAGCTCGGGGTCGTCGCGGCGCACGGTCCCCGCGCCGACCATCACAGCATCGACGCGGGAGCGGAGCTCGTGCACGGCCCGCCGGCTGTCGAGGCAGCTGATCCAGCGGGCGTCGCCGCCGGCGGCTGCGACCTTGCCGTCGAGCGTGACGGCCGCCTTGTAGGTCACGAGGGGCAGGCCGGTGCGCTGGTACTTCAGGAACGGCGCGTTCTGCCGGCGGGCACGCGCCTCCCACTCAGGTCCGGCGAGCTCCACCTGCACGCCGCCGTCACGGAGCTTCCGCAGCCCGCGACCGTTCACCATGGGGTTCGGATCGCCGAGGGCTACGACCGCCCGGGCGACGCCGGACTCCACCAGCGCGTCCGCGCAGGGCGGTGTCTTGCCGTGATGACTGCACGGCTCGAGGGTGCAGTAGAGAGTGGCACCACGGGCGCGTTCGCCGGCCTCGGCGAGCGCGTTCGCCTCGGCGTGCGGCTGGCCCGGCGCGAGGTGCCAGCCGCGGCCGACCACCTCCCCGTCCCTGACCAGCACGGCGCCCACGAGGGGATTGGGGTGAGTGCCGCCGCGGCCACGCTCGGCCAGGGTGAACGCCTCTTCCAGATACTGTTCGTCGTCCATATACAAAACGCCCCGAAGCATGCGCTCCAGGGCGGACGACGCCGAGGCGCCGAGCCTGCTTCTCTCATCCGGACTTTGACCGTCGGCCCAGGAATCTCACCTGGTCGGCCCCTCTCGGGGTTCGCGGGCTGTACCGCCGGTGGGGACTTCCACCCCGCCCTGAAGCAGCGTTTGATCTAGCGCTGAGGATTATACGCCGCCGGCAGCGGCCTGCGCCACTGCCGAGAAGCGCTCCTCGATTTCCGGCCCGCCGAACACACTCGAGCCCGCGACCAGCCAGTTCGCGCCGGCCGCGACGAGCGCCCCGGCGTTGAGGTCGGTCACACCGCCGTCCACCTCGATGGTGACGTTCTCGGGCAGGTAGGCGCGGGCGCGGGCGATCTTGTCCAGAGAGGTCGGGATGAAGCTCTGGCCGCCGAAGCCCGGATTGACCGACATGATCAGGACCATGTCGCAGGAATAGCGCGCCTCGGCCAGCGTCTCGATCGGAGTGGCCGGGTTCAGCGAGACTCCCGCCAGGGGGCCGGCCTCACGGATCTGGGCGAGCACGCGATGCAGGTGCACGCACGCCTCCTGGTGCACGACGATCATGTCGGCGCCGGCGTTGGCGAATTGCGTGATGTACTGCTCCGGGCGCTCGATCATGAGGTGGACGTCCAGGAGCGCCCCGGCGCCGTGGACGAGCGACTGGAGCGCCTTCACGACCAGCGGGCCGATGGTGATGTTGGGGACGAAGTGCCCGTCCATGACGTCGATGTGGATGACGCGGGCGCCGGCGTTGAGCACGGCTTCGACGTCGTCGCCCAGACGGCTGAAGTCGGCGGACAAGATGGACGGCGCCACGTTGATGCCCCGCAGGATGTCTTCCACCGCTCCTCCGATCCGTCGCTCACGGCGTCCTGCCGCAGCGGTAGTCTACCCTGCCGCGGCGCTCGGTGGACGCCCCCGGGGCATGGGTCAGGCGCGGCGCAGGCGGGCGACGAAGAAGCCCGAGGAACCTCCATCCGGCGGGAGGACGAGCAGGAACCCGCCGGAGGCCGGGTGCGCCAGCCCCGGCCACGTCGCGCCGAGGTCGTCCGCACTCCAGCCTCCACCGGCGAGCAGCGGCTCGACGACCCCGAGCGTCTCGGCGCGCGTCACGGTGCAGACGGCGTAGGTGAGCGCGCCGCCGGGCTTGACGGTGGCGGCGGCGTGCGCCAGCAGGCGCGCCTGGAGACGAGCCAGGCGCGACACGTCGGCGACGTGGCGGCGCCAGCGCACGTCGGCCCGTGAGGCCAGGGTGCCGAGGCCGCTGCACGGCGCGTCGAGCAGGACGGCGTCGAACGCACCGTCGAACTCCGTCGGGAGTTCCAGGGCGTCCGCATGCACCACAGAAACGCTGCCTGCTCCGAGGCGCCCAAGGTTGGCGCGCAACTCCCCCACACGCGCCTCGTCAACTTCCACGGCGGTGACTGTCGCCCCGGGCAGGAGGGCGGCGAGCTGGCTCGTCTTGGCGCCGGGTGCAGCGCAAAGGTCGAGGACCGCTGCACCGGGCCCGGTCGCGCCCCCCGCGGCCACGGTCGCGGCGATCTGGGAGCCCCGCGATTGAGGCGTCACCAGCCCGTCGTGGAAGACGCCGGAGCGCTCCAGGGGCGGCCCCTCGTAGAGGAGTGCATCCGGGAGCCCGTCGACGCCGCGCGTCTTGAAACCCTCGGCGCTCATGGCCAACCTGGCAGCCGGGAGTCCGCCGCGCAGCCGGTTGGCGCGCAGGCAGCGTTCCGGAGCCGCGTTGCCGGCTTCGAGGAGGCGCCGCGCTGCCTCGTCCCCGAGGTCGGCGCGCAGCCGCTTCACCAGCCAAAGCGGATACGACAGCCCTGCGGCCCAGGATCGACCGTCGTCACCCTCGGCCAGCCCTGCCAGCCTCGCGCGCCCGTCGGTCGCGAGCTGTCTGAGGACCGCGTTCACGAATCCGCCGGCGCGGCGATTCCTGCTGCTCGCCAGCGTCACCGCATCGTCCACCACGGCGTAGGCAGGAACGCGGTCGAGGAACAGCAGTTGAAAGGCCGCCAGTCTGAGCGCGTCGCGCACGTCGGGGTCGGCGCTCTTGAGCGGCGCCTTGGTGTAGGTGCTGAGTACGGCGTCGATCGAGTCACGCCGCTTGACGGTTCCATTGATGAGCTCGTTGGCGAGACCCCGGTCGGCGACGCTGAGCGACGACAGCTCGGGGAGCGCTGCGGCCGAGTCATCGAGGTGAGCGTTGCTTCCGCGCAGGCGGCGGAGCGCGGCGAACGCCGCCGCTCGGGCGGGGCTCGCGGTCGATCCGCGCGCCGGGCCACCGGCGGTCGGAGGCACGCTCACGTCGCCAGCAGGCTGCGGCCGGCGCCGCGCAGGAACTCGCCGGCGGTCATCCGCTTCCGGCCTTCTTGCTGCAACTCAAGCACGTCCACCCAGCCGTCTCCGGCAGCCAGGACGAGCCGGTCCGCCGCGATGGAGGGGATCGGCCCCTGGCCTGGCGCGGCCCGCCAGATCCGCGTGCGCCGCCCCGCGAGCTCGGTGACGGCGCCGATGTGCGGCGAGAGCGCCCGCACCTGATCGGCGATACGAACGGCGGGCCGGCTCCAGTCGATCTCCTTGTCGGCCGGCTCGATCTTGGCCGCGTAGGTGGCCTCGCCCTCCTGGGGCCGCCACTCGATGGTACCGGCGGCCATGGCGTCGAGCGTGGCGGTGACGCCGACGACCGCCGCCGGAGCCAGGAGTCCGTAGGCTCGGCCGGCGTCCGCATCCCTGGGGACGTGGACCGTGCGGGCGTCCCCCACGGGGCCTTCGTCGACTCCGGCCGTCATGCGCAGCGTACAGACGCCGAGCTCGGTCTCGCCGGCCATGAGGGCGCGCTCGACAGGCGCCGCGCCGCGCCAGTGCGGTACCAGCGAAGGGTGCACGACGATGGTGTCGATGGCGTCGAGCACCTCCTGCTTCACGATCTGGCCGTAGGCGCACACGACGAAGGCATCGGCCCGGGAGTCGAGGAGCTGCCGGAGCGATACGGGATCGGAGAGACTCTCGGGCTGCAGAACGGGAACACCGAGCCCGGCCGCGAGCGCCTTGATCGGCGGCGCCTGCGGCGTGCCGTGGCGGCCGCGCGGCCGGTCCGGATTGGTGACGAGGACGATCGGCGTGTGGCCCGCGGCTGCGAGCCCCGTGAGGACGAGCTCGGCGAACGGGGCCGTGCCGGCAAAGGCGAACCGCATGCGGCTCAGAGGCCGCCGCCGGACGCCTCGACCCCGGCGGCCTCGTTCTCGCGCATGAGGCGCAGTGCCGCGGCGCGCGCGCTCCTGCTCGTGCGATCGACGATGAGCACGCCGTCGAGGTGGTCGTTCTCGTGCTGGATCACGCGCGCCTCGAAGCCCTCAGCGCGAAAGTCCACCGGCTCGCCGTACTCATCGAGCCCCTGCACGCGGAGGCTCACGGGGCGCTCGACCGGCATGGTCACGCCGGGCACGCTCAGGCAACCCTCGTCGGACTCCTCCGTCTCGTCCGAGAACTCGCCGAGCACCGGATTGACGAGGATTCTCGGGTCGTCATCTACGTCATAGACGAGCAGGCGCTGGAGCACGCCGACCTGCGGCGCCGCCAGGCCCACACCGGGGGCGTCGTGCATGGTACGGATCATCCGCTTGGCGAGCTTGCGCAGGCTGCGGTCGAACTCGGTGACCTCGCGGGCGCTCTCGCGCAGCACGGGATCGCCGATCACGCGGATGTCCCGGCGGGCCTCCCGCTGCCTGCGGGAGAGCTCCTGCTCGTCGACGGTCTGCCTTGTCTCTGTGGTCTCGCTCATGTCCTCAATGGTACCTCACACCGGGGTCACAGCCACTGCGGCTCGACGTCCGGAACGACCCGGACGCCGCGGGCGGCGTATCTGTCGCGGTTCGCCGCCAGCCAGACGCGCAGCGTATCCAGCGTTTTCCCTGTTTCGGCAGTCTTTATCACGATCCGGCAGGCGTGACGGCCCCGCTCCCGCCAGATCGGGCCGGGGCCCAGCACCTGCGCCGTGCCTCCGAGCCGCGCGCCGAGACGTTCGGCGGTGAACCGCCCCGCCACGTCGACCTTCTCCCTCGACGTGCTCGACAGGTCGAGGCCGACGAGGAAGCCGGCGGGCGGGTAGCCCAGTTCCTGCCGGCGCTCCAGCTCCTCGGCGTAGAACTGCTCCTCCTTGCCCCCGGCGGCCAAGGCGATGGGCCGCGCCTCGGGGTCGAGCGTCTGCACGATCACGCGACCCGGATGATCACCCCGCCCGCTGCGGCCGCCGACCTGGATGAGCATGGCGAAGGTGCGCTCCTCGGCGCGGAAATCCGGGAAGTGAAGCGTCAGGTCGGCGTTGACCACTCCCACAAGCGTGACATCCGGGAAATGGTGTCCCTTGGCGATCATCTGGGTGCCGACGAGGACCTTCGGCCCGGCCTCGCCGAAGCGGCCGAGGACGGCCTGCAGTCGCGCGTAGGAGCCGGCCACGTCCGAGTCGAGGCGCAGCAGGTCGACCCCCGGCAGGAGCAGGCGGACCTCGCGCTCCAGCCGCTCGGTGCCGAACCCGTGGCGCACGAGATCCGAGCTGCCGCAGGCCGGGCAGGCGGCGGGCGCCGGCTCGCTGTGCCCGCACGTGCGGCAGCGCAGCGTGCGGCTGCCGAACAGCGTCAGGGTGACGTCGCAGCGCGGACACTCCCAGGCGTGACCGCAGTGGTCGCAGACCAGGTACGAGGCGAAGCCCCGACGATTCAGGAACAGGATGGCCTTGTGGCCGGAGTCCACGACGGCGCTCAGCGCCTCGGCGAGCACCGGCGAGAAGACGCCGTGGTGGTCACGCATGTCGACGATCTCGAGCGAGGGCGGTTGCGAGCCGTCCACGCGCTGGCGGAGGTCGGTGTGCAGGGCGACGCGAGCGAAGCTCTCCACACTCGGCGTGGCGGAGCCGAGCACCACGATCGCGCCGCTGGCAGCCGCGCGCCAGCGGGCCACGGTGCGCGCATCGTAGGCCGGCTCGCTCTCCTGCTTGTACGAGGTGTCGTGCTCCTCGTCGACGACGACGAGGCCCAGGTCGACGAGCGGCGCGAAGACCGCCGAACGCGCGCCGACCACTATGCGCACCTCGCCGCGCGCCACGGCGCCGTAGGCGAGCAGCCTCTCCCCCGCCGACAGCCCGGAATGCAGGACGGCGACCCGCTCGCCGGCGAAGCGCCGCTTGACGCGCGCCACCGTCTGGCCGGTCAGCCCGATCTCGGGCACCAGGAGCAGGACCGAACGACCGGCCTCCAGAGTCGCCTGCGCGGCCTGGAGGTAGACCTCGGTCTTGCCGCTGCCGGTGACGCCGTGCACGAGGACCTCGTCACCAGGGCGGGTATCGCAGAGGATGCTGTGGAGGGCGTGACGCTGCTCGTCGAGCAGGTCCGGAACGTCCGAGAGCGTGGCGCAGGCGCGCAGGCGGCCCGCCTGCGCAGCCGCCGCGGCCGTGGGGACGCTGCCGGCCTCCCCGGCTTCCGCCGGGCCGGCGGCCTCGCGGCCTTCTCCCGGCGCCACATCGTCTTCTCCCCCGGGTCCGGAGGCCACGACGGCTCCGCTCCCGAGCAGCCGTTTGAGGCCCGCCGCCGAGACACCGCTGGCGGCGCGCAGTTCGCGCTCTTCGAGGTAGCCGGCTTCGTCGAGGAGCTCCAGGGCGGCCCGTTGTCGCACGCCCAGTCGTGCCGGCGTCGCCGGACCCCGTCTCAGCGTGCGGCCCGGCGCCGTGACCCCGACGACGTGGACACTGTAGGCGACGCGCAGCCAGCCCTTGCGCCGGTACCGTTCCGCGTCGGGGCCGAGGCGGCCGCTCTGGAGCCGGAGCCCTGCCAGTCCTTCGAGCCGGCTCTCTCCGGCCTCGGCGGCCGCCCTCCCCGCATCCGTGAGCTCGTACTGCCGCACGATCTTGAGCGCGCCGGTCGGCGGGCACACGAGGGCGAGCGCGGCGGAGAACGACGTGAGGTAGTGCTCCTCGACGCGGCGCGCGATCTCCAGCAGGTCGCCCGGGATCGGAGGGACGCGCAGGACGTCGCGGAGCGGCAGGACGCGTCCCTCGTGAGCGGTGTCACTGCGGACCTCGAGGATGACCCCGATGACCGTCTGCGCGCCCAGAGGTATGGCGGCGAGCGCGCCGGGAATTGCTCGAGCGGTCAGCTCGCGGGGGATCTCGTAGTCGAAGGCCTCGGAGAAGGCCCGAGTGCGGACGAGCGGGAAGACGGCGGCGAAGCTCACAGGCCGCCGCCGTCTCCCCGGCGCCGCAGGGTCAGTCCTTGAGACCGGCGGCGGCGCGGAGCGCCTTGGCCTTGTCGGTGCGCTCCCACGTGAAATCGTGGTCGTTGCGGCCGAAGTGGCCGTAGGCCGCCGTCTTGCGGTAGATGGGACGGCGGAGGTCCAGGTCGCGGAGGATGGCCGCCGGGCGCAGGTCGAAGTGCTCGCTGATCAGCCCCTCGATGACGGTCAACTCGACCTTCTCGGTGCCCTCGCAGTCGACCATCACGGAGACCGGGTGGGCGACGCCGATGGCGTAGGCCACCTGCACCTGGCAGCGCTCGGCGAGGCCGGCGGCGACGACGTTCTTGGCCACGTAGCGGGCGGCGTAGGCGCCGGAGCGGTCGACCTTGCTCGGGTCCTTGCCGGAGAAGGCGCCGCCGCCGTGCGGCGCGGCGCCGCCGTACGTGTCGACGACGATCTTGCGCCCGGTGAGGCCGCAGTCGCCCATGGGGCCGCCGATGACGAACTTGCCGGTGGCGTTGATGACCGCGATGTCCTCGAGCTTGTTCACGTCGTACAGGCTCTTCGGCAGGATGGGCTCCACCACGTGCTCGAGCAGGTCGGGGTAGATGATGCTCTGCAGGTCGGCGCTCTCGGCGTGCTGCGTGGCGAGCACGACCTTGACGATCTCGACCGGTTTGCCGCCCTCGTAGCGCACGGTGACCTGGGACTTGCCGTCCGGGCGCAGATACGGGAGGATCTCGGCCTTGCGCACGTCGGCCAGCCGGCGCGCGAGCTTGTGCGACAGCGCGATCGGCAGCGGCATGAGCTCGGGCGTCTCGGTGCAGGCGAAGCCGAACATCATGCCCTGGTCGCCGGCGCCCTGGGTGTCGAGCACGTCGTCGTCGTTGACGTCGGTGCGCTTCTCCAGCGCCTCGTCGACCCCCTGGCTGATGTCGGGCGACTGCGGGTCGATCGAAGTGATGACGCCGCAGGTGTCGCAATCGAAGCCGTAGGCGGCGTTGTCGTAGCCGATGCCGCGCACGGTCTCCCGCACGATCTTCGGGATCTCGACGTAGGTGTCCGTGGTGATCTCCCCGGCGACCACGACCAGCCCGGTGGTCACCATGGTCTCGCAGGCCACGCGGCCGTAGGGGTCGCTGGTGAAGATCGCGTCGAGGACCGCGTCCGAGATCTGGTCGGCGATCTTGTCGGGATGACCCTCAGTGACCGATTCCGACGTGAAGAGGTGAGTGCGCTTTTCCAAGTGAGTCCTCCGAAGGACAGCGCGGGCGAACCGGCTGATTGGCTGTAGTTGCAGGCGGCAGGGGATGCCCCCGAGACCCGGAGGAGTCTACCAGACGGTCGTGACGGGCAGCAACGCGCGCGGACTCGGCACGGTGGCGCCGGCAGTGCGGCGCCGGCGTCTACTCGTGTCTCTCGCGCTTGGGGGTGCGCCCCATGAGGTCGGAGACGCACTCCTGGGGCGTGCGATTGCCCTCGAGCACCTGGTAGACGTTCTCGGTGACCGGCATCTCGATCCCCAGGCGGGCGGCGAGGTCGTGGAGTGCGTAGGCGGTGTGCAGGCCCTCCACGACCTGGCCCACCTGCTGCTCCACCTCCGCCGGCGAAGCGCCCTTCGCCAGCAGTTCGCCGGCCAGGCGGTTGCGGCTGTGCCGCGAGGTGCAGGTGGCGATGAGGTCGCCGATCCCGGCGAGGCCGGTGAAGGTGGCGATGTGCGCGCCCTGGATCATGCCGAGCCGCGTCATCTCGGCGACGCTGCGCGTGATGAGGCTGGCGCGGGAGTTGTCGCCGAAGCCGAGGCCGTCGGACATGCCGACGGCCACGGCGATCGGGTTCTTGACCGCGCCGCAGAACTCCACGCCGACCACGTCGTCGTTGGTGTACACGCGGAAGGTGTCGCTGGTGATCGCCGCCTGGAGCGCGAGCGCCATGCCTTCGTCGGCGGCGGCGATGACGGTCGCCGACGGCATGTCCTTACTGACCTCTTCGGCGTGGTTCGGGCCGGAGAGCGCGGCGGCGCCGGCCCCCGTCTCCTCCTCGATCACCTCGGTGGGACGCTTGAGCGAGCCGATCTCGTAGCCCTTGGCCAGCGAGAGTTGCAGCGCGCCCTCCGCGCGCTGCGGCGCGACCCATGCGGCAACCTCGCGCACGGCCTGTGTGGGGACCGCGTACACGAGCAGCTCGGAGCTCCTCAGGTCGGCATCTTCCATCCCCAGGAAGCGGATCTCGTCGGGAAGATGCACGCCGGGCAGGAAGTGTGGGTTCTCGTGCGTGGCCTGGAGCTGGGCCGCCTCGTCGCGAGTGACGGCCAGGACCTGGACGTCGTGGTCGTGGCGCACCAGCAGCCTCGCGAAGCCACTGCCCCAGCTGCCGGAGCCGATGACGGTCGCCTTCATCTCAGCTCCCCCTCCTGCCCCGCCCCCGGACGGGTGCGCCTGTGTCCACGGCAGCTTGACGCGGTTCTCCTCGTGGCGGAGCAGCCGCTGGATGTTGCCGCGATGCGCCCACCACACGAGGATCGCGACGAGGACGCCGGCGATCTCATACGGGAGCGGCACGTCGAGGGCGATGGTGAGCACCGGCACCAGCAGCGCGGCCACCAGGGACGCCACGCTGACATACCTGGTCACCACGATGAGCACGAGCCACGTCGTGAAGATGATGACGAAGGCGAGCGGGACGAGCGCGAGCACGACGCCGGCACCGGTGGCGATGCCCTTGCCGCCCCGGCCCTTGAGGAAGATCGAGTACATGTGCCCGAGGACGGGTGCGGCGGCGATGAAGATCGCGGCCCACGGCGTGAAGAGCGCCGCCGCGATGGCCGCCGGGATGTACCCCTTGAGGATGTCGCAGATCATGACCACGGCGCCGGCCTTCTTGCCCAGCACCCGGAACACGTTGGTCGTGCCCACATTGCCCGAGCCGTGCTCGCGCACGTCCACGCCGTAGAACACCTTGCCGACGACCACGCCGAACGGGATCGATCCCACCAGATAGGCGAGGGCGAGCAGCACCACGAAGCCGAGCACCTGGACGACGATCACTTCTTGCCCTTGAAGTCGATCACGAGCGGGACGCCCTCGAGGCCGAACTGCGCCCGCAGCCGGTTCTCGACATAGAAGCCGAAGTCACGCGTGACCAGCGTGCGGTCGTTGATCTCGATGGCGATGCGCGGCGGTGAGGTGCCGAACTGCGCGATGTAGTACATCTTGAGGCGCTTGCCGTGCTTCTGCGGCATCGGCCGGTCGGCGGCGAGCTCGGCGAGCGCGCGGTTGAGGGCGCGGGTCGAGATGTGCGCCGTATAGAGCGCGTCGAGTTCGGCGACCTTGCGCAGGAGTTCCTTGACTCCGCGGCGCGTCTCCGCCGAGACGGCGATGACCGGCGGGCGCTGGCGGAGCTTGCGCTTGGCGATGCCGGCGATCTCCTCCAGGTCCGGCTCGGCGATGTCGCACTTGTTCACGGCGATGACGGTCGCGCAGTTCCGCCGGGTCGCCTCCGTGCAGATCGACAGGTCGAGCTCGCCGAAGCGCATGGTGGCGTCGACCACGATGATGGCCACATGCGCGCGGTCCAGGCTCTGCACGCTGCGCAGGTAGGAGTAGTACTCGACGCCGCTCACCTTGGCGGCCTTGCGCATGCCGGCGGTGTCGATGAAGCGGAAGCGGCCGGAGTCGGTCTCGATGACGCTGTCGATGGCGTCGCGCGTCGTCCCGGCGAGCTCGCTCACGATGGTGCGCGTCTCGCCGGCGATGGCGTTGAAGATCGACGACTTGCCGGCGTTGGGGCGGCCGACGATGGCGACCGGCGTCTCATCCGGCGCTGGTTCTTCTTCGGCGTCGTCCAGGGCGGCGCCCGTCACTTCCACGAGGCGGTCGAGCAGCTCGCCACTGCCGGTGCCGTGGACAGCCGAGACGAGCAGCGGCTCGCCGAGGCCGAGCGCGTAGATCTCCGGGGCCGTCGCCGTGCTGGCCGGATCGTCCATCTTGTTGGCCACCACGATGACCGGCGCCTTGGCGCGGCGGAGCACGTCGGCGATGGCGTAGTCGTCGGTCAGCGGGCCGGCGCGGCCGTCGAGGATGAAGAGGACGACGTCGGCCGCCGCGATGGCGTGCTCGACCTGCTCACGGATGTGCCCGGCGAACGGGGCGTCTTCGGTGGTGTCGTAGCCGCCGGTGTCGACGAGCAGCAGGTGGTGGCCCGTCCACTCGACTTCGATCTCTTTGCGGTCGCGCGTGACGCCCGGGCGTCTCGTGCACGACGGTGGCGCGCGTGCCGGTGAGGCGGTTCACAAGCGTGGATTTGCCGGCGTTCGGCGAGCCGACGACGGCGACGATGGGGAGTGTCTTCATCTGGACAGTCTAGCAAACGCGTCGCCGAGGGTTTCGGCGACGACGAGGCGGCCACCGCAGGCGGCCTCGAGTTCGTCCTCGGCGACGTCGTCCAGGGTGCGGCCCAGATCGGCCGGCAGCCAGACGCGGGGGGCCGCGAGCCACTCGCCCTCGGCGAGCGGGTCGCGGCGCAGCGCGCCCAGCACCTCGGCGCCGCCGAGGAGGCCGGTCACGGTGACGTGCGGTCCGAAGACGACGTTCTCCACGGCGAAGGAGCGCACGGGGACGCCGGCGGCCGGCTCCAGGATCGCGGCGACACGGTCGAGCACCGGCGGCGCGAGCGTCCCGCAGAGCAGGCGCACGCCGGAGACGGCGCCCGACGGCGGCGCCGGGACTTCGTCGTCCCGGTCCTCGCCCCCCGCCCACGACGCCGCCAATTCGGTGGCCTCGGCGACCGTCGCGGCGGAGATGCCGACGCCGTTCTCGTACTGCTCGGGCGCGTCGCCGGCCGGAGGCTCCGCGCCGGCCAGCAGGTAGAACTCGTCGGCGGCGTGCACGAAGGCGCTCCCGCGTCGCCGGGCGAACTCGCTCTGCCACGTCTCGACGGCCCTGATGACGCGCCGGGCATCCTCCGGCGTCACTCGGCTGAGCTCCCCCTCGGCCGCCAGTGAGACGGGCACGACGCCGAGGTCGACCACGGCCTCCCGAGCGCCCGCCTGCAGCACGGTCTCGGCGAGCACGTCGCCGTCGTTCCACCCAGGGCAGAGCACGACCTGAAGGTGCAGGTCGAGGCCCGCGACGGCAAGCCGCTCGAGCACGCCGCGCGAACCTGCCGCCGCCCGCCCCATGAGGCGGACTCGGGCGGCGTCGTCCCAGGCGTGCAGCGAGACGTAGAGCGGCGAAAGACGGAGCTCCTCGATGCGTTCGATGTCGGGCTCGCTCAGGTTCGTGAGCGTCATGAAGTTCCCGTGCAGGAAGGACAGACGGTAGTCGTCGTCCTTGACGGACAGCGCCGCGCGCAGGCCGGCCGGCACCTGGTCGACGAAACAGAAGCGACAGGCATTGCGGCACGTGCGCGGGTCGTCGCCGAGCCCTCCCCGGTCGAGCGAGATGCCGTGCCACTCCCCCGGCCGGGGCGAGACCACGAGGTCCAGAGGGTGGCCGTCGCGCAGCACGGAGAGCCAGAGGGTGCCGTCGGCGGCGGCGTCCTCCAGGTCGAGGACGTCGAGCGGGACGCCGCCGTTCAGGGCGATGATGCGGTCGCCGGCGCGCAGTCCGCCGCGGGCGGCAGCATCCCTGACGTCGGCGACGAAGACGCCGCCGCAGGCGGCCTCCGCGCCTTCAGCCACCGCAGAGCTCCAGGAGCGCACGCACGGTGGCCTCTATCTCCTCGTCGGGCGTCGAGGCCCCCGCGGTGACGCCGATGCGGGCGGCGCCCTCCATCCACTCCGGACGCAGTTCGGCCGCGGACTCGATGTGGTGGGTCCGCGGCTCGATGGCCGCGCAGAGCTGCGCGAGGCGGGCGGTGTTGGCGCTGTTGCGCCCGCCGACCACCACGACGACGTCGACATCGTCGGCCAGCTCGCAGGCGGCGCTCTGGCGCTTCTCGGTCGCGTCGCAGACCGTGTTGAAGACGAGGAGCTCGCGGGCGACCGGCGCGAGCGCGGCCGCGAGCGCCGAGAGGTTGGCGCGCGTCTGCGTGGTCTGCACGACCACGCCCACGCGCCGGCCGCGCAGGCGCTCGAGCGGCAGGCCGGACGCGTCCTCCACGACCACCGCGTCGGAGCCCGCGAACCCTTCGAGCCCGACGACCTCCGGGTGGTCGCGCTCGCCGAGGATCACGACCGCGTATCCCGCCTCGCGCAGCGCGGCCGCCTTGCGCTGGGCGACCGAGACGAACGGACAGGTGGCGTCGACGACGTTGAGCCGGCGCGACCGGGCGTGCTCGATCACGTCCGGCGAGACGCCGTGGGTGCGGACGATGAGCGTGCCCACGGTCGCGTCGTCGACCTGGTCGATCACGTCGACGCCGCGTTCCTTCAGGCTCCCGACGACGCTCGGGTTGTGGATGATGGGTCCGAGCGTGGCCACGGGAGGCGGCGCGCCCTCGAGCGCCTGACCCGTCAGGCGCAGGGCGCGCTCGACGCCGTAGCAGTACCCGGCGTAGCGGGCGACCACGATCTCGGCGTCACCGGCGCGCACGTGGCGCAGTTCGGCGCTGCGCTCCGGCTCCTCGTCGTACGACGGCGTGGCCTGACCGGAGACGGGAGGGACGTCCTCAGAGCTGGGCATAGAGCTCCGCGACGGCCTCGTGCATGCGCCGGGCGGCCTCCTGATATGCCTTGCTGTTCCTGGTCGTGATGTCGCTGAGGTCGATCGGCGGGCCGACCAGCCCCCGCAGCGCCGGGAGCCCGAGCTTCCCGTCGCGCAGCATGTCCTGCGTGCCGTCCAGGGCCAGCGGTATCACCGGCGCCCCGCTTCTCAGGGCGATCATGCCGACGCCGGGCAAGAAGTCGCCCACACCGTGGTACCGCTGCCGGTGGCCCTCGGGGAACATCAGCAGCATCTCTCCGCGTTTGAGCATGTCGAGCGCTCCCGTGAGTGCGGCACGGTCCCCGGCACCGCGATCGATCGGGAACGCGCCGAGGCTCGAGATGAACTTCGCCGCCGCACTGTTCACGAACAGCTCCTTCTTCGCCATGAAGCGCAGCGGGCGGTCGAAGATCATGCCCGCGATCACGGGGTCCCAGAAGGCTTTGTGGGTCATGATCACCATCACGGGGCCCGTCTGGGGGAGGTTCTCCGCGCCGCGGACGCGACAGCGATACAGCCCGCCGAAGAACGGTATCGCGAGCCAGCGCAAGAAGGTGTACAGACGCGTGTCACCGTGTCCGACCACCGGATAGCGCCATATGCGGATCATGAGGCCACCTTCTCCCCGACCACGGCGACGACGGCGGCGACGACCTCGTCGAGCGTGAGCTCGGACGTGTCCACCTCCACCGCGTCGGCGGCTTTACGCAGCGGCGCGACCTCGCGCTCGCTGTCGCGGCGATCGCGCTCCATAAGCGCCGCGAGGACTTCGTCCACTGAGGCCTCCTCGCCCTTGGCGCAGAGCTCTTCGGCGCGGCGCGCCGCCCGCACCTCCGGGCGCGCCGTCAGGAACACCTTGACCTCGGCGCCGGGGAACACGTTGGTGCCGATGTCGCGGCCTTCCATCACGATGTCGGCGCCGGCCCCGAGCGTCCGCTGACGCTCGACCAGCAGCCGGCGCACGCCGGGCAGGACGGACACGACCGAGGCGGCCGCGCTCATCTCGAGGCTGCGGATGAGGCCGCTCACGTCGCGGTCGCCGGCGAACAGCCGGCCGTCGCCGTCGAAGCGAAGCTCCGCGTCCGCGGCGATGGGCACGACGGCCGCCTCGTCGTCGAGGCGGACACCGGCCTCCGTGGCGAGCAGCCCGACGGCGCGGTACATGGCGCCGGTGTCCAGGTACAGGTAGCCGAGACGTTCGGCGACCATCCTGGCCACGGTGCTCTTCCCTGAGCCCACCGGCCCGTCGATGGCGACCACGGTCATTCGGCGTCGACCTCCGCCCTGGTGCTCACCTCGTACCCGAGCGCGCCGAGGACGTGCGTGGCGCGCTGGCAGACATCCTCACCGAGCACGAACACGGTCAGCGTGCCGCCCAGCTCGGCGCTCATGTGGTGCATGGAGAGGTCCTCGACGTTGATGCCGGCGTCACCGAGCGCGACCATGATCTCGCTGAACACGCCCGGGCGGTCGGGGACCGGGATCAGGATGCGGTACAGGTCCTCGGCCGGCAGGCTTCCGGCCGCGAGCATCCGCTCGCGCTGTTCCTTGGCTCGCACGATCGTGTCGCTGAGACGCGATGCATCCGCGGAGGCGAGCGCCTCGAGCACTTCCTGCAGCCCCTCCTGGAACTGGGCCAGCGAGGCCAGCAGGGCGGCGCGATTGTCGAGGAAGATGTCGGTCCATACGCGCCGGTTGCTGCCGGCGATGCGGGTGAGGTCACGGAAGCTCGGCCCGGCGGAGAGCAGCGCGTCGCGCGCGCCGGCGTGCTGGCCGGCCTGGCTCATGAGCACGTTGGCGAGCACGTGCGGCAGGTGACTGACCACGGCCATCTGCCGGTCGTGCTCCTCGGGGTCGACGGCGACCGGGCGGGCGCCGATGTCGCCGAGGAACCCGTAGAGCAGCTGGTACGCATCGGCGTCCACGTGCGCGCCCGGCGTCACGAAGTAGGTCGCGCCGTGGTACAGCGAGGCGCGGGCGTTGGCGACGCCGGCGGTCTCCGACCCGCAGAGCGGGTGGCCGCCGATGCAGCGTCGCTGCTCCTCGGGGGTGAGCGACCGCATCAGCGGTCCCTTGGTGCTCCCGACGTCGGTGACGACCGCGTGCGGCGGAGCGGCCGCCAGCGCCTCGCGCACGTGACCGACCACGAGCCGGACGGGCGTGCAGACGAAGATCAGGTCGGCGCCTGCGCAGGCCTCTTCGACGCTGCCGCAGGCGCTCGTGATCGCGCCGCGCTCGAGCGCGAGATCGAGCGTGGCCTGCGTCTGGCTGAAGCCGCGGACTTCGGCCACGCCGGCATGCTCGCGAGCGGCGAGGCCGAGCGATCCACCCATGAGGCCGACGCCGACCAGGGCGACGGTGCTGACGTGCGGCTCGGGCACGGCGTCAGGCGCTCTTGCCTGTCCAGCGCGCGAGGTCGAGGACGCGGCCCGCATACTCGCCGAACACCGCGGTCGGCAGCGACTGAGGGCCGTCGCAGAGGGCGTGCTCCGGGTTTGGGTGCGTCTCGACGAGCACGCCGTCGGCGCCAGCGGCCACCCCGGCCAGCGACAGCGGCAGCACCAGGTCGAGCCTGCCGGCGGAGTGGCTGGGGTCGATCACCACCGGCAGGTGGCTGGCGAGCTTGATCACCGGCACCGCACTGATGTCCAGCGTGTTGCGGGTGGCCGTCTCGAAGGTGCGGATGCCGCGCTCGCAGAGGATCACGTCCCGGTTGCCCTCCTTGAGGATGTACTCGGCCGACATGAGCAGCTCTTCGATCGTCGTCGCCGGACCGCGCTTGAGCAGCACGGGCTTCCCCGCTTTGCCGAGTTCTGCGAGGAGCAGGAAGTTCTGGGTGTTGCGGGCGCCGACCTGGAGCACGTCGGCGTAGGCGCACACGACGTCGAGATCGCGCGGGTCCAGGACCTCGGTGACGATCGGCAGGCCGGTGTCGGCGCGGGCGGCGGCCATCATCGCGAGGCCCTCCTCGCCGAGTCCCTGGAAGGCGTACGGCGAGGTGCGCGGCTTGAACGCCCCGCCGCGCATCATGTGGCCGCCCGCCGCCTTGACGGCCCGGGCGGCTTCGAGCACCTGCTCCGGCGTCTCGATGGAGCACGGGCCGGCGATGAGCGCAAAGTGCCCGCCGCCGATCTTGACGCCGTTCACGTCGATCACGGTGTCGCGCCGCTGGAACTCGCGGCTGACCAGCTTGTACGGACGCAGGATCGCCACGACCCGGTCGACTCCCGGCATGGCCTCGAGCGGCAGCTCCGTGATCTCCTCGCGGTCGCCGATGACCCCGATGACCGTGACGTCCTCACCGAGGGAGATGTGTGCGCTGGCGCCCGCCTCCTCGACACGCGCGCAGACGTGCGCGACTTCTTCCTGCGTCGCGGCCTCGTGCATGATGACCATCATGCTCACGAGGGGACCTCGAGCGAGCCCATCTTGTCCAGGAAGAACTCGATCTCGTCCTCGGTGCCCACGGTCACCCGGGCCCACCCCGGGCACCCGAGCGCGTTGCCGTCACGCACGATGGCACCCATGGAGAGCAGCGTCCCGCAGACCTTGTCGTGCGGGTCGCACAGGTCGTTCATGTCGACGAGCATGAAGTTCGCCTGCGACGGCACCGTCGCGCGCCCGCGCTCCGCAAGGCGCGCCACCATGAGGTCGCGCAGCGCGGCGTTGGTCTCGCGCCGCTGCGCCACCAGATCCTGATGCTTCAGCGCCTCGATCGCGGCGAGCTGCCCGAGCAGGTTCACGTTGAACGGCTGCCGCACCTTGTCGACGGCGCCCTTGACCTCGGGCGCGCAGATCCCGAACCCGGTGCGCAGGCCGCAGAGCCCGTAGATCTTGGAGAAGGTCCGCAGGACGACCACGTTGTCGTGGTCCTTCTGGATCGCGAGCGAGCCTTCTCGATCCTCCGCGGTAACGAACTCGATGTACGCCTCGTCGATCACGACCATGACGTCGTCCGGCACGTTCTCGACCAGCCGTCGCACGGCGGCCGACGGCACGTAGGTCCCCGTGGGGTTGTTCGGGTTGCAGACGAAGATGAGCTTCGTGCGCGGCGAGACCGCGGCCGCCATGGCCTCGAGGTCGTGCGTGTGGTCGACGAGAGGGACCGCCACCGGGATCGCGCCGCGGATGTCGATGACGTCGCGATAGGACGTGAACGACGGTGTGGCCAGGACCACCTCGTCTCCACGTTCGAGCACGGCGTGCGCCAGCAGGTAGAGAAGCTCGCAGGTGCCGCACCCGACGGTCACCTGCTCCGGGCTGCGGTCGTACATGGCGGCGACCGCCTCGCGCAGGTCGGTGGAGAAGCCGTCCGGATACCGCTGCAGTCGGTCCAGGGCCCCCATCACCACTTCCTTCACTTGAGGGAACGGCGGGAGCGGGAACTCGTTGGACGCGAGCTTGACCACCTGCTCGAGGCCGAAGCGCCGCTGGACCACCTCGATGGGAAGCCCGGGCTGGTAGGGGACGATGCCGGCGAGCTCCGGGATGAAGCGGACGGTCATGTCGTCACTCCGAGGGGTCGGGGCGCGCTCGCGGCGCGGCAGGCATGCACAGTGACTGCAAGAGTATACATTTCAGCTCTCGTCGTCGGCCTGCGGCTCGTCCAGCTCCCCGGACGGCTCCGCGGCGGTGTCCGGATGGCCGGACTCCTCGGGTGAGGCCTCGCGCTCGTCCGTCTCGTCGCTCACGTCGGTCTCGTGGCTGACACCTGCGCCGGCGTCGAACGGCTGCGGCTCCCCCTGCTCGGCGACGGCCGTGGCATCGGCGAGCAGCACCGCCTCCGCGGTGAGCGGCGCCGCCTCGGCGTCCACCTCGGCGGCCAGCATGAGCGGCGATCCTTCGACTTCCTTGGCGACCTCGCCGGCCACCTCTTCCCCAGCCCGGCGCAGCGACTCGACCTCGTCGCCGGTGAGCTCGCGGTAGCCGCCGGGCTCGAGCCCCTTGTCCGTCAGCGGACCGTAGCGACGGCGGCTGAGCTCCTCGACCGGCAAGCCGACGGAGGTGAACATGCGCCGTACCTGACGCTTGCGGCCCTCGTGGATGGTGATCTCGACGAGAGCGGTCTTGGCGCTCTGCTTCTTGAGCTTGACGTCGGCCGGGGACGTCGGGCCGTCTTCGAGATCGACGCCCTGGCGCAGGGTGCCGAGCGCGCGCCGGCTGACCTTGCCGCGCACTCGCGCGACGTACGTCTTGGGGACCCCGTATCTGGGGTGCATGAGCCGGTTGGCCAGCACCCCGTCGTTCGTGAGGATGATGAGCCCGGTCGTGTCCACGTCGAGGCGGCCGACCGGGAACAGGGCGCGGCCGCCCGGCACCATGTCGACGATCACGCGGTCGGCGTGCGGATCGCTGCGCGTGCTGGCGACTCCCCGGGGCTTGTTGACCAGGAAGTACCGCAGCTCGCGGGCGCTGACCGGCTCGCCGCGGACGGCGACCACGTCTTCGGGGGTGACCTTCTGACGGGGGAACGTGACGACCTCGTCGTTGACCGTCACGACACCTTCGCGGATGAGGTCGTCGCACGAACGGCGCGAGCCGACCCCGGCGCGCGCGAGGTAGACGACCAGGTTCATGGGCTGGGCAGGGCTCACAGGGCCCTCCTCTCGGCGTTTGCGTGGAGCCGGGAGCGGATCTCGTCGACTTCGTCGGCGCCCAGCGAGAACTCCTCGAGCGGCGGCAAGTCGTCGCGGCTCGCGAGTCCGAACAGTCTGAGGAAGCGCTCCCCGGTGCCGTAGAGCACCGGCGCGCCCGGCGTGTCGGCGCGGCCCTGCTGCTCGACGAGGCCGCGCTCCTCCAGTGCTCCGAGGGCGTATTCGGACGAGACCCCGCGCACTTCGGCGATCTCAGCCCGCGTGACCGGCTCGAGGTACGCGACCACGGCGAGAGTCTCGAGGAGCGCCGGTGTGAGCTCGTCGGGCCTCTCGGCGCCGGTGAACCGGCGCACGTCCTCGGCGCAGTCGTCCGCGACGGCGAACGTCACTCCCCCGGCCACGTCGCGGACCTCGATACCGTGAGACCCTGCTGCGTACTCGGCGCGCAGCGCCTGCAGAGCCTCTGCCAGCTCCTCTTCGGTGCAGGCGCACGCCTCGGCCAGCCTGTCGGCCGGGATGGGTCGGGAAGAGATGAAGAGGAGCGCCTCGAGGCGCCGTGAGAGTGGGAGCATGCCGTGGCTGAGTCGAATGTAGGGACGCGTCGATGCTACCGCACGGCGGCGGCCGGCGTCACCCTAGGACGGGCGCCGGCGCCGTGATGCGGCTGACCACGATGTCGCCGAAGTGCCGCGTCTGCCGCAGACGGGCCTCACCGCTGGAGTGAAGCTCGAGAAGCGCGAAGAACGTGACCGCACGCTCGAGCCTGTCGCGCGGGGCGACACCGGCGAAGGTGAACTCCCCCTCGTCGTCCAGAATGAGCCGCAGGCGACGGAGCTCCTTGACGAGCGACACGGCCAGGTCGGCAAGGTGGCTGGTGTCCGGGACGGGAGGCTCGCGCAGCAGCGGCGACAGAGCCTCGGCCAGCACGCTCGCCGACAGCGCCCCGTCGGCGACGCGCCGGCGCAGAAGCTCGGCAGGCACCGGCGCGTTGCGGTAGAGGCGCGCGCTGTGCTTCTCCCACGCCGACCTGAGACTGCCGGCCGCATTCCGGAACTGGCTGTACCTCACCAGGCGCTCGAGCAACTGGCGCGCCGCCTCGTCGGGGTCGAGGTCCTCGAGCTCCTCCTCGACCTCCTCCTCGAGCAGCAGACGCGACTTCATCTCGAGCAGCGCGGCCACGAGCACCACGAACTGCGAGGTGGCGTCGAGGTCGAACTCCCCGGTGTCGGCGAGATGGACGACGTACTCGGCGATGATCCGCGAGACGCGGACCTCCCAGATGTCGATCTCGTCGCGCAGGATCAGCGTGACGAGCAGGTCGAACGGGCCGTCGAAGACATCGAGGTCCAGTTCGAGCGCAACGGGAGATGCGGCGACGGCGCTGGCCTCAGCACGCATCGCCGTCACGTCCTCTGGACATCATGCCCGCGTCACTCCGGGTCAATCCTCTGGCTGATTGACGAACGACGGGATGTCGAAGTCCTTGTCGTCGAAGCGCGGTGCGGCACCGAACATCGAGCCGCGCTCCTGCCTTGGCTCGGCCTTCGGCGCCGGCGTGCGGCCCTCGGGGCCGCGTGGCGGCGCCTGCGCGTGCCGGACGTCCTCGCCGAAGCCTGTCGCGACCACGGTGATCGAGATCTTGCCCTCGAGCTTCTCGTTGACGACGGCGCCGAAGATGATGTTCGCGTCGTCGTCGGCGGCCTCGCTGATGACCCCGGCGGCCTCGTTGACCTCGAACAGCGTGAGGTCCTCCCCGCCGGTGATGTTGAGCAGCAGGCCACGAGCGCCCTCGATGCTGGTCTCGAGGAGCGGCGAATGGATGGCCATGTCCGCGGCGGCCTGGGCGCGGTTCTCTCCCCCGGCCACGCCGATGCCGAGCAGGGCGGTGCCGGCGTCGTGCACGATGGCGCGCACGTCGGCGAAGTCCAGGTTGATGAGCCCAGGCACCGTGATCAGGTCGGTGACGCCCTGGACGCCCTGCCTCAGGATGTCGTCCGCGTGCTGGAACGCCTCGACGACGCTCGCATTGCGCTCGACGACGTCGAGCAGGCGATCGTTGGGGATGGAGATGACCGTGTCGGCCACTTCGCGCAGTACATCGATGCCTTCGAGCGCCTGGCGCTGGCGGCGGTTGCCCTCGAAGCCGAACGGCTTGGTGACGATGGCGATGGTGACGGCCCCGAGCTCACGGGCGACCTGCGCGACCACGGGCGCGCCGCCGGTGCCGGTGCCGCCGCCTTCGCCGGCAGTCACGAAGACCAGGTCGGCGCCGCGCAGCGCGGCCTTGAGCTGGTCACGGCTGACTTCCATGGCCTCACGGCCGACCTCGGGGTTCGCCCCGCCGCCCAGACCGTGCGTGATCTCCTGCCCGATGTGGATCTTGACGTCGGCGTCGCACACGTCGAGCTGCTGCACGTCGGTGTTGACGGCGATGAACTCGACGCCCTTCACGCCTGAGTCGACCATCCGGTTCACGGCGTTGGTGCCGGCTCCGCCGATGCCGACCACCTTGATGGTCGTCACGTACGGCCGGCCCTTGACTGGAGCGTCCGCGCCCGAGGCTTCGGGGATCGACCCGCCGCTGTCGGTACGCCGGAAGAGCTCGCTCAGTCCATCCTTCATGCTAGGACGATCTGCCATTCAGCACCTCCCGCGCGAGGGCGCGGTACGATTCTGCTCCCCTGCCTTTGGGATCGTACTTCAGCACCGAGGTGCCGCCTACTGGCGCCTCGGCGAACTTGATGGTCTTGCGCACGACGGTGTCGAAAACGAGGTCGCCGAAGTTCTCGCGGAGGACCTCAATGGACTCCTTGCCGTGGTGGGTCCGCGCGTCGAACAGCGTCGGCAGGATGCCCTTGATGTGCACGTCGGGGTTCAGGTTCTCGCGGATCATCTCCAGGGTCTTCTCGAGCTGCAGCAGTCCGCGCAGCGAGAGGTACTCGCACTGCACGGGCACGATGACGCCCTCGGAGGCGGTCAGCGCGTTGATCGTCAGCAGCCCCAGCGACGGAGGCGTGTCGATGAGGATGTAATCGTAGTTGTCGCGCACGGCGTCCAGGGCGCGCTGCAGAGCCCGCTCGCGCCCGATCATCGTCGCCAGGGCCATCTCGGCGCCGGCGAGGTCGATGGTGGAGGCGGCGACGTCCAGCTCCCGCTCGTAGATCACGTCCTCGATGGGCGTCCGGTGCACGAGGACGTCGTACATGCTCTTCTCGAGACCCTCGGTGTCGATGCCCTGGCTCATGGTCAGGTTGCCCTGAGGATCCATGTCGACGGCGAGCACGCGCAGATCGTGCTCGCGGAGGGCCGCGCCGAGGTTCACCGTCGAGGTGGTCTTGGCCACCCCACCCTTCTGATTGGCGAACGCGAGAACATGCGCCATGTGAGCGTTACCCCTGTGTCGAGTCCACGTCAGAACGCAGTTCGCGCCGCAGGCAAGAATCCCTGCATGAGACGGGCCCCGCAGCGTCTGCGGGGCCCGTGGTCATACGCTGGATCATGGTCGATGCCGAAGACGGCGGCGTCACGCCTTGGGAGCCTCCGGTGCGTCGGGAGCTTCGACCGTCTCGTCGGTGGCCTCGTCGGCCGCCTCGTCCACGACCTCTTCGTCCTCGACGACTTCCCCGTCGTCCTCGACGTACTCCTCTTCGACCTCTTCGGTGACGTCCTCTTCGCCGGCCTCGATGTACTCGTCCTCTTCTTCTTCGTCGTACTCATCGATGCTGGTGATAGACGAGATGGCGCGCTTGAGGTAGCGGACGCGCGTGCGCTTGGCGACCTCGAGCTCGACCCAGTCGTCGCCGATGGCGCTGATGGTGCCGAACATGCCGCCGATGGTGACCACCTCGTCGCCCTTCTTGAGCATGCTGACCATCTCGGCGTGCTGCTGCTTCTGACGGCGCTGTGGGCGGATCGCGAGGAAGTAGAAGATCCCGAAGAATACGAGAATCCAGATGATGATCGTGAACGACACGGACCTCAACCTCCTGCGGAGCGGCGCCCCGCAACGTCGTTGGCAAACTCTGCAAAACGCCCGTCGCGAATGGCGCAGCGGGCGTCTGCGGTCAATCTTAGCAGAACGCGCAGGTTGTGAAGACTCAGGAGCTGCGCGCCCAGCATCTCCTTCTGCGTGACCAGGTGGCGCAGGTACGAACGGGTGAACGTGCGGCACGTGTAGCAGTCGCAGCCGGCCTCGAGCGGCGCCAGATCGGCGGCGAACCGGGCGTTGCGCAGATTCAGGCGCCCGCCGCCTCGCAGGATCGCCGTCCCGGTGCGCGCCATGCGGGTCGGAAGCACGCAGTCGAACACGTCCACGCCGCGGGCGACGACGTCGACGATGCCGACGGGATCGCCGATGCCCATGAAGTAGCGCAGGCGGTCGCCCGGCAGAAGCTCGTCCATGAGCTCGACGGTCGCGAGCATCTCGTCGCCGCGCTCGCCGACGCTGAGGCCGCCGATGGCGTAGGCGTCGAAGCCGACGCCGGTGATCTCGGCGGCCGACTGCCGCCGCAGAACCTCGTCGGCGCCGCCTTGCACGATCCCGATGAGGAGCTGGTCGCGGCGGCCGTGCGCCTCCTTGCAGGCCGCCGCCCAGCGCGTGGTGCGTTCCACGGCGGCCACGAGCTCCTCGTGCGGCAAGGTGCCCGGCGCGCACTGGTCGAAAGCCATGATGACGTCTGCGCCGAGCTCCTCCTGGATGTGCATCGCCAGCTGGGGCGTGAACACGTGCCGCGAGCCGTCGTAGACGGAACTGAACTCCACCCCGTCGTCGCGCATGACCCGCGTGCCCTCCAGGCTGAAGACCTGGAACCCACCAGAATCGGTGAGGATGGGCCCGTCCCACCGCATGAAGCCGTGGAGCCCGCCGTGCGCGGCGACGATCTCCGTCCCGGGGCGGAAGTAGAGGTGATACGTGTTGCCGAGGACGATCTGGGCGCCGAGCTCCCGCAGCTCGCGAGGCTCCACCGCCTTGACCGTCGCCTTGGTGCCGACCGGCATGAAGCACGGCGTCTCGACCACTCCGTGCGGCGTCGTCAGGCGACCGGCGCGGGCGGCTCCGTCGCGCGCCTCGACCTCGAAGGCGAACCCTTCCGCCGTCATCGGCGCGCCGGGGACCGGCGCTGCGGCGGCGCGCCGGTCGACGGCTTCGCTACGTCGACTGTGGACGGGCGATGCGGCGTCGCGCCCGTCGATACCTTCGCTACGTCGGGTATTCACAGCGCCAGCATCGCGTCGCCAAAGCTGTAGAAGCGGTACTGCTCGGCCACGGCGTGGCGATAGGCCGCGCGCGTCTCCTCGACGCCGCAGAACGCCATCACGAGCGCCAGCAGGCTCGTGCGCGGCAGGTGGAAGTTCGTGACGAGTCCGTCGACCATGCGGAACCGGAAGCCCGGGCGGATGAACAGGCGGGTGTCGCCGCGCAGCGGCTCGTCGAGCTCCCCGGTCGCGCCCTGGAGCGCCAGGTGTTCGAGCACGCGCAGGGATGTCGTGCCGACGGCGACGATGCGCCGGCCGTCCCGGCGCGCCTCGCCGAGGCGCGCCCACACGTCCGGCGCCACCTCGAAGGACTCGCTGTGCAGCGTCGCCGCCTCCAGCGATCCCTCCGGGAGCGGCTTGAACGTCCCGAGCCCCACGTGCAGGGTCACGCTCTCCAGAGAGACGCCGGCCGCGTCGAGCGCCGCGTCGAGCGCCGGCGTGAAGTGCAGGCCCGCCGTCGGCGCCGCGGCGGACCCGAGCATGCGGGAGTAGGTCGTCTGATAGCGCTCGGGATCGTCCAGCGGCGTCGTGATGTAGGGCGGCAGCGGCGTCACGCCGGCGTCGGCGAGCAGGTCCAGGACCGCCGCCTGCCCGAGGTTCTCGACCACCCAGCGGCCGTCACCCAGCGGCTCGATGCAGCGCAGCGTCCACTCCGGCCCCATGACTTCGTTCTCGAGCACCTCTTCGCGCCGCGGCCGGCCTCGCAGCAACACCTCCCACCGTTCTCTCACCGGTGACAGGCCGGTCAGCGCGCAGAGGAACAGCACTTCGATACGCCCGCCGGTCGCCCGGTGGAAGAAGCTGCGCGCCGGGAAGACCCGCGTGTCGTTGCGCACCAGCACGTCCCCGCGACACAGCAGAGAGGGCAGGTCCGAGAAGGTACGGTCCTCGAGCGCGCCGGTCGAGCGCCGCTCCACGAGGAGACGTGAGGCGTCGCGGGGCTCCGCCGGCGTCTGCGCGATCAGCTCGTCCGGCAGCTCGTACTCGAGGTCGGCCAAGGTGAGGGCGGCGGTCTCCTCCCTCACGCCGTCCTCCGCCGGGCGCGGCGCTCGTGCCAGGCCTCCCACTTGCTGGCGGCGCAGCCGCAGTACGCCTGACGATAGAGCTCGAGACGGCGGCTCTCCGCGTAGCTGTCGCTGAAATGATCCCGGGAGTCGAGGTAGACGAAGTCGACGCCGTGGGCGTCGGCCGCCGCCTCGCCGGCGGCCACGATGAGGTCGTGACGCTGATACGGGCTCACGGTGAGCGTCGTCGAGAAGCGCGAGAAGCCGAGGGCGCGCGCCGCCTCTCCGGCCGCGCCCAGTCGCAGGCCGAGACACTCGGCGCAGCGCTCCCCGGGCGCGGCCGTCGCGAGTGACTCGCGCCACGCGGTCCACGCCGGCGCACCTTCGCCGTCGCTGTCGACGAGCTCGAGGCCGGCCGCCCGGCTGAAGCGCCGCATGCTCTCGCGACGCCGCTCGAGCTCGGCGGCCGGCTGGATGTTGGGGTTCTCGAACCAGCCCACCGGCTCGACCCCGCGCTCGCGCCAGGCGGGCACGGCGACGGTGGAGCACGGTCCGCAGCAGGTGTGGAGGAGCAGGTCGGTCATCGGGCGAGTATAGCGCGAGGCCTCCGGCGCACCGGCCGAAGACCTCAGAGCTCTTCGAACAGCGTGTCGCCGCGCGCGGGAGGCTTGAGTCCGCAGTGGATGAAGCCGCTGCGAGTGAGCACGCGGCCGCGCGGCGTCCGCTTGAGGAAGCCCTGCATGATGAGGTACGGCTCGTAGACGTCCATGACCGTGTCCGCCTCCTCGCCGAGCGCGACGGCGAGCGTGTCGAGGCCCACAGGGCCGCCGTCGAACTTCTCGGCGATGATCTTGAGGATGTCGCGGTCGAGCTTGTCGAGGCCCTCGCCGTCCACCTGGAAGAGCTCGAGAGCCGCGAGGCAGATCTCGTGATCGATGATCCCCTCGTGGCGCACCTGAGCGAAGTCGCGCACGCGGCGCAGGAGCCGGTTGGCCACGCGCGGCGTGCCGCGCGAGCGCCCGGCGATCTCGAGGGTGGAGTCCTGGTCGATCTCGACGCTCAGGATCCCGGCGGAGCGGCCGACGATGGCGGCGAGCTCCTCGATCTCGTAGTACTCGAGTCGCTGCCAGACGCCGAACCGGTCGCGCAGCGGCGTCGTCAGCAGCCCGGTGCGCGTGGTCGCGCCGATCAGGGTGAACGGGGCCACCTGCATGCGGATGCTGCGGGCAGCCGGTCCCTCACCGATCATGATGTCGATCTCGTAGTCCTCCATGGCGGGATAGAGGACCTCCTCGACGGCGGCGTTGAGGCGGTGGATCTCGTCGACGAAGAGGACGTCGCCCTCCTGGAGATTGGTGAGCAGGCCGGCGACGTCGACCTTGCGCTCGAGCGCCGGCCCGGAGGTGGTGTGCATGCCCACACCGAGTTCCTGGGAGATGATGCCGGCGAGCGTGGTCTTGCCGAGGCCGGGAGGCCCGGCGATGAGGACGTGGTCGAGGGTGTCGCCGCGCTGCTTGGCGGCCTCGACGAAGATCTCGAGCTGCTCCTTTGCCACACGCTGACCCACGAAGTCGGCAAACCGGCGCGGCCGGAGGCTGAGCTCCAGGTCCTTGTCGTCGGCGCGCTCGTTGGGGTCGCCGATGCGGTCCTGCGGTTGCTTGGGCATCACTCACCCGCCTTGCGCGTCAGCGCGTACTTGACCATGTCCTCGAGCGGCGCGTCCTCGGGGGCGCCGCGCAGGGCCTCTTCGGCCTCGCGGAGCGTCAGGCCGAGGTTCTGCAGCGCGGAGCGCGCTGCGAGGAAGGAATCGGCGAGCGCCGGGCCGCCGGTCTCGCCGGCTGCGCCGGCGGCCACCGGCGGCAGCTCGCCGACCTTGTCCTTGAGCTCGACCACGAGCCGCTGGGCGAGCTTCTTGCCGATCCCGGGGATGCTCTCGAACTTCTTGACGTCGTCGCGCGCCACGGCCAGCTCGAGCTCCGCCACGGGATAGCCGGACAGGACCGCCAGAGCCACCTTCGGGCCGACCCCGCTCACGGCCGTCAGCCAGAGGAAGAAGGTGCGCTCGCCGAGGTCGCGGAACCCGAACAGCTGCAGCGCGTCCTCGCGGACGTTCAGGTAGGTGATGAGACTGACCTCCTCGCCGCGATGCGGCGAGAGGCTGCCGAGCGTGCGGCTCGAGGCCAGGACTTCGAGGCCCAGGCCGCCGACCTCGATCACGGCCCGCTCGCCGTCGACCATCAGCAGCGTGCCGCGGAGGGAGGCGATCACGGCCGCCGCCCACCCGACGTGCCGCGCGCAGCGCGCATGCCGTCGCTGTTGTGGTGCGTGTGGCAGATGGCGACCGCCAGGGCGTCGGCGGCATGATCCGGCTGCGGGATGCGCGGCAGGCAGAGGATGACCTTGGTCATCTCCTGCACCTGTATCTTGCTCGCCCGCCCGTAGCCCGTCACCGCCTGCTTGATGGCGAGAGGCGAGTACTCACAGGGCGACTCGTCGAGGTCCGAGGCGGCCAGGTACAGCACGCCCTTGGCCTGCCCCACGGCGAGCGCCGTCTTCACGTTCACGTTGACGAAGAGCTCTTCAAGGACCACGACGTCCGGGCAGAAACGCGTGATGAGCCCGCGCGCCTGATCGTAGATCTGGCGCAGGCGCACGTGCGTGGGGTCTTTGGCGGAGGTCACGATGCAGCCGTGGCCGAGCGAGCTCAGGCGGTTGCCCTCCTGCTCGATGACCCCCCAGCCGGTGCTCGCGGTCCCCGGGTCGAAGCCCAGGACGATCATGCCCGTCAGCCCGCCAGAGCTTCGAGGATGTCCTCAGGGATGTCGAAGTTCGCGTAGACCTCCTGGACGTCGTCGCTGTCCTCCAGCGCGTCCATGATCTTCATGGTCTTGCGGGCGTCGTTCTCCTCGAGCTTGACCGTGGTCTTCGGGATCATCGTGAGCTCGGCATTGTCGAACTCGATGCCGGCCGCCGTGAGGGCGTCGCGCACGGCGGCGAAGTCGGCCGGCTCGGTGAGGATCTGGAAGGCCCCCTCGTCGGTCACCACGTCCTCCGCGCCGGCGTCGATGGCGGCGGCCATGATCTCGTCCTCGTCGTACTTGCTGCCGTCCACGACGATCGACCCGCGCCGCTCGAAGCCCCACGCGACGGCGCCCGGCTGTGCCAGCTGCCCGCCGTGCTTGCTGAAGATGTTGCGCACCTCTGCCGCCGACCGGTTCTTGTTGTCGGTGAGGACGTCGACGATGATCGCGACGCCTGCGGGTCCGTAGCCCTCGTAGAGGATGCTCTCGTACTGCTCGCCCTCGACCCCGCCGCCACCGCGCCCGATGGCCTTCTCGATGTTGTCCTTGGGCATGGACTCGGCCTTGGCCTTCTCGATGGCGTTGGCCAGCGAGATGTTCATGGCCGGGTCTGGGCCGCCCTCACGCGCCGCGACGGTGATCGCCCGGGACAGCTTGCTGAACAGCTTGCCGCGCCTGGCGTCGGTCTTGCCCTTCTTGTGCTTGATGGTCGCCCATTTGGAGTGCCCGGACACGAGACACCACCTCCCTTTTCAGCGGTGGCCGGCCGCGGCAGCGGCCCGGCCGGGCTCGCCGGCGTCGCAATCGGCGGTCGCGCCGTCCGGCGCGTCCGCCGCGGCCTGCCGGCAGCGGATCATGTGGATGAACAGTTCGTGCAGGCGAGTATCGTCGGTGAGCTCGGGGTGGAACGCGGTGACGAGCACGCCGCCCTCCCTGGCCGCCACGATGCGCCCCTCGCAGGTCGCCAGCACCTCGACGCAGGGACCGGCGCTCTCGACCCACGGCGCGCGGATGAACACGGCGCGTACCGGCCTGGAGCCCAAGCCCTTGACCTCGAGATCGGCCTCGAAGCTGCGGACCTGGCGTCCGAACGCGTTGCGGCGCGCGACGATGTCCATGAGCCCAAGGGTGGGCGGCGCGCCCTCGACGGTGTCACGCGCCACCGTGATGAGGCCGGCACAGGTGCCGTAGACGACGCCGCGAGCTGCGAACTCCTTGATGGGAGCGGTCAGCTCGTAGGCGACCATGAGCTTGTGGATCGTGGTGCTCTCGCCGCCGGGGATCACGAGGCCGTCCAGGCCCTGAAGGTCGGCGGCCTTGCGCACCTCGCGCGTCCGCGCACCCAGGCGCTCGAGCATGAGCCGGTGCTCGCGGAAGTCACCCTGCAGCGCGAGCACACCCACGACGAGACCGGCGCCCGGACCGTGCAGGTCGAGCGCCGGCTCAGGCGACAGGATCCAGTCCAGCCGCTTCTTGCCACTCTCAGGCGTCATGCCTCTCCCGCGTCACCAGCCGCGATGCTGGATCTTGGCTTCCTCGGGCATGCGCGCGGCGTCGATGCCGGGCATCGCGTCACCCAGGCCCACACTCACCTCGGCCAGGACGGCGGCGTCGCGGTAGTTGGTCGCCGCCTTGACGATGGCGTTGGCGCGGCTCTGCGGATCCTCGCTCTTGAAGATGCCGGAGCCGACGAAGACGCCCTCGGCGCCGAGCTGCATCATGAGCGCCGCGTCGGCCGGGGTGGCGATGCCGCCGGCCGAGAAGTTCACGACCGGGAGCTTGCCGTTCTCGGCGACCCACTTGACCAGCTCGATCGGCGCCGGCAGCTCTTTCGCGATGACGTACAGCTCGTCCTCGTCCAGGGTCTGCAGCTTGCGGATCTGGCCCATGATGGTGCGCATGTGGCGCACGGCCTCGACGACGTCGCCGGTGCCGGCCTCGCCCTTGGTGCGGATCATGGCCGCGCCCTCGCTGATGCGGCGCAGCGCCTCGCCGAGGTTGACCGCGCCGCACACGAACGGCACGTCGAACTTCCACTTGTTGATGTGGTTGGCCTCGTCGGCCGGCGTGAGCACTTCGCTCTCGTCGATGTAGTCGACCTCGAGGGACTGCAGGATCTGGGCCTCGACGAAGTGACCGATGCGCGCCTTGGCCATCACGGGGATGGACACGCAGCCCTGGATCTCCTGGATCTTGGTCGGGTCGGCCATGCGGGCCACGCCGCCCTGGGCGCGGATGTCCGACGGCACGCGCTCGAGGGCCATCACGGCGCAGGCGCCGGCGTCTTCGGCGATCTTCGCCTGCTCGGCGTTGGTGACGTCCATGATGACGCCGCCCTTGAGCATGTCTGCGAGACCGCTCTTCACTCGCATGGTGCCGATATCAGTCACGGGGTACCTCCGGTTACTTTTGCACACCAATCCTACCGCAGCGCTTGAAAGGGCCGCTACCGGCGCCACGCCACGAAATGCCCAGCTTTGCGGGGAAAAACTGGACGGATTGGACTCAGCTCTTCTGGGCCTCTTCCTTGTCCTTCTGGGCCTGCTCGACGATCTTGGCCGTGAGATGCGCCGGTACCTCGTCGTACCGCAGAAGTTCCATGTGGTAGTCGCCACGGCCGCCCGTCATGGACGTGAGGTCGGGCGCATAGGAGAGCATCTCAGCCAGCGGCACCTCGGCGGCGACCACGTTGTTGTGGCCGCGCGGCGTGGTGCCGAGCACGCGGCCGCGCCGAGAGTTGAGGTCGCCGATGATGTCTCCGACGTTCTCCTCGGGAATCGTGATCTCGACGTTCATGATGGGCTCGAGCAGGGCCGGCTGGGCCTTCTCACAGGCGGCCTTGAAGCCCAGGGAGCCGGCGATCTGGAACGCCATGTCGCTCGAGTCGACGGGGTGATACTTGCCGTCGTAGAGCTTCACGTGGACGTCGACGACCGGATAGCCGGCGAGGAACCCGTCGTCCATGGCGGCGCGCACGCCCTTCTCGACCGCAGGGATGAAGTTGCGCGGGATCGCGCCGCCGACGATCTTGTTCTCGAACTCGAACCCGTCACCGCGTGGCTGCGGGCGGACTTCCATCCAGGTGTCGGCGAACTGGCCGCGGCCACCGGTCTGCTTCTTGTGCTTGCCTTCGGCCTTGGCCGTGCCCTTGATGGTCTCGCGATACGGGACGCGCGGCGGCTTGAGCTCGACCTCGACGCCGAAGCGGCGCTTCATCCGCTCCACAGTCACTTCGACATGGACCTGGCTCATGCCGCCGACGATCATCTCGCCGGTCTGGTCGTCGTGGTGCACCTCGAGCATGGGGTCTTCTTCGGAGAGACGGCGGAGAGCCGTGATGACCTTGTCCTCTTCGCCCTTGCTCTTCGCCGTGATCGCGAAGCTCATGAGGGGCGCCGGGAAGTCGATGGCAGGGAACG
The DNA here is from genome assembly GCA_963713475.1 of uncultured Thermoleophilia bacterium. Taxonomy (GTDB): domain Bacteria; phylum Actinomycetota; class Thermoleophilia; order UBA2241; family UBA2241; genus CAIXSE01. Next base: position 52,511 of record CAVQLY010000020.1, read on the forward strand.
TGACGGCGTCGGCGTCGGCGCACAGCGTGTCGCCGGTGACGACGTCCTTGAGCTTCGCGATGGCGCCGATGTCGCCGGCGACGAGGTCTCCGGAGGCCTTGCTCTCCTTGCCCATGGTCTTGAGGATCTGGCCGAGGCGCTCCTTGTGACCGTCGCGGGCGATCACGACCTGGGAATCGCTGCTCATCGTGCCCTGGAAGACGCGGAACACGTTGACGTGACCGCTGAACGGGTCGGCGAGCGTCTTGAAGACGAAGGCGACGGCCGGCTGCGAGGGATCGCAGTCGAGCTCGACCTCGGCGTCTCCTTTCAAGGCCTTGGGGTGGGTGACGTCGACCGGCGACGGGGCGAGCGCGAGCACGTCGAAGATGTGGTCCACGGCGATGTTGGCCGTGGCGGACGCGCAGGCGACCGGGAAGAGCTGAGCGGCGGCGACGGCGGCGGCGAACGCCGCGTTGAGCTCCGCCGCCGTGATCTCCTCTTCCATGAGGTACTTCTCGGCGAGGTCGTCGTCGGTGCTCGCGACGGCGTCGATGAGCTTGTCGCGAGCCGCAGCGGCGGCGTCGGCGAGCTCGGCGGGGATGTCGCCCACGGTGGCCTTGCCGCCCTTGTACGTGTGCGCCTTCATGGTGAGCAGGTCGACGACGCCGCTGAACTCGTGCTCCTTGCCGATGGGCAGCTGCACGGCGACGACCTGCGGGCCGAACGACTCCTGGAGGAGGCCGAGGGCGTGATCGAAGTCGGCGCGCTCGCGGTCGAGCATGTTGCAGACGATCACGCGGCCGAGCCCGCGCGCCTCAGCGCGATCCCAGAGCCGCTCGTGCTGGACCTCGACGCCGAGCACCGTGTTGACGACCACGACCGCCGTCTCGACGACCTGCAGGCTGGCGATGGCATCGGCGAGGAAGCTCGAGTCGCCAGGTGTGTCGATGAGGTTGAAGGAGAGGCCCTCGCGATCGACGTGCGCCAGGCCGGCCGAGAGGCTCATCTGGCGCTTCTTCTCGTCCTCATCCCAGTCGGAGACGGTGGTGCCGTCGGCCACGGAGCCCAGTCGGGTGATCGCCCCGGCGTCGAACAGCAACGCCTCGAACAACGACGTCTTGCCGGTACCGCGATGGCCGACGAGGGCGATGTTCCTGATCTTGGCTGGGTCGTTCATCCGGGGTCTCCTCGTTCTTTTTCGCCGGCCTCTCGCCCGCGGGCGCGCGAGGCGGCCGGTCGTGTCCTGTCGGAAGGATGAAGTCTAGCACAGGGGGCGTGCGGAGACGCGCCTCAGGCAGGCTCCGGGAGCGGACTCCCCGCGGCGAGCGGAGGTGAGCTCGCGAGCGGCCTCGACGGCGCTCCCTGAATCGGGATGGAACGACTGCGCCGGCGACGCGTGGTCGAGGTGGCGCCTGGCCGGCGAACCGCCGGCCAGGGCGAGCGCCTTGAAGCCGTACTTCTCGCGCACCTTGTCGACGGCCTCGCCGAGCGCCACCTCGCGCCAGCCGTCGTCCAGGGTGAGCTGGAAGGCGTTGTGGGTGAGGCCGCTGACGCTCACCCCGACGAGGCGTACCCAGCGGGCGCCGACGTCGAGCTCGTCCAGCAGCGCCGTGGCCGTCTCGTGGATGGGCCGCACGGCGCTGACCGGGCGAGGCAGCGTGCGGCGCCGGCTCACGGTGTGGAACGTGTTGAAGCGCACCTTGAGCGCCACGGTGCGCGCCGCCAGGCCCTTGCGGCGCAACTCGGCGACGGCGTTGTCGGCGAGCGAGAGCAGCGTGGCGCGCAGGAGTTCGTCGTCGTTGACGTCGTCGTCGAAGGTGATCTCGCGGCCGACCGACTTGGGCAGCGGCCGATCGCTGCGCACCGGCGAGAAGCTGCGCCCCAGGGCGAGCTGGCGCAGCCCGTGCGCGCCCTTGCCGAACGCCGCCGCGAGCAGCGGGAACGGCACGTCCTGCAGCATGCCGACCGTGGTGAGCCCGAGGGCGGTGAGCCGCTCCTGGGTGACGGGGCCGATCCCGCAGACCTCGCCTACGGGCAGGTCGCGCAGGCGGCCGTGCACGTCGGCGGCGGTGAGCTCGCCGATGCCGGCCGGCTTGTGGAGGCCGGCGGCCAGCTTGGCCAGCAGCTTGGTGGGGCCGATGCCGATGGAGCAGGTGACGTCGTGGGCGTCGTAGACCTGCTCCTGGATGCGATGGGCGATGGTGCGCGGCGGGCCGAACAGCCGCCGGCTGCCGGTGACGTCCAGGTAGGCCTCGTCGATGGACGCCACCTCGACGAGGTCGGTGTAGTGCCCCAGGAGCTCGACCAGCGAGCGGTGGACGGCGAGGTAGGCCTTCATGTCGACCGGCAGGAACACCCCGTGCGGGCAGAGCCGCTCGGCCTGCGTGATGGGCAGCGCGCTGTGGACGCCGTAGACGCGCGCTTCGTAGGAGCAGGCCGAGACCACTCCCCGCCCCCCGCGCTCGCCGCCGACGATGACCGGCAGACCGCGCAGCTCAGGACGGCGCGCCTGCTCCACGGAGGCGAAGAAGGCGTCCATGTCGAGATGGAGGATCGCTCTGCTGGATGCGAACATATGTTCGTAGTGTATCCCCGGCAGAGACGGATGGTCAACGGATCGAGGGTCGACGCCCAACGGCCGGACGAGCGTCCGGCGGCGCGCTGCTACTGGACGCGCCGCCCGAAGTCGATCGTGTACATGAGCACGCCCGACATGCCCTGGAAGGAACCGCGAGCGCACCCGATGCCGACATCACGCCAACGGCTGGAAAGGATGACCCGCCGGTGGGAACTCGAGCGCATCCAACCCTTGAAGACGGCCTGCGGCAGACCTCGCGCGGACACCCCCCAGGCGATCACCTCGCCCACCGCCCACTGCGAGCAGCCGCTGACGGCGTAGCCGGCGCCGCGCGCCCTCGTGGCCACCGTGGCGCCATTGAGTGACGAATGAGCGAAGTAGTCGTGAGCGATCATGTCGCGGGAGTGCGTGAGTGCCGCCTGGTCAAGCGGACCCGCGATCTTGACGGCGTGCAGCCCCCGGCTGACCCGGACGTGGTTGACCAGTTGCAGCATGGTCGCCTCATTGGCCGAGCGATCGAAGGCGAGCGCCGGGATTGCTCCGACGATCAGCATCGTGAAGAGCGCGATCAGCACCGCACCCGTGAGTCTGCGCTTCATGGTGGACCTCCCCATGGCTGGGCTCTCGGAGCCACTTCGTGGTGCGGACGCTCAGCCCTCCCCGGCCACGTCGAGCCGGGGGACGTCTCCCCACAGAGTCTCGAGCCGGTAGAAGTCGCGGGCCGTCGTCGTGAACACATGGACGACGACGTCGATGAAGTCGACGAGGATCCACTCGCCCTCGCGGTCCCCCTCCACGCGGGCAGGGCGGCGCTCGGCGCGGAGTCCGTGCTGGATCTCGTCGGCGATGGCCTTGGTCTGGCGCGTGTTGGCGCCGGTGAGGACGACGAAGTAGTCGGTGTACGACACGGCCTCGTCCATGCTGAGGACGACGATGTCCTGCGCCTTCTTGCCGGCGGCCAGCGCGACGATGTCGCGGGCCAGGCGCTCGGAGGTCGTGGGCTCTGGGAGGGCGGCTACTGCTGGTCCTTTGTACCGGATTGCGATGCCTTGAAGTCGTCGCCGACGATGACCTGGACGGTCCCATCAGGCAACTCCGGGCCGTCGAGGACGACGCCGCGGCCGAGTATAGCACGGATGTCCCGGGCCACCGGGAGGGTGTCGGCGCCCGCCATGATCTGCGTCTGCTTGTACGAGAAGCTGTCCGCATTGAGCGGCTTCGGCAGGTTCACGTCGAGGCTGGCGAGGCGCTCGACGACGGCCTCGCCCACGCCGACCCTGCCGCTGCCGTTCAGGACCTGCACCGTGACGTCGGAGTGGTAGGCCGGCGACCGCCGCGTGATGCCGGCCTGGATCTCCTGCGCGTCCGGCACGAAGGCGAACTGTCCCTCGGCGACCCGCGTACGGGCGGGGAACTGCTCCACCACCGCGGAGCCTGCCGTGATGCGACCGAGGACTTCCGACAGAGCCGGCCCGGCCTGCGGCGACGGACTCACGCCGGCCAGTGCGGCACGCTCGCCGGCCGGCCGCAGGGCGGCCGCCTCGAGCGCGGACTTCACCAGGGCGACCTGCAGGGCCGTGCTGTCGAGGCGATCGGTCCCGGAGGCGGAGAAGATCGCCGGCAGGTCGGCGGTGGCGACGGTGTCTCCATCCGCGACCATCTGCGTGTGGCCGTTCACGTCGGCCGCCACGGGCCGGTCGAGAGCGACCTGGAGTTCGTCGGCGCCGGCCCACTTGCCGAGATCGGAGACGGGGACCGTGTACACGGCGTCGATCGGTGCGTTCACCACGCGCCCCAGATCCGCCGACAGGCTACCGATCGCCATGGCGTCGGCCGCGAACACGTACTCGCCGTTCGGGCCCTCGAGCAGCAGATCCGGCGGCACCACGTACACGCCGGGATCGCCTCCGGACGGATCCTGGACGACCAGGAGAGCAGCGACCGGCTGGTCCCGGCCGGGCGCCGTCAGCTGGATGGCCGCGAGGTAGCCGCTCTTCTCTGCGACAGGTTCTTCCTTTGAGAAGCGTCCCGCTACGTACCAGGCGCCGAGCACGGCCGCGAAGGCGATTGCCGCCGCCAGGACGTAGAGGATCCACGCCTGCGAGCGCTCGATCCGCGAGCGACGCCGGCGGCGCAGCCGGTCGCTGCGGTATCCCTTACTCCTCGGCATGGGTCTCGTTGTACAACGCGAGTGCGCCGGGGACCACCCCTCGGCCGCGGCCGATGATGTCCAGCAGGCTCAGGCGAGCCGCGGCACCGAGAGCGCGATCGAGCGACGTCGTCGCCAGCGCGCGCACCTCCCCCACCCCGGGGAAGTGCCGTCCCGGCTCCACGTAGTCGGCGAGATAGACGCACTTCTCGAGTGTGGTCATGCCGGCCGCGCCGACGGTGTGCAGGCGGATCGCGGCCGCCACGTCCTCGTCCAGCCCCAGCTCCGCGAGCTCCGCGGCGGCGACCGGTCCGTGCAGGATCTTCTTGGGCCGGCGGGCCTCCACGGGGCCGACGGGGATGGCGTAGCGTACAGCCGCCGCCAGCGTCTCCTCGTCCGACAGCTCGCGGCAGTAGTCATGCAGCAGGCCCGCGAGCTCGGCCTTCTCCACAGGGGCGCCGAACCGCTCCGCCAGGACCACGGCTTCGGACGCCACACGATGCGCGTGGTCACGCCTGCGCGGAGACAGCTTCGCGGCGATGAGTCCTTCCGCGGTCGACCGGTCGATGCGCGTCACCGGTACAGTCCCGTTTCCTGGATGTACTGCTCCACGCGGCGCGGGACCAGATAGCGGATCGGCCGCCCCTGGGCGGCGCGCGCGCGCACCGAGGAGGACGAGACGTCCAGCAGGGGTACGTCGAGCACCCGGACCTGGTAGTCGCTCCAGCGAGCCGCGGCGGCGGCGATCGCCTCCGGCGCATCGCCCGGCCGCGGCGCCACCGCCAGCGAACAGAGCGAGAGGAGTTCCTCAGGCTGGTGCCACGACTCGAGTTGCAGGAGCGAGTCCGACCCCATGATGAACACGAGGTCGTGATCCGCGTAGCGCTCGTCCACGGCGCGCAGCGTGTCGACCGTGTAGACGAGTCCCCGCTCGATCTCGATCCCGGAGACGGTGAACCGCAGGTCGTCGTCGACGGCCAGGGACGTCAGCTCGAGCCTCACCGCAGCCGATGTCCTCTCCTCCGTCCCCTTGTGCGGCGGCGCGGCGGCCGGCACGAACAGGACGCGCTCGAGGTGCAGGGCGTGACACGCCTCTGAAGCGATGGCGAGATGTGCGACGTGGGGCGGGTCGAAGCTCCCGCCCAGGATGCCCAGGCGAGGCTGCACGGTCGCCATGGTCCTAGCCCCTCACCTGCCCGTCGCCCCACAGCTCGTACTTGACGCAGGTGAGCTCCTGCAGCGCGATCGGGCCCCGGACGTGCAGCTTCTGCGTGGAGATGCCCATCTCGGCGCCCAGGCCGAACTGGCCGCCGTCGGTGAATCGGGTGGAGGCATTGACGTAGACGCAGGCGGCGTCCACCTGGGCGACGAACTGCCGGGCGGCGCCCAGATCCTCGGTGACGATGACCTCGGAGTGGCGCGTGCCGTAGCTCGCGATGTGCTCGACGGCTTCGTCCAGCGACGCCACGACGTGGATCGCGAGCTTGAGAGCCAGGAACTCGGTGTCGTAGTGGGTCTTGTTGGCGCGCTTGAGCGCCGGATCGCCGATGATGTCTCCCGACGCCTTGTCCACGACCAGTTCGACGCCGCGGCGCCTCAGCTCCTCCGCGGCGCGCGGCAGGAACGCCGCGGCGACGTCGTGGTGCACGAGAAGGGTCTCGGCGGCGTTGCAGACGCCGGGGCGCTGGCACTTGGCGTTGACGATGATGGGCAGCGCCTTCTCGAGGTCCGCGGCGGCGTCCACGTACACGTGGCAGTTCCCGCCGGCCGCGTAGATGACCGGGACCTTGCTGTTCTCGAGCAGGTACTCCTTGAGGTCTTCGCCGCCGCGAGGGATCACGAGGTCGACGTACTTGCGCTGCTTGAGCAGTTCGGCGAGTTCCTTGCGGTCGGGCCCGAGGTACGAGACGGCCTCGCGCGGCAGGCCCGTCTCGATGACGGCTCCCTGCACGACCTCCGCCAGGATGCGGTTGGTGTGCAGCGCGGCGCTGCCGCCGCGCAGGATGACGGCGTTGCCCGACTTGAGGCACAGCGCGGCGGCATCCACGGTCACGTTGGGCCGCGCTTCGTAGATCACGGCGATGACGCCGAGAGGGACCCGGACCTTGCGCAGCTCGACGCCGTTGTCGAGGCGCCAGCCGTCGACGAGCTGGCCGACGGGATCGGGCAGCGCCGCGACGTCGCGGACGGCGGCTTCGACGTCCCGCAGGCGGTCCTCGTCGAGGAGAAGCCTGTCGACGAGAGCGTCTGCCAGCCGGTTCTCGCGCGCCAGACGCACGTCCTCGTCGTTCTCGGCCAGGATCTCGGCGGAGCGCCGGCGAAGGGCGTCGGCGACGGCGAAGAGGACCTCATCCTTGCGCGCCCGGGAGAGGCCGGCGAGGGCACGCGACGCCCGCTGCGCCTCGGCGCACGTCTGCTCGACCTTCATCCTGCCTCCTCGCCGACGAGCACCAGGCGGTCCCGGTGCACCACTTCGTCTTCGAGCTGCGGGTTCAGCGCGCGCAGCTCGTCGCTCCTCATGCCTCGGACGCGACGCAGGTCGCGGGCGCTCATCGTGGAGATGCCGCGGGCGACCTCGTCACCCCCGGGGCCCACGATGGCCACGGCGTCACCGGCCACGAACGAGCCGTGCACCGCGTTGACGCCCACCGGAAGCAGGCTGCTCCCCCCCTGCGCCAGGGCATGTGCGGCCCCAGCGTCGACTTCAAGGGTACCACGCACCGGCTTGGCGTAACGCAGCCACAGCTTGAAGGCGGAGGCGCTGGTGGCGCGGGCGAGGATCTGCGTCCCTACGTCCTCTCCTGCGACGACCCTCGTGAGAGTGCCGGGCTGCGAACCGTTGGCGATGACCGTGCGCACGTCGGCGGCCGCCGCCATCAGCGCCGCGGCGGTCTTGCCGCGCATGCCACCGGCGCCGCGACGCGACGCGTCGCCGACGTCGAGCGCGGCGAGCTGCGCGGGATCCGTGACCCGGCGCACGAGCTCCGCGCTGCCGTGCTTCCGGGGATCCATGGTGTAGAGGCCGTCCTGGTCGGTGAGCAGCACCAGGAAGTCGGCGCGCAGCATGATCGCCACCTGCGCGGCGAGCACGTCGTTGTCGCCGAAGCGGATCTCGTCGGTCGCCGTGGTGTCGTTCTCGTTGACCACGGGCACCACGCCCCACGCCAGCAGCCGGCGCAGCGTGTTGCGCGCGTTGACGTAGCTGTCGCGCCGGGCGAAGTCCTCGCTGGTGAGGAGCACCTGCGCCGCGGTGAGCTCGTGGTCGCCGAACAGGCGCTCGTAGTGGGCGAACAGACGACCCTGGCCCACCGCGGAGGCCGCCTGCAGCGCCGGCACCTGGTGCGGGCGCTCGGTGACGCCGAGGACGTGCTGGCCGCAGGCGATGGCGCCGCTGGACACCAGCACCACTCGGCGCCCCCCGTGCACGAGCTCGGCGATGTCGGCGACGAGGCCGGCGAGGAGACGGCGGCGGAGGCGCAGGCTGTCGTCGGCCACGGTACTGGAGCCGACCTTGACTACGATGGTCTTCACGGGCGGGATTGTAGCAAAGGGCGCGGCGGGCTCACGCGCGGGGTCACGCGAACTCGAACTCGGACTGTCCGACGACCACGGTGTCGCCCGGGACGGCGCCGGCCCGCCGCAGGGCCTCGTTGAGGCCGGCGCGCTCGATCACCTGCTGCAGGTACCTGACGGCGTCCTCGTTGTCGAGGTCCGCCTTGGCGAACAGGCGCTCCATCTGGAGGCCGTGCACGACGAAGTAGTCGTCCACGGCTTCCACGGTGAAGGCGTCGAGCCGGCCGTCGGCCGGACGAAGGACGGCCGCCGCCTGGGCGGCCTTCGCGGCGGCCGCGGCCTCGGCTTCGGCCTGCGCCGCACGAGCTTGCTCCATCACGCCGGTCAGCTCCCGGACGAGGTCTTTGAGGCCGTCGCCGCTCTGCGCCGAGACGACGAGCTTCGCGGACGGCCAGCCGAGGCCGGCGAGGAATCCCTCAGCGGCTTCTCGCCCTGCTTCGTCCAGCAGGTCCATCTTGTTGACGACCACGACGGCGGGACGCTCGAGGAGCTCGGCGCGGAAGGCTCCCAGCTCGCCCCGGAGGGTATCGAGCGCCACGGGCCAGGCGTCCGGCCCATCCCCACCGTCGAGCACGTACAGCAGGAGCGCCGTGCGCTCGATGTGGGCGAGGAACCGGTAGCCCAGGCCGGCGCCCTCGCTGGCGCCCTCGATGAGCCCAGGGATGTCGGCGATCACGGCCGTCCCCTCGCCGAGATACAGCACGCCGAGGTTGGGGTCGATGGTGGTGAACGGATAGGCGGCGATCTTGGGGTGAGCCCGCGTCAGGGCCGCGAGCAGCGACGATTTGCCCGCATTGGGGAGCCCCACGAGGCCGATGTCGGCCAGCAGCTTGAGCGAGAGCGTGAGCCAGAGCTCGTCGCCCTCGAGGCCCTTCTCGGCGAACTTCGGCGCCTGGCGAGTCGAGCTCTTGAAGCAGACGTTTCCGCGGCCACCCTCGCCGCCGTGCGCCACCAGCAGGCGCTGGCCCTCGCGCACGAGGTCGCCGAGCAGCTCGCCGTCGGCGTCGCGGACCTCGGTGCCGACCGGCACCTGGACGAGCAGTTCGGGCCCGTCCGGGCCGCGCTTGTTGGCGCCGCGCCCGTGGCCGCCGTTGGCGGCCCGGAAGTGGTGCTTGTGACGGAAGTGGGAGAGGTCGTGCAGCTGGCGCGTCGCGATCAGCACGACGTCACCGCCCGGCGCCCCGTCCCCTCCGTCGGGCCCGCCTTTGGGCACGTACTTCTCACGGCGGAAGCTCATGGAGCCGTTGCCGCCGTGACCTCCGCGCACGCAGATGCTTGCCCTGTCGAGCATGTGAAGGACGAGGCCGGCGAGCGCCGGCCTCTGCTCAGCCCTCGGGGACGACCGAGATGAAGCGGCCGGCGCCCTTCTCGGTGAACACGAGCTTGCCCGTCACCTTCGCGAAGATGGTGTGGTCGACGCCGATGCCGGCGTTCTCGCCGGGACGGAAGCGCGTACCGCGCTGGCGGACGATGATCGATCCTGCCGGGACGACCTGGCCGGCGAACGCCTTGACGCCGAGGCGCTTGCTCTCGGAGTCGCGGCCGTTGCGGCTGGTGCCGGCGCCCTTTTTGTGGGCCATTCCCCTACTCCTTGGTGCTCTTGAGGGTGATCGAGTCGATCGTCAACTTGGTGAGACGACTGCGATGACCCTTCGTCTTCTTGAACGTGCTCTTCGGCTTGTAGGTGAAGACCTTGATCTTCTCACCGAGGAGATGCTCGCTGACCGTCGCCTTGACCTTGGCGTGCTTGGCCGCATCGGCGTCGTAGGAACCCTTCGCGTCGCGCACCGCGAGAGCGTCGAGCGTGATGCTCTTGCCCTCTTCGGCGTCGACACGGTCGACGACGATGGTGTCGCCGGCGCTCACTTTGAACTGCTGGCCACCGCAGCGGACTACCGCGTAGGTGTCGTTAGGCTTCGTCATTGGTTTCTCCCTCAAGACAACGGCAGGAAATGATAGCCAAACCGCCTGCCCGGGTCAATTCGCGTCCTTCTTGAGCACGGTCGCCCGCGCCCCTGTACGGGCGATCTCGGTGACGCGCACCTTGCGACGTTTGCCGAGGTGCTGGCGCCCGCCTTCGACGATGATCATGTAGCCGTCGACGTACCCGACCGCGTCGCGGGGGCTGTAGGTGAGGCTGAACTCGAGCTCCACCGTGACCTCCTGACCCTCCTTCACGGGCACCCGCTGCTCCTCGACGTGCGCGAGGCTGCCCTCGGCGATCACGCGGAAGGAGTCCACCGGGAGCGCCGAGCCGCCCTCGAGGAACACGCGGCGGCCGGTCTGCTTCTCGAGCCGCTTCAGGCGCGCACCGCTCAGCCGCTCGGCGACGCCGCCGTTGACCTCGATGAGCCACGCCTTGGCCTGCGACTTGCGCGCCAGGGCGCGCACACGGCGCTCGACGCTCAGCGCCATGGTCTCGTCGCTGAGCACGCGCGCCTTGCCCTGGCAGGTCGGACAGGCGCGCGTCAGGATGCCGCGCGCACCGTCGGTCGTGTTCTGCCGGGTCATCTCGATCAGGCCGAGCGGTGAGAGTTCGACCACGTACGTCTTGGTGCGGTCGGTCTCGAGCTCGGCCTCGAGCGTCGCCAGCACCATCTCGCGGTTCTTGGCATGCGCCATGTCGATCGCGTCGATGATGATGATGCCGCCGATGTCGCGCAGACGGAGCTGGCGCACGACCTCCCGGGCCGCCTCGAGATTGGTCTTGGTGATCGTGTCCTCGAGGCCCTTGCCGCGCGTGAAGCGCCCGGTGTTCACGTCGATGACCGTCAGGGCCTCGGCGTGGTCGATCATGAGGTTGCCGCCGCTCGGCAGCGGGACGCGGCGCTCCAGCGCCTTGGCGATCTGCTCCTCGATCCCGTAGGCGGTGAAGAGCGGCTCCTCCCCGGTGTGCAGATGCACCTTGGGAAGGAGTTCCGGCGCCTCTTTGTCCAGGAACGAGACGATCGCCTTGTGCCGCTTGGCATCGTCGACGATGAGGCTCTCGCAGGTGTCGTTGAAGAGGTCGCGCGTCACCTCGAGCGAGATGTCGACCTCCTTGTGCACGAGACCGGGCGCCTTGACCGTCTCGGACTTCTTCTTGAGCCGGGCCCAGAGCCTCGCGAGATAGCGCATGTCGCGTTTCAGGTCCTCGAGGCCGTGTCCCTCAGCGATGGTGCGCACGATGAGGCCGGCGTCTTTGGGCTTGAGCTCCTTGGAGATGTCACGCAGCCGCTCGCGCTCGCCCTGCTTGAGACGGCGGGAGACGCCTACGCCGCTCCCGCCGGGGACGTACACCAGGTAGCGGCCGGCAAGCGAGATCTTGGTGCTCAGCCGGGCTCCCTTGTGCCCCATCGGGTCCTTGATGACCTGCACCAGGACCTGCTGCCCGTTCTTGAGCGCGTCGGTGATGCGCCGGGCGCGCTTCTCGCCCTCCGGCGTCGTCACCTCGTCCACGTACAGGAAGCCGTTCTTCTCGAGGCCGAAGTCGACGAACGCCGCGTCGATGCCGTTCATGACGTTCTCGACCTTGCCCTGGTAGATGTCGCCCAAGTACGACTTGCGATCCGGCCGCTCGATGTAGATCTCCGCCAGGCGGCCATCTTCGACGAGTGCGACGCGGAGTTCCTCGCCGTCGTCGGTGACGAGGATGATCTTGCGCTCGGGCCGCTCGGCGACGACCGTCGAGCGCCGTTGTCCGAGTTCGAGCGGCGCCATCGTCCCGAGGCCGCTGCCTTCGTCCTGGCGAACGATGGCCTTGGGACGCCGGCGGTCGCGTGGCTTCGCCTTCGTCCTCGACTTGGCCGCCGGCGGCTCGCCGATCTTCGTCTCGAGCGTGGCTTCTCCGCCCGCGTCCGGCGGCTGGACCGCGCCGGCGTCGGTCGCGCTCTCCGGAGCCTCTTCGCGCCTTCCGCGCGTGCGACGTCCGCCGCGAGCTCCACGCCGACGACGCTTGGCGCCGTCCTCGCCCGCCTCTGTTTCGCCGGCTTCGCCCGCTGCCGCGGCCTCGACCGTCTCTTCGCCGGGTACTGCTGCGGTCCCGGCCGGGGGCGCCTGGGCGACCGCTATCTGCGGAGAGTCCGCCTGCGCCTCTCCGGTCGCCGGCTCGCCGGCGGCCTCTTCGGCCTCGCGGGTCGCCTCTTCGTGTTCGATGTCCGAGCTCTTGCGACGGCGACGGCCACCTCGACTGCCGCGGCGGCGGCGCCTCGCGGGCGCGTCGTCGCCCTCGGCGTCGCGGCCGGCGCCATCTGCCGCCTTCGTGCCCGCGGGTTCCGCGGCGCGCTCCGGCGATGCCGCCGGGACGTCTGCGGGCGGTGCCGGTGCGGTGGTCTGCCCCGCCGGCGGGGTGGACTCGGCTCCGGCGGTCGCTCCCGCTTCCTTCGCGGTCGCAGCCTTGGGCTTCCGCCGGCTGCGACTGCTGCGGGCGGGGCGAGCCGGTCTGTCGTCCGTCGCTGGAGCGGTGTCGACGGGGGTGGCACGAGACGGCTCTGCGGCACGCTGCCGCGGGGGCGTCTCACCGGCGCCCACCGGCACCAGCGGCGCCGTGGGCAGCTCGAACGTGGCCGCGGACGAGGTGTAACCGTCGCGCGGCGTCGGGCCCTGCGGGGGCGCCTGTCCCGCCTGTGCCTGCGCCTGCCCTGTCTCGGGCGTCGCTGCCGCCGGCCGCTTGTGCCGGCGCCCGCCGCGGTTGCCCCGGCGGCGGCGCGGTGTGCCTTCGCCGGCTGCGTTCGTCGGATCCGCTGCTTCTGAAGCGCCGCTCTGGGCGCCCGGCGCTGCCGCCGGCTCGTCGCCGGGCGCGCCCTTCTTCGGTGTGCTCACGTGCTCAACTCCTTCCGCTGCCCCGCCTGAGGCGAAGGCAGCCCATGGTCCCAGGCGATGGCAAGGCGTTCCAGGCCTCGCATCGCCGGCTCGACCTCCGCCCACTCGGCGATCAGGTCGATCAGTTCCTGTGGCCGGGCGGCCCCGTCGCTGCGGCGGCGGATGGTGAAGCCCAAGCGGGCTCCTCCCTCCACCGGCGTCACGACGACGTCCCCGGCGTAGTCCTTCAGATCCAGCCGGCGGGTGCCCTTGGGGGACACGCGCTCGCGGATCGCATGCTCTGTGTCGTTGTAGCGTTCGACGGCCGCGGCGATCGTGCCTGCGTTCCCGTCGAGCACGCAGGCGTACTCGGCTGAGTCCGCCTGAGGCCGTGGATGGCGCTCACCGACGTCGACGATGCTCAGAGGCTCGATGCCCGGAGGGCTCGCGTCGCGCAGCGCGCGCAGCACGTCGGTGGTGGCGGTCACGCCTTCAGGCACCTCGATGACCGCCAGCTCGGACGCACCCGCTGCGCCGACCGGCAGCGGCAACGGCAGCGAGATGCGCGGCTTGGGGCGCATCCCGTGCGACAGCGCTATCGGCACGCCGGCTCGTGCGAACGTGCGCTGCACGACGCGCGAGGTGTCCAGATGCGACAGATAGCGGGCGGAGCCGCGACGCGCGAAGGTGATCAGCCACCAGGTCATGCGAGGAGCTCCATGCCGATCTCCCCGCCGCACACGCCGCAGGCGCCGCAGGCGCCGTCGCGGCAGTCCTCGGTGAGCTCACCGGCGCGGCTGCGTTCGAGCTCATCGGCGAAGAAATCCTCATCCAGACGCGCGTCGACGGCGTCGCGCCAGCTGGCGCTCGCTACCGTGAGCTCGCCGAGCGCGATCCCGGTCGCCTTCGCCGCGCTCTCCCAGCGGCGCATGTCGAAGTGCTCGCTCCACCCGTCGAAGCGGGCGCCGCGTCGCCAGGCTTCTTCGACCAGACGGTCGGTGCCGGGTCCGCCGCGCGCGAGCGTGGCCTCGACGACCGAGGCGGCGACGTCGTGGAACGCGACGCGCACGCCGCGCGGCACGGCCGCGCGCACGAGCTGCTGCCGGCGGCGCAGGGTGTCGGCGCCGGCGAACGGCTCGAGCTCGAAGGGAGTGTGCGCCTTGGGCACGTAGGACGAGACCGACACCGAGAGACGCGCCCGGCCGCGGCCGATCTCCTTGGCGAGCCTGGCCGCGGTCCCGGCCATCCTGGCGATCCCGAGCACGTCCTCATCGGTCTCCCCCGGGAGGCCGATCATGAAGTAGAGCTTCAGGCCGGTGAACCCGCCCTCGAACGTCGCCCGCACGGCCTCGTCGAACTGATCCTCGTCCACGCCCTTGTTGATGGCGTCGCGGAGCGCCTGGGTGCCCGCCTCAGGCGCCAGCGTCAGAGAGCCGCGCTGGTCGGCGGCGAAGCCGGCGAGGCTCTCTGCCGCCGAATCGATACGGAGCGACGGCAGCGAGACGCGCAGACCGGGACGCAGCTCGCGGATGCGCGTGAGCGCGTCCGCGACCCCACCGTAGTCGCACGAGCTCAGCGACAGCAGCGAGACCTCGTCGCAGCCGGTCTCGTCGAGCAGGCGGTCGGCGGCTGCGACGACGAGGTCGACCGGCCGCTCGCGCACCGGGCGGTACCACATGCCCGCCTGGCAGAAGCGGCAGCCGGCGGTGCAGCCACGCATCACCTCTATGACGACTCGGTCGTGGACCGCCTCGAGCACCGGGACCACCGGCCGCAGGACGGGCTCGCCGGCCGAGAACCCCATGAAGACCTGGCGCTCGGCTGGCTTGGTGCTGCGGCCGGGCATCCACACGCCGGGGACGGCCGCGAGTGCCCGCAGGCGCGCCTCGCGGCCCTCCTGCTGCATCGCGGCCACGATCGCCTCGAGGTGGTCCTCCACCTCGCCGACGAAGAACGCTTCGAAGAACGGGGCCAGCGGCCACGGATCGGCGACCGCAGGGCCGCCGCCAAGGACGATGGGGTCTCCCCCATCCCGCTCGGCGGCGTGCAGCGGCACGCCGGCCAGGTCGAGCATCTCGAGGACGTTGGCGTAGCAGAGTTCGTGCGGCAGGGTGAAGCCCCAGAGGTCGCAGGCGGCGACCGGAGAGAACGTCTCGAGCGTCCACAGCGGCACGTCCGCCGCACGCATGAGGTCGGCCATGTCCGGCCACGGACAGTAGGCCCGCTCGGCTGCTGCCGGCGTGGCGTCGTTCAACTGACTGTAGAGGATCTGCAGCGCGGGGTTGGAGACCCCGATCTCGTACACGTCCGGGTAGGAGAGCACGATGCGGGGACGAGCCCCGGGCTTGCTGCGGGTGTTGAACTCACCACCCACGTACCGCCCGGGGCGCGTGACGCGCGCCAGAAGCCTCGCTATCTCATCCGGAAGCCAATCTCCGGAGAGGCCCGGGGAGCCGGGAGGTGACTTTTTCAACTTGTCGATTGATCCTTTGCATCCGCGAGACCCGGAGCGGCGCCCCGGCCTCGAAGTACGCGATGGCGGCCTGGCCGAGCGCGATCGTGCCCGAGAACCCGACGGCGCCCTTGACGGCCCAGCCGAATCCCGGCACGAAGTCGAGCGCCTGGCGCGCCAGCGTGCGGAGGACGAACGCTGTGCCCACGATCGACAGGAGCTCCAGAGCGCGGTCGAGACCGAGCTCCTCCCCGTACGCGTGGGCGATCTTGAGGACCATGCGGATCTGGTTGGCGGTCATCGCCGGCAAGTCCGCGCCGGGGATGATGACCACCACGCCGATGACGCCGTTCTGGGCGGCATTGGTGAGCACTACATGGTCGCAATACGTGCGACGCACCGACGGCAGCGATGCGGCGAGGGCGGCTGCGCCGTCGCCGGCAGCGTCGATGAGACGGTTCTCGAGCGTGGGCTTGCCGGCAGGGTCGTGGCCGAGGCCGTGAGCGACCTCATCGCCGAAGAGGCCGGCCTCGCGTACCCAGGCGTCCGCGTCCGGGATGTCGGCGAGCCCGATGATCGCGCAGCCCGCGCGCCGGGCGGCGTGCACCACGGGGACGAGCAGCGCGGCCGGGGAGCCCGCCGCGACCAGCACGACGATGTCCCAGCGGCCGGCCAGGTGCGGGTCGACCGGAAAGTCGGCCGGCGTGAGCGCGTCCACGAGCGCGGACACCCCGCCGGCCTCGTCCCTGGCCCCGGCGGAGAGCACTCCGACGACGCGCGCGAGGTGGTCGCCGGTCCCGACGACGCAGAGGTGCGGGGCCGGAGAAGCGGAGCGCGCTTCAGTGACTGCTTTCAGGATCTTGGAGATGCTAAGGCTACTGGCCAAGCCGCCCCCTCGCTTCTGGAGTGATCGTCGCCCGCAGATGGATCGCCTGCAGCAGGCCGACGAGAATCAGGAACGCGATCATCGCGGTGCCGCCGTAGCTGATGAACGGCAGCGGGATACCTGTCACCGGCATGATACCAATCGTCATCCCGATGTTCACGAACACCTGGAACAGGACCATCACGCCGATGCCGCCGGCGAGGATGCTCCCGTACATGTCGCGCGCCAGGACGGCGATCCTGAGCGCGCGCCAGATAAAGAGAGCATAGAGCACCAGGAGCACAGTTGCTCCCAGGAACCCGTTGCGTTCGCTGATCACGGCGAAGATGAAGTCGGTGTGGTGCTCCGGAAGGAAGTCCAGCGTGGTCTGCGTCGCCATGTTCCCGCGGCCGGTGAGCGCGCCCGATCCGACGGCGATCATGGACTGGATGACGTTGTAACCGGCCCCCTGGGAGTTCTCTCCCGGGTTGATGAAGACGAACAACCGGTCGAGCTGGTACTGCTGGATGAGGTGGATGCCGGCCAGGGGCAGCACCTTGAGCGCGACGACGAAGGCGGTCAGGCCCGTCGCTCCGAGGACCGCGAAGTGCGTCCACGGCGTGCCGTAGAAGTACAGCATGGCCAGGGCGAGCACCATGATCACCATCGCCGAGCCGAAGTCCGGCTCCTGGTAGACGAAGAACGCCGGCAGAGCCCCAAGCGCGAGGACGATGACGGTGATGCGCTTGGACCCGAGCATCTCCATCCGGTCCGAGAGGAAGGCGGCGATGCTGAGCGCCAGCAGCAGCAGCGCTGCCGCCGACGGCTGGAAGCGCGTGACCCCCAGGTCGATCCAGCGTGTCGCGCCGTTGACGTTCTCGCCGAGCGGCAGCACCGCGACGACGATGAGCACGGCGATCGCGTACAGCAGCCACTGGAAGCGGCGGTAGAGTTCGTAGTCCAGCAAAGAAACGACGATCGCGGCCACAAGTCCGACCGCCACGGCGATCAGCTGCTGGCGCACGTAGTAGAGCGGCGCGCCGTCGATGTCGTGGCGCGTCGCGAAGTAGATCATCGTGATGCCGTACACGATGAGCCCGGCGGTCGCCAGGATCAGCAGGTAGTCCAGGTGCCGGAGGTACGCGCGCCAGTCGACCATCAGTCGCCCCGGACGGTCCCCGTGAACTCGCCGCTGTCGAGATGGAAGAGCGCGTCGTAGATGATCCGGGCGGCAGGCGCCGCGGCGGTCGCGCCGTGGCCGCCCTTCTCGATCATCACGACGACCACGTACTTCGGGTCGTCCGCTGGCGCGTAGCTGGCGTACCAGGCGTAGTTGACGAGGCGGCCGTCGTCGATGACTTCGGCGGTGCCCGTCTTGCCGGCGACCTTCACCTTGTAGCCCGCGCCGCCGAACACCGGGAACGACGTGCCGGCCGGGGTGTTGGCCGCGTCGTACAGGCCCTGCTTGACCACGTCCAGCGTGGTCTGTGCGATGTCGACCTTGCGCGTCGACGTCGGCTGGAGGTCACGCACCGTGCGGCCGCCGGCATCGGTGATCTTGAGGCCGATGTGCGGCGTCACGACCTTGCCGCGGTTGGCGATCGCCGCGTAGCTGACGGCGAGCTGCAGCGGCGTCGCCTCCAGGTTGCCCTGGCCGACGGCGAGGTAGATCGAGTCGCTCGGCTTCCAGAGCTGGTCGATCTCGGTCTTGTAGTAGGGCCAGGTCTTCTTCCACTCCGGCGTCGGCACGCGGCCGGGCAGCTCGTTCGGGAGGTCGATGCCGGTCGGCTTGCCCATGCCCAGGCGCTTGGCCCAGTCCTCCAGCGCCTCGCCGGGGCGCGTGAAGAAGATGTCGCCGATGTTGTAGAAGTAGACGTCGCAGGACTGCGTGATGGCGCCGATCAGGGCAAGGTTCCCGTGGCCGTCCAGGGCCCAGCACTTGAACTTCTGCGGTGGGTCGGCGTTGTCGTTGGGCGAGGTGTAGTAGCCGGGGCACCAGAAGGTCGACCCGGGCGTGACGACGCCCTCCTCGAGGGCTGCGACCGACGTGATCGCCTTGAACGTGGAGCCGACCGCCTTGGTCTCCTGGATGGCCCGATTGATCTGCGGAAAGTTGGTGCCCTTCTTGACGAAGATCCGGCGGTACTCCTTCGTGGTGATGCCGCCGACGAAGACGCTGGGGTCGAACGTCGGATAGCTCGCCATGCCCAGGATGTCGCCGTTCGTGATGTCCATCGCGACGGCGGCGCCGCCGTTGGCGTCGTACGCTCTCGAGCTGTGGGCGAGGCTGATCCCCGTCCGCAGGGCCTCCTCCGCCGCCGCCTGGACCTTGTTGTCGAGCGTCGTGACCAGGGTGTCCCCGGCCTCGGCCATCCGGCCTCCGGGCACCGTGGCGTCCTGCTTGGGGTGACCCTGGGCGTCCACCTCGACCTTGGCGACGCCGTCGCGGCCGCGCAGCCACTTGTCGTAGGTCCACTCGAGGCCACTCTTGCCGACGATGTCGCCTCCGGAGTAGCCCTTGAAGTGCTTCGTCTCCAGGTCCTCGGCCGAGATCGGACCGACGGTGCCGACCACGTGAGCGGCGAGGTCCGCGTGCGGATAGGAGCGCAGGTCCTCGTCCACGACTTCGACACCCGGGTACGACAGCGCGTGCTCCTCGACGTACGTCCTGATCCGGGCGTTCACGTCTTCCTTGAGCGGGATCAAGTCGACGCCGGTGATGTCCTTCTGCACGACGGCGGTCCACTTGAGGTAGCTCACCCACGCCTTCTCGGTGACCGTGCTCTCGGCCGACGCCTTCGCGTCCTCCCCGGGATCGGCCGGGAGCGTCACCTGGAAGTGGGACGCATCGGTCACGGCCGTGACGGGATACAGGCCGTTGTAGGCCTCCGGGGCGAAGCCGGTCAGGTCGACCAGCGAACCCACCTTCAGCTGACCGGCCAGCGACACCGAGGTCGTGACGTCGATGATGGCGCCACTGCCGCCGGCGCGTGTCGCCGACGCGACCCCCGCCTGGTTGAGGGCGTCGTCGACCTTCACGTCCTGGAGTTCCATGGTGCTCGGCTCCAGGTAGTCCATGATCCGCCTGCGGAGCGCACCGGGCTTCATCTTCAGATGCGGCGCGAGCTCGGCGAGCTCCGCGTCGAGCGTGCCCGTGGGCACGTCCATCAGCCGGATCCCTACCAGCTGGCCACCGCGGTTCTCCACGATGACCTCACCGTGACGATCGACGATGTTGCCGCGCTGCGCGACGATCTTGACGGGCTTGAGGCGGTTGTCGTTGGCCTTGGCCACGAACTCCTCGCCGCTCAGGATCTGCAGGAACCAAAGGCGGAAGAAGACGATGCCGAACATCACGGCGGCGATGCCGACGATGACCGCGACGCGCAGGGCGATCGACGGCAGCTGGATGATCGGCTTGTCGCGGCGTCCGGTACGGATCGGCCGGTCGCGGCGGGCCGGGTCACGTCCGAGCAGCGGCACGCAGATCACCTGCCCCTCTGAGCCACAGGCGCACGAGCAGGTAGACCGGCGCGGCAAGCAGCGTGTTGAAGACGACCGACGGGAAGAGCACCCGCCCGAGGAAGAAGCCCAGCGGCACCTCGCGGGCGAGCAGGAACTGGGCCATGGCGAAGAGCACGTTCGCGATCACGGTGGCGACGAAGACGGTGAGGAGCGGCGCGAAGCCGGCCGGCAGGTCCGCCGTCTCGGCGTACCGGCCGGCGAAGTAGCCGATGAGCACGAAGACGAAGGCGCTCAGGCCGAACGGCTCCATGAGCGCGATCGCCGTGAACATCCCGGTGAGGAACCCGAAGACGGCGCCCGTCTCGGAGCCCTTGATGAGGGCGACGCAGACCACGGCGATGAGGGCGAAATCCGGGAAGGCGCCGAGCAGGCGCAGATGCGGCGCCACGGTCGTCTGCAGCAGCACGGCGATCAGCAGCACGACGGCGAGCCGCGCCACCTCCCCCCAGCTGGGCCAAGTGCGTTCGGCGCTGCTCTTGACGGGCCGCACGATGCTCATCGGGTGACCACCTGGACGATGTCGAGCTTGCGGAAGTCGACGAACGGCTTGATGGCGATGGACTGGTACAGCTCCACCTCCTGGGTGCCGACGCTCTCGACCACTCCGATGGGGATGCCGCGCACGAACACGGATCCGTTTCTGCCCGATGTCACCACGTCCTGACCCACCTTCACCTTCTCGCTCTTGTCCACGTAGTCGAGCGTGACGTCGCTGGTGACGCTGCCTTTGACGATGCCCTGGGCGTTGCCGGTGGCGTCGCCCGGTTCGATCATCGCGTCGACGGAGCTCTGCTGGTCAGTGACGAGCATGACCTGCGCCGCGTTCAGATTGACCTTGGTGACGCGGCCCACGAGCCCCTGGCCGTTGACCACCGGGTCGTACACCTGGACGCCGTCATTGCTTCCCGCGTTGATGGTGGCGGTGGAGTACCAGGCGCTGGTGGAACGCGCCACGACGCGGGCTGTCACCAGCGTCACGCCTCTGGGGAACACCTGGTCCTCCTGGAACTGGAGCAGGGCCCGCAGCTGCTCGTTCTCGCTCTGGGTCGTGAGCTCTTGCGCCAGGCCGGCGCGGAGCTGCTGGACCTCCTTCTCGAGCGACTTGTTCTCGGACTTGGCGCTGAAGAGATCGCCGACCCAGTTCCAGGCGTCGCGGAAGGGCTTGGTCACGGTCGCCGTGCCGCTCTGGAGCGGAGACACCACCGTGAGTACGGCGCCCTGCACGCTGTGCGCGACGCCGCTCTCGGACTCGCGGAAGTAGGCGGTGAGCAGCGCGACGGACAGCAGCAGCAGGACTGCCACGACGATCCGCCGCCGGAGTACGCGCCGGCGATTCACAGATCAGCGAAGGGCAGGACTACCGGCCGCGCGGCCGGGAGTTGCGCTTGCTCTTGACCAGGACATCGAACTCCTCGAGGTACTTGCCCGAGCCCACGGCCACGCAGGTGAGCGGCGACTCCGCGAGATGCACCGGCATCTGCGTCTCGTCGCGGAGCCGCTCAGGGAGACCCTGGAGCAGCGACCCGCCACCGGCCAGCATGATGCCGCGGTCCATGATGTCGCTGGCGAGCTCCGGCGGCGTCTTGTCCAGGGTCGCCTTGATGGCGTCGACGATCGCCTGCGTGGGCTCCTCCAGAGCGGTGCGGACCTCCTCGGAG
The DNA here is from genome assembly GCA_963713475.1 of uncultured Thermoleophilia bacterium. Lineage (GTDB taxonomy): Bacteria > Actinomycetota > Thermoleophilia > UBA2241 > UBA2241 > CAIXSE01. Next base: position 74,072 of record CAVQLY010000020.1, read on the forward strand.
GACAGCACGACCGTCTTGGGAAGCCCGGTGACGAGGTCGCGCCCGCGGATCTCGGCCTGCTCCTCCTGTGGAAGCGGGTAGGCCGAGCCGATCTCGAGCTTGATCTCCTCGGCCGTCTGGCTGCCGATGAGAAGCTTGTACTCCTTCTTGACGTAGCTGATGACGGCCTCGTCGAGCTCGTCGCCGCCCACGCGGATGGATTGGCTGACGACGATGCCGCCCAGCGAGATGACGGCGACCTCGGAGGTGCCGCCGCCGATGTCGACGATCATGCTGCCGGTCGGCTCCGCCACGGGCAGCCCGGCGCCGATGGCGGCCGCCATCGGCTCCTCGATGAGCGTCGCCCAGCGCGCTCCGGCGGAGTACGTGGCCTCCTCGACGGCGCGCTTCTCGACGCCGGTCACGCCGCTCGGCACGCAGATGACCACGCGCGGGTGCGCCCAGCGGTTCTGCATGACCTTGCGGATGAAGTGCCGGAGCATCTGCTCCGTGACGTCGAAGTCGGCGATGACGCCGTCCTTGAGAGGCCGCACCGCACTGATCGTGGCGGGCGTGCGGCCCAGCATCCGCTTGGCTTCGGCGCCGACGGCGTGCACCTCGCCGGAGCGATGATCGATGGCGACGACCGACGGCTCACTGAGCACGATGCCGCGGCCGCGGAGATAGACGAGCGTGTTGGCGGTGCCGAGGTCGACCGCCATGTCACGGGCGCCAAAGCCCGTTACGAATCCGAGGAAGCTGATGGCGAGCTCCTTTCGAAGCGAATCTCGAACGACGATTGTATACGGTGCCTCTGGGCATGGCCACCGGAGGACGGACCGGCCGGCGGCGCGGGCGCGAGACCGCGCAGACGGGTGTTCGCCGCCCGCGAGGCGTACCCTCGCCCGGGCGGCGAAGATGCTAGTGGAGCCCGGGTCAGAGCCAGGAGAAGGGCGTGACGCCGAAGCTCGCGAGCAGGCGCAGAAGCTCCGCGACCGGCAGGCCCACGACGTTGAAGTAGTCGCCGTCGACGCGCTGCACGAGCGCCGAGCCGATGCCCTGGATGGCGTAGGCGCCCGCCCTGCCCTGCCACTCGCCGGAGCCGATGTAGGCGGCGAGCTCCCCGTCGGTGAGGCTGCGGAAGGTCACGCCGGTCACGGAATGCGACGCCACGGCCACCTTCTTCGAGGTCACGTACAGGCCGCTGTATACCTCATGGCGGCCGGCGGCGAGACGCCTCACGAAGGTCCTGGCCTCGGCCTCGTCATGCGCCTTGCCGAGGATCTCACCGTCGCTGACCACCACGGTGTCCACGCCGAGCACCAGCTCGCCCGGCTGCAACGTCTCCCGGGCGAGGACCTCTTCGGCCTTGCCGCGGGCGTTCTGCTGCACCGTGTGCGCCGGGTTGCCGTCGACGACACCCTCTTCGTGCTCGCTGACGACGACGCGGAACGGCATGCCCAGCTGTTCCAGCAGCATCTTGCGCTGCGGCGAGCGCGAGGCGAGGACGAGCCCCGTGAAGGCCACGTCCCCCGTGGCCGGCGCCACCCGCTCCCAGAAGTGCTGCGGGACCGGATCAGACAAGCTCGGCCTCGTCGAAGAAGAGTGAGATCTCCCGGGCTGCGCTCTCCGGTCCGTCCGAGCCGTGCACCACGTTCTCTTCCTTGCTCAGCGAGAAGTCGCCGCGGATCGTGCCTGGGGCAGCCTGGGCGGAGTCGGTGACGCCCATCATCGTCCGGGCGACGGTGATGGCCGAGCGCCCTTCCCACACCATGGCCACCACCGGGCCGGAGGTGATGAACTCGGCGAGGCTCTCGAAGAACGGCTTGCCGACGTGCTCGGCATAGTGCCGCTCGGCGAGGGCGCGGTCGATGCGCAGCGCCTTCATGCCGCGCAGCACGAAGCCTCGGCGCTCGAAGCGGGCGACGACCTCGCCGACGAGACCGCGGGCGACGCCGTTGGGCTTGACCATGATGAACGTCCGTTCCATGACGATCCTCCGGAAGGATGGATGAGTGAAGTCCTGCGGACGGCGCTGGCTCTGCGCCGGACCCGTCCCGTGGGTATCCGCGTCAGACGCGGTCGAAGACCGGCGGCACCGCGTGGACGTCGACCTCGCAGTACGGACAGACGCGCCACTGCGGGTCGATCGGCTTGCGGCAGGACGGGCAACTGCTCTTGAGGCGCCTGCCGCACGTGGGGCACACCAGGTAGTCCTCGCGCACCGGCGTCTTGCAGAACGAGCAGCGCTCCTCCTCGCCGATCCGCTGCTCCATCATCGCCACCTCGAGCTCGTGCTCCTTGCGGTCGGCGAGCGTCTCGGCCGGACGGACAATTGCGTAGACGATGAGCCCGACGGGGCCGAACACGATCCCGGTGAGCACGGCGACGGCGAGCACGATCTTGTCGTCGATGCGCCGGCGCGCGTCCTTGAAGACCCAGTAGGCGCAGGCGATCCAGAGCACCACCAGGAAGAAGTAGAACATGAGGGTGATGAAGTGCCAGGTCGGTGACTTGAAGAAGTCCAGCACGGACTGAAACGGATTGCTGCTGTCGCTGGTCGTCGTGGTGGTCTTCGCCGCAGCGATGATCCAGTGAGGCACCCTTCCTCCTCAGGAGAGCTCCGTCGAGGGCGCCTGCGGCGCCTCCACGCGATGGCGGCCGCGCTCGCAGGCAGGGGCCATCAGCCCCCCGCCGGCGCAGCCGGCCGGCTGGCCTCGGCGGCCAGCGCCGCAATCATACCCGAGAATATCCTGCTGTGGACAGGGAGCAGCCCGTACCAGTACGCGAGCCCGGGCACGCCCCGGGGCGCGAAGTACGCGGTCTGGACGAGCAGCGTGCCATCGTCGCGCGGCAGCGTCTCGAACTGGAGCCAGGCGGCTCCGGGGACCTTCATCTCGGCGCGCAGCCGGAGCAGGCGGCCGGGCTCGACCGCCTCGACCCGCCAGAAATCGAGGGCGTCGCCGACGCGCAGCTCGTCGGGGTCGCGGCGGCCGCGGCGCAGCCCCACCCCGCCGACCAGCCGGTCGGCGGCGCCGCGAAGCTCCCACGCCCAGTCCCAGGCACGGTAGCCCCGGCGGCCCCCGATGGTGCAGAGGACGGCGAAGGTCTCTTCGGGCGTCGCCGTCACCAGCGCCTGCCGGCGCTCGATGATCTTGCCCTCCTGAGTGGTGAGGACCCTGGGCTGGACGTCGCCGCCGCTCGTCACCAGCGCGTCAGACCAGCTGGTCTCGACCTCTCCGGTGTCGAGGCTCGCCACGGCGGCGCGGACGGCCGTGGCGTAGCCCACGGGGTGGATCGCCGGGAAGAGGTCGCGCGCCGACGTGTCCCGCACCACGGTCTCGTTGCGGAGCCCCTCGATGAGCGGCCGCGCGATCTGCGACGGGATGGGGGTCACCAGGTGCACCCAGTACGACGAGAGCTTCGGGGTGAGCACGGGCACCGGCTGCAGGCGACGTGAGAGGCCGCGAGCATCGGCGTATCCGAGCATCATCTGGCCGTAGGTGAGCACGTCGGTGCCTCCCACCTCCACGATCCGGCCGGCGCTCTCCGGTACGTCCAGCGCCGCGACGAGGTAGCGCAACAGGTCGTCCACGGCGATCGGCTGGACCCGCGTGTACACCCACTGGGGACAGATCATCACCGGCAGACGCTCGGTGAGATAGCGGATCATCTCGAACGAGATGCTGCCCGAGCCGACCACCACGGCGGCGCGGAACTCGGTGACGGGGACGCCGGCCTCGCGCAGCGCCTTGCCGGTGTCCTGCCGTGAGCGCAGATGCTTTGAGAGGTCGGCGGCGGGGTCGCCGAGCCCTCCGAGGTAGACGATACGGGCGACGCCGGCCTCGGCGGCGGCGCGGCCGAAGGCCCTCGCCGCTTCGAGGTCACGCTCGCGGTAGCCCTCTCCCCGGGCCATGGAGTGCACGAGGTAGTAGGCGACTCCCACCCCTTCCATGGCCGCGCCAAGGGTCTCCGGCCGCAAGACGTCGCCGGTGACCGTGTCCACGCGGCCGACCCAGTCGCGGCCCTCGAGGCGGAGCGGGTCGCGCACGAGCACGCGCACACGCCGGCCTGCGTCGAGGAGCCTGGGCACGAGTCTGCCGCCGACGTAGCCGGTGGCGCCGGTGACCAGGATGAGCGAGTCGTGCGAAGCCGGAGCGGTCAGGACCCCTCCCTCAGGGTGACGGTGCGCTTCGAAGACGTGCCCTGAGGATACCCCGGGAGCGGCGCTCTCAGGCGAGGCGGCCGCCGATCAGATAGCCGACGAAGAAGGCCACGGCGGCGACGGCGACCACGATGAGGAACGCCACCAGGAAACGCACGACGGGATGAGCCTTCTGCTGTGCCATTCACCTCTCCACGGATTTGCGACAGTATATCCGAACGGAGAGCCGGCAAGCCCGGCTCAGACGCCTCCGGCGAGCAGGTCCCGCAGGTCCTCGAGCAGGTACAGAGAGCCGCCGACGAGGACGCTTCCCTCCGCGCCGGCCAGCTCGCGAGCACGCGCGAGGGCGGCGTGCGGACGGGCGATCACCTCGACGGCGGGCCCCGCTGAGCCGGGCGGCACGGCCTCGCGTACGGCGGCCGCCAGTTCGTCGGCCGTGAGGCTGCGCGGCTCGCTCGCCTGCGTGCAGACCAGCCGGTCGAGCAGTGGCAGAAGGCCGGCGATCATGGCCGGATAGTCCTTGTCCCGCATGATCGCGAGCACGCCGACACACGGGCGCGGTACGCGCACGGCGGCCAGGCTCTGCGCCAGGACGCGCACGCCGTCGGGATTGTGGGCGCCGTCCGCGAGCACCAGCGGGCGCTCCGCGATCACCTGGAGGCGGCCGGGCACGGCCGTGCCGGCCAGCGCCTGCCTGACGGCGGCCTCCTCGAGGCCGCCGAGCAGCAGGCGCACCGCAGCGACCGCGAGGGCCGCGTTCCGGACCTGGTACAGAGCGGGAGTGGGCACACGCAGGCCGGCCCAGCGCTCGAGCCGCCCGGCGGGCGCGAAGGTCACCGAGAAGTCGTCGGGCGCGCCGCTCACGGCGAGGTCGCCGGGCCACGCCGAGTCGCGCAGGAAGTGCGGCGTCGCGCCGGCTGCGGAGCAGACCCGGCGTGCTTCTTCCTCGAGCCCATCCAGCTCGCCGAACACCGCGTCACCGCCCTTGATGACCGCTGCTTTCTCGGCGAAGATCAGCGCCCTCGTGTCGCCGAGGATCTCGGTGTGCTCGAGCGCGATGTTCGTCAGCACGACGACCGGCGCGTTCACGACGTTGGTGGCGTCCAGGCGTCCGCCCAGGCCGGCCTCGAGCGCGACCGCCTCTACCCCGCTCTCCGCGAACGCCAGCAGGGCGGCGACGGTGAGGACCTCGAACTGCGTCGTCTCTCCGAGGACCTCAGGGAGTCCGGCCACCTCGCCGCGGACCCGCTCGACGGCCGCACCGACGAGGCCTTCGTCCACCGGGCGCCCGTCGACGATCACGCGCTCGGCCCACCCGGAGATGTGCGGCGAGAGGTAGGCGCCCGACCGCAGCCCGTGGGCGCGCAGCAGCGCCTCGCAGTAGCGGGTCGTGGACGACTTGCCGTTGGTGCCGACGACGTGGATGACGCGGTACGCGTCCTGCGGCCGGCCCAGGCGCGCCAGAAGCTCGCTCACGCGCTCCAGCCCCGGCCGCATGCCGAAGACGGCCAGCGATTCCAGGTATGCGACCCAGCCGGGGCCGCTCATGGTCTCCCCCTCAGCGCGCCGCGCACGCGCCCGGTCTCACGCGCCGCGCAGCTGCGCCAGGCGGGCGGCGAGCCCGTCGCGCTCGGCGACGTGGGCGGCGAGTTTCTCGCGCTCCTTCGCCACCACGGCCTCCGGAGCGCGCCCGACGAACTTCTCGTTGCCGAGCTTGGCCTCGCCGCGCTGTACTTCGGCCTCAGCCTTGGCCAACTGCTGCTGCAGACGCGCGGTCTCCTCCGCCTTGTCGACGGCGGCCGCCACCTCGAGCCGGCCGCCGGGCACGATCACGACGGTCGCATCCTCAGCAGGCGCGCCGCGTGAAGGCGATGGCCGTGCGCGCGATGGCGCGGAAGACGCCGGCGTAGTGCTCGTAGTGCTCCTTCATGCCGGCGTCGTCGCTCACGAACACCGCCTCGAGCACCTTGCCCGGCGGGATCTCCGCCTCGGCACGGAACCGGCGCAGGGCGTCGACGGCGGCCTGAAGCTCGCCGATGGCCTTCTCGTCGGCGGGCGCGAGCAGGGCCTCGTCGTGGCGCGGGTGCTCCTGGCGGAGCAGCGGCGCCACTCCGTACTGCTCGGCGATCTCCTCGGTGACGAACGGCATGAAGGGGTGCAGCAGGCGCACGATCTGGTCCAGCATCCAGCGGGCGTGACCCGCGACCTGCGCCTTCCTGACCTCGTCCTCGCCGTACAGCGGCACCTTGATGAGCTCCAGGTACCAGTCGCAGAACTCGTCCCACACGAAGTGGTAGAGGGCGTCCACGGCGGCGGTGAAGTCGTAGACGCTCACCGCCTCCTCGACCGTCGCGAGGCAGCGCTGGAAGCGGCTCGCTATCCAGCGGTCGACCTCGGCGGCGTCGCTGCGCTGCGCCGCGTATCCCTCGGTGCCGAGCAGCACGAACCGGGCCGCGTTCCACAGCTTGTTGGCGAAGCCGCGGCCCATGGCGATCTTCTCTTCGCTGAAGCGCACGTCCTGGGTGCTGCTCATGAGCAGCAGGCCGAAGCGCGTGGCGTCGGCGCCGTGCGCGTCGATCATCTCGAGCGGGTCGATGCCCGTACCCAGACTCTTGCTCATGCGCCGGCCGTCGGGGGCCTGGATCACCGAATGGAGGTAGACGTCGTCGAAGGGGATGTCGTCCATGAACTCGAGGCCCATCATGATCATGCGCGCGACCCACAGGAAGATGATGTCGCGCCCCGTGCTCAGCACGTTCGTCGGATAGAAGTAGGCCAGGTCGGCGGTCTGCTCGGGCCAGCCGAACGTGGCGAACGGCCAGAGGGCCGAACTGAACCACGTATCCAGCACGTCGGTCTCGCGGGTGAGCTCGGTGGAGCCGCATTCGGCACAGGCCTGCGGCTCGGTCTCGGCCACGGTGACGTGGCCGTCCGGGCAGTACCAGACCGGCAGCTGGTGGCCCCACCAGAGCTGCCGGCTGATGCACCACGGCCGCAGGTTGTCCATCCAGTCGATGTACACACGGCCCCAGCGCTCGGGCGTGAACTTGACCGTGCCGTCGCGGACGACGTCCGTCGCGGGCTTCTTGAGCTCGTCCATGTCCATGAACCACTGCTCGCTGATGAGCGGCTCGATGGGCGTGCCGCAACGGTCGCAGGTGGCCACGCTGTGCGGATAGTCCTCGACCTTGACCAGGGCACCGAGGGCGCGCAGGTCTGAGGTCACGCGCGAGGCGGCCTCCTCGACCTCGAGCCCGGCATAGGGACCGCCGGCCTCGGTGATGCGGCCGTCCTGGCCGATGGCCTGGACGGCCTCCAGGCCGTGCGTGCGGCCGATGTCGAAGTCGGTGAGGTCGTGCGCCGGCGTGATCTTCAGAGCGCCGGTGCCGAAGGCGGGGTCGACGCGCTCGTCCGCCACGATCTTGAGCTCGCGCCCCAGAAGCGGCAGGACGGCCGTCTTGCCGACGAGGTCCTTGTACCGCTCGTCGTCGGGATGAACGGCCACGGCCGTGTCGCCCAGCATCGTCTCCGGCCGCGTCGTGGCGATGGTCACGCTGCCGCCGCCGGCCACGTCGTAGCGGATGTGGTTGAGCGTGCCGGGCATGTCACGGTATGCGACCTCGAGGTCGCTGATGGCCGTTCCGCAGCGCGGACACCAGTTCACGAGGTAACTGTCCTTGTGGATGTAGCCCTTCTCGTAGAGGGCGACGAACACCTTGGTCACGGCGCGGACGTAGCCCTCGTCGAACGTGAAGCGCTCGCGCTCGTAGTCGCACGAGCAGCCGATCCGCTTGAGCTGCTCGATGATGGTGCCCCCGTACTCACGGCGCCACTCCCAGACGCGGCCGACGAACTCCTCGCGTCCGAGGTCCTCCTTGGTGAGGCCTTCCGTGCGCAGCATCTTCTCGACCACGTTCTGCGTGGCGATGCCGGCGTGGTCGGTGCCCACCAGCCAGCAGGCGTTCTCGCCGAGCATGCGGTGGTAGCGCGTCAGCACGTCCTGGACGGTGTCGTTGAGCGCGTGGCCCATGTGCAGCACGCCCGTGATGTTGGGCGGCGGGATGACGATGGAGTACGCCGGCCGCTCGGGGTCGGCCTCGGCGTGGAAGAGATGCTCGTCAAGCCAGTGCTTCATCCAGCGCGCCTCGACGGCGGCCGGCTCGAAGCGCGTGGTCTGCTGCAGGTAGTCGTTCATCAAGCCTCGTTGGTCGCGGGAGGCTCAAGTATACCGAACGGCGAGGGCCGCTCCCCCGAAGGAGGAGCGGCCCTCGCCGGCCTCACTGGTGACGGAAGCGCCTCAGTCCTCGTCTTCCGGGACCTCTCCCCCGCTGGACTCGATGGCGCACACCTGGCAGAACTCGTCCGAGCCCCCGATGAGCGAGCCGCACTGCGAGCAGTGCTGCTCGAGCTGGCCGGACCCCGCGTCCACGCCCGGCTCCTCGGTCGAGCCTGGCGTCTGATGGTCGTGCTCGTGATCGTGATCGTGGTCGTGCATGTGCTCCCCCAGCTACCTGACGGTTACTTGTGACCCTTAGATGCCCGCTCCGTAAACACCCGAGCGCCGAACACGTGCGGCAGGGCCTCCTCGAAGCTCGCAACATACACCAGGTCCAGCTTCGCGGTCAGGTCCGCCGGCAACTCCGCGATCGTGGCGCGGTTCGCGGCGGGCAGGACCACGGTGCGGATCCCGGACCGCCCCGCCGCGAGCAGCTTCTCCTTGAGGCCGCCGACACGGAGGATCCTGCCGCCCAGCGTGATCTCGCCGGTCATGGCCACGCGCGGCTTGACCGGCGCTCCTCCGAGCGCGGACAGCATCGCGACGGCGAGCGCGAGGCCAGCCGAAGGACCGTCCTTGGGCACGGCGCCCTCGGGCACGTGCACGCGCACGTCCTGGTTGGCGAGGTCGAGTCCCTCCCTGCTCAGGAACGGCGACCGCCGGATGACCCGCCGTAGCGCCGGGTCGCGTTCGACGTGCGAGAGGAGGTAGCCCCACGCCGCGGAACCGGACTCCTGCATGACGTCACCCAGCTGGCCGGTGAGCACGAGCTCCCCGCGGCCGCGGGCGATCGTCGCCTCGATGCTGAGGACCTCGCCCCCGTCGGAGGTGTAGGCGAGGCCGAGCGTCTCCCCCACGCGACCCGCGCGGGGCAACTCGGCCTCCAGCCAGTGCGCCTCGCCGAGATAGCCACGCAGCTCGTCCGCGGCCACGCTCACGGGCAGGCTCAGGTCGTCTTCCAGGTGCTTGCGCGCGACCTTGCGGTCGATGCGGCGCAGCGCTCGTTCGAGCTCGCGCACGCCCGCCTCACGCGTGTAGCCCTGGACGATCGCCGGCAGGACGCCTCGACCGAAGCGCACGTCCTCGCGGCCCAACCCGGTGTCACGCGCCACGCGCGGCAGCAGGTGACGCCGGGCGATGGCGAGCTTCTCCGGCAGGGTGTAGCCGCTCAGGTGGATGAGCTCGAGCCGGTCGTACAACGTAGCCGGGATGGCGTCGATGTCGTTCGCGGTGGCGATGAAGAAGACCCGGCTGAGGTCGTATTCCGCCTCCAGGTAGTTGTCGCGGAAGGCGTGGTTGTGCGCGGGGTCGAGCACCTCCATGAGCGCCGCGGCGGGATTCCCGCGCCAGTCGCTGTCGAGCTTGTCGAGCTCGTCCAGCAGCATCACCGGGTTGTCGACGCCGGCCTTCGCGAGGCCGTCGACGATGCGCCCCGGCATCGCGCCGATGTAGGTCCGTCGGTGCCCGCGGATCTCGGCCTCGTCGCGCACGCCGCCGAGCGCCACGCGCACGAAGGGCCGCCCGAGCGCGTCGGCGATGCTCTGCGCGACGCTGCTCTTGCCGGTGCCGGGCGGGCCGGCGAGGCAGAGGATGGTGGCCGGCTGGTCGGCGGCGGACGCCGCCGAGCCTCCGGCCACGCGGGCCGCGTCCGCCCGCATCCTGCACACGGCCAGGTACTCGAGGATGCGGTCCTTGACGTCCCTCAGCCCGTAGTGCGTGCGCTCGAGGTGCCTGGCAACCTTCGGCACGTCCACCTCGGCCGCCGCGAGCCGGCCCCACGGGAGTTCCAGGACGGTGTCGAGGAAGCCGCGGATGACGCCGATCTCCGGACTCATCGGCGGCGCCTGCCTGAGCTTGGTGAGCTCGCGGGTGACCAGCTTGCGCGCCGCCGGCGAGAGGTCCGCCTCCGCGGCGCGGCGCATGTAGCCGGCGATGTCCTCGTCGCCGGACTCGCCGGCCTCCTCGATCTCGTCGCGCAGCACGCGCAGCTTCTCGTGCAGCAGAAGCTGGCGCTGGGCGCCCTCGATTCGCTGCTGGACCTTGAAGCCGATCTCCTGCTCGATGCCGAGCACGGCATTCTCCTCGGCGAGACTCTCCAGCAGGGCGAGGAGGCGCTCCTGCGTGTTCACGATCTCCAGGAGCGCCTGCTTCTCGCCGGCCTCCGTCTGCAGGTGGGCGGCGACGATGTCGGCCAGCTCGTCGGGGTCGTCGGCCTGCTGCACCACGAACTGCGCCTCGTCGGCGAGCTGCGGATGCAGCTGGACGTAGCGGACGAACTCGTCGGCGACGCGGCGCGCGAGGCTGCGCGAGCGCGCCGTCCCGGCGTCCACGCTCTCCACGGGCGCGTACTCGACGATGAAGTGCGGCTCGCTCGCGACCACCCGCTGGGCGCGCACGCGCTCGTCGCCCTCGACCAGCGCCTTGACGCTGCCGTCGGGCAGCTTGAAGAGCTGAAGGACACGGGCGCGGACCCCGACCGGCCGCAGGTCGTCGAAGGAGGGGTCCTCCACGGCCGCCTCACGCTGGGCGCAGAGGATGAGCGGCGTCTGACCGCCGAAGGCGGCCTCGATGGCCGAGATGGACTTCCCGCGCCCGACGAAGATCGGCGCGACCATCTTGGGGAACAGGACCAGCTCGCGAGTCGGCAAGAGGGGCAGGGCGGCCTCAGGCGCGCCCTGCCCCTCCTCGGTCACCGCGATCTGTTCAGGCGGATTCGGCGTCACGCTCCGGCAGCGACTTGTCGGCTTCGGTGAGAAGCGTGGGGTCGATGCCCTTCTCGATGGTCTCTTTGGTGATGACGCACTTGCGCACGTCGGTGCGGCTCGGCAGGTCGAACATGACGCCGAGCAGCGACTCCTCGATGATGGAGCGCAGGCCGCGTGCCCCGGTGCCGCGCGCCAGGGCCTTGATGGCGATGGCGGTGAGCGCCTCCTCGGCGAACACGAGCTCGACGCCGTCCAGCGAGAAGAACTTCTGATACTGGCGCGTCAGCGCGTTCTTGGGCTCCGTGAGGATGCGCATGAGGTCGTTCTCGTCCAGGTTGTGGACGGCGCTGACCACAGGAAGCCGGCCGATGAACTCGGGGATGAGCCCGAAGTCGAGCAGGTCCTCCGGGAGCGAGTGCGTGAAGATCGTGCCGGGATCCTTGTCGGCCTTGCTCACGACGTCGGCCATGAAGCCCACGCCCTGGCGGCCCATGCGACGCTCGATGATCTTCTCGAGGCCGGAGAAGGCGCCGCCGCAGATGAACAGCACGTTGGTGGTGTCGATGGTGAGGAACTCCTGGTGCGGGTGCTTGCGCCCGCCCTGCGGCGGCACGCTCGCCACCGTACCCTCGAGGATCTTGAGCAGCGCCTGCTGCACGCCCTCGCCCGAGACGTCACGCGTGATCGACGGGTTGTCGGCTTTGCGCGCGACCTTGTCGATCTCGTCGATGTAGATGATGCCGGTCTCGGCACGCTTGACGTCGAAGTCGGCGGCCTGGATCAGCTTGAGGAGGATGTTCTCGACGTCCTCGCCGACGTAGCCGGCCTCGGTGAGCGCCGTCGCGTCGGCGATCGCGAACGGGACGTTGAGGATCCGCGCCAGCGTCTGGGCGAGCAGGGTCTTGCCGCAGCCCTGTGGGGCCGAGCAGCAGGATGTTGCTCTTGGCCAGCTCGACGTCGGACTCGCCGCTGCTCACGGCCTGGACGCGCTTGTAGTGGTTGTACACGGCGACGGCCAGCGAACGCTTGGCCTCGTCCTGGCCGACGACGTAGTCGTTCAGGATGCCGTAGATGTCACGCGGCTTGGGCAGTTGCTCGAGATCCAGCGTCGCCGGAGCAGTGAGCTCCTCGTCGATGATCTCGTTGCACAGGTCGATGCACTCGTCGCAGATGTACACGCCCGGGCCGGCGATGAGCTTCTTCACCTGCCGCTGCGATTTGCCGCAGAAGCTGCAGAGCAGCTGGTCGTTGCCCTCGGTCGTTCCCGCCACCGTGCTCCTCCTAGCGCGAAGCCGCCGTCGTCACCCGGATCACCTGTGGGAGATGACGTCGTCGATGATTCCGTAGTCCTTCGCTTCGGCCGCGCTCATGAAGTAGTCGCGCTCCGTGTCGTTCCGGACCTTGTCGATCTCCTGACCGGTGTGGTCGGCGATGATCTCGTCCAGGCGCTTGCGGAGGTTGAGGACTTCGCGTGCGTGGATCTCGATGTCGGTGGCCTGGCCCTCGTACCCGCCGGCCACCTGATGGATGAGCACGCGGGCGTTCGGGAGCGCGAAGCGCTTGCCCTTCGCCCCACCGGCGAGGAGCAGCGCGCCCATGCTCATGGCGCTGCCCACGCAGATGGTGCTCACATCCGGCTTGATGAACTGCATCGTGTCGTAGATCGCGAGCCCGGCATACACGCTGCCGCCGGGACTGTTGATGTACAGGCTGATGTCCTTGTCTGGGTCGTCGCTCTCGAGGTGGATCAGCTGCGCCACGATGAGGTTGGCGATCTCGTCGACCACCGGCGTGCCAAGGAAGATGACGCGCTCGTTGAGCAGCCGGGAGAAGATGTCGAACGACCGCTCACCGCGGCTGGTCTGCTCGATCACGAACGGAACAAGTGGAGTCACGTACTCACCCTCTTCTCTTGCTTGTCTCTCTCAGTGTGGTTTCCCCGCTGCGAAACCCTCAGTCAGTCGGCCTCAGGGTCCACAGCGTCCGCGGACTCTTCGGCGGCAGCTATCTCGGCCTCCGTCATCGGCACCGCGACTGAAGCGTCGGCGACGAAGTCGGCGGCCTTGGCCACTAGCATTTCGTCGCGCAGCGCTTCACGCCTGCCCGATTTCTCGAGATCGGCGAGGAGCTGCAGGTGGTCGCGACCGAGCGCTTCGGCGTCGTGCTTGACGACCTCAGCGATGTCGTCGTCGGTGACCTCGAGCTTCTCGGTCTCCGCGATCTTCTCGAGAACCAGCTGCCGCTTGATGATGAACTCGGCCTGCGGGCGCATCTCTTCTTCGATGTCCTCTTCGGTCTTCTCGAGCACGCCCAGGTACACGTCCATGGTAAGCCCCTGCTCGCCGACGCGCTCCTCGAGCTGGTGGAACAGGCGGTGAGCCTCGCGGTCGACCATGGTGGACGGCACCGCGAGGGTGGCGTGCTCGACGGCCTTCTCGACGGCGGCCGCGCGGTACTCGCGCTGCGCGCCGGCCTCAGCGGCCGCCTGCAGGCGCTCACGCACGTCACCACGGAGCTCGTCGATGGTCTCGAACTCGCTCACGTCGGCGGCGAAGGCGTCATCGAGCTCGGGGACGATCTTCTCCTTGATCTCCTTCACGGCGACGACGAAGGTCGCCGTCTGCCCGGCGAGGTCCTCGGCGTGGTAGTCCTCGGGGAAGGTGATGTCGAAGGTCCTCTCCTCGCCGGCCTTGACGCCGACGAGCTCTTCTTCGAAGCCGGGGATGAGGTTGCCGCGCCCGATCTCGTACATCTGGTCCTTGCCCTGGGCGCCCTCGATCTCCTCGCCGTCACGACTGCCGGAGAGGTCCATGAGCACGAAGTCCCCGGTCTGCACGGCGCGGTCTTCGACCGGCTGCAGGCTGGCGAGGCGCTCCTGCAGCATCGCCAGCTGCGCCGAGATCTGCTCGTCGGTGATCTCCACCTCGCGCTTCGGCACCTCGAGGCCCTTGTACTCGCCCAGCGTCGGGACGGGCATCGTCTGGACCTTGAGCGTGAACGAGTAGTCCTGGGTCTCGTCGAGCGGCCCGACCTGGAGGTCCGACGTGCCGACGGCGTCCTCGTAGAGTCCGGCCTCCTTGAGGGCCTCGTCACCCCACTCGGGGATGGCATCCTCCAGAGCCTCGCCGCGGATGAAGTCCGCGCCGACGTTCTGGATCACGAGGTTCATCGGCACACGGCCCTTGCGGAAGCCGGGGAGCACCATCTCTTCGCGGATCTTGGCGACCGTCCGGTCGTACGCCTTCTTCACGGACTCAGCAGGGACTTCGACGCTGAGTTCGACCTCGTTCTCGCCTGTAGGGCTGACCTTCGTCTTCACTGTGGATTCTCCGTCTGTCGCTGGAACGGTCCGCAGTCGCCGCCGTGGCACTGCGGACCGCCGTGTGGTCGGTGCGGGGGTCGGGGCCGAGCTGTTGGTGCGGGTGAGAGGACTTGAACCTCCACGAGCAGAGCTCACCAGATCCTAAGTCTAGCGCGTCTACCAGTTCCGCCACACCCGCATCTGTCGTTGTCGTTAACGTCGACGGCCGGCGCTCCGCGCCGGCCGGTGCATCGCGTGGTTGGGGTGAAGGACGGGATTCGAACCCGCGACCGCCGGGACCACAACCCGGAGCTCTGCCAGCTGAGCTACCTTCACCACCGCTCACCGCGCCGCGAGGACGCCCCACAGATCGAGGCGCCGACGACACGGTCGACGCAGAAGGATACCACGGGCGCGGGCGGCCGTCACACGGGGGCGGCACGCGGCGCGTGCGTCAGCCGCGCGGTGCGATGTAGGCGTTGCGCACGTCCTGCAGGAGGGCGCCGTCGCTGACCTCCAGGATGCGGTCCGTCTGCTGGGCGACGCCGCGGTCGTGAGTGACGATGATGAAGGCGGTGCCGAGCTCCTCGTTGATCTCGCGGAAGAGCTTGTAGACCGCCTTCGTGTTCTCCGTGTCCAGGTTGCCCGTCGGCTCGTCGGCGAGGACGAGCGCCGGACGGTTCATGAGCGCGCGGGCGATGGCCACGCGCTGCTTCTGCCCGCCGGACAGGTCATTCGCGTTCTTCTTCTCGAGGCCCTCAAGACCAAGCAGGGCGAGGTTCTCCTCGGCGCGGGGGACGAGGTCCGAGGGAGCGACCCCCGCGATCCGCCCCGGCATGAGCACGTTCTCGAGCACCGAGAACTCCGGCAGCAGGTAGTGGAACTGGAAGACGAACCCGATGAAGTCGTTGCGCAGGGCGGCGCGCTGCTTGCGGTTCGCCGCCGTCGCATCGTGGCCGTTGAGCACGATACGGCCTGTGGTCGGCGTGTCGAGCAGGCCGATCAGGTTCAGCAGGGTCGACTTGCCCGACCCCGACTGGCCGATGACCGAGGCGAACTCCCCCGCCTCGATCTCGAACGAGACCTCATGCAGGGCCACGGTCTTCACCACGGTGCCGTACGTCTTGCCGATCTCCTCGGCGTGGACCAGTGTCTCAGCCACCCTGGATCACCTCGATCGGGTCCAGCTTCTTCGTGCGTCGTGATGGGATGAGAGAAGACAACACGGCGACCAGCACACCGACGACGAACGAGATGGCGACGAAGCCCACCTGCGGCGTGATCGGGAACAGGGAATCCGAGTTGCGACCCAGGAACGTGAACAGGGCGATGAGCCCGAGACCGGCGGCAACGCCCACGGCGGCGCCGCTCACTCCCAGGATCAGCGCCTGCCAGAAGAAGATGCGCCCGGACTGGCGGTCCCTCATGCCCATGGCCTTGAGGATGCCGATCTGGCGGGTCTTCTGGACGGCGGAGATGGCCAGCGTCGAGGCGATGCCGAGCGCCACGGCGACGAGGACGAAGAACTGGATCATGTAGCTGGACGAGCTCTGGCTCTGCAGGGCGGAGAGCAGGTCGGCGTTCTGCGCCTGCCACTCGGTGACCTTGAGACCATTCAGCGCGGGTTCGGCGCTGAGGTCCGCGGCCACCTGCTCGGACGAGAAGACGTCCTGCACCTGCGCATCGACGGCGGTGTACTGGTCAGACGAGAGGCCGAGCACGGTCGCCGCATCGTCGCCGCCGACGAACGCCGTCGCGCTGTTGGCCGCCGCCGAGCCGAAGTCGAAGACGCCGGTCACGGTCATTTTGGCCGGCTTGCCGGAGGGCAGGACGAACGTCGCCTCGTCGCCGGGCTTGAGCCCGAACGTGTCGGCGAAGTCCTTGCCGACGATCACCTCCCCGGCAGCCAGAGACGCAGTGCCGGCCACCAGCCGGCCGGAGATGTCGTAGATCGTGTCGAGCTGGTCGAGGGCGCCGCCGGTGAACTGGAGCGGCGCGCTCTCCGCGCCAGAGCGGAAGATCGCCGAGTAGGCTCGCGTCGGTACGACGGTCGTGATCTCGCTCTGGGCTTCCATCGCCTGCTTGAGCTGCGGCGTATAGGTGACCGGCTGCCCGTCCTGCTTCGCCTGCACGACGACCTGGGGGCTGCTGCCGATGGTCTGGTCCACCAGGCTGGTCTGCAGGCTGGTGATGAGCGATCCGAGAAAGACCTGCACACCGATGCCGACGGCGATGCCGGCGGCGATGAGGATCGACTGCACCGGGCTCTTGCGCAGGAACCGGGTGGCGATGCGGAAGCTGAGCACGGCTCACGCCTCCGCGGTGCGATCGCCGAGCAGCGCGTCCAGATCGACGATCTCCTGCGGCAGCCAGCCAGTGGCCGCGCCCATGAACGCAGGCCCGCCGACCCAGACGTCCACGGCGGGCAGTTCTTTCTTGAGGGCGTCCACGGCGTGCCGCACGGCGAGACGGTGGTAGTGCGTCGACGAGCTCATCACGATCGCGTCCGCGCCGAGCCGGCGGGCGGCGTCGGCGATCTCCGCCACCGGCGTGTCCGGACCGAGGAAGTACGTCGACCAGCCGGCCATGTCGAAGCGGTCGGCCACCATGCGCAGCCCGAGGTCGTGCCCCTCTTCGGGCGGGCACGCCAGCAGCACCGTCCGTCCTGTCTGAGGCACCGTGGCCTTTGCCTTGAGGACCCCTGGATACAGGATCTCGACGATGGTCCGCACGGTCGCGCTCGCGAGATGCTCTTCCCAGATGGCGGTAGCGCCGTTCTGCCACGCGGCGCCGGTGTCGGCGAGGATGCGGGTCAGCACATCCCGGTACAGCACCGGGATCTCGACGGCTCCCGAGGTGACCGCCTCGACGGCGGCACGCACGGCGCTCGCCTTGTCGTGCTCCGCCAGCGCAGCCGCTACCGTCCGGTAGACGGCGTCCACGGAAGGGTCCGCAGCGTGCACCTCGATACTGTCGTCGGAGTCAGTCATCGGCGACCCTTCTACCCGCACAGAAGGCCGGCGTAACGAAGTCGCCTCCGAGTGCGGTCCACCCGGGCACGCAGGCGTCACGACTTGATCTGGACGATCAACAGCCCGACGATGACCAGCCCGAGCGCTGCAGCTGCCCCACCAACGCCGAGTTCGGCGGCGTCCGCCCAGGCATCCGCGCGATAGGCGAAGTAGTGACCGGCAGCCGCACCAAGGAGCCCCACGCCTACCAGGACCCAGCCGACCTTCCGCACGACTCCCCTCCGCGATCGCTCTGCCGCCACTGAAGCTACGTCGCGGATGTAGCGCTGCCGTGAAGTCGCTGTGAAGGATTGCGAAGAGGTCCGAAAGCCTCTGGAGCCTGGCGCGCCCGGCAGGATTCGAACCTGCGACCTGAAGATTAGAAGTCTCCTGCTCTATCCAGCTGAGCTACGGGCGCGCGGGAACGCAAGTATACGGAAAGGAAGAGATGGAGCGGGAGACGGGTCTCGAACCCGCGACCCTCAGCTTGGAAGGCTGATGCTCTACCAACTGAGCTACTCCCGCTCGAAAAGCTGGTCGGGACGGCGAGATTTGAACTCGCGACCCCCTGCTCCCAAAGCAGGTGCGCTACCAGGCTGCGCCACGTCCCGGACGCCGCGCAAGTATACCCCAACGCGTGCGCACCGAGCCCCCGAAGAGAGTGCTACTCCCCCTGGTACGGCAGCGTGAGGCTCTGACCCGGCTGCAGCGACGAGCCCTCCAGGCCGTTGGCCACCTTGATCGCGTAGACGACGGGGCGCAGATCGGCGCCCGTGCCGTACTCGTCGGCGGCGATCGACCAGAGGTCGTCACCCTGCTGCACCGTGTAGCGCTGGCCGGTGTAGATGGCCCCGTCTTCGCCGGCGTGAGCCACGCGCACGCCGGCCCACACGGCGATGAAGATCAGCAGCAGGAACACCCCGAAGCGCAGCAGACCGGCGAGGCGGCGCCTGCGCCGCTGCACCCGCGCCGCTCTACCGAGTGACCGGGACGCCGGCGCGACGGACCGGCGCTGGGCGGGCGCACCGGATGCCGCGTACAGTCGGGCGCGCTCGTTCACCTGGGCACCTCCCGAAGGTGGCGAGGCACGACGCCGCTGAGCTCGCTGCCGCAGTCCGAGCACGCGACCTTGACGGCCCCGCTCCAGATGTCCGCGGCCAGGACGACCGCATGGCCTCCGCACCACAGGCAGGCCGCTTCGCGCCCGGCGAGGGCGGCGGCGAGTGACCCGTCGACGGCGTCGGCGAGCGTTGACTGGACGACTGTGGCGAGAGGCACGGTACTCATAGCTGGCGAAGGACCCCCACGACTCGGCCGACGACATGGACGGCATCGGCGTTGACGATGATCGGCTCGTAGTTGTCATTGGCGGATTCGAGACGGACGGTCGATCCGTCCTGGTGAAAGCGCTTGGTGGTGGCCTCGTCATCCCCGATGCCTCTCACGCGCACGACGGTGATCTCTCCGTTGGCCGCGTGGTCCTGCGGGTGCACCACGATGAGATCGTCATCGAAGATCCCGGCGTCGATCATCGAGTCGCCGTGGATGCGGAGGACGAAGTCGCCGTCGTCGCGACGAAGGAAGGCCGGTACGTCGATCATCTCTTCGACGTGCTCATCGATGAGGACCGGCGCGCCGGCGGCGGCGCGGCCGATGAGCGGCAGCGGACGCGGCGGGCGCAGGTCCTGGACCACGTCCAGGGCACGCGGCTTGGTGGGATCGCGCTTGATGAGGCCCAGACGCTCGAGATTGGCCAGGTGCGCGTGGACGGTGGATGGGGACGACAGATCGAGACCCGTGCAGATCTCGCGCACCGTCGGCGGATAGCCGTTGAGGCGCACGCTCTCGCGGATGAACTCCAGTACCTGTTCCTGTCGCGGTGTGAGACCTTCCACCGTTCCTCCTCCTGTGGCGAACACGTGTTCGTATGGAGCCTAGGGCGAACCCGTGTTCGTGTCAAGGCGGATGATACGGAGGGCCTCGGACGGAAGATCGCGCAACGCAGTCAACGGACCGGTTCAAGAGCCCGTGACGGAGGACCGATGCAGAGAGCACGGCCGCCGTGCCGACCGCCGACGCGAGCGGCGTTCAGCCAGAAGGAGGAGCACTCCATGGGCGCACGACCCGAGCCTTCCGAGGCAGGCGCGTCAGGCCGCTGCGCGAGTCGCGGGCTTGACCCACGCGCGATGCTCGCCGTGCTGGTGGTGGCGGTCGCGCTGCTGGCGCCGGCCACCGGGGCCTTCCTGCGGGCCACCCCGGCGCAGGCCGCGCGGCCGCAGGCGCTCGCGGCCACCGCCCAGCCGGTGGTGCTGGCCGACGACGATGGACTCAGACTCGTCGGCCCGGTCGCCGCTCTCGGCGACAAGCCTGCGCCCGAGCTCGACGACCTCTCCCGCACCGAGGCCGCCGGGCTTGCCGACCTGCCGCGGGCCAACGTCTTCTTCCGCGGCGCCATCTGCCGCCGGCCCTGGCGCTTCCGCGTACCGGTGCTGCTCACCTTCACCCTGCCCAAGGCGATCTTCGCGCGCACCAGCCTTCCCCTCTATCGCTATCAGGACGGACGCTGGGAGCAGCTTCGCAGGCGAGCCGTGGTCGGCGACGTCAACACCACGGCCACGGCGACGATAGTGCGCCCCGGCCGCTACGCGATCTGCCTCACACGCGCGTGGCGCGTCGTGCGTCAGGACGGCTACCGGCTCGTCGTGTACACCCACGCCTCCACACCGACGACCGTCCTCTCCCCCGCCACTCTGGCGAGCGGAGCCTCGAGCGATCCCGCCGTGATCGAGGCGGTCATGGACGTCACCGGGCAGACCGAGGACGAAGCGAGGGCGACCCTGGTGAGCTACGACTCCACGACCGAGCCCGTCAAGGTGCTGCGCCTCACCAGCGCCGCGGTGGTCGTGCGGAACTGGAGCGGCACATCGACGGTGGGCCGCTGGTTCGCGCCGTCCGGCGGAGGGGCGCTGCCCTCCCCGGAGGCGGCCCGTGCCCTCTACGCCCTGCCCGACGGAAACCTCGGGATCGACGCGACGCTGCACCTCGCGAAGCCCGGGACGGTGCTGATCACGGGCGTCTGCGCCGACATGACGGCCCAGCCGGGCTACGGCCCCTGGGCCACCGGCGGCGGCGAGCAGCTCTTCGGGCCGAAGGTGTCGACCTATCCCCCGCCGGCCTACGACCCGGCCCGCACGGTGATCGTCTCGGAGCTTCGCTGGGAGGAGAGCGAGCCGGAGTCCATCGACTGGTGATCCGCGACGCCGGCGGTGGGATCCGCGGTCCGGGGGGCCGGCCCCCCGGCCGGAGGACGACGGAGCGCCTGCCCGCAAGACGCGAAGGGCGCCGCCACCCGCGGGTGGCGGCGCCCTTCGGCGTCGAGCGAAGCGCCCGGAGGGCGCGAAGGTAAGTGCACTACTTCTTGTACGGACCGATCGGCAGCACGACCTTGCCGTACAGCTCGTTCCAGACCTGGGCGATGGATCCGTAGACCGCGCTGAGGCCGACGAAGATGCCTTCCCAGCCGGCGATGTGGGTGATCGTCTTGTTGCCGGTCCAGTCGCCGATGGCGAGGAGGACGAACAGGACGGTCAGGCTGAGGAAGACGACCTGCAGCGAGCGGTTGATGCGCAGGGTGCCGATGAACATGAGACCTGTGAAGACGCCCCAGGCCATCAGGTACCAGCCCATGGCGACCTCGTCCGGACCGTCGATGCCCATCCACTTGGGGAAGGCGAGGAGGCCGACGAGCGTGAGCCAGAAGAAGCCGTAGGAGAGGAAGGCGGTCATGCCGAAGGTGCTGTTCTTCTTCCACTCCATGGCGCCGGCGATGACCTGGGCCAGGCCGCCGTAGAAGACCCCCATGGCGAGGATCATCGTGTTCATGTCGTAGATGCCGGCGTTGTGGATGTTCAGCAGGACGGTGGTCATGCCGAACGCCATCAGGCCGAGCGGGCCGGGGTTGGCCGTCGCGTCGCGCAGGGTGGCCGTGATGGTGCCACGCTCACCCATCGGGCCCGTCGCGCTCGCGAGCGTCCTCGGTTCGTCACTCATCTATCGATGCCTCCACTCTCGGTAGATCGTCAGGGATAGCTGAGTCCGCGTGCGCCGCCCCCGGCTCATGCCAATCGACGCTGCAAACCCGCGGAGTTGTATCACGAAGTGCCGCGCAAGCCAAGAGCAACCGCAGCACGGAAAGTACTGTCCGGCCTGCGGACGGGGGACTTCAGTGTGAGCGGACGATGGTGCGCCTGACCAGGGAGTACTCCGCCGGGACGGCGTCGCTCCCGGGCCACCAGGCGCGCCACTGGGTCGTGCGGCGCACACGGACGGACGCACGCCAGGAACCGTCGACCCCAGTCTTCACGACCTTGGCCGTGGTCCACCTCGAGCCGCTCTTACGCTGCAGGGTGACGAGTGTGCCCGCAGCGGCCCAGGCGACACCGGCGCCGGAAACGGAGCTCGAAGGCACGGCGAGCGTCCCCCTGAGCTTCACCGCGCGACCCTTGCGCACCTTGGGCGTAGCCGACGCGAGCCTCAGGTTCTGGGGGATCAGCAGCGTGGCCTTGTAGCCGACGGTCACCAGTCCGGTCGCCGGCGGTCCAGGGAGAGCCGGCGCCGTGGCGTACGGCTGCGCGGCCGCGAGCCAGAGGACGGGCACGTAGTGATACGCCTGGCCGGGGACCCACTCTCCCCCGGCCTGCACCGCAAAGCCGCCCTGCAGGCCGTGCCAGTCGTCGCCGGCCAGGGGCGCGGCGGCGTGCCGGTTCAGGTCGAAGAGGTCCCAGTGCGAAGGATCCGACGGCTGGCTGACGGGGACGGCGGCGCCCTCCGGCTCCCAGAGCGGCGGGTACACGTATTGCTCGAAGCTGGCCTTCAGCGCCGGCGAAGCCGGCTCCAGCGCCCTCGCGCCGGCGTCCGCCGGATACTGGAGGCGGCACTCGACCTGACCCTGTGAGGTGGGCGTCAGGTCGAAGGCGCCGCCGTAAGGCGCTCCGGACACGGCGATCGACGAGCGGGCCGACGCCGGCGTCTGGAAAGAGAAGCGCGTGAACGTCGCCTCAGACGTGGTGTCCGTGCTCCCCGCGGCCGTGCGCGGCAGATAGCCGGAGAGGCGGAAGCGCGACGTCGCGTTCGCGGCCTGCACGACGACGTAATACACGTCGCCGCGCACGCCGTCGTCGACGGGCTCCTGGTCGAGGACGGCGGGAACGGCGTAGTCGACGACCTCCCGGCCCGGCCAGAGCGACAGGAAGCCCTGGCGGTAGGTGCCCGGGCATACCTGCCACTCGGACGACCCCTTGGCCACCGGGCCCAGCAGGTAGATGAAGCAGTCTCCGTCGGCCGGCGTGTACGTCAACTGGACGTGCAGGTCGCCGATGTGCGTCACGTTGCTGGGGAGCCGGTAGACATACACCTGGTCCCGGCCCCAGATGGTGCGCTCGGTGAGGCCCGGGACGGTCTGCCGCTCGCTCCACGAGGCAAGCGCACCCGCCGCCGCTGACACTCCGGCGAGAGCGCCGAGCCACGCGACGGCCATGGCCAAGGCCAGGGCCCCGATGAGTGCCTTGCGCACGAATGACCTCCTGCCGCCCGCAGATTCACTATACTGTCGGCGCATCCGCCGCTTACTTGAAGAGGTTCGACGCCAGTGCTGGCAAGCCCGCTTCGCATCCAGGATCCTGCCCGTCGCCATGGTTACGCCCTGGCGGTGGCGCTCATCCTGCTCATCTCCACGGCGCTCCGTCTCTGGCAGCTCGGTACGCCCGCGGAGATGATGTTCGACGAGATCTACTACGCCAAGGACGCCAAGGCCATCGTCGACGGTCGCGTGGGCACCCACGGCCAGTACCGGTGGGCGGCCGGCGACGAGGTCTCCTGGCCGCATCCCGAGATGGGCAAGCTGGCCATCGCCGCCGGCATCCGGGTGTTCGGCGATCGCTCGTTCGGCTGGCGGCTCCCGGCCGTCATCGCCGGCATCGGCCTGCTCGCCTGCGTCTACCCGCTGGGTCGACGGCTGGGGCTCTCTCCGCCGTGGGCGATCATCGCGCTGCTCTTCGCCGCCGCCGATCCCCTGGGCATCGCGCAATCCCGGATCGCCACGCTGGACATCTTCATCGCCGTGTGGACGGTGGTCTGCATCCTCTTCGTCCTGCGCTACGTCCAGGACGGCTGGCGGACCCGGTGGCTGTTCGTGTCCGGCGCCGCCGGAGGCATGGCCGTCGCGACCAAGTGGTCAGGCGGACTGGCCATCGTGACGGCGCTGCTCATCATCCTGACCGCGTGGCTGGCGCAGCGGCGCGCTGCACGGCGGGACGCGGTGGGCGAGTCAGACGGCGAGGCCGCGGACGAACAGCCAGACGGGCACGTCGTCGCCGGCGGCGCTCTCAGCCCGCTGAACCTGATGCCGGACGCCGAGGCCGTGCCTGCGGCGCCGCCGCGCGGATCGGCGGGGAGCCGCGTCGCACTGATCGTCGCCGCGCTCATCGCGCTGCCGGCGCTGATCTACCTGCTCAGCTACGCGCAGTACTTCGTGGCCGGCCACACGGTCGCCGACTTCATCGAACTGCACCGTCAGGCGGTCATCTTCAGCCTCAATCTGAGGGCGACGCACACGTACGCGTCGCTCGCGCCCACGTGGATCGTCGACTACCGGCCCGTCTGGTACTACTTCGAGGGCACCAAGACGTATCACGGGGTGATCGCCATCGGGAACCCCTTCCTGTGGTGGCTCGCCTCGCTCTCCCTGGTGGCGGCGGTCGTCCTGACGCTGCTGCGGCGCTCCTACGCGCTCCTGCCGGTCGCCGCGATCATCGTCGTGCTCTACGTCCCGTGGTTCCTGACGCAGCGCACCTCGTTCCTCTACTACATGACGCCCGTGGCGCCGTTCATGGCCATCCTCGCGGCCGCGGCGCTGTGCCTGTTCGCCGGAGGCGTGGTACCGCACCGCGGCTGGCTGGCGATGGGAGGCGCGGCGCTGGCCACGGCGATCCTCTGGCGGCCCATCGGCATCGGAGCCGGCGCGCTGTTCTGGACGCTGCCGCGGCGCGCCGGTGACTCGCTGGGCTGGGTCGGCATCACCGTCGGAGTGCTCCTGGCGCTCGCCGCCCTGCTCTTCCTCCTGTCGCCAGGCAGGCGGCGGTACCGGCCGTGGATGGCGATGGTCGTCGCCGGCCTCGTGATCGGCATCGTCGTCGCCTTTGTGCCGATCGTGCTCGGTCTGCCCATCTCGCCCAAGTACTTCGAGCAGATCATGTGGCTCCCCAGCTGGATCTGAGCCACTCCGGGGGCGCTCCGGCCCCCTCGCTGCTTCCGGTCTACCTCGCGCACGCGACGACGCACCTGTACATCGGCCTGTTCCCCGCCGTCCTCTTCATGCTGCGCGAGACCTTCTCCGAGAGCTACGGGACGCTCGGCGCCGTGTTCACGGCCGCCATGCTCGCCTACGGGCTCCTGTCCCTGCCCACCGGCTTCATCGTCAACCGGGTCTCGCCGCTCCTGGTGGTGCGCCTCGTGCTCGTCGCGGGCGCGGTCGCCTGCCTGGCGATCGCGCTGGCTCCCAACGAGATCGCCTTCGCGGTCGCCCTCGTCCTGCTCGGGATCGCCTGCGGGCCGTACCACACGGCAGGACTCACCCTCATCTCGCGGGTGAGCGGCAACGACGCCAGGCGGCTCGGGTACCACGGCATGGTGGGCAACCTCGGCCTCGCCCTGGCGCCGACGTTCGGCGCCGTGCTCGCCTGGAGTGTGTCGTGGAGACTCCCGTTCGCCGTGGCCGCGGCGCTCGGCCTCGTGGTTGCGGGCCTGACGCTCAGGATGGGGCGTGTCGTCGACCCCGGACTCCCGGGATCGTCGGCCGGGGCGAGCTCGCGCGAGGACGCGGCGGCACGAGCGACCGCGACACAGGTGGAGGCCCGCGAAGGCGCCGTGGGTTGGGACGTCGATGACGCGTCTCCTCGGACGGCGGTCTCGCCTCGGGCGGGACGCACGCCGTCCTCGTCCACGAATTTCGCGGCTCTCGTCCTGGTCTTCGCGATCACCTGCGCACTCGGCTTCATCTACCGCGGCTTCGCGACCTACCTGCCGGCGCTGGCGGCGTCGAGATCCGAGGTCCTGCCCGCGACGGCCGTGCTCCGCGGGGGCATCCTCGCGTCGCTCGTCTACCTCGCGGGCTTCTTCGGCCAGTGGTGGGGCGGCCACCTCGGTGGCAGCCGCCGCGCAGAGACGCTGTACGCGCTGCTGCTCGCCGCGACCGCCGCGCTGCTCGCCGGCACGTTCTTCGCGGTGGAGTGGTGGTTGCTGGTCTGCCTGGCCGCGACGAGCTTCGTCCACTTCACCACGCAGCCCATGGACAACACGTTCACCGGGCGCTACACGTCGCTGGGTCACCGCGGCCTTGGGTACGGCACCAGCTTCGCGCTCTCGTTCGGCGTGGGATCGTTCGCAGCATGGGCCGGCGGCGTGGTCGCGGACGCGGCCGGCGACCGCCTGCAGTACGTCTGGCTGCTGCTCGCCGCCGTGGCGGGCGTCGCCGCGGTCTGCGGCGTCGCGCTCGCCGTGCTCGCCGGGCGCCTCGGCGCGCGGGACGCCGTCGAGACGGGCGAGGCCGGGCGCGGACGCTAGGTCCACGCCCGGCCTCGGGTGGTCCGGGCGGAGCGGTCGCCGGTCGCGCTAGGCGATGACCGCCGCCATGATCGCCTTCTGCGCGTGCAGCCGGTTCTCCGCCTGGTCGAAGACCACGGAGTGCGGCGAGTACAACACCTCTTCGGTGATCTCCTCGCCCCAGTGCGCCGGCAGGCAGTGCATGACCTTGACCTGCGGGCCGGCGACCTCGAGCAGGTCCATGTTGACCTGGTAGTCGCGCAGCGCCGCCAGGCGGACGTCGTGCTCCGCCTCCTGGCCCATGCTCGTGAAGGTGTCGGTGTAGATGACGTCGGCGCCGCGCACCGCGGCCTCGACGTCGTCGGTGAGCTCGACGCTCCCGCCGGTCTCCTTCGCGTCCTCCTGCGCCCTGGCGATGATCGCCGCGTCCGGGCGGTAGCCCTCCGGCGTGCAGGCGACCACGTGCATGCCGGTCTTGGCGCCGACCTCGGCCAGCGAGTGAGTGACGTTGTTGCCGTCGCCGATGTAGACGAGCTTGACGCCCTTCAGGCGTCCGCAGTGCTCGCGGATGGTGAGCGCGTCGGCCATGCCCTGGCAGGGGTGATGGGCGTCGGTGAGGCCGTTGATCACCGGGATCTGGCCGTAGGCGGCGAGGTCCTCCACGTCCTTCTGGGCGAAGGTGCGGATCATGATGCAGTCGACGTACCGGCTCATCACGTTGGCGGTGTCCCTGATGGTCTCGCCGACGCGCAGCTGGATATCGTTGGCGTTGAGGAAGATCGGCTGGGCGCCGAGCTGCTCGATGCCCACCTCGAAGCTCATGCGCGTGCGCGTGCTGGTCTTCATGAAGATCATGGCGACGGCGCGGCCCTCGAGGAAGGCGTGCGGGACGCGGCGCTTCTGCACGTCCTTGAGGCCGCGGCCAGGTCGAGAAGCGTGACGACCTCAGCGGGCGTGAAGTCGTGGATGGTGAGGAAGCTGCGGCCGGTGAGGTCGAGCTTGGAGAGATGGCGCCTGGCAGTCTCAGGCATTGGACCCCTCTGGTAATGGTTGGTGGCGTGACCCGCCGGAGGCGGCGCGGCGACGGCGGCACTGTGCCGGCCTCGTCGCGGTGCTTATGTCGTGACT
>CAVQLY010000021.1:0-117156 GCA_963713475.1 uncultured Thermoleophilia bacterium
AGAGGTGCGCCTCGGCTTCAGCGAGGAGGACGTCCGCGCCGAGGCCGAGCGTTGCCTGGACTGCGCCGTGTGCTCCGACTGCAAGTCGTGCATCACCGCCTGCCCCGCCGACGCCATCGACTTCGACCAGAAGCCCTGGGACGAGGACCTCACCGTCGGCGCGATCATCCTGGCCACCGGCCATCAGGAGTTCGACGCCACGCGCAAGCTGCCGCTCGGCTACGGCCGCTTCAAGAACGTGCTTACGCAGAGCCAGCTCGCCCGGCTGCTTTCGGCCTCGGGGCCGACTGCGGGCGAGCTCAAGCGCCCCTCCGACGGTGACGACGCCCAAGCGCATCTTCATGCTCCAGTGCGTCGGCTCGCGCGACTGCACCAGCAGCGGAAACGAGCACTGCTCGGCCATCTGCTGCCTCTTCGCGACGCTGCACAGCTCCCTGATCAAGCAGCACTATCCGGACGCGGAGATCACCATCGGCTACACGGACATGCGCACGCCGGGCAAGGCGCACGAGGAGTACTACCGCCTCGTGCAGGAGCGCGGCGTGCGGTACGTGCGCGGCCGCGTCGGCGAGATCCTCGAGGAGCTCGACGGCACGCTCACCGTGCGCATGGAGAACACCATGACCGGCACCAAGAGCGAGGAGCCCTACGACCTCGTCGTGCTCTCCGCCGGCCTCGAGGGCTCCAAGGGCACGCAGGAGATCGCCCGCGTCGCCGGAGTCCAGACGGCGGCGGCCGGCTTCATCCGCGAGTTCCACCCCAAGCTGGCTCCGGTCGACACGCAGCGGACGGGCATGTTCCTCTGCGGCACCGCCCAGGGACCCAAGACGATCCCCGAGTCGATCGCCCAGGCAAAGGCCGCGGCGGCCCGTGCCATCAGCATGCTGAGCACGGGCTTCGCGATGACGCCGGCCCAGGTCGCCTCCAGCGACGTGGACGTCTGCGTCGCCTGCGGCGTCTGCGAGACCGCCTGTCCGCAGACGGCGATCACCATCACGATCGGCGCGGACGCGCACTCGTTCGTCGACCCCAACATCTGCCGAGGCTGTGGCATCTGCGCCGCCGAGTGCCCCACCGGGGCGATGCAGCTCGGCGGCTTCAGCGACGCCGAGGTGCTGGCGGAGGCGACGGTCTGATGACAGCGTCCGCGACAGCCACGGCTTCCGGCACGGCCGCCGGTGCCGCCGCGACGAACACCGACCGCACCATCGTCGCCTTCTGCTGCCGGGAGTGCGCCTACGCGGCGGCTGACGCGAGCGCCAACGCACGCACGCCGCTGCCGCCGACGGTGCGCCTCGTGCTCATGCCCTGCACCGGCCGCGTCAGCCCTCTCCATCTGCTGAGCGCGCTGGCCGAAGGCGCCGACGGCGTCATGGTGGCCGGCTGCCTGCTCGGCCAGTGCCACTACCGCGAGGGCAACTTCAACGCCGTCGACCGCGTGGCGTTCGTGCAGCGCCTGCTGAAGAGCGTCGGCGTGGAGCCCGAGCGCTGCCGCATGTTCACGATGAGCGCCGGCGAGCCGCCCAAGTTCGTGGCCGCCGTGCGCGAGATGGACCGCGTCATCTGCAGCCTTCCGCCGCTGCCCCGGGCCGACGTCGTCGCGGAGAGGGGGGCTGCCTGATGCCGCTCACCCACCGCGGCCGCGAGATCCTGGACCGCGTGCCCGGCGGCACTCTGCAGAGCACTGTCGGCGTCGGCTGCGAGATCATCCGGCATGAAGAGCTCTGTGTCGGCTGCGGCACCTGCGCCAGGAACTGCCCGAGCGGCGCCTCCGAACGCGGCGACTTCTTCGACGTGAACCAGCTCCTGGACGCGCCGGAGGGGAGCCGCCGCGGCGAGCTGGGCGCGGCGCTGCGACGACTCATGCAGCACGAGCCGGACGGCCCCGTCGAGGTGCCGGAGCGCGTCACCGTCTACCGCACCATCATCTACGACGACGACAAGTGCCTGGGTTGCGGCACCTGCGCTCGCGGCTGTCCCGCCGACGCGATCGAGGCGCAGCCGCCGAAGGCGGATGCCGCGGCGTCTCCGTCCACCATGACCGAGGGGGTGTCGGCATGATGGCCTCGAACGGCAACAGCCCTGAGCGCCCGCTCGTGCTCCTCTGCGAGTGCGCCGGCACGCTCACCAACATCGACTTCGACAGGCTGGAGCAGCACGCCGGCCTGCACGCCGACGTCATCCGCGGCACCCACTGGTGCAGCCGGGTCGGCCAGGCACAGATGCTGGAGCTCATGGACGCTGGAGCCGGGGGCGAGGCCGGCGACGGGCGACAGCTGGTCTTCGCCGGCTGCTCCGCCGATTTCGCCGCGCGCCGCTTCCAGAAGCTCCTGGCGCGCGGCCTCCAGCTCGAGATCGCCGACATCCGCGAGGGCTGCAGCTGGGTCCACGGCGACGACGTCGACGCGGTCACCGACAAGGCCGTCCGCGTCATCGACTCGTCGATCGCCTACCCGGACGCCCCCGCGGACACGATGAGCTACGCCGAACGCCACGACACCGTCGTGGTCGTCGGCGGCGGCGTCGCCGGCACGCAGGCCGCCGCCGAGCTCGCCCAGATGGGCCACCATGTGGAGCTGGTCGAACGGCGGCCGTTCCTCGGCGGCCGGGCCGCCCGCATCGGCACCGTGTTCCCCACCAACGACTGCGGCCAGTGCCTGCCGACCACCGACGCCCAGGCCGGGACGCGCAAGTGCTTCCACCGCAACGTCGCCATCGACCACCCCGATCTCAGCATCCACCGCCGCTCCACGATCGAGGCGGTCACCGGTCACCCCGGTGACTTCCAGGTGAGCATCCGTACGCTCCCCAACATCGTCACCGACGCGTGCATCAACTGCGGCACCTGCGAGACGGTGTGCGAGGTCGAGTCCTCGGAGCCGGGCAAGAAGGCCATCTTCACCGAGTTCTACGACGGCCGCGTGATCCGCACCGTCGACCTCGAGACCTGCACCTTCTGCGGCAAGTGCGCCGGCGAGTGCCCCGTGGAGGCGATCGACTTCGCGCAGTCGCCGAAGCGCACCACGGTGCAGGCCGGCGCCATACTCACGGCCACCGGCTGCGAGCCGGCGCCGGAGAAGTACTTCGACTACCTCGGTTATGGTCACGACGGGGTCGTCACCCAGGTGGAGCTGGCGGATATGCTCGACGACTGGTCCGCCCAGGCGTCGCTCGGGCGCATGCCCATCGACGAGCTCGTCATGATCCAGTGCGCCGGATCGCGCGACCAGCGTCACCTGCCACACTGCTCACGCCTCTGCTGCATGATCGCGCTCAAGCACGCCACCAGGCTCAAGTCCCTCTTCCCCGAGATGAAGATCACCATCTGCTACCTCGAGATGCGGACGGCCGGGGTGGGCTACGAGAACTGGTTCCTGGACGCCCGCCGGGCCGGCGTCGAGTTCCTCCGCGGCACGCCGCCCGAGGTCCAGTTCGACGCCGCCGGCCGGCCGGTCATCGAGGTCGAGGACGTCACCGCGGCGCGCAAGCGCGTGCTGCGCCCGGACCTCGTGGTGCTCAGCACCGGTATGGTGCCGGCCGTGGGTACGGACAAGCTCGCGCAGACGCTCGCCGTCGACCACGACAAGGACGGTTTCATCGAGATCCTCGACCGCAAGAACCGCGCCACCGAGACGAGCGGCGAGGGCATCTTCGTGTGCGGCTCCGCCGCCGGCCCCAAGGCGCTCATCGAGGTCAACACCGAGGCGTCCGCGGTGGCGAGCGAGATCCACAACTTCCTCACGTCGGCCGGGCGTCGCGGCACGCCGGCGTCGCGGGTCGACGCCTCCCAGTGCGTCGGCTGCGACACCTGTTCGACGCATGTGCCCGTTCAACGCCATCACGCTGGTCGACCGTCCGGAGTGGGAGGCGCGGCCGGACGAGGTGAAGGACGATGGCAAGCTCGCCGTCATCGACGCCGAGAGTTGCCGCGCCTGCGGCATCTGCGCCGCCAACTGCCCTGAGGTCGCGATCGCGCACAACCTGAGTGACGACGCCCTGTTCGGTCGCATCGCGACCATGACGCAGGGCGTCGACAAGCCGGTCGTCGGCTTCTACTGCAAGGAGTGCGCCGGCGCCGCCATCGGCCTCGCCGGCCAGCGGCGCGACAAGTACCCGGAGGGCGTGCGGCTCATCGAGCTGCCCTGTCTCGGGCGAGTGAGCGCCCTGCACATCGTGGAGGCTGCCCGCCTCGGCGCCGCCGGCGTGTTCCTCGCCGGGTGCGCGGAGGGCCGCTGCCAGTACCGCACCGGCGACAAGAGCGCGCTCGAGCAGATGACGATCGCCGAGGAGGTGCTGGCCGAGGGCGGCACGCCGCTGCCGCTCGAGCTGTGGCACCTCTGCGCCGTCGACCGCCTGAGCGTCGGCCGGCGCATCCGCATGTTCCACGCCAGGGCGGTCGGCGAGGAGTTCGCCGACGACGTCGTGGCCCAGGAGATGGAACTGATCGGCGCCTCGGCCCTCACCGGCGCCGGCTGCGCGGGAGGTGAGCCCTGTGGCTGCGGTCGCTGACACGCACGAGTACCCGCAGGCCGTGACGGATGAGTTCGAGCGCCTGAAGCAGGAGTGCAGCATCTGCTACCAGTGCGGTACCTGCACCTCGAGCTGCCCGAGCGGTCGTGAGCTGTACCGTGGCCCGCGCCGCATCGTCCGCCTCATCCTCGCCGGCGAGATCGAAGCCGTCCTCAAGAGCGACGACCTCTGGCGCTGCACCGAGTGCGGCACCTGCACGTCGGTGTGCCGCATGGACATCGACGTGGCCGGGGTCCTGCACAGCCTGCGCCAGCTGGAGCGCGAGCACGGCGGCATCCACTGCGCCGAGCGCACCGCCGCCGATGTCGCGACGACCCATCTGAAGAAGCGGCCGCGCATCGACAACATGCGCTTCGGCGCCGCCATGGTCTCCAAGGGCTACATCCCGAAGGACAAAGTCGGCGCCGCCGAACTCGGGATGAAGCTGGCCAGGCAGATGCTCCCCGGCGGCAAGAAGAGGCCGGCCGGCGAAAGCCTGCCGGCCGACGCGGTCACGCTGCCGTTCTACGCCGGCTGCGCGATCCCGCAGGACCACGAGCTGCACGCCGTCGTGCACGAAGTGGCCGCGGGCTTCGGCGTCCGCCTCGACGAGTCGGCGGACGCCGGCTGCTGCGGCCACCCGAGCCGCGGCACGGTCGACAGCCTGTTCGCGAGCCGGGAGCGCGTCTACACCGCGTGCCCCGCCTGCGACGCCAGCCTCGAAGAGGCCGGCGTGGAGGCGGTCCCGCTCTGGGACGCGCTCACCGAGCGCGCCGGCCGCACCTCGTCGATCTCCCTCACGGCGGCCTCCGGGCGCTTCGTCCCGTACGTCGGCTGCCTCGCCGACCGCGAAGCCGCGCTGGCGGCGCTCGGCGAAGCGGCGGAGCAAGCCGGCGCCGAGATGGCCATCGACTACCCGACGCTGCACAACGGCTGCTGCGGCGCCCTCGGCGGCATGTACCGGGGCGCCACCAAGAGCAGCGCGCGGCTCCTGGAGTTCGCGTCGCGGCAGCAGGCGCCCGTCGTCACGACGTGCGTGCTCTGCCGCGACAACCTGCGCTCGGCCGCGCGCGAGCTCAAGCTCGACGTCCCCGTCCACTTCTGGCCCGAGTTCTTCCGGGCCGTTCCCACCGCCTCCGAGGAGCGCACCGATGACTGATGCCAAGGACAACCCGTACGCGCACATCGCGGACGACACGTTCGCGGCCGCCCCGAGGCGAGACCCCGAGCTGGTCAAGCGCATCCTCGAGGATCCGCGCATGCACGACCACAAGGACGGCTTCCAGAGCTGCATCCAGTGCGGTGTCTGCACCTCCGGCTGCCCGGCGGCGCGCTTCACCGAGT
Organism: uncultured Thermoleophilia bacterium; assembly: GCA_963713475.1. Lineage (GTDB taxonomy): Bacteria > Actinomycetota > Thermoleophilia > UBA2241 > UBA2241 > CAIXSE01. The sequence goes on from CAVQLY010000021.1 coordinate 5,854, forward strand.
ACTCGCCTCGCGAGACGGCGCGCCGCGCCCTCGACGGCGACGTCACCCTGCTCGAGGACGACAGCCTCTGGTACTGCTACTACTGCTACACCTGCCAGAGTCGCTGCCCGCGCCACAACAGCGTCGCGGTGATCAACCAGGTGGTGCGCGGCATCCAGGTCGAGAACGGCCGCGGCCGCCAGCACGTCGCGATGTTCGCCGAGTGGTGCGGCAACTTCTACGAGAAGGGCATGGGCGGCGACCCGCACCTCATGTTCCCCGCCATCGGCGAGGCGTGGGGCGACAAGTGGACTGACTACATGGACCATCTGCTCGAGATCCGCGAGGAGCTGGGTCTCGGCGACCTGTTCCCGCCGGACGACGTGGTCAAGGAAGTCCAGACGATCTTCGAGGCGACCGGCTTCAAGGAGCGGCTCGCAGCCGTACGTGGCGACGCGGCCGATTCCGCCGAGGGCTGAGCCTGCGATCAAACGCACCGGATGCGCGTGCCGCCCGAAGGCGGCGCTCGATGCGGTGGCGCCGCACGCAGAGGGCCGGCCGGGAGAGATCCCGGCCGGCCCTCGCTTCGTGCGGCGCCCGGTCCGCCTCGTGCGAGGCCGCCGGGCGGGTGTGGCTCAGGCGGCCTGCGGCCGCGGCGGCTGCATGAACCCGGCGACGATGCGGAAGACGCCGAGCACCACCAGGTAGATGCCGACCACCCAGAGAAGCGTGAGAATACCGCTCACCGGGTGGACGAAGAAGTAGATGCCGACGCCTATCCCGATGAGGCCGAGGATGACCAGCCAGACGCGCCGGCCTCCACTGATGCCTCCGGCGAAGGCGCCGATGATGTCGGCGACGCCGCTGATGATCGCCCACGCCGCGATGATGTAGAGGACGGCGAGGCTCGTCGCGGCAGGCCATGCGAGCACGACGATGCCCATGATGACGGCGAGGACGCCGCCGGCGATGGCCCAGCCGCCGCCGTCGTGACGACCGACGATGCCGGCGATGACGAGGAACAGGCCGTAGACGATCGCGAAGATCCCGACCAGCCAGATGATGCTGGCCAGGCTCAGGCCGGGCTGGGCGAGAAACAGGCCGCCGAGGACGATCATCAGCAGCCCGGTGAGGATGGACAACGCCATGTAGGCGCCTCTGCTCTGCATTGGTACTCCCTTGTAGCTTCTTTGCCTTGGCCGGTGGACTTTACCACCGCTCGGGCGGAATCAGTCGCGGGGCGGCCCGGCGGCGCCTGCTCCTTCGCCGACGCCCGAGGGCACGGCGACCTTCGCAGCCGACTCCGCCCGGTGCTCCCGGATGATGTCACGAGCGTCGATGACGAGCCGGGCCAGCGGCGCCGCCGCGGCGGCGCCGAAGAGCCCGGCCAGCGTGGCCCCGGCCATCGTCAGCACGAACACCGCGGTCACCGGCAGGCGCAGCGCCCCGCCGATGAAGAACGCTCCGATGTGTGCTCCCGGAGCGAGAGGCCACCATCGCCTGAGCAGGGCTGGGGTAGGGTTGCGATACGGGACGGCGGCGGAGCGGACGATGACGACGAGACCAGGGGTCGCGGAGCGGGTCTGGCACGAGGTGGTCGTGGTAGCGACCACCGTGTTCTCCCACGAGCTCACCCAGCTCGCCGCCGCCCTCACCTACTACACGATCCTGTCGCTGCTGCCCGCGCTCATCGTGATCGTCGCCCTGCTCGGACTGGTCGGGCTGCCGGCCGACACCGTCCACTCCCTGCTCGACACGCTCGGCGAGCTCGGCGCCCCGTGGGCGGCCCAGTTCGTCTCGGACGTCCTCGACTCGGTGCTCGCGTCGCAGAACTCGGGGATCGTGCTGGTCGTCAGCCTCGTGGCGGCACTGTGGGCGGCGTCGGCGTATGTCGGCTCCTTCATGGTTGCGTCTGACAGGATCTACGAGATCGTGCAGCGGCGGCCGTTCTGGAAGAGCCTCCCCCTGCGCGTCGGCCTCGCGCTGGCACTCCTCGTGCTGCTCTCGGCCACCGCCGCGGTCGTGACCCTGGTCGGACCCTTCGGCCGCTGGGTGGGTGACCTGACCGGGATCGGCACGGGGCCGCTCCACCTGTGGACCTGGATCAAGTGGCCCGTGCTCATCGTCCTGGGACTGCTGCTGTTCACGCTGCTGTACAAGTTCACGCCCAGCCGGCGCCAGCCGGCGCTCTGGTGGCTGCTCCCCGGCGCCGTGGCGGGGATGGGTCTCTGGCTCGCCGCGTCGGCAGGATTCAGCGTCTACCTCGACAACTTCGCCTCGTACAACCGCGTGTACGGCACCCTCGGCGCCGCGGTGGCGTTCCTCGTGTGGGCCTGGCTCGTGAACCTGGCGCTGCTGGTCGGCGTCGAGGTCAACCGCGATCTGGAACGCCGGCGCGCCGGCGCCGCCGGAGGGCCCGTGAGCCCCGAGGAGACCGCGAGCGTATAATCGTGGTTCACGCCAACCGGCGAGCGACCGACGCCCGCCACCGACGATACCGGTGACCCTCATGCCCGACTTCGCCGCCCTGCAGCAGGAACTGCGCCGCCTCGCCGCCGAGCGCGACGTCGTGATCCTCGCCCACAACTACCAGCGCCCCGAGGTGCAGGACGCTGCCGACTACACGGGCGACTCCCTCGAGCTCTCGCGCATCGCCGCCAAGGACCCGCACGGCACCATCCTGTTCTGCGGCGTGCACTTCATGGCCGAGACCGCGTACATCCTCTCGCCGCAGAAGACCGTGCTCATGCCCGACAAGCGCGCCGGCTGCCCCATGGCCGACATGGTCACGGTAGCGGGGCTGCGCAAGCTCAAGGCCGAGCACCCGGACGCCGTCGTGGTCGCCTACGTCAACACCTCGGCCGACATCAAGGCCGAGACCGACGTCTGCTGCACCAGCGCCAACGCCGTCCAGATCGTCGAGCGCTTCCCCAAGGACCAGAAGATCATCTTCGTGCCCGACAGGAACCTCGGCGACTACGTCGCCCGCCAGACCGGCCGCGAGGAGACCATGATCCTCTGGCAGGGCTGGTGCCACGTGCACGACGACTTCCGCGCCGCCGAGATCGACGAGATCCGCGCCGCCAACCCGGGCAGCGTGCTCATGGCCCACCCGGAGAGCCGGCGCGAGGTGCTGGAGATCGCCGACGTCGTCACCAGCACGTCGGGGATGCTCCGTTATCCGGGCGACCAGCGACGCGAAGACCTTCGTCGTCGCCACCGAGACGGGGCTGCTCTACCGGCTCGGCGAGCTCTACCCGGACAGGAAGTTCATCCCGGCATCGAGCAAGGCCGTCTGCCCCAACATGAAGCTCACGACGCTCGACAAGTGCGTGGCGACGCTGGGTGAGGAGTGGGACGACGTGCTCGACCACGAGGTCGTCGTCCCCGAGCAGACGCGGCTCAAGGCTCTCCAGGCCGTCGAGCGGATGCTGGCCTAGCGCCGCAGACCCGAACGAGAGGCATCGCAGTGGAGACCCAACCGTGGAGTCCGGATTCCTGGCGCGCCCTTCCGGCGGACCAGCAGCCCGACTGGCCTGACCCCGCCGCGGTCGACGCGGTCCTCGCGGAGCTGCGGGCGCTGCCGCCGCTCGTGTTCGCGGGAGAGGCGCGGCAGCTGCGCCGCGCCCTGGCCGGCGTCGCGGCGGGCCAGGGCTTCCTGCTCCACGTCGGCGACTGCGCGGAGTCGTTCCGGGACCTCACCGCCCCGCACATCCGCGACAACCTCAAGATCATGCTGCAGATGGCGACGGTGCTCACCTACGGCGCCGCGCTGCCGGTGGTCAAGCTCGCCCGCGCGGCCGGGCAGTTCGCGAAGCCGCGCTCGAGCGCCACGGAAGTCCTGGACGGGGTGGAGCTGCCGTCGTTCCGCGGGCACCTCGTGAACGACGACGTCCCCGACGCGGCCGCGCGGGTGCCCGACCCGTCTCGCATGCTGCAGGCCTACCACCAGTCCACGGCGCGGCTCAATCTCCTGCGCGCCTTCACCAAGGGCGGCTTCGCCGACCTCACGCAGGTCCACCTGTGGAACCAGGAGTTCGTCGCCCGTTCCGCCGAAGGGCGCCGTTACGAGCGGATCGCGCGCGGTATCGACGACGCGCTGCGCTTCATGGCCGCCTGCGGCATCGACCTCGACCGCGAGCACCAGCTGCACGAGGTCGATCTGTACACGAGCCACGAGGGCCTCGTCCTGCCGTACGAGGAGTCGCTGTGCCGGCGCGACAGCCTCACCGGCGACTGGTACGACTGCTCGGCCCACCTGCTCTGGATCGGCGAACGCACCAGAGGCCCGGCGCACGCACACGTCGAGTTCTTCTCCGGTGTGCACAACCCGGTGGCCTGCAAGGTGGGTCCGCGGGTCGGCGCCGATGAGCTCGTAGCCCTCTGCGACCAGCTCGACCCCGAGCGCGACCCCGGTCGGCTGACGCTCATCGCACGCCTCGGCGTCGACCAGGTCGAGACCCTGCTGCCTCCGCTGCTCCGTGCGGTCCGGGACGCGGGCCACCCCGTGGTCTGGGCCTGCGATCCCATGCACGGCAACGGCCTGGTGACCGAGGGCGGGGTCAAGACCCGGCGGTTCGACGACATCATGGGCGAGCTGCGCGGCTTCTTCGCCGCCTGCCGCGCCGAAGACGTGTGGCCGGGCGGCGTCCACCTCGAGTTCACCGGCGACGACGTCACCGAATGCATGGGCGGCGCCGAGCCCGTGGCCGAGAGCGACTTGGGCATCCACTACTCGTCGCTGGTCGACCCGCGCCTCAACGCGCGGCAGTCGCTCGACGTCGCCTTCCAGGTCGCGGAACTGCTCAGGCCCCGGAGCTCGCGGAGCTAGACGCGACGCCGGTGGCCGGGAAGAAGCAGCAGGTGTGGTTCATCAAGCACTTCGGCAGCGACGTGAACCTCGGCACCATCGCGCCCGACGAGGTCATCTCGGTCGAGACGCTGCGGCTCGGGCTGCGCGGCGACACCCTCCTGCGCTTCCGCTGATGCCGCTGGGACTCCCCGAGCACCTCGGCGAGTACACGGCGCGGGCGGCCGCCCAGGGCGACGCGTCCGGGGCGGCCGCCTGCGTCTCGGCGGCCTACGAGCACTACGTGGCGCGCAACGGGCTGGTCCCCGTGCCCATGCGCCAGGACTACGCGGAGGTCATCCGCGACTTCCAGGTGACGGTGGTCGAGCATGACGGTGGCATCGTCGCCGTCCTCGCCCTGGCGGTCACCGACGAGGGCTTCTTGCTCGACAATGTCGCCGTCGCACCGGCCCATCAGGGAAGAGGGCTGGGCCGGTGCCTCCTCGAGTACGCGGAGGCGGAGGCCCGCCGCCAGGGCTTCGACTCCATCCACCTGTACGCGCAGGAGATCATGACGGAGAACCTCGCCCTGTACCGGCGCATCGGCTACGTGGAGTACGACCGCCGGGTCGAGTTCGGCCTGCACCGGGTCTACCTGCGCAAGCCGCTGTAGACTGCAGCGCAGAAGTCTGCGCCGGTCACCGCCACACAGAGAGGACACCCCATGGACGACGCGCGCGTCTGGACGCCGCTCCCGCTCGATTGGGACACGGACGCGGTCGCCGAGAGGCGGCGGCGCTTCCTGTCGCCTTCGCTCGCCACGTTCGTCGCCTACGATCACCCGGTCGTATGGCAGCGCGGCAAGGGCCAGTACCTGTGGGACAACCACGGCCGCCGGCACCTCGACTGCATGGCCCAGAACGTGTGCATCAGCGTCGGGCACGCGCACCCGGGCGTGCTCGCGGCGGTCCGCGAGCAGATGGAGCAGCTGCCGCACGTCACGACGGCGTATCACCACCCGCAGCCGGGGCACTACGCGGAGGAGCTGATCGCGACCCTCCCCGAAGGACCAGACTGGGTGGTCCACTTCGTGAACAGCGGCGCGGAGGCCGTGGACCTCGCCGTGCTCATCGCCCGCGCCCACACGCGCAGCTACGAGCTGCTGGCGCTGCGCGACGCCTACCACGGGATGCACTACGGAGCGCAGACGGCGACCGGCATCGGGCAGGCACGTCAGCTGGTGCCGCCGGCGCCGGGCTACGTGCAGGTGATGGCGCCGCACCCCTACACCGGCCCCTTCGGCCCGGCGGCCGGGCCGTACCTCGAGGAGCTCGAGCGGACGCTGCACACGAACACCTGCGGCGCCGTCGCCGGGCATGATCGCGGAGCCGATCCAGGGCTACGGCGGGATCGTCGAGCTGCCCGAGGGCTACCTGCGCGGCGCGGCCGAGCTGGTGCGCGCCGCCGGCGGCCTGCTGATCGTCGACGAGGTGCAGGCCGGCATCGCGCGCACCGGCGACCACTTCTGGGGCTTCGAGGCGCACGACGTGCTCCCCGACGTGATCGTGATGTCGAAGGGCATCGGCAACGGCTTCCCACTGGCGGCCGTGGTCACGCGCCGCGAGATCGCCGAAGGCATGGCGGCGCGCATGTTCTTCAACACCTACGGCGCCAACCCGACCTGCTGCGCCGCCGGACGCGCCGTCCTGCGGGCCATCGCCGAAGAAGGTCTGCAGGCGAACGCGGCGCGCGTGGGCGGCCTCATCCTGGACGGACTGCGCGGGCTGCAGTCGCGGCACCCGCGCCTCGGCGACGTCCGCGGCCGCGGCCTGCTCATCGGAGCCGAGATCGTCCGCGACCCGGCGACCCGGCAGGCCGACGCGGAGGCCGCCGAGCGCGTGCAGCTGGCGCTGCTCGCGCGCGGCGTGGTCGTGGGTCTCTGCGGGCGCGAGCACGACGTGGTGAAGATCAACCCGCCGCTCTGCGTGACCGACGAGGACGCCGCGTCGTTCCTGACGGCGATGGACGAGGCGCTGAGCGCGGCGCTCGGAGGCGCCTGACTCCGGCGGTCCGGCCGGCGATCCAGGCGAGCCGGGCTTCGCCGATCAGGCCGGCGCGGAGTCCTCGGCTGCTCGCCGCCGGGACAGCCCGGCGGCGGCGGCGAGGCCCAGGATCACGCTCAGGAGCACGACGCTGACGAGCGGCCCCTGAACTGCCGGATCGCCGTCGAGACTCAGGGCGACGGCGGCCAGGGCCGGACCCATGTTCCGGGTGGCGGCGACAGACCCGAGTGTGGTGCGACGCCGACTGCTGCCGGTCGCAAGGGCGAGGCCGACGACGAAACAGGCCGCAATGAAGACCACGTCGGCGGCCGCGGTGCGGGAGGTGAAGACCGCAGAGACCGCGTCCGAGTTCGCCACCACGAGCCCCGTGATGACGAGCGCGAACATCCCGGTCGAGAGCGGCCCGAGGACGCGTACCGTGCGGACCGCCGCCGGCTCGGCCACGCGGCGCACCCAGAGCCCGGCCGCAAAGGGGACCAGCTGCAGCACGACCACGGTGACGATCAGCGCCGGCACCGACACGGTGACGCCGGCGCCTGTGTCCAGCCGGTCGAGCAGCAAGCCCGCCGTCGGCGCAAAGGTGACGCTGCCGGCGACGGCAAGTGCAAGCTGAGCCGTCGCCCCCGCCTCCACGTCGCCGCCCTGCAGCATCGCGAAGCGCGTCCCGAGCGGGCCTCCGGGCGAGGCCGCGAAGAGGCAGAGGGCGGTCGCGGCCGGAGCCCCAAGCGCGAAGGCGGCGCCCAGGCCCCAGCCAAGCAGCGGGATGACGATGAGGTTGGCGGCGAAGACGAGCGCCGCCAGGCGCAGGTCGCGGCCGAGGCGGGCCAGAGCTTCCAGCCGCGAGGCGAGCCCGGCCGCCAGCATCGTCACGACGATGAAGGCGACGGTGAGGATGTCGAGCGCGAGCGAGACCACCGTCGGCGTCCCGGGATACGCGCCGAGCGCCGGCCGTCAGCCGGTCAGAGCTCGGCGCGCCAGGGCACCAGCACCTTGTCGACGATCTGCACGATGAGGTCCAGCGCGATGCCGCAGACCCCGATCAGGATGATGCCCATCATGACGATGTCGGTCTGGTTGAAGCGCTGTGCGTCACGCACGAGGCCGCCGATGCCAGGGAGGCCGTTGATCGTCTCCGCGGCGACCATCGTCGTGAAGGCAAAGAGCACGGCGACCCGGATGCCGGTCATGATCTCGGGCAGCACGGACGGGAAGATGCCGTGACGGATCACCTGGAACCGGGAGGCTCCCAGGGTCTGCAGCGCCAGCAGACGGTCCTGCGAGACGCCGCGCACGGCGTCGCTGGTGGCGAGCACGATCGGCGGCAGCGCCGCCAACATGAGCAGGATGACCTTGGGCGTCTCGTCGATGCCGAACCAGATGACCAGGAGACTGAAATACGCCAGGGGCGGCAGCGCACGCACGAAGGTCACGCCGGGCTCCAGGATCGTGCGGCTCCACTTGCTGGTGCCGATGAGGAGACCGAGCGGCACGCCGACGACGACGGCGAACGCGGAGGCGATGAGGATGCGCCGCATGCTCGCCCACAGGTGCTCGTAGAGGAAGACGCCGCTGTAGCCCTTGGCGCCGTCGTGAACGGTCGACGCCTCGATGGCCGCGTCCCATACAGACCTGGGCGATGGCACGAAGACGGGGTCCCAGATCTTGAGCGCGAAGATGACCTGCCAGATCGCGAGAAGGACGAGGATGACGGCGATGTGCAGGATCGGGCCGCGCCAGCGCGCCCATGACACCCAGGATGCCCCGCCGCCGCGCGGGCGCCTCCCGCTCTCCTGGAACTCTCCCGGCAGCGGCACGCCGGTCCCCGCGAGCTGCGAGGCGAGTGTGCTGCCGTGGCCACGCTCGGAGCTCGCGAAGCTCTTCTCAGGCACGCTGGGTCTGTCGTCGGTGGTCGGCAACGCGTCTCCCTCTTCCGGTCACGGCATGATGCCCCTGCCGCGCCATGACTCGCAACCGCGGGCAGCCTGAGGTATCGAAGTTTGAATGGGTGTTCTGGTCATGCATAAGGTATTCTTATTTGCATACGGGAGTTAGCTTATCAATAATGCCACAAAGTCGACTAGCGTCAAATCGTCCGCGGTTTGTCGACCGCCGAATCCTGAGTTAGTGTATCGACTTGCCAGAAAATGAAGGGAGTCTTCATGTCGTCCAAGTCATCTTCACCGCCGCGCCTCCTGGGGCTCGGCATCGTTCTGATCCTCGCTCTGGCCCTCGTCCTCGCCGCCGGCGTCGTCGTCGGCTGCGGTTCGGACTCGTCGTCCGACGAGTCGGCCAGCCCGGCCGCCGGCGGCGGCGCGCCCGAAGAGATCCGTATCGCGTACCAGCTCATCCCCAACGGTGACCTCATCGTGAAGGACCAGGGCTGGCTCGAAGCGGCTCTGCCCGACACCACCATCACGTGGGTCAAGTTCGACTCGGGCGCCGACGTCAATACGGCCGTCCTCGCCGGCAGCGTCGACATCGGCCTCGCCGGCAGCAGCCCCGTCGCCGCAGGCCTCAGCACGCCCATGAACATCCCGTACAAGGTGCCGTGGATCCACGACGTCATCGGCGCGGCCGAGTCGCTCATCGTCAGGAACGACTCCGGCGTCACGGATGTCGCAGGCCTCGAAGGCAAGAAGCTCGGCACGCCGTTCGGCTCCACCGCCCACTACAGCGCCCTCGCCGCGCTCGAGGCGGCCGGCGTCGACCCGACCAAGGTCAAGCTCATCGACCTGCAGCCGCCGGACATCCTCGCCGCCTGGCAGCGTGGCGACATCGACGCCGCCTACGTGTGGAACCCGACGCTCGCCGATCTCAAGAAGGACGGCACCGTGCTCGTGACCAGCGCCGAGCTCGCCGAACAGGGCAAGCTCACCGCCGACCTCGCGATCGTCACCAACGAGTTCTCCGATGCGTACCCGGACGCCGTTCAGACCTGGGTCGACCAGCAGAACAAGGCCGTCGAGCTGTACCGGTCCGACCCGCAGGCCGCGGGTGAGGCCGTCGGCCGCCAGCTGAACATCACCGCCGACGAGGCGCTGGCCCAGATGAAGGACCTGATCTTCCTCACCTCAGCGGAGCAGGCCGGGGCCGACTACCTGGGCACGCCGGATGCTCCCGGCCAGCTCGCCGTGAACCTCGAGAGCGCCGCGCAGTTCCTGAAGACCCAGGGCAGCGTGGAGGCCGTCCCGCCGCTCACGGACTTCCAGGCGGACCTCGCCAACCAGTTCGTCGCCACCGCGCTTCAGTGAGGTGGCGGACGTGACTCCCGAGGCGGACGTGGGACCGCACCAGCAGACGTCCGGCTCCGCGTCTCCCCGGGGGTCCCGTCCGGAACGCATCGACGTGCGCAACGTGACGCACGTGTTCGGCAAAGACAAGAGGTCGACCCCGGCTCTGGCCGGGGTCGACCTCACTGTCGAGCCGGGCGAGTTCGTCTGCCTCGTCGGTTCGTCCGGCTGCGGCAAGACCACGCTGCTCAAGCTCATCGGCGGCTTCTTCCTGCCGACGGAGGGGACGGTCACGATCAACGACACCCCCGTCTCCGGTCCCGGACCGGATCGAGGCATGGTGTTCCAGGCGCCGACCCTCTTCCCATGGATGACCGTGCGCAGCAACGTCGAGATCGGCCCTCGCATGGCCGGGGTGGCCAAGGAGGAGCGCGGCGCCCTTTCGGAGCGGTACCTCGAGATGGTCGGCCTCTCCGACGTCGCCGACCAGCATCCGTACGAGCTGTCGGGCGGCATGCAGCAGCGTTGCGCGATCGCGCGAGCCTTGGCCAACGACCCGGCGATCATCCTCATGGACGAGCCGTTCGGGGCGCTCGACGCGCTCACCCGCGAGCGTCTGCAGCAGGAGCTCAAGACCATCTGGAAGCAGACCGGCAAGTCGATCGTCTTCGTCACGCACAGCGTGCAGGAGGCCGTGTATCTGGGGACGCGCGCCGTGGTCCTCAGCCCGCGTCCCGGCCGCGTCGTGTACGACGAGCCGATGGACCTGCCGCACCATGACGGGACCGTGAGCGAGGCCCTTCTCACGCCGGAGTTCGCCGCCAAGCGCGCGGAGATCGGTGCGAAGATCGGACAGACCAGCTGACTCCCGCCGGTCGGCCGTGGCCGATCGGCTTCCCCCGGGCGCAGGCCCGTGCTAGAAGTGGTAGCGACAAACCGAGAACGTACGAGACGGCAGCCGCCCAGGCTGCCGCTGCCGTCTCCAGCGAGAGGAGTTGATCCAGCGTGACCCACATGAGCGCCAGCGAGGCAATGGTCGAGACCCTTCGGATCGAAGGCGTCACGGAGATCTTCGGCATCGTGGGGTCCGCGTTCATGGACGCGCTCGACCTCTTCCCGGCTGCCGGCATCCGGTTCATCCCGGTGCGCCACGAGCAGTCCGCCGCCCACATGGCCGACGGCTACGCACGCGTCACCGGCATGCCCGCCGTGTGCACGGGCCAGAACGGTCCCGGCATCACCAACATGGTCACGGCCATCGCCGCCGCCTGGCACGCCCACTCGCCGGTCATGGTCATCACCCCGTCGGCGATGACGTCAGACCGCGGCAAGGACGGCTTCCAGGAGACCAACCAGCTGCCCATCTTCCAGCCGGTCACCAAGTTCCAGGTGCAGGTCCCGCGCGCCGACCGCATCGCCGAGTCGTTCCGCACGGCCTTCCGCGTCGCCATGGCCGAGCACGGCCCGGTGCAGGTGGACGTGCCGCGCGACTACCTCTACCACGAGGTCGACGTCGACATCCCGCAGGACCCGAGCGCGTATCGCGTGGCCGCGCGCGGCGCGGGCGATGAAGCATCGCTCGACCGCGCCGCCGAGGTCCTCGCGACGGCGAAGAACCCGGTGATCGTCGCCGGTTCCGGCGTGACCGACTGCGCCGGCGCCGACCAGGTACGCCGTGTGGCCCGGCTGCTGAACGCGCCGGTCGCCACCACGTACATGCACACCGACGCGTACCCGAGCAGCGACGAGCTCGCCGTCGGCCCGCTCGGCTACCAGGGCTCGAAGGCCGCCATGCGGCTCATCGCCCAGGCCGACGTGGTCTTCGCCGTCGGCACCCGTCTCGGCGGGTTCGGCACCCTGCCGCAGTGGGGCATCGACTACTGGCCGAAGAACGCCAAGATCGTCCAGGTCGACATCGACCCGTTCCAGGTCGGTCGCGTGCGTCCGCTCGAGGTGGGCATCATCGGCGACGCCAAGGCCGCGGCCGGGGCCATCGCCGACCGCCTCGACGCCAAGCTCGGCGGCGTGAAGCCGGACGCGGCACGCCTCGAGACGATCGCCGCGGCCAAGAAGGCCTGGGCCGACGAGCTCGACGCGATGTCGTCCTCCGACGGTACGCCGATCAATCCGCGCCGCGCGCTCAAGGAACTGGCCGCGGCGCTCCCCGCCGACGCCATCGTCACCAGCGACATCGGCAACATCTGCTCCACCGCCAACGCGTACGTCCGCTTCGAGACCCCGCGCTCGTACCTGCCGGCGCTGGGCTTCGGCAACTGCGGCTTCGCGTATCCGGCCGCGCTCGGCGCCAAGGTGGCCGCGCCGGACCGCCCGGTCGTCGCCATCATCGGTGACGGCGCCTGGGGCATGAGCCTGCACGAGGTCATGACGGCGGTCGAAGAGGACCTGCCCGTGGTCGCCTGCGTCTTCAACAACCAGCAGTGGGGCGCGGAGAAGAAGAACCAGATCGACTTCTACGACAACCGCATCGTGGGCGGCAACATCGGCCGCGAGCTCGGCGGCTTCAACTTCGCCGAGATCGCGAAGTCCATGGGCGCCGACGGCGTCCGCGTCACCGATCCCGCCGACCTGCGCGAGGCCTACGCGTCGGCCATCGCCTCCGGCCGTCCGTCGGTGGTCGAGATCATGGTCGATCCCGAGGTGCTCGCGGAGCCGTTCCGCCGTGACGCGCTCGCCTACCCCAAGCGCTTCCTCGACCGCTACGCGCACCTGGACGTCGCCAACTTCGAGACGCCGGTCTCGTGAGCGAGACTCCTCGCGACAAGGCACGCGCCCATCTGGGCAAGCACTTCACGCGGGCGACCGCGTGGCGGAGCCCCGAGCTGCTCATGATCGAGCGCAGCGAGGGCTGCTACCTGTGGGACGACCACGGAAACAAGTACCTCGACGGCCTGGCCGGCCTGTTCTGCGTCAACATCGGGCACGGCCGCGCCGACATCGCGGAGGCCGCTGCCAGGCAGATCAAGCAGCTCTCGTACGCGACCAACTGGGCGGCCGCCCATCCGCCGGCGGCGGAGGCGGCCGCGCTCATCGCCGGGCTCGCGCCCGGCGACCTCGACGTCGTGTTCTTCGTCAACTCGGGCTCCGAGGCCAACGAGTCGGCCATCAAGTTCGCCCGCGAGTACCACCTGGCCAACGGAGAGCCCGAGCGCATCAAGATCTTCAGCCGCCACATGGCCTACCACGGCACCACGCTGGGCGCGCTCTCGGCCACGGGCATCCCGCAGTTCCGGGCGCCGTTCCAGCCGCTGCTGCCGTGGTTCCGCCACGTGCCCAACACCTACGGCTGGCAGGCGGAAGGTGACGTCCCGGTGACGGACCTCACCTGCGTGAAGGCGATCGAAGAGGCCATCCTCGAGGAGGGCCCGGAGACGGTCGCCATGCTCATCGCCGAGCCCGTCCAGAACGTCGGCGGCGTCATGGTCCCGCCGGACGGCTACTGGCAGGAGCTGCGTCGCATGTGCGACGAGTACGGCATCCTTCTCTGCGCCGACGAGGTCATCTGCGGCTTCGGCCGCCTCGGCTACTGGTTCGGTTCGGAGCGCAACCAGGTGGTGCCGGACGTCATCACCTTCGCCAAGGGCGTGACCTCCGCGTACGCGCCACTGGGCGGCATGATCGTCCGCGCCCCGCTCATCGACCGCCTGCTCGACTCGGCGATCGGCATGTTCACGCACGGCGTCACGTGGGGCGGGCACCCGCTCTCGACGGCGATCGCCGTGGCGAACATCACGGCGCTCTGGGAAGAGGGCGTGCTCGACAACGTGCGCGACCTCGAGCCCTACTTCCGCGCCGGCCTGGACGAGATCGCCGCCCGTCACCCCATGGTCAAGGAGGTGCGCGGAGCCGGGTACTTCTACGGCATCGAGCTCATGGGCGACCGGGAGGCCGGACGCGAGTTCAGCCCCGAGGAGAAGGCCGGCGTGTGCCGCGACCTGCTGCCGCGCCTGCTCAAGGAGAACGGCCTCATGACGCGCGCCGACGACCGAGGGCCGGCGATGCTCATGCTGTCGCCGCCGCTGGTGGCCGACCGCGAGGTGCTCGACGACCTGCTCGCGCGGGTCGACGCGACGCTCGCCACGGCCGGGAAAGCCGTCGCAGGAGGCGCCGCGTGACCGAGGCGCTCGGCGAGGGCCTGAGCCGCGGCGACATCCTCGCGTGGTTGCGCGAGGACGATCCGGCGCGGCTCGAGGCGCTCTGGGCCGCGGCGGACGAGACCCGTCACCGCCACGTCGGTGACGAGGTCCACCTCCGCGGCCTCATCGAGATCAGCAACCACTGCGTGCGCGCCTGCGGCTACTGCGGCCTCCGCGCCGCCAACCGTGAGATCGAGCGCTACCGCATGAGCTCCGACGAGATCCTCGCCTGCGCCCGCGAGGCCGAGGCATGGGGCTGGGGCACCGTCGTCATGCAGTCGGGCGAAGACTACGGGCTCAAGACCGACTGGATCGCCGACGTCGTGCGACGGATCAAGGCGGAGACCGGGCTCGCCGTGACGCTCAGCTTCGGCGAGCGGCCGGAGGAGGACCTCGCCGTCTGGCGCGAGGCCGGCGCCGACCGCTACCTGCTGCGCTTCGAGACGTCCGACGACGAGCTCTACAAGCTCATCCACCCGGACCTCCCCGGCCGGCGCAGCGACCGCATGGAGATTCTGCGCACGCTTCAGCGGCTCGGCTACGAGGCCGGCAGCGGCATCATGGTCGGCATCCCCGGCCAGACGTACGCGAGCGTGGCCGACGACATCGACCTCTTCCGCGGCATGGACCTCGACATGATCGGCATCGGCCCCTACATCTCCCACCCGGACACGCCGCTGGGCGACCAGAGCTGGGCGAGGGAGATCCCCGCCGGCGAGCAGATCCCGAGTGACGAGCTGACGGTGTACAAGGTCGTCGCCCTCACCAGGCTGGTGTGTCCCGAGGCCAACATCCCCAGCACGACGGCGCTGGCGACGATCAACAAGGTCGACGGCCGCGAGCAGGGCCTGCAGCGCGGCGCCAACATCGTGATGCCGAACCTGACGCCGCCGGAGTACCGCGTGAAGTACGAGATCTATCCGGACAAGGCGTGCGTCAACGAGACGGCCGAGATGTGCCGCGGCTGTCTGCAGGGGCGCGTCGAGTCCATCGGCCGCGTGATCGGCAGCGGGCCCGGCGGCCGCAGGCGCGCCGGGGACGACGCCGCGGCCGACGACCCCGCCGGCTGAGCCGGCCCGGCCCTCGGCAGATGCGCGTCCTCACCGTCAACGCCGGCTCGAGCAGCATCAAGCTGCGCGTGCTCGACGAGGACGACTCGCTCGTCGCCGCGCGCGACCTCGACGCGCCGCGCGGCCCCGGCGACTCGGCGATCATCGCGGGAGCGCTCGACGGCGTGGAGGGGATCGAGGCCGTCGGGCACCGGGTCGTCCACGGCGGAGCCGAGTTCCGCGACCCGGTGCTGATCGACGACGCGGTCACCGACCGTATCGCCGCGCTCTCCCACCTCGCGCCGCTCCACCAGCCCAAGGCCTTGCTCGGCATCGCGGCGGTGCGCGGCATCTTTGCCGCCATGCCGGAGGTCGCCTGCTTCGACACGGCCTTCCATGCGCGGATCCCGGCTGCGGCCGCGACCTACGCGATCCCCAAAGAGTGGACGCAGCGCTGGGGGGTGCGCCGCTTCGGCTTCCACGGCCTCTCGCACGCCTACGCGTCGCGTCGCGCCGCCGAGCTGCTCGGCGCGAACGTCGCCGACCTGCGCATCGTGACCTGCCATCTCGGCGCCGGCGCGTCTCTCGCGGCGGTCCGCGGCGGTCACTCGGTGGACACGACCATGGGCTTCACGCCCCTCGAGGGGCTCGTGATGGCGACCCGCTGCGGCGACATGGACCCCGGCCTGTTGCTCTGGGCGCACGAGACGTTGGGGATGTCGGCCGCTGAGATCGCCGACTCCCTCACCAACTCGGCCGGGCTGCTCGGCATGACCGGGACGGCCGACATGCGCCTCGTCGTGGAGCGAGCGGCCGGCGGCGACGCCGACGCCGCCCTCGCGCTCGAGGTGTACACGCACCGGCTGCGCGGCAGCATCGCCCGCATGACCGCCTCGCTCGGCGGCCTCGACGTCCTGGTGTTCACGGGCGGCGTCGGCGAGAACGGGGTGGAAGTGCGCAGCCGTGCCGCCGAGGGCCTCGCGTACCTGGGCGTCGCGCTCGACGAAGCGGCGAACGACGCCGGCCCGGCCGATCGGCAGATCGGCGCCGCCGGCGCAGCCGTCAAGACCCTGGTGGTCGCCGCGCGCGAAGACCTCGAGATCGCGCGCGAGACCCGGATGGTCGTGCGCGGAGCGCTGATCGCGCGCCGCCCACGCCCGGCGGAAGACCCCTGAAGACGACGAAGGGCCAGCAGTCCGGGAGGACCGCCGGCCCCTTCACGTGCGCGGTGGGCCGGTCTGAGGGGGGAAGCCTGCCGCGCCGACCGTGCCGGGGTCAGGGTGAGACCGGCACGGAGTCTCGGGTGGGATCAGATCGCGGTCGCCTCTGCAGGCTCGGGCTCGGCGAACAGGACCGTCGAGAGATACCGCTCGCCGGTATCGCACATCACGGTGACGATCAGCTTGCCCTTGTTCTCGGGGCGGCTGCCGACGAGGTACGCCGCGTAGGCATTGGCGCCGGCGGAGATGCCGACGAGGATGCCCTCGGAGGCCAGCTCGCGAGCCGCTTCGAACGCCTGCTCGTTGGTCACCTGTACGACTTCAGCGTAGACCTGCGTGTTGAGCACCTTGGGGACGAACCCCGCCCCTATGCCCTGGATCTTGTGCGGGCCGGGCTGGCCGCCGCTGAGCACCGGCGAATCGGTGGGCTCCACGGCGACGATCTGGACGTCGGGCTTGCGCTCCTTGAGCACCTCGCCGACACCGGTCACGGTGCCACCGGTGCCCACTCCGGCGACGAACATGTCCACCTTGCCGTCGGTGTCGTTCCAGACTTCCTCGGCGGTCGTACGGCGGTGCACCTCGGGGTTGGCCGGGTTCTCGAACTGCTGCGGTACGAAGGCGCCCTCGATCTCGCGGCCTAGCTCGTCGGCCCTGGCGATCGCGCCCTTCATGCCGGCGGCGCCGGGCGTCAGGACGAGCTCCGCGCCGTACGCACGCAGCAGGTTACGGCGCTCCACGCTCATGGTCTCCGGCATGGTGAGAAGGACTCGATAGCCGCGTCCGGCGGCCACCATGGCGAGGGCGATGCCGGTGTTGCCGCTCGTCGGCTCCACGATGGTGGTCGTGTCCGGCGAGATCAGGCCCGCCTGCTCGGCGGCGTCGATCATCGCCAGGCCGATACGGTCCTTGACGCTGCCGCCAGGGTTGAACGACTCGAGCTTGCCGACGATGGTCGCGCCGGAACGCTCCGAGATGCCGCGCAGCTTCACAAGCGGAGTACCACCGATGAGAGCGGTGATGTCTTCTGCGATCTTCACTGGTCTGCTCCTCTGGTCGTTTGCGTCAGATCTCGTACATGGGTCCGCCGGCGTCGAGCAGGCGTTCGCGCTCGGCGAGGTCGCTCACGGTGGTGCGGGCGAGCACCCCCTGGTACGCCTGAGCGGCCGCATGCCAGACTGCGCCGGCCGCGACGCGCTCCTCTACGTCCCACGCCGCGGCGCCCCAATCGGCGTCGAGCGAGCCGTCGAGCGCCTCGACGACGTCCAGCGCGGTGAGCTGGTCCGGGCGGCGCGCGAAGGTGAACCCGCCGCCGACGCCACGGTGGCCCGCAAGGAGGCCGGCGCGGCGAAGGCCGGCGAACAGCTGCTCGAGGAACTGCTCGGGGATGCCGCGCTCGCGGGCGAGGTCGGAGAGACGCACGGGTTTGCCCGTGCCTCGTGTACGCAGATCGAGCTCGACCAGCGCCATGAGGGCGTATCTGCTTTTCGACGACACCTTCATCTCACTCCTCGCAACGGATAATCCAAGCACCACCTGCTGAATTTACTTATTCCCGATAGGTTTTATCGGGAATCATTGTCGGCCAACCGGCGGGCGTCGTCAAGCCGCCTGGCGAGCAGCATGCAAGATCGTGATGAACTGCTCGCCGGACATACGTGGGATAATCCGGCCGACGCCACCCACGACAACGGGAGGACCCCGTGCCCGCGATCATCGTCGGCCTGCCGGCCGCGCTCACCTCGCCGCACCCCGCGCGCGACATCGCCTGTGAGGCGTCGACCGTGGTCGAGGCGCTGCGTGCGGTCGTCGAGCAGGCGCCGCAGTACCAGCAGCGGATCTTCTACGGCGACCGCCTGCTGGTCGTCGTCACCTTGAACGGGCGCCACCTGCCGCCGGGGCAGGTCAAGGAGACGGGCCTCGCGGCCGGCGACCGGCTCGACGTCCTGCTGCCCGTGGCCGGCGGCTGACGCCGCCGTCCAGCCGCGCCGGCGTCACCGGCGCGGCGCGTCGCACCCGGCCCGATTGGGTAACGTCGGTGTGTCGATCAAGGAGGACGGCGCCGTGAAGTCGTGGGCGACGCGAGAGACGCGCACAGAACTGCTGATGGCGTGCCTGCGCGTCGTGATGGGCGCCATCTTCCTCGCCGTCTGGTCGGACAACCTCATCAAGGGGTACTACTCGTCCGGCGGCTGGGCGGACTTCGTGCAGCACTACGCCGACACCACGAAGGTGAGTCTGTACGCCGACCTCCTGGACTCCGTCATGATCCCCAACTCGGCCGCTGTTCGCCTACGGGCAGTTCGGCATCGAGTTCGTGGTCTTCGGCCTCTTCCTGGTGCTCGGGCTCTTCACGCCCGTCTCGGCCCTGCTCGCGGCGCTGTTCCAGCTGAACCTGCTGGTCGCGACGTCGGGGACGGGCGAGTGGCCGGGCACCTACATCATCATGTTCGTGCTGCTGCTCGCGATCAGCTTCTCGCAGGCGGGCCGGACGCTCGGGCTGGACGCGCTGCTGGCGCGGCGCAACCCGCACCCGCGGCTTCCGCTCTACTGATCCCCGGCCGGGGCGCCGGTCCCCCGGCCGCCGGCCTCGAACCCGGAGAGCCGCAGCCGCAGCAGGCACCAGAAGATGTCGCGCACCGCCAGGGCGGAGCCACGCCAGGTGCCGGCGATCTTGGAGGTCCCGGCGCGAGCCCGATAGCGGGTGTCGCGGATGACGATCCGCGCGCCGGCGAGACGCGCCTTCACCGCCATCTCCGTCGGGAAGGCGTAGGCGCGCTCCTCCAGGCGCAGCGCCTCGAGGAGGTCGGTACGGACGGCGCGGAAGGGGCCGTCGTCGCTCAGCCGCAGGCCGAAGAACAGCCGCAGGTTCAGCGCCAGCCAGTCGTTGCCCAGCCGCTGGTGCAGCGGCATGCGGCCCGTCGCGGCGCCGCGCACGGCACGACGCCGCGAGCCGATGACCAGGTCGGCGACGCCGGCCAGGACCGGCCCGACGAGGTACCTTGCCTGGGCCGGGTCATCGGTGCCGTCGGCCTCCATGAACACGACGGCGCGGGCGCCCGCCGCCGCGGCGGCGCGGGCGCCCGTCAGACACGGATAGCCGTAGCCCCGGCGCGACTCGTGAAGCAGCATCGCGCCGGCGGCGGCGATGAGCTCCGGTCCGCCGTCGGCGGAGCCGTTGTCGACGAACAGCGTGCGCTCGAGCAGGCCGAGGTCGCGGAGCTCCGCAAGCAGCGCCGGCAGGGCCTCGGCCTCATCGAGCACGGGCACGACGATGCAGTAGTCTGGCGCGGATGAGGCTGCTGAAGACTCCACGTGTGCGTGCTTACCTCGGTCTCGCCGTCCTGGCCGCCGGACTGGCAGGACTCGCCGTGTCCGGCGACCTCCTCGCCCACTCCGTGCGCTTCGCGTCATTCTACGTACTGGCCGGCGCCGGGTTCGCGCTGCTGGCAACGGCAGCGACGAGCCTGCCGCTGCGCGGCGCCATCGTCGCCGCCGTCGTCCTCCGGCTCGTCTTCCTGCCGGTGATGCCCAGCCTGAGCACCGACTACCACCGCTACGTCTGGGACGGACGCGTGCAGCTGGCCGGGGTCAATCCCTACAAGTACCGGCCCTACGAGCATCCGCTCGACCGCGTCCGCTACTCCGGACGCGACCTCATCAACCACGACGAGCTCAAGACCGTCTACCCTCCCCTCACCCAGGCGGTGTTCCTCGGCGTCGAGTCGGTGACGCGGACATTGGGGCTGGACGACGCCGCGACGCCGCGCGCCGACGTCGTCCTCTTCAAGCTCGTCTTCGGCGCGTTCGACCTGGCCACCGCGGCGGCGGTATGGTTTCTCGCCGCGCGCAGGCTCCGCCTGCAGGCGACGGTGCTCTACCTGCTCTGCCCGGCGGTGATCGTGCAGACGTGGGAGTCGGCGCACGCGGAGGCGGCGGCCGTCCTGTTCTGCGTGCTCGCCGCCGTCCTGCTCGTGCGACGTCGCGACGTCTGGGCGGGCGTCGCGCTCGGCGTCGCCGCCGCGTTCAAGGTCACGCCGCTGGCCCTGCTCGTGCCGGCGCTTCTGGGCGGGCGCACCTCGCCCGCCCGCTTCCTCGCCGGCTTCATCCCGGCGTTCCTCATCCCCTATGTCCCCTACCTCCTCACAGGCGGCTCGTTCGGCTCGCTGTTCCAGGGCGGGACCGCCTGGACGGGCGGCTCTCTGGTGTTCACGCTTCTCGCGCAGCTGACCACGCCCGCGCTCGCCCGCTGGCTCGCGCTCGGCCTGTTCGTCGGCGGCGCGCTGTGGATCGCCGGCAGCTTCCGGGGACGCGAGCGTACCGCTGAGGCCTTTGCCTGGACGTTCACACTGCTCATCCTGTGCCTGCCAGTGGTCCACGCGTGGTACTGGCTCACGCCGCTGGCGCTCGGGCTCGCCGCCGGCATCTGGCTGCCGCTGGCCATCGGCATGGTGGCGCCGCTCGTCGAGTCGCTCCCGCTCGCCGCATGGCTGGCTCGCGTCAGGCGCCTGGCAGCGACCGGCGGCCTCGTGAAGGCCGGCCTCGTGTTGTCCCTCCACCGGACGCTGGCCATACTGAAGCGATGAGCAGGCGGACCCAGGCATGAGCGAGCGGACGATCGCAGTGATGGCGCGGCCGTTGGTGCGCGGGTCCGTGAAGACGCGCCTGGCGCAGGCCCTCGGCGACGACGGCGCGCTCGACGTGTACGAGCGCCTGCTCCTCGGAACGCTGGACAGCGCCGAACGCGTCCCCGGTGCGAGGCTGATCCTGGCGGAGACGCCGGACGGCGGCCCAGGCGACGCGGCCGGCGCGGGCGTCGCCGGGAAGACGAGATCCTCCGCCGCCGATCCGCTGGCCGGGCGCGATGCACGCTGGTCCAGACTGGAGCAGCGCGGCGCCGGTCTCGGCGAACGGCTCGCCGGCGTGTTCGCGGATCTCTTCGCCGCCGGCGCGGGCGCAGTGGTCGTCGTCAACAGCGACAGCCCCGCACTCCCGGCGGAGTACCTGGAGCAGGCGTTCGCGGAGCTCGGCCCCGGGCGGATCGTCCTCGGACCGGCCGCCGACGGCGGCTACTACCTGATCGGCGCCGGCCGGGAGACCTGGAGCGCCCGCGCCGAGGCCCTCACGGAACTGCTCGGCCGGTCACCCATGAGCAGCCCGCGGCTCCTCACGCACACGCTGCGCGCGGCTGCGGCCGCGGGACTGCAGGTCACGCAGCTCCCGCTCTGGGTGGACGTCGACGAGCCGGTCGACCTCGGCGTGCTCGACCGCCTCACCGGCGAGGCGCCGCTGCGCGGCGAGCCGCTCGGCGGTCTGCGCGAGGTGTACCTCCACGTCACGCATCGCTGCGGCCGCGCCTGCCGGCACTGCTACGACGCGGCCGCATCGGCCGACCACGAGCTGACCACCGTCGAGTGGCGCGACGCGATAGACCAGTGCGTCGAACTCGGCGCACGCGGCTTCGTCTTCATCGGCGGCGATCCTCTGATCCGGGACGACTTCGTCGACCTGGTCGACCACATCACCGGGCGCCACGAGGCGAAGGCGCGCTTCTTCTTCAACAGCCTGATCGACGAGGACCTGGCGGGCGCGCTGAGCCGCGCCGGCAGCGGGCGGCTCACCCCTCTGGCGAGCATCGACGGGCCGCGCGCGGTCAACGACGCCCTGCGCGGCCCGGGGAGCTACGACGACGTCATGACCTCGGTGGCGAACCTGCTCGCCGCCGGTCTGGAGCCGGTGGCCAACACGGTGCTCGTGCGGCCGGCGCTGCCCGGCCTCACGCAGCTCGCGCGCGAGCTGCGTGCCGCCGGGGTCCGCCGGTTCCACCTGATCCTGCCGCACCAGCGCGGAATGGGCTGCGACGGGCCCGGTGACGGCGACCCGGCCGACCTGGTGCCGTCCGGAGAGGAGCTGCTGAGCGCCGTCCGCGACCTGCTCGCGGTCGCTGGGGAGATCGGCCTCACCGTCGACAACCTGTCCAGCTGGCGACGGCGGGTCGGCAGGCGCAACGACCTGTGCGCAGCCGGCTGCCGCGATGTCTCGGTCGACCCCGCCGGCCGCGTGCACGCCTGCGTCATCACGGCCGGCGACCCGGCCTTCGTGGCCGGTTCGCTGCGCGAGCAGCCGCTCGAAGAGATCTGGCGCACGTCCAGCAGCCTCCGGCTGCTGCGCGCGGCGCGCGCCCGCGACCGGGCCGAGTGCCTCGCCTGCCCGGTCGCCGACGCCTGCGGCGGCGAGTGCTGGGTGCAGGCGCACTACGCGGCGCGGGCGCACGGCGAGGCCGCGGGCTACGCCGCCCCATTCCCCTACTGCGGCCTCGTGCGGCCGATGCTCGAGGAGCTCGCCGCACAGGCGGAAGCCGCCGCGCCGGCCGAGGGAGACTGCGTCGCCGTCGGCGCCTGCGGCGGCCAGTCCGCGGCCGGCGCCGATGATTACGCCCTGTTCGACTGCATATGAGGCTACTGACGGCGCGGGCGTGACCCGCGCGAGGGTGAGCTCAGAACCAGTCCGAGAAGCGGCGGACGGCAAGGGCTGTGAGCGCGTCGCCCCTGCCGAAGCGAGCGAGCTCCTCGCCGCCCGGGGGCGCCGCCGGCGCGGCGCTCCGGCAGGCGATACCGGGCAGACCGGAATCCCAGGCCGCCTGGCCCACCGGGCGGCATCTCGCGTGTGACACGGGCGCGCCGTCGTCATCCTTCGGGTAGCCCACCGGCAGATTCACGGCCGCGCAGCCCGCGTCGGTGACCACATCGACGAAGTCGTCCTCCGGAACGATGGTGCTCACCAGGACCGGCGCCGCCGCTGGTTCCAGGTCCTCGGGGCCATAGGGCAATCCAGCGAAGCGTTGCAGGAGGTTCGCTCGGGCGACCCCTTCGTCTGCGTTCAGGTACACCACGGGAAACGCTCCGGGCGCGTTCCAGCGGCCGCCGCGCACCATGGCGAAGTCCCCGCTCAGCGGATCGTCCCAGTAGGGATCCGCAACGCGGACGTACACGCCGCCCCGGCGCAAGAGCAGCGGCATCACGCCGTTGCCGCGTAGTCGAACGACCTGCGGACCGAGTCGAGCAGCCACTCGTGGCCATCCGCGGCGATGAGCTCGAGCATCGTCTTGCCACCGTAGTCCGCCGCCGGGCGGCGGGCGATGCCGGGGATGCGCGCGGGTTTGAGCCGACGCGCCAGCACGTCGGCGATCGCCGCCACAGTGGCCGCCTTGGCTCTGCGGGCGGCGGGCGGCCCGTCGGCGAGCCAAAGGGCGGCTGCCTGGCGGGTGACACCGAAGAGGCCGCCGAGGTCGGTGACGTTCAGCCCGAGGACCGAGCGGATTCGCTCGAGGTCGGAGCGCTCGGCCAGCTGAGCCTCGGCGACCAGACGGGTGAAGCGCAGCAGGGCATCCGGGTCGTCGAAGCGCGGAAAGGAGGCGCCGGCCGGCAACGCCAGTGGCTCAACGCCGGGCAGCAGCGCTCGCGCCCGGGCAAGCAGGTCGAGCGCGACACCTGTACCCGGCCCCTTGAGTCGCACCCACGGCGAGAACGGAGCATCGACGGCGAACGTGCGCAGCAGCTCGATCTCCGCAGACGAGCAGCCGCCGGGATGGACGACGCAGTACTCTCCGGCATCGTCGCGGACCAGCAGGTCGGGCCGTGCTTCTTGTATGGCCGCGAGCAGCCGTTCGGCGAGCTCGCGATGCGCCGCAACATAGCGACGCGTGGCGGCAGGGCGGCCCCGCAGCGCGTCCCGCAGGGACGCGCTGAGCCGCCGCCTCAGCCCTGGTGCGGCGGCGTCGATCGCCTTCACCGCCGCCCGGGGATCGGCTGCGTCCAGCACTGTCATGGTCAGCGTCGTCATGGCTCCATCGTAGAGCAAGTGAAACGCAAGCGCAAGGAAAACGCAAGCGTACCGTGCAAGCTGTGGGTCGGGCGCCGGGAGCGTTTCCGGCCAAGTAGGGGCGCGAAGGACCGTCGCCCGCGGTTCAGTCAGCGGCGACCCTGAGCACCGCCGACCCGCGCACCCTGTCCTCCTTCAGGTCGCGCAGCGCCTCGTTGGCCTGCTCCAGCTCGTACTCCTGCACGCGACTCACGATGGGGATCGCGGCCGCGTCGCGCAGCAGCTCGCGGGCGTCCTGCCGCGTCGAGTTGGCGACGCTGCGCACGACGCGCTCGCCGTAGATCCACGAGTACTCGATCGGCGGGATGGGAGAGGAGTAGATCCCGCCGAGGGCGACGATGCCGCCTTTGTCGAGGCGGCGCAAGGCGTCGACGGCGAGCTCGCCGGCCGGCGCGAAGACGATCGCCGCGTCGTACACCACGCCGGGATCGTCGCTGCTCTCGCCGGCCCAGACCGCTCCGAGCTCGCGCGCCATCGCCCGGTGCTCTTCGTCACGGGCGATGCCGTACACCTCCCAGCCGCGCCAGATGGCGACCTGCGTACAGAGTGACGCGGCCGAGCCGAAGCCGTAGATGGCGAGCCGCCGGGGGTCCGGCGGGGCGACGGCCGTTCGGGCAGCCGCGGCGATCCCCGCCGGCAACCCGGCATCGTCGCCGACGATCCCGACCAGCCGCAGGCAGCGGTAGCCGATGATGCCGGCGCAGAGCAGCGGAGCTGCCGCCATCGCCGTCATGCCGGCCGGGAGACGGTAGA
This sequence comes from uncultured Thermoleophilia bacterium, assembly GCA_963713475.1. Lineage (GTDB taxonomy): Bacteria > Actinomycetota > Thermoleophilia > UBA2241 > UBA2241 > CAIXSE01. Next base: position 30,972 of record CAVQLY010000021.1, read on the forward strand.
CGAACCCGGCCGGCGCCACCGTGTACTCGGCGAAGCCGCCATCGACGTCCCAGCCGGTGAAGAGCGCGTGCTCGCAGAGGTTCTCCTGCCCGCGGCGGCAGAACCGGCAGGTCTCGTCGGCCCTGTGCAGCCACGGCACGCCGACGCGCTCGCCAAGGACGAGCGGCGGCGCTTCCGGCTCGCCGCCCGGCGCGACGCGCTCCGCGCCGGGTCCGAGCGCCACGACTTCGCCGACGATCTGGTGGCCGGGGACCACGGGCGAGCGGTGCGGCGGCAGCTCGCCCTCGAGGATGTGCAGGTCGGTGCGGCAGACCCCGCAGGCCAGCACCCGCAGGAGGACCTGGCCCGGACCCGGCGAGGGCACAGGGAGCTCGACAAGCCGAAGCGGCACCTCCGCCGCTGGGGCGGGCGCCGCCAACTGCATGGCGCGCATCGTCCGGGGGATCGGCGGTGACATCGTCAACCTCCAGCTCGATCAGGGGTCACCATGACTCCAGCCAACCCTACGACAGCACGTCCTTGCGCCGGAAGACCAGATACGCGGCGAACGTGAGCACACCGCTCCACAAGGCGAAGATCCCGAGGCCCTTGAGGACCGGCCGCCAGTAGATCGGATCGCGGAAGAAGTTGGTGAAGTCCATCAGGTACTGCGGGAACACCCACGGGCGCAGCCAGTCGAAGTAGCTGAACTGGATGAGCACGGTGATCACGATGTAGATGACGATGGTGCCGATGAGCGCCGTCAGGCTGGAGTCGGTCATGGTGCTGAAGAGCAGGGCCATGGAGACGATGCACGACATCGCCGCGAGAGCGTACAGGCAGCTGAGGACGATCAGGCCGAGCCCATGCCAGACGCCGACGGTGCTGCCGGACAGCGTGATCATGGGGTGCAGCCCGAAGAAGACACCGCCGAACAACAGGCCGCCGGCCAGCATCACGCCGAGGCCCACCCCCAGGTAGACGATCGCCATGGCCCACTTCGCCATCACAAAGGCGCCGCGCCGGGTCGGGCGCAGCAGGACGATGCGCAGGGTCCCCAGCTCCGCCTCGCCGGCGATCATGTACCCCGCCACCATCGCGGCGGCCATGGGCAGCAGGAACGGGATGAGCGCGGTCAGCGACGCCATCGTGACGAACATGCCGTTGGACGTGACCCGCTCCATGAACATGGGGCCCCCACCACCAGCCGCCGGCATCGTTCCGCGTCAGGTAGAAGGCGAGGGCGATGAGGAACGGGATGAGGAACGCGCCGCCCCAGATGAGATAGCTGCGGCGCTGGAAGAGAAGCTTGATCCACTCGCGGCGGAGCGCGCCCCACCTGTGGCCGCGCATGCCGCCGGCGGTGCTGCCGTGGGCACGGCCGGTAGACCCGCCGGCCGCACGGGCACCCGACGGGCTCGGCGAAGCGGGCGGCGAGGCCGGGCCGGCCGGCGAAGCGGCGCCGGAAGAGGCGACGGAGACGGACGCGGATCCTGGCCCTTCGCCGGGTCCCCAGATCGGCTCGCCCGAGGTGGTCGAGTACGCCGGGCCGCCGGCCTTGGGCACGGGCCCGGGACCCTTGGGATCGGCCGGACCGGTCGGCGGGCAGGCGCAGCCGGCGGGACTCATCGCCGGCCTCCGGGGAGCAGGCGGGCGAGGCCGGCGCGCTTCTTGCCGCGCGGCGGCTCGCCGGCGTCGTAGGTCAGCTCGAGGAAGAAGTCCTCGAGCCCCTGCTCCGAGGCCGGCACCACGGCGCGCACCTCGACGCCGTCCGCGACCAGACGCCGGACCATCTCCGGCACGGCGTCTTCGTCGGCCTGGACGATGAGGAACCCCTCGTCCTCCTTGACGCCGGCCGCGCCGAACTGGCCGCGCAGCACGTCGCCGGCGCGGCCCTGATCGCCGGTCAGCACCTTGATGGCGTCGTTCTGGGGCCGCAGGTCGCTGACCGGGCCCTGCACCACGACGCGCCCCTTGTTGATGATCACGGCGCGCGTGCACACCTGCTCCACCTCGTGCAGCAGGTGCGAGCTGAGGAACACGGTCGTGCCGGCCGCACCGAGCTCGCGGATGAGCTCGCGCACGTCCTTCATGCCGCGCGGGTCGAGGCCGCTGGTGGGCTCGTCGAGCACGATGAGCTCCGGGCTGTGCAGCAGCGCCTGGGCGATGCCGAGGCGCTGCTTCATGCCGTGGCTGAAGCCGCCGACGCGATCCTCGGACCTGTCGTCGAGCGCGACGATCTCGAGCACCTCGTCGATGCGCTCTTCGCTCACCGGGCCCGTCATGCTGCCGAGCAGCCGGAGGTTCCGGCGCGCGCTCATCAGCGGGTAGAACGTCGGGTCGTCGACGAAGCCGCCGACATGCCGGAGCGCGCTTTGCAGCTCGCCGGGCACGCGGTGGCCGCAGACCTCCACGTGGCCGCTGGTGGGGTGGATGAGGCCGAGCGCCAACCGGATCACCGTCGTCTTGCCGGCGCCGTTGGGCCCGAGGAACCCGAACACGTCGCCCTTGCAGACCTCGATCTCCAGGCCGTCGACAGCGCGCAGGCTACCGAACTGCTTGGTGAGCGCGTGAGTGGTCAGGATGGGGGCGCGGCCGTCGCAGCTCTGCTGCCCGGGCCGCGCCCCCTCCGGTTCACTCAGGCTCTGCGCTTCCGCGACGTCTGGCGTCTCGCTGGATCCCACGTCAACGAACGGAACTTGCGAACGCCTCCAGATCGCTCATGGGCACCATTCCGCCGGCGACGAGCGTGGTTCCGCCCTGCTGCCACACGACGATACCGCCGAGCGGCGTGCCGACGACCTGCGCCTTCACATCGCCTACCGTGGTGGTGCCGAGGATCTGAGAGGTCTGCTGCAGCTGCTTGAGCTGCTTCGCGAGGTCGGGAGTGGTCTTCGTCTGTGCCAGGGCGATCGCTCCGAAGCCCTGGCCGTAGAGCAGCACGCTCATCGGGCCGGCCGTCGCGGCTCCGTCGCCCGTCGCCTCCGAGCCCCCAGTCATCGCCCCGAGGTCCATGCCGGTCGCGGCGCCCATCACCTGCATCAGCGGCGCGCCGGACCCGGTCAGCGGACCGGCCGGGCTGAGCACGTAGCCCCACTGGTAAGGCCGGGCGGCGTAGTCGCGCGCCCACGCGAGCTCGTACGGGACCAGCTTGGCGACCTCGCCGCGCGTGAGCAGAGCGCCCTGCACGGCCTGCTGCGCCGCGTCCTGCTGTGCCTTCGTGGGCTCGCTCTGCGCGGAGTGCGACTCCTGCATCTTCTCGGCCTTGGCCTTGAGGTCGTCGCCGTCGATAGTCTTCGCCGTCACCTCTGCTCCGGCCGGCGGCGTGAAGGCGAACGTCGCCGGGTCGATGGAATCGTAGCTCACGGTCGAGAAGCCGAACTTGAGGACGGGCTCGGTGCCGCCCTTCGCGTACACCTCGAGCTGCAGCGGCAGCATGGTCTCGCCGTCGACCGCTGCCTGGACGTAGCCGAGGGCGGTGTCCGTGGCGACCGGCGTCATGCGCAGCTGGTACGCGTCGCGGCCGGCGACCATGGTCTGGCCGGCGACCTCGACGGTCGCGAAGCGGGCGACCTGCTGCAGGTAGAGGGTGATCGCCTCGGGCGTCATCATCGACGCGGAGGGCGCCGGAGACGCGGTCTCCGCCGGCGCCTCGCCCGTCACGACAAGCTTCTTGACGGCGTTCTGCGCGTCGTCGTAGACCCAGGCCGTGCGCTCGGCCTTGTTCACGACGACCACCTGGTCGCCGCCGGAGCCCTGCGACTCCACCTTGGCGCCGGCGTCGCTCACCCAGATACGTCCGGAACCGTCGCTCGTGAGCGGCGACTGCGCCGGCAGGTGGGCCATGCCGCTCGCCGCGGAGAGGTCGCCAAAGAGGCCGTTGTGCCACGCGATGTCGCCGCTGACGGCGGTCACCCCGTCGGCCTGCGCCATCTTCGCGAGCAGATCGGGGGCTGCGATGTCGGGAAGCGGATTCGACTGCCCCGCGCCGGCCACGGCGACGCCGACCACGAGGGCCACGGCCGCCAGTACGACGAGCGAGACGACGATGAGGGCTCTGGAGCGCATGCAGGTCTCCTTCTTGGGTTCCACTGCTGCATAGGGTGTACCCCGGCAGCGCGGGGCCCGCAACCTTACCCGGGTACGTACGGCTCGGCGTGGACGTCCTGTGGACGGTCGCCCTCTACGACGAGCGGGTCGTCGCCGCGTGCCGGCGCGTGGTGCGTCGCGGCATCGTCGACCTCAGCGAATCCGTGGTCTGACTGAGGGCGCTCCCTAGGGAAGCGTCTGTACGAACCCGGTCCAACCCGAGCGCAGCTCCTCCCAGCCCAAGCCCAGGCTGCTCCGCGACGCCTGATCGAGCCCCGCGTCGCTCAGGTCCGAGTCACTCACTGCGGTGACGAAGCTCCTCAGACCGCGCAGACCCCACCCGTCCATGACGTACAGGACCAGGGAGGCCCCCTCCAGATAGGCGAGCCGGACCTTCTCGATGCGGTTGCCCTTCCACAGACTCCTGGCGCGCATGGCCTTCTCGAGCGGGAAGGCGGACCGCTGCGCGGCGAGATCGTCGCGGAGCGGCTGGAAAGTACGGCCGCCCTCGACCGCCGTCGCCAGACCCTCCGCGAGCAGCGACGGCGCGTGCTTCGTCCCCTCGAACCAGCGCGTCGTGTACGCGTGCGTCAGTTCGTGCGCCAGCATCTGGGGGGTCCAGGACTCCCTGCCGGCGAGCGCCGGGGCGAGGATGCCGATGTCTCGCGTCCAGGAGGGCGCGTCGCCCAGGTGCTCCGGCGCGTGCGAGAAGAAGCGGATGCGCGGCTCCTTCGGGTCCTCGCCGAGTGAGCGGACCAGCTGGTCTCGCGAGGCGTAGTAGTAGACCACGATCGGATCGCGTGTGCTGATGCCCAGCAGCGCCAGGCGATGGTGGGCCGCACCCCCCGCCTTCGCCAGGGCCTCCGCGCCGGCCTGCCGGCTCTTGTCCGCGATGACGACGAGCCCGTTGCGGCGCACCACGACGGGCCGCTCGAAGGCCATCACCTCCTGGCCGCGGACGTCGCCCGGCGTCACGTCGTCGACCAGGACGGGACGGCCGTCGCGGAACGCGACGTCGAAGACGCGCCGGGCCATGATGCGGTCGGCCGGGTCGGCTCCGCCGACCTCGCCGACCGCGCCGAAGTAGAAGCGGCCCGGGATGGCCGCGCACCGGCTCGGCGACCAGCCGCACGTTCGTCCAGGGCAGCCGCACCAGGTGCCGGTACAACGCGTCGACGGCGCGCCGGGCGTCGCCGCCGACGGCAGGGAGCGCCTGGAGCCACGCCCCGCGATCGTGCGCGCTCAGCGCCTGCGCAGCGCGCGCGAGCGCGCCATCGAGGTCGGAGGCCGTCACCGCGCGGGCCACGGGCCGCGTCTCGGCCTTGTCTTCGGTGACGAGCGGGAGCAGCGCGCCGAACGCGACCAGCGCCACGACGGCGACGGCGAGGACGGCGCCCACGAAGACCAGGAGCGGCCGGGTTCTGCGAGATGCGCGGGTCATGCGCCGATTGTACGGCTCTCCCGGCCGCGCGGCTCGCCGGAGACGCCACCCGTCCTTCAGGCGCAAGTCCGGCGCTCACCCCCCGCCGAGCACGTAGCGGCGCCAGCCCGCGGAGAACTGGCGCCAGGTCACGCCCAGCGAGCCGCCCAGCGCCTCGTCCATGCCGGCCTCGGTCGGCTCGGCCGAGGCGACGGCCTGCACGAACGGCCGCAGCCGGCGCGCACCCCAGTGCGAGACGACGTAGCCGACGAGCGACCCGCCGATCTCGTAGCCGAGCCTCACATCATCAGACTCGGCGCCCTCCCACACGTCGGCATCGGCGAAGGACTCCGGCAGCGGCCACAGTTGACCGCCGGTGGCGACCTCGTCGCGCAGGGATCCCGTCTCGGATCCGCCCTCCGCGGCCTGCGCGATGCCCTCCACAAGGAGCGAAGAGGGATGCTCGAGGCCGTCGAACCAGTGCACGGTGTAGGCGTGGGCGAGCTCATGCGTCACTGCGTCTTCCGTCGAGATGCCGAGATCCCGCAGCCACGGCCCCATCACGGCGACGTCGTAGATCGGCCACTCCTTGTCCGCGATGCGAAGTGATGGGTGTGAGAAGAAGACCAGGCGGCCGGCCGCCTGACGGATCCCCAGCGCGTCGCGGACGTCCTCGAGCGAGCCGTACACGGTGATGAGGACTGTGGGGCGCGTGCCCAGGCCGAGCGTCGCGAGCCGCGGCCGCGCCCGCACCGCCGCCGCCAGCACCTGTCCGGCCCGCCCGCGCGCCCAGCGGTCGGCCAGCACGATCAGGCCGGGGCGCTGCCGCACGACGGGGTCGTGCAGCGCCATCAGGTAGCGCCGACGGACGTTCTGCGGCGTCACGTCGGCGAGCACGACGGCGCCGTCGGCCGCCTGCGCCAGCTTGAAATAGCGGATCACGGCGAGCCTGTCGGGAGGACCCGCCGCGCCGAGCTGCCCGCTCCCCTCGATCCGATAGATGCCCTTTCCGGGGTCGTCGGGCGTCACGGCGAACGAGAAGGTCCGCCACGGCAGCGGTGAGAGCGCGGCGAAGACCTCAGCCAGGCTCTTACGCGCGGCGGCCGTCGTCGCCGACCCGGCGCCCACGGGCACAGCCTGGTCGAAGGCGGCGCGGTCCCCCCCGAGCAGGGCCTGGGCCGCGCTCGAGAACTCCGCCCGCGCGAGCTGCAGCGTGCGCTGCTGGGTCGATCCGCCCTCCTGTACCGAAGACGAGCCGCAGCCGGTCGCGAGGCACAGCGAAGCCGCCGCAGCAGTGACGACGGCGGCGGCGAGGAACCTGCTGACGCGACGCGCAGTGGGCACGTGACCCCCGGTGCCGGACGACGATCCCCGGTCATCTTATCGCCCGACACGCGAGTCCCCTGAAGCAGACCGGCGCGCGGACGACGCCGGGTCGCCGGCGAACGCGCCGCCCCGGTCGCGCGTGTACTATGGGAAACCGATGAGCACACCGCCCAGACAAGACAGGCCGTACACCGTCTACCGCGCCGGGAACGCACCGGCTTCCGGTGGTCCGCCGGCGCCGCCGGCGGGCGGCCGGCCACCGCGGGACGGTGGCGGCGGTCGGCGCCGCAAGCGGCGCGGCGGCGGCCTGCTGCTCCTGCTGATCGTGCTCGGGCTCATCGTGGCCGCGGCCGCCGGCGTCGCCGCCGCGGCAGGCTGGGGACCGTTCCGCAGCGGCGAGGCCACCGCGGGTGGCGGCGAAGCCGCGACGACCGTCGCCGCGACATCGGCTCCTTCTCCGTCGCCCTCGGCGGCCGAGTCCTCTCCGAGCCCAGCGCCGAGCCCGACGCCGACCACCGCGCCGACGTTCTCCGTCACGGCCGGCGGCGACGTCATCGGTGGGTTCGGGGTCAGCGGCGTCGTCGCGAGCATGGGCAGCAGCCTCTTCAAGAGTATCGCCCCAACCTTCGAGAAGAGCGACTTCGGTTTCGTGAACCTGGAGAGCCCGCTCACCACCGGCGGCGACGCTCAGGGCTGGAAGGACGTCGTGATCAAAGGTAACCCGGACCTCGCGCCGGCCATGGCCAAGAGCGGCATCAACGTCGTCACCATGGCCAACAACCACGCCGGGGACATGGGTGACAGCGGCCTGCTCGACAGCATCGAGTACTGCGAGCAGAACGGGATCGCCGTGGTCGGCGTCGGCAAGGATCTCAAGCAGGCCCGGGCGGGCGCCGTCCTCAAGACGGATGACGGCGCCAAGGTCGCCTTCCTCGGCTTCTCAGACGTGCTGCCCGTGGGCTATCCGGCGACGTCGACGAGCCCCGGCACGTCGCCGGGCCGCGCCGATCTGGGCGCCGTCAAGGCGGCCATCAAGGCAGCGAAGAAGAAGGCCGACTACGTCATCGTCGGCTGGCACTGGAACTTCGAGTACAAGCGCGCGCCGAGCTACCTCGAGGAGAACGAGGGCAAAGCGGCCATCGACGCGGGCGCCGACATCGTCTTCGCCCACCACCCGCACCTGCTCGACGGCGTGGAGGCGTATCACGGCGGGCTCATCTTCTACAGCCTCGGCAACCTCGTGTTCAGCGGCTTCAGCGGCGAGACCGCGGAGACGGTGCTCGTGCGCGCCAAGGTCTCGGAGGACGGTATCGACGCGCAGCTCGTCCCGGTGGTGGGCGGCGGATCCGGCGTCCCTTCCCTTGCGACGGGCTCTGAGGCCGATAGCATCCTGCAGCGCTTCAAGGGCTTCTCGGCCGATCTCGACACCACCGTCAAGGTCTCGGACGGCAAAGGGTACGTACACGTCAGGCGCTGAGCCTCGGGCGGCCGCGGCCGCCGGTCCTCTCTCGCCATCCGGACGCCCATGACCCTCGTCATCTGCCCCAACCTCGCCATCGACCGCATGCTCGCCGCCGACCACGTGCGGCCCGGCGGCACGACGCGCTGCCGGGAGCTCCGCACGCAGGCCGGCGGCAAGGGAGCCAACGTCGCCCGCGCCGCCAGGGCCCTCGGCGGCGAAGGCGCTGCTCACCGGCTTCGTCGCCGGCCGTGGAGGCCGGCTGATCGCCGAGCTCGCGCGGACCGAGGGACTGGAGCTCGCAGCGGTCGCGACGGATGGCGAGGCGCGCGTCTCGACCGTCGTCCTCGGGGACGACGGGTCCGTCACGCGCCTGTACGAGTTCGGGCCGGAGGTGGGGGCGGCGGCCGAGCGGTCGCTGGTGGACCTTGTCCGCGCCCGGTCCGCCGGCCACGGCGAGTGGGCCGTCGTGACCGGGGCGGCGCCTCCCGGCGTCTCCTCCGGGTTCTACGCCGCCCTCGTCCACGCCGCACGTGGTGCAGGCTACCGGACGCTGGTCGACGCCACCGGCGAGCAACTCGCCGGCGCGCTCGATCGAACGTCCCGACCTCGTCAAGGTGAACCTGGCCGAGGCGTGCTCCGCCGTCGGCCGCCCCGAGATGCACTGCGACGACGAGAAATCGGCAGCGCCCGCTCAGCTGGTGGGCGAAGGCCTCGAGCTCTGCCGACGGCTCCTGAAGGCTGGGACGGCCGGCGCCGTCCTGACGCTGGGCGCGGCCGGTGCGACGGCGATCCTGGACGGCGTCGAGTGGCACGTGCACACGCGGCCGGTGAAGGCGGTGAACCCGGTGGGCTCCGGCGACTGCTTCGCCGCCGGCCTGACGCTCTCGCTCCAGCGCGGCGACGGCCCTGCCGCCGCGCTGTGTCTGGCAGCGGGCGCCGGCGCGGCAAACGCCACGTCGCCCTACAACGGCGACGTGGACCGGGCGCTGGCGGAAGAGCTGGCGGGCGGCGCCTGCGTCGGCCCGCCCGCCTGATCCACGCGCCCGGCGGTCTCGCCTGGTGGCCGCCCCGCGCAGGAAAGCCTACACTGACGACCCATGCGGCCCATCCTCTTCCAGATAGGCGACTTCCGCTTCTACAGCTTCGGCCTCATGGCCGCCCTTGCGCTCATCGTGCCGGGCATGACCATCGTGCGCTCGCTGGTGCGCCGCCGCGGCGTACCCTCGGAGTTCGCCTACGAGCTCATCATCGCCGCCGGCGTCGGCGGCTTCGTCTTCGCGCGCATCTACTACCTCATCGAGAACTACGCGCAGATCAAGGCACACTTCTGGAGCGTCGCCTTCAGCGGCGCCGGCTTCGTCTGGTACGGCGGCCTCATCGGCGGGTTCCTCGGTGTCGTGGGCTGGACGCTCATCCGACGCTACCCACTCGACGTCATCGCCAACGCCATGGCTCCGGCGACGGCCTTCGGCTACCTCATCGGGCGCATCGGCTGCCAGCTCGCCGGCGACGGCGACTACGGCAAGCCCAGCGACTTGCCGTGGGCGATGGGGTATCCCAACGGCACCGTACCCACCCCGCCCGGCGTGACCGTCCACCCCACACCCATCTACGAGATCATCGCCATGGCCTTCGTCGTCTGGATCCTCTGGCGGCTGGCCACGCGCTACGACAAGTCCGGATGGTGGACGTTCGGCTGGTTCCTCGTGCTCTCCGGCATCGAGCGCCTCCTGGTGGAGTTCGTGCGCATCAACCCCGTCTGGTTCTGGCACCTCACACAGCCGCAGTGGGTGAGCATCGTCAGCATCCTCATCGGCGCCACGCTCATCGTCGCGTTCGGCAAGCGACCCGCCGTCGTCGTGGGTGACGCGGCGCAGCCGAGCAGGGCGGAGACCAGACGGGCGGCGCGGGCCTCGTAGGCGTGCGCCGCGCTCAGGCCTGGAGCTCGGGCTCTGGCTCGAACCGATACCCCATGCGCGCGGCCGTCAGGAAGTAGCGCGGCTCGCTCGGGACCGGTTCCAGCTTGCGTCGGATCTGGCCGACGTAGACGCGAAGGTAATGAGTCTCGGTCTCGTACTTGGGCCCCCACACCGCCTGCAGCAACTGGCGCTGCGTGACGAGACGTCCGGCGTTGCGCACCAGGATCTCGACGATCTGCCACTCCGTGGCCGTCAGGCGCACGTCAGAGCCGTCGCGGATCACGCGCTTCGCCGCGAGGTCGATCCTGAAGTGTTGCGTCTCTACGACGACCGGCTCATCGAGCGGTGTCACGCGGCGGAGGGCGGCGCGCATCCGCGCGAGGAGCTCGTTCATGCCGAACGGCTTGGTCACGTAGTCATCCGCCCCAGCGTCGAGAGCCGCGACCTTGTCGGCCTCCCCATCACGGACCGACAACACGACGATCGGCACAGAACTCCAGCCGCGCAGTCCCTCGATCACCTCGACGCCGTCGATGCCGGGCAGGCCGAGATCGAGCACCACGAGGTCCGGGTGGGCGCGCGCCGCGAGCTCGAGGGCCTGTTCGCCGCTCGCGGCGAGCTCGACCTCGTAGCCGCGCGCCCGAAGGTTGATGCTGAGCGCGCGGAGGATCTGCGGTTCGTCGTCGACGACCAGGACGCGTGTCACAAACCCGCCTTCAAGCGCACCACGATGGTCAAGCCTCCTCCCGGCGTGTCGTCCGCCTCGATGGTACCCCCCATCGCCTCCACGAAGCCTTTGGCGATGGCGAGGCCGAGCCCCACACCGTCACGCCGGCGCGAATCCCCGAGCCGGCGGAACGGCAGGAAGATCTGTTCCTTCTCCCCCGGCGGAACGCCGGGGCCACGGTCGACGACGCGAACGTCCACTGTCTCCTTCACCCGGCCCGCCCCGACGCGTACGTCGCTCCCGCCGGAGAAGGCGACGGCATTGGCGATGATGTTCGCCAGCGCCCGCTCGAGCAGCGCTTCGTCGCCGAGTATGGGGGGGAGATCCTCGGGTACGTCGACGATGACGCCAGGGGAGCCTGTCCCGACACTCGCGACGGCTTCCGCGAGGACCTCCTCCAGCACGACCACCTCCTCGTGTACCTCCACGGCGCCGGCCTGCAGCCGGCTCATGTCCAGGAGGCTGCCGACGAGCCGGTTGAGGCGGTCCGTCTCCTCGTCGATGGTGGTCAGCAGTTCGCGCTCCGCCTCCGGGGTCCAGTCGACGTCGTCCTGGAGCAGACTGGTCGCCGACGCCTTGATCGCCGCAAGTGGGGTGCGCAGATCGTGGGAGACGCTCGACAGGAGGCTCGCACGCAGCTCGTTCACCGCTGCCAAGCCCTCCGCCGTGGCGACTTCCGCCTCAAGCTCGCCGTGCTCGATGGAGGCCGCCAGTTCCTTGGCGAACGCGTCGAGCATCCGTTCGTCCTCGCTCGAGCGCGGCGCCTGCGATGTAGCGACCAGCACATGCTCCGCGTCCACCTCCACGACGACGCCCGCCTCATCCGGCGACTTCGGCGCGCTCCCGCTCGCGAACTCCATCAGCCAGCCGTCATCAGCGCGGTGGAGCACCGCCGCGCCGTCAAGGCCGAAGGCGCGGCGCAGCCCTTCGAGGATCGCCGCGGTGCTTGAGGTGCCCGCGAGCCGCATCAGCGTCTCTGCCTTGGCGCGAGCGCGCGTGGCCTGAGCCGCGCGCCGTGCGGCGAGAGCGACGAAGCTGCTCATCGCGACCGCGACCGCAAGGAAGACGATCAGCGCGAGCACGTTCTCCGGGTCGCTGATGGTCCAGGTGTGGATCGGCGGCGTCAGGAACCAGTTGACCAGGAGGAACCCGCCCACGGCGGTCAGGACCGCCGGCCACAGTCCACCGACCGCCGACACACCGACGACGAGCAGAAGGAACAGCAGCAGGGCGCTGGACGGCGACACGCGGTCGTGCGCCTGGGCGAGCGCCAGCGTGAGGAGAGGGGCTCCGACGACCCCGATGGCGAACCCGAGCACCACGCGCCGGCGCGGAAGTGCGCGTGGCCGACGCAGCGCTGGCTCAGAGACCACCTCCGTCTCCGCGTCGGCCTCACGGCCGATGACGTGGACGTCGAGGCCGACGCCCGAGAGCCTGATGACCGTGCTCACGACCGAGCCGTGGATGAACTCGCTCCAACCAGAACGCTCCTTGGCGCCCAGCACGATCTGCGTGGCGTTGAGAGCGCGGGCAGTCTCCACCAGAGCCTCTCCGACGTCTGGGCCGGCGACTTCGCGGTAGCTCCCTCCCAAGCGCTCGACGAGCCGCCCCTGCTGTTCAAGCAGACCGGCCGACGGCGTAGCCAGACCGGTCTGGGGACGCACGTGCACCGCGATCAGGTCGGCGTTCAGCCGCTGCGCCATGCGCGCCGCGCGGCGCACGAGTCTGTCGCCGTCCGACGATCCGGTGAGGGCGACCAGGACGCGCTCCCGGGTCTCCCAGGTGTCGGAGATCCCGTGTCGAGCCCGGTACTCTGACAGGCCCTCCTCGACCCGGTCGGCGATCCAGAGCAGGGCGAGCTCGCGCAGCGCCGCCAGATTGCCCGCGCGGAAGTAGTTGCCCAGCGCCGCGTCGATGCGCTCGGCAGGATAGATGTCGCCTCTCGCCAGTCGCGCGCGGATCGTCTCAACGGCGAGATCGACAAGCTGGAGCTGACCGGCTCGGCGCACGACCTCGTCCGGGATCGTCTCGCGCTGCACCACTCCCGTGATCTGCTCCACCACGTCGTTGAGGGACTCGAGGTGCTGGATGTTCACGGTGGAGATGACGTCGATGCCTGCGTCGAGCAGCTCCTCGACGTCCTGCCAGCGCTTCCGATTGCGCGAGCCCGGTACGTTGGTGTGCGCGAGCTCGTCGACGAGCGCCAGCTGGGGTCGGCGTTCGACGAGCGCGTCGAGGTCCATCTCCTCGAAGATCGTGTCCCGGTAGGCGATGCTCGCGCGCGGCACTACCTCGAGACTGCCGACCTGGTCGGCCGTCCTCTGCCGGCCGTGTGACTCGATGAAGCCCACTACGACGTCCTCGCCGCGCGCCTGGCGACGGCGACCTTCGTTGAGCATCGAGTACGTCTTGCCGACGCCGGGTGCGGCGCCCAGGTAGACGCGCAACGTGCCGCGGCTCATGCCGCCCTCCGCTAGAGGCGCTCGTCGAGCGCCAGGTTGAGCTCGAGTACGTTCACGCCGGGGTCGCCGAGGATGCCGAGCGGCCGGCCCTCCGTGGCCTCGTCCATCAAGCCTAGCACGCGCTCCAGCGGCACACCGCGCGCCTCCGCGACCCGTCGCGCCTGGAGTCTGGCATTGGCCGGTGAGATGTCGGGATCGAGCCCGGATCCGGAGCCGGTGATCGCGTCCACGGGTACCCGCTCACCCGGGGCGAGACCGTTGGTCCGCCGGTACTCCGCCTTGCGCCCGGCCACGGCGTCGAGGAGCTCGGGATTGCCCGGTCCGAGGTTGGATGCCCCGCTGGCCATCGCGTCGTAGCCGTTTCCCGCTGCGGAGGGTCGCGGGTGGAAATACCTGGGGCCGGTGAACGATTGGCCGATGATCGCGGAGCCGACCACTGCGCCGTCGCGCTCGATCAGCGATCCGTCCGCCCTGGCCCCGAAGGCGATCTGCGCGATGCCCGTGACCACCAGTGGGTAGACGAGCCCGACCAGGACCGAGAAGGCGACGAACACGGCGATCGCTGTGGGCAGCTGCCTGCGCATCACACGATCCCGAGGCCGGAGAGGATGAGGTCGATGACCTTGATGCCGACGAACGGGGCGACGATGCCGCCGAGGCCGTAGAAGAGCAGATTGCGCCGCAGGGCGCTCGCCGCCGACGAGGCGCGGAACCGGACCCCGCGCAGCGCGAGGGGGATCAGGGCGACGATGACGAGCGCATTGAAGACGACGGCGCTCAGGATCGCCGACTGCGGCGTCGACAGGCCCATGAGGTTGAGCGTGCCGAGGACCGGGAACGCGCCGGCGAACATGGCCGGGATGATGGCGAAGTACTTGGCGACGTCGTTGGAGATGGAGAACGTCGTGAGTGAGCCGCGCGTGATGAGCAGCTGCTTGCCGATCTCCACGATCTCGATGAGCTTGGTGGGGTTGGAGTCGAGATCGACCATGTTGCCGGCCTCGCGCGCGGCCTGCGTGCCGCTGTTCATCGCCACGCCGACGTCGGCCTGGGCGAGGGCGGGCGCATCATTGGTGCCGTCGCCGGTCATGGCGACGAGCGCACCGCCGGCCTGCTCTCGGCGGATGAGCGCCATCTTGTCCTCGGGCGTGGCCTCCGCCAGGAAGTCGTCGACCCCCGCCTCCTCGGCGATCGCCTGTGCCGTGCGCGGATTGTCGCCGGTGATCATGATGGTGCGGATGCCCATGCGCCGGAGCTCGTCGAAACGGTCGCGCATGCCGTCCTTGACGACGTCTTTGAGGCGGATGACGCCCAGAGCGACGCCGTTCTCGGCGACGACCAGGGGCGTGCCGCCGGCGGCGGCGACGCCGTCGACGAGCTCGTCGAGCTCGTCCGGAGGCTGCCGGCCGCCCCCATCGAGCAGCCGCCGAACGGCCTCGGCCGCGCCCTTGCGGATCGAACGTCCGTCGATGTCGACCCCGCTGATGCGCGTCTGCGCGGTGAACGGGATCAGGGTGGCGCCCGAGAGCTCTCGCTCGCGCAGATTGAAGCGCTCCTTGGCGAGGACCACGATCGAGCGCCCCTCCGGTGTCTCGTCGGCCAGGCTGGACAGCTGCGCCGCGTCGGCGAGCTGCCGTTCTGTGACGCCCGGCAACGGCAGGAACTCGGCTGCCTGACGGTTCCCAAGCGTGATCGTCCCCGTCTTGTCGAGAAGGAGGGTGGAGCAATCACCTGCCGCTTCGACCGCTCGACCGGACCGTGCGAGCACGTTGTGCTGCACCAGGCGATCCATGCCGGCGATGCCGATGGCCGAGAGCAGCGCGCCGATGGTCGTAGGAATCAGACACACGAGCAGCGCCGCGAGCACGATCACACTCTGGCGCGCGCCGGAGTAGACGGCGAACGGCTGGAGCGTGGCTACGGCGATCAGGAAGACGATCGTGAGGCCGGCGAGGAGGATGTCCAGGGCGATCTCGTTGGGGGTCTTCTGGCGCGAGGACCCCTCGACGAGCGCGATCATGCGGTCGAGGAAGCTCGCGCCCGGCTCCTGCGTCACGCGCACGACGATCTGGTCGGAGAGGACGCGAGTGCCGCCGGTGACCGCGGAGCGGTCACCGCCCGACTCGCGGATCACCGGGGCGGACTCGCCCGTGATCGCCGATTCGTCCACGCTGGCGATGCCCTCGATGACCTCGCCGTCGGCCGGGATGAGCTCCCCGGCCGAGACCACGACGACGTCGCCGAGCACCAGCCCGCTCGAGGGCACCTCCTCGAGACTGCCGTCCTCGCCGCGACGGCGGGCGACGGTCTCGGACCGGGTGCGGCGAAGCGTCTCCGCCTGGGCTTTGCCACGGCCCTCGGCCATGGCCTCGGCGAAGTTCGCGAACAGCACAGTGAACCAGAGCCACACCGCGATCGACCACGCGAACACGGTCGGGTCGAGGATCGCGAGCACCGTGACCAGCACGCTGGTCACCTCCACCACGAACATCACCGGGTTGCGCGCCATACGCCGCGGGTCGAGCTTCAGCACGGCGTCCCGCGCCGCCCGGCGCATCAGTCTGCGGTCGAACATCGCCGAGGACGTGCGAGTCATAGCGCCAACTGCTCCACGATCGGGCCGAGCGCCAGCACAGGGAAGTACGTCAGCCCCACGACGATCACGATCACCGCCAGCAGCATGACCACGAAGAGCGGGCTGTGGGTGGGCAGGGTCCCGGCGCTCGGGGGCACCGTCTGCTTCCGCGCCAGCGAGCCGGCGATGGCCAGCACCGGGATGATGAGGAAGAACCTGCCGGCGAGCATCGCGAGCGCGCCGGTGGTGTTGTACCAGTCGGTGTTCCCGGCGAGGCCGGCGAATGCCGAGCCGTTGTTGTTGGCCTGCGAGGCGAATGCGTACACGACCTCGGTCAGCCCGTGCGAGCCGGGATTCAGGATCGACTCCTTCGCCGGGCCGAACACCACCGACACGCCGGCCAGCACGAGGACCAGGATCGGCACCACGAGCAGGTACAGGACGACGAGCTTCATCTCGGCCGCCTGGATCTTCTTGCCAAGGTACTCGGGCGTCCGCCCGACCATGAGGCCGGAGATGAACACGGCGAGCAGAACGAAGACCAGCATGCCGTACAGCCCGGCTCCCACGCCGCCCGGCGACACCTCGCCGAGCAGCATGTTGACCAGCGGCACGGCTCCGCCACCGGGCGTGAAGCTGTCGTGCGAGGAGTCCACCGCGCCGGTCGACGTGCCGGTCGTCGAGGCAGCGAAGAGCGCCGAGGTCGCGGCCCCGAAGCGAACTTCCTTGCCCTCCATGTTGGCCGCCGATGCCTCGACGCGCGGGTTGCCACGCACCTCGAAGTACGTCGCCGTCGCCACGGATCCGGCCCACAGCGCGAACATGGCGAAGAAGATCGCCCAACCCTGCCTCTGGTCGCGGACAAGGCGACCGAAGGCGTAGGTGAGGGCGAACGGGATCAGGAGCAGCGCCAGGATCTCGAGGAAGTTGGTGAGGCCGGTCGGGTTCTCGAACGGGTGCGCCGAGTTGGCGTTGACGACGCCGCCGCCGTTCGTCCCGACCTCCTTGATCGACTCCTGGCTGGCGATCGGCCCGCGGTAGATCCTCTGCGTCGCGCCCTCGACGGTGGTCGCGTCCACCGGGCCCTGGAGCGTCTGCACAACGCCGAGGCCGGCGAGCACGACGGCGAGCACGAGCGCCAGCGGGAGCAGGACGCGGGTCACACCTCGTGTCAGGTCGACCCAGAAGTTGCCGATGGTCTCCGAGCGGTGGCGCGTGAGCCCACGGATGAGGGCGACGGCGACCGCCATTCCGACCGCGGCGGAAGCGAAGTTCTGCACGGTCAACCCGAGCATCTGGATCAGGTCGCTCATCGTGGATTCGCCGCCGTAGTTCTGCCAGTTGGTGTTGGTGACGAAGCTCACGGCCGTGTTGAGGGCGAGAAACGGCGGCACCGACTCGACCGAAGACGGGTTGAGCGGCAGCCATCCCTGCAGGCGCTGGAGCACGTAGAGACCCAGCACGGACACGAGGCTGAAGGCGATGACGGAGCGCGCGTAGACGGACCACGGCTGCTCGCGCTCCGGATCGATGCGGCCGGCCCTGTAGATCAGCCGCTCGAGCGGCAGGAAGAGGCGGTCGCCGGGAGCCGGCCCGCCGCCGTACGCCTTCGCGAGGTACGGCCCGAGCAGGCGCGTCCCGACGAGGAGCAGCCCGATCAGGGCGGCGATCTGGAACCACGCGGCGCCGGTCATCTCCGCTCCTGAGCCGTGGCGGTCACTGCAGATCCTCGGGCGCTATGAGCGCCCAGGCGAGGTAAGCGAGGAGCGCAGCGATGATGACGAAGAAGACGATGTCCGCGGCGGTCATGACCGGTCCTCAGGTCGGTCGCCGGCGCCCCGGTCGAGGATCCGGGCGCAGCCGCGCACGAAGAGGTCGGCGATGAGGAAGAAGCCGATGACAAGCGCGATGAGGAGCACGTCGACCATGCCTCGACGGTACCCCTCCTGGATGGCAGCGACGGAAGTCCTTACGGAACCTGTACGCGCCGTGGGCCGCTTTCTACGAGCCCTTGACGCAGGCGGGGATGTTCGATGCTGATGGTCGCCGGGCGATCGGGGTCATCGTCGGTACGGGGCCGGCCATCGAGAGGATCCGCAGCCGCCCCGGACGCGGGCATACGGGACCCACCCCGAGCGTCAGGCGACGTCCGCCGGGACGTCGCTGGGCACGAGGAGGAGCGGGCAGGGCGCCGTGTTCAGGAGCTCCTTGATCACGGCGCCGTGACCGCTCTCGAAGCTCCCGCTCCAGGACAGTACGATGAGCTCCGCTCCGTTCTTGTCGGCCTCCTCGGCGATGATGCCCGCAGGCTCGCCGACGCGCACGGCCACTCGGTGTCGACCGCCTTCAGGGCACTGCGAGAAGCGCATCGTGAACTCGTCCTGCCAGGCACTCCACTCGTAGTGCTCCTGATCCGTCATCCGCGGCGCCGGCAGGCTGCCGGTCTCCAGCGGCGTGTCGCCGGTGACCACGTGCAGCATGACGATCTCGCGGCCGCGCGCGCAGAGCGCGTCGTCCGCGGCGCGCATCGCCGCGGAGGTCGACGGGCTGCCTTCCAGCGGCACGTAGAGGCGCTTGAGGCCGGCGACGCGGCGCATGCCCGGCCGCACCAGGAGCACGGGGGCGACGTGGTCGTTGAGCAACGCCTCGGCGACGTGACCCATCCCCGAGGCCGGCCCGGAGCCGCAGGCGCAGCTCAGGCCGAACGCGAAGGCGTCCACCGCCGCTCCGCCGGCCAGCCTGACCAGCGCCTCGACGGGGTCGCCGTCGATGACCGTGAGCTCGAGTCCCTCGAGGTCGGCGCTCCCGGGTTCCCGGATCCCGGCCTCGCGCACATGGACTCCCCGCACGTCCCAGCGTGCCGCGGCAGCGAGGGCGCGCGCCGATGCCACCAGATCCTGGTCGGCGGCTGCGTCTGCTACGGCTACGAGGAGAGTCATTCGGCGTCCACCTGCCAAGGTCGTCCGTTGCGGCGCCGCAGCCGGTGACGGCCGGGATGGAACACCCGCTCCTCCCCGTCCAGCTGCAGGGTGACCGGCGCCTTCTCGACGGTTATACCCACGTCTACGCCCGTCTTCCTCGCGCGGAAGTCGAGGTGCAGCTTCGCGCCGCGGAACCTCAGCGGCATGCGGACCGTCTCCCAGGCCGCCGGGAGCTGCGGGTCCAGCCGCAGCGCCTCGCCGCGGCGCATCACGCCGCAGAAGCCCATCACGGCGGCCTGCCACAGACCGCCCATGGTGGCCATGTGCAGACCCGCGGCCGCGTTGCCCATGTTGTCGGCAAGGTCGATCGCCGCCGCCATCTTGAAGTACTCGGTCGCCTCGGGTACGTCGTGGAGCCGCGCCGCCACCGCCGCGTGGATCCCCGGGCTGAGGGAGCTGCCGTGGCAGGTGATGGGCTCGTAGTAGTCGTAGTTGGCGCGTGTCGTCCGCTCGTCGATCTCGTCGGCGAGCACGTGGCAGAGCATCACCACGTCGGCCTGCTTGACCACCTTGCTGACGAGCGTGACGTCGCGGCCGAGCAGGAGGTCCGCCGCCATCGGCCGCGGCCGCAGCTTCTCGATGGGTACGTCGGCCATGTCGTAGAACCCGGCGAACTGCTCGTAGAGCAGCGTCTCCGCGTCGTACCCGTCCACGTAGCCGTCGATGACCGCGCGCCAGCCGAAGAGCTCGGTGACGGTGAGCTCGAGTCGCTTCTTGAGCTCGTCGGCGTAAGCCTCATCCATCGTCTCCAGCCAGACGAGCGCCTCGAGCGCGCGCTTGATGTTCCAGCGCGCGAGTACGTTGGTGTACGCGTTGTCGTCCACGCCCTCGTGGTACTCGTCCGGTCCCACGACCACGCGCACGTGGTAGCGGCCCTCGTGGTCCCGGGCGGCGCGCGAGACCCAGAACCGCGCCGTCTCCAGCAGCATCTCCACGCCCATGCTCGCCATGAATGCGTCGTCGCCGGTCGCCTTCCAGTACTCCCACGTCCCCCAGGCGACGTCCGCCGAGATGTGGTGCTCCATGAGGCCCGAGAGGATGGGGACCTGCTCGCCGCTCGGCCCGTAGCCGTAGGGCGGCGTCGTCTCGATGCCCTTGTCGGCCGACTCCCACGGGTAGAGCGCGCCGCGGAACCCCATCTGCGCGGCCTTCTGCCGCGCTCCGGGCAGGTTGCGGTACCGGTACCTGAGGAGCGTGCGGGCCGTCTCGGGCTGCGTGTAGATGAAGAAGGGCAGCACGAAGATCTCGGTGTCCCAGAAGACGTGCAGGAAGTAGGACATGCCGCCCAGGCCGCGGGCGCCCACCGAGACGGTGTCCTTGGTGGGGTGCGCCGTGCTGATCATGTGGTAGATCGCGAAGCGCAGCGCGTGCTGGTCCTCGGCGTCGCCGTCGACGCGCAGGTCGGCGGCGTCCCAGGCGGCGTCCCACGCCGCCCGATGCCGCTGCAGAAGCTCGTCGTAGCCGACGTCGCGGGCCCGTTGCAGAGCCCGGCGAGCGACCTCCGGCGACGGCACCTTGGTGCGCGCCGAGGCGATCGTGGCGAGCCGGTCCACCGTGGCCGGGTCCCCCGGCTCGAGGCGCCCGCCGATGACGTCTCGCGCCTGCTGCGGCGTGCGCGCGACCGGCGAGCCGGGCGCCGGGTTCGTCGTCACGGCGAGCACGTGCCCGCCGCCGTTGCGGCCACGGGTGCTCGCGATCAGCCCCGGAGGGTCGTCGAGCACCTCGAACCGCGTCTCTCTGGTGGGCCCGCCGGCATGGCTGACGCCGATGGCGCTCTGCCACACGAGCGAGCCGGAGAAGTCCTCCGGCGTGGCCTCCGCCCGGGCAGCCAGCACCTGGCGGTCGGCGAGAGAGGCGAACCGGGCGGTCCGCATGCGCACGCTGCGACCGCTGCGCAGCCGCTGCCGCCAGGAGCGGAAGACGATGCCGTGACGCATGTCCAGCACGCGCTCGTGCTCGATGATCTCGCCGTTCGACAGCGTCATCGCGCTGCCGGCCACCATGAGCCGGAGGCCGGTCCAGTCCGGCGCGGGGACCGGCTGCCGGAAGGCCGGGTCGCCGGTCCCGTCGCCGTAGACGCCGGCGACGAAGGTGGCCGGCGTCGAGATCGCCGAGCCCTCCTCGAGCGCCCCGCGCGTGCCCGTCTCACCGTTGGCCACCGTGAGCCACGTCTCGACCTCGCGTTCACGGAAGGGGTCGAACCCCTTGACCTCGAAGCGCCACGCCGGGTCGGCGTTCGGCTCGGGGAAGCTCCGCTGCGCGACGATCTCCCGCATAGCCAACTGGTCGTGCAGGATATCGAGGAACTCGACGTGACCGCCGCCCGCGTGCAGCACCTGCGGCGGCACGCCGGCCGGCTCCGCGCCGACGCTGACGTACACCGCCCGGCGCAGCTCCGGGATCAGCATGGCCGAGTCCGTGCCCTGTCCGTCCGCCACCGGCCCGAAGGTGTCGCCGAGTACGAGCAGGTCCTGCGGCCGGCGACCGCGCCCCGTCACGAGCCCGCGCGTCAGCGCGTGCATGGCGTCGCTCTTACCGGTGAGGCCGATGTCGATGTGGCGCACATCGGTCGAGATCGCCGGGTGCGCGATGCCGGCCTCCCGGCCGAGTCCGCGCGCCAGCTCCACGCACTCGTGCAGGCCGTCGGCGAAACCGGCGTCGCGCAGGCGGCGCTCGACCTCTTGCTGCAGCTCGCCCACCGCGGTCCCCGGCGGCTCCTGCCAACCGGGGACGAGGTCGATGGACTGCCGGTTCAGGTGGTCCTGCACCAGTGCGACGTCGAGCCCCGCGGCGACCAGCCGACTCATGAGGGCTTCGGCCGTCACGGCCAGCTGCTCCTCCTCGAGCGACGACGCCTCACGCCGTTCGAGCAGGCGGGGCCCGGCCGGGCCGACGACGTAGATCTCCGAGCCGCGCGAAAGATAGAGGAAGAGGCGACCCTCCACGCCGGGACGCGCGCGGAGCTGCTCGTCCACGTCCGCGACGTCGGCGCTGCTGATTACGGCGATATCAACGCCCAGCGCCGCGAGCCGCTCAACACGACTGCGCACCGCCGAGGCGTCCGCATCACGACGGGGGACGGCGGTGCCGTCCCAGGCGAAGCAGATCACGGGGAACTCGCGGTCGAGCGCGCGTTCCAGCCGTTTGGCGCGCGCGGCTTCGTTCTCGCGCTTGGTGGTCTTGTCGCGGCTCGTCGGCATCGTCCTACCATCCTGCCCCACGCGCGCCATTCCTGCACTGGGACGGTACACTTGCCTTCCTGCCACCATCGGCCGAGGTGAGCCCATGCCCCTGTTCGACGTCGCCTACGTCCGCAGCCAGTTTCCCGCCCTCAGGCGGACTGTCGACGGCCGTCCCGCCGCGTACCTCGACGGACCCGGCGGTACGCAGACGCCGCAGCGGGTTCTGGACGCGGTGCTCGACTACCTGACCAACCACAACTGCAACATCCACGGTGCCTTCGCCACCTCGGAGGAGACGGACGCCATCATCCAAGGCGCGCACGAGGCCGGCGCCGACCTTCTTGGCTGCGCCTGGGACGAGGTCGCCTACGGCGCCAACATGACGACGCTCGCCTTCCTGCTCAGCGACGCGATCGCGCGCGACATCCGCCCCGGCGACGAGGTGGTGGTCACGGAGCTCGACCACGAGGCCAATCGCGGCCCGTGGATGCGGCTGGCCGAGCGCGGCGCAGTCGTCCGTGAGGTCCCCGTCGATCTCGAGACCTGCACCCTCGACTGGGACGCCTTCGAGAAGGTCGTCGTGCCCGGCAAGACCAAGGTCGTCGCCGTCGGTTACGCCTCCAACGCCGTGGGCACCGTCAACGATGTCGCGCGGGCATCCGCGCTGGCGCGCGAGGCCGGCGCCCTCAGCGTCATCGACGCGGTGCACTACGCGCTTCACGGGCCGATCGACGTGAGGGCCGTCGGCTGCGACTTCCTGCTCTGCTCGGCCTACAAGTTCTTCGGCCCCCACGTCGGCCTCATGTACGCGCGCCGAGAGACGACAGGGCTGCTCGAGCCGATCCGCCTCTCCACCCAGGACCTCGACCCGCCGTTCGTGTGGCAGACGGGCACGCTGAACCACGAGGGCATGGCCGGCACCGCCGCGGCCGTCGACTTCATCGCCGACCTCGGCGAGCGGCACCTCAAGATGGTGGAGGACCACATCCCCGCCGGCCTGCAGGGCCGGCGCAAAGCGGTCGTCGCCGGCATGCTGGCCGGCGAGGCCTACGAGCAGCCCCTGGCGAAGGGGCTGCGCGAGCAGCTCGCCGGCATCCCCGGCCTCAGGATCTACGGGCCGCCGGAAGGCAGTCCGCGCACGTCGACCGTGTCGTTCACCCTCGACGGCTTCCAGGCTGGCGAGGTGTGCCGCGCGCTCGGCGCGCGCGGCCTCTTCACCTGGGACGGGGACTTCTACGCCCAGCGCCTCGTCGACAAGCTCGGTCTGCAGGGCCGTGGCGGCCTGGTACGCGTCGGGCTCGCCCCGTACACAACCGAAGGTGAGCTCGAGCGGCTGGTCACCGCGGTCGGCGACCTTTCGCGTTCGATGCGATGACAGCCGGCCCCGCTACGCCGGCCGGCGCCCCCCGGGACGTCAGGATCTCCTTCGCGGGACTCGGCGACGAGCCCGCAGCGGACGAGCCGCGCACTATCAAGCTGTGCCTGCTCGGCTTCGGCAGCGTCGCGCGAGCCCTCTGCGAGCTGCTCGTCGCCCAGGAGCGCGTCCTCGCGGAGCGGCACGGGCTGCGCGTGCTGATCAGCGCCGCCGGCACCCGCCACGGCAGCCTGGTCGATCCGGACGGCATGACGCCGGCGGAGGTGCTGGCGGCGGTGGGCGACCGGCCGGCCCCGCCGCAGGCGGCCCGGCCGGCCCCCGAGCTGCTCGCCGCTTCCGGCGCCGACGTGCTCGTGGAGCTCACCGTCATGGGCGACCTGTCGGGCGTCGCCGCCGGCGCCACGCGGTACACGCCGGCGGCGACCGGCCACGTCCTCGAGGCGTTCCGCCTCGGTATGGATGTCGTCACCGCCAACAAGGGACCGATCGCCTGGAGCTGGCCGGAGGTGTCGGCGGCAGCCGCCGCGAGCGGCCGCCGCGTCCGCTTCGAGAGTACCGTGATGGACGGCCTTCCTGTCTTCAGCCTCCTCGAGTTCGCACTGCCCGACTGCCGGCTCCTCGGCTTCGAGGCGGTCTTCAACGCCACCACCAACTTCATCATCGACGCCATGGGGACAGGCCGCAGCTACGAGAGCGCTCTGGCGCAGGTGCAGGCGGAGGGGTACGCAGAGGCCGACCCGAGCAACGACGTCGACGGGTGGGACGCGGCCAGCAAGGCGGCGGCTCTGGCCAACGTCGCCATGGATGCCGGCATCACTCCCGCCGATGTCGAGCGCGAGAGCCTCAAGGATGTGCCGCTCGAGCGGATGGTCGCCGCGCGGCAGCGCGGCCGGCGCCTTCGGCTGGTCTCGAGCGTCTGGCGCGAGAGCGCAGACCCGGGGCACGCTTCGTCGCCCGGCCGGAGCGACGCGGTCTCCGAGGGCCGCGTCCGCGCCCGCCTGCGCGCGGATGAACTCGACATCGAGCACCCGCTGGCGGCCGTCAGCGGCGAGTCGCTGGGCGCGCTACTTCACACCGACCTGATGGCCGACGTGCTGGTCAGTGAGCGGCACGCGCTCGTGCCGCAGACGGCCTACGGCGTGTACGCGGACCTGCTGCATCTGTGCCGGACGAGCTGACAGCCCATCCTGAGCCGGCGGCGGGCGCCGTCGCCACGCCGGCGGACGCTGTCGCCGCGCCGGCGCCCCTCATCCCGGCCACGACCGGGGAGGAGGGCGGTACGCGCCGGCCTCGCCGGCCTTCCTGGCTGCGCGCCCTGCTGATCTCGCTCGCGATCATCGCCGTCGGCAGCGCGCTCGGAGGCGTTCTGTATCGCTTCGAGCGCACGTACTCCGTCCAGCCGCCGATCATTGAGAGGACCGGCGGCGGCTGGCTGATCGCCGGCCATCACCACCGCGAATTCACCGGCTTG
Source organism: uncultured Thermoleophilia bacterium (assembly GCA_963713475.1). Classification (GTDB taxonomy): domain Bacteria; phylum Actinomycetota; class Thermoleophilia; order UBA2241; family UBA2241; genus CAIXSE01. The sequence continues at coordinate 55,940 of CAVQLY010000021.1, forward strand.
GGGCTCAACGGCTCACGGCTGCTTTGGCAAGACGGCGCGGCGATCGAGTACATCGACCTGGACGAGGGGGCCATCCGGCTGCTCGGCCCCGGCCCCGGGATGCACACGACCTGGGATCCCGCGATCGGCCCGCGCTACGCGGTCTGGTTCGAGGCCGAACGACAGTCGAGCATCGCGGCGCAGGCCGTCGCCTACGACACGCAGACGGGCCGGCGCTGGACCGTCGCAGACGTCGGCTCCGTGCGCTCCTATCCAGCCATCTCGGGCGATGTCGCGGTGTGGTGCTCCGCGCGTCAGCTCGGCGTACCCTCGATCAATGGGGTCCGCGTGGGGAGCGGCGAGCTCCTCGACATCGCCGCGGGGAACGGCTCGCCGGTGGTGTCGGGGGGACTCGTCGTGTGGGCCACTTCATGGACCGGGCCCTTCGTCGCCGGCGACGCCTCCGGTGGAGCGACCTGGCCGGTGGCCGCGGCCATGACGCGCGACCGGCTGACCGGTATCGCCTTGGCCGGCCGCACGCTCGTGTGGGGCCAGGCCTCGGACGTCGCCGGCACCGGCATGGTCGCCGCGGTCGACGTCGACGCCGGCGAGACCACGACACTCGCCAGCGGCCTCTCCGGCCTCGCCGGCCCCGCGTATGACGGGCGAACGGTCGTGTGGGCGGAGAAGACCGCGACCGGCGCGCGCGTCATGGGCCGGCGTCTCGGCGGCTCGGCCTTCCCGGTCGCCGCCGTCGACGGCTCGATCGCCGAGGTCGCCGTCAGCGGCGACACCGTCGCCTGGATCCGCCAGTCCGGAGGCGAGTACAGCATCGTGACGGCGAGGCTGCCGCGATGAGCCTCCCCCTGCGACGCAGGACGCGCGCGCATCCGAGCGAGTCGCGAGACCGCCTGCTCCTGCTCCTCCTCATCGAGCTGTGGGCGCTCAACGTCGCCGACCTCGCGCTCACGCGCTACTCGATGTGGCTCGGATTCGCCACCGAGTCGAACGGGGTGATGGACTACTTCCTGCGCGCCGGCACGGTGCCGGCACTGGCCTTCAAGATCGGCATCGTCACCGTCGGAGCGCTCCTGCTCTGGCGCCTGCGCGTGTACCGCGTCGCCACCGTGGCCGCGGCCCTGCTGGCCGGAGTGCTCGCCGCAGTCGTCGCCTATCAGGTGTTCTGGGTGCTCAGCCTGCGCTGATCGTCCCCCGGCGTCGCGACCTCTAGCTCCCGACTGCCGCTCAGCAGAGCCGCCAGCACCCCCGCGCCCGCGAGCAGCGCGCCGATGGTCTCCAGAGAGTCCAGCACGGGACGGTCCCAGATGGGAAGGCACATGAGAGCCGCTCCGCACGCCACGAGAACGTACTGCCAGCGGGCGCCGCGCCACGGCGCCGCGGCGAGGACGAGCGTCATGGGGACGACCGCCCACACGAACGCCATCCTCCACGAGAGCGGCGAGAAGAGCAGAACGCCTGCGACGGCGAGCGCCAGCACCTGCAACATCGCGCTTGTCGGATGGAGCCGACCTGGCTCGTCCACGGCCGCCGGATCGCCGGCCGCGCCCCGCCACGGCGGCCGCTGCCACTATCAGGGCATAGCCCGCCAGACTCGCGTACTTCGCCCAGACGTCAAGGTGGCTCCAGCCGCGCAGAAGCGACTGGTTGTGGAAGAACGGGTTGCCGCCGGAGGCCTCCGGGAGGACCACCGTCACGTACTCGACGTAGAGATGGGGGTTGACGAACAGCAGGCTGACGGCGGCGAGCGCACAGCCGGCGGCCAGCGTCTTGAGCAGCAGCGGCCAGTCGCGTCTGTAGGCGACCAGCGCCAGCACGACGACGAGCGGGGTCAGTTTCACCGCGACGGCGAGCGCGAAGAGGACGGCCGTCGGCCAGGAGCGCCACCGTCCATAGAGCAGGAAGGCAGTGACGGCGAGACCGGAGACCACCATGTCCGCCTGCCCCTGGCGGAGGTGGAACAGGACCGGATTCGACGCGGCGAACAGCAGCGCTCCGAGCGCGGCGGTCTCCCAGCGACGCCCGCGAGCGAGAAGCACTCCCAGCGCCAGCGGAAACAGGAGGGCCGCCAGCGACAGCGCGAGCCACACGGCGCGCGCAGAGTCGTAGTCCAGACGCGAGAGTTGACCGAGCAGCGGAAGGATCGCGGGTGGGTAGATGAACCCCGAGATCGTTTCCGAGCGAGGGATGGCGAGGGCGCCGGGCGTATCGACAAGCGGCTTGTAGGGATCGAAGCCGGCGCGCCAGTTGTGGCCCCCGGCGTAGTACTGGTAGAGGTCGAACTGAGACTGCCCCGAGTAGTACGTCCGGGCGGTCGGAATCCAGTAGACGGCAAAGAGGATGGCGGCGGCGAGGAAGAGAGCGGCGATCAGCGCCCGCCGCCGCCGGCTTCGTCCCGCCCCGGATGTGGACGTCGGTGTGACCATGCGTCCGGCCGAGTCTACACGGCCGGACGGGCGAACCGAGCGAGCCTCGGGCGAAGTGGATCCGCTGCGAGCCGTTGGGTCTCGGCGTCAGGCGTCCGCAGCCGGCGCGGAAGGTACGGCTGCACCGGACTCCTCGGCCGGCTCACTCGCCTCCCGCTGCAGGCGCCACAGCGCGACCAGGCTCGGTGACCAGCGATCGCCAGCGAGCGTGAGGTTGCGCAGGCGCGACGACGACGATCGCCGTAGGCTTGAGGTAGATAGAGGTCGTAGTACATGCCGCGGGAACTCGACCTGCGTGAGGATCATGGCGACGAACATGAGGAGCGCCGGGATGCGGAGCGACCAGCGCGTCGTCGACGAGCGCCAGGGCGACGACGGGCAACACCCAGATGAGGTGCTGCGGCGAGAGAACCTTGTTGCCGCACATGGTGGCGACCATGAGAGCGAGGACGGCGACGGGGACCGCCTCGGGGGTCGAGCGGAGCGCGGTCGCGGGCCTGCCAGATCGACGAGATAGACGACGAGCACGAGCGCGAGCACGAGGAGCGGCGCCAGGGAGTTCACTGCACCGGCGCCCTTGCGCGACAGGATGCTCAGCGGAGCCGCCCGGCGGTGCCACGACCGGTCACACGATCCGGGCTGGAAGATGCTCGCGAAGCAGGAAGGGGCTCGCGGCGACGGTCTCGATCTGGAGGCCGCGGGCCGTCTGCCCACTCACAGTAGGTGTCGTGAAGATGGCGCCGCCGCCCTGGATCAGGAAGGGCAAGAACGGCAGGATCATACCCAAGGCGCCGCCAGCGTCGGCCCACCAGACGGCGCGCCACTTGCGGGCCAGGACGAGGACGAGGGGCAGCAGCACGATGGGCATGAGCTTGAGACTGAAGCCGAGCCCCACCATGAGCCGCGCGAGCGCCCAGCGGCGGTAGCAGCAGGCAGAGCACGCACAGGACGATGACGAGGCCGAGCGTCGGCGTCGAAGCGGTTGAGGCCGATGAGGCCGGTGGCGGGGACGGTGGCCGCGAGCACGACTGCCGCCGCGAGCGCTCGCTGCGACGATGCACCAGAGTCTTGACCGCGGCCCACGTGGTGAGGACGGCGTTCAGAGCGAAGACGGCGACCATCTCGATCTTGAACTCGAGCGCGTAGCGCGCGAACGAGGCAGGAGGTCCGGCGGGATGCAGCAGAGGGACCAGCGTGAGCGGCGGATACTCGAACTGGGACTGCGCTGTAAGGCCATGCGCCGTGACGGACCGCCCAGACGACCTCGGCGTAGTGTTGGACGTCGGGAATGGTGACGTCCCAGTAGCGTGGGGAAGCAGCCGCGGACGACGACGATGACCAGCGCCCAGGCAAGCACCTGCAGGCGGCAGCCGCAACGAGGAGCAGGACGAACTCGCGGCGCGCGAGCCGGGGCGACGAGGAAGCGGCGGCTGACCGGCGCGATCTTCGCGAGCGCCGGCGCTGCTGCATGCGGCCGCTGCGGCCTGCATCGCGGCGGCGCGACCCTCCGACGCGCCGACGCGTCTGAGCCGTCCGGTCGCATGCTGCTCAGACCCCAGCGGGCAGGTCGCTGAACCGCTTCCTGACGATCTTCGTCGCCTCGGCGATCACCTCGAGGCTGCGGTCGACCTCAGCCTTGGTGTGCGCCGTGCTCGCGAAGAAGCGCTCGAAGTTGAAGTTGTGGAAGTAGACGCCGCGCATCTGGCACTCGGTCTGCAGGTGCTCGAAGAAGCGCGTGTCACTGGCCCGCGCCTGGCGGTACTTGGTCACCGGCTCCTCGTGGCCGAAGAAGACCTGCCACATCGGCCCGACCTGGCTGATGTACGCGGGCACGCCGTTCTCGGCGAAGATGCCCCGCATGCCCTGGACCATCGCGTTGGCGATCGTGTTGAGGTGGCCGTACACGCGCTCGCGGTCGTTGATGAGGATGTCGAGCGCGGCGTTCATGCCGGCGAGGGTCATCGGGTTGCCCGAGTAGGTACCGCCGTGGAGCACGGTGCCGTCGGCCTCGAGCTCCATGAGCTCCTTCTTGCCGCCGAACGCGGCGGCGCCCGGCGTGCCGCCGCCGACGGCCTTCGCAACGCAGGTGATGTCCGGTATCACTCCGTACAGCTCCTGGGCGCCACCGAGCGAGACGCGGAAGCCGGTGATGATCTCGTCGAAGATGAGCACGACGTCGTTCTCGTCGCAGATGCGGCGCAGGCCCTCGAGGAACCCAGGCACCGGCGGGATGATGCCGGCGTCGCCGAGGATCGGCTCGGCCAGCACGCAGGCGAGCTCGTCACGATGGCGCTTGATCAGCACCTCGACCGCGTCGATGTCGTTGAACGGAGCGATGACCATGGTCGCTTCCATGGCCTTCGGGATGCCCGCGCCAGAGGGCAGCGTGCGTGGGAACTTCTCCGTGCCGGCGGCGCCCAGCGCCGGCACGTGCGAGTAGGCGTGGCAGTCGAGGAAGCCGTTGTAGCTCCCCTCCCACTTCATCACCTTGTCCTTGCCGGTGTAGCCGCGCGCGAGGCGGATGGCCGCTTGCGTGGCCTCGGAGCCGGAGTTGGCGAAACGCAGCTGCTCGATGCCGGGGACGGCCTGCACGATCTTGCGTCCCACCTCGTAGTCCAGCTCGTGCGGGAACGTGTACAGCATGCCGCCCTGGGTGATCTGGGCGATGATCGAGTCCAGGATGGGCTTGGGGCGGTGGCCGAAGATCATGGGGCCGTAGCCGATGCACCAGTCGATGTACGAGTTGCCGTCGACGTCGAAGAAGTAGGCGCCCTCGCCGCGCTCCATGACGATGGGACGGGTGCCGATGAGACGTGCGTAGCTGGACTCGCCGCCGGAGATGACCTCCTGGCACTTGGCGAACATCTCCTGGGTCTTCTTGAGTCGACTGTCGTCGATGAGGTTGTCAGCCATCGGGCGGATCTCCTTGGCGAACGGCCGGGCTCGGCACGGCTTGCCCGCGGGTGCGGGGCCGGGTCCCCGGAGGGTCGGACAAGTCTACCGGAAGGGCGGGCTGCCGTGAACGTCAGGCGGCGGGAGGGGCGCCGCAGGCGCCCGCCGCCTCACCGGCCGGCCGCCTCAGACGACCGCAGCCAGCAGGCTGACCCCGACGATCGTGCAGGCGATGCCGGCCCACTGGTTGGGCTTCGGGCGCTCGTGGAGAAGCACGAAGCCCAGGATCACGGCGAAGGTCCCGAACTGGGTGGTGGTGACGCCGGCGACGGTCGCCGGGCCGAGGGCGAAGGTGATGGTCAGCAGCGAGAGGCCGGAGAGCTCGAGGACCCCTGCGCCGACGGCACGCACGCGGAGCGCCCTCGGCACCGCCACGCTGCCGGTCAGCAGCGCCACCGGCAGCGCGATCAGCAGCGACACGGTCCGGGAGATCGCCGTCTGCGAGAGCCAGTCGATGTCGCCGTAGTTGTAACAGAGCATCACGCCGGTGAAGAGCAGGCCGGCGGCGAACGCCCAGGGCGCGCCCTTCGTCGATCCGGCGCGCCCCTCGAACGAGGTGAGCACGGCGCCCACCACGCAGAGTGCGAGCGCGGCCGCCAGCAGCGGCGTGACCGGTTCGCCGAGCAGGATCACGGTGATGGCCAGGTAGGCTCCCTGCAGGGACACCAGCGCGGAGATGAGCCCGAGATCGCCGACGTTGAGCCCACGCAGCAGGCAGAAGAGGGCGCCGAAGTAGAGCACGCCGGCGAGCGCCGCCAGCCCCGCACCGGTCCACTCCCCCTCGTCGGGCAGGCCACGTAGGAGGAGCGCGACCGGCACGATGATGACGGCGCCGGTCGCGAGCACCCAGACCATCTGGGTGAGCGCGCGCGTCTGGCGCGTGACACGTTGCGAGAACATGTCGCTGGAGGCGTACGAGAGGGCCGACAGCAGGCCTGAGAGGATGGTCAGCACGCGGTCAGTCTATCGAAGCGCTCCGCGGCGACGTGGTGCGCCGGGTCCTCATCCGGGAGTCTGGACAGCTTCTTCGGTCCCGTGAAGCTCGTCGCCCCCGCTGGTCGTTTGCATCTCCCGCCGCCCGCCGGGGAGGATGGCCCCATGGACGCACCGCAGGAGTTCCCCATCGCCGCCGACTGGTTCAGTCTCACCTGGGTGACCGGGCGGACGGCCGTCCTCACCGAGCCGCACATGGACGAGCTCCTGCGTGCGGGCCTCTGGTACCTGCGCGGGCGCGACCGCGACCTGATCGTGGACACGGGCAACGGCGTCGGGGCGCTGACGCCCGTGCTCGCGCGACTCGCGCGCGGCGGGCGCCCCCGGGAGATCGTCTGCTTGTGCACGCACGCGCACATCGACCACATCGGCGGGTTCCACGAGTTCGAGCGGCGGCTGCTGCACCCGGCGGAGGAGGAGCTCGCCCTCCAGGTCCGCAGCAGCGCGCCGCTGGCCACGGCGAGCTGGTCGGCGGCGCTGCTGGACGATCTCGCCGAGAGCGGCTTCGTGCCGCCGCCGTTCCTCCTCGACGCGATACCGTACACGGGCTTCGACCCTGCGGCCTTCCGGCCGGAGCGCGCCGCGCCGACGCATCACGTCCGCGGCGGCGACGAGATCGACCTCGGCGACCGGCGCTTCACCGTGATCGACCTGCCGGGCCACACGCCGGGCAGTATCGGGCTCATCGACCACGAGGAGCGGGCCCTCATCGCCGGCGACGCCGTCTACGACGGCGGCCTGATCGACACGCTGCCGGAGTCCGACGTCGAGACGTACCTGCACACCATGGAGGCGCTGCGCCGGCTCGACGTCGACGTCGTCTACCCCGGCCACGGCTGGCCCTTCGACCGGGCGCGGTTGCGCGCGATCGCCGAGGAGTACCTGCGCGAGCGCGGCGACTGACGCCCGGCGCGCCGGGCGTCGAGCCCGCTTAGCTCACCGCGAGCAGCGTGCAGGCCACGCAGGTGCAGGCCACACCCACGTACTGCAGCCGCGACAGCCGCTCGTGCAGCATGAGGTAGCCGAGCAGGACGGCCATGGTGCCGCCCTGGGCGATGACGACCGACGCGACCGCCAGCGGCCCGATGGCGATCGCCGCAGCGAACAGGATGAATCCGGTGGCATCGAAGACGCCGGCGACGGCGCAGCGTCCGGCGAGCCGGCGCGGAAGTCGAAGGCCTGCGAGCAGCAGGGCCACCGGCAGCAGCACGACCACAGTGCCGAGGCGCCCGTAGGCGGCGACGGCCACGGGTTGCAGGGCGCTCGCTTCGTCCAGCAGCAGGATGACGACGGCGAACAGAGCGGACGAAAGCAGGGCCCAGCCGGCGCCGGACGTGCCCCGGGCGCGGCGCACCGGGGCGGCGGGCTCGTCGTCCGGGCCGAAGATCTCCTCTGCCGGCGCCTTCTCCACCGAGGCCAGCAGGCCGCCGGCGACGGCCAGAGGCAGGCCGATCATCGCCGGCGTCGAGAGCGATTCGCCGCCGATGATCGCGATCACGGCCACGATGCCACCGGCCAGCGACGCCAGCGGCGTCACGATCGAGAGATTGCCGGTGACCAGGCCGCGGAGGAGACACGCCAGCGCCGCGGCCTCACACAGGCCGCCTCCCATGGCGAAGGCGACGGCCCGCCACTGGGCGGCGCCGGAGGGCAGGCCGTACAGCACCAGGGCGAGCGGGAACATTATGACGAGCCCCACGGCCATGGACCAGGACATCGCGGTCCAGACGGCAGCCGCGCGCACCACCTTTACCATGAGGAAATCGTGGAGCGCGTAGCCGAGCGCCGAGCCCAGGCCGAGGACGACGGTGAGCATGCGCGTACTCTACTCGACCGGTGGCGCCGTCCGTACGTGCGCGGCGCGCGCCGGGTCTGCCGACCCGGCGCGCGCCGTCAGTTCGCCGTCAGTCGTCGGTGCGGCAGACCGTGAGGTCGGCGAAGTTCCTCGGCGCGAGCCCCGCGTGCTTCTCGGCGATGGTGTCGGCCAGAGCGTCCAACCGCGCGTAGTCCGCTTCGCGCGGCAGGCCCTTGGCGAGCACCGGCTCGAGGAACTCGACCTTGAGCTTGCTCATCTGGCCGACCAGCGTCTCTACCGTCTTGCCGGCCCAGCCATAGCTGCCGATCACGGTCGCGTACTTGGCGCGCGGCCGCAGGGCGTTGGCGAGCACGGCCGCGTACATGGCCAGCGGATGCGGCCCGGTGAGCACCGTGGGCGTGCCGAGGACGATGGTGCCGGCGTGCACCAACGAGCTGGCGAGCTCGCCGGCGTCCAACGTCGTGAGGTCGAAGCGCTCGACCGCGATGCCGCGGTTCGTGAGGGCCGCGGTGAGGTGGTCGACCATCTTCAGCGTGCTGTCGTGCATGCTCACGAAGGGGAGGCAGACGATGTTCTGCGGCTCGCCGCCGGCCCAGTCGCGGTAGGCCTCGATGATGAACCCGGGGTCGTCGTAGACGGGTCCGTGGCTCGGCCCGATGAACTTGATCGGGTACTTGGTCACCTTCTCGATGTTCTTCAGCACCTGGCCGCCGAACGGCATCATGATCTCGGCGTAGTAGCGCTTGGCGCCGTCGTAGACCTCGTGCTTGTCGGCGAAGACGTCGTTGGTGGCGTAGTGCGAGCCGAAGAAGTCGCAGCTGAAGAGGATCTGGTCCTCGTCGAGCCAGGTGCTCATCGTCTCCGGCCAGTGCACCCAGGGCGTGAACAGGAACGTGAGCGTCTTGTCACCGAGGCTCAGCGTGTCGCCGTCGGCGACGACGTGGAAGCGTGCGTCGTCCACGTGCAGATGGTCGATCAGCATCGCCCGCGCCTTCTCGTTGCAGACGATCGTCAGCTCGGGAAAGCGCTCGAGGAGCTGCGGGGTGCACCCCGAGTGGTCCTGCTCCACGTGGTTGATCACCAGGTAGTCCGGCGCCGGCAGCTCATCGAGCTGCGCTTCGAGCGTCGACCAGCGCGCGGGGTCGCAGGTGTCGACCATGGCGTTCTTCTCGCTGCCCACGACGAAGTAGGCGTTGTAGCTGGTGCCGTGCGGCAGGGGGATGAGGGCGTCGAACAGGCGGCGGTCCCAGTCGACGGCGCCGATGAGGAACACGTTCTCGCGGATGGTGCGTGGCTTCATGATCACCTCGGGTGAGGTCGTGGCGGTGCGTTCTCGTCCTTCACGAGTATAACCATCGTGCACGGTAACCCATCGCGAGACGCCGTCGCCGGTGGCGGAAGACCGGCGAGGCGATTGGACAGACCGGCAGCAGCCGAGGGCGAGAGGCCGACCACCTACCGGGCCTTGCGGCGCTCCCTCCGCGACCTCTGCAGAGACGCAGACGCGGACGATGGGTCTCGCGGCGCGACGATTCCGTACTAGGATGCGGACAACCGGCTGGCGGCCAGGAGGGGGAGGCTGTCGCGTGATCTGGCGGGGTCCTGCAGTACCGATCGACGCATCCGCGCGCGGCGGGAGAGCCACGTCGTGACTGTGTGCCTCACCTGTCGCGCCGAGACCCCCGACGGCGCCCGGTTCTGTCCCGCGTGCGGGACTCGTCTCGACGGGGAGACGCCGAGCCTGACGGAGCGCAAGGTCGTGACGACCGTCTTCGCCGACCTCGTCGGCTTCACGGCGCTGGGAGAGCGTGCCGACCCTGAGGACGTGGACGCGGCCCTGCGCGCCTACTTCGAACTCGCGCGCAGCGTGATCGAACGGTTCGGCGGCGTCGTGGAGAAGTTCATCGGCGACGCGGTCGTCGGCCTGTTCGGCGTCCCCGCCGCCCATGAAGACGACGCCGAGCGGGCGGTGCGGGCGGCGCTCGAGATCGTTGGTCGCATGCACGAACTGCCGCCGGTCGTCGACGAGGAGCTTCAGGTCCGCGCCGCCGTGAACACCGGACCTGCGCTGGTTCGACTCGACGTCCTGCCGAGGTCGGGAGAAGGCATGCTCGTCGGCGATGCCGTCAACACTGCGGCGCGCCTTCTCACCGCGGCTCCGGCAATGGCGGTCGTGGCCGGGACGGCCACGCACCGGCTGACGGAACGGGCCATCGCGTACGAGCGGCTTCCCGCCATCTCGGCCAAGGGCAAGGCCAGGCCGGTCGAGCGCTGGGTCGCCCGCGGCGCCATCGCCCGCAGGGGCATCGAGACCGACCTGCGCAACGGGGTGCCGATGGTCGGTCGCGAGGTCGAACTCGGCACGCTCGCCGGTCTGCTCGACAAGGCCGTCGCCTCGGAAGTCCCGCAGTTCGCGCTGGTCTGCGGTGAGGCGGGCATCGGCAAGTCGCGTCTCGTGCGCGAGTTCTTCCGCCTCGTGGACGCCCGCGAGGGCTTCCTCTGCACGTGGCGACAAGGCCGCTGCCCTCCCTACGGGCACGGCCTCGCCTACCGGCCGCTGCGGGAGATCGCGAGCGCCCACGCCGGCGTCCTGCCGGGTGACCCCCCGGAAGTGGTCGAGCAGAAGCTGGCCAGGGCGGTCGGCGCCGGCGGCCAGGACGAGTGGATACTGAGCCGCTTGCGCCCGCTGCTGGGCCTGCCGGCCCCGAAGACGGACCGCGACGAGAATTTCGTCGCGTGGACACGGTTTCTCGAGCACGTCGCGACGCCGCGCCCGACGGTCCTGGTCATCGAGGACCTCCACTGGGCGAGCGAGCCGACCCTCGCCTTCCTCAGCCACTTCATCCGGTCGGCGTCCGGCGTGCCCCTCGTGCTCGTCGGAACGGCGCGCCCGGAGTTCCTGGAGGCGCACCCGGAGATCGAAGAGGCGGGGCGCCGGCTGACAAGACTCGACCTCAAGGCGCTCAGCCCGCAGGAGACGGCGCGCCTGGCCGTCGGGCTCGCGGCGTCCGCGGACGCGCCGCAGGTCTCCGGCAAAGCAGCCGAGGGCTGCGGCGGCAATCCGCTGTTCGCCGAGGAGCTGGTCCGCTACCTGGCCGAGAGGAGCGCCCCTGCAGGGGAGCCGGGCGGCGTCGAGGCGGAGAGTGCGCCGGACACCGTCCGGACCCTGATCGCCGCCCGACTGGATGCGCTCCGGGCGTCGCAGAAACGCGTCATGACGGACGCGGCCGTGGTCGGTCAGGTCTTCTGGCCCGGAGCGCTGCGTGCGGTGGGCGCCGATCCGGACGCCCCCATCGACGCGATCCTCCGGCACCTGGAGGAGCGCGAGTTCGTGCGCCGCTCGGGCGAGTCCACGATCGCCGGCGAGCAGGCGTTCACCTTCTGGCACGCGCTGGTCCGCGAGGTCGCGTACGAGGCCCTGCCGCGCGCGGCTCGCGCCGGGAAACACAAGGCGACGGCCGAGTGGCTCTCGCGTTCGGCCGGCGAGTCCGGCAGAGACGCGTCGGATCTTCTGGCGCACCACTACTCGACGGCGCTGGAGCTCGCTCAGGCCACGGGCGACGAGCCGCTCGTCCGGGACCTGCGCGAGCCGACCCGGGAGGCCCTCGCCCGGGCCGGCGCCTACGCGTTCACACTCGACCTGGAGGCCGCCGAGCGCCTGTACGCCCGGGCGCTGGAACTCAGCGCCGGCGACGAGCACCGGCGCGCGGAACTGCTCGTCGGCTGGGCTGAAGCCCTGGCCCAGCGGGGCCTGTTCAGGGAGGCGAAGGCAGCCTTTGCCGAGGGCGTCGCCGATCTGCGCCGTCTGGGCGACCTGCTCGGCGCGGCGGGCGCCCTGGCGCAGCTCTCCCGACTGCTCGAGTGGATGGGCGACGACCAGGCGGAGGCGATGGCGCGCGAAGCCGTCGGGCTGGTGGACGGCTTTCCACCGTCGCCGGAGGTCGTCGACGTGCTGGAACGCTGGGTGATGACCGCCACCCTTTCCGGAGACCCACGTGGGGCCATCTCCACCGCCGAGCGCGTCCTGGCGCTCTGCCGCGAACTCGGGCTGCCCGACTCGGCCCAGGCGCTGCACTACCGAGGCGTGGCGCGCTGCGAGACCGGGGATGCGTCCGGCGTGGAGGACATCCGGCTGGCGATAGAGACGGCACATGCGCAAGGGGAGGACGCCAAGTTGCGCGCGGCGCACTTCAACCTCGCAGAGGCCGTCTGCCTCATCGACGGCCCCCAAGCGGCGCTGGCGTCCATCGACGAGGGATTGCAGCTGGCATCGCTCCGCGGCGACCGCGGCATGGCCGCAGTGCTTGGGGCAGGGCGGGTCCAGCACCTCTACCTCGCCGGCGAGTGGGAGACGGCGCTGCTTGAGATCGACGCCGTCGTCTCCGTGTTGGAGGACGCCGGGGCGGGCGTCGATCTGCAGGGGGTCCGGATCCTGCACGCTCTGCTGCTTGCGTGCCGGGGCCGGCACGAAGAGGCAGAGACCGCTCTGGAGCGAGCAGATGCTGGTGGCCGGCACGCGACGGTGAGCGCCGGCGCCCTCTACCTCGTCTCGTGCGCCCGCGTCCACGAGGTGCTTGCGGACCGCGCCGGAGCCCTGCAGCTGTTGCGGGCCTGCGAGAGGGTCACTCGCGACTGTCGCACTACGTACGGCCTCGTCGTCAGCCTGCCCGAGGCCGTGCGCCTGGCCCTTGCGCTCGGCGACGCGGACCTTGCCGTCGCGCTCGCCGAGGGCCCGTCTACCCGCGCCTTCGACCAGCAGGTGGCCGGATACCTGCGGGCCTTGCTCCTCGAGGGGGCCGGAGAACAGACGAAGGCGGGCGATGCCTACGCGGCCACGGCGGCCGGCTGGCTGGACCTCGGAGTGCCGTACGAGATGGCCCACGCCCGCCTCGGGCAGGGGCGCTGCCTCCTGGCCGGCCGGCAGCCGGCGCAGGCGTCGGAGCCGCTGGCCGAGGCCGAGACCTTGTTCGCCGGACTGGGTGCGCTCGAGGGTCTTGCCGAGACGAGGAGGCTGCTCGCGGGTCTGCCGCGCGCGTGATCCGGTGCGACGGGGTCAGGCGTCCTCGCGAAACAGAGCCAGGCTGAGGAAGCTGTCATCCACGCTGACCATCAGACGGCGGTCCACGAAGGACGAGAGCCGCGACCCCACCTCACCGGACACGTCACCGTCGCCGAAGCCGCTCCGGCTTGCGAGGCCCTCCAGGAAGTCACGCGTCCGTACCTGTTCACACGCCGTGTACAGGATGTCCTCCAGCGAATCGAGCCGCCACTCGTAGCCCTTCGCCTCTGGACGCGTGTCGGTCACGACCGCACCCTGGGCGGACGGCTCGTACTCCAACTCGCCGGGCTCGAGGACCTCCTTCCACGCGCGGACCTCCTCCTTGAGCGCGGAGAGCGTCGACTCCGGGACCTCGCTCGTGTCGTCGAAAGTGAAGGCGTGGGCGATCCGCCGCACGGCGCTTTCGGGGAACGGATAGAGATAGCGATACGCGGCGAGCGGTCGGGCGCCCGGAAGCCCGTTCCGCGACGGCGCCTCGAAGTAGGGGCTGAAGCGATCGAGGCTGAACCTCGCACAGGACATCGGCGCCTCGAGGAAGTGAAGCGCCGGGAGCATGTCGAGGACGCGGCGATAGTCCGCGTCCGTCTCCCCGGGGAATCCGTGCAGGATGTTCCAGTAGGGCCTGACCCCGTAGGTGCGGCACAGACGGAGGAACCGGACGTTCTCCAGCGCTCGCGTCCCCTTGCGCATCAGCCGGAGAACGTGGTCGCTGAGACTCTCGATGCCGGGCTGCACGGAGGCGCGGGCCGCCGCCATCGCCTGCATCGTCTCGTGCCCGGCCACCGCCCGCGTCTCGAAGAAGACGGGTACGGGCAGCGGGTCCTCCGCCAGCCCGGGGAGCACCTCGCTCAGGAACACCTCCGGCACCATGTTGTCCACCAGTTCGAGCACAGAGACCCGCGAGTCCTGCGCCAGGCCGCGGAGCTCGCTCTCGATGCGATCCCTGCTCTTGGCCCGGTACTCACGGGTCGATCCGGAGAGCCCGCAGAAACGGCACGGGTGTCGCTCGCCCCAGAGGCAGCCCCGCGACGTCTCGGCCAGGGCGGACGGGCGCAGACGCTCCGCGAACCCGCAGCCGGAGAGCGCCGTGAAGTAGTCCGAGTAGTCCGGCACCGGCAGAGCGTCGAGGTCGCGAACGGGCGCGGGCGGCAGAGCCTGCAAGCTCTGCCGCCCGCGTCGCACCACCAGCCCGGGGACGGCGGTCAACGCCGCATCCTCCCCGCTGCTCAGGGCCGCGGCCAGTGCCGGCAGCAGATCGTCGCCCTCGCCCGTGCAGGCGAAGTCGACGAACGGGAAACGCCGGTGCAGTTCGACGCCCATGCACCCGTGCCAATCCCCGCCGCCGAAGACGATCCTCACCCGCGGATGCAGCTCCTTGACGCGCTTCGCGAGCGCCAGCGACGCGAGGTTCTGGGCGCAGAACGCCGAGAAGCCGACGATGTCGTAGTCGCCCCACGCCAGGCGGCGCAGACTGAGCTCGATGAGGCCGGGGGCCAGGGCGCGCACCTCTCGCGCGAGCTCGAGGTCCTCGCGCGCCAGACCCCAGTGCGGAGACAGGACGTCCTCCAGGTAGCCCTTTCCCGGATCCCGGTCTCGTCCGTAGAGAGCTTCTGAGAAGACCCACTCGCCGACGAGAGCCGGATACGGCAGATCTCCGGCGAGGCGTTCGTAGACGTCCCGGCCGAGCTCGTCGGCCACGACCAGGTTGAGATACGCGACGTCGCAGTCCAGGCCGCCTTCACGCGCGACCGCCTGCAGCAGGCTGATGCCGAGCGCCGGCCGATGCACGGCGGCGAACGGCATGCCGACGAGAAGTATCCTCATCAGTGCCGCGTCTTCAGGCTCGCGGGCGGGCGGTCAGCGCTTGTGCTTGGGCCTCGGCTCGTCCGGGACGGCGCGCGGTGACAGCTTGATGGCTTCGGAGACGAGCCTCTTCACGTCCCTGTCGCGGAACGCCCTCATCGTCGTGGTCTTGGCCTTGCCCTGCTGGCACACGTACAGAGAGAACGCCGCCACCCGCTCGTCGTCCGGGGCTTCGCCGAGCAGGATGAAGTCGTAGTCGCCCATCGTCATCCTGAACGACGCGACCGGACCGCAGTTGCTCTTCCAGTCGGACAGGACGTGTTTGACGAAGTCCCCGACGTTGAACAGGTCACTCGCCCCGCTCTCCGTGAGTCTCATGAGCACGACGTAGTCCGGCATAAGTCCTCCTTCGGTAAAGGAACGGTGCCGAGACGGTCGCGCCGCGGGGGCAGACCAGACTCCCCGCGCAGGCGGCCCCCGTGACGGCGACCTTCCCGGCGGCGGAACGCCGTCAGTCTACTCCGGCATACGCGTTTCTAGTAGGGGTTTCCTCGTTGCCCGCCGGCGCCCTGTCGGGCCTGGGCGAGAAGGGCGCGCCGGCGGCCTACCGCGTCAGTTCATCCGCGAGCTGCTCGACGAACAGCCCGACGTCAGTGACGATGCCGATGGCCTGGAAGGAGCCGCGGTCGGCCAGCTTGGTCACGACCGCGGGGTTGATGTCGGCGCAGACGGTGCGCACGCTGGCCGGCAGCATGTTGCCGACGGCGATGCTGTGCAGCATCGTGCTCAGCATCAGGCAGGCGCCGGCCTGCTGCGCGTAGTGCCGCATCTCTCTCTGCGCCTGCATCACGTCGGTGATCACCTCGGGCATGGGGCCGTCGTCGCGGATGCTGCCGGCGAGGACGTAGGGCGTGTCGGACTGCGTGAGCGTGTACATGAGGCCGCCGGTCAGGATGCCCTTGTCCACGGCGGCCCGGATGCTCCCGGCGCGCCGGATGGTGTTGATGGCGCGCAGATGGTGTTCGTGCCCGCCGGGCACGGGCGCGCCCGACTTCAGGTTGATGCCGAGCGACGTGCCGTAGAGGTTGCTCTCGATGTCGTGGGTGGCGACGGCGTTGCCGCCGAAGACGCAGCCCACGTAGCCGGCCTCGATGAGGCGGGCCAGCTGCGGCGCGGCCCCCGTATGCACCACGGCGGGGCCGACCACGGCGATCGTCAGCCGGTCCTCTTCCCTCACCTGGCGCAGGATGTGCGCCACTTCGTGGACGATCTGCGCCTTGGGCTTCTCGCTGCTGACGGCGCTCGCCATGAACTCGAACGGCTGGCTCTCGCGCGGCCGCTCGAGCGGCAGCACGCGGATGCCCTTGTGGCCGGTGACGAAGAGGTCGCCGGCCCGCACGTCGCTCATCGCCACCGTCTCAGCCGTGCCTTCTTCGAGGTCCACGCGGATGCCGCAGTCCATCTCGGGGTGCCCGACACGGATCCAGTCGCCGCCGATGCGGATGAAGGTCGCGAGGTTGGTGGTCGAATAGAACCGCTCGGGGAAGACGCCGTCCATGTCGGCCGCCTCGAGGACGGCGTCCTGCGGCTTCACGGCGACGACGCCGAACTCGGTGATCGCCGTGAGGAGCTCGTCGAGGTGGCCGGCGTCGCGGCCGAAGATGCGCATCACCGCGTGAGAAGGGTCGTCCTTCATGCGCCCGACCTCGAAGGTGAGCATCTCGAACTCGCCGTCGAGGTCCATCACCTGGTCCATGATGTGCGGCATCATGAGCGAGTCGATGAGGTGTCCTTCGATCTCGACGTCTTCGTAGGGCATGTCGGGCATGGTGCCTCCCGTGGACTCCGGCGCGGTGGCACCAGTCTATCAGCCGTCTCTTGACCTCCCCCGCTCCGGTTCCTATTGTCTGGCCACACGGCAGCGGCGCCTGGCGACGCCGCTCCATCCGCATCAGGGGGATCCGCATGACAGCTCGTACCCGGCCGGCAGGCCTGCCCGTCACGGCAGCGATGATCCTGCTCGCCCTGCTCTTGACCGCGGCGGTGGTGGGCGTCGCCCAGGCCACCGCGTCGTCCAGCCCCGTGCCCGCTGAGAAGGTCACGCTGCACATCGGCATGGTGCAGGAGCCGGACAACCTGAACCCCTTCATCGGCATCCAGGGCATCGACTACATGTTCTGGCACATGAACTACGACTTCCTCGTCGGATTCGACTCCAAGACGCTGGAGCCGCGGCCTGAGCTCGCCACCGAATGGGCCGTCTCCGACGACGGCAAGGAGTGGACGTTCACCATCCGCGGCGACTCCACGTGGCAGGACGGCGAGCCGGTGACCGCGCGCGACGTGGCGTTCACCTTCAACTACATCGTCGACAACGAGCTCCTGAACCTCTCCACGTACACCAACGGCATCACCGGCGCCGAGGTGATCGACGACACGCACGTCAAGGTCACGACCAGCGCGCCCAAGGCGAACATGCTCCGGATGGTCGTCCCGATCCTGCCGGAGCACATCTGGAGCAAGGTCAGCGGCAAGGCCGCGACCACCAGCTACCAGAACAAGCCGCCGATCGTCGGCGACGGGCCCTTCCAGCTCGTGGAGTGGAAGAAGGGCAAGTTCGTGCGCTTCGAAGCCAACCCGACGTACTGGGCCGGCAAGCCGAAGGTCGACGAGGTCGTCTTCCAGCTCTACACCAACCCCGACACGATGGCGCAGGACCTCAAGCTCGGCACCATCGACGGCGCGGTGGACATCCCGCCGGCGCAGTTCAAGCCGCTGGGCGGAGAAGAGGGCATCACCACCAGCCAGTCCACCTCGTGGAACTTCATCGAGCTGGCGATGAACTGCTACGACAGCCCGAACTCGAAGGGCAATCCGGTACTCAAGGACCAGCAGTTCCGCACGGCGGTCAACTGGGCCGTCGACCGGCAGAAGGTCGTCGACGTCGCCTACCAGCAGTACGCGACGCTCGGCTCGTCTCTCATCGTGCCCTACTCGAAGTACCACTGGGAGCCGACGGCAGAACAGGCTTTCACCTACGACCCCGAGAAGGCAAAGCAGATCCTCGAGGCCGCCGGCTACAAGGACGTCAACGGCGACGGCTTCCGTGAGACCAAGGACGGCAAGAAGCTGGCGCTGCGCTTCTACGCCACCACCGACTCCACGCAGAACCAGACCGCGGCCAAGCTCATCGTCGGCTGGCTCAAGGACATCGGCGTCAAGGTGAACCTGCAGGTCATCGACGCCGGCACGCTCATCAACTACCAGTACGCCTACACCGGCGACACCTACACGCCCGACTGGGACATGTTCATCTGGTACTGGGTGCAGGATGTCGACCCCAACTTCATCGTCGACATCTACACGCCCCAGCAGATCGAGGGTTGGAACGACTGCCTGTGGACCGACCCCGAGTACACGAAGCTCAACGCGCAGCAGATCACGACGATCGACGAAGCGGAGCGCATCCCGATCATCCAGCAGATGCAGCAGATCTTCTACGACGGCGCCGCCTACGCGATCATGGCGTACCCGTACCAGCTCGAGGCCTTCAACACCGACAAATGGCAGGGCTGGGTGCACACCCCGGGCGACGCTCCCGGCGGGCAGGAAGGCTCCGTGATCTACAGCTACAACAACATCGACACGTACCGCTTTGTGGAGCCGAAAGTCGCCGCAGCGGCGGCCGAGGACCAGCCGCTCGTCAACTGGAAGTGGCTGGGCGTCGGCCTCGGCGGCGTGCTCATCCTGGTCGTCATCATGTTCGTGCTGACCCGGGTGTTCGGGAGAGCGCGCCGGGAAGAGGAGTAGGAGCGACCGAGGTCGCCGGGGACGCTCAGGCCTCCCCGGCGACCTCGCCGTCCATGGTGAGCAGCGGCCCGTACAGCTCCGGCCGCCGGTCGCGGAAGAACGACCAGTCCTCGCGCAGGTAGCGCACCGCATCGAGGTCGACCGTCGCCGTGACGACCTCCTCACGGTCGCGTGAGGCCTCCGCCAGCAGGGCGCCGTCCTCGGCGGCGATGAACGACGAGCCGTAGAAGCGGATGCTCGGCTCGCCGCCGGGCGCCGCCTCCACGCCGATCCGGTTGGACGCCACCAGCGGCATCGCGTTGGCGATGGCGTGGCCGCGCTGGACGGACTGCCACGCGTCGCGTGAATCGCCGGCCGGCGCCGGCGGGTCGCTGCCGATGGCCGTGGGATACAACAGGACCTCGGCGCCCTGCAGCGCCATGCTGCGCGCGGACTCCGGGAACCACTGGTCCCAGCAGATGCCGACGCCGATGCGCGCGTAGGCGGTGTCCCAGACGCGGAAGCCCGTGTCGCCGGGCGAGAAGTAGTACTTCTCCTGGTAGCCGCCCGAGTCGGGGATGTGGCTCTTGCGGTAGACGCCGAGAAACGCGCCGTCGGCGTCGATGACGGCGACCGAGTTGAAGAACGCCTGGCCGGCGCGCTCGAAGAAGCTCACCGGCAGCACGACCTCGAGTTCGCCGGCGAGCCGGCTGAAGCGCGCGATCACCGGGTGGCCCTCCGCCGGCCCGGCCAGCTCGAAGTGCCGCGTGTCCTGCGTGATCGGGAAGTACGGCGTCGCGAACAGCTCCGACAGCAGGACGATCTGGGCGCCTCGCCCGGCCGCTTCGCGGACCAGCCGCTCGGCCGTGTCCAGATTGGCCGGGATGTCCCGGCCGCAGGCGAACTGCGTCGCCGCCAGCGTCACCTCACGCGTCATCGTGACCTCCTCGTCGTCGGCGACAGTCTACCGGGCGGGAGCGGCCGTGGACGGCCTGACGGGCGGAGCCGGCACGGGGAGCCGGCGCGTCGGGCGCCTCAGAGGACGGCGCGCACCTCGTCGTTCTCCCAGGGCTCGCCGGCCTTGCGCGCCTCGATGGCGGCGAGCACCGCCTGGTGACGCCGCTTCGTGAGCGGCATCAGCCAGCAGAAGACGGCGCCGGGGACGAGCCACACGGCGGCGCCGACCGACATCAGCAGGCGGATGCCCCACATGGCGGTGGCCGTCTGCTCCACGTCGGCCCGGTAGCCCACCAGCTCGAGGACCAGGCCCGCCAGCCACACCACCAGCGCCGCAGTCGCCGTCTGCGCGAAGGCGATGACGCCGTAGTACATGCCTTCGCGTCGCTGACCGGAGAGGAGCTCGTCGACGTCGGTGACGTCGGCGAGCATCGACCAGCCGGTGACCGCGACCGCCATGCTCCCTGCACTGCTCAGCACGATCGCGATCCAGAACAGGGCGACGTCCTCGCGGCCCGGCAGCAGGAACAGGCACTGGATCGCCGCCCACGTGAGGGTGAAGACGATGTACGTGGCGCGTTTGCCGTAGCGCTTGCTCATCCAGTCCACCAGCGGCAGCCACGCGACGCCGACGAGGAACCAGGTCAGCATGACGAGACTGGCGTAGTCTTCGGAGTACCCCATGCGATACACGGCGAAGTAGACCGACACGGCGCCGATGACGTTGAGCGGCGCCCAGCCGAGTACGTAGGCCACGAGGAGGTAGCGGAACGACCGGTTGCGGAAGGTGCTGAAGACGTCGCGCAGGCGCACGCTCGCCGCCTCCAGGTGATGCTCCCGCCCGCGCGTCGCGCGCCACGTCCAGAGGATGCCGAGCGTGGAGAGGACGCCCATGATCGCCGCGGCCGCCGACCAGCCGGCGCGCTCGCTGCCGAGCAGATCGCCCAGCACGTCGTTCAGCGCCAGCGGCGCCGCGGCGCCGACGAGGGCCCCGACCTGGGCGAAGAGCGTGCGGAACGTGTTGAGGCTCGTGCGCTCGTCGTAGCTGGACGTCAGCTCCGCGGCGAGCGCGCCGTAGGGCACGTAGAACAGCGTCAGGCAGGTGAAGTAGAAGAGGACGGCCACGATCATGTAGGCGACGGTCCCGGCCGCCCCGAGAGCCCCAGTCGGTGAACAGCAGCCAGGCGGCGACGCCGTAGGGCAGCGCCGCGGCGATGAGGAACGGCCGGCGCCGGCCCTTCGCGGAGCGCACCCGGTCCGACCAGACGCCCACGAGCGGCTGGAAGACCGCGTTCCAGAGCGTGCCCACCATCATGATGAGACCTGCCGTGGCGGCGCCGATGCCCACCACGTCGGTGAGGAAGTACAGGAAGAGGGCGTAGAAGAGCGTCCACACGACGGAGTTGGCCCACTCGCCGCCGCCGTAACCGAGCTTGACGCGCATCGGCAGACGGACGGCGGCGTCCGCAGGGACCTTCGCTCCCGCGCCCGGCGAAGCGACCGGCGCGTCGGTCGTCACGTCAGCCCTCCGCCGCGATGACCGGCAGGACGACGTGCGAGGGCCGGTCCCGGTCGTGGTAGACCGTCTGCACGGCGATCCGCGTGGCGGCGTCGGCGGCGAAGGCGTGACCGGTGTTGGGGTTGCGGTCCCAGCGGTCGAACTCGGCGCTCGCGACCTCGACCCGCAGCCGGTGGCCGGCGGCGAAGAGGTAGCCGGTGGCGGCAAGGGACACCTCGATACGGTAGACCTCGCCGGGCTCGGCGAGCGCCGGGTCCGCGTCCGACTCGCGATAGCGAAGCCGGCGGATGCCCTGCTGCACGAGCTGGACGTAGCCGTCAGGCCAGACGTCGACGAGGCTGACGACGAAGTCGGTGTCGGGCGCCGTGGTCGAGACCCACAGCACGGCGCCGAGCGGCCCCACCACCTCGAGCGGGGCCGCGAGCGCTGGGCCGGTGTACGTCAGCACGTCCGGCCTCTCCTCGAGCGGCCGCCGGTCGCCGAGGTGCTTCGCGGCCGCCCACAGGTCCTTGCCCTCCCACCAGTCTCGGCGGGTCGAGCGGGTCGTAGGCGTACCGGTCGGGCGACTCGGCGGCGGACGGCTCCGGGACCAGGCGGCCGCAGGCTGCCCCGCCGCCGGACGGCGTGCCGCCGTCTGCGCCCGCGACCAGGAGCGGCTCGGCGCTCCCGTCGCCGGAGAGGTAGTACGGCGTGAAGACGGCGCCGGGCAGCGGCCACTCGTCCGCCTCGCGCCAGCGGCCGGCGCCGGTCACGTACACGCGCACGCGCGGCGTCGCTGCGAAGCCCACTCCGGCGTCCTCTGCCGCGCCGGCGCCCGGATCGTCACCGTCGCGCAGGACCGCGTCCATGAACGCGAGCACGCGGTCCCACGTACGCGGCTCCTCCGGCAGCCGGATGCGCCCCACGGTGCCGGCGAAGTCGGGAGAAGTCTCGTGGTCCGTCGGCCCGAGCGTGAGCCAGCGCGGCCGGCGAGCCGCACCCGCCAGGCCGGCCTCCGCGTCCGCTGCCTCCATGCCTCGCCAGCAGTCGATCGTCGGAGCCACCATGTTGTCGAACCAGCCGCTCCAGAGGAACACCGGGACGTCGACCGCCGCCAGCACGTCACGGAAGTCGTACTCGCCCCAGTACTCGTCGCGGCTCGGGCGGGCGATCAGCTCGCTGAAGAGGCGGCTGTGCAGACCGGCGGCGTCGGCCATCTCCGCCAGCGGCAGGTGCCGCGTGTCGAAGCGCAGCCAGTTGATGTAGGTGTGGCGCGCCTGGTCGCACGCCCAGAGCGCGGTGGACCCGAGGGCGAGCGCTCCGCCTTCGTAGAGCAGGGCGTAGACATCGCATCCCATGTCGCCCGGCGAGATGCAGCGCAGCGCCGGGTGACGGGACGCTGCGGCCGCCCACTGCGTGTGGCCGAAGTACGACTCGCCCGTCATGCCGACGCGCCCGTCGCACCACGGCCGGCGCGCCGTCCACTCGATGGCGTCGTAGCCGTCGTCGATCTCGTGCCGGAAGGGGTCCCACTCGCCCTCGGAGCCGAACTTGCCGCGCACATCCTGGATGACGCACGCGTAGCCGCGGCGCGCCCAGTACCGGCCGACGGCCGGCATGTAGGCGTAGGGCTCGCGGATGCCGTAGGGCATGCGGATGAGGATGGCCGGGAAGGCCTCGCGCCGCCGGCCGCCCGTCCTCGCCGGCGGGGAGGTAGACGTCGGTCGCCAGCGTGACCCCGTCGCGCATCGGGACGCGCTCGTCGACGAGCACGTGCACCTTGGGATGCCGCTCCGGGGTCGCCGACGGCAGCTCCTTGCGCGGCAGCGTGAGTCGCTTCTGCCCCGCCAGCAAGAGCCGGACGCCGGCCCACGCGAGATCGGCTTTCACATGGGTCATCGATCGCACTCTAGTCTCATCGGGCCTCCCGGCGAAAGGCACTGCCGGCGGGCCTGCCGGGCGCCGAGCGGCTGACCGGCCGGGTCAGCGCAGCAGCGCCCGGCCGATGGGCTGCAGCTCGGGATCGGCCGGAAGGTCGTCGATGCCGATCAGCGCCAGCAGCAGCGCCTTCTGGAAGTGCTTCCGGTTCTCGGCCTCGTCGAGGACGATGGAGAACGGCGCGTCGAGGATGGCGTCGGTCATCTCCTCGCCGCGGATCGCCGGCAGGCAGTGCATGAACTTCGCGCCCGGCTTGGCGTGCGCCCAGAGCTCCTCGTTCACCTGGTACGGCCCGAGGATGCGGCGCAGCTCGTTCTTCTCGTCCTCAGGCTGCATCCACCACCAGCCGACGGTGAAGACGACGTCGGCCTGCGAGACCGCCTCGGCGGCGTCGTCGGTGAGAGTGAGGGAGGCGCCGGACTGCGCGCAGTTGGCGCGCGCGAGCGCCTCCACCTCGGGGGTCATCTGCTCCTCCGGCGGACCGGCCATGATCATGCTGCTGCCAAGCCGGGTCATGGTCAGCGCCACCGAGGTGCCCATCGCGTCGGCGCACTTGCCGATGAAGGCGCACGTGAGCCCCTCGACGGTCCCGAAGTGCTCGAGGATGGTCAGCGCGTCGGTCATCGTCTGCACCGGGTGGTCGTAGTCGTCGGTGAGGCCGTTGATGACGGGGACGGTCGCATGCTCGACCAGCTCGGCGAGCGTGGTGTGGAAGGCGGTGCGCGCCATGATGGCGTCGACGAGGCGGCTGATCACGCGCGCCGTGTCGGCGACGGTCTCGTGGCCGCCGAGGTGGATCTCACCCGGCCGGAGGTACTGGGCGTGCCCGCCGAGCTCGGTCATGCCGGCCTCGAAGCTGATGCGCGTGCGCGTCGACGGGTGCTCGAAGATCATCGCGAGGGTGCGGCCCTCGAGGTACGGCGTGAGCGGCCGTTGCCGGTAGAGCGCCTTGAGGGCGACGGCCAGATCGAGCAGCCCCAGGAGTTCCTCGCGCGAGTACTCCTGGTCGGTGAAGTAGTTGCGGCCGCGCAGGGCGGCGAAGCCGGGCAGCGCGGCCGGGTCGACGCTGTAACCGGCGGGCCCCGCGGCGGGGCCGGTGGCGGTATTCATCTGCGCGTTCCTCCTGTCGTCACGGCCGCCTCGGCGGCGGACCGGGATCATGCGAACAGGAGAACTAAATGACCGTTTGATCCCTGGCTGTCAAGCGCGTTGCAGTAGGATGCGGCAAGGAGAGCCGAGGGGAGCGCATGGGCGGTAAGGGCAACCGCGGGTGCTTCGGGTGCGTCACGGTGATCGTCGCCATCGTCGTCGCCGTGCTGCTGGTCGTCTTCGTGTGGCTCCCCTCCACCCGCAAGTCGTACAGCATCGACGACGTGCGCATCCTGGCGGCGGTCCAGTCCGACGGCACGCTCCGCGTGGACGAGCGCTTCACCTACACGTTCCACGGTGACTTCACCCGCGTGTACCGCGACATCCCGTACTCCCCGGTGGCCCCCATCGTCGTCACCGGGGTGACTGGGCCGGACGGCCCGCTGAAGAGGCTGCCCACCGGCTGGACGCCGGCCTCGGGCGCGCCGAGCGAGACGACCCAGGCACTCGAGGCCACGCCGTCGCCGTGGTCGTCCATCCCGCCGGAGCAACGCCCGGCCGGCTACTACCGAGTGACCACGGATTGGACCACAATGGGCGGTCCCAGCGTCCGCATCGAGGCCTTCGCCCATCTGAGCGACACGGCGGCGCAGTTCGCCTTTCACTGGCGGGCCGAGGCCGCCGCCCGGCGCTACGCCGACGCGGGCGAGCTCACGTGGCAGCTGATCGGCCGGGGCTGGGACGTGCCCATGGCACACGTGAGCGCGGTCGTCGTCCTGCCCGACCGCGCGAACGCCGGCGAGGTCCGGGCGTGGGGACACGGCCCGCTCAACGGGGTGGTCCGGAGGCGCCCGGACGGAGCGGTCGTCCTCTCGGTGGACGATCTGCCGCCGGCGACCTACGTCGAGGCCCACCTGCTCTTCCCGTCGCAGGCGCTCAAGGACGCGCCAGCTCACCGACATGGACATCCTCCCGAGCCGCCTCGCCGCGGAGGCGCAGCTGGCTGCCGCGGCGAACAAGGCGCGCGAGCGGGCGCGCTCCGAGGTACAGGCCGAGCACCGCAGGGACGTCATCGCCTGGGCGGTCTCCGGCGCGGCGACCGGAGCGGCCCTCGTCGTCTGGTGCGTCCTCTTCTTCTCGGGAGGGCGGGAGTACCGGCCGCGGGCCCGCGTGAAGTACCTGCGCGAGGTGCCGGAAGGACTCTCGCCGGCACTCGTGGGCGCCCTGTGGCGCATGGGCGCCGTCACCAACGACGACCTCTCCGCCACGCTGCTCGACCTCGCCGTGCGCGGCGTCCTGCACATCGAGCCGGGCGGCGGCACCCCCCGGCCGGCGTCTCGCCCTCCACGCCGAAGGTAGGTGAGACCTCCTTCGTGCTCAGGCTGGACCGCGCCAAGGTGGACGAGGTGGACGAGCTCACCCAGCCGCTGGTCCGGCTCCTGTTCGAGACCGTGACCGAAGACGACGTCGTGACCATGGAGCAGGTCGAGAAGTGGGCCAAGGGACATCCGGCACGGTTCCGCGGCGGCATCGACTCCTGGCGCGGCGGGGTGGAGCGCCGCGCCCGCGAGCTCGGCTTCGTGGAGAAGGGCGGCGGGAGGCGGATGTTCTGGACGGTGCTCACGGCCGGACTCGCGGCCGCGGTCACCTGGGTCATGTTCGTCCTCTCGCAGCAATGGTGGCTGCTCGCCCTCGTCGCGGTGTGCGTCGTGGCCGCCCTGACCTGCCCGGTGATGAAGCGGCGCTCGAGGGAGGCGGCCGAGCTCGTCGCGCCGTACAAGGCCCTCTACCGCTACCTGCGTGACTTCGGCCGCCTCCAGGAGAAGCCGCCCGCCGCAGCCGTGCTGTGGGAGCAGTACCTGGTCATGGCGGTCGTGTTCGGCATCGCCACGCAGGTGATCGAGCAGATGCACGTCTCCGTGCCGGAGATCGCCGACGACGACCAGTTCACCTCGGTGTTCTGGTTCACGACGCCGGCCTTCGCGACGACCGCCGGCGGCGTCGGCGCCGCGCTCTCGTCGTTCACCGGCGGCGTGAACGCCGCCGTGGTGGCGGCCAGCCCGCCCTCCTCCGCAAGCGGCGGCGGCAGCGGCGGGAGCTCCTCCAGCAGCGGCTTCTCCGGCGGCGGAGGGGGCGGCGGGGGAGGAGGCGGGGGCGGCGCCGACTAGTCGGCGTAGCCCCACTGAGCGGCGAGCGGGACCGCAGGGCTCCGCCGCCGACGGACTAGTCTCCGGGCAGCGCGAGGTAGCTGCCGACGACGTCGCGCCACATACGCCAGGCGGCGCGCGTGATCGAAGCCGTCCGGGTCGAGGGCCCGCTGGATGCCCAGGCCCTCGACGACCGCGATGCTCACCGCCGCGAGCGCCTCGAGCTCCTCTTCCGAGAGCTCGCGGGCCGCGCCGCTCAGGCAATCGCCGTCGACCTCCCGATAGGCCCGGTACTCGTCGGCGAAGCGCGCTCGCACCTCCGGCTCGCGGAGCGCGTGGGGCAGCAGTTCGTACAGCATCCGGTTGGTGCGGTCGCTGGCGGAGACCCGCCGCTGCCAATCGAGGAACGCGTCCGCCCGTTCCGCCCCGGATCGGGTGGCGCGGATCTCCTCCACATAGCCGACGTCCGGGTTGAGGAAGAGCGTCTCTACCAGCGTCGCCAGCAGGCCCGCCTTGCCGCCGAAGTAGTAGGAGACGAGCGCGCGGTTGGCGCCGGAGACCTGAGCGATGGCGGTCATCGTCAGCTCCGCGTAGCCACGCTCGGCGAGGATGTCCTGCGCCGCCGCCAGAATGCGCTTCGCGGTCGGCGGCAGGTCGGCGAGATCGCGGTCTGCGGGCTCGGACGTCACGCCTTCACGCTATCACGAGCTCGCCTCCGCACGCCGCTCGCGGGCCGGTCAAACCACCACGGGGCAGAAGAGCCCATGACGCGACGGGTAGCTCATGATCGTCGTCACTTCGAGCAACTCCGCCAGCAGCGCCGGCGGAACGCGCAGCGCCCGGTCGATGTCGACGACGAGAAGCTCCGTGTGGGTCGCCGCACCCTGAGCGCGGACCAGCACCAGCCCGCCGGCCTCGGTGATCGTCGCCTCGTCCGCCTCGGCCTCCTCGCGCTTCACCGCGAGGTAGTCGTCAGTGACGACCGGCGAAAGCGCGGCGGCCCAGCGCGCCAGCGCCGCCGCGACGGTGATCGTCTCCCGTCCGTGTTCGAGCCGGAAGCCCACTTCGCGCCAATACTCCGCCAGCGCGTCCTCGTACAGGCAGAGCACCACCGTCTCGGCGCAGTGTCGTTCCAGCACCTCGTCGAGGAACGCCTCGCGCAGGCGGTAGCCCTGCCCGCGAAAGGCGGGGTGCACGTAGTGGCTCTGGAGCAGGAGCGCGCGGAGCGGAACGGCCTCGGCCGCGCGCCCTCCGCGCGCGAACGCCAGCGGCTCGAAGGCGACGCTCGCGGCGACCGTCTCCCCGACCTTCCAGCCGTAGTACCAGCCGGAGCGCGACGACGTGGCGACCCAGGCGCGGGCGCCGGCGGGCGTCAGCCCGAAGCACGCGCTCAGCTGCTCCTCGATCTGCTCGCGCTCCCCCGGCGTGAGCGTCAGCGGCTCGTAGCCGCCAAGCGCTGAGCCGCTCACGGCGCGCCGGATGGTCCGGCCGCGCCGGCCGGCCCCTCCTCCGCCTCGATCTCCTCCACCACGCCCTTGCTCGACGGCAGCAGCTCCACGATGAACACGCCGGTGAGCATCAGCGAACCGCCGACGAGCAGACGCCACGTGACCGAGTCCATGCCGGCGATGATGCCGGCGAGCGCGGCGAAGACGCTCTCGAAGCCCAGCAGGATGGCCGCGTGCGTCGAGGTCGTGTACCGCTGCGCCCAGCTCTGGATGAAGAACGCGTAGATGGTGCCGCTGATGGCCGTCCAGACCACCGCCGCCCACACCTGCCACGGCAGGTCGAGCGTGATGTGCACGACGAACGGAGTGACCACGACCAGGATGAGCGTCGAGACTGCCATCTGGGTGACGGCCAGCGTCGTCGGCTTCACCTTGGGCGCGAAGAAGCCGGTGGTCATGATGTGCAGCGCGTAGAACAGGGTGCCGAGCAGCGTGATCGCGTCGCCCCAGCGGATGGAGAAGTCGCCCTGCAGGCTGAGCGCAGCCGAGGCCGACGGTGGCGACGATCGCGCCGATGATCTGCCAGCGGCCGGGCGAGCGGCGCGCGACGAACCAGTAGAGGAAGGGGACCATGGCGACGCTCATCCCGGTGATGAAGCCGCTGACGCCGGGCGACGTGCGCTGCAGGCCGATGGTCTGGAGGATGAGGGCGGTCAGGTAGAAGACGCCGAGCAGACCGCCCCGCGCCCAGTCGCCGCGCGACGAGCCGAGCCAGCTCCCCGGCTGCGCGACGGCGAAGATGCCCGTGGCGACCACGTAGCGGAGCACGAGGTAGAGCATGGTGCCGGCGACGATGCTGCCGGCGGCGAGTTCCGTCGTGCGCTCGACGACGTCCTTGATGAAGACGAAGTTGCTGCCCCAGAAGATGGCGACGCTGAAGAGCAGCGCGTCGGCGACCAGCGCCTTGCGGCGCGAAGCGTGCATGGTGCCGAGAGGCGTCGCCATCGCGGTCATCCTATCGGACGCGGGCCGGGCGGCGGACGCGGGCGGGGCCGAAGGGCCTCGCCGCCCGCGATCGGGTTACGGCGCCGGCTCGGCGACGAGCGCCGCGATGGAGACGAGCGGCTGCGCCGGGATGCCGTCCTCGCCGAAGGCCGGCCACGTGGCGCCGCCGTCGGCGGTGGCGAGAAGAGCCTTGAGCTGGGTCGTCGCCAGCACGTGCTGCTCGTCGGCGGCGGCGATGGCCTGCGGCAGGCCGGCCGCGACCTTCTGCAACTCCCACGTCTTGCCGCCGTCGGCGGTGGCGAGCACGCCGGCATCACAGGTCACCCAGAGGCGCGACTCCCCGGCGCAGGCGATCTGCCTCGTCTGCAGGGCGCCGGGCTTGGGCGCCGGTACGTCGACGGGCAGCCGGCGCCAGGTGGCGCCGCCGTCGCGCGTGGCCCAGACGAGCGGCGCGCCGTCCTGAGTGCCCCAGCCGGCGACCCAAGCGTGCCGGGAGTCGCCGGCGGCCACGCTGGTCAGCACGGTCATCGGGAACTGCTTGCGCAGCCGCCAGGTGCGGCCGCCGTCGCGCGTGCTCCAGATCCTGTCGAGCGCGACCAGCACGCCGTGGCGCGCATCCGCGAACGCCACGTCGGCGAGCAGCGCGTCGCCGAACGACGTCCGCGTCCAGGTCTCGCCGCCGTCGGTGGTGCGAAGGACCGCGGAGACCCCGGGGTCGCCGGCGGCGCCGACGGCGTTGCCGGCCAGCCACGCCGTGCCGGCGTCCACCGCGGCGATGGCCTTCACGTCGAGCTTGACCTTCTCGGCCACCGTCCAGCCGGCGCCGCCGTCGGTGGTGGCGAGGACGGTCCCGGCGTCGGTGACCAGCCAGCCGGTCTGCGCGTCGGTGAAGGCCACGTCGACGCCGCGCTGCGGCAGGAAGAACTTCTGACGCTTCCAGCTGGCGCCGCCGTCGGCGGTGACGAGCAGGACGCCGGTCTCGCCGGCGGCCCAGGCGCGTACGCCGGGAGCGGGCGCCGGGGGATCCCCGAAGGGGTGCTCCGGCGCCTCAGTCCCGCTGCTGCCGCAGCCTGCGAGGAGTGCGAATGCGGCGAGCGCGACCGCGAGCCCGAGTGCCGCGAGCAGCCGCGCCGGCCTCACCGTCGCCTCGGAGCCACCAGGAAGCGTCCGTCGACGACGAGCAGGAGAGCCGTGGCGGCGCCGGCGTCGGAGCCGCCGCACCCTCGGACGATGAGGAACACGATCAGAGCGACGATCGCGATGAGGATCGCGAGGGCGACGATCCGGCGGCGGCGCAACTGGCGGCGGCGCTGCTCCCGCCGCGCCGCGCGGTCCTGCGGCGAGCGCGGCCGGCGCTCGTAGCCGTCGTCCGGTCCGCGGGCGCCGGCGACCGCGGCGCGCTCGGCAGCTTCGATCGTCCTCGTCCGCGGGCGCTCGAACTCGGCGCTCGGCGCGGGGCGCCCGGTCTCCGTACGGTCGGGCACCACGAACTCGGGCGGAGGCGACTGCGGTGCGGACACGAGTGGCGACTGCTCGCCCGTCAGCTCCCACGCGGCATCGGCCGAGAACACCTGCGTGACGGACTCGTCCAGCGGCTCCGGCTGCTCAGGCTCCTGCGCCGGTGGCCTCGGCTCCGGTCGGCCTCCGGCTCCGGTCGTTCCGGCTCCGGTCGCCGCGGGTCCGCGGGCGGCCCGGCCTCGTCCGGAGCGCGCCGAGGCGGCGGAGTGTCTCTCGGCGGGTTGTCGTCCCAGTCCCAGTCCACGCGGCCTCCGACCTCGGTGTGGCCCTGCCCTGCAGCTCAAGAGTACCAGAGGGAAAGCGTCGCGCCAGAGGGGGAGCGTCGTGAGTCTCGGCGCCTCAGTCCGCGCGCGGCAGCACGTCGGCCGGGTTCGGCTCGCCGCGCCGGCCCGGCAGCGTCTCGATGACGAGCACGCCGGCGAGGATCAGCGCCGCGCCGGCGGCGAAGCGCCAGCTCAGCACGTCGAGGCCGAAGAGGAGGCCGAACGCGGCCGCAAACAGGCCCTCGAGCCCGAGGATCACCGCGGCGCGCGTCGAGGTCGTCGACTTCTGCGCCCACGCCTGGACCAGGAACCCGAAGACGGTGCCGGAGAGCGCCGTCCAGACGATGGCCGCCCAGGCCCGCCAGCCGAAGTCCCAGGTGATGGGCTCCACGAACGGCGTGACGATGATGAAGAGAACGGCGGCCGCGGCGATCTGCGTCAGCGCCAGCACCGCCGGCTTGGTGCGCGGCGCGAAGAACCCGGTGGCGGCGATCTGCGCCGCGAACCCGAGCGCACCGACGAGGGTGAGAAGGTCGCCCTTCGACATCCCCAGGCCACCGCGGAAGCTCAGGAGGCCGAGGCCGATGGTGGCGACGACCGCGCCGCCGATCTGCGTCCATCCGGGCGAGCGGCGCGTCACGATCCAGTAGAGGAACGGCACCATCACGATGTAGAGGCTGGTGATGAAGCCGCTCTTGCCCGGCGTCGTCCACTGCAGGCCGATGGTCTGGGTGACGAAGGCGAGGAAGAGGAAGGACCCGAGCACGGCGCCGTACAGCCAGTCGCGGCGCGTGGTCTGCCGGGCGGTGCGCGGCATGACGGCGGCGAGCATGATCGCCGCCAGGACGTGCCGCCACAGCAGGTAGGTCATGGGGCCGGTGTCGGCGATCGCGTCCTTGATGACGACGAAGTTGAGGCCCCAGACGATGGCGACGCTGAGGAGCGCCGCGTCGGCGAGCAGGGCGCGGCGCCGGTCGCGGACGGGCGGCGGCGCAGCCGCACCGCCGGCGCTCCCGGCCAGATCCTCCACGGTCACCCCCCCTTCGCTCCGTGCCCAGCCTACCAGCGACGGACCGGTCGGCCGGCCGGGCAGCGGGAGCGTCAGCCGCGCGGCGGCAGCTGCTCGCGGATGCGCAGGGCGGCGGTCTCCGCGTTCTCGGCGCAGGTCTCCACGTAGCGCGTGCCCAGGTAGTCGCCGACGAGGTGGAGCCGGCCGAGCGGCCGCGTGAGCGGAGCCTGCAGGCGGCCGCGCCCTACATGCGCGAACGGGATGCCGCGCGGCCAGCGCTGGATGACGACGTCCTCGATGCGCCGGGCGACCTCCGGGAACACGGCGCACAGGTCGTCGCGGAACCTCCGGGCGATCGTCTCGTCGTCCTCCTGCAGGAGCCGCGCGCCGAGGTCCGCCGCGGCGTACACCATCACCGAGCTCTGCGCCGGTCGCGGCGCGCCGGGCTGCAGCTGCACGTTGCCGATGTTGTAGGCCATGCCGAACGAGCGGCCCGGCGTGGCGACCGCGTAGAGCCCGTCCCAGGGCAGCGGCGCCTTGCCGTCGACGAGGAAGGCGCCGACGGCGTACTGCCCGTAGTGCACCTCGCGGAGGGCCGCCGCGGTCTCGCCGGGCAGGCCCGGCGCGAGCTCGGCGGCCACGGGCGCCGGGACGGCGAGCACGGCGGCGGCGGAGGTGACGACGTGCTCGCCGCCGCCATCCTCGTACTTCACGAGCACCCCGTCGCCCGACTCTTCGACGAGCGTCGCCCGGGCGCCGCAGCGGATGCCCGGCGACATGCTCGCCAGTCGCTCGATCATGGTCGACGGCCCGCCGACGATGCCGCGCGAGAGGCCGGACGACCGGTCCCACACGAGGTGGAAGTAGCCGATGCCGTAGCCCGCGGCCAGCTCTTCCGGCTCGCCGCTCGAGCGCGTCAGCGTGCAGCGGAACATGGCGTCCACGTCCGGCGGCAGCGGGCCGATCCGGTCGCTGAACGACTCGTCGTCCATGAAGTTGACGACCCGGTCCTGCCGCTCCGCCGCGGACTCGCCGGGCCGCGGACGGATCATCCGGTCGTAGCGCGCCACGTCGTAGCGAAGCTTGAGGCCTGCGCGGACCAACGCCGCACGGGAGCGCGCCGGCAGCGGCAGCCGGAGCGGGTAGGTCTCAACGGGGCTGGTGACGATGCGGCCGGCGTACGCGAGCGCGGCGAGCTGTCCGGGGAGCGGCAGAGCGGTCACGCCGAGGCCGCGCAGCAGGCGGTCGGTAGCCGTGCCGTCGCCGCCGTACACGTGGGCGCCGAAGTTGAGCCACGTGTCGCCGCGGCGCTCGGAGCGGATGCGCCCGCCGACCCGCTCGGCCTCCTCGAGCACCAGCACGTCCCGGTCGCGCAGGTGCCAGGCGGTCGCGAGGCCGGAGACGCCGGCGCCGATCACGACGACGTCGTGGTGCTCGCCGGGGCCGCCGGCCGGCTTCGCGGCGCCGGCCGGTTCCACGACGGCGGCCGTCACCGTCACACCTCCTCGAGGAAGAAGCCCTCGACCTCGGCCGCCTCCCACTCGTCGAACGGGTCGCCGGCGACGGCGGCGCGCATGGCCTCCACACCGGCGCGCCACGACTGCTCGTCCTCCCAGCGCGCCATGCCGACGAGGCGGCCGGTGTGCCGGTCGCGCAGCGTCTTCGCGTCGATGAACCCCGGCTGACCCTCGCCTGGCCGCGCCGTAGCGATGCATCGAGGCGATCAGGTCCTGCTCCCTGCCGCGCTTCGGCGTGTGGATGGACAGGTGGACGATCACGACCCACCCCGCACCAGCGCATCATCGTGAGGGCGATGGCGGCGCTGAAGTCGACCAGCCCACCGACGCTGACGCGCTCGTTGACGGCGTGCGCCGTGTCGATGCCGTCCGGGACCGAAGCTGAAGGTCGGCGTGCCCGCGCGCGTGAAGGTGGCCGCGTCGTGCCAGCTGTTCAGACCGGCCGGCTCGCCGCGGTGGCCGAGCGCGGCGGCGCAGCCGAGCGCGGTCGTCACCAGCGGGTGGTCGGCCGGCATCTCGGCCGGTACGACGTCCTGGGACCAGTCGAACCGGAGCGGGTGCTCCGCGAACCAAGGGTCGCCTGCGACCGCTCTGGTGAGGCGGTCGACCACCTCGGCCTCGATCACCTTGCCCGTCCCCTCCGCGTCCACGTGCCGCGGCAGGTACATGATGTCGGCGGTCACGGCGCAGGACGCCGGGATCGTGACCATCCAGGTGCCGCCATGGACGATCGTCGGGACGATGTCGCCCGGGGCGAGGAGCGGGTGGACGTGGTCGGGGCGCGACTTCCACTCTTCACGCAGCGCACCCATCCCGTTGATGACGGCGACGAGCTTCTCGATCGCGTTCACCGCGCCGCCCTCGCGCCAGTCCGGCTGCGGCATCTCGGCGTGGCCGGCGCGACCGGCGACGGTGATCGTCGGCGTCACCGTTCCACGGCAGCTGACCCAGGCGTCGAAGTCGGTCGCCTCGGCGGCGATGCCGGCGTCGGCCTTGACGCCGTGCGCCACCGCCGCCCGGCCGCCGGCGCCGGACGACTCCTCGTCGGTGACGGTGCAGAAGACGACGTCGCCGGCCAGACGGACGCCCTGGCGGTGCAACGCCTCCAGGGCGATGACCAGGCCGGCGACCCCGCCCTTCATGTCGTTGGCGCCGCGGCCGAAGAGGAAGCCGTCGCGCTCGGTGAGGACGAGCGGGTCGCTGAGCCACTGCTCGCGCGGCTCCACGTCCACGGCGTCGATGTGGCCGTTGAGCAGGATGCTGCGGCCGCCGCCGGAGCCGGGGAGGCCGGCGGCGAGCTGGGGCCGGCCCACGAAGTCGAGGCCGGCCGGCACGAACCGGTCGCCGTCCCCGGTGGGCTCCGGCTCCCACACGTCCGCTTCCGCGCCCAAGGCCTCGAGCCGCGCGGCCAGCAGCCGCTGCAGCTTCTCCTCGTCACGCGCGGGATCGCCGGGGTGCCGCGCGGTCGTGTCGCAGGCGACGAGCTCGGCGGTGAGGCCGACCAGTTCGTCCTTCGCGTCGCGCACGGCCTGGACGACACGCTCCTCGAGCGCCGACTGCAGTTCCACCGATGACCTCCTCCGAAGACGGACAGTGCGGCTCCGCGGGCGTAGAATCGCAAGCGCCGGAGCGACGCCGCGATTCTACGTCGTCGCAGACGATCAGGAGGGGCAATGGGGGATCTGAGCGACAGCAAGATCCGCGTCATCAAGGCCAACGAAGTGCCGTGGGAAGAGTCGATGGCCGGGCCCGAGGAGACCGACCCGCCGGGCAAGGAGTACACGGCGGCGATGTCGGTGGACGACAAGTTCAGCTTCGGGGTCTGGAAGCGCGACGTCCAGCGGCGCCACTTCGAGCGGCCCTATCACGAGGTCGCCTACATCATCGAGGGCGAGGTCGAGATCACCGACGAGGACGGCGAGGTACATCGTGGCCGGCCCGGGCGACATCCTCATCACGCCCCGGGGCAGCAAGGGGTACTGGAAGAACCTGAGCCCGGTGAAGAAGGTGTGGGGGATCTACGAGGAGGAGGCCGCCGGCCTCAACCCGTACATCGGCCCCGGAGGGTTCTGAGCCGGCCGAGGCTCGGGCGGCGGGCGGCGCAGGCGGGACGCCCGCCGGCCGCGTGATCGTGGCCGCCGCCGCCTCAGCGGACGGTGACGACGAAGCGGTCGACGCCGCGGCCGCCGTCATCGTCCGTCACGCACAGCGTGACGGTGCAGCGGCGGCCGCGCGGCCCCGCGAAGCGGTGTGACAGCCGGAACGTCTTGTCGGCGCGGAGGCGCAGCGCCTTCCGCGCCGTCCCGTCGCCGTACTTGACCCAGCCCTTCCAGCCGTCGGCGCCGGGATCGCGGAAGGAGCAGGTCCGCGCGAGGCGCGCGCCGGCGCGGACCCGCACGTTCGGGCCGCCGGCGACCACGGGAGACGACGTTGCGCACGGTGACGGACATTGTCGCCGTCGCCGTGCGCGCCAGCTCGTTCGTCACGGCGACCTCGACGGTGCGGCGCCCGTCGTCGGGCCACAGGTGGCTCAGAGCGAATGCGCCGCTCTGCCCCTCGCCGCCGCCCGTCAGCGCCAGCGGCTCGTCGCCGGCGCCCGCGGCGTAGTCCACCGTCGCCGTCCAGAGCGCGCCGCCCCCGTCGAAGAACCCGCCGGCGTGCGTCCAGCGCCTGCCCTCGCGCGCCGTCGCCGTCGCCGGGAGGCTGACGTAGAAGGCGCCGGGCAGCAGCGCGCGCGAGTCGACGACCTCGAAGTCGCCGCCGCTCACGCCCTCCAGCGCGTGCAGCGCCTCGTCGTCCCAGCGCGCGTCCGGCGCGCCGCCCACGTACCAGTCGGCGCCATTGTCGGCGACCATCATCCCGTACTTCTTCAGGCCCCTCAGGATCGTCTGGAGCACCGGCGGGAAGCCGCTCACGTCGAAGTCGGCGCGCAGCCGCACGCGCAGCCCCATCGGCGGCAGGTCCGGATCCTCCGAGTCGCTGGCGAAGTGCGTCGCCGGATAGACGTAGGCGCGCTGCGTGTCCGCCACGGTGAAGCGCAGCGCGTGGTCGAGCACACCCTCGCCGACGATCTCGTCGTACCGGGCGAGGCCCGGGAGGATCGGAAGGCCGGCCGCGTCCGCGGAGGTCCAGCCGTCCGGCCGCAGGGCGTTGGTCGTCAGGTCGAAGACGGCCCCCGAATCGGCGTTCCAGGAGCCGTCGGCCTGCCGGTAGGCGTGGTAGAGCTCGTAGAGCATCTGGTGGTCGGCGTCGAGCACGAGCACGTGGCGGTCGCCGTCCTCGTACGGGCCACCCGTCCCCTCGACCGGGGCGTTGGACGGCACAGGGTAGGGACCCGGATCGCTCTCGGCGCCGTAGGCGGTGAAGTGGATCGGCACCTTGGGCTGCGTCCCGGGGACGACGATGTAGGGGATCCCGATGCGCGCGCCTTCCCAGACGGTGCCGAAGTCGGGGTGCAGACCCGTCGCCGGGCTCATGTGCGCGATGTAGTCCGCCGAGTTCGGGTCCAGCGGCAGCGAGTCGACCGGCGTGTTCCAGGGATTGTCGGCCGGCAGGAGGAGGAACGGGATGGCGGCGCCATCGCCGTAGGCGGCCGCGCGCGACGGCGGCGCCAGGACGAGCGCGAGCACCAGGGCCGCCGCGAGCACGCAGGCGAGCGCGGCGGCCCGCACCGCGTACGGAAGGGCGTGCGGTGGCTGTCGGCGGACGGACTCCATGACGACAGTATCGGCGAAGAGCCGGGCCGGGTGAGCGACAGGCGTCGCCCGGCCCGGCCACGCGCAAGCCGGTGTCACCCTTGTCGTGATCGCTCTCCTCGGGTACAGTCAGATTGTAACTACATCGTCACCCGAAATTGAGGTCACAATGACCAGCGTCGGCATACGCGAACTGAAGGCACACCTCAGCGAGTACATCCGTCTCGCAAGCGAGGGCGAGACGGTAGTGGTCACGCACCACGGAAAGGACGTCGTCGTCATGCACGCGCCGGGGCCCGAGCACGACGGCCTTCGCCGTCTGCTCGAAAGCGGCACGGTCCGGTGGTCGGGCGGCAAGCCACGGGGGCGCACGGGACCGCCGATCGTGAACACCGGCGAGCCGATCTCGGAGACTGTACGCAAGCTGCGAGACCCCAAGGAGTGATCCTCTACCTCGACACGAGCAGTCTGCTCAAGCATTACGTTCGAGAGCCGGGCTCGGACGATGTCGCCTCGTGGATCGAGAGCTTCGACGTAGTGGCGACATCACGCGCCACGCTCGCCGAGTCGGCGGCGGCACTCTCCCGCCGCCCACGGCACAGCGGTCTGTCCCGGAGCGGCTGCCGCGATGCCCTGGCCGACCTGACAAGGGATTGGCCCCGGTACCTCACGGTCGATCTCGACGAGCATCGCGCGGCAGACCTGGCCTGGCGATGCCGGCTGCGCGGCTACGACGCCGTCCAGTTGGCCGCCGCGCTCACCGTGGACGAACTCGCCCGGCCCGACACTCTGGTCTTCTCCTCGTTCGACGTTGAGCTCAACCGCGCGGCCATGGCCCAAGGGCTCACCGTCCTCGAGCCCTCGGAGTAGGTCACCGGCGTCGCGCGGTCCGGCCACAGCCGTGGACGCATGGGCGGCCTGACCCCTGCGCGAGGAGGAGTAGGCTTTCGCCATGGATGAGCCCACCCGACAAGCCGGCGCGGCGCCGCCCAGGCGCCCCTGGTTCTCCCGCCTGCGCCTGCTCGACCCGAACGTGCGCACGCTCGGCTTCGTCAGCCTGCTCGCCGACCTGAGCTCCGAGATCGCCTATCCGCTGTTCCCGATCTTCGTGACCACCGTGCTCGGCGCGCCGGTGGCGCTGCTCGGCTTGATCGAGGGCATCGCCGAGGCGACCGCGAGCATCACCAAGTACCCGTTCGGACAGGCCGCCGACTACACCGGCCGCCGCAAGCCCTTCGTGCTCGGCGGCTACACGCTCGGCGCCCTCGGCAAGCTCATCATCGCCCTCTCGCCCGGGTGGGGCGCGGCGCTCGCCGGCCGGTTCACCGACCGCTTCGGCAAAGGCATGCGGACGGCGTCGCGCGACGACCTGATCGCGGCCAACACGCAGCCCGGTCAGCAGGGCCTCGCCTTCGGCCTGCATCGGACCATGGACACGATGGGCGCGGTGCTGGGTCCGCTCGTCGCCCTGGCGCTCGTGGAGGCTCACGTCTCGCTGCGCTGGATCTTCGCCATCGCCGTGGTCCCGGGGCTGCTCAGCGTCGTCGCCATCGTCTTCCTGGTGCGCGAGCACCGCGAAGCGCCGCGGCGGCAGGCCTTCAAGCTCTCGCTGCCCGCCTCGCCCGCCTTCCGCTGGCTGCTCGTCGGGTCGCTGCTCTTCGCCGTCGGCAACTCCAGCGACACCTTCATCCTGCTCAAAGCCAAGGACGTGGGCGTGAGCACGGCGGCCGTGATCCTGCTGTACGTGCTCTACAACGTCGTATACGCAGCGGGGTCGCTGCCCCTCGGCGGGCTGAGCGACCGGGTCGGCCAGTACCCGCTCGTCATCGCCGGCTACGTGGTGTTCGCGGCGGTGTACGCCGGCTTCGCCGCCGCCGGATCCGGCTGGACGCTCGCGCTCCTCTTCGCGGCCTACGGCCTCTACATCGCCGCGACCGAGGGCACCAGCAAGGCGCTGATCGGGCGCGCCATCCCGACGGGGGAGCGCGCCTCCGCGCTCGGCCTCTACTACACGGCGACCGGCCTCGCCGCCTTCGCCGCCAGCACCGTCGGCGGCCTGCTGTGGAGCGCCTGGGGGGCGTGGGCCACGTTCGCCTTCGGCGCCGTGGCCGCCCTCGCCGCCGCCGCCCTCATGCTCGCCGGCCACGGGCGCGTCCGCCGCGCCCTCGCGTCCGACGACGCCGCGCGCGGCGCCTGACCGCTACCCGCCCCGGATCGACGCCGGTCCATCACGGCGATTGCCCTGTCCTGCCGGCCGCGGAGCCGGTACGATGCTCCGAACGACGGCGATCATCTCTGGAGGGGGACATGGCGCGGAGCTGCCCGGCCTGCGGGCGCGCCAACGACGACGACGCGAGGTTCTGCCAGGGCTGCGGCGCCACGCTCGCGGGACCCGATGGCCAGACCGGTGTCGGCGCCCCGCCGGACATCACGACTCCGTCGGACGTCCCGCCTCCGGCCGGCGTCCCGACTCCGTCGGACTTCGCCGCTCCGGCGGCGGTCGCCGCAGCCGCGCCGCCTTTCGCAGCCGCGGCGCCGGCGACGCCCACCGCGCCCGCGCCACCCGGACCGCCCGCGTCGCCTCCGCCGGGCGCGGACCCGCCCGCCGGCGGACCGCCGCGCCGCGGCAAGCCGGCGCCCAAGTGGCTCGTGACGCTCATCGCCGTGGCGGCGATCGCGCTCGCTTGCGTCCTCATCTTCGTCCTCTTCCCGCGGGGCGGCGGCAACGACGAAGAGCCGATCGGCCCGACGCCGACCACCGGCGGCACCGTCGGCGTCTCGCCGCTGCCCCGTCTCGGTCAGTACCTCGCCGGCGCCGTCGGTCCCAAGGCCGACCGGCTCGCGGCGATCACGAGCGACGGGACCGTCGAGCCCATCACGCGCTTCAGCGGCGAGCAGATCTGGCAGATCGCCTACTCACCCGACGGCAAGTGGCTGGCGTGCATCGCCGGCACGTACAAGCGGAGCGAACTGTGGCTCTTCTCGGTGGCGAGCGGAGACGCACGCCAGGCGACGGCCGAGACGCCCGGCATCCTCGCCATCGACAGCGTCGCGTGGCTCTCGGATGGACAGCTCCTCGTGGCGGGCTACACGGAACCGCCCAAAGCCACCGGCCAGAACGCCGACCTCCTGGTCTACGATGTCGGAGCGCGAGACTTCGCGCCGCTGGTCGACAGCGGCGGGCTCGCGCTTCGCGGAGTCTCGGTCAGCGCGTCCCACGCCGGGGACCGGGTCGTCTTCGTCACCTACACGGACCGCAAGACCGACCAGTACGGCATGGCGTCCGCGAAGGAGCGGCTCGAACTGCTCGAGCGCGGCTCGGGCGTGGTGACCCAGCTCGGCGAGAACGAGGCGCTCTTCGACGTCAACGCGCGCGCCTTCGACGAGCCCCTCATCTCTCCGAACGGCGAAGCGATCATCTACCGCCGCGCCGGCAGCGACGTGGGCACGAGCTACACGGTCATCGCCGCCGACGGCAGCACGCTGATGCCGGCCCGCGAGACGCAGCTCCCGGCCGGCTACGCGTGGGACCCGGCCGGCACGAAGGTGGTCTTCACGGGTCACTCCCTCAAGCCGGCCGCCAACGCCAGCGGCATCGGGCCGGCCATCTTCTGGGTCTTCGATACCGGGGCCGGCTCCACCACGGTGCTGGCGCGCTACAAGGACACCATGGTCCAGGATCTCTCCTGGTCGCCCGACGGCAAGACCATCGCCTGGGCGGAGTACGACCAGGAGAAGTACCAGACGGGTACCGTCTATCTGCTGCCCGCGACCGGTGGCGACTCGAAGCCGCTTGTCCAGGAGGCTCTCTCACCCGTCTGGGCGCCGGCGGCAGCCGGCTCGCTGCAGATGTCGCCGAGCCCTTGACGCGCAGCCGCGGGACGGTACGCCTGGCCGCTCGACCGCACAGCAGTCCACAAACAGGACTCGAGTTGCCCGCTTTCGCTTGTGCCTCTACACTCAAGCAGCACGCTTTGTACTCTGCCCTCCAGCACGATGGTGTGCGGCGGACGGCCCCGAAGGCCGCCCGACCTCGCCAGAAGGACCGATCGCCACGATGACGAGCAGTACCCCCCACCTCGCCACCGAGATCGAGGCCGCAACCGGCATCAATCCCGCGACGTGTTATCAGTGCGGGAAGTGCTCCGCAGGATGCCCCATGGCTTCGGAATCCGACCTTCGCCCCCACCAGGTGATGCGCCGCGTCATGTACGGCTCGCGCGAGCGGGCCCTCCAGGACGAGTCCATCTGGCTCTGCCTCACCTGCGAGACCTGCAGCGCCCGCTGCCCCAACGCCTGCGACCCGGCGCGCGTCATCGACGCCCTCCGCGAGATCGCTCGCGAATCGGGCGAGGCGCAGATGCCACGCCACATCGGCGCCTTCCACAAGGCGTTCCTCGAGCAGATCCGCACCAACGGCCGCCTGCACGAGATGGGCCTCGTCATGGACTACAAGCTCAAGACGGGCGACCTCATGAAGGACGTCACCAACGCCCCCGGCA
Organism: uncultured Thermoleophilia bacterium; assembly: GCA_963713475.1. GTDB lineage: Bacteria > Actinomycetota > Thermoleophilia > UBA2241 > UBA2241 > CAIXSE01. Next base: position 97,361 of record CAVQLY010000021.1, read on the forward strand.
TGTTCGCGCGCGGCAAGCTGAACCTCCGCGCCGACAAGATCGACGGCGTGGCCGAGATCAAGCGCATCTTCGAGCAGTGCGGGGTGACGCCATGAGCACCGTCGCCGAAGACCCGACGGCCGTGGCCGTCGAGGACGCCGCGACGACGAAGGCGGCTCGCGGCCTCGCCTACTACCCGGGCTGCTCGCTGCACGGCACGTCCCCCGAGTTCGACGAGAGCTTGCGGGCCGTGGTCGCGGCGCTGGGCATCCCCGTCGCCGAGATCCCGGACTGGAACTGCTGCGGCGCGAGCAGCGGTCACACCACCGACCACCTGCTCGGCGTGGCGCTCCCGGCGCGCAACCTGGCCCTCGCCGAGGCGCAAGGCTTCGACCGCGTGCTGGCTCCCTGCGCCGCCTGCTACAACCGTCTCGCGTCGGCGCGCCTCGCGGTCGCGGAAGAGGACGGCCTCGCCGAGCGCATGCCGGAGATCCTCGGCCGCCCGTTCGCCAACACGGTCGAGGTGTTCAACGCCGTGCAGCTGCTGCACGAGTACGGCCCGCTCATCGAGGAGAAGGTGGCGGCGTCGCTGGCCGAGCCCAACCCGCTCCACGGCGTCAAGCTCGCGGCGTACTACGGCTGCCTGCTCGTCCGCCCGCCCGAGCTGAGCGGCGACGACGACCCCGAGCAGCCGATGCAGATGGACGACATCATCAACGCCTGCGGCGCCGACGACGTCGAGTGGAACATGAAGGTCGAGTGCTGCGGCGGCGCCTTCAGCATCAGCCGCACCAAGTCGGTCGTGCGGCTCGGCCGCTCGATCATCGAGGACGCGCGGGCCAACGGCGCGGAGGCCATCGTGGTCGCCTGCCCGCTCTGCCACAGCAACCTCGACCTGCGTCAGAAGGCGATGACCGAGCGCGGCGAGCAGCCGCTGCCGATCCTGTTCATCACGCAGGTGGTGGGCCTCGCCCTCGGCCTGCCGGCCGAGACCCTCGGCCTCGGCCGCCACTTCGTCGCCACCGAGCCGCTCATCAAGGACCTCGTCGCCCGCGCCGCCGTGCGCGTCGAAGAAGAGGAGCGCCTGCAGGCGGAGGCGGAGGCCAAGGCCGCCGCCCGCGCCGCCAAGCGCGCCGAGGCGGAGAAGGCCAAGGCCGCGGAGGCCGGCGGCGCAGCCGCTCCGGCCGCTCCCGCCGACGCCGCGCCCGACGCCGGAGGTGACGCATGAGCCGCATCGGCGTCTTCGTCTGCCACTGCGGCGAGAACATCGCCCGCACCGTCGACTGCGCCGAGGTCGCCGAGGCGCTCAAGGACCATCCGGGCGTCGCCGTCGCCGAGGACTACAAGTACATGTGCTCCGACCCGGGCCAGGCCCTGGTCAAGAAGGCCATCGAGGACAACAACCTCACCGGCGTCGTCATCGCCGCCTGCTCGCCGCACATGCACGAGAAGACCTTCCGCCGCGCCGCCGACCAGGCCGGCCTCAACAAGTTCATGTGCGAGATGGCCAACATCCGCGAGCACTGCTCCTGGATCCACGAGGACAAGGACGAGGCGACCGCCAAGGCGATCGACATCGGCCGCACGATCATCGAGAAGGTCAAGCACAACCGGCCGCTCGAGACGATCAAGATCCCGGTCACCAAGCGCGCGCTGGTCATCGGCGGCGGCATCGCCGGCATCCAGGCGGCGCTCGACATCGCCGACGGCGGCCACGAAGTGATCCTCGTCGAGAAGGAAGCCTCCATCGGCGGCCACATGAGCCAGCTGAGCGAGACGTTCCCCACCCTCGACTGCTCGCAGTGCATCCTCACCCCGCGCATGGTCGAGGCGTACCAGCACCCCAACATCAAGCTCCACACGTGGAGCGAGGTGGAGAAGGTCGACGGCTACATCGGCAACTTCGAGGTCACGGTGCGCAAGAAGGCGCGCAGCGTGGACCAGGACCTCTGCAACGGCTGCGGCGACTGCTTCGGCGTCTGCCCGGCCAAGAAGATCCCCAGCGAGTTCGAGGCCGGGCTCGGCAACCGGACGGCCATCTACGTGCCGTTCCCGCAGGCGGTGCCCAACCAGCCGGTGCTCGACCGCGTGAACTGCACGCTCTTCAAGGGCCGCCGCAAGGGCCTCGCCAAGGACGCTTGCGGCAAGTGCAAGGAGGCGTGCCTCAAGGGCGCGATCGACTACGACACCGAGGACACCTTCGTGACCGAGGAGGTCGGGGCGATCGTGGTCGCGACCGGCTTCAAGCTGTACGACATCGGCAAGGACCAGCCGGAGGGCCTCAAGGGCTACGGCGAGTACGGCTACGGCGAGGTGCCGGACGTCATCGACGGCCTGCAGTTCGAGCGCCTGGCGTCGGCCAGCGGGCCGACCGCCGGCGCGATCCTCGGCCGTCCGACGGCAAGGAGCCGAAGACGGTGGTCTTCGTCCACTGCGTCGGCTCCCGCGACCCCGAGAAGGGGATGAGCTACTGCAGCAAGATCTGCTGCATGTACAACGCCAAGCACGCGATGCTCTACAAGCACAAGGTGCACGACGGCCGCGCCGTGGCCTTCTACATGGACATCCGCGCCGCCGGCAAGGGCTATGACGAGTTCAGCCGGCGCGCCATCGAAGAGGACCACGCGGAGTACATCCGCGGCCGCGTGAGCCGCATCTTCCGCGACGGCGACACGGTCAAGGTGTGGGGCTTCGACACGCTGAGCGGCGAGCAGGTCGTGATCGACGCCGACATGGTCGTGCTGGCCACGGCCATCCGCCCCAACGACGGCGTCAAGGAGCTGGCCCAGAAGCTCAGCGTCAGCGTCGACACCGACGGCTTCATCAACGAGGCGCACCCCAAGCTGCGCCCCGTGGAGACCAACACCGCCGGCGTGTTCGTCGCCGGCGCCTGCCAGTCGCCGCGCGACATCCCGGACGCGGTCGCCATGGCGAGCGCGACCAGCGCCAAGGTGCTCGGCCTCTTCAGCTCCGACGAGCTGGAGCGCGAGCCGGCCGTGGCGATCGTCAACGAGCAGACCTGCATCGGCTGCATGCGCTGCGAGCTGGTGTGCCCCTACGGGGCCATCGAGCAGCGCGAGGTCTGCACCGTGGACGGCCACGTCTGCGGCCACACCGCCTACGTGAACCCGGGCGTCTGCCAGGGCTGCGGCACCTGCCAGGCCGTGTGCCTGAGCAAGAGCGTCGAGCTCGAGACGTTCACCGACGAGCAGATCTTCAGCGAGATCAACGCGCTCTGCGCGTGGGAGTGAGCAGCATGACGGACGCACCCACCGAGTTCGAACCGCGCATCACCGCCTTCGTCTGCAACTGGTGCACCTACACCGGCGCCGACCTCGCGGGGACCAGCCGCCTGCACATGGCGAGCAACGTGCGCATCATCCGGCTGCCCTGCACGGGCCGCATCGACCCGCTGTTCATCATCAAGGCGTTCGAGCGCGGCGCGGACGGCGTGATCGTCAGCGGCTGCCACCCGGCCGACTGCCACTACACCTCGGGCAACTACCACGCCCGCCGGCGCTTCGCCGTGTTCCACGACATCATGGAGTTCGTCGGCGTCGACCCGCGGCGCATGACCTTCAGCTGGGTCTCCGCCAGCGAGGGCGCCAAGTGGAAGGACGTCGTCGACGCGGCCGTGACCAACGTGCGCGAGCTCGGCCCCTTCGAGGCGTACCGCGCGCTGGCGCCGGACGACGGCGGGATGTCGCCGGCCGACACGGCCGCCCCCGCGAACGCGGAGATGGCGCCGTGACCGAGCCTGTGTACACCGGCGTCGACGACCTGCGCCGCATCGCCCGCGAGCTGCTCGAAGGCGGCGACGTGCGCGTGATCATCGGCTGGGAGCACGCGCGCCGCGGCGCCCGGCCGGTCTTCGTCAGCGACCCGGCCGAGACCGACAAGCTCATCTTCGACACGCGCTGCGTGCACAACCTCGTGACGTACCTGAACCCGCGGCGCGACCACGTCGCCGAGTTCGGCAAGATCGGCCTCGTCGTCAAGGGCTGCGACGTCAAAGCGGTCGCGGGCCTGCTGCGCGAGGCGCAGCTCACCCGCGACGACGTCGTCCTGATCGGCGTGCGCTGCGGCGGCGTGCTCGAGGAGAACGAGCTGCCCGCCGCCCTGGCCCTCACACCCGAGAACGTGGCGCCGCGCTGCTACGGCTGCGACAACCGCGAGCCGACGCTGACGGACCACCTCGTCGGCGAGCCGCAGCCGGAGCCTCCGCGGCCGGTGATGACCATCGACGAGCGCGTCGCGGTGCTCGACGACCAGCCCCTCGAGGAGCGCTGGGCGTTCTGGACCGACCAGTTCAGCAAGTGCGTGCGCTGCTACGCCTGCCGCCAGGTCTGCCCGCTGTGCATCTGCGAGCGCTGCATCGTCGAGAAGACGCAGCCGCAGTGGATCGAGTCTTCGTCGCACCCGCGCGGCAACTTCAGCTGGAACATCACCCGCGCCGTCCACCTCGCCGGCCGCTGCGTCGACTGCGGCGAGTGCGAGCGCTTCTGCCCGGTCGGCATCCCGCTCAGCCTGCTCAACCGCAAGCTGCAGCACATCGTGCGCGACCGCTACGAGTACACGGTGAGCGACGACCCCGAGAACGCGGCGCCGATCGGCGACTACCGCCTCGACGACCAGCAGGAGTTCATCAAGTGAGCGACCGATACTTCATCTCCGACGCGGACCTGCGCGGCCTCGCCGCGGACCTGCTCGGCGCGGGCACGGAAGTGGTCGCGCCCGTCGCCACCGACATCTGCCAGTCGCCGTCGGCGATCGCGGCCACGGCGTGCTCGCTGGACCACTCGCTGGTCGACATCGACTACCGCGCGCTCGAATCGGCCGACCAGCTCGACCTCAGCCGCGGCCTGCCGCAGCTCTCGCTCAAGGGCTACTTCCTGCCCGAGCACGAGGCGCTCTGCCGCTGGAAGCAGAAGGGGACGACCACCGAGATCATCGAGGTCCCGACCGAGTTCGCGCCGCGCGTCGTTCTGGCCGCCAAGGCCTGCGACGCCGCCGCCCTCGAGGTCGTCGACAAGGTCATGAACTGGGACTACAAGGACGAGCTCTGGAACGGCCGCCGCGAGGCGACCACCATCGTCAACCTCACCTGCCCGATGATCGACGACAGCTGCTTCTGCACCGCCGTCGGCGCGGCGCCGGACGACGTCAAGGGCGCCGACGGCCTGCTCACGCCGGTCGACGGTGGCTACGTCTACGAGCCGGCGACCGACAAGGGGCGCGCCCTGGTCGAAGCCAACAAGGCGCGCTTCTCCGGCGACGTCGAGGCCGACACGCTCGGCCGCCAGGCGGACGACGAGCGCGCCGCCGCGCGGGCCCGCGTCGCCGCCAACCTCGAGATCGACGCGGCCTCGCGTCCGCGACTGGATCGACACGCACTTCGAGGACCCGCTGCTCTCGCAGCTGGCGATCCGCTGCAACGGCTGCGGCGCCTGCACCAGCGTCTGCCCCACCTGCCACTGCTTCGACATCGTCGACGAGCAGGAGGGGGTCGGCCGCGGGACCCGGCGCCGCTGCTGGGACACCTGCCAGGCGCCGACCTTCACGCTGCACGCCAGCGGCCACAACCCGCGCGACGACCAGCACGTCCGCTACCGCCAGCGCATCAACCACAAGTTCGCCATCTACCCGCTGAAGTTCGGCGAGGTGCTCTGCACCGGCTGCGGCCGCTGCACGCGCGTCTGCCACGCCGGCCAGGACCTCGTCGAGATCCTGGAGGCGATCGACATCGCCGCCCGCCGGCCGGGCGACGACGCCGGCCCAGCCGCCGACGAACCCGCCGAGGCCGCCTCGTGAACATCTACCAGCCACTGCTGACCACCGTCACCGAGGTGGTGGACGAGACCGCCGACACGCGCACCCTGCGCCTCGAGTTCCAGGACGAGGCCGTGCGCGAGAGCTTCGACTTCAAGGCCGGCCAGTTCGGCGAGTACAGCATCTTCGGCGCCGGCGAGAGCACCTTCTGCATCGCCAGCTCGCCCACGCGGCAGGGCTTCATCGAGTGCAGCTTCAAGGCCATCGGCAAGGTGACGACCGCGCTGCGCGAGGCGAACGTCGGCGACACGATCGGCTTCCGCGGCCCCTACGGCAACTGGTTCCCGGTCGACGACTGGAAGGGCAAGGACGTCGTCTTCGTCGCCGGCGGCATCGGCCTCGCGCCGGTCCGCTGCGTGATCTGGAACGTCCTCGACCGGCGCGACGAGTTCGGCGACGTGACCATCGTCTACGGCGCCCGCTCGGTGGACGACCTGGTGTACAAGCGCGAGCTGGAAGAGTGGGGCTCGCGCCCCGACGTCAGGATGGTCGCCACCGTCGACCCCGGCGGCGACACCCCGGACTGGAAGGGCGAGGTCGGCTACGTCACGCCGGTCGTCGAGAAGACGGCGCCCAAGCGCGGACAACGCCGTCGCCGTCGTCTGCGGCCCGCCGATCGTGGTCAAGCTCACGCTGCCGGTGCTGGAGAAGCTCGGCTTCTCCGACGACGCCGTCTTCACCACGCTCGAGAACCGCATGAAGTGCGGGCTCGGCAAGTGCGGCCGCTGCAACATCGGGCCCGTGTACGTCTGCAAGGACGGGCCCGTCTTCACCGCCGCGCAGATGAAGGCGCTCCCGGCGGAGTTCTAGGCCGGCGCCGCTTCGCCGGCCGGCCCCGGCCCGCCGCACGACCATTCGAGCCAAGGGCCGGCGCGCAGCAGGGGGTCGCGCATCGGCACCCGGGTCCCCAAGCCGATGTCTGGTCCTCCTGTCGGGTGTAGGTTCCGGCCATGGACATGCGCGCGCTCGGCCGCACCGGCCTCACCGTCACTCCCATCGGGCTCGGCTGCTGGCAGTTGCAGCAGGGCAAGGGCGTGACCGGCAAGATGTGGTCCGTCCTCGACCAGGAGACGATGGACGCGATCGTCTCGGCGGCGCTCCGTGGCGGGATCTCCTGGTACGACACCGCGCAGGTGTACGGCAACGGGGCATCGGAACGAGCCCTCGCCGCCGGCCTGGGTCACGCCGGTGTCGAGCCCGGCAGCGTGGTCGTCGCGACCAAATGGATGCCGTTCCTCAAGCCGGCCCGCGACCTCCGGCGCAACATCGACACCCGGATCGAGTGCCTGGCGCCGTACCCCGTCGACCTGTACCAGGTCCACTTCCCGTGGAGCCGCTCGTTCGTCGCCGCGCAGATGAGGGAGATGTCCGCGCTGGTCCACGCCGGCAAGACGCGCGCCGTCGGCGTCAGCAATTTCTCGGCGAAGCAGATGGCGCGGGCCGGAACGGTTCTTCAGACCGAGGGGCTGACTCTCGCCTCAAACCAGGTGCGCATCAACCTGCTCGAGCGCTCCATCGAGACGAACGGCGTCCTGGACCTGGCCCGCGAGCACCGCGTGACCCTGATCGCCTACTCGCCGCTCGCGCAGGGCATCCTCACCGGCCGCTACCACGACGACCCCTCGCGGGTACAAGCGCTGCCCTACGGGCGCCGCTCCCTCCTGAGCCCGTCCAGCAAGTACCTCACGACCGAGGGACTGGCGCGCTCGGCGCCGCTCATCGCGGAGCTGCGCGCCGTCGGCGAGGCGCACGGCGTCACGCCCGCTCAAGTGGCCCTGGCCTGGCTGGTGACGTACTACGGCGAGGCCGTGGTCGCCATCCCCGGCGCCTCGCGCCCGGAGCACGCCACCCAGGCCGCCGCAGCCATGGACCTGCGGCTCACTGCGGACGAGATCGACCGCATCGACCACCTGTCGACAGAGGCCACGCGCAAGTAGACGACGCAGGTGCGCCCGGGCCGCGCCCGGGCCGCCTGCCCGGTCTTACGCAGTCTGCATATCGTGCCCATCCGAGCCTGATGGCAGAGTCTTATGCAGAAGCGGGCAGCCGCATCAAGGGTCTGACGCAGACTGCAGAATAGTAGTTAGTCTGACGTCAGGCGGGGCGTCAGCGGTCGTCCACTGTAGCCAGTCGCGGCGCTCCCGGGTAGCATGACGGCGGAGGTGATTTCCCATGGTCGACGTTCTGCAGGACAAGCGTGCAGCCATCGCCGAGCTCTGCGGCCGGTACGGCGTCGCGCGCCTATTCGTCTTCGGCTCGGCCCTGCGCGACGACTTCCGCCCCGGCCAGAGCGACGTCGACCTGCTCGTCGACTTTGCCCCGCACGAGGGGTACGCCCTGGTCGACGCCTATTTCGGCCTCCTCGACGACCTTCGCACCCTGCTCGGCACCGAGGTCGACCTGCTCATGGCTGACGCCGTCCGCAACCGCTACGTGGCACGCGAGATCGAGCGCACCAAGCAGCTCCTCTATGCAGCCTGAGGCACCCGCGTACCTGCGGGACGTCATCGAGGCCTGTGACGCCATCGACTCGGTGCTTTCGGGCGTCGAGTTCGACGAGTACCAGGCAACGCGCATGCTGCGCTCGTCCGTCGAGCGCGAGTTCACCATCATCGGCGAGGCGATCGCTGTGCTCTTCCGCACCGAGCCGCAGCTGTTCGCGCGCATCACGAACGGGCGCCGCATCATCGACTTCCGCAACCAGCTCACCCATGCTTACTTGCACGTCGACGACCGCATCGTCTGGCTGATCGCCCGGAACGACGTGCCATTGGTGCGCGCCGAATGCGAGACGCTCCTGGCGGAGGTGGGAGACGCAGACTAACAAGCGGATCAAGCTGACTCGCCAAATCGTCGCGGCAAGACGTGGCCGCGGCCCTCGCAGCTTATCCGCGATGCGTTAGAGCCACCTCAACGAGCGGAGGAGGGGAGCATGGTTGGAGGCAGAGCGCTGGCCGTGGCGTCGCTCGTCGCGCTTGCCCTCGTGGGCGTCGCCCTCCTTGCCGGCTGCTCCTCCGACCCGCCGCCGCCGCGCTGGGAGGAGGTCGCCTCGGGCAGCTTCGACGGCGCGAAGACCGAGCATCTCGACCTCGGCACTCTGTACCTCACCGGCCGCGTGCGGCTCGCCTGGGACCTCTCGGGGCCGAGCGACGCCCGGGCAGAGTTCACTCTCGAGGCTTTGCGCCAGATCGACGCGACCACGAGCGGCGGCGGCGGCTCGTCTGTGCGCTCCTGGACGGAGCAGTTCGCGCTTCAGTCCGACCGGGCTCTCGGCATGTCGGTCGACCCCGACTACTACCACGTCACGCTCACCCAGGCGCTCGCCCACGGGACGGGGTCGGCTACTCCGGGGCCTTCACGTTGTACTCGCAGAATCTGGATTGAGGCGGTGGCGGGCCGGGGCTCTAACAAGCGGATCAAGCTGGCTCGCCGCACCGTCGACGCTGTCATCAGGAGTCGCGCTCGCAGCTTATCCGCGGTGCGTTAGCGGTACACCGGTCGTGAGGCCAATGCCCACCACTCGGGTGTTGCGCCCGCGGGGCGCGCGGGGGAGACTGAGCTCGTGCGCACCACCGACCTCGACATCAGCGGGCTCTCCCTCGCCGAGCGTATCCAGCTCGCCGAGGACCTCTGGGACAGCGTCGCCGCCGAGACCGGTGGGCTGCCGCTCACCGAGGCGCAGGCGGCCAACTCGATCACCGCCTCGCCCAGCTCGCCCGCGACCCCGGCGTCGGCGACTCCTGGGAGGTCGTGCGCGGGCGTATCCAGGAGCGGCTCGACAAGGCCGGATGACGGCGCGGCTCGTCGTCCGCGCGGCCGCCGAGGCGGACGTCCTCGACGCGGCGCTCTGGTACGAGCAGCGCTCTCCAGGCCTGGGCGCCGAGTTCCTGCGCGCCGTCGACGTGACCCTTGCCGAGATCGCGCGCATGCCCGAGCGCTTCCCGCTCGTCCACCACGAGGTGCGGCGTGCGCTCCTGCGCCGCTTCCCGTATGCCGTCTGCTTCGTCGCCACTGCCGATCTGATCAGCGTCGTCGCCTGCATGCACGCTCGTCGCGATCGGACGATGGAGGAGCGCGTCGGTGGGTGACCGCTAACAAGCGCATCGAGCAGAAAGCCAGCAGGTCTGCCATGAACCGGCAGGTCAGCGGCGTCTGCTCATGCGCGGTGCGTTAGGTCTACTAGGCAAACGGTGCGCCCAGAGCGCGTGAGGAGGGGATCTCATTGGGTCTGTTCAGCCGCAAGCGCCACGATGACGCGCCTGAGAACGTCGCTGCCGGTGGACCAGACGGGGCGTTCGAGGTCGTCAACGCCGCAGGCAACCGCGTCCGCTTCACGCCGGAGGACTTCGACGAATCTTGACGACCACCGAGGCTCGCGAGATGCGCAAGCATGTTGACATCGGCTGGCTGCTCCTCGACGAGTGGGTCGGGCGCGACCCGGGCCGCAGCTCCTCTTGGATCGACACTGGCCTGCGTCGCCGCGTCGGCCGCGTGCTGCCCGCGCAGGACGACCCGGAGTACGTGGCGCCATCAACGCCGACGCCGCTACGCGGCGCGGTAATGTGCCGGGCGTTAGCTGTAGCAGGGCGAAAGGGAATCGGAGGGTGATTCTGTCAGCGACCGTGGAGGGCTGAAGTGTGAGCGCTGAGGCGTCCCAAGATCTCGTCTGCGTCCTGCACTCCTCGGACCCGTTCGAACTGGGCCTAGCCAAGTCCCTGCTTGGATCGGCGGAGGTACCCTACGTCGTGCTCGGCGAGGCGGTCGCCACCTCGATGGGTCTGCCGCTCGCTTACGGCTCCGCGCAGCTCATGGTCTCCCCGCGCGACGCAGACGATGCGCGCGCCGTGCTGGACGAGGGCATGCAGGGGTCAGGCGCAGACGAGAAGTAGTGGGCAGCGGCACAGCTAACAAGCGCATCAACACCGACGCCGCTGCGCGGCGCGGGTTATGCGCCGGGCGTTAGACCCAACAAGGTCGCAGCCGCTGCCTCGACGGTACGCTATACTGTACGTAATGGCGTATCGAATCACGGAGGCCAGCCATGCCGCACTTTCGCCCGTCCGTAGATGTCCGCCCGGTCACCGAGTTCCGCGCTCACACCTCGGCGGTGCTCGAACAGGTCCATGCCACGAAGCGCCCCGTCGTGCTCACCCAGCACGGCCGCAGCGCCGCCGTGCTCCTCGACGTCGAGCTCTACGAGCAGCTCGTCGAGGAAGTCGCCCTGCTGCGCGACCTGGCGGTCGCCGAGGCGCAGCTCGACGCCGGCATGCTGGTGCCACATGAGGAGGTCGCGGCGCGCCTCCGGGAGCAGCTCGCAGGGTGAGGCTGGTCTGGTCGCAGCTCGCCGACCGCCAGGTCAACGAGGCCCTCGCCTACATCGTTGCCGAGGACGCAGCCGCCGCGCGCCGCTGGCTCGAGGAACTGCTCGAGCGCGTCGAGGCGCTGCGGCGCTTCCCTGACGCCGGCCGCGTCGTCCCCGAACTGGGGCGCGACGACCTGCGCGAACTGCTCGTCGGCTCCTACCGCGTCATCTACCGCCGCAGTGAGACGTCGGTCGAGATCGCTGTGGTCCGCCATCAGGCTCGGCACTTCGACGAAGACGAACTCGACGGTAGGGTGGGTCTAACAAGCGGATCAAGCTGACGCGCCGCAGGCATTCTTCACTCTGAAAGCGTTGCGCGCACAGCTGATCCGCGGTGCGTTAGGTCTACTAGGCCAAGGGTTCGCGAGGGCACTGATAAGGGGGAGGTCTCCGTGGGTCCGTTCAGCCGAAGCATGATGACGAGCCCGAGAATGTCGCCGCCGGTGGACCGGATGGTGCGTTCGGGGTCGTCGACGCCGCGGGCAAGCGCCTCCGCTACACCGCCGCCGACTTCGACGAGATCTTCACCACCACCGAGTCGCGCGAGATGCGTCAGCACGTGGAGATTGGCTGGCTACTCCTCGACGAATGGGTTGGGCGTGACCCGGGACGGACCGCTTCGTGGGTCGACACCGGCTTTCGCCGCAGCGCCGGCCGCGTGCTGCCCGCTACAGGACGACCCGGAGTACGTATGGCCGAGTGACGTGACCACCTTCGTCCTGGGCTACCTCAAGGACGGCGCCACCGGCACTCCGGTGGGGTGACGCCTAACAAGCGCATCAAGCTGATGCGCCCCAGCTCTTCATGGCCCTGTGAGCGCGGCCCGCGCAGCTTATGCGCGGTGCGTTCGGCGTAGCAGGTCGTAGCGGCTTCCGTAGGCGAGGAGGGGTAGTATCCTTGTCGTGATGTCTCAGGGAGGTGAGTGATGTCGGTCGTGTTTCGAATCGAGCTTGAGCGCGAGGCTGACGGGCGCTGGATCGCAGAGGTGGTCGAGCTCCCCGGCGTGCTCGCCTACGGTTCGAGCCAGGACGACGCCATCGCTCACGTGCAGGCGCTCGCCCTGCGCGTCGTCGCCGACCGGCTCGAGAACGAAGAGGCCGGCCGCGAGTACCTGAACATCTCCTTCGCCGCTGCGTGAGCGACTGGCCCAGCACCGCGCCAAGCTCGTCCTCGCCGCCCTCCTGCGCATCGGCTGGACGGTCGAGCGTCAGACCGGCTCCCACAAGGTGCTCTCGCGCCCCGGCTGGCCCAACCTCGTCTTCGCCTTCCATGACCGCGAGGAGATCGGCCCGCGGATGCTCGCACGCATCGCCAAGCACAGCGGACTGAAGCCCAAGGACCTGTGATGCAGGCACGCCGAAAAAGCGGATCGAGCAGAACGCCAGAGGGTCTGCCGCGCGGCGGCAGGCCAACCGCGTCTGCTCATGCGCGGTGCGTTCGAAGCAACCACCTGAGGGAGCGTGAGTCGTGGAAATCATCATCGTTGTCCTGATCTGCATCGCTCTCGTGTGGATTCGCGGCGTCTTCTAGTCGGTGCGCCGAGGTATGAACGAAGTGATTCGCGGCCTCAACGTGATCGACGACCGACTTGAGCGACTGGAGCGCGAGCGGAACCAGGTCGGCTAACCAGATGTACGAGGTACGTTGCGGGGTGCAGGGGTAGCCGCGGTGCTTCGAACAAGCGGATCAACCTGACCCGCCGCAGCGCTGGCGCCCTCACGAGAGGCCGGCGCGCTCGCAGGTTATCCGCGGTGCGTTAGATGCAGTCTCTGAGTGGCAGCAGAGAAGGGGGCTCGTCATGAGTGAGACCAGGTTGTTCGCTCCCCGCACTTCGACCGGCCGGATCGGGGTTGGTCTTGGGCTTGGGCTCTTGCTGCTGCTCGTGCTGTCCTTCTTCGTATCCAACGCGATCACCAACGGTGGGTCTGAAGCGGCGCCCCTTTGGCTGCGCGTTGCGCTTCCGCTCGTTGTGCTGGCTGTGGTGGTTCCAGCAGTTGTAGTCGGACTGCGCGCGCGCCGGACAGACGCTTCACTCTAGGCATCAGGTACTTCTTGCTTCGTTCATAGCGGGTTGGGTCGCTTTGACAGAGATAGTCGGCCTGTTCTTCGAGTAGGCGCCAGGCGGTAGATCGTACGACGCGATGCGAGGGTCGGGACGCATCTAACAAGCGCTTCCAGCCGACTCACGCACGCGCTAGGCTGACATGAAGCCGCACGTTCGCGGCTGAAGCACTCGACGTTCGGCAGGAGAGCTTCGAATTTGGCGGGTCGTTGCGAGACCTGATGGAGATGGCCCGGACCGGTTCGTTCGCTCTTCGCGCGGGCACACTAGAAAAGACGTATCGCGATGGGAGGGCGCGATGACGGGTTCGGAACCCAAACACATCAAGCCGAATGAGGCGGGGATGGAGTCGCGCGAGGCCCAGTCGGCGTTTGTCGGTGGAGGGCGCTCGCAGCCGATCCTGTCGGCGTCCATGTTCGGCGCAGCGAACGAGGGTTCGCAGCGCCGGAGGCGGCCCTGGGCCTGGGCGCTCGGCTGGCTGGCCGGCATCGTCGGCGTCATCGTGGTCCTCATCCTGATCCTTCGCTGACCTGGCCTGGCCCACCGCCCCCGCGCTTGCCCACGGATTCACGAAGGCCTTCAAACTCGCTGGGCCAGTGCGGGATTCAGCTTGAGCTGAGCACCTGCGTGCACGGGGCTCCGCCGAACAAGCGGATCAAGCTGGCTCGCAGGCAGCTCTACGGTAGATTTCGTAGCGTGAGCGCTCGCAGCTTATCCGCGGTGCGTCAGGAAGGCGCAGCCTAAGAGGGCAGATGCTCCAATGCCGGTCTTCCTCGGCGCTGGAACACGGATTCGTGAAGGGGGGCGCCGCATGCCTGCGTCAAACGTAGACGTCCGCGCGCGGCAGGAGCCGATTCGCCAGCGATATCTCGACAATCCCGACGGCGCAGTCGAGGTGCTGAACGTCCAGGGCGGTGAGAGCGACCTCGCCGACCCCCTGCACGTCGTCATCTCGCTAGACTCTTCACCCGACATTCTTCTTCGTTCCGGGGCGCACCCGGCCGTCGGTGGCGAGGGTGACGTGCCGTGTTCGGGCGATCTGTTGCTCGCCGCGTTGGCGGCCTGTCAGGAGACCACCTGGCGCATGGTCGCCGCCAACATGGGCATCGACCTGGAGGCGCTGGAGGTCTCGGTTGAGGCAGACTGGGACCCTCGTGGCACGCTGGCCATGGGCAAGGAGTTCCCGATCGGCATCACCGCAATTCGCGCCCACACGCGGGTGGTCGTCCGTGGTGATGAACGTGGAGGAACGAGCCGCACGGCTGCTGCGCAGCGCGGAGCGCTACTGCGTCATCCTCCAGACGCTGCAAGCGGGGGTCCCGGTTGAGTCGACATTCTCGCTGGAGCGCCTCTAGGCGAATCATCCTGGGGATGACGGTCTTATGCGCACGGGCCTTCCTAACAAAGGCATCGAGCGGACGGCGTCAGCGCTAGACTGATGGAAGGCATGGGCCGCCGCGGCTTGCGCAGCGCCGCCGGCGTGTTCGCGATCACTCACTCGTCACACTCGCTGGTGCCGGGCCGCAGCACGGCCACGGCGATCGTCTCCTTGTGGACGTCGAGCCCGATATGTGTAAGCTCATGCATGGTCGGTCCCTCCGTGTGTGGCGCCGGCGGCCGATTCCGCCGACGATCCACGGTATACGCGGAGTGGGCCGGCCATCTCATACTGACTAGATGCACAGCAGGTAGCGTTTGCGGTATCATCGTTGGTACCGAAGGAGGTACCGCATGAGCGCCATGCCCACTATTGTCCCCATCAGCGAACTGCGACGGGACGCCTCAGCCATCATCAAGCAGGCCTCGTCCTCTGGGGACCCGGTCTTCATCACGCAGCACGGGCGCGCTTCGGCCGTACTCGTCAGTGCGGGCACCTATGAGCGGGCGCAGCGCGAACTGGAGATGCTCCGGATTCTCGCCCAGGGTGAGGTCGACATCGCAGCGGGTAACGGTGTCGGCTTCGAAGAGGTCATGGCGGCGGCCGATGACCTGCTCGATCAGCCGTGACGCGCAGGATCGAGTTCACCCCGCCTGCGCAATCGCAGTTCCTTTCCGCACTCGCTTACATCAGGGCCGACCGGCCGGCCGCGGCGCGGGCGTTTCGCGATCGCTCGGCCAGGGCGCTGTCCGGTCTGGTTGAGTTCCCGGAGTCCGGCCGCGTGATTCCGGAGTTCCCCGGCCTCGGATTCCGTGAGGTCCTGGTCGACTCGCATCGGTTCTTCTACAAGCCGTCGGGTGATGTCATCTGGGTGGTCGGTGTGTGGCGTGATGCTCAGATTCCGCGTGAACCGTCGGAGCCGAGTGGCACCTGAGCGCCTCGAGCAGAACGCCAGCAGGTCTGCCGTGAACCGGCAGCTATGTGGCGCGCGAAAACGAGTGAGGCGGGCAAGCGGATCAAGGGTGGTCGGCCGGAAACTGCTTGACAAGCGCGTTTCCATGGTGGAAACTACATTGTAGAGTTTCCACCGCAACCAGGCAAGGCGATGAACACCACCAAGCAGCAGATCGCAGAGACGTTTGAGCGGCACGTCAACGAGCGCGGGTACCAGAAGGCCAACCTCGACGACGTCGCGCGCGAGCTCAAGATCTCCAAGAAGACGATCTACGTGCACTTCGACGGCAAGCGCGACATCTACGCGCACCTGGTCGCGCGACAGGCGCGTGACATGAAACTGCAGCTCGCCGCGGCGGTGGCGCCCCTGCCGACGTTCGCGGCCAAGGTGGAGGCGGCCGTGAAGACACTGCTCGACCAGGCCCGGGCGCACATCGACCAGACCAGCGCCGACGAGTGGCTGGCCGAGTACGAGATCGCGGCCGATGCGTTTCGCGCAGCCAACGGAGAGCTGCTGCGCGAGCTCGTGCAGGGCGGCATCGACGCCGGTGAGTTCAGAAGCGGCGATGCCGCCCTCGTAGAGACCATGATCGCCGCGATGATCCTCGAGTACCTGCAGCTGGTGAACGCCGACCCGTCGTACGACCGCGACGCGGAGTTGCTCGAGCGCATCGTCAGGTTCGTAGGCTAGAGAGTCAGGCCGCGTCGAGGCGCGGCCTTCTGCAGGCCCTATGGAAACTCGTCTTGCATTGGGTTTCCACAGACGAAGGAGGAAGTCATCATGCGCAGAAGAGCCCTCGATCGCTCGTCCTGCTCCTGCTGGGAGCCCACCTGAACCTGACCGCGCTCGTGCCCGCCGCGGCCGGCCAAGGCCCGCCGCCCTGGTGGGTCGGCGGCGGCCTGCTGCTGGCCGTTCTTCCTCGACACCGCCACGCTCCTGCCGGCGGGCGGCATCCGCGACGCTGATCACGCCCCTCCTCGGGATCGCGGCGGCCGATGTGCCTTGCTCTGGCCGCCGGCGCCCTGCTCGGCTGGATCGTGCCGCGGTCCTGGCTCCGGGGTCTCGTGGTCACAGGGGCGGTACTGTCGATCGTGCTCCAGGTGCTCTGGATCTCCGTCTGGGCCGTCCTTCCCCTCGCGGTCGACCTCGCTCTCCTCTGGGCCGTCTTCGGCCCGGTCCATCAGAGCGCCGCACGCGCGCCGAGCGCGACATGAGCGAACGGCGCCGAGGGGGGTCGGGGTCCGCGAGGCATCGGATGACGGCGGCATCCGTCGCGGCGGCTGCGGCAGCGGCTGCCGCGTTCGCGTCGGCCTACGCCCTGGACAGGAGACGGGCCTACCGGCGCGTCCGCGAGTCCAGCTCGGTCATCTCGTCACCCTATGGCGACGTCGAGTACACCTCGGGGGGATCTGGCCCGCCCGTGCTCGTGATCCACGGGAGCGGCGGCGGCTACGATCAAGGCGAGCTCATCGCGCGGGCGCTGCTCGGCGACGGGTTCCGCTGGATCGCGCCGTCACGTTTCGGCTACCTGCGCTCGACCTTCAGAGAGGGCGCCACGTTCGACGACCAGGCGCACGCCTACGCCCGGCTGCTCGACCACCTCGGCGTGAGGAAGGCCGCCGTC
Source organism: uncultured Thermoleophilia bacterium (assembly GCA_963713475.1). GTDB lineage: Bacteria > Actinomycetota > Thermoleophilia > UBA2241 > UBA2241 > CAIXSE01. The sequence goes on from CAVQLY010000021.1 coordinate 114,550, forward strand.
GTGGCCCTGTCGCACGGCGGCCCATCCGCCCTGCTCTTCGCGGCCCTGCATCCCGAGCGCGTCACGTCGCTCGCGCTGGTCTCGTGCGGGGTCGCGTCCTCGGAGGAGCCCGCTCAAGCGTCGGCGGACCGCCGGGGCACGACGCTGGCGACTCTGTTCAGGCACGACGCGCTGTACTGGGCCGTCACCAGGCTGCTCAGGAGGCAGGTGACCCGGCTGATGGGCGCCGACGACGCGGTGGTCGGCGCCCTCACTCCGGAACAGCGGGAGCTCGTCGACCAGATCATCGACGGCATGAACCCAGTCGCGCCGCGCGCCGCCGGCGCTGCGTTCGACAACCAAGCCGCGCTGCCGAACGCCAGGATCGCGGCGGTCCGGGCGCCCGCCCTCGTCGTCCACGCCGAGGACGACAGGCTGCAGCTCTACCACAACGCCGAGTTCGCCGCCCGCACCATCCCCCATGCCCGCCTGATGAGCTACACGCGCGGTGGTCACCTCCTCATGGCCGTGGAGCTGGCGGCGGTCCGTGAGGCCGTACGGAACCACGTTGGCCGGGGGGGACGTCAGCGGAGCGCCCGCCCGATGAACTCGGCCTCCGCGGGCGCTACCCTGCTCCAGTAGTCATGGTCGTGGCCTCCCTCGCTGTAGCCGCCGGACGGCGGCTCGGTGAGGGCGGCATCAAGGTGCGTCACATAGCCGTAGAACGGGTCCTGCCGGCCGCAGTCCACGCGCAGGTTCACGCCGGCAAGCCGGCCGGCGTGCGCGATCACGTCGTGCTTCGCGAAGTCGGCCGCGCCGTCGAACGCGTCCTGCGGCCCGAGCATCATCGCGTCGTAGCTCGTCCAGACCGCCGGGCTGACCGCGACCACCGCGGCGAACAACTGCGGCTCGGTCTCGGCCGCCAACAGCGCACCGTACCCGCCCATGGACCAGCCGATGACGGCGCGTCCTCGCGCGCGGCCGCCCAGCTTGAAGCGGCGGGCGCACAACGGCACCAACTCCTGCAGCAGCATGCTGAGCCGGTCCTCGCCGGTCTTGCGGCGGTGCCAGTACGAGACGCCGCCGCCGACGCCGACGACCGCATAGGGCGGCGACGCGCCCCTCCGCACGGCCGCCGCCACGTAGTCCGCAAAGCCCATCGGCGGCCCCCCGCCGCGACCGGGCAGCGCGAAGCAGACGGGGAGCGGGTCGCCCGGCTCCGAACCGGCCGGCCAGGCAATGCTGTAGACGACAGGCTCGCCGACGTAGCGGGAATCCAAGGTGAAGTCGCGCCGGGTGGCGCCGGAGGCCCCGGGGGTGTCCACGCCGAGCCTGTCGCCGGCCGCCCCGAGCCAGTCTCTCCACGGGGCGCGCCCGGCGATGCCGCCGGCGACCAGCAGCGCCGCCGCCAGTCCGGCGCCGGCGAGGAAGCCCCGGCGGGTGACGCCGGCCTGCGAACGCCAGGCGTTGCCGGCCTCCGCGGACCGGACGCCAGTCTCCGCGGACCGCCCAAAGTCCTCGCCGGGCCAGACGTCGACGTCGCACCGCATGAGCTCTCGCGTGCCGTCCACGAGCCCCATCGTAGCGCAAGCCGGCCGCACCTGCGCCCGGGAGATGGCGTACCATCCTCCCTTCTGGTACAGGCGTGAGAGGAGCGACGTGGGCGACGTCGACGCGGCACCGCACGAGGTGACGCCGGAGCTGGCGGCTGTGGCCGCCACGGTCGGCGCGCCGGGCTTCATCGTGGCCTGGCTCGATCGGTTCTACGACGAGGACGACGTGGACCTGCTGCTGGCGACCGGCGAAAGCGCGCTCGCCGGCGCGGGGGAGGCACGGCTCGCGCGCGCCGTCCGCCGCGCGATCCTCGACTGCGACGAGTCCGGCGTCCACACCGCCGTCGACTTTCACGCCCGCCTCGAGATCTGGGCCATGTTCGAGGGCTGGAAGGACGTGCCGCTCGCCGTCCACCGGCGGCTCGCCGACTGGGACGTCGATCACTACGCGGAGAGGATCCGCCAGAACGTCACGGCGGCGTGCGACCGCCGCCCCGGCGACTCCTACGAGGCGCACTACGCCTACGTCCTCCTTGATGAGGCCAAGGCCATCATCCACGCCCAGGACCACATCTACCTCTGGCCCTGTGACTGCCGCTCGATCGTGTCCCGGTGCCGCAAGCCGATGGACGTATGTCTGCGCTTCGACAACGATCGCGGCCTGGGCTGGGACATCTCGCGTGAGCGCGCCCTCGACATCCTGCTCGCCGCCGACAAGGCAGGCCTGATGCACACGGCCGACGTACGGGACGACCCGGCCGGCACCTCGTCGATCTGCAACTGCTGCACCGACTGCTGCTACCCGCACCTGGCGGCGGATCGTCTGGGTGTCAGCGAGACGTGGCCGCTGCGCCGGCACGTCGCCCGCATCGACATGGACCTCTGCAAGACCTGCGGCCGCTGCGGCCTGCGCTGCCCGTTCGAGGCCATCGTCTGCCGGTCAGGCGGCCGGCCGGAGCTGGACGCCGCCCTCTGCCGCGGCTGCGGCCTCTGCGCGACCGACTGCAGCGCGGACGCCATCGAGCTCCTCCCGCTGGCGGAAGGTCAGGGATGACCGGGGGGCGGGGCGGGCAGG
>CAVQLY010000022.1:0-144300 GCA_963713475.1 uncultured Thermoleophilia bacterium
ATGCGGTCGCCCGCCCGCGGGCCCATCCACATGCGCAGCGGGGCGGCGAACCAGTAGTCAAGCCGCCACTCGTCAGCGCCTAGCGGCGTGAGCCCGAACAGCCACACGGGCACCTTGATGACGTCCTTCTCCTCGTCACGTGTGAGCTCGAGGTACCTGGATTCCTCCAGCGGCTCGAGCGGCGCGTCGTAGCGCCAGGTGAAGTACGCACGGTGGATGATGTCGTCGCCCTCCTCCCCGCTGTGGACCGTGAGCGCGACCCAGCTGCCGCCGGCCGGCTGAGACTGTGGCTCGAGGGCGGCCGCGATCTCCGGCAGGGCCGCGACGGCCTCCTCGATGATGCGCTCGTTGTCGTCCGTCAGAGTCATGGAACAAGGGTAGACAATGGCTCGGACGGCGGGACGCGCGAGAGGGGCGGAGCGACCGGCGCGCGCTCGAGACTCGTTGAGCGAGACCCCCCTTTAGAGAACGGCGTGCGATGATAGGCTGGCCGCGGCCCGCGATCGTTCCTGGAGCCTTGTGAGAGAGCCTTCCCAGTCAGAGTCCGCCCCTTCGCTCGCCGATGCACTCTCGCGTGTCGGGTCCAGACATATGGCGGTACCCGGACTGCGCCCGAGCTTTCGGTATCCGGCCCGGCTGCCCGGCAACAGCTTCGGGGGGATCGGCGTGCAGTTGTGCTTCAGTGACGTCCTCTTCCGCTCGGCTCCCCTCGCGCGTCAGCTGCTGGCGCTGCCGTACGAGCCGGTCTGCCGGCTGGCCGTCTCGAATGCCGCTTGGGAGGTGTTCCCCGGCGGTACGACGACTCGCCGGCGCGCCTGGGCGGCGTTCGGGCAGCCGGGCGGCGCGTTCGAGGTGGCCTCTTCGAGACGCTTCCACGAGCAGGGGCCGCGCGGTGCCGCGCGCTGGCAGCTCGAGGAGTCCATGCCGAGCGGCGGCGGCAGCGACGAGTACTGCCCAATCGCCTCGCCAGACGAGCGCGGCGGCTTTCTCGAGCTGGTCCGGCTGTTCGCCGCGACGGCGACGGAGTACGCGGCGAGCCTCTCGGAGAGCGGCACGCCCGCGGCGGCGAAGATCGTCGACGAGCGAGTCGCGGCGGCGGTCGTGCAGTGGACCCAGGCGCCCTTCGAGCACTCCATCTCGGTCAGCGCCCGGATCCATGGTGAGTACCTGAACGGGCTCAAGTTCTGGGCGGCGTTCTGGAGGGACGACGCGCGGCTCAGGGTCCGGCATCTGAGCAAGCCGGTAGAGCTGACCGCGCCGGGAGCCGTCGTCGCGCGCCTCTCCAAGCTGGGCGCCTACTCGCGGCAGAGCGACCTGCTCATGACTGTCGTCTGGGAGCAGTTCGAGGCGTTGCGGCGGCTGCTCTCCCACAAGGCGGCCGCAGACTGCTGGTCGGAGTTCAATCACCACGTCCTGCCCTGAGGGTGGCGATGTACGCGGCCAAACGCGCCGGGCGCCACCGCGTACTGGCCTTCTCCGACGGCCTCGTGCGCGACGAGACCTGGCTGTCGCGGCGCGGGAGATAGTCGCCGCGAGCCGGCAAAGCCAAAGGTGAGCCTGAGCCGGCCCGTGTGCCGCCACCCGAGGCCGTCTGGGACGTCGGACCGGAGCCACCCTCGCAGGGCGGCGGGAACGGCGTTAGGATGCCGGCATGGGACAGGTGCGTGACTCCATCTCCCCAGGCATCATTGAATGGCTCCTCGGGGGCGGCGCGGCGGAGCGCTATGCCGCCTTCACCCGTCTGCTCGGCGCCGCGCCGGATGCGCGGGAGGTCCAGGAGGCGCGGCGCGCGATCATGACGGAGGGCCCGGTGCCGCGCATCCTGGCCGCGCAGCAGGCGGACGGGCACTGGGAAGGGCCCCGACCGCTTCTACACGGCCAAGTACCGCGGCACCGTCTGGACGCTGCTCATCCTCGCCGAGCTCGGCGCCGACGGCGCGGACGCGCGTGTGCGGGCCGCCTGCGAGGCGATCCTGCGCGACGCGCAGGACCCGGACTCAGGCGGCTTCTCCACCGACCGCAGCAAGAAGGCCGGCGGCGGCCTCCACAGCATGGTCATCCCCTGCCTCACCGGCAACCTGGTCTTCGCCCTCGTCCGCCTCGGCATGCTGGACGACCCGCGCGTGCAGCGCGGGCTCGACTGGATCACCACCTACCAGCGCTTCGACGACGCCGAGGGCGACGCGCCCACCGGCTGGCCCTACGACAAGCTCGAGATGTGCTGGGGCCGCCACACCTGCAGCATGGGAGCGGCCAAGGCGCTCAAGGCGCTCGCGGAGGTCCCGCCCGAGCGCCGCACGCCGGCGATGCAGGCCACCATCAGCGCCGGCGCCGAGTTCTTCCTGCGCCACCACGTCCACCGGCGCAGCCACGACCTCACCCGCGACTCCAAGCCCGGCTGGCGCCGCTTCGGCTTCCCGCTCATGTATCAGACGGACGCGCTCGAGATCCTGCTCGTGCTCACGCGCCTGGGCTACCGCGACGAGCGCATGCGCGAAGCGCTGGACCTCGTCGCCTCCCGCGCCGACGCCCAGGGCCGCTGGACGCTGCAGCAGACCTTCAACGACCGCTTCGTCGTCCCCATCGAGACCAAGGGCGAGCCCAGCCGCTGGGTGACGCTGCGGGCGCTGGAGGTGCTGCGCGCGCAGTAGCGCGTCAGGGCGCCGTGAGCGTCCCCCTGCCGAGCCACAGCCTCGCGGTGCTCAAGCTCAGGCCCTGTCCACCCCCGACCGTGCTGTAGAGCGCGTCCGCGGAGTTGTCGAAGCCGCCGCTGATGGCGGCGTACGATGCCGTCGCGGTGTTGCCGGCGCCGCCGCTGACGGAGGCCGCGGCGGCGCTCACGCTGTTGCTGAACCCACCGGTGACACTGCCGAAGACCGCGCTGACCGCGTTGTACCGCCCGGCGATGAGACCGCCGGCGGCGGTGTACGACCCGTGGATCCCCGCGATCAGGTTGTTGGCGCCCGTCCGATTGCCCGCGGACTGGTTGGGACCAAGCTCGTTGTAGCCCACGATCAGGTTGCCGAGGCCGGTCGGCGTGCCCATCACGCCGGCTGGGTCGTAGGGGTTGCAGTTGGTCGCCCCTGAGCCGTCGCGCACGTGGACGTTCACGCCGTTGAAGACGATGTGCGGGCCCTTGAGGCCGTTGAGGGTCTCGGAGGTGACGATCACGTAGGGCGCCATGGCGAGCACCGGCGCGGCGGCGTCGAGCCTGCCCTGCTGCTCCGCCACCTTGACCTGCTGCTCCGCCACCTTGCTCTGCTGCTCCGCTACCTTGCTCTGCAGCGTCGCGATCTGCGTCTTCTGTGCGGCGGTCGTCGCCTTCAGCTGCTTCACGGCCCTCTGCAGAGCCTTCACCTGCTTCGCCAGGCTCGCGGCTCCGGCCTGCGGGGCAGCGGCGCCCGCCACGAACCCCAGCACCATGACGAAAGCCGCGACGGTGAGAGCGGACCGGGCGAGGATGCGTCGTGTGCGTGCGCCCCGTGTCTCGACCAGACTCATGGATCCCCCCTTCGTCCCACCGCCCCCTCGGCGGCGTGTCAACGTGACCATAAGACACGACGACCGCAGACGAAAGGCATCTCGTGCCGCGCCGCGGAACGGCCCGGCAGGCACGCGGGCGCACGAGGTGCTGCGCGCGACCGGCCGGTCCGTCTGACCGCTGTCGCCGCTCCCCCAGCCGCGGCCGGCCACCCCCTGTCGTCGACCCTTGACACCGGGTTCATCGTACGGCGAGAGTACGGCTCTGCCTGGCGGCTGAGTCAGAGGTCCAGCGAGCTACTGGAGGGGACACATCATGACCAAGCCGCGCGCACACACCGTCCTGCTTCTCTTCGCGATGACTCTGATGGTCCTCATGGTGATGCCGGGCGTCAGTCAGGCGCACGTCCGGGCCAAGTACCGCGCCGACTACAAGGCGCGACTGGCGGACATCACGAACAAGGCGATGTACTGGGCCAACAAGTGGAGTGCGTTCCAGGAGGGGCCCAAGAACACCGCCCTGAAAATGCAGCCGCTCGTGGGTGATCCGACCAAGCACGACGCCCTGGTGGCGCTCGAGCAGTACGCCGGCCAGTTCGCCACCACCTACACGGGCCTGACCATGACCTACAGGCTCGCCTTTGACAGGCCCGTCAACGCCTTCAAGGCCCGGGCCAAGCTCTACTTCCCGACACTCGCTGCGCAGGCCAAGTTCAAGGCGGCCTGTAAGAGACTCGATCACGGGGCAGGCTTTCACCTCATCTATCTGAGTTATCTGCGCATCTGCGACGCGGCCAGGGACCTGTCGTGGGACCCGCCGCTCCTCGACCAGTGCACGCAGGACCTGGACCGGAGCTTCGACGAGTACTCAGAGGGAGCGTACGAGTTCGACGCAGCGAGCAAGACCCTCAGAGGCCTGCTCTGAGACGTTGACCGACACGGGCGAGACGCCCGTCGGCGCCTCGCCCCTTCGTGGTCAGGTCGATCTCAGGCTGAGGATCAGTCCGGGATGACCGCCTTCTTCGCCTGCCGCACCAGCTTGTGCGCGTCGGACGCCAGCAGGTACTTCTGCTGCACCAGACGCTGGGCCGCCTGCGTGAACCTGTTCACGTAGGCCCGCTTCGTCGGGTACAGGCTCTTGAGCACGTCCGCGGTGAACGGCACGATCTCCGCCGAGCCGTCGGGCGGCGTCAGGAAGTAGCGGCCCTCGCCGTAGCTGGCCACCGGCACCTTGATCATCGGGAAGCGCAGGCCGCCCTTGGCGTTGTGGTTGGCGTCGTACACGGCCGCGTCGCGGTACATGCCGAACCCGATGGCCGGGTCGTTCGGCACGCTCTCGATGTGCTTGGGCACCGGCGGCCTCTTGCCGGTCTTGATCCACTGCAGGAGGTCCCTGTAGAGGGCCTTCTCAGCCATGTACAGCGGCACCTCGGGGTTGTTGGGCGTGGTCTTCCAGTCGTAGGTGGCGGGATCCCAGAGGCCGATCTTCATCAGGTCGGCGGCGCAGGCGTCACCGTACAGGTACTGCCACTCCCAGCCGTGGTTGCTGCCAGCCAGGTCCCAGAACACGGCCTTGTGGCCCTTGGTGTTGAAGCTGTCCGGCAGCGCGAACCCACGCGCCGCCGAGTAGTCCCACTGCGAGTTGATGGCAGCGAACGGCACGGGCCGCGCCGGCACCCAGCCCAGCTGCGGGTCGTTGTCCGGCAGCGGGTTGGCCAGGGGCTCGGTCTGGTTGATCGGCGCCTGCGTGAACCACGGGAACTCGTCCTGCGGGTTGGCGTTGACGAAGCACTCCGCAAGATAGCCGTCGAAGATCGGCGCGCCCTTCTTCAGGTAGGCGCCCGGCGTGAACCACTTGTAGTAGCTGACCAGCACGTTGCCCTGCTGTGACTCGCCGCTCAGGATGACCGTCTTGGCGGCGCGCTTCAGCGGGTTGGCCGGTCCGGCGCTCTTGAGCAGGCGGCCGGCCTGCGTGGCGATGTCCCACACCAGGCCGTTCTCGTAAAGCTTGCTGTAGTTGGGGTCGTAGCCGGCGCCGTCCGACGGCAGGGTGCCGCCGGCCTGGTCCTCGGGCTCCAGCGGGTTTGCCATCGCCAGGCCGGCGTACCGCTCCGCGTCGAAGGTCTGCATGCCGGGGAACACGGCCGCCTTGCTCGTGATGCCCACGTACACGTCGTGGCGCGCGAGCACGCTCTCCCACAGCGCCGACCAGATGGCCGTCCAGTCGTAGCCTGCGGAGGTGTTCAGCAGCTCGACGACGACCCGCCCGCTCCACTTGTTCAGGTTGGCGGGCCGGCGGACGAGCACGCGCGTGGCGTAGGGGCCGTCGCGCAGCACCTTCGTGTGGTAGTCGCTGCCGACGACCCAACCGTACACGTTGGCCTCGCCGCTCATGAGGTACTCGCGCTCGACGTAGCCGTACTTCTTGAGGTCGATCGGCTTGTTCTGCCACGCGGCTCCGTTGAACGGGTGCGAGGTCGCCGTCACCGGCAGCAGCTGCGAGTGTCGGCAGATCCTGGGCGAGCAGCACCATCTGCAGCGCCTTGGCGTCGAGTTCCGGCCCGGCGGCCGCCCTCGCGCCGGGCGCCGACACCAGCAGCACCGCCAGAGCGAGCGCTACAACGAGCGTCACACCGATGCGCCGGTCACGCAGCTTGCGGATTCCTTGACTCACCATCGGCTTTCCCCCTTCTCACGAACGGACCTCGACATTGACCGCCAAGACCGATTGTGGACCCGTGGCCACACAAACGGCAAGAGTAGGCGGGTGGCGTGCGCCCTGAGGCCCGCAGGAAGAACAGCCTGCCCGTTGTCAGGATCGGCGACGCGGGCGCGAGAACATGTGCGCTCGGCGCCGGGCTGGTCATTCTGCCCAAAGAGGAGGCCGGGACCCGCGCCGCAGGTCCCGGCTCCGCTCCCCGTATCGGCTCCGAGGCGGCTGGGCGTGCCCTCAGCCCTGCTGCGCCTGCCCGCTGATGTTCACCAGCCAGGCGGTGCCGAACCTGTCGATGAGCATCCCGAACGAGTCGCCCCACGGAGCCTTGGCCAGGGGCATCGTCTCGGTGCCGCCCTCTTTGAGCTTGTCGTAGTAGCCGCGGAGCTCGGCCTCGTCATCGCCGCTCAGCGAGACGCTCATGGTGTTGCCCGGCGTGTGCTCCATGGTGTCGGGGGTGTCGGCGCCCATGAGGACCATGCCGTTGGGCGCCTCGAGCATGCCGTGCATGATCTTGTCGCCCTCGGCGGGATCCTCGGAGGCGTTGAACTCCTTGAACGTGGTCATGTCGAGCTTGCCGCCGAAGACGCTCTGGTAGAACTCCATCGCCTCGCGGGCGTTGTCGCGGAAGCTGAGATACGGGTTGAGCCTGGATGGCATGTCATCCCTCCCGGGGTGTGGTGTCGTGTGCTCCGTGTGTTCCCCCGGAGCGGCGCGCAGCAGTCAGGCGGGACGTCGACCGTGGAGCCTGTGCGGGGGCGCCTCACACCAGAAGCGCGGCGATCTCCGCCTGGGCAGTCGGGTCGGCGTCCCGCGCCTCGACCACCAGGTTGACCTGCAGTGCCGCCTCGGCCACCTCGAGAAGCTCGAGCGAGATCGGGTAGCGCTTCTCCCGAGCAAGCCACCGCAGCACGCCGGCGAGTCTCCAGATCGTAGGCCTCCCCGTGTGCACGGGCACGGGCTCCGGGGCGTCGCAGGAGACGATGAGCTTGCGCACGTTCTGCCGCGTGACGCCGAGAAGCGACGCCACGTCGGTGAGGCCGACGAGGTCGGGAGAGGCCTCGATGAGCAGGGCGTCTGGGAGCGCCGAGCGCACGTCGGAGATAGCGCTGCGCACGGCGTGTGCCGCATCCTCGGCTTCCCGGGTGAACTCGAGCGCCAGGCGCCCTGACCTGCCCACACCGACCACCGCGTCGTCACACCCGGCGGCTCCGAGGCGCTCGACGAGAGCGTCCGTATCGGCATCCCGCAAGCCGAGCGCGAAGATCAGTGTGAATGTGTACTCAGTCACCGCTCAGTCCTCATCGTCGCCGATCGTGCGACGGCTCCGGACGCACCCGTCCACGACCCTCCGTAGCTGCCTCGCGTGATTCTGCGGGCTGCGAGGCGTGCTCCAGACCACGGTCACGCAGAACTCGCCGCAGCGGCAGTCGGGATCGTTGTGAGGGCAGTACATCTTGCCCCAGCCATGTGCCCGCGCACCGAGGAGTTCGACTCGCCAACCGCTTTGCTCCGCATGCCTGAGGGCCATCTCGACGTGTGCATCCGGATGTCGCCTTCTTGGCACGTCACGACCTCTCGAGTATCGGCAGATGAGCGCTGGTTGTCAAGTGACAACCTCACGGGCTGGACGCGCGGTCACAGGGACCCACAGCCCATTCTTGCGAGCCGACGCGCGGGTTCAAGGGTGGACCGGGAACGTCCACCGGGTGACGCGACGACATGCGTCGGCCAGAGGGATGCCGAACGTCACCCGCCGACGTCGTGAATCGTGAGCCGACGTGACAAGGCCGCCTCCGCGACGCGGCCACGCGCACCGGTCCCTACTCGTGGGGAACCACCGCGTACAGCCGCCAGATCCCGGGCACGCCCCTGAGCTCGTGCTCGCCGTGATCCGCGAACTCGAGCCCGGAGCCGGCCACCAGGTCCTTGACGATGCTCGAGACGAGGATCTCACTGGGTCCGGCCAGCGCGGCGACGCGGGCGCCGATGTGGACGGCGATGCCGCGCGCGCCGCCGCCCGTCAGCTCGATCTCCCCCGTGTGGCAGCCCGCCCGGATCTCGAGGCCGAGCGGCTCGAGCGCGCGGCCGACGGCGGCCGCGCACTCCACCGCCCGCGCGGCGCCGTCGAACGTCGCCAGGAACCCGTCGCCGGCGGTGTCGATCTCGGTCCCCCGGTAGCGCCGCAGCAGGTCGCGCACGGCGGCGTGGTGCCGGTCGATGAGCAGGCGGTAGGCGCCGTCGCCGATCTCCGCCGCCTTCTCCGTCGACCCCACGATGTCGGTGACCAGCACGGTCGCGAGGACGCGGTCCGTCTGCCCGGCGGCCCGGGGGCCCTGCAGGAGCAGTCGCTCGACGGCGTCGCGCGAGGCGACGAACGCCTCCACAACCTGGGGATCGAACTGGGCGCTCGCCTGGTCCTCGAGCTCGGCGAACGCCGCCTCGTGGTCCATGGCCTTGCGGTACGGCCGGTCGGACACCATGGCGTGGCAGGAGTCGCAGGCGAAGACGATGCGCGCGGCGAGCGGGATCTGCTCGATCCGCGAAGCCGGTCCGGGTAGCCGCCGCCGTCCCAGCGCTCGTGCGCTGAGCGGATGACGGGCGCGATGGGGCTGAGGTACGGGATGCGCGCGACGATGCTCTCGCCGGTCACGGTGTGGTCGGCGATCAGGGCCGACTGCTCGGCGGTGAGCGGCGCCGTGGACCGCAGCACGGCGCCCGGCACGCCCGTCTTGCCGATGTCGTGCAGGATGGCGGCGTACCGCAGCAGGCGCAGGTCGGCGTCGCTCAGCCCCAGGCGCCCGCCCACGATCTCGGCCATCCCGGCGATCAGCCGGCAGTGGTCGGCCGTGTACCCGTCCTTGGCCTCGACGGCGCTCGCCAGAGCCGTCACGGTGGAGAAGTAGCTGCGCTCGAGACGCTCGAGCATCTCGGCGTTCTGGGTGACCAGCGCCAGCTGGCCGGCGAGAGCCGAGAGCAGCGCCACGTCCTGGGCGTCGAAGCGCCGCCCGTGGGCGAGGACGACGAGCGCCCCGGAAGCCCGGCCGGCGCGCGTGAGGGGGGCGGCGGCGAGGCCCCCGCCGTCTGCCTCGCCCTCCCCCGCGTCCTCGACCGCGACGGCGGACCCGGCCTCCACCGCCTGCCGCCCGGCGGCCTCCAGCCGGGTCGCGTGCGACCCCGCGTCGCCGCTCGCCAGGCGCAGGCCGCCGTCCTCGTCCATCAGGTAGAGGCAGGCCGTGTCGGCCTTCATCATCGACTCGACGTGGGGGAGCATGCGCGGAAGCTGGGCCTCGACGTCCACCGTGTCCTCGATCGTCTCTCCGAAGACCACGTTGACATCGGTGAGCTCCTGCGTGAGGCTCCGGAGCTTGTCTGAGAGGTCCGTGACGTGCTCGCTCACGCGCCTGGACATCGTGTTGAACGCCCCGGCGAGCTGCCCGACCTCGTCCCTGCCGCGCACGTGGATCTCCTGCCTGGTCTCCCCCCCGGCCATGCCCACCGCGGCCGCGGCCAGTTCGCGGAGGGGAGTGCTGATGCGCCGGGAAAGGAGCAGCGCCGCGATGACGGCCGCCGCGAGCGCTACCACGAGAGCCGCCAGCGCGACGGTACGGATCTCGGTGACCGCCGCGCTGACGGCGCTCCGCTCCATGAGGACCTGGACGAGGCCGGACCGGAAGCCGTCGACGTCGTACACCCCGAGGTAGGCGCTCCGACGGGACCCCTGCGTGAACATCTCCCCGAACTGGTTGAGCACCCCGTTGCTCACCGGAGGTGGCGTCGCAGCCGTGACGAACCGCTCGGTGACAGCCTGCGGCGCCGGCCTCACGCTCACGCCCGCGTAGGACCCGATCGTGGCCAGGATCGCCTCATCGACGGGACGCGCCACGGCCAGCACGGCGGCCTGCCGCTGGGATGCCGCGCCGTCGCCGACGGGCTGCGCGGTCACGATCGACAGCCGCCCGTCAAGAGTCTCGTAGCCGCTGGCGGACGCATTCATGGTGACGACGTGCTGGACCTCCGGCTGCAAGAAGAGCGAGCCAGTCTCCGATGGACCGGCAGAGAGCAAGAGGCGCCCTCCGGGCGTGAACAGCTGCGCAGTGCCCCCTGCCGCAAGATCGGCAAGTTGCCGGCGCAGCCAGGTGACGTCGTCCCGCCGAATCGCGCTGACGAACGCCGGCCACGCGGCCGTATCGCCGACGACGGTGCGCTCCTGGGAGGCGGCGTCGTCCAGAGCCTGGCTCACCGCCGTCTCCCGCGCCGCCATCAGGCCGCTCTCGAGCCGCTCGAGGTTGCGCGCCGTGCGCGCGTAGGTGTACCCCGCGTAGCCGATCAAGGGGACGAGGGCGCAGGCGAGGCAGGCGATGAGAAGCTTCACGCGGATGCTCATCGCCGCTCCTCCGCTACTGCATCCAGGCTCTCCACAGGTCCACCCACCCCATCGAGTTGAAGCGGACGTTCACGGCGCGGCTGTTGAAGAGCCGCGCGTCGGCGAACACGATCAAGGGGATCGCGGGCGAGTCCGCGAGGATGAGCCGCTCGGCTTCGGCGTAGTGCTGGAGCCGCGCCTCCTCCCCAGGCGTGGCGCGGGCTTGGGCGATGAGGGCGTCGACCTCGGGGTTCGAGTAAGACGTGCCGTCGGAGTACGGCGACTGACTGCTCTCGAACAGCGGGTACAGGAAGTTGTCCATCGACGGGTAGTCGGCGATCCAGCCTGCGAGGTACGCCTCGGCCTTGCCGGCGTACACGTAGCGAACGTGTTTCTTGAACTCGATCCCTCTCGCCTTGACGGTGATGCCCATCTTCGCGTAGCTCGCCGTCAGGATCCTGACGGTCGCCTGCTGCTGCTGGCCGATGGTATAGGAGAGCCGCAGCGTGACGGGGCCGATGCCGTCGATCAGTTCCTTCGCCTTGGTAGGGTCGTAGGGGTACGGACCCTGGACGTCGCGCGAGCCCGGGACGCCCGGTGGCACGACCCCGGTGGTCGCGGGCAGGAACACCCCGCCGCTCGAAGCGTCGCTGATGGCTCGCCGGTCGCACCCGTAGGCCAGGGCCTGCCGGAGCCGGAGGCCCTGCGTCCCGCCCACCAGCGGGTCCTTCCAGTTGAAGCAGAGGTACCGGAGGGCGAGGCTCGGCGTGGTCTCGAGCCGCCAGAGCCGGCTCTTCACCTGCGGCAGCGACTGCGCCGTGGCGCCCTGCCCGACCGGCAGCAACGTCCAGTCGATCATCCCCTTTTGGAACGCGAGCATCATCGAGGTGACACTGTCGAACACCTGGTAGTGGATGGCGTCGATGTACGGCCCGCCGGACGTGTCCCACCAACCGGGGTTACGGACCAGGTCGACGGACGTGCCTGGGACCCTCTTGAGGAACCGGTACGGTCCCGTGCCCACGGGGTGAGCCGCGTAGGCCTTGCGACCCACCTCGCGCAGGTGGTCCACCGGCCAGACCCAGAAGGCCTGATTGCCGAGTGTGTCGGGGAACTCGGAGAACGGGTGCTTGAGCGTGAAGCGGACGGTGTAGCGGTCGAGAGCCTCTACGCCGAGCGCTCCCGGCCCCGACACGCCGTCGTCGTCCGTGCCCTCGATCGAGGCGTACATGTACGCCATCTCGCCCGCATACGCGGGGTCGGCCAGGTAGCGCAGGCCCGCGACGACGTCCGCCGCGACGAGCTCGCGCGACACGGGCGCCTGGAACATGACCCCGTGTCGCAACTTGAACGTCCAGACCGTCGCGTCGGCGTTCCCGCTCCAGCTCTCGGCCAGGCAAGGGGCCGTCTTCATCGTGCCGTCGGTCTGCTCCTCCCACCTCACCAGGCCCTCGTACACCTGGTGCAGGACGGCCCAGCAATCCGACGACTGCGGGAGCGAGAGGTCGAACGATCCGGGGTCCACCGCCAGCGGGTAGTCGTAGGTGCCCCCCTGCTTCGGCGTCGGGACCGCGCCGTCGGTCGCAGCGCCGCTCGACGAGGGGGCGCAGGCGGCCGTGGTGACGGCGAGCAGGCAGGCGGCGAGCAGAACGGGTACGAGCAGAGCCGGGGCGAGCAAGGGCGGGCCCGGATGACTCCCTTCACTGCTGCATCGGCGACCCCCCACGGAACCCCCTCCCTAGCGGGGCCGATGCCCGCAGCATACCCACGGCCGCACGGCGGGACACGCGTTGGCGCCGGCGGCCCGCTTCCACGCGAGATGTGGGCACGCGGCGAGGGCCAGACGCGCGGCGGGGGCCAGATGCGCGGCGGGGGCCAGACGCGCGGCGAGGGCCGCTGGGGGTCCGTCACCCCCAGCGGCCCTCGCGCACTTCACCCGTCCCCGGCGGGCCCGTCACGGCAGCGAGCCGGGCGACCGTGAGTGGCCTACCTAGTCCAGCGACGTCCCGGGCGGGAAGTTGTGGCGCGTGTCCGGGGCGACGGCCGGAACGGTGTCGGTCCCAGACGCGTCCAGCGACACGCCGATCGGGAAGTTGTGGCGCGTGTCGTAGGCGGCGGTCCTTGCGTCCACTCCCGGAGCCCTTCCGGTCAGGGCGAGGATCTCGGTGTGGGTCTCGATCTGCGGCATGGCGGCCGCGCCGGGAGCCGCGAGCGGCGCGGCCGCGGTCCCGACCGTCACGTCCGCCGGCTGGTTGATGAGCACGAGCACTGCCGCGGCCGCAAGTGCGGCCACCAGCACGATGGCGATGGTCGTCCACGGGATGTGGATGTGTGCCCTATGAGCGATCGTGTTGCTCATGACTGCTCCCCCTGATCTGCGGCTCCCCAACTGACACGTTCAGCGTAGGAGCCTGGCTTCGCCACGTCTTCGCGCCATGAGGGTGATTCCGGGAACACACACAGGGGCGCCCGCGAGGGACTCCCGACGGTCGACATCACCCCAAAGGGGTGACCTCGTCAGGGCGCGGCCTCGCCGGCGATGGCGATCCTCAGTCGAGCGTGGCTGCTGCGGCTGGGGCCGACGGCGGCCGGGGCGGCCGACGCAGGCGGCCGCCCTCACGGCTCAGCCGCCCGCGAGCTCCCCGCCCAGCCGCACGACCTCGCGCACGAGCAGGTCGAAGTCCTCGCGGCGGCTGCGGTGGTTGGCGACCGCGACGTGCAGGTACTTGCGGCCGCCGATGGTCGAGACGGAGGGCACGGCGATGCCGCGCTCCTGCAGCTCCAGCTCGATGTCCTTGTTGAGCTGGTCCAGCGCGGCATCGTCGAGGCCGGGCCGCACGTAGCGGAAGCAGACGATGTTGAGCGCCGCCGGCAGCGCCTGCTCGAGCTCGGGCGTGGCCGCGACCAGGCCGGCGAGGTACCTCGCCTGGTCGATGTTCTGCTGGATCACGCGCCGGAACTTGTCGGCGCCGTGCTCCTTGAGCGTCATCCACACCTTGAGCGCGTGGAAGCCGCGCGAGAGCTCGAACCCGTAGTCCGAGAGCCAGGGCACGTCCACCCCGGTCAGCCCGCGCTCGCCCTCGCCGTGGGCGAGGTACGACGGGGTCAGCGAGAAGGTCCGCAGCTGGGCCTCGGCGTCCCGGACCAGCACGCAGCCGACGGGATACGCCAGGTTCATCCACTTGTGCAGGTCGAAGGCGAGCGAGTCGGCGCGCTCCATCCCCGCGACGAGGTGGCGCGACTCGGGCGCGATGGCGGCCCAGGCGCCGAAGGCGCCGTCCACGTGGAACCAGAGGCCCTCGCGCTCGCAGAAGTCCGCGAGGGCCGGCAGGTCGTCGATCGACCCCGTGTTGGTGGTGCCGGCGACCCCGACGACGCAGACGGGTCGCATGCCCGTCGTCGCGGTCGCGCGCGACCATCCCGGCGAGCGCCTCGAGGTCGATGCGCAGAAGGTCGTCGGTGGGCACGCGGCGCAGCGAGCTCGTGCCCATGCCGAGGAGCTCGACGGCCTTGGTCAGCGACGAGTGCGCCTCCGCCGAGCAGTAGATGGTGAGGCGCGGACCCGCCAGCCCCTCCCCACGCACGTCGAACCCGGCCCCGGCGTTGCGCGCCACGGCCAGCGCGATCAGGTTCGAGGCCGAGCAGCCGCTGGTGAGCAGCCCGCCGGCGTCCGGCGGGTACCCGAGCAGCTCCTTGCACCAGTCCAGCACCTGCAGCTCGACGTAGTTGTTGCTCACGAAGGAGTAGATGCCGCTCACGGAGTCGGTGGCGGCCGCCAGCATCTCGGCGATCACGCCCATCGGCGTGCCGCTGCCCAGCACCCAGCCCCAGAAGCGCGGGTGGCTGTTGCCGAGCTGGTACGGCTGCACGTAGTCGACGTACTCCCGGTAGATGTCCTCGATGGGCTGAGGCTCCGCCGGCGGCGGCCCGCCGAAGTGCGCCTTCACCTCCGCCGGCGCGTGCTCCCACGCCGGGCGGTCGCGCAGCGACTCCATGTAGTCCATGGCGTCGTCGAGGGCGCGGTGGCCGAGGGCGCGCAGCGCCGCCCAGTCCTGCGGGTCGAGCGTCTCTTCGTGGGTCATGTGGTCCTCGTGAGGTCTTCGCCGGGCCGGGCGATTCTACCGCGCGAGCGCGGCGGGCATCGCGCCTGCGTGGCCCGGCCGGACCGTCAGGCCAGCCCCATGCTGCGGAGCTGGCCCTCCGAGTAGCCGAAGAAGTGCGCCGTCTCGTGCAGCACCGTCACGCGGATCTGCCCGGCCAGCTGCTCGCGCGTCGCGCACACACGCTCCAGGTTGGCGCGGAACAGGTGGATCGTGTCCGCGTACGGTGCGCCGAAGCTGGCGGAGCGCACGTTCATCGGCACGCCGTGGTACAGGCCGAGGATGCGCGGGTCGATGCCGTCGGCCACCATCTCCGGCGAGGGCCGGTCCTCGATCATGATGCCGACGCCGTTCAGCTCGTCGAGCAGCGCCTGAGGGAGCTCGTCCAGGGCGGCCTGGGCGACGGACTCGAACTCCTCCGCGGTCAGGAGCGGCCGCGGCCGCTCGGCCGCGGCATCCAGTCCCAGCACCCGGACCCACTCGAGCGCCATGCCGTCGCGGTCGCCGCTCGCGCCCAGCGCGCGGCCGAGCAGGTAGCGCGCCTCCGCCTCGAACCCGGGCGCGAGCCCGCCCACGGACACGACGGCGCGCAGACGCTCGGCGGCCGCGCGCGCGTCGCCTTCGGCGAGCAGGCGCGCGGCAGCGTGGAATTCCGACTCTACCGACATGACGGCATCATAGCGTTGACACCCACCCTCTCCACCCGCGAGACTGCCGCCAGGGGACCAACCGAGGGGAGCATCATGAGGATGAAGACCTGGCGCCGGACCGTCGTTCTCGTCCTGGTGGCCGCGGGCCTGCTGCTCGCCGTGCCCGGAGTCGCGGGGGCGCATGTGCGGGCTCAGTATCGCGCGGAATACAAGATGAGGCTCTCGTCTCTCACCAAGGGGTTCAACGCCTTCGCCCGCAACTACGACAACATGAAGCAGGGGTCGGTCGGCGTCGCGGAGACCATGGCCCCGATGATCGGCGACCCCAACCAGCGCGAAACACTGGTCAACCACGAGAACTGGTGCCTCACCATCTACAACCTGTACAAGGGCAAGCCGGAAACGTGGCACGCCGCCTTCAGCAAGTCGATCAACAACTTCAGCGGCAAGGCAAAGCGCTACTTCGCCACCGCGGCGCAGCAGCGCAAGTTCAAGAGGGCCTGCCTCGGTTTCAAGGGCAACGCCGGCATCCTGATCTGGCAGGCGAACGACAGAGTCTACGAGTCGTACCGCGTTCTCGGCATGGATCCTCCGGCCCTCGAGCTCGCAGCGAAGGCCATCGCCGAGGCCGACGCACGCGCGGCCAGCGGACACGAGGGCGTCGACAAGTGGACGGCCGTGCTGCGCGCGCTGCTGTAGCCGTCGGGGGCGACGGCTGGCGATCCGGCCTTGCCGCCGCCTACTTCTCCGCCTGGTCCAGGTCCGCGCCGGTATCGCGGCGGAAGTCCCAGGTGAGGTAGTCGAGGCTCATCGGCAGGCCCAGCTCCAGCGTCGCGATGAACTGCACGCTCGCGCGGACGCGGCGCGGACGGCAGCTCAGCAGGTGCCCGCCCCGCGAGTGGTCCTCGGAGAGGAAGTGCAGGTGCAGGCCGGGCACGCTCAGGGATTCGAGGAACGCCGGCGAGTAGAAGCCGGCCAGCGTGCCCTCGGCCTCGTCGAAGACGAACTCCGGCTGGTGCTTCGCGACCTCCACCAGCGGCCGGTAGTTCTCCTGCCGCGGCACGGAGCGGACCTTCACGTCGGCCCAGCTCCCTTCGATGCGCAGCGCGTAGAAGAGGTTCGGCGACGGCAGCAGCCCCAGGATCCACTCCTGGAAGGCGGCGTAGTCCAGTTCCTCGTCCAGGTCGTCGTGCGTGACCGGCTCGAAGAAGGTGACGCAGGCGAAGGGCGTCGCTGCCTCGTCCTCCCGCACCTCGCGGACGACGCCGTCGCCGGTGACCTGGTAGAAGCGGCCGTCCAGCAGGACCATCTCACCGTCGAGGCTGTCGAAGGTCCCCAGGCCGAAGTCGCCGTGGCGGCGGATCTGCGTGAGCGGGATGCGCTCCTGGTAGATGCCCTCGACGAGGGCATTCACCGGAGCGCACAGATAGATCGTGCCGGGTCCGGCCGTCATCCGCCGGAGGCCGCCCACTCCAGCGCGGCCTTGAGCTCGTCGATGCCGAACAGCTTGAGACGGCCGCCCATCAGCCAGCCGAGCGCTTTGGCCGCGTGCTCCACCCACTCGAGGTCGGTGACCAGAGCACAGCGCTCCCAGTGACCGTGGTGGGCGAACTCCAGCGCCATGTCGTCCCAGGCGGCGCCGGCCGTGAAGCGGTCGAACTCGGAGCCGATCTCGAACACGAAGCGGAGCCGGTCGTCGCCGGCCAGCGCCTCCTCGATGGCCGGCTTGAGCACCTCCTCGTAGTCTTCCGAGTCCACCTCGCCGACGGCCTCGAACGCCAGCACTCCCTCGGGGGCGCCTTCGATGAGCTGGATCATGCGGGACCTCGTGCGATCATGCGGGGCCTCGTGCGATCATGCCGGACCTCCTGCGATCATGCCGACCTCCTGCCTGGGAGGGCGCGAGTGCGCCGACTCCGTCTGAGACCGACGGTACCACGCCACGCCAGTGCCCGAGAGCGTCCTCGGCGATGTATGCGTTTTCGCGGCAGCACCGCGCGCGGTGCCGTGCATGGCACCACGGCACCACGAGTGGCACCACTCACGCGGTGAGACGCGGGCAAGCAGGTGAGCGAACGCCGGCGGCGAGCGGTGCCGCAGCCGGTGTCGCGGTGTCGTCTACGGCACCGACGGTGGGGCTGCTGTCAAGACACCATACCCCTCGCCGTTCAGCTCGCTGCTGGCGGCACGGGCCTCAACGCCCGAGGGGCCGGCGCTCGCCGGCCCCTCGGGCGTCACACCGACTGACGCACCGCCCTAGCGGACCGTCAGCTTCTGCGAGGCGACGTTCGCCTGCGGGTTGCCGGCTGCGTCGGTCGCGCGCACGGAGAACCGGTAGGTCCCCGGACGCAGCGCGCAGCGGAACCTGGCCGTCAGCGCGGTGTTCACGGGCTTGGAGCCCAGTTGCAGCCGCTTCACGACCCTGCCGCGCCTGTCCTTGATCGTGATGGTCACGTCCGCGGTCCCGGCGTTGGGTGTCGCGTCGCGGACCTCGTACCTCAGCACCGCCACGCGGCGCTGCTTCACCCTCGCCGCGCTCGGGGCGAGGGTCGCGGGCCCGCGGGTGTCGATGTTGACCGTCACGGTCCGCATCGGGCTCCAGATTGCCGGCGAGGTCCGTGGCGTAGAACTCGATGGTGTGGGGGCCGTCCACGACGCGAGCCCCACCGGCGCCCGACGCCGTCCGCGGCACGCCGACCGGGACGACGACGCTCGCGGCGGGGACGGTCACCGGCGCCCCACCGTCCACACGATAGATGATCGAGGCCACACCGGAGCCGCCGCCGTTGTCGGCGGCCGCCAGGGTGACCGTGACGACGTCGTTGCACCACACGCCGGTGATCGGCCCGGCGGCGGTCGTCGTGGGCGCCGTCGTGTCGATCGCCACAGGCTGAGCGTCCACGGTGAAGCCGAGGGTGTTGGAGGCCGCGCCGCCGGTGGGCGTCACGGTCACGTTCGCGGCGCCGGCGGCGAGACTCGCCGGCACGGTGGCCGTCACCGAGGTCGTGCTCCAGGCGGTGGTCGTCGCGGGGGTGTCGCCGAAGCGCACCACGCCGCCGGTTCCGAGGTTCGTGCCGGCGATCACGACGGTGGCACCGGTCTGAGCGTGAGTCGGCGTGAGGGCGGTGATGGCGGCGATGACGGGCGGCGCCACGGTGACCGAGAACGGCAGGGCGTTGGACGCCGCGCCGCTGGTCGGCGTCACGACGACGCTCTTCGAACCGAGCGCGAGCCCGGCGGGCACGGTGCAGGTGACCGAAGTGGTGCTCCAGACGCTGGCTGGGGCGGCGATGCCGCCGACGGTGACCGCACCGGACGCGCCGAGGCCCGTGCCGGAGATGGTGAGCGTCGTCCCCACGGGGCCGCTCGTCGGCGAGAGGCTGGTCAGCACGGCGCTGGCCGGAGTCGGGGCATCGACGGTGAAGGCGAGGGCGTTGGAGGCCGCGCCGCCGGTGGGAGTCACCGTCACGGTGGTAGCGCCCGGGGCGAGACTCGCCGGCACGATGGCCGTGATCGAGGTGGCGCTCCATGCGGTGGTGGTCGCCGAGGCGGCGCCGAAGCGTACCACTCCAGCGGAGCCGAGATTCGTCCCGGCGATCGTGACGCTGGAGCCCACCTGAGCGTGGCTCGGGGTGACCGTGCTGAGAGCAGCGTTCACGACCGGCGGCGCCGGCACCGTGATGCTGTAGGTTGCGACCTTCGTCTGACCGGCGGAGCTGGCCGGACCCTTCACGCACCACACCTGGTAGTAGTACGTGCCGGCTGCGGCGGGAGCGGTCATGCTCGCCGTCCACGACGTCTGCGCGGCCGGGCCCGGCATACACCGCGACCGAAGTTCGTCGCCGTGCCGGCCGCGTCGGTAGAGGCGATGTGGTACCCGGTGTTGCCGCTCGAGGCGAGGCCGATGTTGATCGCGACCGTGTAGGCAGCCCCCGCCGCCGGCGTCGCCGTGCTCGGTGTCGCCGTCACGGTCCCCGAGGGGGCGCCGGAGTGACAGCCGGTGCACACTTTCGTCTGGGACGGCGAGGCGTCGGCCGGGCCGGCGATCACGGCAGCCAGCGCGGCGCCGGCGATCACGAGTACGAGAAGGGCGGAGGCGTAGCGGTATCTCATCAGTCAGTGGCTCCCGGTATCGCTGGCTGGGTCAGTGCTTCGGACGATGGACCACACACTGCGCATGCTCGGGGGCAGTGGGCGGAGGGGTGACGCGACGTTTCTGTGTGTTTCTACGCACAAAAGTTCGGCAGAGTCTGCCAGACCCTCGTGCCCGTTTCAACCCGCGCGCGGGCTGACGAGCGTGGACCCGGTGCGACTCGCATCGTCGCAGCGCGGAGCCGGGCTGCGACGGCCGCGAGCCGGGGCGGCCGGCTCCGGTGGCGGCCGGCTTCAGCGGCGGTGGCCGGCGCCAGCCGGCAGCGGTCTGCAGCGGCCGGCGTCAGCCGCCGGCCGGCTTGACCTCCGCACCGCCGGAGACGTCGATCTTGCCGAGCTGTGGGTCGCCGGAGTACGTGAGGCTCGAACCCCCGCTCGCCGACACGTCGAGCGTGCCGGTGACCAGCACCTTGGCGTCCGTGCCGCCCGAGAGGGAGAGGTCGGCGTCGCCCGTCGTCAGGCCGGAGAGATCGAGGTCGCTACCGCCGGAGGCCTCCATCTTGAGCGCCCTCGCCGTTCCGGTGAGCGCGACCTCGCCGGCGCCGCTCACCGATCCGGCGAGCTCATCCATGCTCGCTCCTCCGTCCACACGACCAGCTCCCGAGACGTCCAGGGTGACGGCGCCGACGCGCTGCAGCACCAGGTGGACGGCGCTCGCGCCGGACGCCGCGAGCTCCAGGGGATCGCCGGAACCGAACTTCGTCACCACCACTCTGGACGCGCCGGAGGCCTCCAGCCCGGTCAGGCGTGGCATGACCACCCTGGCCCGCAGCGTGACGTCGTGGTACCGCCACAGAGGCGCCAGCCCGATGTGCAGCGTGTCGCCGTCGAGCTCGACCTCGAGGTGCTCCTTGACGAGGTTGTCGTCCACCGTCAGGGACACCTCGGCGGTGTCGGCGTAGTCGATCTCCACCTGGAAGCCGTCGTCGACGGTCACCTTGGTGAAGCCGGTGTAGTCGTAGTACTTCGTGACCATCACGCCGGAGCCCCCGACCTGGCCGAGGCCGCCGGTACTCGGCATATCGCAGCCGGCGGCCGTCAGGGCGACCGCAAGGGTCAGCGTGAGGAGCGCGGCGCCGAGCAGGAGTGTCGTCACGCGCCGCGCGAAGCGATCGGGTGCGGGATCTGGTCTCACGGCTGCCTCCTGGAACCGACGAGGCAAGCCTACCGCCGTTCCCGGAGCGGGAACAGAGTCAGGTGAGGTAGCGAGTGGGGGGACTCAAGGGCGGGTCGCGGCAAGACCGGGCAAGGCAGCCGCGACCCGCCCTTCAGCCGCTCAACGCTCTACCAGGACCGCCTGCAGCAAGGACGAGCCGCTCGGTTCGGCGGCCGGACACGACCCCATGTCGTCGCTGCGGAAGAAGGCGACGCTCGCGTCGTCGGACTCGCGCGTGCACACCGCCTCAAGCGTCGGGCGCTCGCCGCCGTCCTCCTCGTCGTCGTCCCGCGCCCGCCGCTCCCACGCCGCGCGCAGGCCCTGCTGCATGCTGTCGCGGATGGCGGCCGCCGGAGCCGGCGTCGAGATGCACTGAGCGGCTCCGGCCCTCCAGGCGTCGGCGGTGTCCTCGTGCGCCCGCGCGGCGAGGACGATCAGGTGTGTGGTGGACCCGTGCTTGAAGTCGCGGACCAGGCGGCACATCTCGGGGCCCTCGATCCCGGGAAGGTCCCAGTCGACGACGGCAAGGTCCGGCGCATCCTCGCCGAGAAGGATGTCGAGCGCCTCGTGACCCTCTGCGCACGTCACAAGCTCCAGCGGCTCCCGGTCGTCCGGTGGGATCGCGTCGGCGAGCGCCGCGCGGGCCGCGCTGCTGCTGTGTGCGATGAGGACTCGCATCTGTGCTCCCTCGGTCGCGTCGACGGGGCCGGCGCTGTTTGTGGCTGCACCATTGGGCGTCGGCCTCAGAGAGGCGCCCGGGCATGGAACGAACGTCCATGCGGAGCAGTATCCGCGTACAGCTCAGGCAACGCCCCGGGGCCCGGAAAGGCGTCGGCAACAGGGTCCGGGCCTGCCCCCGCCGGGAACATACTCAGAGGGGGTCGAGGATGAGGAGGGGACCATGGTGACCATCCCACAGAAGCTCCACGACGTGCTCGCCGAGGGGCACAACATCTGGGTCGCGACCGTCGGACCGGACGGCGCACCCAACGTCTCGATCAAGGGCAGCGGCAGCCTGCTGGACGACGACCGCATCATCTTCGCCGATCTCTACAGCCGGGAGACGTTCGAGAACCTCGCGCGTGACCCGCGCGTGGCCGTGGGCGTGCACGACTACGCGAACAGGATCGCGATGCAGATCAAGGGGCACGCGGAGATCCTCGACCACGGCGACCTCGTGGACGACATGAAGCAGCGGCTGGCGGGCGTGAGCGCGAAGTGGAAGCTCCCGCCGGTGAAGCACGTCGTGATCGTCACGGTGGACTCCGTGGTCGACCTCTGGCCCGGGCCGCACGCGGGCGAGGAGATCAGGGAGACCGAGGCGGCGTCAGCCTGAGACCGGCTATCATTCGTGCATGAGCCGGTCCGGAAGAGTCACGACGACGCTGCGCGGGCTGCAGGCGGCGCTCGCGATGGTCGCGGCGCTCGTCCTGCTCGGCGCCGCCCTGTCCGCCTGCGGCGGCGCGTCCGGCGGCGCCTCGACCACGGCGAGCGCCCCAGCCGGCGCGGTGCTCACGGACCTGGCCTACGGCGCCGACTCGCCGGCGCAGAAGCTCGACCTGTATCTGCCGGAGCAGGGCGAGGCGCCGTATCCCGTGCTCCTCGCCATCCACGGCGGCGGGTTCCTCAGCGGCGACAAGGCCGACGGCCAGATCGCGCCGGTACTTGAGGCGCTGAAGCGCGGCTACGCCGTGGCCGGCCTCAACTACCGGCTCAGCGACGAGGCCGCGTTCCCGGCGGCCATCAGCGACGTGAAGGCCGCCATCCGCTGGCTCCGCGCGCACGCCGCCGACTACGGGCTCGACCCCGAGCGCTTCGCGGCCTGGGGCCAGTCGGCCGGCGGCACCCTCGCGGCGCTGGCCGGTACGTCCGGGGGCGTCACCGCTCTGGCCGGCCCGGACCCGCAGAACGCGGACCAGTCCGACACGCTCCAGGCCGTCGTCGACTGGTACGGCCCCATCTCGTTCCTGCGCACCGACGAGGACTTCCGCGCAGCGGGCTTCGCCGGCACGGACGCCGAGGGAGGGCAGTCGTTCCTCTCCCAGTACATGGGGGCGCCGCTGCGTCAGATCCCCGACCAGGTCAGGGCCGCCGACCCCATCACCTACGTCACGCCGGACGATCCGCCGATGCTGATCGAGCACGGCACGGCGGACGCCACCGTCCCGGTGGGGCAGTCCCGGCGCTTCGCCGCCGCCGTGACCCGAGTGCTGGGTCCGGACGAGGTGACGCTGCGAGTCTTCCGGGGCGCCGGCCACGTGGACCCGCTGTTCTTCGAGCAGAAGCACATCGACGGCATGCTCGACTGGCTGGACGCGAAGCTGCAGTAGGCGGGGCCGACCCGGCCGGCCTCACTTGATCGTCAGCGTCGCGCTCCCGACCTTGCTCTGCGCGTTGCCGGCCGCGTCGGCGGCGTACACCTTGAGCGTGTACTTGCCGACGGGCAGCGTCGCCCTCCAGGAGAGGGTCTCCTTCACGTTCGTCGCGCAGACCGGCAGCGTCGCGCGGCGAAAGCCGGACAGGTCGCGCGCGACAGGGCCATCGGCGCCCCAGGCTCCCAGTTCGACTCGCGGCCGGTCCGCCGGCAGCCGGGCGGCACGGCGGCGGGCGTAGCGTCAGTCGCCCGCAGCCGTCAGCCACTCGCCGGAGACTGGGACCTGGTCGCTTCGAGACGACCAGCGCCCAGTCTCCAGAAGGGCGTCCCTGTCGCCCGCAGGGAGGCGTTCCAGGCGCGCCCTCGGGAGCCGCAGCCCCGAGCCCGTCGTGCTAGCATTCGTGCCATCTTGACGAGCCCACGCCGGCCGCGCCTCAGCGCCGGCGTCACGACCGGAGGTCCCCATGACGGCCATGCCAGCTCCGCGCGCCGACGCAACGTCCACCCCGCGCGCCGACGGCTTCCGCCTCCCGGCGCGCTTCACGCCGCACCAGCGCACGCTGCTCTCGTGGCCGTGCCGTGAGGACCTCTTCGGCCCGCTCATGGACGACGCGCGCCGGGAGTGGGCCGAGGTGGCCCGCGGCATCGCCCGCTTCGAGCCCGTCACCGTGATCGTCGACCCGGCGCAGGAGGCCGAGGCCCGCGAACTGCTCGGCCTGGACGGCGGGGCAGCCGGCGCGTCCGGGGCGGCCGGCGCGTCCGGCGGCGGGGCCGGCATCGACCTCCTCCCCGTGCCGCTCGACGACTCCTGGATCCGCGACAACGGCCCCATCTTCGTGCGCGATGACGAGGGTCAGGTCGCGATGGTGCACTTCGGCTTCGACGGCTGGGGCGAGCACTTCACCCCCTACGACAAGGACGCGCAGGTGCCGGCGGCCATCGCCGACGCCTGGGGAATGCGCCGCTACGAGGCGCCGTTCGTGCTCGAAGGCGGCGCCTTCAACACCGACGGCGAGGGTACGCTGCTCACCACCGAGCAGTGCCTGCTGCACCACCGCAACCTCGGGCTCGGCCGCGGCGACAACGAGGCCATGCTCAAGGAGTGGCTCGGCATCGAGAAGGTCATCTGGCTGCCCTACGGCCTCGTGGAGGACTCCGGGCCGCTCTCGACCTCCGGGCACGTGGACGACGTCGCGCAGTTCGTGGCGCCCGGCGTGGTGCTCGCCCAGACGTGCGAGCCGGACAACCCCAACTACTCGCGCCTGCGGGAGAACCTGGAGGTGCTCGAGGCGGCGACGGACGCCGCCGGACGCCGCCTCGAGGTCGTGGAGTCGCCGCTCCTGCCGTACGTGAGCGGCGTGGGCGCCGGGCTGGACGGGGTCAGCGGGCCCGGCGCCGGCATCCGCATGCCGGCGCCCTACGTGAACATGGTCTTCGTGGAGGGCGCCGTCCTCCTGCCGCTCACCGGCGAAGAGGGCGAGGCCGAGATGCACGACGAGATCGGCGAGCTCGTCGGCCGGGAGCCGGTCGGCCTGCCGACGGAGCTCTCGGCGTTCGGCGGCGGCGGGCTGGGCTGCATCACGCAGCAGGTGCCCGCCGGCCCGTTCGCGCCGCCGCGCTGAGCGCGGCCGACGTCGGCCCGCGGCCGCGCGACGCGGACAGCACACTGCCGCAGCCGCGCCCCCTTCGACGCATCCCCGCGGCTCGGCAGCCCAGCCGGGGCTGTTGCCGCGGGTGCTACGATGCGGCACGGAGGATGGGGGTGATCGGTGGCAGGCGATTCCGGCGGATTCCAGCCGATCGGGGCACGGCTGCGGCCTCCCCGCGCCCACGTCCCGACGGTCGTGCGAGGTGAGCTTGCTCGACCGCCTGATCTGCTCGCGAGAGCCGCTCATCCTCGTCTCGGCGCCGGCCGGGTACGGGAAGACGACTCTACTGCGCCAGTGGGTCGAGCGCGACGAACGACCTGCCGCCTGGGTGCAGCTGGAGCCGCTGCACGACGACCCCGTCGCGCTGCTCTGTTACCTCGCGGACGCGCTTGCGGAGTCCGCTCCGCTCGATCCGGCCAGCAGAGGGCTGCTGGGCGTCAGGGACGCGCCCATCGAGGAGCGCGTCCTTCCCGCCTTGAGCGCTGCGATAGAGGCGGCCCCGCCGTTCCTCCTCGTGCTGGACGACGCGCATCGTCCTCACCGCCGGAACGTGCTGGCGGTACGTCGATGTGCTCCTGGAGGCCTTGCCGCCGGGAAGCCAGCTGGCGATCGCCTCTCGCGTCGATCCGCCTATTCCGCTGGCTCGGCTGCGCGCCACGGGGATCCTCGACGAGGTCCGCTTGAGCGACCTTCGCCTGACACGCCACGAGACCGCCGATCTGTTGGGCCTGCACCAGCGCAGAGCAGACGAGGACGAGCTCGACTCCCTTCTGGCGAGCACCGAGGGCTGGGCCACCGGCATCTACCTCGCGATCCTGGCCGGGTGGCTCCTCGACGGCGACTGTGCCGCACGGCGACCTGCGCGCAGATCGCCGAGTACCTGACGACCGAGGTGCTGGACCGTCAGCCGCACGACATGCAGGAGTTCCTGCTCCTCACCTCGATCCTGGATCAGCTCTCGGCGGATCTCTGCCGCGAGGTCACGGGCCGCCGTGACGCCCACGAGCTGCTCGAGCAGCTCGCGCGTGAGAACCTGTTCGTGACGCCGCTTGACGACCGCGATGAGTGGTTCCGGTATCACCACCTGTTCGGGGAGCTTCTGCTCGCGCAGCTGGAGCGCCGCGCGCCGGCGGAGATCCACGCTCTCCACCGGCGCGCGGCGGCCTGGTACGAGGCGCACGACGACCTGGAACGCGCGGTCAGACACTCCGCCGCCGCGGGCGACGGCGATTCGTCGCGGGTCCACGATCTCGCCGCCACCGCCTGCGACCGCATGGCCATGGTCGACTCAGTACGAGCGCGCCAGGCAGCTGCTCACGAGCTTCACCGACGAGCAGGTGCTGCGCAGTCAGGCGCTCACCCTCACGTTCACCCTTCTCGGGCAATACCTCTCCGACGCAAGGGTTCAGCGCTTCTCGAAGCACGGTCTGTCCATGGCCGCCGGTGACGAGCCGACGACGGTGGGTGCGACGTCGATGCGTTCCTGGCAGGCCGTCCTGCGCGCGAGTCGCGCTCCGGACGGCTTGACTCGCATGCTGGAGGACGCCGAGCTGGCGTGCTCTCTCGAGACGTCCGTCGGGCTCGGCTGGAGCGGGACCTGCCTGGCGATGCGCGTCATGGCCCTCTACCTCCTCGGCCGCGTCGGCCGGGCGCTGAGCCTGCTCACCGAGGCCATGGCGAGCGACGACGTCGAGGAAATGGTGTCCTGGTGGCTCGGGATGCGGGCCCTCATCGCCGCCGACCAGGACGACTGGGAGCTGGCGGAAGACCTCGACCGGCGGGCCCAGAAGGACCCTGAGGCAGCCCTCATGGTGCCGACTGTCCTCGCCCATGCGCTCCTTCTCGGTCATCGGTCGGACCCCGCCTCGATGACGTTCATCGACACAGGCGGCCGCGCACTCGTCGACGTGTTCCGGTCCACCACGTGGCGCCGCATCCTGGCAGCGGACGTGTTCGGGGAGGTGGCGCTCCGCGTCGGCGACGACGTCGCGGCCGGAACGGTGGATGGCGGAGGCCGAGGCGGCACTTGCCCAGTACCCGGACGCCGGAGTGCTGCGCAGCCGCACGAAGCGGCTCCGCCAGGCGCTCGAAGAGCGCCGCATGGCGGAGCCGCTCACCGCGGCCGAGCGCCGCGTCCTGGACCTGCTTCCGACGCAACTCACGGCCGCCCAGATGGCGACGCGGCTCTTCCTGACGACCAACACAGTCAAGTCCCACCTGAGCCACATCTATCGCAAGCTCGGCGTGACGACCCGGACCGAGGCCGTCGAAGCTGCGCGACGGCTCGGGCTGCTCTAGCCAGCATCGCCTCTCCCCCAGGAGAGTTCACACTTTTCGTGTGACGACCTCCGCCCGCCCGCGGCCATGCTGTCGGAGACACCACCGTCAAAGGGGGACTCCGATGAAGCGTCTTGTCACCATCCTGGCCGCGGCTACGCTCCTGCTCGTCGCATTGAGCGCGGGTGCGGCCTGGGCAAGCCCGGCGGAGGCCTGGGCACCGGCACCCGAACGCGTCGCGACGTTCTCTCCGGGAAGCTGGGGCTCGTTCGCCGAGGGCATGGCCGCGGACAGCCACGGCAACCTCTACGCCTCGCTCACGACGTGGGGCTACTACGACGAGACGACCGCCGACTCCAACATCGGCGAGCTCTGGAAGATCACGCCGGCGGGCGCGATGACGCTGGTGGCGACGATGGACCTCTCCCCCTACGGCATGCTCGTCGGCGTCGCCGTGGACAGGCGCGACCACGTCTACGTCGCCGTCTGGGACATGGGCGCCGGCATGACGGTGAACGGCGTCTGCCGGCTCCAGAACGGGGAGCTGGACCAGGTCGTCGCCCTGCCGGAGGGATCGTGGCCCAACGGGCTCGCGTTCCACGATCGCCGGCTGTACATCAGTGACAGCGCTCTCGGCGCCGTGTGGCGCGCCCGCGTGAGCTCCGGTGTGGCTTCGCCTTCCGAGCCGTGGGTCCAGAGCGACCTCCTGGCTCCCGGCGATCCCGCCACCGACCCGACCGTCTCCGGTCTTGGCGTCAACGGCATCGCGTTCCAGGGCGACCGCCTGTACGCAGTCGTCGCCGACTACGGCCGTGTCGTGCGCATCCGCGAGCGCGGCGACGGCTCCGCCGGCGACCCCGCGACCGTCTGCGAGCGCGCGAAGCTCAGGACGGCCGACGGGATCGCCGTCGACATCGCCGGCGGGCTCTGGATCGCGGTCAACGCCGGCACGACCGGCGCCAGCCCGAGCGGCGCCCTGTACCGGCTGACGCCGGGAGGCAGCCTCACGACGATCGCCGACGACCCCGGCTGGATGAACTACCCGACGCAGCCGGTCTTCGGGACATCACCGCAGACTCGGGGGACGCTCTTCGTCGAGAGCGGCGCGTACTACGGCTGGGAGGACGGCAGCGCGCCCGACATCCAGCGCATCCACGTCGGTATCCCCGGCCTGCGGTGAACGGCGGACGAGGACTGGAGTGACCGTGGAACTCACCGACTGCACGACGTTCGCTACCGAGCACCCGATCTGCTTCCTCGCCACCGAGGACGGAGGCCGGCCGAGGGTCCGTCCCGTCCTCCTGTGGTTCGCCGATGAGCGCGGCTTCTACTTCATGACCATGAGCCCGAAAGCGCTTTCGGAGCAGCTCCACCACGATCCTGACGTGGAGGTCTGTTTCTACAACCACGCCGGGGAATTGCCGGCGGCAAGGTCGATGCGCGTGACCGGCGCCATCGAGTTCCTCGACGACGCGGAGCTGATCCACCGGGTGAGCGAAGAGCGGGCGGTGCTCGAGGAGCTCATCGCGCGCCCGCTGGAACCGATCGCCGAGGTGTTCCGCATCGCCTCCGGCGAGGCCCGCTTCTGGACGCTGAACGACATCCTGAAGGAACGGCAGGTGGAGACGATCAAGTTCTGATCGCAGACACGGCGGCGAGAGGAGGCTCTGCTCCTCCTCTCGCCGCCGTCGCGTCCGGAGCCGCCACGCCGTTTGCGGACCGCGAGCAGCCTAGAGCTGCGAGGTGAGGTGAGCCGGAGCGGTCTCGAGCGAGTCCGCCCGCACCACCCTGTCGCGGCCGCCCTCCTTGGCCGCGTACATCGCCCGGTCGGCGCTCGCGAGCAGGTCTTCGGCGTCGTGGTGACCGGCGAGCGTGGCCACACCGATGCTGATCGTCGTGGCGGCGTCGCCGCGTCCCACCCACAGTTCGGCGACGCGCTCGCGGATCCGCTCCGCGACCTCGAGCGCCGTCTCCATGTCGGCGCCGTGCAGCAACACGCCGAACTCGTCGCCCCCGTAGCGCGCCGCCGCGTCGCCGCGGCGCACGGACGCCGTCAAGACGCGGCTCACCCGCCGCAGCACGTCGTCGCCCACCAGATGGCCGTGCCGGTCGTTCAGCTGTTTGAAGCGGTCGATGTCGCAGAACAGCACGGCCACATCGCCGTCGGCCGCCCTCGCGCCCTCCACCGTGTCGCGCAGCAACTCGTGGAAGCGGCGGTGGTTGTAGAGCCCCGTGAGCGCGTCGGTCATCGACTCGATCTCGGCGCGCGTCTGCCTGGCGCCCGCCGTGTGCATGATCTTCGAGAACGTGTCGCTGACCGCGCTGCCGAGCACGCCGGCCGGCAGTTCGTCCCCGGGGACACGGCTGGCGGCGACGAGCCCGACGACCTTGCCGTCGTCGGCGCGGATGGGCGCCGCGGCCGCGATCCAGGTGCCCCAGCGATCCACCGTCACCACGTTCGCCCGGTTGTCGCGCCCGGCGAACGCCTCGAACTCGATGTCCTCGCAGAAGATCACCTCGCCGACGGGCACGGCGTTCGCGTCGTCGTCATCGCCGTCGACGACGATCATGCAGCGCAGCTCGTCGACCGGCGCCTCGGTCAGCATGGTCTGCACCTCGGAGTGCGCGAGACGCGTCTCGCGCAGGACGCGCAGGACGCGGGCGTACTCCGCGCGCCCCGCGTCTTCGGGCTCACGCAGCACGCTGTGATCGCCGGCATCGATGCGGGCCGCGGCCGCGTCGGCCGCCACCTTCAGCGCGTCCCGCTGGTGCGCCATGCAGTCGAGGACGCGCAGGAACGGCTCCACCATCCCGGGATCGAACTGCGTCCCGCTGCACTCGCGGATCTCCGCGACGCACTCCTCGTACGTCAAGGCGGGGCGGTACACGCGGCGCGACGACATCGCGTCGTAGGAGTCGACCAGGCAGAGAAGCCGGGCGATCAGCGGTATCCCCTCCCCGGCGAGCCCGTCCGGGTAGCCGCCGCCGTCCCAGCGCTCGTGATGGTGGCGGACCCCGGCCACGTAGTCGTCGTCCAGCAGGGCCTCGATGATCTCCGCGCTGATGACCGGATGCTGCTTCATCAACGCCCACTCCTCGTCGGTGAGCGTCCCGGTCTTGAGCAGCACGCGGTCGGCCACGGCGATCTTGCCGATGTCGTGGAGGTAGGTGGCCTCCTCGAGCTGCTGGATCGCCCGCGACGTCCAGCCGAGCTCCGCCGCGAGCAGCACTGCGTACGCGGCGACGCGGGCCGTGTGCCCGATCGTGTAGAAATCCTTGGCCGTGAGCGCCGAGCTCAACGCCCTGAGGTTGCCGAGGTGCAGGCCCTTGACGTTGTCGAAGAGCTGGGCGTTGTGCATGGCCATCGCCGCCTGCTCGGCGAACCCGCGCGCGAACTCGAGGTCCGACTCCGAGAACACCCGCTCCGCGGCCGTCTCCACCAGCGTGAGCATGCCGAGATGCTTGCCGCCGAACTGCAGGGGGACGGTGAGACAGGTCTTCTCCCCGTGGAACTCCATCGACTCGCGGACGTCGTCGGCGAGCGCCGGGTCGGAGATGGTCTCGACGACCACGTCGCCGGCCTCCAGCAGCGCCCTGTCTGAAGGGTACTCGTCGAGCGGGTACGGCTTGTCGAGATCCGCATAGACGGTCGGGTTCTCCTGGAACACGGAGCGCATGGTCATCGTGTCGGCGTCGCCGTCGTACTCGAAGATGAGCGCCTCCGCGCAACCGAGCGTCACGGCGGCGGTGCGCACGAGCGCGGCGAGGACCTCGTGGATGTCGAGGGACGAGGTGATCGCCCGCCCGGCCTCGAGCAGCGACGTGAGGCGCTGGGCGTGCTCCGCCTGGCGCTCGAAGAGCATGGCGTTGTCCACGGCCAGGGCCGTCATGCGCGCGCACGCCTCGGCGGTCGCGATCTCCTCCGCTGTGAAGACGCGATCGCGGCCGGACTGCGTGATCTCGAGCGTCCCCAGGATCCGGCCGCGGGCGCGCAGGGGCGTGGCGAGCAGCGCGCGCTGGTCCCACTCGTCCATGACCTCGCGCTCCGCCGTTCCCAGGCGCGGGTCGTCGAGCGAGACGATGGCCACCGTCTCTCCCGAGTCTATGGCGAGGCTCGTCGCCGCCCAGTGGCCGTTGGGATACCGACGGCCGACCCATTCGTGCACGAACTCCCCGTTGGCCCAGGAGG
Organism: uncultured Thermoleophilia bacterium; assembly: GCA_963713475.1. Taxonomy (GTDB): domain Bacteria; phylum Actinomycetota; class Thermoleophilia; order UBA2241; family UBA2241; genus CAIXSE01. The sequence goes on from CAVQLY010000022.1 coordinate 31,107, forward strand.
CGAGGCACTCCACCTGCTGCCCGTCGCACCGCGCCCAGATCTCCCCGCCGGTGGCGTCGAGCAGCTCGCAGATGCGCCGGCAGGCCGAGTCGAGCACCGTGCGCGGATCGAGACTGGCGCTCAGCTCGAGGCTCAGCTCGTTCAGCAGCCGCTCCCGGCGCGCCCGGTCCTCGAGTTCGAGGTTGCGCAGCTGGAGGTCGTGGAAGACGCGCGCATTGTGCACCGCCGCCGACGCCTGGTTCGCCAGGCCTCGCGCGACCTCCAGCTCCTCGGTGGTGAAGCGGCGCTCCCGTGCCGTCTCGCAGATCACCAGCAGACCGAGCGTCTCGTCGCCGAACCGCAGGGGCAGCGAGAGACAGGTCTTCTCCCCCCAGCGCTCCATGGACTCGCGGCTCTCCGCGTCCAGCGACGGGTCCGACAGGGTCTCGATCACCGGCTCGCGGCTGAAGAGGATCTCTCGCTCCTTCGGCCGTTCCGCCAGCAGGATCTCGTCATCGTCGACGGTGTAGCCTTCGTCGGTCCCGAAACCGGCCCGCTCCAGAAGGCTGTCCGCCTCCTCCATGTACTCCCAGATGACACAGTAGCCCGCGCCGAAGGTGCCGACGACCTCGCGCGCCACGGCGTCCAGCACGTCCTGCAGGACCAGGCTGGAGGTGATGCTGCGGCCGGCGTGCAGCAGCGACTCCACGTGCGCCTGCTGCTCGGCCCGCAGGCGCTCGGTCCGGCGACGGTGCACGGCGATGGCCGCGAGATCGCCGAAGTCGCGCGCCAGGGCAAGATCGCGCGCGCCCAGCCGCTCCGCACCGGGGCCGGAGAGCACCAGGGCGCCGATCGGCGCGGTCCCCAGGCCGAACGGGACCGTGAGCCGGGACGGTCCCCGCAGCGGCTCGCCGCCGGCGAGCGACTCGCGAACGTCGCTCCACTCGGCGAGCGGGCAGGTCACTTCATCGGCATCCGCCCGGCACACGAGGGCGTCGAGGCCCTCGTCGTGCTCGCACACGAGGCACTCCTCGACACCGAGCGCTGAGACTGCGCGGCTCGCGATCAGATCGAGCGCGGCGCCGGGATCGTCGGTGCGTGCGACCTCGCGGCCGATGTCCACCAGGGCGCGGTCCCAGCCGGCGGCGCCGGCCGGACCTTCGTTCCCTCCGGCGACGGCAGCGGACCCGCCGTCGCCGCCGGGATCGTTCGCGCAGGCCTCGAGGAACCTGGCCAGATCGCTGCGCAGGAACTGCCGCTGGCCGCTGGGCGTACGCCGACAGGGCACGACGCCCGCGTCGGCCCAGCGCCGCAGGGTGTGCTCACTGACCTCCAGAACTTCGGCTGCCGCCGCCACGCGGAGCCAGCGCCGATCTCGCGACCGGCGCATCCCTCTCTCTCTCATACTGCCATTGTCGGCCGAATGGCCTCGTTTCTATACCATCTCTTCAGTCTTCCTTCGGCCGCGAACACGCGTTCGCATCCGTCCGACCCCGGTGCTAGCCTCCCCGACAGCCACCGAGGAGGACTCCCCATGCTCGTGGAGCTCAACGCCGACCAGATCGCGGCCGCCCAGCACGGCGACGGGCCGCTGCTCATCGTCGCCGGCGCCGGCACCGGCAAGACGGCCACGCTGGTGCACCGCGTCGCCGAGCTCATCGGGCGCGGCGCCGACCCGCGCCGCATCCTGCTGCTCACGTTCACGCGCCGCGCCGCCGCCGAGATGCTGCGCCGCGTCGAGGCGCTGCTCGCGGCCCGCGGCCACAGTACCGGTGGCGCGTCGGAGCGCGTGTGGGGCGGCACCTTCCACGCCAGCGCCGCCCGCCTCCTCCGCGTCCACGCCCGGGACATCGGCATGGAGCCCGACTTCACGATCATGGACCGCGGCGACTCCGAGGACCTCCTGCACGTCGCGCGCACGCGCCTCGGCCTGGGCCGCGGCGGCTCCCGCTTCCCACAGAAGTCCACCTGTCTCGACGTCTACTCGCGCTGCGTCAACGCGCAGCTGCCGCTGAACGAGGTGCTGCACACGGCCTTCCCCTGGTGCCTGCCCGCCGAAGAGGGGCTGGCCCGGCTGTTCGCCGCCTACACGGACGCCAAGGAGGAGCAGCAGGTCCTCGACTACGACGACCTGCTGCTGTTCTGGCGGGGCCTCCTCGCCGACCCCGCCGGAGGCGCGCGCGTGCGCGAGCGCTTCGACCACGTGCTCGTCGACGAGTACCAGGACACGAACGCGCTGCAGGCCGATATCGTGAGCCTGCTGCGTCCGGACGGCACGGGCATCACCTGCGTCGGCGACGACGCCCAGGCCATCTACGGGTTCCGCGCCGCCACGGTGCGCAACATCCTCGACTTCGAGCAGCGCTTCCCCGGCGCGGACGTCGTCACGCTCACGCGCAACTACCGCTCCACAGCGCCGATCCTCGCCGCCACCAACGCGCTCATCGCCGAGGCGGCCGAACGGCGCGACAAGGAGCTCTGGACCGACCGGGCGGACGGCGCGCGCCCGGTCCTCGCCACCTGCCGCGACGAGGACGAGCAGACGCAGTGGCTCTGCGAGCGCATCCTCGCGCACCGCGAGCAGGGCACGCAGCTCAAGGAGCAGGCCGTCCTGTTCCGCGCGCAGCACCACTCCATGGCGCTCGAGATGGAGCTCTCCCGCCGCAACATCCCCTTCCACAAGTACGGCGGGCTGCGGTTCGTCGAGATGGCCCACGTCAAAGACCTGGTGAGCTTCCTGCGGCTCGCCGAGAACCCCAAGGACGCGATGGCCGGCCTGCGCGTGCTGGGGCTGGTGCCGGGCATCGGCCCCAAGACCGCGGCGGCGCTGCTCGAGAGCCTGAGCGCCGCCGCCGGCGACTTCACGGCGGCGTGGGCCGGCGCCCGCGTCCCCGAGCCGGCGCGCGCCGTCTGGCCGGCCGTCGTCGAGCTCTTCGCCACGCTCGCAGCCGCCGGCCCGTCAGACGTCCCCGCGCAGGTCCACGCCGTGCGCAGCGTGTACGGACCACTGCTCGAGCGGCGCTACGACAACGTGCAGGCGCGGCTGCGCGACCTCGAGCAGATCGAGGGCCTCGCCGCCCGCTCGCAGACGCGCTCGCAGTTCCTCGCCGACCTCGTTCTCGACCCGCCGTCGTACACCCAGGAGCTCGCCGGGCCGCCGCTGCTGGACGAGGACTACCTCATCCTCAGCACGATGCACTCGGCCAAGGGTCTCGAGTTCGACGTCGTCTACGTCATCCACGCCGCCGACGGCAACATCCCGTCAGACATGGCCACCGGCAGCGCCGCCGAGATCGAAGAGGAGCGGCGCCTGCTCTACGTCGCCTGCACGCGCGCCCGCGAGCAGCTGTACGTCAGCCACCCGCTGCGCTACTACACGCAGCCGTGGGCCAAGGCCGACACCCACGGCTACGCGCAGCGCTCGCGCTTCCTCACACACGCCGTGACCGCCCAGTTCGAGGAGCTCCAGACGGGCCCCGACGAGGCGCCCGGCGAGAGTCCCCTCGGGCGCGTCACCACCGCCTCCATCCGCGCCGGCGTGCGTTCGCTCTGGGAGACGCCGGAGCCCGCGGAGGCGTAGCCTCACGCCGGCCGCGTCACCGTCAGGCGGCTTTCGCCGCTCTCCTCGGCTCCGCATCGGCCGCGACCGCGCCGCGCTCGCGCGCACGCCGCTCGACCTCGCTCCGGAGATGGGCCAGCCCGGCGGCGATCGCCTCGTTCAGCGTGCGCTCCATGCGCCGCCGCATGAGCCGCGTCGGCCAGCCGCGCCACGACTCCTCCGTGCTCACCCGGACTCCCGTCCCCGCCGGCTCGATGCGCCAGACGTGCATGGCATGGACGCCGAACGTCTTGCCACGCCAGCCGAGCTCCGAAGGTTCGTCGACGGCCAGGAGCACCGAGGTGATGGTCCCCGGGCCGGACTGCCAGCGAAAGGTCGTCCCCGGAGCCAGCGGGCCTTCGAGCTCCGCTGCACGGATCTGCGGGTTCCACTCCGGCCAGCGCCGGAAGTCGGTCATCACGGCCCACACGTCGTCGGCCGATGCGGCCATCTCGAGACTGCCGGCCGCCTTGATGGGTGCTGTCTGGTCGATGTCCATACCTGACTCCTCTGGTCACGCCGGACCGAGCGTTCCGCGTCCGGCTTGAACAGGAGTATTTATGCCCGCTTTCGCGCGTCACGACGCGAGCCGGCAGGCCGCCCCGGTCGCGTGACGCACGAAGGGGGCGGCGCCTGCGCGCAGGCGCCGCCCCCTTTCACGGTGACCGGCGCGAGCCGGACCGGTGTCGTCTGTCAGTACGTCTGAGTGGTGTCGCTCGAGGAGCCGCCGGAGAACCCGGTGCCGGTCGTGCCGCTGCTCGTGCCGTGGCTCATCCCGGCGGACCCCTGCGGGCCGTCGCCGTCGCGTCCGAAGCCGTGGCCGCCGTCGCCCTGCAGGGTGTGCGTCTCGGTGAGCTCTTCCTTGAGGTGCGCCTGGAGGCCCGAGAGCAGCTCCGTGCGCTCGGCAGCCGTCATCTGGCCCGCCTTGACGGCGGCGTCGAGCTCGGCCGTCTCGATCCTGGTGGTCTCGGCCAGCAGTTCGTCGGTGCCGACGCCCTCGGCCTTCGCGATGTCTGCGAAGCTCTTGCCGGAGGCGCGAGCGGTCATGATAGTGCTCTCGCTCTTGCCACTCAGCTTGGCCAGCGCCTGGGCGATGTCGCCACCGCCGCCGCCGTGGCCGGGGCCACCACGGTGCTTCAGCGTGCCGGTCTCGGTCAGCTCGGCCTGAAGCCGCGCCTGCAGGCCCGAGAGCTCCTGCGTGCGCTCGGCGGCCGTCATCTGGCCGGCCTCGACGGCGGCGTCGAGCTCGGCCGTCTCGATCCTGGTGGTCTCGGCCAGCAGTTCGTCGGTGCCGACGCCTTCGGCCTTCGCGATCTCAGCGAAGCTCTTGCCGGCCTCGCGCTGCGACTGGATCGTCGCGACATCTTTGCCGCTGAGCTTGGCGAGCGCTTCGGCGATGTCGCCGCCGCCACCGCCGTGGATGCGGCCGCCGTCAGGTCGCCGTGCGGACCGTCGCCGTCGAAGTCAGGCGTGTGCGCCCGGTCGGCCTGCACCGACGCCGATGGGCTGGGCGACGCCGACTGCGTGCCGGCGGCGCTGGCCACTGCGATGACGCCGAGCGTCAGCACCGCGACCGCTCCGACGACGACGAAGCCCCACTTGTTCCTCTTGCGTTCCATGTCGTGCTCCTTGGTCCGATTGTCCGGGAGAGCCCGAGGGCCCTGTGAGGAGAGCATGGCCCGCTCAGATTCTCTGCGGGTTGCCCCGAGGCAACGGACCAGTAACCGCTGGGCGCGACCGGCGCGCGACCCCATCGCCTCGCGCCCGCGGCCCGATGTGCCCGACCGCGGTCCGTACGCGCGTGAGCCCGGCAGCCCCTGTCGAAGCAGGGCGGCTGCCGGGCTCACGCGTCCCGGGCCTCGGGTCGCGGCCGGGCTTCCGGCTCAGATCCGGGTCGCGACCGGGTCTTCCGGCTCAGCCCCGGATCACTGCGTGGCGTGGCACGTCGACGCGGTGCAGCCGGTGGCCGGGCAGGTGTAGGTCTGGCCGCCGCTCGAGCTGCCGGACCCGCTCGAGTCGCCGTAGCCGTACGGATCCGTCTGCGTCGAGCCGCTCGAGCTCTGGCCGTACGGGTCGGACTGCGTGGCTCCGTCCGAGCTCTGACCGTACGGGTCCGTTGCGCCGGAGCTGTCCGACTGTCCGACGGCGGTCTGCGTCGTCACCGTCTGCGCGTTGGCCGTGGGTGTGCCGAACAGGCGGCCGCCGAGCTGGATCGCCGTGAACACGGCGAGGCCGGTGAACAGTGTCAGGACGAGGACTGCGGAGGTGTTCCTGAAGAGCTTCATCGTTCTCCTTCTGCCGCTGGGATCAGGGGCGATAACGGTCGTCGGTGGTCACGGGCACGGTGGCGTACTGCCCACCGCGCGGCGGCGTCTCGAGGCGCCTGGTCGCCAGGCGGATCGCGACGATCGGATCGTCCTCAGCGGTCGTCCGGGGGCGCCCGAGCTTGCCGGCCGTCTTCACGATCCAGCGCCAGTGCAGCGCGAAGTGGACGAGCAGCAGCAGGATGGTGGCGTCGGCCGACCAGGAGTGCGTGCTCACCCACAGGGCGCTCGGCGCGATCGTGATGCCGACCGCCCTCATGACCGACTGGGAGATCAGCAGGCCGCTCAGCATCACGGTCACGGCCGCGACGAAGAGGGCGGCGTCCACCACCAGGTTGACCTTGGGCGTCGCGCGGACGATCTCGACGAAGCGGCTGAGGATCTTGAGCGTCTGGTCCCAGTTGATGATCACGTGGAACAGCAGCGGGACGACCGCGATGAGGCACAGCCACTCGTGCACGGCGATCCCCGTCCACGCGGGGTTGTAGCCGATGAAGAGCGCGGCGAACAGCGCGAGGTCGAGCCAGAGGCGGGCTCGTGCTGTCATCGGCGTTCCTTTCTTCAGGAGGATCTCGTACCGGTGGCCGCCCCTTCGAGCGACCACGACCACTGTAGGAGGCGGATGTGAAGTCCGGGTTGAGCGGGGGCTACAGGTCCGTAACCGGTGCGGACCGGTGGTTACGGACCTGTAGCCCGGGCGCAGGCGCCGCGCAACGTGCGCCGGGGATAGTCGTCTCAGGTTGCCGGCTCGACGCCGGCGCATGACCCGACAGTGAGGTGCGTGATGCCAGATCCGACCAACGAGAACGCCGGCGCCACCCCGCCGGAGAATCCGCCGGCCGGCGACGCGCCGCAGGCCGGCCCAGAAGCGTCCGCCGCCGAGGAGCAGACTGCCGCCATGCCGGCGGCCGAAGCCGCTCCGGCGCAGGACCAGCTCGCCGCCGCGGCGGCCGACGAGCAGCCGACCGCCGCGCTGCCGGCGGCCGCCGCGACTGCCGTCGCTCCTCCCGCCGGCCCGCGCGAGGCGTGGTACCGGCGCCGCTGGGCCGTCATCACCGGCGCTGTGGCCGCGGCCGCGATCCTCTTCTTCGGAGGCATGGCCGTCGGCACGACCGTCGGCGACCACGGTCGCGACGGCTTCAGCCACGACGGCCGCTCGTTCCCCGGCGACGGCGACGGCTCCGGCCGTCAGGGCTGGGGCGACAACAGCCAGGGTGGCCAGGGCATGGTGCCCCCGGGCATGGACCAGGGCGGCCAGGGCTACGGTCAGGGCGGCCAGGGCTACGGCCACGACGGTGACGGCTGGGACCGTGACGGCGACGGCTACGGCCAAGGCTTCGGCCAGCCGCAGGCGCCGGGCGCGACGCCCGCCCCCGTCCCCAGCCAGTCCACGTCGCCGCAGGCGCTCATCCAGTGACGCGAAGCTCGGACGTGACGCCCGCCCCTGCCTCTCCCGGCAGGGGCGGGCGCACCCCGTGCTACGATTCCGGCCATGGCTGACCGCGCCCAGACCATCCTCGTGATCGAGGACGACCCGGCGGTGGGCGAGGCCCTCGTCGAGGGCATCGGCACCGAGGGCTACGTCGTGCACTGGGAGACCACCGGCGGCGGCGGGGTCGCCTTCGCCCGCGACCACTCCCCGCAGCTCATCGTCCTCGACGTGCGCCTGCCCGACGGCAACGGGTTCGACTTCTGCCGCCAGATCCGCCAGCTCGGCCTGCGGCAGCCCATCCTCATGCTCACCGTGCAGTCGGACCAGATGGACAAGGTCCTCGGCCTCGAGATGGGCGCCGACGACTACCTCACCAAGCCGTACCACCTGCGCGAGCTCATCGCCCGCATCCGCTCCCTGCTGCGCCGAGCCTACGGCGAACTCGCCTCCACCGAGGCGGACGTGCTCTACGCGGGCGATCTGACGATCGACCGCACCCGCGCCACCGTCACCCGCGACGGGCGCTCTCTCAACCTCACCCCGACCGAGTTCCGGCTCCTCGTCTTCCTCGCCCAGCACCCCGGCCAGGTGTTCAGCCGGGGCCAGCTCATCGAGAACGTGTGGGGCAGCGACGCCGACTTCTACGACGACAAGACGGTGAGCGTGCACGTCCGCCGGCTGCGCGAGAAGATCGAACACGAGCCCAGCAGTCCCTCAGTCGTCCTCACCGTGCCCGGCATCGGGTACCGGCTGGCGACGTAGGCGTGCCCATGCGCCGACGCTCCCTCAGATGGCGGCTCGCGCTGACCTACGCGGGCATGGCGCTGCTCACGGCGGTCATCCTCGGCGGCATCCTCATCGGCGTGCTCGCCAACCACTACTCCAACGCGGAGGGCTCCTACCTCAACGCCAGCGCCAAGCTCGTCGTGGCGGACCCGCCGCCGCTCACCACGATGCAGGACCTCACCTCGTGGGCCCAGGCGGCGGCGCTCACCACCCAGACCCGCGTGCAGGTGTACTCGCAGGACGGCACCCTCGTCGTCGACTCGGGATCGCCCAACACGCTCGACGCCGAGACGCTGCTCGGCCGTGGAGACGGCTTCGGCCACGGCCGCGACCACGACGGACTGCCGAACCCCCTGGGCAACGGCCTGTTCGGCACAGGGGGCGACGCACGCTCGAGCCGCTCCCTCACCATGGACATGGGCAACGGCGCCTACGTGAAGCTGTCCGAAGGGCCTGCGTCCGGTCGCGACGCGCTGGTGAGCGCGACCGTGGCCTGGATCCTGGCGGCCGCGCTCGCCGTCGGCCTCGCGGCCCTCGCCGGCTCGCTGATCGCCCGCCGTATCGCGCGGCCGGTGGTAGCGCTCACCGAGGCGAGCGACCGGATGGCCGGCGGCGATCTCGGCGCCCGGGCCCCCGTCGCCGGAGGCGACGAGGTCGGGCGCCTCGGCGAGTCCTTCAACGGCATGGCCGCCCGCGTGGAGACGACGGTGACGTCCCTGCGCCGCTTCGTCGCGGACGCGGCGCACGAGATCGGCACGCCGCTCACCGCCCTCCAGGCCGACCTGGAACTGGCCGAGCGCAAGGCCACAAGCGACGACGAGCGCCGGCTGGTCGACCAGGCGCTCGTCCAGACGGCGCGCCTTGCGAACCTCTCGGACAACCTCCTGCAACTCTCGCGCCTCGAGGCCGGCGAGCCCGCCGGCGAGCGTCAGACGACCGACCTCGTGGCGGTGGCCCGGGAGTTGGCCGACGGCGTGGCCTCCCGGGCCGAGCAGGCCGGCGTCGAGCTCACGCTGGACGTCGCCGCCGGCCCGCTCCAGGTCCCCGTGGACCGGGCCCGCCTCCAGACCATCTTGACCAACCTGCTGGACAACGCCGTGAAGTTCACGCCCGAAGGCGGGACGGTGACGCTCACGGTCCGCCAGGAGGGCGACGAGACGCTCACGCTGGTCTCCGACACCGGCGTCGGCATCCCGGCCGAGGAGCAGCGCCAGGTGTTCGAGCGCTTCCACCGCGCACGCAACGTGTCGGCGTTCCCGGGCAACGGCCTCGGTCTAGCGATCGTGAAGGCCGCCGTGGAACGCAGCGGTGGCAGGGTGACGTTCGCGAGCTCCCCGGCCGGCACGACGTTCCGCGTGTCCCTGCCGCTGGACTAGAACGGACTAGGTGGCGCCGGCGTCACGCGCGGCAGCATCCTCAGGCGTTGCTTCCGGCGAGCCGGGAGGCGCTCCATTGCCGTCGCCACTCTCGACGGGGCCCGCGGCGGCTTGGTCCGTGGCGTGCCGTGACGGGACGTAGCGGCCGAGCCTCAGTCCTTGTGCCCGCCGCTTGACGCGCTCGGAGCCCCCGGTCATGCCCTCCGCAGCCTCGGTCACGACCGCCGTGCTCCGCTTCGTCGGCGCGGGCTGCGCGACCGCCGAGACCGGCGCGATGACCTTGGCGCCTCCGGCGCCTGCTCCGACCGCGCCGGTCGCCGCGTGCTTGGGGATCACGTTGATGATCGCCTCGCAGGGGAGGTTGTTGAGGACGTAGTCGATCGTGCGGCCGAACACCTTGTCGGCGATACGCCGCTTGCCCTGCGAGCCGAGGACGATCACCTCAGAGCGGCGGGCGATGGCCTCCTCCACGATCGCCTTTCCCGCTGAGCGCGCCGTGACGATGACCGGCGTGAGCTTCACGTTGAACATGTCCGCCGCCTGCGCCGCGCGCTCGAGCACCTGCCGGGCCCGCTCGCGCTCCTCCGGCAAGCTCGCGTCGATGGGAAGGTTGAGCGGTACCTCGATCACGTACAACACGTCGAGCGAGGACTTGCGCTCCGTCGCCAGCTGGCAGGCGAGCACCATCATCTCCTCGCTCACCGCGGTGTCGCGGACCGGCACCAGGAGCTGGTCGTAGACCACGTCGTCCTGCAGGGTGGACGGCAGGGTCGGCGACTTCACCGTCTGGGTGAGCGAGTAGCCCTGCACCTTGCGGAAGATCACGTAGCCGACGATGCCCGACGCCGACCCAGGCGATGCCGATGAATCCGCTCATCGGCTTGTAGTAGAGGATGACGCACCAGACCGCGAAGGTGCCCATGGCGCCCGAGGACGCGCGGTGATGCGGCACTTGGCGCGCCCCGGAAGCGCACGTTGAGGGGGCGCGGAACGGCGCGCTCAGGTCCGGCTCCCTGCGCCGCAGCACGATCACCGAGACGTGGGCGGCGGTGAACGAGATCATCGAGCCGAAGGCGTACAGGTCCGCCAGCAGCGGGATCTCGCCGGGCAAGATGAGGATCAGGGCGATGACGCCGAAGAGGACGATCGCGACGTACGGCGTGAGCCGCGTCGGGATGGACCCGCCCGAGCGACGCGCGGCAACTGGCGATGCTGGCCCAGAGAGAAGGCCAGGCGCGAGACGCCGATGATGCCGGCGTTGGTGGCGATGAACAGGATGGTCGCGGCCAGGATCGCCGACCCACGGGCCGAGGATCCAGCGCAGCCAGGCGACGTTGTCCGGTAAGAAGCGGACCATGCCGAGCACCGGGTCGGCACGTAGTTGCTGCCGAGCTGGGTGCCGTAGAGCTTGGTGACTTGCTCGCCCGTCGACCGTCGCCAGCGTCGCCCGTCGGCTCCTGCGGCGGGATGATCATCGTGCCGTCCGCCAGTGCTCCTCGAGCGGCACGTACACGGTCACCTGGGGTCCGACTTGAGCACGTACGTGCCCTCCGGCTCGCCCGGGACGACCGCGCACCGGCGACGGTCTTGTCCGGTCGCGGGGTCGACCGGCACGGTGTTGAAGTCGACGCTCATCGACGAGAGCGCGGCCAGCGGCATGCCGATGTAGACGACGAGCACCGCGATGATGACGAAGTTGATGGAGCGCGGCACGTCCTTGGCCGGGTGTTGCGCCTCCTCCGCCATGTTGGAGATGGTCTCGATGCCGGTGTAGGCCACGGTGCCGATGGCGAGGCCGTACAGGAACTGGCCCCAGGTCGGCGCGATGCCCCAGTGGATCTGCGAGAGCAGGACGTTCGGCTCCAGCAGCAGGACGAGCGCGATGATCATGATCAGGACCTGCGTGCCCAGGTCGAGGAGCGCAAGGACGACGTTGAGGCTGGCCGCCTCCTTGATCCCGATCGATGTTGATGACGACGAGGACGACGATGGTGATGGCGCCGCCGATGACGTTGTAGGGCGGCTCCTTGAGGATCGGCCAGAAGATCGAGAGGTACTGCGGCACGAACAGCGCCGAGATGGCGATCGTGGCCGTGTAGGTGAGCATCTGCGCCCAGCCGACGCCGAAGCTGGCGAACTCGTTGAAGGCGCGGCGCGTGAAGCTGGACGCGCCGCCGGCCTCGGGCATGGCCGCCGTGGCCTCGGAGTAGGACCAGGCCGTGGCGATGAAGAGGACCCCGGTGATGACGAAGACGCGCCGGGGTCAGGCCGAGCGCGGCGACGGCGACGACGCCGAGAGCGTAGTAGATCGAGGAGCCGACGTTGCCGTACGCGGTGCTGAAGAGGGCTCCCACCCCCAGCACTTTGTGCAGCGAATGTCCTTCTCGACGTCTGCGGCGTGCCACGGCGTGTCCTGTGCGAGCCCGGTCAGACCCTGAAGCCGGGCTCGCGCACGACCATCACCGGGCAGCCGGCACGCATGATGACGGCCTGCGAGACGCTGCCCGTGAACGCATAGCGGAGGCGAGACCGCGGCCGGCAGCTCATCGCGATGAGCCCGGCGCCGCTCGTCTCGGCCTCGTCGACGATGTCGTCGGCGACGTCGTCGTACATGCCGGAACGCACCTTGCCCGAGGCGGCGATGCCGCGGCGGCGCAGGTCGGCGACCAGTTGATCGACCAGCGTGCGTCTGTCGGGGAAGGGGTCAGTCGAGCCCGAACCTTCGGGTGGAGTCTCGTACTCCACCTCATTGACGTGCAGTACCTCGACCTCGACCGGCCCTGGGGACGCGGCGACGAGGTCGGCGACGGCCGCAGCCGCCGTCCAGGCGCCGGGACCGTCGGATGCAAGCAGGATCCTCTCGATCACCTCTGCCTCCTCGCACGACGGACCGGGACTGCTCTCGTACCTCAATTGAAGCAGTCCCGGCCACGCCCTACATCGAGCGTAGGGCGGACGCTTGCTCCCGCCGGAGGGATGACAGAACGGTAATCCCGAAGGATGACCTGCGCGTCAGACGAGGCCGCGGCGGATGGCCATGGAGGTGGCCTCCGTGCGCGAAGAGACGCCGAGCTTGGAGATGACGCTGCTCACGTGCGTCTTGACGGTGGCGACGCCGATGACGAGCCGGTGAGCGATATCCGCGTTGGTGAGCCCGTCGGCCATGAGCTTGAGCACTTCACGCTCTCGCGCCGTAAGGGAATCGGCGCCCTGCGGCGGCGCGGACACGGAGCGCACCAGAGCGTCGGCGGCCTCCGGCGCCAGAGTGGAGCGTCCTGCGTGCGCGTTGCGCACAGCGTCGGCGAGCTGGTCGGCGGAGACGTTCTTCATGAGATAGCCGATGGCGCCGGCGCGCAGGGTCTCTCCGATCAGGTCCTCTTCGGTGAAGCTGGTCAGGGCGACGACCTTGGTGCCGGGACACGAGGCGAGCACGCGCCGCGTCGCCTCGACGCCCGAGGTGCCGGGCATGACGAGGTCCATGAGCACCACGTCCGGCCGCAGCTCTTCGCAGAGCCGGACCGCCTCTTCCCCGTCGCCCGCCTGCCCGACGAGCTCGATGTCGTCGAACATCCCGAGCACGACCTCGAGCCCGCTGCGCACGAGCACGTGATCGTCGACGATGACGACCTTGATCCTCTCCCCGCCGGACTCCGGCACCGCGCCTCCCTCGATCATCTCGCCTCGTCCTGTCGCCACTCCGCCGTCACCGTCGTACCGGCGCCGGGCGCACTCTCGATGCTGACCACCACGCCGGCGTCTGCTGCACGCTCCCGCATGATGGCGAGCCCGAAGTGCTCCGGGGTCACCGTCGCCTCGTCGAACCCGTGCCCGTCGTCGCGCACCGTGAGGCGCACGGCCGGGCCGGTCAGGTCGAGCATAACCCACGCCTCGCCCGCGCCGGAATGGCGGCTGACGTTCTGCAGTGCCTCCTGGGCGATGCGGAACAGCGCGACGTTGACCTCCTGCGGCAACTGGCGGCTCCCTCGCACCTCGTGGTGCACGGTGACACGCGACCCGCCTTCGGTGGCCGCGGCCAGCTGTTCGAGCAGGGTGGTGAGCGAGGCTTCCGCGAGCGTGTCCGGGCGCATCTCCATGAGCAGGTTCCGCATCTCCGCGAGCGCGCCCCGGGCGAGGCGTTCGACGTCCTCCACGTTCTCCCGAGCCTCGTCGGTCGTCGGACGCCAGCGACGACGGATCGCCTCGGCCTTGAGGCTCGCCGCGAACAGCGACTGGGTGACGGAGTCATGCAGGTCACGCGCCAGTCGCGAGCGCTCGGTGGCCGCCGCGGCCTCGCCGATCTCGTCGCGGAGGCGCGCGTTCTCGATGGCGAGCGCGACCTGACCGCCGAAGGACGCCGCAAGGCGCACATCCAGGTCGGTGAACTCGTGCTCCCTCTGATACGTGAGCGCGAGGACGCCCCAGGCCTCGTTGCGCACCAGCAGCGGCACGGCGAGGAGCGCGCCGCCGGCCTCGCCGCCCGGGATGGGGACCGGCTCGTGTTCCACGAGCGCCCGGACGATCGGGTCGTCCCGTCGCGACACGGGCAGGATCCCGCTGGCCGGCGACGAGCCGGTGGCCGCGGCCACCTCCAGCAAGTCCTCCTGCAGGTCGTAGCGATACACGCAGCACCCGTCGCTGCCGAGCAGCTGGCTCGCCTGGTCGATCACCCGGCCGAGCAGGTCCGAGAGCGGCCGGGCGGAGTCGAGAACCACGACCTCCTGCAGCGTCTGCAACTGGGCGGCCAGTGACTCGAGCATGTCCGTCGTGGAGCGCTCGGCCTCGTACAGCTCGTCGACCTGCTTGAAGAGATACGAGAGCGCGATGAGCGCGGCGCCGCTGAGCACGCTGAAGCAGACGACCGTGATGGTGGGTCCGTCCCAGCGGTCCTGGATGACGATCACGTACAGGGCGAGGGCGAGACACACCAGGCTGGCCACCATGGTCTCGCCCCACCGGAGCGTCAGCGCCGCGAGCGTGACCGGCACGAGGTAGAAGCCGGCGATGGGGTAGCTGGGGAAGGCGAGGTCGAGGATGAGGGCGCCGGCGATCGCCGCCGCCACCAGCAGGATCACGAGGACGCGGTGGCGGCCGAGCGCCGCGATCCGCCCCATGAGCCGGGGGAACGCGCGTCCGCTATGGGCCGTTCGACCGGCCGTCGTCGTCACCGTGACCTCCGCACCCGCTTGACGCCTCAGCCTACCGCCGCGGCGGACCACCAACAACGGGCGGCGCCCGCCCGCCTCAGAACAGGTGGTCGATCAGGATCTTGATGCCGATGCCGATCAGGATGACGCCGCCGAGGATCTCCATGCGCCTGCCGAACAGCGCCCCGAAGCGCCGGCCGAGGTGCAGGCCGACGGCGGTGAAGATGAAGGCGACGACGCCGATCACGATCGCCGGATACCAGATCTCGACGCCGAGGAGCGCGAGGGACAGGCCGACGGCCAGGGCGTCGATGCTCGTCGCCACCGAGAGCACGACGAGCGACGCGCCGCGCGTGGCGTCCTTGGCCGCGCGCTCCTCCGCGTCGCCCCAGATCGCCTCGTAGATCATGTGCCCGCCGATGGCGGCCAGAAGGCCGAAGGCGATCCAGTGGTCGATGCCGCTGATCCAGCGCTCGACCGACAGGCCCGCGAGCCACCCGATGATCGGCATGAGGGCCTGGAACAGGCCGAAGTGCCAGGCCAGGCGCACGGTCGTCCTGCCGCTCACATGCTGCGCGTTCAGGCCGATGCCGATCGACACCGCGAAGGCGTCCATGGCGAGGCCGACGGCGATGCCGAGGAGGGTCAGGAGGTTCACTGTCTCTCGTACCGCACGCGCTGCACGGCGCCTCCATGGCTCGGTCGGCCGGGGCAAAGAAGGGACCCCGGCACCTGTCGTGCCGAAGGTCCGCTCCTCCCCAACGGGAAGGCGAGTGTACCGGCGCAGGCGACGAGGGCAATCGACGACCGGCCGGGGCGGGGTGCCTGCCCCCGCCCCGGCCGGTCCCGCCGGCGTCAGCGCCGGTGTTCGCTCATGCAGCCGGCTCAGCGGATGCAGTCGCGCCTGATGAGGCGCGCCGCACCGCGGCGAACTCCCCGACGATCTGCCCCAGCACCAGCCCCAGGGCGAACGCCATCACCAGGACGGCGACCCCGTAGAGGAAGGTGGATCCGAACAGCAGGGTGAGGGCGACCAGGACGAGCGAGAGCGCCCACACCCAAGGCGCCAGGGCGGAGCGCCGCAGACCGGGCGCGCCCTGGCCGGCCACCGCACGCTCGCCGCGGGCCAGCAGATAGCCGAGCGCCGCGCCGAGCACGAGCAGCACGATGGTCCACAGGATGCTGCTGCCCGCCCCGGCCAGCGCGAAGGCGACCGCGAAGACCGCAGCGGCGAGCACCGCCTGAGTCACGGCACGCCACGGGACGAACGCGCGCGAGCCGGAGCCGCGCACGGCGACCAGCACCGCGACGATGACGGCCAGCACGAGCAGGATGAGCTGGACCCAGTAGAGGATGGTGACGATGGAGTCCACGTCAGCTCCCTTCCGCGTCGCTCGGGGGCTCGCCCGTACTGACAGGCTGGGCGGCCGGCTGTCTCAACTTCGGGCCGACGCTGATGACTGCCGCGACGACGGTGAGGACGAGCAGGAGGATCATCACTGTGAAGGCGGTCTGGGTCGTCACCGGCGGCTTGGCTTTCGCGACGTCGATGATGGACGCAGGCTCCACCGTCGCCGCTGTGACGAAGACGACCGTCGGAGCCTGCTTGACGACCGCGTCCGCCTCGCTCGGCGAGCCGGCGGTCGTGGCACCCGAAGCGCTCGCCACAAGGGTGTCGCTGCTCAGGAGCCTGCCCGGGCGAACGGCGGGGGCGGCATCGGAGCTGCCGCCGGTCGTGCCTGACGCGGACTTGACCTTCCTGTTCAACAGCGCCGAGAAGAGGTCGTCGACCTGCTGCTTCATCGACGGCAACTGCACACCGGTGGATGTCCGCACCGCGCCCATGCGTCCGGTCCCCTGCTTGCCGATGGCCTTGCCGGCGCCCTTGCCGGCCATCAGGTAGTTGCCGTTCCGCGGGTACACCACGATCAGCCCGGCGCCGCTCACGCCACGCTCTTCCACCGAGATCCCCATCAGCATGGAGCCCTTGCGCCCCCCGTCGTTCGGCGCGGTCTGGGAGAAGATGACGGGGAACCTGTCGAAGCGGAACGTGAACTTCGTCGAACCGCCGAGGTCCTCGACCCAGATGGTCACCCCGGACTTGGCCGACTTGCCCTCGGCGTTCTTGCCGACGCCGACGCCCTTGTAGGTCCCCACCCAGGGCGCGGCGTCGGCGGCCGCGGCCAGGGTGGGTAGGAGCAGCGAGAGGCCGAGCGCGAGCAGTGCGGCCGCGACGGCGGTTTTCAGCGGTCGTGTCATACTCCCCTCCAGAGTCGTCCACAGCGCTGACGCGACCATCCTCGCGCGAGGCCCTACAGGCGTCAAGAGTCGCGCGCGGTGCGGCTCCGGCGCTCGCCGGCTCGCGAGCCTGCCGGGCTGCGAGCCGGGGACGAGCTGTGGCAGTATCGTCCGGAGATGGACTCGACCACCCTCATCCACCGGCGCTACTCGTGCCGCACGTATCTCGACCGGCAGATCTCGGCCGCCGACAGACAGGCGCTCATCGCTTTCATGGAGACCAGGACGAAGGGCCCGCTCGGCTCGGCCGCGCGCTTCGGCCTCATCGCAGCCTCGAGCGACGACGAGGGCGCGCTCAAGCGTCTCGGGACCTACGGCTTCATCAAGGGAGCGGCGGGCTTCCTCGTCGGCGCCGTGCGCAAGGGTCCCCGCGACCTCGAGGACTACGGCTACCTCCTCGAGGAGGTCGTCCTCCACGCCACCGGGATGGGCCTCGGCACGTGCTGGCTCGGCGGGACGTTCACGCGCAGCACCTTCACGTCCCGCTTCGGCGGCGTCGACCGCGACGAGACGATCCCGGCCGTCGTCTCCATCGGCTACCCCGCCGACGACGGCGCCGGGCGCATCCGCGAGCGGGAACAGGGCACGCGGCGGTTCCCGCCGGACGAGCTCTTCTTCGCCGGCGCGTGGGCAGAGCCGCTCGGCCGCGAGCGTGCGGAGGGCTACGACGAAGTGCTCGAGGCCGTCCGCATGGCGCCGTCGGCGACCAACAAACAACCTTGGCGCATCGTGCGCAGCGGCGACGACTGGCACTTCTACCTGGTGCGCACCAAGGGCTACGGCAAGGGCAGCCCCTGGTTCAAGCTGCTGCGCATCGCCGACCTGCAGCGGGTGGACCTCGGCATCGCCATGTGCCACTTCGAGCTGGTCGCACGCGAGTCGGGCCACGACGGCCGCTGGGTCGTCGAGGACCCGGGCCTCGCGCTTCCGGACCCGGGCATCGAGTACACCGCCACCTGGCGCGGCTGAACGCGGGCTGCGGGCCCGGTCCGCCGTCCCGCTCGCAACGTTCCGGCGCCGTACCGCCCCACCGCGCGACCCGCGACTCACGCCCCCCGGCTCGCGCCTGTGTTCGCCATTCCCAGTTGCTGCAGCATGCCGAGGCGGTCGGCCACGCCCCAGTGCTCGATGGCCTTGCCGGCTGAGAACCGGATCACATCGAAGACGTCGATCTCGATCTCTTTGCCCGTGGCCGGCCTACCCATGAACGGCAGGCTGTTCTTCGCGGTCACGCGCGAGCGCAGCCACACCGTGTCCTCGCTGGCCACGATGCCTTCGATGTGGAAGGTCATCTCGCTCAGCGACTGGTGCAGTCCTTCGATGATCTGTTTGACGGCCCCTGGCCCGATGCCCTGGACGCCGTTCTGATGTTCGACGAAGTCGGCCGCAACGTACTCGTCCACGACTGACAGGTCGCCGCCCGCGAACCCTTCTTCCAGCAAGCGGCGGGCCGCTCGGACGTTGCCATGCACTGACATGATCACTCCCGGTGTCGAGTGCCTTTGCTGGATACATACCCCGGCGTTCATCTCGTGTTCATGCACTCCCGGTGACAACCCTCGCGAGACGTGTACGCGAGCGCTCCGGCAGCAGCCGGGGCGAGAGGAGTGGATGTCATGGACGCAGACTGGGAAGGCGCCGGCGGCTCGACCGTCGACGTCGGCGGCTGGGAGGCGCGCGAGAGCGCGCGGGCCCCGGCCCGCCGGCCGCGTGGGCTCGCGCGCCCCGCTTCATCCAAGGCCGGATCGCGCCGCCGGTTCGCCTGGGTGCTCGGCATCCTGGCGGCGATCGGCCTCTTCACCAGCGTCGCCCTGCTCGTCCCCGTCGAGTCGGCGAGCGTGCTCGCCGGCGCGGGCGGCGTCCTCACCGCCGTCGGTCGCGTCGCCGCGATGTCCGGCACCTACCTGCTGCTGGTCACCCTGCTGCTGATCGCGAGGATCCCGGCGGTCGAACGGGCCATGGGCCAGGACCGCCTCGTCAAGCTCCATCGCAAGCTCGGCCCCGCGATCCTGGGGCTGATCGGCATCCACGTCGTCACCGTGGTCCTGGGCTACGCCGCGCAGGTCGCCGTCGGCCCCTGGCACGAACTGGTCCTGATGGCCACGACCTTCCCGGGCATGATGCTCGCCGTCGCCGGCCTCGGCCTGCTCTTCCTGGCCGCGTTCACTTCCTACAGGTACGTGCGCCGCCGGATGAAGTACGAGACCTGGTGGGCCGTGCACCTGTACACCTACCTGGCCGTCGCACTGTCGATCCCCCACCAGATCCTGACCGGCGCGCCCTTCATGGGTCATCCGCTGGCCATGGCCTGGTGGCTCACACTCTGGTTCGCGACCGCCGGCGCCGTCATCGTCTACCGTTGGGGCCTGCCGATCGCGCGCAGCCTCCAGCACAAGGTGACGGTCCACTCCGTTGAGGAGGAAGCGCCCGGTGTGGTCTCCGTGACCATGACCGGCCGGGACCTGCACAAGCTGGAGGCGTCCGGGGGCCAGTTCCTCCACTGGCGCTTCATGAAGCGCGGCATGTGGTGGCAGGCGCACCCGTATTCGCTGTCGGCGGTGCCGACGACGAACCGGATGCGGATCACCGTCAAGGACCTCGGCGACCACAGCAAGTGGCTGGGGGCCGTCGAGCCCGGGACGCGCGTGGCCATCGAAGGCCCGTATGGGGCCTTCACCCACCACGCGCGGCACACCGACCGGGTCGTGCTGGTCGCGGCCGGCGTCGGGGTCACGCCCGTCAGGGCGCTGCTCGAGGATCTGCCGCGCCACGTCGACGTCGTCGCGATCCTGCGCGGCGCCAGCCGGCGCGACATGGTCCTGCGCGACGAGTTGGCCCACCTGGTGGGCGAGCGCGGTGGGCAGCTCCACGAGGTCATCGGGCCGCGCTCGCACGCCCGTCTCGACGAGCAGGGTCTCGCCGAGCTCGTGCCCGACATCGCCGACCGGGACCTGTACGTCTGCGGGCCCAGCGGATTCATGCAGAGCGTCATCGCGGCCGCCCGCAAAGCGGGCGTCCGCGGCGAGCGCATCCACCACGAGGACTTCGCCTTCTAAGGCGACCAGACCCGACCACGGGAGGAGTCATGAAGCGTTCAGCCATCGTCATCGCCGCTACCGCCGCCGGTCTGGCCGCGGTGCTCAGCTTCAAGCCGCACGGCGTCGCCGGCGGCGGCACACAGGCGGCCGCCAACTCGGCGGCCGCCCTCACCACCGGCAACACGAACGTCGCCGGCGCCCAGACCGTCGTCGGCAGCGTGCAGCAGCTCAACGGCGGCCTCGGCGACATCCAGGTCAAGGTCACCGCCGCGAACGGCAAGATCACCAGCGTCGGCATGGCCCGGATGAACCTCCACGGACCGCAGAGCCAGCAGATCTCGAACAACGTCATCCCGCAGCTGGAGCAGCAGGTCCTCGCCTCCAACGGCGGTCCGATCCACGGCGTCTCCGGCGCCACCTACACGAGCAAGGCCTTCGGGACCTCACTCCAGGCCGCGCTCAGCCAACTGAAGGGAGGGTCAAATGCGCAACTGGCAGCAGCAGGTAATGGGAACGGTGGTCTCGTTCAGTCTCAGGGAGGACACGACGACTGAGCCCGGCGCGACGCAGGCCGCGCGCCGGCGGATCGATGACGGGCTCGCGCGCGCCCAGGCGGAGTTGCGGTGGGTGGACGACGTGTTCAGCACCTGGAAGCCGGAGAGCCCCGTGAGCCGGCTCCGGCGCGGCGAGATCCGCGTCGAGGACGCACCGCCCGAGGTCGCGGAGGTGCTGGAGTTGTGCCGCCGCGCCCGGGAGGCCTCCGACGGTTGGTTCGACCCGTGGGCGATGCCGGGCGGCGTCGACCCGACGGGGCTCGTCAAGGGCTGGGCCGCACAACGAGCCCTCGGGATCATCGAGGAGAGCGGAGTGACGGCGGCAATGATCAACGCCGGAGGCGACATCGCCGTGTTCGGACGGCCGGCGCCCGGCCAGCCCTGGCGGATCGGGATCGAGAACCCGCTGGCCTTGGACCAGCTCATGCTGACCGCCGACCTCGTCGGAGCCGGGGCCGTGGCGTCCTCGGGCTCGTACCAGCGCGGCGAGCACCTGGTCGACCCGCGAAGCGGCCAGCCGACGACCGAGCTTCTCTCGGCGACGGTGATCGGCCACGACCTGGCCTTCGCCGACGCGCTGGCCACGGGCCTCTACGTCTCGGGCGGCAAGATGCTCGAGCGGATCTCGCTCCTCGCCGGCTACCACGGCTTCGTCGTGGACGGCCGCGGCATCATCCACGCCTCGCGCGGCTTTCCCATCGTGCTGCACGGCGTGGAGGCGGTGCCCGCCTGAGGCCCCGGGGGCAACAGACGCCCGCGCCACGAGGCCGGACCGCCGGAGCCGGCGCTCAGGCCGCCGGCAAGGTGAGCGTGACGACGGTCCCGGCGCCGGCCTCGCTCTGGACAGTCAGGTCACCGCCCATCCCGCGCAGGGCCCAGTGTGCGATGGCGAGGCCGAGGCCCGAGCCGCCACTGGCATGTGAGCGAGCCGCGTCGCCACGGTAGAACCGGTCGAACACATGCTCGAGCATCTCCGCTGTCATGCCCTCGCCGTGGTCCGTCACCACCACCCGGACGCCGGCGGACGTGCGTCGCACCGCGACCTCGACGGTGGCCCCGGACGCAGAGTGCTCCACGGCGTTGCGGACGACGTTGCGCAGGGCCCGGCGCACGTGGCCCTCGTCGCCGGTGGCCGGCGCGTCGCCGGCGGCGTCGGCGTGCAGCGCCACGCCACCGGTCGCCGCCAGAGCGCCCAGCTCATCCACCGTCTGGCGAGCCAGTGCGGCGAGGTCGAGCGGCTCCCGCGCCAGCGGCTCCTGGTGGGCGTCGATCCGCGACAGGGTCAGCAGGTCCTCGACCATGCCCGACATCCTGTCGACCTCCTCCAGCCCGCTGACCAGCACCGGCCTGGTCCCCTCATCGAGGTCCGGCCGACGCAGCGCCACCTCGAACTCGGCCTTCATGATCGCCAGGGGTGTGCGCAGGTCGTGTGAGGCGTCAGCCACGAAGCGCTTCTGCGCGGCGACGCTCTCGCGGATGGGGCGAAGCGTGCCGCGGGCGTACAGCAGGCCGCCGAGGCCGACGACGACCACGATGACGGCGTCGACGGCGACGAGCTGCCAGCGCAATGAGCCCAGCGAGCGGGAGACGAACGCCTGCTCCGACTCCGTGTCCTGGTAGGCGCCCGACGCCGCGGTGCGGATGTCGGCGCGCACCGTCAGATACATGAACACGCTGGAGACGACGACGAGCACGACGACGATGGCGGCGAACAGCAGCGCGAGCCGGCGGCGGGCGCGCGCAAAGACGTCGGGGCGGGCCGGTTCAGGCATGCGGCCGGCCCGTCTCGCCGGCGCCGCCCGCTTCCCCGCCGCCGGCATCGTCCGCGCGCAGTGCGTACCCCGCGCCCCGCACCGTCTCGAGCAGTACGCCGCCGCCCGGCCGGTCCAGCTTGCGCCGCAGCCGGCCGGCGTACACGTCGACGATGTTGGAGAACGAGTCGAACTCGTCGTCCCAGGCGTGGTCGAGTATCCAGTCGCGACTCAGGACCTCGTCCGGATGGAGCAGGAAGAGGCGCAGCAGGCTGAACTCCTTGGGACTCAGCGCAAGTGGCTCGCCACAGTATCTGACCACTCGCGCCGCAGGGTCGAGGGTCAGCGCTCCGAGAGTCAGGACGGGGGGCAAGGCCCGACTCGGGCGGCGCAGGAGAGTGCGGATGCGTGCCAGCAGTTCTTCGAAGGCGAACGGCTTGACAAGGTAGTCGTCGGCGCCGCTGTCCAGGCCGGTGACCTTGTCCGCCGTCGCATCTCGTGCCGTGAGCATCAGGACCGGAAGCGTCAGGCCCTGATCTCGGAGCTCCCGGCAGAGAGTGAACCCGTCGACGCCGGGCAGCATGACATCGAGGATCAGCAGATCGTAGGGAGCTGATCGGACGCGCCGGAGGCGAAGGGGCGCCGCGCCGGGCCGCGAAGCGGCGGCGCGCGGCGCCCCCGTCGTACAGCACGTCCACGGCGTAGCCCTCGGCCTCGAGTCCCGCCTTGAGCGCCCGGGCCAGCTTCTCCGCATCTTCGACGACCAGGATCCGCACGCCTCTCGGCCTCCTCCGCCCTGCGTGACCTCCCCTACAGCCTTCCCCGCCGCCGGGCGCCGGTCAAGCGTGGCATGCGCACCAGGGCGTGGACACCGGGCGAGGTGAGCCCGGGACGCGCTCGCGCCTGCGGCGGTCGCATATGATTGGAGGCGTTCACGGCAGCCGCGAAGGAGACGCCACGCCCCGTCCGCCACGCAAGATCCGTCACGCCCAGAACATCAGCCGCATGTGCCTGGTGTGCGGCCGCGACAACCCCTTCGGCCTTCACGCCCGCTTCTACGAACTGGCGCCGGATGAGCCTTCGGCCGCCGGCCCCGGCGCCGGTCTGGACCCGGCCGCCGGCGCGGCCGGCCCCGAGCTCCTCGGCATCTTCACGCCTCGCGAAGAGCACCAGAGCTACCCGGGCCGGCTCCACGGCGGCGTGAGCTCCGCGATCCTGGACGAGACCATCGGCCGGGCCATCCTGCTGCTCCAGCCCGGCGCCTGGGGCGTCACCGTGGAGTTCACCGTGCGCTTTCGCCGGCCGCTGCCGCTGGACGACGAGATCCGCTGCATCGCGCGCATCACGCGCGACACCAGCCGGCTGTTCGAGGGCACGGGAGAGATCGTGCTGCCCGACGGCTCCGTCGCCGTCGAGGCCCGCGGCAAGTACGTCAAGCAGACGCTGACCGACATCACCGACGAGGGCTTCATCGAGCGCGAGTGGTTCTCCGACCCGCGAGAGACGCCCGGGGAGGTCGAGCTGTAGCTCGGCGTACGGCGCGTCACCGCTCCTGAACGACCGAGGGCGGGCGGTCCTCACGGACCGCCCGCCCTCGGCGTCTTCACCGTCCGGCCGTGGCGGCCGGGAGCGGCTTCACTTCACCTTGAACGCCTTGACGAGCTTCTTGGCGGTATAGGTGCTTGTCTTGGCGATCGAGAGCGTCACGCGGTGAGC
Organism: uncultured Thermoleophilia bacterium; assembly: GCA_963713475.1. Lineage (GTDB taxonomy): Bacteria > Actinomycetota > Thermoleophilia > UBA2241 > UBA2241 > CAIXSE01. The sequence goes on from CAVQLY010000022.1 coordinate 55,103, forward strand.
GCCCTTCTTGACGGCCTTGTAGGTCACCGTGAACGTACCCGTCGTGCTCGCGATGGCCGTGCCGGCCTTCATCTTGGTCCACTTGGTGCCGACCTTGCGCTCGACCTTCCAGGCGACCTTCGCGCCCTTGAGGGAGGCGGCAGGACCAGCGGTACCGGTCACCTTCACCGACTTGCGGACCTTGACGGTGGTCGGCGCGACCTTGGCCGTCAGCGTCGTGGTGGCGACGGTGGCCGTCGGCGTCGGCGTCGGCGTCGGCGCGCGCAAGTGGCAGCCGGCTGGCGGTCGACCCACAGCCGCCCGTACTCAGGTGCGTCGTCTTGGTGTTATTGATGATGGTGACTGGCTTGCCGTGGCACGCTCGCGCACGCGGACGGCGCGGCCGCCGTGGCCGCCGCCGCCGGGGTGGCATTTCGTGCAGTCCTGAAGCGCGTGCGTCGTCCGCCTGGCGTGGAACGTGCTCATTGAACGAGTAGCTGCTGTGGCAGCTGCTGCACGTCGTGAACGTCGGCGTGCGCACTGGCCGGTCCGGCCGTCAGCGCCATGAAGGCTGCGAGGGCGCAGCACTAGCAGAGCACCGTGCAGCAGGATGACGGCAGGCGCCAGGCGCCCGCGCTGTGCGTGGAGGTTCCCCATGCGTCTCCTTTGTTCGTTGACCAGAATCGTGGTGAAGGAGACACTTTACCGAGATTGGAGCGCGTCTGCCACCCAAAGGTGGCGGTGGGCACCAGGGCGCCTCGCGGAGTAGAGTGTGCGCCGCAGCGACCCGTCACGAGGGAGGAGACATGCAGACTCTTGACCGGCCCCGCCGTCCCGTCACCGCCTGGGCCCTGCTGGTCCTCCTGGTGATCCAGGGCCTGGGCGGGCTCGCCGGGGGGCTCTCGCTCACGATCGCGCCCGACGGGTCGATCATGAAGATGTCGACGTCGCTGCTCGACGGCTCGCCCTTCAACGACTTCCTCATCCCCGGCCTCATCCTCCTGCTCGTGCTCGGGGTCCTGCCGCTGGTGGCCGCGGTCGGGCTGTGGCTCGCGCCGGCGGTGGGCCTGGTACGCGGCGTTCGTCGTCGGCTGCGGCCTGATGATCTGGATCCTCGTGGAGATCACGATCATCCCCTACGACGTGCTGCAGCCCATCTTCGGCGGCATCGGTGTGCTGATCTTCGTCGTCTCGCTGCTCAAGCCGGTGCGCCGCTTCTACGGCGTGAGCTTGCCGGGCGAAGCCTGACCGGCCGTCTGCGCGGACAACACAGGTTCCTGCAGGCCCGCGGCGAACATGCCGATGCAGAACGGGCAATCGAGGCCAGCGGGAGCTTTCGTGCGCACCGATACGACCAGACAACGCGTCTTCCTCACGTTCGCCGCGGGCGATCTCGCCCAGGCGCGTCCCGTGGCCGCCCGCCTGCTGGCGAGCGGGGGCATCTCTCTCGACCAGGCGCTGACCAGCGAGCCGTTCGCGAGCGCTCGCGGAGACATCATCCGCGCCAGCCTCCTGACCAGGCTGCGCCACTGCGCCAGCGCCCTCTGCCTGTATGGAGCGCGCACGACGGACGACGCCTGGGTGCGCTGGGCGCTCGAGACCGCCGCCGAGCTCCGTCTTCCCACGCTCGGCGCCGCCCTGCCGGGCGAGGCGGCCGGCGATTCAGAGCACTTCCTCACGCGTCTCGGCGTCGAGTTGGTCCCGCTCAATCGGGATGCCATCGTGATGCGGACCCGCGACTTCTCCGTGAGCAGTCCTGCGCGCGGGATCGACGCAGCCTCCATCGCGGAGACGCTCCACCTCATGCGGCACCCGCTCCGCTAGCAGCTCACGCGCGTGCGCCGGCCGCCGGTCATCATCACCGCCGCCCTGACCGGCTCCCGCATCAGCCGGGAACAGACTCCTGCCATCCCCATCACGCCGGCTGAGATCGCCGCCGAAGGCGTCGCGGCGTGGCGGGCCGGCGCCGGCGTCCTGCACGTGCACGTGCGGGACGCAGCCACCGGCCTGGGCACGCAGGACGTGGACGTCTTCCGTGAGGTGGTCGACGCCCTCCGCGCCGAGACCGACGCCATCCTCTGCCTCACCACCAGCGGCATCCCCGGCAGGAACCTGCCGACCGCCGAGCGGATCGCGCCGCTCGCGCTCCAGCCGGAGATGGCCAGCTTCGACGCCGGTACCATCCAGATGGACGCCGGCCTCTTCGTCAACGAGCCGGAGTTCCTGGACGCGCTCGCGGCGGACGCGCTGGCGCGAGGCGTCAAGCTCGAGCTCGAGTGCTTCGACCTCGAGATGGTCCACACGGCGCTGCGCTATCACCGCGACGGCAAGCTCCCGGCGCCGCTGCACTTCCAGTTCGTCACCGGCACGCGGCACGGGATGCCGGCGACGGCCCAGGCGCTGGTCGCCGCCGTCGACCTGCTGCCCGCCGGCTCCACCTGGTCGGTGATCGGCGTCGGGCGCACGCAGACGCCCATGGCGATGCTGGCGCTGGCCATGGGCGGGCACGTGCGCGTCGGGCTCGAGGACAACATCCACTACCGCCGCGGCGAGCTGGCCACGGGCAACGCGCAGCTCGTCGAGCGCGCGGTACGGCTGGCCGGGGAGATGGAACGGCCGGTAGCGACGCCCGCGCAGGCGCGCGAGCTGCTCGGGCTGGCCTAGAGGAGCGGACCCTCGGCGGTCAGGCGCGAGCGAGCTGGTCGGCGACGGCCAGCACCTCGTCCAGCAGCCCGATGCCCTCGTGCAGTTCGTCGCGCCCGATGATCAGCGGCGGCGCGACGATCAGCAGGTTCCCGTGGACGTAGAGGTGGAGGCCGCGGTCCATGGCGGCCCGCCTGAGGGCCGCCATCGGCTGCGCGGCCTCTTGAGCCGCCGCGTACGGCACGAGTGGCTCGCGCGTCTCGCGGTCGCGCACGAGCTCCAGCCCCCACAGCAGGCCGAGCCCGCGGAGCTCGCCGACCGACGGGTGGTCGTCGGCGAGCTCCGGCAGCTCGGCGCCGAGGACCTCGCCCATGGCCGCCGCGTTCTCCACCAGCCGCTCGTCACGCATCGCCCCGATGGTCGCGACCCCGGCGGCGCAGGCGAGCGGGTGACCGCAGGCGGTGAGCCCGCTCGCGAACTCATGCTCCTCCAGCCACGGGCGCAGCTTCTCGCTCACGACCATGGCGCCGAGCGGCGCGGCGCCACCGCTGATGCCCTTGGCGAGCGTCATGATGTCGGGCGCCACGTCCCAGTGCTCGCAGGCGAACCAGCGCCCGGTGCGGCCGAAGCCGGTGAGGACCTCGTCGAAGATGAGCAGGACGCCGTAGCGGTCGCAGACCTCACGGATCGATGCGAGATAGCCGGGAGGCGGCACGAGGACGCCGTTGGCGCCGGTCACGGTCTCGAGGATGACGGCGGCGACCGACTCCGGCCCCTCGTACTGCAGGATCTCCTCCAGGTGCGGCCCGCCGGCGCTGATGGCGCAGTCGTCGGCATGCCCGGCCGCAGGGTCGAAGGCGTGCGCGCCGTGCCTGTCGTAGACATGGCCGGCGGCGCAGCGGTACGGGTAGGGGTCGAACATGCGCACGACGCCCGGGACCGCCGGCTCGGCCGGCCAGCGCCGCGGGTCGCCGGTGAGCGCCGCGGCGCCCGCGGTGGCGCCGTGGTAGCTGCGGTACCGGGCGACGACCTTCTGGCGCCCGGTCACCCAGCGCGCCAGCTTGACGGCGTTCTCGTTGGCGTCGGCCCCGCCCGTCGTGAACAGCGTCATGCCGAGGTCGCCCGGCGTCACCTCGGCGAGCAGCCGGGCGAGCTCGGACCGCGGCTCGCTGGCGAAGGACGGCGCCAGGCCGTACAGCGTCTCCGCCTGGCGCGTCAGCGCCTCGACCAGCCGCGGGTGCCGGTGGCCGAGGTTGAGGTTCATCACCTGCGAGGCGAAGTCCAGGTAGCTGCGGCCGTCGGCGTCCCAGAACCGGCACCCCTCGCCGCCGGCGACGCGCAGCGGTGAAGTCCGGCCCTGGGTGCTCCAGGAGTAGATGACGTGCTCGCGGTCCACGAGGCCGATGCTATCCCGTCGGGACTGGCGCTGCACCGCACCGGGCACCACGGGCGAAGAAGAGGACGGAGACCGGCCGGGCCCGTTGCCACTTCCGCGGCCAGCGGGTACAACCGCGTCAAGCCACGGCCCACAAGGAGGACGCGTGTCCGACGCCACCGACACCCGCGCCCGCGACGAGGAGACCGACGCGGCGCTGGCCGAGTTCATCCGCCGCCTGCCCAAGGCGGAGCTGCACCTGCACATCGAGGGGACGCTGGAGCCCGAGCTCCTGCTCGAGCTCGGGCGGCGCAACGGCATCGAGCTGCCGTGCTCCTCGGCGGAGGAGTGCCGCGCTCAGTACCGCTTCAACGACCTCCAGCACTTCCTGGACATCTACTACGAGGGCGTCCAGGTGCTGGTCACCCGAGCAGGACTTCTCCGACCTGACGGCGGCCTACGTGCGCCGCGTGGCCGCAGAAGGCGCCCGGCACGTGGAGGTGTTCTTCGACCCCCAGAGCCACGTGCCCAGAGGCGTCCCGTTCGAGGACGTCGTCGACGGGATCACCCGCGCGCTGCGCGACTGGCGAGACCGAGCTCGGCGTGAGCTGGCGGCTCATCATGTGCTTCCTGCGCGACAGGCCGGCCGCCGAGGCGATGGAGATGCTGGAGCTCGCGCTGCCCCACCGGGACGTCATCGTCGGTGTGGGGCTCGACTCGGCCGAGGTGGGCCACCCCCCGGCCGAGTTCGCCGAGGTGTACGCAAGGGCGCGGGAGGCGGGCTTCATCGCCGTCGCGCACGCCGGCGAGGAGGGCCCGCCCCAGTACATCACCGACGCGCTGGACGTGCTCAAGGTGCGGCGGATCGACCACGGCGTCGCCGCGATCCAGGACGCCGAGCTGCAGCGCCGCCTCGCCGAGCTGCGCGTGCCGCTGACCATGTGCCCGCTCAGCAACCTCGAGCTGCAGGTGACGCCGGACCTCTCGCAGCACCCGCTCAAGAAGCTGCTGGACGCCGGGCTGGTCGTCACGGTGAACTCCGACGACCCCGCCTACTTCGACGGCTACCTGCTGGACAACTACGTCGCCGTCCAGCGGGCGCTGGGCCTGAGCCACGCCGACCTGGCCCAGCTGGCGCGCAACTCGATCACGGCGTCACTGCTCCCCGCCGCCCGGAAAGCCGAGCTCATCACCGAGATCGACCACGTGGCGGCCGGCACCTGACCGCCGCGTCCGCCGGGACCCCAGAGGGGTATCCCGATTGGCGGTGGCACGGTCTGTGGCGTCACTGGTGGCGTCACTGGTGCGTGCAGCCATGACGCCACCCGCGAAGGAGACACCACGGCCGGATCGCCCGGCGGCCCGCGCCGGGGGTGGCGGGACCAAGGGTCTCTCCCGCCACCCCCCGGCGTCTTCGGGCGCGCCGGGCGCCCCGTCAGCGCGCCCGGCGGCGGCTCAGCGTCCGGTCCAGACCGGCGCCGTCCAGGCGGTGGCGCCGGGGCCGCCGGTCACGTTGCGTGTGGTCGTGACGCGAACGTAGTAGTAGCGCGAGGTGGTCGAGCTCAGCGTCGTCGTCCAGGCGACGCCCTTCTGCGGCGCGGTGTTGGTCGCCACGACCGCGCCGCCGTCGCTCACGATCTCGAGCTTGGTCGGCGCATCCGCGGGATCGGGATCGTCGACCGTCACGGAGGCCGTGAACGAGGAGCCGCCGGCGAGGACGCTTCCCATCACGGCACCGTTCAGCGTGTAGCCGACCTTGAGGTCCTTGTCTTGCGTCGCGTAGCCGCGGCAGGCGCGCATCGCGCCGTACAGGTTCGCCGGCGTGAGCGACTCGGCCAGCAACACCGTCCGCGTCTCGTAGCCGGTGATCCAGTTGGTGATGTGGGTGTCCGAGTTGGCGGAGGGCATCACGTGCCAGCCCAGGTCGAGCGCCTTCACGTAACTGCTCTCGAAGTCGGTGATCTTGTAGTAGCCGTAGTTGCCGTAATTGAAGATCTCGAGCAGGTTGACGACGGCGTCGCGCGCGTCGGTGCGGTAGGCGAAGCCGTCGAACTCCTTGGAGTACGTGGTCGGGTGGTTCCACTGGGACGACGCGGCCGGGTAGCTCGCGAGCCAGTCGTAGTACTCGGCCATGATGTCCTGGCGGCCACCCTGGTTGCCCGTCTTCTTCGGCGTCAGGTCGGGCACGTTGTACGCGTTCATGTGGCCCCAGGCACGGGTGATCTCATACGACGGGATGGCCACGAAGGTCGCGTCGGTGAAGCTCGCCGCCGTGACCTGGAGGGCGGCCCACTCCTCGGGCGAGATCTGGTTGCTGTGATCGGTCACGGCCAGGAACGCAGCGCCGCCGGCCTTGGCCGCGGCGAAGGCGTCCGCCGGCAGTCCGGCACCGTCGGAGATCTCGGAGTGGCTGTGCAGGTCGCCGAAGAACGGCGTGTAGCTCGGCGCAGGCGTCGGCGTCGGCGTCGGCTTGCCGGCCGCGAGGGCGGCCGGCGCGATCGCCAGCGTCACGAGAAGCAGCGCGACGACGGCCAGGATGGCGAAGACGCCGCATCGCCGGTCCGAGGTGCGTCCGTGGTCCATGAGAACCCCCTGTACATGAGTTTCGGGCTTGCAGTCTCGCCAGACACTGAAGTGCGACTCAGGATACGCGCGTAACGGTTTGCGTCAATGGTCCGGGCTCTCTCCCGACGCTCGCCGTTGCCAAGGCTGACGACGGTCGCTCAGGCGGTCACGCCGCCGTCCACGACCATCGTGCGGCCGGTGACGAAGCTGCCGTCGTCGCTCGCCAGGAAGGCGACGGCGGCGGCGAGCTCCTCCGGCCGGCCGATCCGTTTGAGCGGGTACTCGTCCTCCATCCCGTCGGCGTAGGCCACGGGGTCGTCGGCCGCCGCTATGGCGTTCGCCAGCATCGGCGTGTCGAAGATCGCCGGGCTGACGCTGCAGACGCGCACGCCGTCGGGGCCGTGGTCGATGGCGAGCGCGCGCGTCATCATGACGACCCCGGCCTTGGCGGCGGAGTAGACGGCCGCGCCCGGCTCGCCGTGGATGCCGGAGTCGCTCGCCAGGTTGACGATGACGCCGGCGTGCCGCGGCACCATGTGCCGGAGCGCGGCCTTGCACATGAAGTAGGTGCCCTTGAGGCAGATGCCCACGCACCACTCCCACTCGGCCTCGCTGGTGTCCAGGATCGACTTCTCGAGCCAGACGCCGGCCGAGTTGACGAGGATGTCGAGGCGGCCGAACCGCTCGAGCGTCTCGGCGACGAGGCGGTCGCAGTCGGCGACGACGGAGACGTCGCCCAACACGACCGCCTGGTCGCGCTCGTGGCCGTGCCGGCGCGAGCGCTCCGCCGCCTGGGCGGCGACGGCTCGCGCCCGCTCCTCGTCCCGGCCGCCGACGGCGACGCTCACGCCCTCCTCCGCGAGGCGGTAGACGATCGCCTCGCCCAGGCCCGACGAGCCGCCCGTGACGAGAGCCACCTTGCCGTACAGTCCGCGCATCGGACCTCCTACTGTGCCGCGTAGCCGCCGTCGACCGGCAGCAGCACGCCGGTGACGAAGCTCGCGTCGTCGCTGGCCAGGAACGCGACCGCCGCAGCCGCCTCGGACGGCAGGCCGATGCGGCCGATCGGATGCGCCTCGTTGAGGAGCTCCCGGTACGAGTCGGGCGTCATGCCGATCTGGTACGACTCCCTGACGAACAGCGGCGTGTCGATCTCGCCGCAGCAGATGGCGTTGACGCGGATGCCGCGCGCGGCGTAGTCGAGCGACATCTGCTTGGTCAGCAGTGCCACGCCGCCCTTGCTGGCGCAGTACGCCGCGGCCGCGCGATCGCCGACGAGGGCGGCGACGGAGGCGTTGTTGACGATCGCGCCGGCGCCCTGGGCGAGCATCACCGGCACCACGTGATGGGCGACGAGGTAGACCGCCCGCAAGTTGACCCCGAGCTGGCGGTCCCACGCCTCTTCGTCGACCTCGTGGACCTCTCCGGGCTCGAAGATGCCGGCGTTGCTGAAGAGCACGTCCAGGCGCTCGTGGCGGGAGACGACCTCCTCCACCAGCGCCTGCACCTGGTCGCCGCGCGTCACGTCGCAGCGCGCGGCGCTCGCGAGCTCGAGGCCGCGGCCGCGCAGCGCGGCCGCCGCGGCCTCCCCCGCCTCGCCGTCCAGATCGGCGATCACGACGGCGGCTCCCTCTTCGAGCAGCCGCTCCGCCGTCGCCAGCCCGATCCCCGAGGCGCCGCCGGTGACCAGGGCGACCTTGCCCTCGAACCGGCGGCAGCGCGCACCGCCGCCGCCCACGCCGGCCGCCTCGCCGCCGGCGCCGACGCTCTCCGCTGCGCCGGTCACGCGCCGGCCTCCGCGACCGGCGCCACGAACCCAGCGTGGTCCAGTTCCCGCTTGTACTCCGAATCCATCTCGAGCACCCCGCCGGGGAACCCGTACTCCTTCTGCATGGTGACGAAGTCGTCGCAGGTGAACGCCTGCGCCGGGAACACCCCAGCCTCCGGATTGCCCTTGTAGCCGGCGAGCTTGCCGGTCGCGAGCAACTCGAGCGCGATCACGCCGGGGAACGCCGTCTGCGCCACCACGCCCTGCGTGCCGAACAGCGCGACGCACTCCTGGTTGTCCACCACCTGGTAGAGGTAGACCTGCCGCTCGCGCCCGTCCTTGCGGCCCCGCACCCAGGTGCCCGCGCACGACTGTCCGACGTACCGCTTGCCGATCTCGTTGGGGTCGGGGGCGGCCGCCTCGATCACGTCCCGCGGCCGCACCTCCTTGCCCCGCACACTCACCGGCTTCAGCGAGTGCATGTTCACCGACTTGAAGACCTCCATCGCCTGGATGAACTCGTCGCCCAGCGCGTACTTGAAGGTCGCCTTCTTCACGCCCTTGAGCAACTCGTGGAACCAGCCCACGTGCAGGACTTCTTCGTGCTCCACGTGGGCGACGTCCACCCAGCCGATGCCCTCCGGCAGGTAGAACGGCTCGGGATCGCTCAGCGGCGGCACCGTGTAGAAGCCGCGGTCCTTCTCCCACACGACCGCCGGGTTGGTGCACTCCTCGATCGTCATCCAGATGGAGAAGCCGAAGCTGATGCCCTTGAAGCCGGGGATCTCGAGGTTGGCGCCGTCGCGCACGCCGATCTCCTCGATCTCGTCGAAGAAGTGGTCGGCGGCGTACCGGCAGTACCAGTCGGCCATCCCCGGCTCGACGCCGATGCCCATGAGCCCGAGCTTGCCGATCTTCTCGAACTCGCTGCTCAGCGCGATCTCGGTCTCGCCGAGGACGACGTTCGCCTGGTTGAACGGGTCGGTCGGGTGCGGCACGGACAGCGTAGTGGAAGCGTCCATGTGGTGGACGCGGGCCTTGAGCGCCGCCTGCAGCGTGTACGGATTGAACTCCACCGGCAGGAAGCTGCAGAGGACGTCGACGTCGTACTTCGCGCACAGCGCGACGACTGCGTCGACGTCCGCCGCGTCCACCTGCTCGGCGGGGAAGCGCTTCTCGTCGCCCATCCGCGCGGACGCCGCCTGGGCCTTGGCCAGGTCGTAGTCCGCCAGCACCATCGTCTCGAAGAGCTCGGCGCCCGGATCGCGCCGCCTGGCGATCGCCGTCGTGGACTCCCCCACCCCGCCGCTGCCGACGATAAGGACCTTCATGGTTCCCCCCGCTTCTCGTGGTGTGCCGACGCCCCCGGCCCTGGGCCTACTTCACGCGGAACTCGGTCTTCGCCACCCACTCGTAGCCGTCGGCGAGCAGGTAGTACATGACGTAGTCGCCGGTCGGGAGCGGCCACGGCTCGCCCTCGACGGTCTGTCTGTCCATGGTCAGCGTGCCGGAGACGGTGCCGGCGCTCGTTCCCGAGCCGGCGCCGCCCGTGTACTGCCAGATCAGGTAGTAGTCGACGTCCGGGTCGGCGGCGCCCTTCTTGTACACGCCGATCCAGTCCCAGCGGTTCGCCGGCGCGTTCTTCCAGGTGACGATGATCGGCTCCGCCGAGCCGTAGGCCGTGCTGTCGGTCCTCAGAACGGGTCTCGACCCCGGCGCGCGCACCGACACGTGCGTGCGCGCGAGGACGGGCTCCGAATCCGGCCCAGAGCCGATCGGCTTCGTGAGCACGATGTCGTAGTCGGCCGGGCGGAGACCGTCACTGGGGAACTCGACCGTCCCATCGACCGTGGTCGCGCGTTCTTCGGCCACCATCAGCCGCAGTTCCTTGCCCCCGGGGATCAGCTGGACGCGATAGTCGCCCGGTCCGGGGGGCCGGTGGTACGTGACCCGGATCTGCTCGCCGATGGTCACGAGGGGCTGGTCGACCGAGACGAGCACGGGCAGCGGCCCCGGCGTCACCTCGAACGTCGTCATGACGCCGCGGTGGTCGGACGGCCACGGGTCGACGGCGAAGGTCACTTCGGGGCCGCCCTGCTCGCCTGCGAGCTGGGCGGCCGTCGCCTTCGCAGGTCCCGCCGAGTAGATGAAGTCGATCCGGTCCTGCGGCGCGTTCGGGCCGGGGTTCCAGCCCGCCACCTTGGGGCGCGCCGCCCACCAGGTCAGCCCGAGGCTCTTCAGAGGATCGGGGTACACGGCGCGCCAGGAGTCGGAGAAGCCGGCCGCCTCCACCGCCTTGCTCACCGGCCAGTCCACCACGTACTTCACGTAGTCGCGCGTGCCGACCACATCTGCCGTGTAGTCCCTCCAGGACGGCGCGTTGAAGTCGCCGACCAGGAACGTCGGCATGCCATCCTTCGCCAGCGGCGGCAGGACCTCGAGTTCGGTCTGGATGTAGGGCAGCCGGACCTTGGTCTCGGTCGCGACGACCTTCTCGACGGGGGCGCCGCGGCGGATCGCCTGGGGGCCCGGGTCGTCGGACGGCAGGTGCACGTTGGCCAGTGCGACGCCGTACCCGGGTCGGACCTGCACGAACACGTAGTTGCCCTTGGCGTCCGGCGGCTCCAGGATCGGGAAGCGGGAGACGACCTGGGTGGCGTTGCTCCAGTACGGGTAGCCGGCGGCCTTTGCGATCCGTCCCGTGTTCGTCTCAGCTTCCTCGAGGCCGACGACGTCGGGCTGCGCCATCTTCACCGCCTCGACGACTTTGGCGAAGCTGACCTGCGTGCCGCCGTACTCTATGTTGAACTCCATGACCTTGAGGGTCATGGGCGTGGCCTGCGGCTCGGGCCACGTGGAGGAGTTGGAGCCGCCGAGCCGCCACAGCCGGCGAGGGCTGCGGCAAGCAGGAGCGCCGAGCACAGCAGCACACCACGCGGACGCCGCCGGTGCCGGGTATCGCGAGTGCCCATGCGCCTGCCTCCCCGTCGCGTCAGGCGCCCGTGCCGGGCGCGTTGCCTCACCATACGACGCGGAGGGCGGGCGTCAACGAGCGATTCTTGGGCAAACTGAGCGGTCAGCCGGGGGAGAAGCGAGCGCGGAAGCGCTCGGCCGCCCGCGGCGAGAGCGGCCGCCCGTGCGAGAACAGCGCCGTCTCGAACTGCAGTTCCGCCAGCCGGCGCAGGCTGCGCATCCCCTCGTCGACGTCCTCGTAGATCGGGCCGACGCCGAGGCGCACGAAGTTGGTGGCGGCGTCGCCGGTGAAGAGCACGCCGCCGTCCCGCGGCAGCAGCAGGGCCAGGTGACCGGCCGTGTGCCCCGGCGTGTGCAGGGCGGTCGCGCCGAACGGCAGCAGCTCGCCGTCCGCCACCTCGTGCTCGATCGAGATGCAGTCGCCGGTGCTCGCGGCAGCCCTGCCGCCCACCACGCGCACGATCGCCGCTCGCAGGACGCCGGGGCCCGGCTCGGGCGCCCGGCCACGCACACCCTCGCGCACGGCGGCCGCGTCCTCGGCCTGCATCCAGACCTCGGCGCCGGTGTGCGCTTTGACGGCCGCCAAGCCGCCGACGTGGTCGCCGTGCAGGTGCGTGATGACGACGCCGCGAAGCTCCTGCGGCGCGCGGCCCAGCGCCCGGATCCCGCCGCCGATCCGGTCCGCGTCCGCGTCCGTACCGGTGTCGACGAGCCACAGCCCACCCTCGTCGTCCTCCACGAAGAACACGTTCACGAATCCGAGGCCGAGCTGGTACACACCGCTCGCGATCCTTCTCGGCATCGCACTTCTCATCGCCGCTCCCTTCATCTGCGCCACGAGGCCGCCTCAAGTATGCCCCCGCTGCTGCCGATGCGGTCGTACCACCGCGCCGAACAGGCATAGAGGATGCCGCGGCCGCGCACGGAACACCGACGAAACGCCCGCGAGGGCGACAAGGGCATCTGAGGAGGAGACCATGTCCATCGGAGAAGTCTTTTCGAAGGCTTTCGAGCTGTGGAAGAAGGATGTGCTCTGGCTGATCCTGGCGGCGCTGGTCGTCGGGCTCGTCATCGGCGTCATCGCGGCGATCATGTTCGCCATCATCTTCGGCGTGGCGCTGGGCGGAGTCGGCATCGGCTTCAGCTCGGGGACCGACTCCATCAACGGGGTCGGCGCCGGGATGCTCGTCCTGGCCTTCATCGGCTACGTCGTCGGCCTCTTCGTGATCATGGTCCTGGCGATGACGTTCTACGGCGGCATCTTCGAGATGGTGATCGGCGCCGCCAGGGAGAACCGGCCCGTCGTCTTCAGCGACCTGTTCAGCGGGTTCAAGAAGTTCGGCTCCTACGCGATCTTCGCCCTCGTGATGGCCGGCATCGTGATCGCGCTCAGCCTGCTGAACATCATCCCGCTGCTCGGCACCCTGGTCATGATCGTCGCGCTCATCTGGATCGAGGTCATCTGGCTGTACGTGCTGCCGCTCATCGCCGACCAGGGTCTCAGCTTCGGCGAGGCACAGAGCCGCAGTCGCGCCATGGTGAAGGACGTCGGCTGGTGGAAGACCTTCGGCATGCTCATCCTGCTGATGGTCGCCATCTGGGTCGTCGCCCTGATCATCGGTCTGATCTCGTCGGCGCTCAGCAAGGCGTCGTCGAGCGCCGGCTCGGTCATCGGAGGGCTGCTCTTCATCGTCTTCGAAGTCATCGTCGGGCCGTACGTGATCTGCTACATCAGCACGATGTACCTCGGCTCCGGCGGCGCCCAGCCGGCCGTGGCTGGGGCAGGCGCCCCGCAGCCGCCGCTCGGAGGCTACGCCGTTCCGCCGGCGCCGCCGGCTCCGCCGCAGACTCCGGTGACCCCGGTGACTCCCGCCGCCCCGGCCGCTCCGGTAACGCCGCCGGTGACGCCTGAGACGGCGGCGGCCCCTCCGCCCCCGGCGCCCGCGGCCGCGACGGCCGTGACGGCGGCTCCCGCCTCGGCGGACGACGCCGCAGCCGAGGCCCAGACGGCCGCAGCCGAGGTCGCGGACGAGGCCACGACCGACGTCGCCGATGCGGCCGAGACGGCGGTCCCCGAGGCGCCCGTCACGCCGCCCGAGGCTCCGCAGGCGCCGAGCAGTCCGCCGCCGCCTCCGCAGCTGAGCTGAGGCACACAGGCATCTAGGACCGGACGGGCCGGGGCTGCGCGCAGTCCCGGCCCGTCCTCGCGTCGCCTCGCACGAGGGGACCCCGCACCAGGCGCGCTGCAGGTTCTCCGCCTCGCGGCCGATACATGCGTCGTGCAGGAGGCGCGCTCCGCACAGGGAACACGCACGGAAGACCACTGACAAGCGCACGGACACACCTGAGGAGGAGGTCCATGGACTACAACTACACCTACGAGAGTAACGGCGGCGGCTTGTTTGCGGGCGTATTGCTCGCGATCTGGCTTCTCATCGTCATCGCGATCTACGTCGTCACCGTCATCGGCCTGTGGAAGATGTACGTCAAGGCGGGCAGGCCGGGCTGGGCGGCCATCGTCCCGGTCTACAACTGGTGGGTCTGGGTCGAGATGATCGGCAAGCCGCGCTGGTGGTTCTGGGCGCTCGTCGCATCGGTCCTGCTCTCGTGGATCCCCGTCGTGGGCATCATCCTCAGCCTCCTCATGTTCGTCCTCTACCTGTTGGGATGCCTCGAGATGGCGAAAGCCTTCGACAGAGGCTCCGGAACCGGCATCGGGCTGTGGCTCGTGCCGTTCGTCTTCGCGCCCATCCTCGGCTTCGGGGACGCGCAGTACGTCGGCGTCGCAGCGGCTCCGACCGGCGGCTACGCAGCGGCTCCGCCGGCCTCCGCCGGCCGGTGGCTACACAGCGCCCGCCGCCCCGCCGGCTCCGCCGGCCGCACCGGTCACTCCCGTCCAGACCGCGGCTCCTGCTGCTCCGGTGACGCCTCCGGTGACGCCGGCCGAGGCCGCGCCGGCCGCTCCGGTGACCCCGCCCGAGGCCGCGCCGGCCGCCGCGGACGCCGCAACCGAGGCGCCGATCACGCCGCCCGAGGCTCCATCGGCGCCCGACACTCCGGCAACAAGCTCACCGCCGCCCCCGCCGCCGCTGGCCTGACGCAGCCGGGAACGGCAAGACCCCGACGGGCCGGGGCTGCTTCGGCAGCCCCGGCCCGTCGGCTTCGTGTGAGGGGCAACTGGATCCAGAGTCCGGGGCGCCCTCCAGGCCGATGGCCCGTTGCGGCATCGGTCCACTCCGGGTAGGTACACCGTGGCCGCCTACCCCGGCGGCCGCAACAGGAGGAGAGGCACATGCACTTCATCTTCGCGGAAAGCTGGTCCAGCCAGGTCTTCGGCGGCTTCAACGGCATCGTCGGCCTGATCTGGTGGATCCTCGTGCTCATCGGCGGCTGGAAGATGTTCGTCAAAGCCGGCAAGCCCGGCTGGGGCATCATCATCCCGTTCTACAACACCTACCTGCTCTGCAAGATCGCCGGCCGGCCGGGCTGGTGGCTGATCCTGTTCTTCATCCCCATCGTCAATATCGTCATCTGGATCTTCGTGGCCTTCGGGATCGCCGAGAACTTCGGTCACGGCGCCGGCTACGGCATCCTCGTGTGGCTGTTCGCGCCGATCATGTTCCTGGTGCTCGGCTTCGGCGGCGACACGTACAAGAACGTCAGGGCCTGACAGGCGACGCCGGCGAAGCCCGGCGCAGCGGCGCAGGCCGGATCGGGCCGGCGGGAGACGAGAGTCCCTCCCGCCGGCCCGATCCGCGTACGCCCCACCCGACCCGGCCCGCGACGCCCACGGCACGGCGTTTCCCGCCGGCACGGGGTGGGCAGGCAGTCCAATATCGGACTCGAATACTCCGGCTTTCGCTCAGACGGAAGGCCGTTCACGGAAGGGACATCATGCGATTCTCGACCACCACGCTCGCGCGGGCATCCGCCAAGCGGCCGTGGCTGACACTCACACTGTGGGCGGCCGCCCTGATCGCCGTGGTCGCCGTCATCGTGCTCGCTCTCCCCGGCACGCTCACCGCGCAGTACAGCTTCCTCGGCAACCCGGACTCCCAGCGCGGCCGCGACCTGCTGGCACAGCGGATGAACCTGCCGCAGAAGGCCAACGAAGTCGTCATCGTGCGCTCGCCGCAGTCGGCGGCGACGGACGCGGCCTTCCGCTCGGCGGTGCTCGCCGTCCAGCGCGACATCAGCGCCCTGGGGCCCGGCGTCGTCGACAGCACTGTGAGCGCGTTCAGGGGCGGCGACAAGACACTGCTGTCCGCCGACGGGCGCACCGCCATCATCCCGGTCGTCATGGCCGGCGACCTGACCCAGGCGGAGAAGAATATCGACAAGGTCCACGAGATCGTCCACGCCGCCGACGGGAAGGGCGGGTTCGACACCCTGATCACCGGAGCCGCGAGCATCAACAGCGACTTCAGCCACACCGCCGAGACCGACCTCCGCAAGGGAGAGGGCATCGGCGTGCCGATCGCGCTCGTCATCCTGCTGATCGTCTTCGGCGCCGTGGTCGCGGCCGGGCTGCCCATCCTGCTCAGCCTCATCGCCATCACGCTGGCGATCGGTCTCACGGCGCTTGTGGGTCAGACCTTCGACGTCTCCGTGTTCGCCATCAACATGGTGAGCATGATGGGCCTGGCGACGGGCATCGACTACTCGCTGTTCATCATCTCGCGCTTTCGCGAGGAGCGGGCGCGGGGGCGGGAGAAGCTCGAGGCGATCGCCGTCACCGGTGGCACCGCCAGCCGCGCCGTGCTGTTCAGCGGCCTCACGGTGGTGCTGGCCCTGCTCGGCCTGCTGATCGTGCCCACCAACATCTTCGCCAGCCTGGCCATCGGCGCCATCCTCGTGGTCGCCATGTCGGTCATCGCCGCCCTGACCCTCTTGCCGGCCGTGCTGAGCCTCCTCGGCGACCGGGTCAACAGCCTCAAGCTGCCGTATCTCGGCCGGCGGATCATCGACAACCGGGCGGCCGGGCGGACGTCGTGGATCGCCCGGGTCGCCTACCGGGCGATGAAGCGGCCGGCCATCGCGCTCGTCGTCGGCATCGCCGTCCTGCTGCTGCTGGCGTACCCGGCGCTGGACATGAAGACCGGGGTCTCCGGCGTCAACTCGTTCCCGAACGGATTCGAGAGCAAGCAGGGCTTCGCCGTGCTCGAGAAGCAGTTCTCGGCCGGGGGCGTCAGCCCCGTGCAGATCGTCGTCGACGGCCAGGCCGCGTCGCCGGCCGTCAAGACGGCGATGACGCGGCTGACGAGCGAGTTGGCCGGCGACCCGGCGTTCGGCCCCGTCCAGGCGCAGGTCGCGAAGTCGGGTGACCTGGCGCTGCTCTCGGTGCCCGTGAACGGCGACTCGGTCGGCAACCTCGCGCTCTCCAAGGTGCGCGAGTTGCGCGGCGCGCTCATCCCCCGGGCGTTCGACGGCACCGGAGCGTCCGTCTACGTCACCGGCCAGACCGCGGGCAACCTCGACTACATCGACATCGTGAACAGCTACTTCCCGTGGGTCGTGGCGCTCGTCCTCAGCCTGAGCTTCCTGCTGCTCCTGGTCGCCTTCCGCTCGATCGTGATCCCGCTCAAGGCGATCGTGATGAACCTGCTCAGCGTGGGCGCGGCCTACGGACTCGTCACACTCGTGTCGCTCAAGGGGTGGGGCGCCGGCGTGCTCGGCTTCCAGCAGGTCCCGGTGGTCGAGCAGTGGGTGCCGCTCCTGCTGTTCGCCGTGCTGTTCGGCCTGTCCATGGACTACCAGGTCTTCCTGCTGAGCCGGATCAAGGAGGCCTGGGACCGGACAGGTGACAACACGCTGGCGGTGACCGAGGGCGTCGGCGCCACCGCCGGCATCATCACCGGGGCGGCGCTGATCATGGTCGCCGTGTTCGCGGGCTTCGCGGCCGGCGATCTCGTGATGTTCCAGCAGATGGGCTTCGGGCTGGCGGTCGCCGTCCTGCTGGATGCGACGCTCATCCGCACGATCCTGGTGCCGGCGGCGATGAAGCTGCTCGGCCGCTGGAACTGGTACCTGCCGAGCTGGCTCGAGTGGCTGCCGCACCTGAGCATCGAGGGTGCTCCGGCGGAGCCTTCCCGGGCCCCGGCGCCGACGCCCGGGACTCCGGGAGCGCCGGGCGGCCCCGGCCTCGAGCCGCTGCCGGCAGACGAACGGGCGGCCTGAGCCGGACGGGCGCGGTCCCGAAGCGCGGGCGCGGGCCGGAGAGGGCGAAGATCGCCTCCGCCGGCCCGCGCCCACCATGCCCTCTCGCGCTCAGATCCGTTCGCGGTGTCGTTCGCAGGCCTGTGGTGCCGTCCGCACCCTGCAACGCCGGGAACGGCGCCGACACCGAACGGGTGGCCGTCCCGGCTGCCGGAACTGTCTGCGACTCCACGGTGCCGAGTTCAGCACCGTCGGCGGTGCTGCTCCGAAACGACTACCTGTCTCACGGCCGCCGACCGCCGCAGCGGCGTGCACGAACGCCCCACGCGTCAGTGCGGCGGCGCGCCTCCCGCGTCCGCGGTATGTGCTCCCCGCGTGAGCGAGACGAGCGCACCGATCAGCGCGAGCACCGCGCCGGTGACCATCGCGTAGCGATAGCCCTGCGCGTAGGCGTCCACGGCGCGCGCCGCCAGCGCGCCTCCGCCGTGTCCGTGTGAGAGAAGGATGCGGCCGCCGACGGCGCCCAGTTGGCTCGCCGCGATGCCGCCGAGAAGCGCGACGCTGAGCGCCTGCCCGGAGGTCCGCATCGTGCTGAGAAAGGCGCTGGCCTGGCTGAGCTGGTCCCGCCGCACGCTGCCCATGACGGCTGACGTGTTGGGCGCGCTGAACGCGGCCATGCCGAGCCCGACCACGGCGAGACACGCGGCGACTCGCCACAGGGGCGCCGACTCCGGATTGAGCGCCAGCAGCACCATCCCGATGGCGATGGCGACCATGCCGCCGCTGGCGAGGACGCGCGAGCCGATGCGGTCGCTCAGGCGGCCGCTGAACGGACTCAGCACGGCCATCAGCAGCGGCATGCTCAGCAGCAGCCACCCCGTGAGCGACGCCGAACGGTCCTGGACCAGCTCGAGGTAGATGGCGGTGAGCAGGCTGATGCCGTACAGCGCCATGTAGTTGAGCAGGGCGGCGGTGCTCGCGGCGGCGAACAGGCGGTTCTTGAGGACGAGGTCCAGGTCGAGGATCGGCGACTCCACGTGCCGCTCCGTGATCACGAACGCGGCGAACGAGACCGCCGAGACGAGGAGCAGGCCGATGGTGATGGGCGAGGCCCAGCCCCACTCGGGCGAGAACGTCAGCGGCACGAGCAGGCAGACCAGGAACACCCCGAGCAGCACGGAACCGGCTACGTCGACGCGCGAAGCCCCCCTCACTCCCTCGCTGCGTGGAAGCATGAACCAGCCCAGGAGCAGCACGGCGATCCCGATGGGGATGTTGATGAGGAAGATCCAGCGCCAGCCGACCGCGTCGACGATGAAGCCGCCGAGTGGAGGCCCGACGGTCAGGCCGATGTACACGGCCATCACGTTGATGCCGAGGGCACGGCCGCGCTCGTTCGGCGGGAAGACCGCCGTCACGATGGCAGCCGAGGTCGCCCCCATGAGCGCGGCCCCGCTGCCCTGGATGATGCGGGAGACGATGAGCCAGGAGCCGTTCATGCTGACCGCGCAGAGCACCGAGGCGATGGTGAAGACGGCGATGCCGAGCAGGTAGAAGCGCACGCGGCCGCGCTGGTCGGCGAGGCGGCCGGCCGGAATGAGGAGGACCGCGGTCGTGAGCAGAAACGCCGCCGAGACCCACACCGCGGCGGTGAAGCTCAGATGGAGCTCCGGCCCCATGACCGGCAGCGCGACGCTGACGATCGAGCCGTCCAGCGGCCACATGAAGGCGCCGACCGACGTCAGCGCCAGCAGTTGCCAGCGGCGCCGGTGAAGATCCTCGTCGGTGATGCGCTTGATGAGTGGCACGGACGGAAGCGGCCGTCAGCTCACGACACCCAGGTCACGATCTCGTCAAGCTCGGCGCGTGAGCGCGCGAAGGTATTGGCGGGAGCGTCGAGGTCCGGATACCCGAGCGTGGCGGCGACCACCATCCGCTTCTCCTCCGAGCCGGGCAGCAGGTCGCGCAGGAGACCGGGGTAGCGCACCAGCGTGGTCGACTGGCAGGTGCCGAGCCCCTTGTCGTGGGCGGCGAGGCACACGTTCTGCACCAGCGACGCGGTGTCGTAGCTCGCATACGCCGGAGCGAGGCAGTCCTCGAACCCGAACACGAGCAGGACGGGGGCGCCGAAGCAGTCGGCCATGCGCGCCATGGAGGCGGCCGGGCCCGATGCTTCGCCGGCCGCTTCCAACGTCTCCGCGCGGGTCTTCATCAGCGCGACCGCGCGCGCCGAGCAGGCCTGCGGCCAGTCGCCGGTCTGCGTACCTGCAAGGTCGGAGGCGTCGTCCTCCTCGCGGTCGAGCGCGGCCTTGAAGGCCGTCTTGAAACGCGAGAGCGTGTCTCCAGTGACCACCCAGACGTTCCACGCCTGCGTGTTGCGCGACGACGGCGCCCAGCGCGCCTCGTCGAGGATCTCGCGCACGAGCTCCTGAGGGACCGGCTGGGACGTGTAGGCGCGGATGCTCCGCCGCCCACGGATGACGTTCTCGAACTCCATCGTGAGTCGCTCCTTGGTGAGTGGTGAGTCGGCGCTGAGCCTACCGTGTGCACCGAGACCCGTGCGAGGCGCGATCGGCTCCACGCAGCAGAAAGTGTACAGTGTCCGCACCATGACCGAATCGTCACATGGCGACGAACAGCGCGTCGGCGAACGGTTGGGCGGCCTCACGTTCATCGCCTGCCCGGCCGTCCTCGGCGAGCTCGCCGACGGTGCCACAGAAGGCATCGACTGCCACGAGCTCGAGGCGCAGCTGCACGTCAGCCCGGAGCGGCTCAAGGACGCGCTGCGCGCCGCCGTCGCCGAAGCGGACGTGCCCGGGGCGACGATCGTGCTCGGCTACGGCCTCTGCTCCAACTCAGTCCTCGGCCTGAAGACCGAGCACGCCACTCTCGTCGTACCGCGTGTGGACGACTGCATCGCGATGATGCTCGGCTCGAACGAGGCGTTCTCCGCCGAGTCCGAGAAAGAGCGCGGCAGCTACTACGTCGCCAAGGCGTATCTGGAAGAATGCGACACGATCATGAGCGAGCACGAGAAACTGGTGGACAAACGCGGCCGCGAGCGTGCCGAGCAGATGATGCGCCTGCTGCTCAAGCACTACACGCGCATCGTGCTCATCGACACCGGCCGCTACGACCTGGAGCCGCACCGGGCGCGGGTCGCCGACTTCGCCGCGACCTTCGACCTCGCCGTCGAGGAGGTCCCCGGCACGACGCGCATCCTGGACGCGCTCGTGGACGGCGGCTGGGGCGACGACTTCGTCGTCGCGCCTCCCGGCCACGAGCTCACCCTCCAGGACTTCCGGCCCGAGCTGTTCGCCGGCGGTCGCTCCACTCCACGTCCCGCCACGCCGGACGGCGACCAGCCGGCGTGAACGTCCTCTGCATCGCCGGCTTCCTGGGCTCGGGCAAGACGACGGTGCTCCTCGAGGTCGCCCGGGCGATGGCGGAGGACGGCCTGAAGCTCGCCGTCATCGAGAACGAGATCGGCGAAGTGGGCATCGACGGAGGCTACGTGCGCGAGCAGGGGCTCCCCGTGCAGGAGCTCTTCGGCGGCTGCATCTGCTGCACGCTGCAGTCCGGGTTGGTCGAGACGCTCCTCGCTGTCGAGAGCAGGTACGAGCCGGACTGGGTGATCATCGAGCCCACGGGGCTGGCGGCGCCCGGCGACGTTCTGGGCACGGTGGTCGACCACTGCCCGAGCATCGACGTCATCCGCGTGCTCACCTTGGTCGACGCCGCCCGCTGGGAGATGCTGATCGAGGTCCTGGAGCCGCTGGTGACCGCACAGATCAGGACCGCCGACGTCGTCGCCGTCAACAAGGCGGACGAGGTCGACGACGAGGCGCTGGCGGCCGTCATGCAGAGCGTCGGCGCGCTGGCCGCGGACAGGGCGGAGGTCCTGTCGGTCTCAGCGGAGACTGGAGCAGGCATGAAGCGCCTCCTGGTGGCCGTGGTCTGATGGACGGGCACGACGCCCACGCCCACCACCTGAGGTTCGTCCCGGATGGCGCCGCTCCGGCAGTGTTCGCGGCGCGCGCAGACGTCGTGTTCGACCCGCCTGCGCACGCCGATCAGCTGGAGTCGGTGATCACGCACTTCTTCGCCGCTCTGTCAGGCGGGCTCGCCGACGCCGGCTGCACACTTGTCGGCCACATCAAGGGCACGCTGGCGGCTCAAGGCCGCGGCGACCTCGCCTTCCACGCGACCGCCTTGGCCGTCCCGCCGGCATTGACCGGTGGGATCGCCGGCCAGGTCGCCGACGCGGCCCTCGTCGTCAACGTGATCGTCTTCGGCGTGGATGATGAGGCCCTCCCCGCCATCGTGACGAACGCCTGGTCCCTGGCCGCCGGCGCCGAGACCGCTTGGCGGGGCTACGCCGGACGATGCCGACCCCTGCCGGCCTGAGAACGAACGACGGCGGGGGACCCATCCGGGTCCCCCGCCGTCGTCTCCCGGCCCGGGGGAGCGCACGCCGCGCGCGCCCTTCGCGGGCCTCACACCGCAGCTGCGCTCAGTCGCCGGCGCCGTACTTGCGGCCGGCGTCGATGAACGCCTGGTACGCGGCAGGGTCGCCCTCGTCCAGCACGATGCCGCTGCTCAGGATGAAGCCGCCGTCCTCGGCCGTCTTGCCGAGCAGGTCCTTGACGTAGGCGTCCATCTCCTCCGGCGTGCCCATCGCGAACAGCGCGGCCGGCACGTTGCCGCCGATGCACTGACGCTTGCCGACGATGGCCTTGGCGCGCTCCATGTCGGTGGCGTCGAACATCCAGATCATGCGCTGCGCAGGGATGTCCTCGTCGGCGATGACTTCCAGGCGCTCGTTGTAGGAGCCCTCGACGAACACCCACGGCACGAGACCCTCCTCGATCAGGCCGAGGAGCACGGCCTTGAAGCGTCGGCCAGTAGAGCTCCTTGAAGTCGGCGTCGGACATGAACCCGTCGGCGCCCTTGTGGATCGGGATGAACACGATGGGGTTGCCCGTCATGTTGTTCGAGCGCACAGCCCAGTCGATCGCCTGCGGCACGAGCCGCTCCATGGCCGCCTTGACGTTCTCCGGCTGACGGAACTTGTCGAGCATGAGTCCGCGGGTGCCGCGCATGGTGTCGCCGAGGATGTCGTACGGAGCCTTGGTGGCGCCGCCGGCCGTCTGCGGGATGCCGAGGGTGGCCATGACCTTGCCGTCGGCCGCCATGGCTGCCTGCAGCCACTCCATGGCGGCGTCGCCGGCCTCGGCGAGCTTCTGCAGCATCTCCTTGACCGGCGGGGCCGAGAAGCCGGCGAAGAACGGCGCCGTGAAGGGGATCTCGACGAGATCGGTCCACGGCGCGAGCATGGAGAACGGCTCCATCGCGCCGAACACGCGCGGCAGGTAGGTGCGCTGCCAGTAGCTGCCGGGGTCCTGGATCAGGGCGCCGTACTCGTCACCTTTCATCCATTCCTGCTCGCTGTACTGGTAGCAGGTGTCCTCGGGCGTGCCGTGACCGGGCCAGTCGTAGAGGTGGTAGTCGAGGATGTCGAAGAGCTTGCCCGGACACGATGCCGAAGGTCAGGCCGATGCCGTCGGGCTTGGTCTCCTCGTGGAACCGGTACCACTCATCCTTGAAGATCTCGTAGTCGTAGTAGCGCCTGCTGGCCGGTGTGTCCGTAGAAGCGGAACGGCAGGAGGCCGATCCACGGGGCGATCGGCACGGTGGCCGGCTTCTTGAGATCGAGCGCGTCGCGGTAGAGCTGGACACGGTCGCGGTAGGCCTGCGCCACCTCGGGAGAGGCGAACTCGATCGGGATGTCCTGCCAGGCGTCCAGGCGGGACTGCCAGCCGCTCGTCGGGGGTGAGGTCGCTCCAGTTGTCGGGCAGCGTCATCGACGCACCTCCCGTCCACGTCTTGGCGAGTTCGACCGCGGCCACCGCGTCTTTGCCCCAGGCGTCGGCGCCGGCGAACGCGACGATGGCGTCGGTCACGGGAGCGCCGCCGAGCATGATCTTGACGTCTCCGCGCATACCGGCTGCGTCGATGGCCGCGACGGTGGCCTTCATCGACTCGAAGGCGACGGTGAGCAGGCCGCTGAGCCCCAGCACCTGCGCCTTGTTGTCGCGGACCGCATCGACGACCTTCGCGATCGGCACGTCGACGCCGAGGTCCACGACGTTGAAGCCGGCGATGTCGAGCATCGTGACGACGATGTCCTTGCCGATGTCGTGGATGTCGCCCTGCACCGTGCACATCACGACCGTGCCGAGCTTGTCACCCGCAGCCTCCGCCTTGAGGTACGGTTTGAGCTCGGCGGTGACGCCCTGCATGATCTCGCCGGCCATGATGAGCTCGGGGATGAAGGCCTGGCCGTCGGCGAACCGCTGGCCGATGACCTCCATGGCCTCCCTGCACGCGGCGACGATCGAGAGCGGGTCCGCCCCACCCTCCAGTGCCTCCTTGGTGATGCGCAGCGCGTCGTCTTCGCGCAGCTCGATCACCGCATTCTTCAGTTCTTCCGACATTGGGCCTCCCGAGTCCGAATGACACGGTGCAAACGTCACACCGTGACTTTCCGCAAGCGCTATGACATAATATATAGATAAATAGAGAAAGCGCAAGTGGCTCGCGCGCCCCGCTGATAGGATGCAGGCCAGTGATGGACGACCAGACAGCAGCCACGAGACTCGCGCCGCTGGCGCCGCTCGACCGCGACTCCTACGAGCCGGCGTACATCCAGCTCGTGAACGTGCTGAGTCACGCGATCGCGACGGGACAGTACCGCGCCGGCGATCAGCTCCCCACCGAGGCGCAGCTGTGCGCCGCCTATGACGTGAGCCCGATGACGGTGCGCCGCGCGATCGGCGTGCTGCTGGACCGCGGAGCGGTGAGCACGACCCGCGGGCGCGGCACCTTCGTCAAGCCGCTGCAGCTCGCTGCGGCGACCTTCGAGCTCAGCGGCTTCCGCGACCTCCTGGCCGACCCGCGCGTCGAGGCCAAGGTGCTGGAGGCGCGCATCGTGCCGGCGGGCCCGCGCGCCGCGGCCAATCTGTCCGTCCCCGAGGGGACGCGCATCATCAGCATCCGGCGGCTGCTGGCACGCGGAGCAGAGCCTCTCATGTACCACCGCGAGTCACTCGTCTACGACCCGACGATGCCCACCGTCGAGTCCGAGCTCGGCGTCACCGCCCTGCGCGACCTCTTCGAGGGGGGCGTCGGGGCCGGCCCCAAGCAAGGCGAGCTCATCATCCACGCCTCGGTCTTGACCGACGACGAGGCGCGCCACGTGGACCGGCCGCCCGGCAGCGCTGCGCTGGTCCTGGAGCACCTCTTCTACGACTACGACGACGCGCCGATGAGCTGGGGGCGCTTCGTCTGCGGCGGCGACCTGTTGCGGTTCCACGCCCACGTCGGAGTCCAGGCGACGGCGCCACAGACCCAGCCACGCCCGAGGAGGCGCTCGATGAAGCCCAGGCCCGGCCTCGATCCGGCGTCGCTGGTCGGTCGCGTCGCCGCGCTCGACGAGCAAGGCTCCCTCGAAGCGGTCCGGGTGAGGGTCGCCGGGGGCGACGACGCCATGGCGATCATCGCCGATTGCCAGCGCGGCCTTCAGCTGGTCGGCGAGGACTATGCCGCGGGCGTGTACTTCATCAGCGGCCTCATCATGGCCGGCGAGATCTTCCGCGAGGCAATGGAGATCCTGGAGCCGCTGCTGCCGGCCGCCGGCGAGCGCGCCTCGGTCGAAGCACCCGGCGGCGTGCTCATGTGCACCGTCCGCGGCGACATCCACGACCTCGGCAAGAGCATCGTCACCATGATGCTGCGCTCCTACGGCATCGTCGTCCACGACCTCGGCGTCGACGTGTCCCCGGATGAAGTCGTGCGCAAGGCCATCGAAGTGCAGCCGGACGTTCTCGGTCTCTCGGGCATGCTCACCGTCGCTACCGGAGGCATGAAGGCGACGGTCTCGGCGGTACGCGACGCCGGCGATCGGATCCGCGCCCTGCCGATCATCATCGGTGGCGGTATCGCGAGCGAGGAGATCTGCGCCTGGACGGGCGCCGACCTGTGGGCCAACGACGCCTCGCGCGGCGTGCAGCTCATCCGCGAGGCGATCGCCGCGGCGCGCCGCTGACCGCCGCCCCGGCCTCCGCACGGCGGCGTCCCGAGGTTGACAGCCCCCGCCCCCTGTCCTACGGTTCCCAGACCGCCTGCCGGACCGGCAGGCGCACGATGAAGGGCCCGGTGCTCACCGGAGGTGTCACATGATTGGCCCGTGGCGAAGGACATACGAGTAACACCTGAGCTGGTCGAGGCGCGCCGCCTCGCACTGGCCCACAACGTCCTGCCCATCACCCACTCGTTCGTCTCCGACCTCGAGACCCCCGTCTCGGCGTTCCTCAAGCTCGGCGCGCCCCGACGCGCGTTCCTCCTCGAGAGCGCCGAACAAGGCCAGCACCTCGGCCGGTTCTCGTTCCTGGGCGTCGGCGCCCGGGCTTTGGTCACCTACGCGGACGGGCGCCTCACCGTCCAGGAGAACGGCGACCGGCTGAGCGTGGAGCACGACGACCCGTTCACCGCCGTCACCGACCTCATGCGCAGCTACCGGCCGCCGGCGAGCGGCGAGGCCGCCGTGCTGCCGCCGCTCGCCGGCGGCCTGGTCGGCTACTTCGGCTACGACCTCGTGCGCCGGCTGGAGCCGCTCCCCGACGCGCCGCCGGACGACCTCGGTCTGCCGGAGATGGCGTTCCTCCTGGCCGACACGGTACTCGTGTTCGACCACCTCAAGCACACGATCACGATCGTCGCCAACGCGTTCGTCGACGGCCGTGACGTCGACGGCCCGTACGAGCGCGCGCTGGATCGCATCGCCGACGTGCGCGCCAAGCTGGCCGCGCCCCTTCCCGCCGGCGCGGCCGGACGGATGGTGGACGCGGCCGAGGTGGGCGCCGATCCGGCGCCGCCGGCGCGTCCCGTCACGTCCTCGATGACGCGCGAGCAGTACGAGTCCGGCGTGGACCGCATCCGCGACTACATCTACGCCGGCGACGCCTTCCAGGTGGTGCTCAGCCAGCGCTTCAGCACGCCGGCGGACGTCTCCCCTTTCTCGGTCTATCGCGGCATCCGCGCCGTGAACCCTAGCCCGTACCTGTACTACATCGCCTTCGACGACTTCGCCCTCTGCGGCTCGAGCCCCGAGCCCCTGGTCACGGTGCAGGGCGACCGCGTCGAGACCAGACCGATCGCCGGTACCCGCCGGCGGGGCGCGAGCCCCGCCGAGGACCGGCGCCTCATCGCGGACCTGCGCGCCGACGAGAAGGAGCGCGCCGAGCACGTCATGCTGGTCGACCTCGGCCGCAACGACCTCGGCCGCGTCTGCGTCCCCGGCACCGTCAAGGTCGACGAGTTCATGGAGATGGAGCTCTACTCGCACGTCATCCACATGGTCTCGTCGGTGAGCGGGACGCTGGCGGAGGGCAACGATCCCGTGGACGCGCTCAAGGCGGCCTTCCCCGCCGGCACGGTGAGCGGGGCCCCCAAGGTCCGCGCCATGCAGATCGTCGACGAGCTCGAGACCGTGCGGCGAGGCCCCTACGCCGGCGCCATCGGGTACCTCAGCTTCGGCGGCGACCTCGACACCTGCATCTGCATCCGTACCGTCATCGTCAAGGACGGCGTGGCGCACGTGCAGGCCGGCGCCGGCATCGTGGCCGACTCGGTGCCGGCAAAGGAGTACGCTGAGACCAAGAACAAGGCCGCGGCCCTGTTGCGCGCCATCGACCTCGCCCACGAGCAGTTCGGCGACGGAGGCAGCTCATGACGACCACCGCCCCCCGGCCCGGAGACGGCGCCCGGGTCTTCATGATCGACAACTACGACTCCTTCACCTACAACCTCGTGCAGTTCCTCGGCGAGCTCGGCGCCGACATCACCGTCAAGCGCAACGACCACGTGACCGTCGAGGCGATCGAGGCGGCCGCCCCGACCCACCTCGTCGTGTCCCCCGGCCCCTGCACGCCCAACGAGGCCGGCATCAGCATGGACGCCATCGCCCACTTCGGCGCCGCGCGCCTGCCGGTGCTCGGCGTCTGCCTCGGCCACCAGGCCATCGGCCAGGTCTACGGCGGCGTGGTGCGCCGAGCCGGGGCGCCCGTCCACGGCAAGACCGACCAGATCCACCACGACGGCTCCGGCGTGTTCGCCGGCCTGCCCGATCCGTTCACCGCCACCCGCTACCACTCCCTGGTGGTGGATGAGAAGCTGCCCGATTGCCTGTCGCTGACCGCCTGGAACGACGAGGGGATCGTGATGGGCGTGAGCCACCGCGAGCTGCCGGTGCACGGCGTGCAGTTCCACCCCGAGAGCGTGCTGACCGAGGTCGGGCTCGACCTGCTGGCGACGTTCCTGCGCATGGACGGCTCGGAGGCGCGCGATGCCGAATGACGTGCTGAGCGCGGCGCTGGCGGACCTGACCGCGGGGCGCGACCTCACCGAAGAGGACGCTCGCGGCGTGCTGCTCGAGATCATGGGCGGCCGGACCGGCGAGGCCCAGACGGCCGCCTTCCTCAGCGCGCTCCGCGTCAAGGGAGAGACTGCCGAGGAGATCGTCGGCATGGCCCGCGCCATGAGCGAGCTGGCCGAGAAGGTCGACGTGGACGCCGACGTCATCCTCGACACGTGCGGCACCGGCGGCGACCGCGCCGGCACCTTCAACATCTCCACCGCCGCCGCGCTCGTCGCCGCCGGCGCGGGCGTGACGGTCGCCAAACACGGCAACCGCTCGGCGACCGGCCAGTGTGGCAGCGCCGACGTCCTCGAGGCGCTCGGCGTGGTCATCGACCTCTCGCCGGAGCACGTGAGCCGCTGCATCGCCGCGTGCGGTATCGGCTTCATGTTCGCGCCACGGCACCACCTCGCCATGAAGCACGTCGCGCCGGTGCGCCGCGAGCTCGGCATGGCGACGACGTTCAACCTCATCGGCCCCCTGACCAACCCGGCCGGGGCCCGCCATCAGCTCATCGGCGTGGCCGACGCGCGGTACGTCGACCGCATCGCCCAGGCGGTGCGCCTGATGGGCAACGACCGGAATCTCATCGTGCACAGCGACGACGGCCTCGACGAGATCTCGACCACCTGCCCGACCAGCGTGGTCGAGGTGTTCGCCGGCCAGGGCTACGACGAGCGCTACGAAGTCACGCCGGGGCAGTTCGGCATGCAGACCGCCCGGCTGGAGGACCTCGCCGGCGGCGACGCGGCGACGAACGCGACCCTGCTGCGCGCCGTCGTCGACGGCGAACCGGGGCCGCGTCTCGACATCGTCGTGCTCAACGCCGGCGCGGCGCTGTACATCGCGGAGGCCGCCGGCAGCATCGCCGAAGGCGTGGAGGCGGCGCGGGCGGCGGTCGCCTCCGGCGCCGCCCGCGCCAAGCTCGACGCCCTGGTGGCCACCACCCGGCGACTGGGTGAGGAGAAGGCGTGAGCGACGCCCGCCACCGCGACGGCCCAGGAGCGCCGAGGGGCTACGAGCAGCCTGCTCCCGGCGGGTTCCTCGCCGAGATGATCGCCGGCTCGCGCCGGCGCGTCGCGGCGGCCCGCGTCGGCGGCCGTCTCGTGCGGCCTGCCGAGGTCAAGGAGCCCGGGCGCCTGCGCGAAGCGCTCGCCCGCCCGAGCTGGACGCCCGGCGCTCCCAGACCGCAGCTGGCCGTCATCGCCGAGGTCAAGCGCCGCTCGCCGAGCAAGGGCGACATCGCGCCGGAGCTCGACGCGGTCGCCCAGGCCAGGGCCTACCAGGCCGCCGGCGCCGACGCCGTCTCCGTGCTGACCGAGCCCACGCGGTTCGGTGGCTCGCTGGACGACCTGCGCGCCGTGGCCGCCGCGGTGGACATCCCCGTGCTGCGCAAGGACTTCGTCGTCGACCGCGGCCAGGTGTGGGAGGCCGCGGAGGCCGGCGCTGCCGCCGTCCTCCTCATCGTCGCGATCCTCAGCGACGAGCGGCTCCACGAGCTCCTCCTCGAGTCCCTGGACTGCGGTCTCGACCCGCTGGTGGAGGTGCACGACATCGAAGAGTCACGCCGCGCGTGCCACGCCGGCTGCACGCTAGTCGGAATCAACAACCGCGACCTGGTCACGTTGGAGGTGGACATCGCGAACACGGAATACCTCGCACCGGCCCTCGGACCGTGCATGTTCCCAGTAAGTGAGAGTGGCATCTCGACGCCGGCGGACGCCTGCCGCGTCGCTCTGGCCGGAGCACGCGCAGTGCTGGTCGGAGAAGCGCTCGTGCGGACGCCCGTCGACGACCTGCCGGCTCTCATCACAAGTCTCAAAGATCCGGGGTGGCCAGAATGACTCGCGTGAAGATCTGCGGCTTGACCCGTCCCGAGGACGTCCGCCTCGCGGTGGAGCTCGGCGCCTGGGCCGTCGGCTTCGTGCTCGCGGAGAGCCCGCGGCACGTCGTCCCCGCCAAGGCCCGCGACCTTGCCGCGGCTGCGGGCGACGCGCTGACCGTTGCCGTGGTCACGAACCAGACCCCCGCGTGGATCGCCGCGGCGGTCGACACCGCCGGCCTGGGCGCGGTGCAGTTGTCGGCCGGAGCGGAGGGACCCTCAGTCGCCGCCGTCCTGAAGGCGGCAGCCGAGACGGACCACCGGCCGGTCGTCATCGCCGCCTTCGACACTCCCGACGTCGAGCTGGCCGACTTCGTCCTGCTCGACGCCAAAGCTCCCGGGGTGTACGGCGGCACCGGCCGCAAGCTCGACTGGGAGCTGCTCGCGGCCGATCCCGCGACGCCCCGCAAGGATCTCGTCCTCGCCGGAGGCCTGAAGCCCGCCAGCGTGACCGCGGCGATCGCCGCCCTGAATCCGGTCGCTGTCGACGTCTCGAGCGGCGTGGAGTGGGTGCCCGGCATCAAGGACGCGAAACGACTGCGTGAGTTCTTCGCCGCCGTCGAACATGCCGACCAGGAGGCCGCGCGCGAGACCGGGGCCGCGAGGAGGGAACCGGAGTGACCATCGAGACGCGGTTCGGCCCGTACGGCGGCCGATTCGTGCCGGAGACGCTCATCCCCGCGCTGGACGAGCTCACGGCGGCCTACGAGGAGGCGCGTGCAGACGCGGCCTTCCAGGCTGAGCTCGCGTACCTGCTGGCCGACTACGCCGGCCGCCCCACGCCGCTCTTCCACGCCGCGCGGCTCAGCGAACGCTGCCGCGCGACGATCCTGCTCAAGCGCGAGGACCTCTGCCACACCGGCGCCCACAAGATCAACAACGTCCTCGGTCAGGCGCTGCTGGCGAAGCGCATGGGCAAGCGCCGGGTGATCGCCGAGACCGGCGCCGGACAGCACGGCGTCGCCACCGCGACCGCGTGCGCGCTGCTCGACCTCGAGTGCGTGGTGTACATGGGCGCCGAGGACGTGCGCCGCCAGGAGCTCAACGTGGTGCGCATGCGCCTGCTCGGCGCCCAGGTCGTGCCCGTCGAGAGCGGCTCGCGCACGCTCAAGGACGCCATGAACGAGGCCCTGCGCGACTGGGTCACCAACGTGCGCGAGACCTTCTACGTCATCGGATCCGTCGCCGGACCGGCGCCGTACCCCGCGATGGTGCGCGACTTCCAGGCCGTGATCGGCGCCGAGACCATCGCGCAGGTGCGCGAGCGCTTCGGGCACCTCCCCGACGAGATCGTCGCCTGCGTCGGCGGGGGCTCCAACGCCATGGGCATCTTCCACGCCTTCCGCGACCTCGCCTCCGTGCGGCTGACCGGCGTCGAGGCGGCGGGAGAGGGCCTGGACGGCCGCCACGGCGCGCCGCTGGCCAAGGGCTCCCCAGGCGTGCTGCACGGCTCGTACAGCTACCTGCTGCAGGACGCCTGGGGCCAGGTGGCCGAGGCCCACTCGATCTCGGCCGGCCTCGACTACCCCGGCGTCGGCCCGGAGCACTCGTGGCTCAAGGACTCCGGCCGCGCCGCGTACGCGGCGGCGACCGACGACGAGGCGCTCGCCGCCTTCCGCACCCTCGCGGAGCTCGAAGGCATCATCCCGGCGCTCGAGAGCGCCCACGCCGTGGCCTACGTACTGCGCGGGCCGTCGGACACCGAGCCGACCGCGCCGTCGCCGTCCCAGACCGGCAGGTTCACGATCCCGGGAGAGGCCGAGTTCGATCCCGCGGCCACGCGCTTCGCCCGCGGCGACCTCGTCATCGTCAACCTGTCGGGCCGCGGCGACAAGGACGTCTACGAGGCCGGCGCCAGGCTCGGAGCCGCTGTCATGAGCGTGCGCAAGCTGCCGCACCCGCCGCAAGAGCCCGAGCACAAGCCACCGACGACGCCGGTCGACGACCCCGCGAGTGCCGCGGACCCGGTCGAGACGGCGGCCCGGCGGCCGGCCGGTCGGCTGGCGCCGCGTCTGGCCCGCGCGTTCTCGAAGCCGCGGGCGCAGAGGGCGGCGCTCATCCCCTACCTGACGGGCGGCCACCCCGACCTGAAGACGAGCGACCGCCTTATCGCGACACTCGTCGACGCCGGAGCCGACATCGTCGAGCTCGGCGTCCCGTTCTCGGACCCGATCGCCGACGGGCCGGTGGTGCAGCAGTCGACGCACACGGCTCTCACAGCGGGCATCACGCCGGACGACGTCCTCGGGCTCGCCGCGGCCCACAGCGCCGGCGCGCCGTTCGTCCTGCTCACGTACCTCAACTCCATACTGGCGTTCGGGGCGGAGCGGTTCTTCACGCGCGCGGCGACCGCCGGCGTCGAGGCGCTGGTGATCCCCGATCTGCCGCTCGACGAGGCGGCGGGGCAGATGGTCTCGCTGGCCCGCGAGGCCGGCGGGCTGGCGGCGCTGGCCGCCGGCGCCGGCGTCTCGCTGGTGCCCATGGCGACCCCGACGAGCACGGACGAGCGCCTCGACCTGGTGGCCGCAGCCGCCACATCGTTCATCTACTGCGTGGCGGTGACCGGCGTGACCGGCGCACGCGCGGAGGTCGGCGCCGAGCTGCCGGCGCTGCTCGCGCGCCTGCGCGAGCGCACGGACGCACCTCTCGCGGTGGGCTTCGGGATCTCGACGCCGGAGCAGGCGGCCGGTGTGGCCGGCCTGGCCGACGGCGTCATCATCGGGAGCGCCCTGATCGATGCCGTGACCCGGGCGGCGACACCCGATGACGCCTGCGCGGCGGCGCGGTCGCTGGTGAGCGCCGCGAGCGCGGCGATCGCCGCCGGCTGAGCGGCCCGAGCCGTCTCGGGTCCCCAGCCCCGGCGCGTCCGGGCCGGCCCGGCGGCGGCGCCCGGCGTCAGGCCTCCGGCTCGCCGGCGTGGTGCCGGTACGTGATGACGCGGACCGGCTCCACCGTCACCATGCCCTCGGCCATCATCTCGTCGAGGACCGGCAGGAACGCCTCGATCTTCGCCGGCTCGTCGACGATCTCCACGACCACCGGCAGGTCCTCCGACAGGCGCAGGATCTTCGCCGAGTGGATGCGGCTGTGGGCCCCGTAGCCGAGGTGTCCGCGAAGCACCGTCGCGCCGGCGAGATGCCGCTCGCGTGCCGCCTCCACGATCGCCTCGTACAGCGGCTGGTGGCGATGGCGGTCGCCGTCCCCGATGAACACCCGCAGCAGTTCGGCTTCTTCCGGCAACTGCATCGCTCCCCCTCCCCTAGACCAGTCGCGAGGCCACGAGGCCCCCGTACAGGGCCACGGCCCCGAGACCGTTCTGCAGGACCAGATTGCCGGCCGCGCTCAGCCACTGGGCGTCGCGGGCCAGTTCCGTCGTCTCGAGCATGAACCCCGAGAACGTCGTGAACGCCCCGAGGAACCCGATGAAGACGATCGTCCGCGCCTCGCCGCTGAGCCCCCAGCGACTTTCGAACAGGCCGAACAGGAGACCCGCGAGCAGGCACCCGGTCAGGTTCACCGCCAGCGTACCCCACGGGAAACGGGCTCCGACGCCGTTCTGCACGAGGCCGGCCAGGCCGTACCTGCAGAGCGTCCCCGCGGAGCCCGCGATCACCAGCAGCAGCAATCGAGTCGCCACTCGTCCCTCCGTTCCTCGAACGTCATGTCCCGGAACGAGAAGAGGCTTCCGCCCCGGGGGCAGAAGCCATCAGCGCCGATGCGCGTTACGCGAGCCTCATCGCGGCGCCCGCCGAGCCGGCGCCGCGACAGTGAACCACAGCTTGCCTCAGCGGCGCAACCTGACGCCGGAAGCGACGCCGAGGCCGAGGCGCCGGACGCAGGCCGTCAGCGGCGGCGGGCGGTTCTCTCGTCCGCCCGCCGCCGCCGACGCGGCCCGTCCCGTCAGGCCGGAGTGCCCGCCGCGGAGGCCGCCCACTCGAGGCCGAGCCGCTGCAGGGTCTCCCGGCTGGGCAGCCCGTCGTCGAGCTCCCAACCCATCGCCGTGTAGTAGCTGTCGAGCACGGCGTCGAGGTCGACGATGGTGCCGTGGCCGGGACCATCCGCCACCGTCTCCTTGGTGAAACGGTCGGGAAGCGTGTCGGCGGAGCGATCGAGGCCGAAGCGGGCGTTGATGAGCCTCTCCAGGTCGATCGTGCGCTCCGCCGCCTCGAGCAGCCTCTCCTTGGTCCACGCCTCACCGATGACGGTCTCAAGAAGCCCAGCCCAGGTCGACGGCCGCACGGCGAGAGTGATGACCGTGAAGAGGCAGATCCCCATGAGGTTCGTGGCCATGCAGAGCTCCTGGAACGGCTTCACCCAGTCCTTCTCGCCGTCGATGAGGGGATCGATCTCGCCGACGATGCCGAGTTCCTCACTTCTCCATCCCAGCGAGTCGATCGCAGAGGTGTAGGGACGCAGGTGATCGGCGCCCCGGGCGCTGCAAGCCTGGACGATGGCCATGCTGTGGCTGGCGTGGACGCCGTCGGCCGGCATCTCCACCCCCTTGACGTGCATCGCCGCCGCGGCCGCCTGCGGTCCGAGCTCGGTGGCGGCCCGCATGACGCCTTCGGCGAGCAGGTCGCCGATGCCCTCGCGACGGCCGATCGCCTCGATGAGCGCGAGGACCGCATCCTTGTTCCCCCAGGCGAGATCGAGTCCGCCGGTCTGCTCGGGGCCGAGGACTCCGGTCTCGAACCACTCCATAGCGGTCGCGATGACCTGGCCCGTCGAGATCGTGTCGAGCCCGAGGTCGTTGGTCACGTGGTTCGCGGCGGTCACCGCGACGATGTCGTTCAGCAGCAGCTTGCTGCCGAACGCAGCCACGGTCTCGTATTCCGGACCCCCGCCCTCGCTGAGCGCGTAGCCGCCCGGGTCCTTCAGGGTCGTGAGGCGTCCGCAGCCGATGGGGCATCCCGAGCAAGCGTACTTCTTCACGTTCAGCTTCTCGTGGTACGGCTCGTGGTCGAGCTCGCCCAGAGACTCGGGATAGCTGCCGCGGCGCCAGTTCTCCGTCGGCAGGATGCCGACGCTCGAAAGCGCGGAGTAGAAGCTCGGCGTGCCGTAGGGGCCGAGCTCCGTCTTCACGAACTCCTCGGCCATGCACTCCTCACGTGCAGCCTTGCCCGCCGCCTTGAGCGCAGCAGGGTCGGCGGGCTTCGGCAGGTCACCGAGTCCACGCACGGCGATGGCCTTGAGGTTCTTGCTGCCCATCGCCGCACCGGGGCCGCCGCGCCCGAACGCCCGGTGCTTGTCGGTGAGGATGCTGGCGAAGCGCACGAGCTTCTCACCGGCCGGTCCGATGGAGGCCACTTGCGCCTTGGGGTCGCCGAGGAGTTCCTTGACGGCCGCCTCAGTCGGTTTGATCTGCTTCCCCCACAGGTCGGTGACGTCCAGGAGCGACGCGCCGTCGGCGGTGACGTGGAGAAGCGTCGGGCGACGGGAGCGGCCGACGACGATCAACCCATCCCAGCCCGCCCGGCTGAGCTCCCGGGCGAAGTAGCCGCCGCAATTGCTCGCGCCCACGGCGCCCGTCGCCGGCGAGCGGAAGACGAGGACCGTGCGGCCGCTGGCCGGCGCCGCGGTGCCCGTCAGCGGCCCTGTGGTGAAGATCAGCGGCTCCGCGGGATCGAACACGTCCCTCTCCGGCATGCAGATAGTCCCAGTAGAGGCGCATCCCGAGGCCTTCGCCGCCGACGAAGTCCCGCAGCCACTCGTCGGGGGGGTGGATCACCTCGGTGGATCCGTCGGCCAAGTCGACCTTGAGGATGCGTCCGTGATACCCGTGCATGACTCGCCCTCCTGCGTCGGGTTACAGCGGCGGCCGGAGACGGTGGCCGCGCGTCAGGGTCGCGGCCGCCGGTCACCAAGTATGGTCGCTCCGACTCTACGCCCGGATCGCCGATCGCCACTGGAACGGATCCCGGCGGAAGAGGCAAACAGCAGCAGGGCACTTGGCCGGACGGGCCAAGACGGATGGTGACGGGGAGACGGAAGAGATGGTGGGCGACGTTGGAATTGAACCAACGACCTCGTGCTTGTCGAGCACGCGCTCTCCCAACTGAGCTAGTCGCCCACGCGGGACGGGAGTATAGCAAGCGCGCGGTCGCCTGTCAGCCGACGGTATGTGGCGAGCGAGATGGTTGTTCCTGACCGCGCCCGCGACAATGATGGGTGCATGATCGTCTACACCATCAGACGGCTGTACCAGCTTGTCATCGTCATGCTGGGCATCACGTTGATCACCTTCGGCATGCTCAAGATTGTGCCGGGCGACCCGGCACGCTTCCTCGCGGGCAAGCTGGCGACTCCGCAGCGCATCGAGTTCGTGCGCCACCAGCGCGGCCTCGACCGGCCGTTCTACGTGCAGTACGTCAAATATCTCGGGGCCACGGCGCGCGGGGACTTCGGAGAGTCCCTGTACACGGGCGTGCCCGTCTCGGACATGATCCGACGGGCCGCGCCCGTCACCATCCAGCTCGCGTTGGCCGCCCTGCTCGTCGCCTTGCTCGGCATCCCGCTCGGGGTGTACTCGGCGCTGCGCCAGTACACCGCCCGGGACATGACGCTGACCACCGTGGCGCTGGTGCTCTGGGGCGTCCCTGTGTTCGTGCTCGCCCCCCTCCTCTTGTGGCTCTTCAGCTTCAAGCTGGGCTGGCTGCCCTTCGAGGGCGCGGGCGACATGACGCTCGGCATCGTGCCGGCCGGCTGGCAGAGCCTGCGGACGCTCATCCTCCCCGCGCTGACGCTGGGCATCGGCCACGTCGCCTTCATCTCGTATATGCAGCGGGCTTCGATGTTGGAGGTCTCGCGCTCGGACTACATCCGCACGGCTCGGGCCAAAGGCCTGAACGAACGCCGGGTCGTGTGGGGCCACGCCTTCAAGAACGCCGTATTCCCGGTCATGACCCTCCTTGGCATCGACCTCGGGCTTCTCCTGAGCGGCGCCTTCGTCGTCGAGGTGATCTTCAACCGTCCCGGTATCGGCTTCCTGTTGCTGGACGCCACGAGTGGTCGCGACCCCGCGGTGATCGCCGGTTGCACGCTCCTCGTGAGCTTCTTCTTCGTGGTCTGCAACCTGCTGGTCGACCTCGCCTACGCCTGGGTCGACCCGCGCGTCCGCCTCGGCGACTGACGGCCCGGGCCGCCTGGGCACGAGGAGTGACACCGGAGACGGCTGAGGCCGGGCCGGCCCCGAAGGGGCTCGCCCGGCCTCAGCCGTTTCTTCAGTGAGCGCCGCGAGGCGCCCGGGCAGTCAGCGCGTCAGCGCGACCGCTTGCCCGGCACGCGGCGCTTGACGCCGGTCTTGTTCCAGGCGCGGTGGGCGCCGCCGTTCCAGAGCAGCTTGCCCGGACGCGGCCTCACCTGGCTGCTCTCGAGGATCACACGCTTGTCGTAGTCGAACTCCGGCAGGTCGTGACGCTCGAGCGTCGACCCGATGAGCCGCTCGATGGCGACCAGATCGTGCACGTCCTCGGCGGTGACCATGCTCACGGCGATGCCGCTGGCGCCCGCGCGGGCCGTGCGTCCGATGCGGTGCACGTAGTCCTCGGGATTGGTCGGGATGTCGAAGTTGATCACGTGCGTGATGTTGTCGACGTCGATGCCGCGCGCGACCACGTCGGTGGCGACGAGCACGGCGATCTTGCCGTTCTTGAACCCGTCGAGCGCCTGCTGGCGCTGCCCCTGCGTGCGGTCGCCGTGGATGGCCTCGCAGGTGATGCCCGCCTTGTTGAGCGTGCGCGCGAGGCGCTCCGCCCGGCGGCGCGTGCGGGTGAAGACCAAGGTGCGCTCGGGGTCGTGATGGCGGAAGTACTCGACCAGCAGGTCGACCTTCTGCTCGTGGTTGACCGGCAGGACCTTCTGCTCGACGTTGTCGACCGGCTGGGCGGTGCCGCCCAGTTCGATGAAGACGGGGTCGTGCAGCGTGTCCGAGATGATGCTGAGCACGGTCTTCGTCATCGTGGCGCTGAAGAACAGGTTCTGGCGCTGCGCGGGGATGGCGTCGATGATGCGCTTCACGTCCGGCCAGAAGCCCATGTCGAGCATGCGGTCGGCCTCGTCGAGGACGAGGGTGTCGACCTTGTCGAGCAGGACGTCGCCCTGGCGCAGCATGTCGAGCAGGCGGCCCGGGGTCGCGACCAGGAGGTCGACGCCCTTGCGGATGCGCTTGGCCTGCGGGTCGTAGGGCACGCCGCCGAAGACGGCGACGACGCGGCGGCCGCTGTAGGTGGCCAGCGTCTCGCCGACCTCCTCGATCTGGCCGCACAGCTCGCGCGTCGGGGTGACAACGAGGGCGGTCGGATGGGCCTTCTTGCCGTCGACGATCATCGGCTGGCTCATGTTCTGGAGGATCGGCAGCACGAAGGCCGCCGTCTTGCCGGTGCCCGTCTGGGCACAGCCCACGACGTCGCGGCCGGCGAGCACGCGCGGGATGGCGTGCTCCTGGATCGGCGTCGGCTCCTCGTAGCCCATGGCGGCGACGCCGGCGAGCAGCTTGCCTTCGAGGCCGAGAGCGGCGAACGCCGGGATCTCGACCTCGGGGGCCGGACCTGCAGGCTGCTCGACGTGCTTGCGTTCCTGGTAGGACTCGTCGACGCCTTGGCCGCCGCGGTCGCGGCCGTGGCCACGATCACGCTCGCCGC
The DNA here is from genome assembly GCA_963713475.1 of uncultured Thermoleophilia bacterium. Classification (GTDB taxonomy): domain Bacteria; phylum Actinomycetota; class Thermoleophilia; order UBA2241; family UBA2241; genus CAIXSE01. Next base: position 93,560 of record CAVQLY010000022.1, read on the forward strand.
GGCCCTTGCCGCCGCGGTCGTCGCGGCGCGGGCGGTCGTCCCGGCGGCCGCGGCTCTCGCCGCGCTCACCGGAATGCTCTTTGCGCTCGGGGGTGGCGGCCGGAGCGGCTGCCGTCCGCGCGGCCTGCGCCGGAGCCGCCGGCGCCGGCGCGGATGTGTAGCCTGAGGCCGGGGAGTCCTGCGCCGGAGCCGTCTGCTCCTGCGAGGCCTGCGGGGCGCCGCTCTGCGCGGCGCCGTCCGCGCCGCCACTGCCGTGGCGGCGCCTGCCGCCGCGCCTGCGGCGGCGCTTCTCCGCGCTCTCGGCGGACGCGGCGCCCTCTGAGGAGCGCTCGGCCGGGGCGGGAATGGTCGTGTCGGTGGTGCTGGGGGTCACAGGTGCTCTCTTCCTCGACGAATCCGTACGCGGCGACGCTACGCTCTCCACAGGGGAGCCTGAATGCTCTCCGGGGATCAGCGGCGTGCGCGGGAGTTCGTCTTGTGGGGGGCCGCCCGCAGGGCGGCCAGACTCGGTACGGACTGGTGTTCCTTTCCTTCAGAACACTGCCCGGTGGTCACAATGTCTGTGGGTCGTATGCGGGAGGAAAGCCCGGCGCGTGGCGCCTGGGCGAGAGAACCGGCTCCCGTCGTCTGAATCAAACCTTATCAGGTCTGCATTCTACCCTCAAGTGCGGACGGCCAAGCGCGGCCACGGTCCCCGAGCTCAACTAGCGTCCCGCCTGTGCTTCGCCGCGTACATGCGCGCGTCGGCTTCGTCCAGCACCACCAGGGGTTCCTCGAGACCACGCCAGTCGGTCGTCACCTCGCCGTGGCTGAGGCCGACGCTCATGCCGAGGCCCTCGCCGGCCGCCCTCACCGCTCCGTCCAGACGCTCGCCGAGAAGGGCCGGGTCGATGTCGTCGGCCTCGGCGATCACGCAGAACTCGTCGCCGCCGAGGCGGGCGATCAGGTCGGTCTCACGGAAAGATGCGCGCAGCGCGCCGGCGACGGCGACCAGCACCTCATCGCCGCGCTCGTGCCCGTAGGTGTCGTTGAGCGTCTTGAAGCGGTCGATGTCGCCGTAGACCACGATGACCGGCCGGCCCGAGCGCTTGGCGCGCTTCGCCTGCTCGGGCAGCATCACGTCGAGGCCGCGCCGGTTCAGGAGGCCGGTGAGCTCGTCACGCAGCGTCAGCTCCTGCAGGCGACGGAACTCACGCTGGCGCTCTCTGATGTCCCGTGAGATGGACAGCACGACCAGATCTCCCTCGACCTCCGTCAGACTGGAGCTGATCTCCACGGGGATGAGCTCGCCGTCACGCCTGCGACGGACGCTCTCGTAGCGCACCAGACCTTCGCGCTGCAGCTCTGCCATCATCCGCCGCAGCTGGCCGGGCGCCGGCGCCGCATCGATGGCGCGCAGCGTCAGGCCGCGAAGCTCCTCGCGCGTGTAGCCGAGCAGCTTGCAGGTCGCGTCGTTGACGGCGAGGAATCGGGTGGGCTCGCCGGCCGGATCGAGTCCGTGCAGGTACACCGGGTCGGCGCTCTGCTCGAAGAGGAGGCGGTAGCGTCCCTCGCTGGCCGCGAACTGCTTGCGCGCCAGTCCGGCCGCCTCCACGGCATCCTCCAGGTCGCGCTTCTGGCGTGCGAAGCGGTCCACGGCGAGGCCGACCAGCACGCCGATGACGACGTAGCCGACCGCGGTGACGATGTAGTCCTCGAGGTCACCCTCATGGATGCTGAGGAACGCGACGGTCGCGATCAGCGTCGCCCAGAGCGCGACGACGATCCCGCCCCGCAGTCCCAGGTAGTAGGCGCCGGCCACCACGAGCGGCGCGCCGAGGATCTCCACGACCTCCAGAGGGAGGAGAAGGGCGGCAAGTGCATACCCGAGAGAGAGCAGGACCATGACAGAGCCGACGCGGTAAGCGCGCAACGTGACCTCCAGGGGCGGGCTGGTGTCAGTAAGGTGCCCCTTCCGGTCCGAGCTCACTCGGCCGGTGCGACGCTGAGTGCGGACTCTCTGTATCGGCACCTGCTCGCCAGTCGTGAGCGTCGCCCGCCGCTTCGAGGCGGGCGCGCGTGGACGCGTCGCAGAACGCGCCCGCAAGCGCGTGCTCGTACATGGCCCGCGGCGTGTGCCCCAGCCGGACGGCGACGCCGGCGTCCTCGGTCAGCGACGTCTGCATGAGCACAGGGTCGTCGCTCCCGATCGAGCACTTGACTCCGGCGGCGAGCATCACCGGCAGAGGGTGCTCGTCCAGCGAGCGCACCACGCCGGTGCGCAGGTTGCTCACCGGCGTGACGTCGCAGACGATGCCGCGCTCGGCCAACTCGGCGAGCAGCGCCGGATCCTCGACGGCGCGCACGCCGTGCCGCAGGCGGTCGGCGTGGAGGTCGTCCAGCGCCGAGCGTATCGATGCCGGGCCGGCTGTCTCACCGGCGTGCGGGGCCGCCTTGAGGCCGCCCTCGCGGGCGATGGCGAAGGCACGCGCGAACGGCGCCGGGGGAAAGCGGTGCTCGCTCCCGCCGAGGCTGATCCCGGCCACGCCCCGATCGCGGTAGCGCACCGCCCACTCCGCGAGCTGCTCACCGGTCTCGGGCGGGAAGTTGCGCGTGATGTCCGGCGTGAAGCGCAACTCCACGCCGTGCAGTTCCCGCGCCTCGTCCGCGCCGTCGCAGTAGCCCTCGAACACCTCGGGCCAGGGGGTACCCCGGTTCACGGGCTCGGAGGGCGAGAACAGCGGTTCGGCGTAGAAGCAGCCCTGCGCCGCCAGGTCGGCGGCGTAGTCGACCACGACCTGGCGGAAGTCCCGGCGGTGGCGGAGCACGCTGGTGGTCTTGACCCACACGACGATGAACCTGTCGAACCCGCTGAAGCGACAGAACCGCTCGAGGCCGGGCACCGTGCGCGCCGGCAGCTTCACGTCGTTGCGCCGGCCCAGCTCCAGCAGCCGTTCGGGCCGGATGGTCGCCTCGAGGTGCACGTGCAGTTCGATCTTGGGGTAGCCGGGGTCGCTCATCGGCCCATGCTATCGCAGCCGCCGCGGACGCCGCAGGAGGCAGCCGGGACGCAGAGATTGACCCGCGGTCCGAGGCCGTGTAGAAGCAGTGCCACAGTCGTCACCACGTCCCGGGGAGTCACCATGCGCAGGACCACACTCGTCGTCATCGCCGTCGTCATCCTCGCGGCGGCGCTCACCCTCGGCGTCGCCGCCGTGAGCACGCACACGTCCGGCGCCGCGGAGGAGAACGTCCCGGTCGCGGGGCCCACCGCCGGCACCAGCGCCTACGAGTACATGGCGGAGCTCAGCGACGAGCTCGGGGCACGTGTCGCCGGTCTCTCCCCTGAAGCGCACGCCGGCGACCGCATCCTCGAGTGGTTCGGCGACCTCGGCTACACACCCGACACGCAGGACTTCACCTTCGCCGAGGGCGACAAGACCCGCCACTCGCGCAACATCGTCGCGGTCAAGCCCGGGGTGAGCGGCAAGCAGATCGTGATCGGCGCCCACTACGACTCGGTCGCGGCCGGTCGCGGCGCCTTCGACAATGCGAGCGGCGTCGCCCTGATGATGGAACTGGCCGACGCCCTGCGCGACCAGACCACGCCGTACACGCTCGTGTTCGTCGCGTTCGGCGCCGAGGAGGCCGGCATGTACGGCTCGGCCTCCTACGTCGCGGAGATGAGCGACCAGGCCCGCACCGACACCGTGCTCATGGTCAACCTGGACTCCGTGGCCACCGGTGATCGCATCTACTGCTACAGCAGCGAAGAGGCGGCGTGGCCGCAGCTCGCACTGCGGAGCATGGCGCGCGGCCTCGGCATCACCATCCTCACGAGCCCCGGCCTCAACAGGGACTACGCCTACGGCACGACCGGCGACTGGAGCGACCACGTGGCCTTCGACAAGGCCGGCATCCCCTTCCTCTACGTCGAGGCCACCAACTGGCTGCTCGGCGACAAGGACGGGTACCAGAACACCGTCAAGGACCGCGAGATCTGGCAAGGCGAGAAGGACACGCTGAGCTACATCGAGCAGCGGTACCCCGGCCGGCTGGAGCACCAGCTCGACGAGGAGTTCACCGCGCTGGCGGCGTTCCTGACGGACTACGAGATCGCCGCTCAGTGAGCGGGGCGGGGCCGCAGGCCCTCACGCCCGCCTGAAGTCCTCCGCGAGGAGCTCCATCAGCAGCGCGTCGCGCCAGACCCCGTCCTCGACGCGTTCATACTTCCTGAGCACGCCCACCTGGCGGAAGCCGAGCTTCTCGTACACGTGGATGGCGCGGGCGTTCTCCGCCGCCGGGTCCACGGTCAGGCGGTGGTGTCCGCGCACGTCGAGCAGCCAGGTGATGAGCGTGCGCATGGCGTCCGGGCCGACCCCGCGCCCCTGGGCGGCCGTGCCGACGAAGATGTCCACGGACGCCGAGAAGTAGTCGGGGTCGGTCTCTTCCGAGTACTGGATGCAGCCGGCGACCGCGCTGCCGAACTCGACTGCGAAGGTCCGGGCGCCGAGCTCGTCGACACGCTCCCACTCGGAGCGCCGCCACCACTCAGCCACCTCGGGTTCATCGAGGATCGCGAGGAGCTTCGGCAGATCCTGCTCTCGCACCGGGCGGAGCCGGGTCAGCGTGCCGTCGAGCACCGGTCCCGGCTCTTCGGGCATCGCGCGACAGGTGCTCACGCTACTTGCGTGGTTCGCTGCCGCCCGCGCGCCAGACCAGATACGAGTGCACGAACCCGTCGAGGTCGCCGTCGAGGACGCTCTGCGCGTTGCCCACCTCGTAGCCCGTGCGCGTGTCTTTCACCATCTGGTACGGGTGCAGCACGTAGCTGCGGATCTGGCTGCCGAAGTCCACGTTGAGTACCTCGCCGCGCTCACGGGCGAGCTCCTCGGCGCGCTTGCGCTCCTCGAGCTCGACCAGCTTGGACCTCAGCATGTGCATGGCGACCGTCTTGTTCTGCAACTGGGAGCGCTCGTTCTGGCACTGCACGACGATGTTGGTCGGCAGGTGCGTGATGCGGATCGCGGAGCTGGTCTTGTTGACGTGCTGCCCGCCGGCGCCGCTGGAACGGTAGGTGTCGATGCGCAGATCGTCCTCGTTGATCTCGACGTCGACGTCGTCGCTGACCAGCGGCGAAGCGTCGACTGAGACGAAGCTGGTGTGACGCCGGTTCGCGGAGTCGAAGGGGCTCATGCGAACGAGGCGGTGCACCCCCCGCTCCGCCTGGATGAGCCCGTACACGTTCTCGCCCTCCACGGTCAGCGTGGCGCTCTTGAGCCCCGCCTCGTCGCCGTCTTGCAGGTCGTTCATCTCGACCTTGAAGCCACGCTGTTCGAACCAGCGAAGGTACATGCGCAGCAGCATCTCAGCCCAGTCCTGCGACTCGGTGCCGCCGGCGCCGGGGTGGATGGTGAGGATCGCGCCGCCCTCGTCGTACTTGCCGCTGAAGAAGCGGAGTTCCTCGCCGCGCTGCAGGTCGGCTTCGAGGGAGGCGACGCCTGCGACGAGCTCCTGGAGGAGCTCCTCGTCCACGCTGTCGCCGCTCAGCTCCTCGCGCAGCAGCTCTTCGGTGGACTCGAGATCGGCGAAGCGGGCTTCGAGCGCGCCGAAGTCCTCAAGCCTGCGCTTGGCGCGGCTGTACTCGGCGGAGACTCGGGAGGCCTGCTCCTGGTCGTCCCAGAAGTCGGGCGCGCGCATGCGCTCTTCGAGCGCCTCGATCTGCTCTGTCAGCCTGGGGGGGTCAAAGATAGCTCCGCAGCCAACCGAGGCGCCCGGAGGCTTCCTTCAGTCGCTCGCGGAGCTCATCCAGGTGAACGAGTGCTTCTGAGGCGTTGGTGCTCATGACCGAGGTAGTGTACCCGAATCCGCGGGGGCCTTCAGCCCTCCGTCGCAGGACCAGCGGGCGGGGAAGGCGAAGACTGCCTGTGCCAAGGCGGATGTGGGCAGAGTAGTCAGGCACCCGGACCAGAGGACGGCATGAACGAGAAGCCCGAGGGCAGCAGTGACGCGATGCCGGCCGGCCGGTGGCTCCACGACCCTGTGACCGGCCTCGCCGACGCAACACTCCTGGAGGAGCGCACCGGCCAGGCGCTGAAGCACGCCCAGCGCAAACGCCTGGCCTTCTCGGTCGCCATCTTCCACGTCGATCGCTTCGACGCCGTCGGCTCCAGCCTCGGGCCCAAGGATGCGGACCTGCTGCTCGAGGAGCTCGGCCGGCGCCTCGACGGCATCGGGCGGGCGGAGGACACGGTCGCGTACCTCGGAGGCGGCGCGTTCGCGGCTCTGCTGCCCGGCGCCGCCGGGGCGTCCGAGGCAGGGGCAGCCGTCCGCGGCATCCTCGCCGCCGTAGCAGGGCCGCTGACGGTCGGCCGGCACGACCTCCTGCTGACCTTGAGCATGGGCGTGGCCATCTACCCCAGCGACGGCGTGACCGCCGTGGAACTCCTCAGCAACGCCGATGCCGCCATGCGTCGGGCCTCCAACGAGGGCGGCGACCACTGGCAGTTCTTCCACCCGAGCATGAACGCCGAGCTCCTCGGCCGCCAGACGCTGGACGCGGCGCTGGATCACGGGCTCGCGGCCGGTCAGTTCTTCCTCGACTATCAGCCCGTCGTGGCGGCTGGCCCCGAGGAGATCGTCGCGGTGGAGGCACTGGTCCGCTGGCGGCATCCCGAGCGCGGCATCGTGCCACCCCTCGAGTTCATCCCGTTCGCCGAGGACAGCGGTGCCGTGATCCCCATCGGCGCGTGGGTCCTCGAGGAGGCGTGCAGGCAGGGGCGTGCCTGGCACCGCCAGCTGGGACGGCCGCTGCTCATGAGCGTCAACATCAGCGCCCGCGAGCTCCATGAGGACACGCTGGTGGAGACGGTGCGACGGATCCTTCGAGACACGGGATTCGACCCGCACGCGCTCGAACTGGAGATCACCGAGACCGCCGCCATGAGGGACGCGCGCCACACGGCGCAGATCCTCGGAGCACTTCGCACGATGGGGGTCCGCGTCGCCATCGACGACTTCGGGACCGGCTACTCGTCGCTCAGCCACCTCGTGCGCCTGAAGATCTCGACGGTGAAGATCGACCGCTCCTTCGTGCGCGACCTGCCGACCGTACCCGAGCACGCGGCGGTGGCCGCCGCGGTCATCGCGCTCGGACACAGGCTCGGCCTCATGGTCGTGGCGGAGGGCGTGGAGACCGCGGAAGAGCGCCAGGCCCTGCGTGATGAGGGGTGCGACGCGATGCAGGGCTTCCTCTACAGCAAGCCGCTCCCCGCCGCCGAGTGCGGCGAGCTGCTCGCAGCAGAGCCCATCAGGCGCTGATCGAGGCCGACGCCCGCTCAGCCCTCAGAAGCGTGCGGGCGAAGCGTGCTCGCTCAGGCCCCGTGGCACTTCTTGTACTTCTTCCCGCTCCCGCACGGACACGGGTCGTTGCGCCCCACCTTGTCGTAGACGATGCGCTGCTGCACCTGCACCGGCGCGGTGCTGGTCGTGGTCGCGCCGCCGCCTCCGCCGGCCGCCACGTTGGGGAGCGGCCGGTCGGCGAGGCCGTCGTCGGCGGGGAACTCCCCGGCGGCCATGGCGGCGCCGGTGAACGATGTCTGGTTGATCAGGTCGTCGCCACTCGTGTAGTCGAGCGCCATCACCGGTTCGTCGAGCGTGATAGCCGTGAACATGGCGAGGTCCTCGGGCGAGTTCTTCATGAGCGTGGTGACCGTGCTGGTCTTGACGCTCTCCAGCATGTCGTTGAAGAGGTCGAATCCTTCGCCCTTGTACTCGACCAGCGGGTCGCGCTGGCCGAGCGCCCGCAGGTGGATGCCCTCCTGCAGGTAGTCCATGTCGAGCAGGTGGTCCTTCCAGCGGCCGTCGATGACCTGGAGCATGACTGCGCGCTCCACGCTGCGCATCTGCTCCGCACCGATGACCCGCTCGCGCTCGTCGTACTGCTCGAGTGCGTCGTCCACGGCGAGGTCGACCACTTCGTCCACGGTGGCGCTGTCCACGTCGACGTCCGACTTCTTGAGCACCGGAGAGTAGATCTGCTTGAGGCCGATGAAGAGGGAGTCGAGGTCCCAGTCCTCAGAGTACTGCGTGCCTTCCAGCGAGCCCCGCACCGAGCTCTCGACCAGTTCGGCCACCATCTCGCGCACCTGCTCGCCGAAATCCTCGCCCATGAGGATGCGCTGCCGCTGGTCGTAGATGACGCGGCGCTGCTCGTTCATGACTTCGTCGTACTTGAGGACGTTCTTGCGGCGCATGAAGTTGAGCTCTTCGACCTTGACCTGCGCCTTCTCGACCACGTTGCTCAGCATCTTGGCCTCGATCGGCTGGCCCTCCTGCGGGCCGAGCCGGCTGAGGATGCGGAACATGCGGTCGCCGGCGAACAGGCGGATGAGCTCGTCCTCGGCCGACAGGTAGAAGCGGCTCTCGCCGGGGTCGCCCTGCCGGCCGGAGCGGCCGCGGAGCTGGTTGTCGATGCGGCGGCTCTCGTGGCGCTCGGTGCCGAGTACGTACAGGCCGCCGGCCTCGATCACGCCCTCGCCGAGCTTGATGTCGACGCCGCGGCCGGCCATGTTGGTCGCGATCGTGATCGCGCCCTTCTGGCCGGCGTTCTCGATGACGTGCGCCTCGCGCTCGTGCTGCTTGGCGTTCAGGACGTTGTGTTCCACGCCGTGCCGCTCGAGCAGGCGGGAGAGCATCTCGCTGACCTCGACGGACACGGTGCCGACCAGCACCGGCTGGCCCTTCTCGTACCGCTCGACGACGTCCTCGACCACCGCGGCGTACTTCTCCTTGGCGGTCGTGAAGATGTAGTCGTTCTCGTCCAGGCGGACCAGGGGCGCGTTGGGCGGAACCTGCACGACCTCGAGCTTGTAGATCTGGCGGAACTCGTCTTCCTCTGTCTTGGCGGTACCGGTCATGCCGGCGAGGACGTCGTACATGCGGAAGTAGTTCTGCAGGGTGATCGTCGCGAGCGTCTGGTTCTCCTCGCGGATCGGCACCTTCTCCTTGGCCTCGATGGCCTGGTGCAGGCCCTCGGAGTAGCGCCTGCCGTCCAGGATGCGGCCGGTGAACTCGTCGACGATCAGCACCTCGCCGTTCTGGACGACGTACTCTACGTCCTTGGCGTACAGGGCCTCGGCGCGCAGCGCCTGGATGAAGTGGTTGACCAGGCCGCCGTTGGAGTCCTTGTAGAGGTTGTCGATGTCGAGCGCCTTCTCGACCTTGGCGACGCCGCTCTCGGTGACCGCCACGGTGCGCTGCTTCTCGTCGACCTCGTAGTCCTCGCCGGGGATGAGCCGCGGCACGACGCGCGCGAACTGGCGATACGTGTCGGCGGCCGTCTCCGGCGCACCGCTGATGATGAGCGGGGTGCGCGCCTCGTCGATGAGGATCGAGTCGACCTCGTCCACGATGCAGTACGCATGTCCGCGCTGGACCATGTGCTCGCGGCGCATGGTCATGTTGTCGCGCAGGTAGTCAAAGCCGAACTCGGAGTTGGTGCCGTAGGTCACGTCGGCGTTGTACTGCGCGCGGCGCTCCTCCGGAGTCATGTTGGCCTGGATGACACCGACCTCGAGGCCGAGAAAGCGGTACACCTGGCCCATCCACTCGGCGTCGCGTTTGGCCAGGTAGTCGTTCACGGTGACGAGGTGGGCGCCCTGGCCGGCAAGGCCGTTGAGGTACATGGGCATGGTCGCGACGAGCGTCTTGCCCTCGCCGGTCTTCATCTCGGCGATGTCGCCGTCGTGGAGGACGATGCCGCCCAATACCTGGACGTCGAACGGGCGCATGCCGAGGGAGCGCTGGGCCGCCTCACGGGCGACGGCATACGCCTCGAACAGGAGGTCGTCGAGCAGCTCGCCGTTCTCGTGGCGCTGGCGGAACTCGGCCGTCTTGGCGCGCAACTGCTCGTCGCTGAGACCGGAGACGGTGGGCTCCAGTTCGGTGACCCTCCGGGTCTGCTCCTGGAGCGTCTTGAGGCGCCGGCCTTCACCGGCGTGCAGCAACTTGTCGACGATCTTGATCACTGGGGCACTGCTCCCGAAATCGCGGAGTTGGGGTCTACGCCTATTGTCGCACAGCCTGTCGTCCGCGTCGCACGACGCGCACCCGCGGCCCGCGGCGGCCGCCGGGTGCGCGACCGAGACGGGTCGTTGCGGCTCAGTTTTGAGGGGTGCCCCTTCGGCGCACCCCTCGAAACTGGTCCTCTTCCCAGCTCAGTTCTGAGCGGTGCCCCTTCGGCGCACCCCTCGAAACTGGTCCTCTTCCGGCCTCAGTTTTCTGCCGGCTCGATCAGGCCGTAGTGCCCGTCGTTGCGGCGGTACACCACGTTGGTCCGGTTGGACTCGGCGTTCGTGAAGACGAAGAAGTCGTGACCCACGAGCTCCATCTGGAGTGTGGCCTCCTGGATCGACATGGGCTTCAGTGCGAACTGCTTGGTCTTGACGATGCGGCCGTTGTCGCCGGCGTGCGCGGCGTCGCCGGCGATCGCGTCCGCGAGGGTCGCCTCGGCGGCCACAGGCGCGAGCTCGGGCGCCGGCTCGACGGGGGCAACGATCTTGTCGTGCCCGTGCCTCGTCTTGCCGTGGATCTTGTCGTGGTACTTCTTGACGCGGCGCACGAGCTTGTCGCTCACCAGGTCGATGGCAGCGTACATGTCGGTCGAGGACTCGCGCGCTCTGATCACAGGACCGCGGGTGAACACCGTCGCCTCGGCGATGCACGGCTCGGGGATGCTCGGGTTCTTCTCGACACTGAGCTCGAGCTCTACCCTCGTGACCTCGTCGATCTTGCGCTGCTGCAGGAGCTTGTGGACGTGCTCGATCTTCTCGTTGGCGTAGTCCTGCAGTGCGGGCGTGACGGTGACGTTGCGGCCCTTGATCTGAGTTTTCATCGACATCGCTCCTTCGGGACGGCGTGGTCTCGCGATGCATGGGCAGGCGTCGCACGTACGGTACGTGCGAATGTGAAGACGCGGGGGTCGAGAGCTGCGTGGGCGAGCGCTTCCGCACACTGGTTCAACGTTTCACCCGTGGTGTAGACGTCGTCAACAATGATCACTCGCTTGAGTCTAGTACCTACCCGTAAACCGCTGTCGCGCAACGCGAAAGCTTGATGGACGTTGGCCGCGCGTGAGGCTCGGTCGAGCCCGCTCTGACGGGCGCCGTGGCGCACGCGGCGGAGCAGCGGAGCATAGGTGAGCCCTGCGTCCCGTGCAAGCCGCCGGGCGAACGACTCCGCGAGGTCGAACCCGCGGTCGAGCCGGTGATCGCGGTGCGCCGGAACGGAGGTGACGACGGCCTCCGTGCCGGCGCGGGCGGCGACGGCCGCGAACGCCGGTCCGGCGCGCTCCGCCAGTTCGTCGGTGAGTGAGCGGAGCGCGCGGAACTTGCAGGCGGTGACCAGGGCGCGCGCCGGCCCCTCGTAGCAGAACGCCGCCGTGGCGGCGGAGAACTGGAGGTCACGGCCGGCGCACTCGCGACAGGCCGGCATGCGCCTCGCGCCGGAGCCGGTGCGCGCCGGCCGGCCGGCGCGCCCGAGCGGCGCGCCGCAGCGCCGGCAACGATCGTCGGGCAGCGGGGTGAGTCCGGCGACGCAGGCGTCGCAGAGCCAGGAACCGGGAGCACGGCAGACGACGCAGCGCCGCGGGAAGACGAGATCGAGTAAGCCGTCGAGTGCGCCCCCTGTGTACACTCCCGGCAGCGTCGTCACTCCCTGCGACCACCGGCGTCGTGCCCAGGAGGGCCGGCGGACGTGCGCGGCTCGAGCCGCGCGCCTGCCTCGATGAGCGTGTGCGGCGCGACCTCGGAACGGTCGCCGATCACCGCGTCCTCGTGCACCACGGCCTCGTGATGCACGACCACGTTGCGTCCCAGGATGCTGCCGGCCAGGCGTGAGTCCCGGCCCGCCTTCGCGCCGTCCCACTGGATGACTCCCTCGAGCACCGCTCCGTGCTCGACGACGCACCCGTCGCCGATGATGAGCGGGCCGATGAGCTCGGCGCCGGACTCGATGAGGCAGCCCGCGCCCAGGAGGATGGGCGGCTCCAGACGGACGCCGGCCTCGAGTTCGGTGCCCTGGCCGACCCAGACTCGGGGCGCGATCTGACGGCCGGGCACGTCGAGGGCGACGCGTCCCAGCAGGGCGTCGAAGTTGCTCAGCCGGTACTGCTCGATGTTGCCGACGTCGTTCCAGTAGGTCTCCAGCTCCCAGCAGTGGAAGGGCAGCCCGTCCTCGAGCAGCGCCGGGAAGACGTCCCTGGCCCAGTCTACGAACCTGCCGGGCTCGATGTAGTCGAAGATCTGCGGCTCGAACGCATAGATGCCGCAGTTGCACAGCGTGGACAGCGCCTCTTCGCGTGGCGGCTTCTCCTGGAAGCCCACGACGCGCATCTGGTCGTCGTGCACGACCACGCCGTACAGCGACGGGTCGTCGACCTCCTTGACGGCCATGGTCGCGACGCCGCCGGACGCCCGGTGGGCGCTCAGGAACGCGCTGAGGTCGATGTCGGTGAGACCGTCGCCGCTCATGACGAGGAAGGTGCTGCGGCAGAGGAACTCGCGGAACGCGTCGGCGCCGCCCGCCGTGCCGAGCAGGTGTTCTTCAAGGTGGTACTGCAACTCGACGCCGAACTCGGCGCCGTCGCCGAAGTAGGAGCGGATCTTCTCCGGGTGATAGTGCAGGTTGGCGGCGATCTCCGTGACGTCGTGGCGCCGGAGCAGCCTCAGGAGGTGCTCCATCACCGGCCGGTTGAGGATCGGCACCATGGGCTTGGACGTGAGCCCGGTGAGCGGGTAGAGGCGCGTGCCGAGACCCGCGGCCATGAGATACGCCCGCGCGGGGGGCTGCGCGCTCACGGCCGGCACTCCCCGCCGCTGCAGGCCGTCGCCAGCGCAGGCCCGAACGGCGCCCGCAGCACCCCAGCCTCCGTGATGATGGCGGCGATGTTGGCGGCCGGCGTGACGTCGAACGCCGGGTGTCGCGCCTCCGCACCCTCGGGCGCGACCTGCCGGCCACGGAAGCACGTGACCTCGGCGTGGGCGCGCTCCTCGATGGGGATGCCGTCGCCGCTGGCCACGGTGAGGTCCACAGTGGAAAGCGGCGCGGCCACGTAGAACGGCACGCCGTGCTCTTTGGCAAGCACGCTGACGCTGTAGGTGCCGATCTTGTTCGCGGTGTCGCCGTTGGCGGCGATGCGGTCGGCGCCGACCACGACGCCGTCGATCTCACCGCGGCGCATGAAGTAGCCGGCCATGTTGTCGGCGATCAGCCGGTACGGGATGCCTTCCACCTGGAGTTCCCAGGCCGTGAGCCGGGCGCCCTGGAGCCAGGGCCGCGTCTCGTCGACCCACACGGAGATGTCCGGGTAGCGGGCCGCGGCCGTCCGGATCACGCCGAGCGCCGTGCCGTAGCCGGCCGTCGCGAGGGCGCCGGCGTTGCAGTGCGTGAGGATGCGGTCGCCGGCTTTGAACAGGCCACCGCCGTGCTCGCCGATGCGCAGGCACCGGTCGATATCGTCGTCGTGAATGGCCTGGGCCTTCTCCAGCAGCATCGCCGCCACGGCCGCCGGGGCGGCGTCCGGGGCGGCGAGCGCCGCGTCCCAGGCTCGCCGCATCTCGTCCAGCGCCCAGCGCAGGTTGACGGCGGTGGGCCGCGTGGCCAGCAGGCCGCTCGCGGCCTGCTCGAGGGCGGCCCGGAAGGCGGCCGGGTCATCCGCGGTCGCGGCAGCGGCCTCGGCGGCCGCGAGCGCGATGCCGCCGGCCGCCGTGACGCCGATGGCCGGGGCTCCGCGCACAGTCATGTCGCTGATGCGGTCCGCGACCTCTCGCCAGGTGCGGCAGGTGACGTAGCGCTCCTGCTGCGGCAGGGCAAGCTGGTCGATGAGGACCACCTCGCCGGGAAGGATCTCGACGGTGCGCACGCGCAGGCGCGAACCGCCGGGACCGCTGCGCTCGCCGGCGGCCACGGGCTCGTCGTCCGCTGCCCGCACGTCGCTCACCGTCGCTCCGGGCTCAGGTGCCCTGGTCCCAGGAAGCGAGGTACTTGGCCTGCTCCTCGGTGAGCGTGTCGCAGTCGACGTTCATGCTTTCGAGCTTGAGCCGGGCGATCTCGTCGTCGATGTCCTTGGGCACCACGTAGACCTTGTTCTCGAGGCTAGCGTGGTTCTTGACCATGAACTCGGCGCTGAGTGACTGGTTGGCGAAGCTCATGTCCATGACCGCCGCCGGGTGGCCCTCGGCCGCCGCCAGGTTGACCAGCCGGCCTTCGGCCAGCAGGTAGATGCGGCGGCCGTCCGCCATGGTGTACTCCTCGACGAACTCGCGCACGCTGCGCTGCTTCACCGACAGCTCCTCGAGCGCCGGGATGTCGATCTCGACGTTGAAGTGGCCGGTGTTGGCGATGATCGTGCCGTCCTGCATGGCCTCGAAGTGCTCGCCGCGCAGCACGTGGATGTCGCCGGTCGCGGTGACGAAGAGCTTGGCGATCCTGGCGGCCTCGGCGACCGGCATGACGCGGAAGCCGTCCATGACGGCTTCGAGCGCGCGCAGCGGGTCTACCTCGAGCACGATGACGTCGGCGCCGTGGCCCTTCATGCGCATCGCAAGGCCGCGGCCGCACCAGCCGTAGCCGGCGACGCAGACGGTGCTGCCGGCGATGAGGATGTTGGTGGCGCGGATGACGCCGTCGAGCGTGCTCTGGCCGGTGCCGTAGCGGTTGTCGAACATGTGCTTGGTGTTGGCCTCGTTGACGGCCACGATCGGGAACATGAGGCGGCCTTCGGCCTCGAGCGCCTTGAGGCGGATGACGCCCGTGGTGGTCTCTTCGGTGCCACCGATGATGTCGGCCGCCATGTCGGGACGCTCGCCGTGCAGCACGCCGATGACGTCGGCGCCGTCGTCCATGGTGATGTTGGGGCGATGGTCGACGCAGGTGTTGATGTGCGAGTAGTAGGTGGCGTCGTCCTCGCCCTTGATGGCGTACACACGCACGCCGTAGTCGTTGACGAGCGCGGCGGCCACGTCGTCCTGCGTGCTCAGCGGGTTGCTGGCGCAGAGGACCACGTCGGCGCCGCCGGCGACCAGGGTGCGCATGAGACCGGCGGTCTCGGTGGTGACGTGCAGGCAGGCGCCGATGCGGATGCCCGCAAGCGGCTTCTCCTTCTCGAAGCGCTCACGGATGGCCCTGAGCACGGGCATGTGCATGTCGGCCCACTCGATGCGCAGGACGCCCTCGGGGGCGAGACCGATGTCCTTGATGTCGTAGTCGTTGCTCAACTCGAGCCTCACTCTCTGTAGGATCGGGGCGCCTGCACGAGTCCGCAGGCGGCCAGTCTCAAGCCGTAGTACGCGGCGACGATGGCCGCGGGGACCAGGGAGTCGGAGACGATGCTGCAGCCCCCCTCCCGGACCGCCCGCGCCTCGAAGCGCGAGAGGCGCCGGACGTCGGCGACGCCCGCCGCCACGATGCCGGACGAGTATACCCGAGCCCCACGGCGCGAACGAACGTCGGCCGGTTGATATATGTCCGTCATGCTGGGGAACTCGCGCGGCACGCCGGCCGGCCAGCGGCCGGTGAGCGGGCCGCGCCCCTCCAGCCCCACGTGGTCGGCGACGGGCACCACGCCGCTGCTCGCAGGGCTCTCCCTCGCCTCGTCCGTCCAGACCGCCGGCACGACGAGCCCGACGGTCTCGCGGAAGGCCCGAGCGCCGAGCAGCGCGAAGAGCGGCCCCTCGAACGGCACGGGCGGCCGCAGGTCACGGCGCGAGAGGCACTCGAGCGCAGCGCCGGGGAACAGGGCGGCGCCGGCGGCGCGACTCGCCGCGTCGTCCGCGGTCAGGACCAGCGTGACGGCCCCGCCGGCCATCGGCGTCAGCCGGCGTCGCCGGCGAGGCTGGCCTTGAACGCCTGGATCGCGTCGACCGGCGTCGGGTCGACGCCGTACAACAGCGCGAGGTAGCAGCTCATGTAGTCGCCCAACTGCACGAGCGAGAAGAGCCGGGCGAGACGTGAGGAGCCGCTCGCGGCCACGAGTTCGGTGGCGACGCCCAGCGCCTCGTACTCGCGCGACGTGAGCTCCGCGCGGCGGGTGAGGCGCTCCTCCTCGCTCTCGTCGTGCAGGAACAGCGCGACGGTGGACGAGGTGACGCGCGGCAGACTGGTCCACCCCATGAGCTCGTTGTGGTCGAGCTCCGGCAGTTCGTTGAAGAAAGCCGGAGCCTTCGCGTTCTCGTTGATCTGTCCCTTCCAGCGCCGGGCGACGGGCCCCGTGGGCCCGGCGCCGTAGACCACCGCCAGGCGCTTCTCGAGGCGCCTGGCCAGCGTCTTGGCGGGATTGCCCTCGTCGGGAGCGCCGGGGCCGAGGATCGCGTTGTCCGCCTCCAGCTGCGTCGCGGCGGAGTCGACTTCGCCGGCGTGCTCGTGGCACAGGCCAGAAGCCTCGAGAGTGGCCAGCAGCGGCATGGAGAGGAAGCCGACGGCCGCCCGCGGCTGACTGCCGCCGGGCACGACCACCAGCGGCAGGCCCTCCGCCTCGGCGAAGGCGGCCAGACTGCCGCCGGACGACACGCACACGGGGACGCAGCCGCGCGAGCGCGCCTGGGCGGCGCAGGAGAGCGCTTCCTCGGTCTCGCCCGAGTAGCTCACCACGACGACCAGCGTCTCGGGACCCACCCACTCGGGGAGCGCATACCCGCGCACCACCGTCGCCGGCACGCTGAGGCCGGGCAGACAGGCAAGCACGAGATCGGCGCCGATCGCGGAGCCGCCCATGCCGCACACGGCGACGCCGCTCGGCTCTGCCGGCGGGATGCCGGGAAACGTCCCGAAGAACGCGCCGGCCAGCCGGTTGCGCGCGGCCGCGTAGCCCTCGCGCAGCTGACGCGGGAGGCCGGCGACCTCGGCGAACATGCCGTCGGGGTCGAACTCCGCGGCCCGGGCGGGGCCGAGATCGGTCAGGCCGCCCACTCTCAGCTCTCGAGGATGACGGAGAGGACGAGGTCGCGCTTCTCCTCCATGAGCGCCTGCGAGTCGGCGCCGAGGTTGAGGCGCAGGAGCGGCTCGGTGTTGGACGCGCGCACGTTGAAGTGCCAGTCGTCGTAGTCGACCGAGATGCCGTCCAGATGGCCCTGCTCGCCGTCGGAGAACCGCTCCTCGATCCGCGCCAGCGCGGCCGGGACGTCGTCGACGACCGAGTTGATCTCGCCGCTGATGAAGTACTTCGTGCGCAGCGGCTCCAGCAGCTCCGCCATCGTCGCCTTCTTCTGCGAGAGCAGCTCCAGGATGAGCAGCGCGGGGATGAAGCCGGAGTCGGCGTTGTAGTTGTCGGCGAAGTAGTAGTGGCCCGAGACTTCGCCGCCGAACGACCCGCCCTCGCGGCGCATGCGCTGCTTGAAGAAGGCGTGCCCGACCCTGTTGACCAGCGGCACGCCGCCGTTGGCTGTGATCACGTCCGGCACCGCGCGGCTGGCGCGCAGGTCGTAGAGGATCTTCGCGCCGGGGTTCTTGAGCAGCAGGGCCTCGGCGAGCAGCGCGGTGACGAAGTCGCCGGGCACGAACTCGCCGTCCTCGTCGATGAAGAAGCAGCGGTCGGCGTCGCCGTCCCAGGCGATGCCGAGGTCGGCCTTCTCGGCCACGACACGCTCGCGGATCTCGCGGCTGTTCTCTTCGAGCAGCGGATTGGGCTCGTGGTTGGGGAAGGTGCCGTCCACCTCGAAGTACATCTCGACGCAGTCGAGGGGAGTGCCCCCGAAGACGAGCGGCGCGAGCTTGCCACCGACCCCATTGGCCGCGTCCATGACCACCTTGTACGGGCGGAACGCGGAGACGTCGACAAGGTCATAAAGATGCTTGACGTAGTCGGGGTAGAGGTCGACGCGCTCGACGTCCGTGCCGGCGACCTTCGCCGGCAGCGACGCGAGCGCCTGACTGCGCTCTTTGAGCTCGGGGATCCCGGAGTCTCCGCTCAGGGGGAGCGCCCCCTCTTCCACCAGCTTCATGCCGTTGTACTGCGGCGGGTTGTGCGAGGCGGTGACCATGACCCCGCCGTCCAGCCCCCGGGAGGCCACGCCGAAGTAGAGCATCTCTGTGGGGACGAGGCCGAAGTCCACGGTCGACGCGCCGCCCGCGGCGGCGCCGGCGGCGAACGCCTCGAGAAGCCCGGTGGACGACGGGCGGGGGTCCATGCCCGCGCCGAGCCGCGACGCGCCCAGCTGCTGCGCGAGGGCGCAGCCGATGCGCTCGGCGGCCACCTCGTCGAGCTCCTGGGGATACAGCCCGCGGATGTCGTAGGCCTTGAAGATGCCGTCCGGGATCGTCATGTGCCCTCCCTGCCGCGCAGCTGCTCGTAGAACTGGATGGAATTGTCCGGCAGCTCCGTCTCGGGGTAGACGCAGATGCCGCCGGCCAGTCTGTTCCCCGCGCCCACGACGCAGCCCTCGCCCAGGACGGCGCCGTTGAGCTGCGTACCGGCGCCGACGCTCGACCCCTGCACGAGGATGCTGCCCTCGATCTGGGCGTGGGCGCCGATCACGACGCCTGCCTGGACCACCGCCTCGACCACAGAGGCTCCCTCGCCCACCACGACGCCGGCGCCGAGGACGGCCAGCGGGCCGATCCTCGCTCCGGCGCCCACGCGGACGCCGTCGGCGACGTAGCACGGCGGCACGATGCGCGCGCCCGCGGCGACCTCAGCCGTGGGAGCGACGTACAGGTACTGCTCGCCGAGGATGTCGGCGACCGACGTGTGGACGTGCCGCTCGAGGATGTCGAACTGCGCCTGCAGGTAGCTGTCCGGCGTGCCGATGTCGCGCCAGTAGCCGTGGTCGACATACCCGTACAGCGAGCCGGACGCCGCGAGCTTGGGGAACACGCCCCGCTCGATCGAGAACAGCCTCCCGCGCGGGATCATCTCCAGGACCTCGGGCTCGAGGACGTAGACGCCGGCGTTGATGAGCGCAGTGCCCTCCCACTCCCCGGGCTTCTCGAGGAAGCTGGCCACGGAGCCGTCCTCGCGCAGTTCGACCAGCCCGTAGCGGCGCGGGTCCTCCACCGGCGTGAGGAAGATCGTGCCCATGCCGCCCTTGGCCGCGTGCGTGGCGGCGAGCGCGCTCAGATCGACGTCGCTCAGGACGTCGCCGTTGAAGACGTAGAAGGGGCTGTCGTCCAGAAGACCGTCGCAGTTGGCGATGGCGCCGGCGGTCCCGAGCGGCTCCGACTCGATGGCGTAGGCGACCTCGAGCCCGTACCCGGCCCCGTCGCCGATGACCGCCTCGATCGCTTCGGCCAGGAAGCCCGTCGAGAAGATGGCGCGCTCCACGCCGTGACGCGCGAGATTGTCGAGGATGTACGCGACGAACGGCCGCTCGACGACCGGCGCCACCGGCTTGGGCACGCGGGACGTGACGGGACGCAGGCGCGTGCCCTCGCCGCCGACGAGGATCACGGCCTGACGCGGGATGCCTCTCTCGGGAGTCATCCGCCGCTCAGGTGGCGACGGGTGCGGGGACTTCGTCGCCCAAGCCGACGCCTTCGTACTCGAGCCCGGCGTCGGCGGCGACGGTCGGGTCGATGAAGTTCCGGCCGTCGATGAGCAGCGGTCGCGCCATGGCGTCGGCGGCGGCGCGCCAGTCCAGACGCCCGAACTCCTGCCACTCGGTGACCAGCACGGCGGCATCGGCGCCGACGAGCGCCTCCAGAGGCTCTTCGCAGATGACGACGCCAGGGAACAGCGGGTGCTCGCCGGCGTCGAGCATCGGGTCGTAGGCCTTGACCGTGGCGCCCTCGTGGATAAGACGGCCGGCGAGCACGATCGAGGCCGCCTCCCGCAGGTCGTCCGTGTTGGGCTTGAACGTGAGCCCCAGGAGGGCGACGGTGGCGCCGCGCAGGCTGCCCAGCCGGTCCTTGAGCTTTCCGACGACGCGGCGCTTCTGGAGGGCGTTGACCTCGATGACCGCATTGAGCAGCTGGAAGTGATACCCCGTGTTGCCCGCGAGTTGCTTCAGCGCCTGGACGTCCTTCGGGAAGCAGGATCCGCCGTAGCCGATGCCGGCCTGGAGGAAGTGGGGGCCGATGCGGTGATCCAGGCCCATGCCGGCCGCGACCGTGCGCACGTCGGCGCCGACCAGTTCGCACACGTTGGCGATCTCGTTGATGAACGAGATCTTCGTGGCGAGGAACGCATTGGAGGCGTACTTGACCATCTCGGCCGTGGGGACGCTGGTGCGCACGACGTCGGTGTCGATGCCGCGGTAGAGAGCCTCGACCGTCGTGCCGTCCTCCTCGCGGAAGCTGCCGATCACGATGCGGTCCGGCTCGAGGAAGTCCTGGATGGCGGCGCCCTCACGCAGGAACTCCGGGTTGGACGCGTAGGTGATGTCGGTGACACCCATGCCCTCGAGGTCCGCAACGACCTTCTCGCCGGTGCCGACGGGCACGGTGCTCTTCATGACGAGCAGGCGAGGACCGCCGCGCGCGGCGATCTCGCGGACGGCGAACTGCACGCGCGAGAGGTCGGCGTCGCCGGACGGCGACGGCGGCGTGTCTACGGCGATGAAGAGGGTGCGGCAGCGCTCGAGCAGGACATCGTACGAGGTCGTGAACGAGAGCCGTGACGCGTTGTCGGCGACGAGCTTCTCGAGTCCGGGCTCGTAGATGGGCACCTCACCCCGCTCGAGCCTCGCGATCTTGGCCGCGTCGACGTCCATGCACACGACCTCGTGCCCGAGGTGCGCGAAGCAGACGGCCGACACGAGGCCGACGTACCCGGTACCGACGACCCCGATCGGTGCGACATCCATGCGGAAAGTACCTCCGTTGCAGGTGAGAACAGCGCCCCTCTTCGCCGGGAAGTCTACCACCCCGAGGCGGACATTGACGCCCGACCGCCCCCGACGCGGGGGAGGCTACCGGTCGAGAAGTTCGAGCTCGTAGCGACTCGGCGCGTCGGCGGGATTGAGGGCGAGGGCGCGCGTCAGGGCGGCCCTTGCCGCCTTGTCGCGCCCGAGCGCCCCGTGCAGCAGGACGCCGAGCGCGTACCAGACCTCGTAGTTCTGCGGCTGCAGCCTGGCCGCCTCCTGCAGCCGGGCGAGCGCCTCCCGGTGGCGTCCCAACTGCTGCAGGAGCGACGCCTCGGTGAGCAGCGGGCTCACCGCGAGCGGATCGAGCGTCGCCGCGCGCCGCGCGTGCTCGAGGGCCGCCGGCACGTCGCCGCCACCTGATGCCGCGAGCGCCGCGTTCTCCGCGCGCAGCGCAAGATACGGAGGCAGCCAGCTCACCGCCAGCAGCACCAGCGCCGTACTGGCCACGACCCGGACCGGCCAGCGCACGCGGCGGGACTGGTGCGCATGCCGCCGCTCCTCCTGCGTCGCCGCCGGCTCGACGGTGGTCGATTCCGCCGCCGGGGTCGTCTCCTCGTCCGGCACGGCAGTCTCTCCAGGGTTCGCCGCGGCTGTCTCGCCCACCGGCCCATCGTCCGGCTCGTCTTCCGCACGGCGGCGCGCCGCGCGCCTTGCATCCGCCGCGCTCGTCGTCCTGTAGGAGACGCAGACCGCGATGAAGACGAAGACGATCGTCCCGATCGCCGCCATGTCCCAATCCCAGTCCCAGGACATGTGGACGATGAAGGCGATCACGCCCGCCTGCAGGGCGACGAGCAGCGGGTGCAGCGGGTCGCGGCGGCGCGAGAAGGGATTGCCGACCGCCGCGACCACGAACAGGACCATGGCGACAGCGAGGAGGACCAGACCCACCACGCCGAGCTCGCTCAGAGCGTTGAACCACTGGCTGTGCGCGTGCTTGACCACGCCGCCGCCATCGCGGAAGCGGTTATGGGCGAAGGGGAAGGTGCCGGCGCCGGCGCCGGCCGCGCCGTGGTATCTCCACTGCCGCGCGGCTTCCCGCCAGAGATCCACGCGCCCGTTGGTGCTCAGCGTGAACAGCCGTCCCGCACCGTTGCCGCCGCCGCTGGCGTCCGCGTCGGTGACCAGCGCATGGAGCCTGTCCTTGACCCACGGGACGCCCCCGTGGGACTGGACATATCGCCCGGAGCCGCCCACCCCGACCACAAGCACGATCGCCAGGACGACCGCCCCCGCCGAGACGGTCGCCCACCGCGGCCACGGCACTGCCTTGTGCACCAGCGCGACGACCAACTGCAGGCCGGCTGCGACGAGCAGCGCCGCGATCGCCCAGCGCAGGAGGACGCCGCCCTGCAGCGTGCGCAGCGCG
Organism: uncultured Thermoleophilia bacterium; assembly: GCA_963713475.1. Taxonomy (GTDB): domain Bacteria; phylum Actinomycetota; class Thermoleophilia; order UBA2241; family UBA2241; genus CAIXSE01. The sequence goes on from CAVQLY010000022.1 coordinate 115,763, forward strand.
TCGTTCACGGTGTCGCCGAACAGCGTCTCGAGGTCCCTCACTCGCCAGAGCGCGAAGACGACCGGCACGACCACGATCGCCAGCGTGGCCACGCTGGCCAGCCGCGTGGTCGTGAAGGCGAAGTAGAGGACGAGCGCTACTGCGAGTGCGATCCAGCCGCCGCGCGAGAAGGTGAAGAAGAAGGTGAAGCACATCGGCACCGCGGCCGCGGCGGCGAGCGTGCGCAGCGCGGCGCCCGTCTTGCGGTCGCCGGCGATCGCCAGCGCGACGACCAGGCCCATCACCATCATGACCGCCAGCACGTTCCAATAGCCGACGGGGCTGTCCAGGCGCGCGTAGGTGTGCGCATGCGTCACCACCGCCGGCAGCCCCTTGCCGAGAAAGGCGTAGACGCCTATCGCAGCGGCGACGACGAGGTAGCCGTACGCCACGGTCCGGAGTTGCAGCCCGCGAGCCGAAGTGAGCCCCAGGACGGCGACCACGGCCAGGTAGAACGCAGCGAGATTGAACGAGACCCAGGTGAGGTCCGGGCCCAGCGACCAGAGGACGGAAAGACCACTCCACACCGCGAACGCAGCGAAGACGGCCAGCGCGACCAGGAAGACGACGGGCGGTCGCGTGCTGCGGCGCAGGAACCAGACCCACACGGCCGAGGCGCACAGCAGAGCAACGGCGACCGGCGTGTTGCGCCCCAGCACGTACCCGCCGGAGAGGAACGAGAACGCCGCGACCGCCGCCAGAGCCAGCGCAAACGGAACCGTGTTCCGGGCCCTGAACGTCGCCCTCTCAACGCGGGCGGTGTTTACGGGCGTCTCCATCGACGGGATTATACCGACATCCTCTTCGGAGGGCGTGGAGACCAGGCACGCGATCATCCTGCTGCGTCAAGGGTATGGTCATCTACGCGGGCAAGTGGTACAAGTGGTGAGATACGCTGTGCCGAGAAGATGTCGTTGAGGGGGGGTGAAGACATGAGGGCCAAGTTCTTGGGCGCCATCGTCATCGCGCTGATCCTGGTTTTGGTGTTCGCCGTCGTCGCACAGGCTGCCGTACCGCAGTCGGTCATCGACGCGATCATCAAGGACGCTCAGGACGGCACGATCGATGGCAACTGGAAGGCTGCTGAGATCCGCGCCGCGCTCGCGTACGTCCAGGATAACCCCGCCTTAGAGCAGTATTCGAACATCCGGGGTGTCCTTGAGGACTACCTCGCGAGTCTCCAGGCTCCGGGTGAACAGGGCGGTGAGCTCGCGTTCACCGGCGGTGAGGTGTTCCTGATCCTGGCAGCCGGCGCCGCGCTCATCGGTGGCGGTGCCGTGCTTCGTCGCAGCCGCGCCTGACAGGCCGCGACGCTGAGTGCGCCGAAGGCGCGCCACCCATCGGGTGGCGCGCCTTCGGCGTTTCTGGAGTCAGGCCCTTTCGCGCTCGATCATTGCGCGCTCGAGATCACGACCTTGCGCGGGCTGTCGTCAACCTTGACTACACTTCTCGCCGGCAGGCCCAGATCGCCGGCGAGCGCGAGGGCCGCCCGGTGCGCGCCGGGCTGATAGAAGACCGCCCGGCCGGTCACCGGCGGCTCCCAGCCGCCATCCTCGGTGGCCAGGCGCGCGCCGGGGTACCCCCACAGCCGCAGGCGCGCGAGCAGAGCCGCGGACGCGGCGTCCGACGCGCTCAAGATGCCCACGCCGGTGTGTCTGGCGGCGACGAACGCGAAAGTCGAGACGCGTGGAGCTCAGGTCCGGAGCGAGCGTTCCCGGCCAGCACGCCCGGACGAGCGTCTGGACGTTGTCCCTCGCGGCGGCCAGGAGAGCCCGTCGGCCGTTGCCCTCCGCCGCGTCAGGCGTCGCGGCCGCCGGCAACCAGGAGACCGGCAGGCGGCCGTCACCGACCGCGACCGCAAGCGCGTCGTTCGAGCCCGTGCTGCCCGCCCCCGCGGGCAGCGGGCCGGAGACGACCGCCTCCTGCCGGCGATTCCTCAGCATCGCGCACACCTGCGTGACCGCGGCAACGGCGGCGTCGCCTGAGGCGGGCGGCGCCACCAGGACGGCGAGCGCCGGCCGGCGGTCGAGCTCGCGGGCGGCGCGAAACGCCAGCCGATCGTCTGCTCCCGCCACCAGCGTCACGTCGATCGGGCCGCCGGCGGAGAGAGCCAGCCGGCGGCGGACCTCCTCCGCGTACTGCGCCGCCCGCACCCGGGACAGCGGCGCGACCACCAGTACACGCGCGGCGCGCGTCCGCGTCGTCACGATCTTCCCGGTCTCCGGCGGGCGGATGCCCATCGCCAGGGATTGGCGCAGCGGCTCGACGCGGCTGGCGTCCGCATGCCACACCTCCCCGCCGCGGCTGCGCTCGACCACGACCGGCGCGGCGCGCACCTCCACCCTGCCGACATCGACATCCCGCAGCGCCTCGGCCAGCGACGTCGCTCCCTGCAGGGTGAGGTCGCTGCGGACGAACCCGAACCCGAGGACATAGTTGGAGAATGCGACCACCCCGAGCTCGTCGAAGGGCACCTGGGGCAGGGCGACGCGCAGACTCGAGTACTGCGTCGCCCAGGCGGTCGTATCACCGCCCAGGCCACGCCACGCCGAGCGCGCCTCACGGTAGCGCGTCCGCGCCGCGCGAGGCTCGTTGGCCGGGAACATCGCCTGGATCGCCAGGTCGGACGCCTTGCGGTCCAACGCCACCCAGGCGTCCATGCTCACGCCCAGCGCTCCTCCCAGCGCCGCCGCCGCGGCGCTCGGTCCGGCGCCGTCCGCGATCGCCGCCACCGGTGCGTACCCGTCGGTCGGCGAGAATCCGGAGACTCGCGGCGCCACCACGATGGCCGCAAGGCTGTTCCTCTCGGCGTCGAGGTGCAGCCAGAGGACCCCGCTGCAGGCGCCGCCGCGGCCGCCCATCACGAAGACCGCCACATCGTCGGGGGTGGGGGCTTCGAGCCTGACGGGCGGCTGCTTGCCGACCACCTTCTGCCACGGTCCCGGCGTGGCGAGCAGGATGACGACGCCCATCGCGAGCAGGCCGCCGAGCAGGAGAGCCGCCCACGGATCGAGGCGGCGCATCACTGCGCGCAGCCAGCTCACTTCACGGGCTTACAGGACGCCGCCAGACCCAGCATCAGATCGTTCGAGAGCTGGTTGTCGAGGGTGTTGAGCACCCAGTAGAGGGTCCCGTGCTCCTTCCAGGCCACCATGTGCAGGTGGTCACCCTGGAAGAACAGCATGAACTTGCGCCCGCCGATCTTCTGGGTGCTGCTCGGGTTCTGGATGGCCGGCGGATTCTGCCAGCGCATCGCCTGGATGCTCCAGTAGCCGTACTGCGACGTCTGGACAACGGCGACCGAGGCGGCGGAGTGCTTACCGTCGGTCTTCTCGATCGAGTAGTTCCGCCACTGGTCGTAGCTGAAGCCGGACGACCACGCCGTGGGAGCCTCGAGTTTGAGCGGCGTCTCTTTGTCGTACTCCCGCCAGGTGGCCCAGTCGGCCTTCTGGTTCTTCTCCAGCGTCTGCTGCTCCTGCACGACCTCCTGGGGCACCTCGATGGTGCCGTCGAAGGTCGAGGCGACGAACACGCTGATGCCGTCGCTGGTGCCGGGCGCGCGCTCCACGATGCGGACGTTGGACGGCCACATCATGGCGGCGATGGTCTTGGCCTGCGTCTCCAGGCTCTTGGGCGCGTAGACCGCAGTGACCTTGTCCGGATACTCGAGGGCGTCGGCGACGGCCTCAGCGTCATAGCCCTGGACGCTCAGCTGCGTCGCGGCGGTGGTCGCCAGCCCTGCGATGCCGCTGCCGTTGTACACCTGCACCGTGAACATCTTCTTGCCGATCTTCGTGCCCTTGGCCACCACCGGCGGCTGCGTCGGGTTGGTGAACTGGTCGACTACTTCGGCGATCTGCGCCTCGGTCGCGGTCACGTAGGAGACACCGCCGATCATCGGCGTGTCGCCCTCGAGGTGGGCCTGGTAGACCTTCGAGGTGTCCACCTCGAAGGCCAACTGCACGAGCGGCTGGATCTTCTTCAGCGAGCTCAGGCTCGACTTGGTCTCGCCGGTGATCGCCTTGATCAGCTTGAGCACCTTCGTCCAGTCGTTGCTCCAGCGTCCGGACTGCCGCTGCACCTCCCGGAGGAAGAGTTGCTGCCGCTGCATGCGTGTGAAGTCGCCTCTCTGATCGTGGCGGTAGCGCACGTAGTTCAAGGCCTGCTTGCCGCGGACGAGCTGGTAACCGGGCTCGAGGTTGATCGACTTGTAGTCGGCGCTGGCCGGCACGAAGTACTTGTGGTCGATCGGCAGGTAGATGCCGCCGAGGATGTTCACGACGTGCCAGAACCCGGAGAAGTTGACCTCGATCCAGCCGTTGACGGGCAGGCCGGTGAGTTGCTTGAAGGTCTTGATCACGAGCGCCGGCCCGCCGAGCGAGTAGGCCTCGTTCATCTTTGCCAGGCCCCTGTTCGGGATCTCGACCTGCAGGTCGCGAGGCAAAGAGAGCATCGAGATGCTCTTGGTCTCGGGATCGAGGCGCACGAGCATCTGCGTGTCCGAGCGCCCCGGGTCGCCCGGCACGGTGCTCTTGTCCGAGCCGATGAGCAAGACGTTCATCGGCTTGTTGGGGATCGGGCGGTCGACCTCCTGGTCGGCGGCCGCGATGGCTGCCGTGTCCTCGGGCGTCTTGGCCGCGGTCCCGGTCCCCCCGACGTCGGAGACAAGCCCGTTGGCATAGCCGACCGCCAGGCCCGGCGTGGCCAGCACGAGGACGACCACGGCCACGCCGATGAGCTTGATCGCGAGGCTGCGCCCAAAGGCCACATAGGCGGTGACGAGGGCGATGGCGGCGACCACGATGACCGGCGCCGCCAGCACCGCCCAGTCGGGCACCTTGCCCGACAGCTTGGCGAGGTCGAGAGCGGCCCTCGAGTTGCTCACGGCCTCGCGGCCGTAGAACCAGTAGAGGACGACTGCGACCACGGCTGCGGCCGCGATCAGCGCCCAGACCCACCAGCGTCGCGGCGCGGCGGCGCGCGCACGGCCGCCGCGGCGCGCGCCTCCGCCGCCCTCGAGGGGCGCCGGGGCGGCTCCAGCCGCCTCACGGACGTACTCGTCTTCTCCGACCCTGTAGACCCGGTAGCTGCCCATGCTCCTCCGCCGCGGCGCGCTCAGGCGCTGCGCACGGCCTCGTCATCGCGTGACTTGAGAGACGCGCGCGACTCAGGCTCGGTTCGTGGTCTCTCGCCGGCGCGCGACACGTCCGCGCCGAGGACCCTCAGCTTGCCCGTGAGATCCTCGTATCCGCGGTCGATATGGTACACGCTGCGCACCTCCGTCAGCCCGTCGGCGACGAGGCCGGCCGTGACGAGTGCGGCGCCGCCACGCAGGTCCGGCGCCTCGACGACGCTCCCGCTGAGCGGCCGCGGCCCCGAGATCACGGCGTGATGACCGCTGGTCTCGATGCCGGCGCCGAGACGGTTGAGCTCGTCCACCACGACGAAACGGTTCTCAAAGACGTTCTCGGTGATGATCGAGGTCCCTTCGGCGAGCGAAAGAAGGACCATGGTCTGCGCCTGCAGGTCGGTGGCGAAGCCGGGGTGCGGCAGCGTGGAGATGTCGACGGGGGCGAGCGGGCCATCACGGCTCACCGTGATGCGCTCCTCGCCCTCCTCCACGTGGACGCCCATCGCGCGCAGCTTGGTGAGGAAGAGCTCGAGGTGAGCCGGGTCCAGGCCGACGGTGGTGACCCGGCCGCTGGTCGCGGCGCCCATGAGGAGGTAGGTGCCGGCCTCGATGCGGTCGGCGATCACGGAGTGGTCCACGCCGTGCAGCGGCCGCCCGCCGGCGATGTGGATCGTGCTCGTGCCGGCGCCCTCGATCTCGGCGCCCATGCCGGAGAGGAAGGCGCACAGGTCCATGATCTCCGGCTCCCTGGCGGCGTTCTCGATGACCGTCTCGCCCTCGGCTGCCGTGGCCGCCATGACGAGGTTCTCCGTGGCGCCGACGCTCGGGTAGTCGAGCGGCACCACGGCGCCCTTGAGCCCGTCGCTGTGCACGCGGATGAAGCCGTGGTCGATATCGATGTGCGCGCCCAGCTTCTCGAGGCCGCGGATGTGGAAGTCGATCCGCCGCGGCCCGATGTTGCAGCCGCCCGGCATGGCGATGGTGGCCTCGCCGAGGCGCGCGACGAGGGGGCCCATGACGATGATGCTCGCGCGCATGGTGCGCACGAGCTCGTAGGGTGCGCAGCCGCTGAGGCCGGCGCCGGCGTGCACGCGAAGGACGTCGCCCTCGGCATCGGCGACGGCGTCCGCGCCGAGCGCGCGCAGCATCGTCACCATCGTGGCCACGTCCGTGATCCGCGGTACGCGGCGGATGACGCAGGGGTCGGTGGTGAGCAGGCTGGCGGCGAGCAGCTTGAGGGCCGAGTTCTTGGCCCCGGAGAGGATCACCTCTCCTTCCAGCCGCTGACCGCCGCGCACCTCGAGGCGCGCGTCGTGTTCGCTCGAGCCGTCCATCAGACGCTCAGTAGTATAGCGGTCCGCGGCGGGACGCAGTGTCAGCGGGTGCGTCTGGCGACGTTCAGACGGTTCTCGGCGCGCTTCAACGCCTGCTCGGCGCGGAAGTAGTCGACATCCGCCTGGGCGGCGAGATCGCCGCCGCGCTCCTGCGTGCGCTCGCGAGCGCGGCGTTCCGCCTCCTCCGCCCGGGCCACGTCGATGGCGCCGGCCAGCTCGCCGTGATCGACGACCACCAGCACCTTGTCGAAGAGCACCTGCGCGTAGCCGATGCCGCTGGCGATGTAGTCCCACTCGTCGGTGACGGTGCGGACGCGTGTCTCCCCGATGGCGAGGAGCGTCACCAGCGGCTGGTGCCGCGGCAGGATGCCGAGCTCGCCGTCCACGCCGGGAAGCACGACCATGGCCACGTCCCCGGCATACACCTGCCCGTCGGGCGTGACGACCTCGACCTGGAGTGTGCGCTCGTCGCTCACCTGGCGCCTCTCACGCGTCGTCGCCCGAGAGTCGCTTCGCCTTCTCGACCGCTTCTTCGATGCCGCCGACCATGAAGAAGGCCTGCTCCGGGAGATCGTCGCACTTGCCCTCGACGAGGTCCTTGAAGCCCCGCACCGTGTCGGCGAGCGGCACGTACTTGCCCGGCGTGCCGGTGAACGCCTCGGCGACGGTGAACGGCTGGCTGAGGAAGCGCTCGACCTTGCGGGCGCGCTGAACGATGACCTTGTCCTCGTCCGAGAGCTCGTCCATGCCGAGGATGGCGATGATGTCCTGCAGCTCCTTGTAGCGCTGGAGGATCTCCTGGACGCGCAGCGCGACGTCGTAGTGCTCGTTGCCGACCGCGTCGCGCGTGAGGATGCGCGAGTTGGAGTCGAGCGGGTCGACGGCCGGGTAGATGCCCTTCTCCGAGATGGCGCGGGAGAGGGTGGTCGTGGCGTCGAGGTGGGTGAAGGTCGCCGCCGGCGCGGGGTCGGTGAGGTCGTCGGCAGGCACGTAGATGGCCTGCACCGAGGTCACGGAGCCGCGCTTGGTGGAGGTGATGCGCTCCTGCAGCTCGCCCATCTCGTTGGCCAGCGTGGGCTGGTAGCCCACGGCGCTCGGCATACGGCCGAGGAGCGCGGAGACCTCGGAGCCCGCCTGGACGAAGCGGAAGATGTTGTCGATGAACAGGAGCACGTCCTGGCCGCCGGCCTCGCGGAAGTACTCCGCCACGGTGAGGCCGGCGAGGCCCACGCGCAGACGCGCGCCCGGCGGCTCGTTCATCTGGCCGAAGATGAGCGCGGTCTTGGCGAGGACGCCCGACTCCTGCATCTCGGTCCAGAGGTCGTTGCCCTCGCGCGTGCGCTCGCCGACGCCGCAGAAGACCGAGTAGCCGCCGTGCTGCGTGGCGATGTTGTTGATGAGCTCCTGCACGATGACGGTCTTGCCGACGCCGGCGCCGCCGAAGAGGCCGATCTTGCCGCCCTTGACGTAGGGAGCGAGGAGGTCGACGACCTTGATGCCGGTCTCGAACAGCTCGTCGGTCGGGTCGAGCTCCTCGAACGCCGGAGCCGGCCGGTGGATCGGCCAGTGCGGGGCCTCGGTGAGCGGCTCGCCCTTGTCGATGGTGTTGCCGTTGACGTCGATGAGCCGGCCCAGGGTGGCCTCGCCCACCGGCACCGTCATGGGCTGCCCGGTGTCGATCACCTCGACGCCGCGGGCGAGGCCGTCGGTGGCCTCCATGGCGACGGCGCGCACCTTGTCGTCGCCGAGGTGCTGCTGCACCTCGCAGATCACTTCGTGCTCGCTCTCGCCGATGCGGACCTTGAGGGCGTTGTAGATGGCCGGGATCTCATCCGGGAACCGGACGTCGATGACCGCCCCGATCACCTGGACGACTGTGCCTTTGTTCATCGCGTCAACTCCGCTTCACGTGTCTGGTAGGGGGAACGCCCGCGGCTGGTACTCATCCCAGCGCCTCGGCGCCGGCGACGACTTCGAGGATCTCCTGCGTGATCGCCGCCTGGCGGGCGCGGTTGAGCGCCAGCGTGAGGCCGTCGATCATCTCCTCGGCGCTGTCGCTGGCGTTGCGCATCGCCGACATGCGGGCGCCCTGCTCGCTGGCGCTCGACTCGAGGAGCGCCCGGTACACGGCGATCTCCACGTACGCCGGGAGCAGCCCCTCGAGGATGTCCTCGGGCGCGGGCTCGTAGATGTACGAGACCGGGGGTCGTCCATCGTCGCCGTCGGTGACGGCTTCCTTGGGCACGGGCAGGATCACGTCGTCCATGAGCGTCTGCTCGATCGGCGACGTGAAGTGGTTGTAGACGAGCCGCACCCGGTCGACCTGCTCGCTCAGGTACATCTCGATGAGCTCGCCGGCGATCGACTTGGCGTCGGTGTACTGCGGCCGGTCGCTGAGACCCTGCCAGCTCTTCTCGAGCCGGCAGCCGCGGAATTTGAGCGTGCCGATGCCCTTGCGGCCGACGGCCAGGACCCGCGTGTCGACGCCCTGCTCGCGCAGCTCGCGCTCGATGGCGAGCGCCTTGCGCACGACGTTGGCGTTGAACGCGCCGGCGAGGCCGCGGTCGCCGGTCATGGCGACGACGGCGACCGTCTTGACCTCGCGCTCCTGGAGCAGCGCGTACTGCCGCGCGTCCTCGGAGAAGGTGGCCAGGTCGGTCATCATCTCGATCATGTCGCCGGCGTACGGGCGCAGCGCCTCGATCCGAGCCTGATTGCGGCGCAGCTTGGCCGCCGCCACCATCTCCATGGCCTTGGTGATCTTGCGCGTGTTCTGGACCGACGAGATGCGCCGGCGGATGTCGCGCAGACTCGCCACGTCAGGCCTCCGCCTCCGCCGTCTCGACCTCCGCCTCGATCTCCGCCACCTCAGGTGACATGTTCGGGTCGGCGGCGAACGAATTGTGGTAGGCGGTGACGGCGTCCCTCAGCTTGGCCTCGGTCTCCTCGCTGACCTCGCCCTTGTCGCGGATGTCGGTGAGCACGTCGGCGGACTGGCTGCGGAGGTACTCACGCAGGCCCTCGCCGAACTGCCGCACGCGGTGGACGTCGAGGTCGTCGAGGAAGCCCTGGTTGCCGGCGAAGATGACGGCGACCTGCTCCTCCACGGGCATCGGGTCGAAGCGGCCCTGGTTGAGCAGCTGGACCATGCGCTCACCGCGCGCCAGCGTCCGCTTGGTGACCTCGTCGAGGTCGGAGCCGAACTGGGCGAACGCCTGCAGCTCGCGATACTGGGCCAGGTCGAGCTTGAGGCGGCCGGCGACCTGGCGCATGGCCTTGACCTGCGCCTTGCCGCCCACGCGGCTCACGGAGATGCCGACGTTGATGGCCGGGCGGATGCCGGAGTAGAAGAGCTCGCTGGTGAGGAAGATCTGGCCGTCGGTGATGGAGATGACGTTGGTCGGGATGTAGGCGGACACGTCGCCGGCCTGCGTCTCGATGACGGGCAGCGCCGTGAGGGAGCCTCCCCCGAGCTCGTCGTTGAGCTTGACGGCGCGCTCGAGCAGGCGCGAGTGCAGGTAGAAGACGTCGCCGGGGAACGCTTCGCGGCCCGGCGGGCGGCGCAGCAGCAGCGACATCTGGCGGTAGGCGTCGGCCTGCTTGGAGAGGTCGTCGTAGAAGCACACCGCGTGCCGGCCGCTGTAGAGGAAGAACTCGCCCATGGCGCAACCCGCGTAGGGTGCGAGGTACTTGAGCGGGGCCGACGCCGACGCCGTGGCGGCGACGACGATGGTGTACTCCATCGCGCCGTACTCTTCGAGCTTCTGCACGACCTGCATGACCGTGGAGGCCTTCTGGCCGATGGCGACGTACACGCAGATCTCGTCCAGGCCCTTCTGGTTGAGGATCGTGTCGACGATCAGCGAGGTCTTGCCGGTCTGGCGGTCGCCGATGATGAGCTCGCGCTGGCCGCGGCCGATCGGGATCATGGAGTCGATCGCCTTGATGCCGGTCTGGAGCGGCTCCTTGACCCCCTGGCGCTCGACGACGCCCGGGGCCTTGAACTCGACCGGGCGGAACAGATCGGTCTCGATGGGGCCCTTGTCGTCCAGCGGACGGCCGAGGGGGTCGACGACGCGGCCGATCATGGCCTCGCCGACGGGGACCTGGAGCACGCGGCCGGTGCGCTTGACGAGGTCGCCCTCCTTGATGAGGGTGTCCTCGCCGAGGAGCACGGCGCCGACGTTGTCTTCTTCGAGGTTGAGGGCCAGGCCGATGACGTCGTGAGGGAGCTCGAGCATCTCCATGGCCAGGCAGTTGCGCAGGCCGTAGATACGAGCGATCCCGTCGCCGACCTCGAGGACGGTCCCGACCTCTTCGACCTCGACCTCAGCCTTGTAGTCCTGGATCTGGGCTTTGAGGACCGAGGCGATCTCTTCGGGTCGCAGCTTCACTAGACGTCACCTCTCACTTCTGCAGTAGCCAGCTTGCGACGAAGCTGGCGGATCCGTGCTTTGACGCTGCCGTCGACGATGATGTCGCCGATGCGCAGGACGAGGCCGCCGAGGATGGAGGGGTCGACGCGGCGGGCCAGTTCGACCCGGCGCCCCGTCGCCTCGTGGACGCGGGCGGCGATCTTCTTCTCGGTCTCCGGCGACAGCTCCGCTGCCGAGACGACCTCGACCTCGACGACGCCCTCCTCGACGATGGCGAGGGCGTCGTAGGCCTGCTGCAGCTCGGGCAGGGCGGCCCAGCGGCCGCGCTCGAGCATGAGCTGCAGGATATTGCCCACGAGCGGCTGGCCGCCGCGCGTGATCTCCGCGAGCACGCGCACCTTGGCGCTCGTCTCGACCTGCGGGTCGGCGAGGACGCTGCGCAGCGGAGTCGATGCCGCGAGGCCGGCGAGGAACTCGCCCAGCTCGCGGCGCACCGGCTCGACCGCGCCGGCCTCCTTGGCGGCGTCGAACAGAGCCTGGGCGTAGACCCGAGCTACCTGTTCTTCGCTCACGCCTTGCCCTCCGCGCCGAGCTTGTCGATGTCGAGCTCGGCGAGCGCCTCGTCGATGAGGCGCTGCTGGTCGGCCGCGCTCAGGCTGCTGGCCGCGACCTTCTCGGTGGCCAGCGCCGTCAGCTCCGCGATCTCGCCCTTGATGTCGCGGAGAGCGGCGCGCGTGTCGCGCTCGATCTGCTCGTGCGCCTTCTCGAGCACCCGCGCGGACTGAGCCTTGGCGTCGGCCATGATCTCGGCCTTGGCATGCTCGGCGGTCGTGCGCGAGCGCTCGAGGATCTCCTCGGACTCGCCGCGCACCTTGGCGAGCGTGGCCTTGTACTCCTCGAGCAGGCGCAGCGCCTCAGCGCGCGTCTCCTCGGCCACGTCCATGCTCTCCTGGATGCCGGCGCGCCGCTGGTCGATGATCTTCTGCAGCGGCCCGAAAGCGTACTTCCAGAGGATGAACACGGCGATGCCGAACGTGATCAGCGTCCAGATCATCAACCCTGGGTCGATACTCAGCATGCTCTTCCTCTCCTGCCTGCCTCGCGAACGTCAGTCCGGTGGATCAGGCGACGAAGATGAGGATCAGGGCGACGACGAAGGCGTACAGGGCGACGGCCTCGGTCACGCCGATGCCGATGAACATGTTCGTGCGCACGTCGCCGGCGACTTCCGGCTGGCGGGCGATCGACTCGAGCGCCTTGCCGATCATGATGCCCAGGCCGATGCCGGGGCCGACGGCGCCGAGGCCCATCGACAGGCCGGCACCCAGCAACTTCCCGAGTTCCTTGGCGGCTTCAGCGTCCATGTATGAATCCTCCTGCAGCGGTTGTCTTCATGTGATGGTCAGTGGTCCTGGTCAAGAGCGCCGCCGATGTACACGGCGGAGAGAATGGCGAAGATGAAGGCCTGGATGAAGGCCACGAAGATCTCGAACATGTAGATGAGCACGGACGCGCCCTGCAGGGCGAGGCCGACGAGGTAGCTCTGGAAGATGAGCGCCATGGCGAAGAACACGGCGAGGATGGCGTGCCCGGCGACCATGTTGGCGAAGAGACGGACGGAGAGCGAGATGAGGCGGAAGAACTCGCTGATCAGGTGGATGAACCAGATCATCTGCTTCAGCACGGGCGGCGCCCCGGCCGGCGCCCACGCCTTGACGTAACGCAGGGCGCCGTTCTTGCGGATGCCGGCGTAGTGCGTGAACACGAAGGTGAACAGCGCCAGCATGAGCGTGACGTTGAGATTGGCGGTGGCGGCGTAGAACGACGGCAGGTGGTGCTCACCGAACGGCAGCGGGAACAGCCCGATGACGTTGCACGTGAGGACGAAGAAGAAGACCCCTCCGATGTAGGGGAACCACTGCTTCTTGCCGCTCTTCATGACCGACCCGACGATGCCGTCGCGGGCGAGGTCGTACATGGTCTCCATGGCGAACTGGAAGCGGCCCGGCTTGACCTTCAGCGAGCGGGAGATGGCGATCGCGACGACGGCGACGACGGCGACGGAGATCCAGAGGTACGCCACCGTCTTGGTGACGGACATGTCGAACGGGCCGATGGTCGGCAGCTTGAGGAGCACCGCGCGATCGAATTCTCCGGCGACCTCGAACTCCACTTTGCTGCCACCGGGGATGATCGCCAGGGCGACGAGGAAGCCGAGGACCAGGAGGCCGATGATCCAGCGCCAGGGGTGTCTCACTGCAGCCTCGCTTGACCCGCCGGCGTGGACGCCGTGGGGTACGTGAAGGGACGGACAAGGATGTACAGCGTGAAGGCGACGAGGAACGAGAGCGCCGCGGTGGGGAACGACGGGCGGTCGAGCACGCCGATGACGACGAGGCCGGTCAGGATGACGGCGATGCGGACGCCCATGCCGCCGAGGGCGACGCCGAGCGCGAGGTCCTGGCGGTCACGGGCACGCCGCCACGTGAGGGCCTCGAGGCCCCAGTAGACGAGCACGAGGCCCGCGCCGGCGGTGGCCGCCCAGGCAGGCTGGCCGACGAACGCCGCCACGGTCGCGCAGGCGAGGATGGCGGCAACAAGAAGCAGCGGTGCTACGAACGGCCTGCGGATACGCCTCGCCCTCCTGAGTCTCTCACTTCGTCTCCAGATAGACGGCGTACAGCGCCAGGCCGAAGCCGACGAACACGCCGATCACCACGAACAGGGGACCGGTGCTGAAGACCCAGTCGACGCCTGCGCCGAACCCGAGTCCCGTAGCGACACCGGCGAGCAGCAGGAACGCCACCGATTCCGCCGATGCCGCGCTCCGCTGCGGAGCTTTCTTCTTCCCATCTTCGGGGTTGTCTGGCGTCACACTATACCTGCCGTGTAGGTAGACCTGCAAATGGGATTCCAATACCATTTTCGTAGCCACACGCGCACCGCGCGGCGCCTCGCAGCCGGCCTCTCTCACGCATCCCGGACGTCCCGATCCCCGCTCTTGCTCGGATTGTTCCCCACACCTGGGGCCAGTGGATCAGGGAGGCCACGGCGGCGCGAGCGATAGCGACTCAGGAGTCGCGCCATGTACGCCGTGGAGATGACGGCGGCGATGCCGAGCGCCACGATCGCCGGCCACCAGCGCTGCTGCATGCTGATGGCGAGGCCGCTCAGGCAGGCGCACCACGAGTAGAGCAGCAGCACGCTCTTGCGCTGTGAGAAGCCGTGCACCAGCACCAGGTCGTGGTGCACGTGGTCCTGGCCGGGAGAGTAGAACGGCACTCCGCGGCGCCAGCGGCGCCACACGATGAGGAACAGGTCGACGAACGGCACGCCCAGCACGAGCAGCGGCAGGACGAGGGCGATGGCGGCGGTCCCTTTCATCACACTCTGCACGCTGATGCAGGCGAGCACGAAACCGAGGAGCATGGACCCGGCGTCGCCCATGAAGATGGACGCCGGATGGAAGTTGAAGCGCAGGAACGCGAAGGTGGCGCCGGCGAGCACGGCGGCGAGCACGCCCATCGCCGGGAAGTTCGTCGCCAGCGAGATGATCGCGAACGTCATCGCGGAGATGCCGCAAACGCCCGCCGCCAGGCCGTCCAGGCCGTCGATGAAGTTCACCATGTTGATGATCATCGCCATCCAGAAGCCGGTGACCAGGATGGACGCCAGCAGCGGAAGGTGCCACGCGAGCTCGTCGGTGAACGGCACTCCGATCCGCACCATGCGCGTGTCGAAGTAGATGGCTACCCCGATGGCGAGCAGCTGGCCGATGAACTTGACGATGGGCTCGAGCTCGTAGAGGTCGTCGAAGAGACCCACGGCGACGACGATGGTCGCGCCGCCGATGATGCCCCAGACCGGACGGTCGACCTTGACCAGGAGCATCACGGGGATCATCCAGCCGAGATACATGGCGAGGCCGCCCAGCAGGGGCGTCGCCAGCTCGTGCATGCGGCGGTCGTCGGTCGGCGTGTCGACGGCGCCCGTGCGGTGGGCCAGCCGTCCCATCAGCGGCGTGAGCACGTAGACGATGAGCGCCGCGATGAGGAAGCCCAGGATGGCGGAGCGCAGCGGGCTGGAGAGGCTCAGCGGCCCGACGATGGCAGTTCCTCCTTGAGCAGGACGACGCCGGCCTCGGCCAGCATCTCCCGGGACAGCTCGTCCGGGTAGCCCTCCAGGTAGTGGATCTCGCGCACCCCGCAGTTGATGAGGATCTTGGCGCAGAGCACGCAGGGATGCAGCGTCGTGTAGAGCGTCGCGCCCTCGATGGCCACGCCGTGGATGGCGGCCTGGATCACCGCGTTCTGCTCGGCGTGGATGGCGCGGCACAGCTCCTGACGCTCGCCGGAGGGTATGCCGAGCTGCTCGCGCAGGCAGCCGATGTCCAGACAGTGGGCGACGCCGCGCGGGGCGCCGTTGTAGCCGGTGGCGAGGATGCGCTTGTCGCGCACGAGGATGGCTCCCACCTGGCGGCGCAGGCAGGTGGAACGCGTCGCGGACTGACGCGCGAGCTGCAAGAAGTACTCGTCCCAGCTCGGCCGCCGCGGCGCGCCTTCTGCCCCCTGCGGCGCACTCACAGGAACTCGTACAGTGGGAACCGGTCGAGCAACTCGATGACCTCGCGGCGTATCTCGGCCAGCGCCGCGTCTTCGTCGCGGGCGGCGATGGCGCGCAGCATGAGCTCGCCGGTCTGACGCATCTCGGGCTCCATGAAGCCCCTCGTGCTGACCGCCGGCGAGCCGACGCGCAGGCCGCTCGCCACGTTGAACGAGGCGTCCTCGAACGGCACCACGTTGCGGTTCGCCGTGATGTTGACGCGCTCGAGAAGCTCCTGGCACTCGAGGCCGGTGAGACCGGCCGGACGGAGGTCGACCAGCGCCAGGTGCACGTCGGTGCCTCCGGACACCAGGCGCAGGCCGCCCTCGGCCAGCGTCTCGGCGAGCACGGCGCAGTTCTTGACGATCTGCCGCTGCAGCTTGTGGAACTCCTCGCTCTGGGCGATGCGCAGGCACACGGCCTTGGCGGCGATGACGTGCATGAGCGGGCCACCCTGCATGCCGGGGAACACGGCGCGGTCGATCGCCTCGGCGTACTCGGCGCGGCACATGATGATGCCGGCGCGCGGGCCGGTGAGCGTCTTGTGCGTGGTGCTGGTGACCACGTCGCAGTACGGCACGGGATTGGGGTGCACGCCGGCGGCGATGAGGCCGGCGATGTGCGCGATGTCGGCCATGAGCAGCGCGCCGCACTCGTCGGCGATCTCGCGGAAGGCGGCGAAATCGACGATGCGCGGGTAGGCGCTGTAGCCGCAGATGATGAGCTTGGGCCGGTGCTTCAGCGCCAGCTCGCGCACCTCTTCGTAGTCGATGAGCTCCGTGTCCGGGCGCACGTGGTACGGGACCACGTCGTAGGTGCGCCCCGAGTAGTTGATGGCGAGCCCGTGGGTGAGATGCCCACCGTGGGCGAGCTCCATGGCCAGCATCGTGTCGCCGGGCTCGAGCAGCGCGAACAGCACCGCGAGGTTGGCCGACGAGCCGGAGTGCGGCTGCACGTTGGCGTGCTCGGCGCCGAAGACCTCTTTGCAGCGGTCGATGGCGAGCTGTTCGACCTGGTCCACCACGTCGCAGCCGCCGTAGTAGCGCGCGCCCGGCAGCCCCTCCGCGTACTTGTTGGTGAGCACGGAGCCGGTCGCCTCGAGGACGGCGCGGCTGGCGAAGTTCTCGCTGGCGATGAGCTCCAGGGTCTCCTGCTGGCGGATGAGCTCGCAGCGCAGCAGTTCGTTGAGCTCGGGGTCGAGGTGATACAGCGGCTCGCGCCGCCACTCGCGACCGACGGGGCTCAAGCAGATTCCTCCCTGTCGAGAAGCTCCACGCGCTGCTCGTGCCGGCCGCCCTCGAACGGCGTCTCGAGCCACACTTCGGTGATCGCCCAGGCCTCGTCCTCGCTCAGGAGGCGGCCGCCGAGGCACAACACGTTGCAGTCGTTGTGGCGGCGGGTGATCTCGGCATGGTAGGGCGTGAAGCAGTCGGCGGCGCGCACGCCCTTGTGGCGGTTGGCCGACATGCAGATGCCGATGCCGGTGCCGCACACGAGCACGCCGCGCTCGACCTCTCCGGCTGCGACCAGCTCGGCGACCTTGTGGCCGTACACCGGGTAGTCCACCGAGACCTCCTCGGAGTCGGTGCCCACGTCGATGACCTCGTGCCCCAGAGAGCGGAGGCGGCGCACGACGGCCTGCTTGAGTGCGAACCCCCCGTGGTCGGCACCGGCGGCGATCTTCATGGCGAGCTCCTTCTGGTCAGGACGACGATCCGGTCGGGCGGGAGAGCGCGGAAGACGCCGCAGGCGCCCTGCGCTGCCGGGCCCGCACGGCCTCGGCTACAGGGCGCCGATTGTATCAGTCCGTGCGCCGCGGGGCCCTTCGGGCCGGCGCCCGCTCACTAGCTCTTCCGTGCAGTAGTCCGTGCGCCGCGGGGCCCTTCGGGCCGGCGCCCGCTCACTAGCTCTTCCGTGCAGTAGTCCGTGCGCCGCGGGGCCCTTCGGGCCGGCGCCCGCTCACTAGCGCTCCGGGCTCTACGTGGCACTGCGGGCATCAGTGTCGAGTGCACCTGCGGCGCACCCGACGTTGATTCGCCTGCGGCGATCAATCCGGGAGGAAGAGCTCGCCCTTCAGGACGGGCTGCACCGCCCCACCGACGCGCACGTCGGTGATGGCGTCCGGCGTCCCGGAGACCGCTACCGTGAGGAAGCTCGGACGGCCGATCTGCTGGCCCTGGAGCACCACGCGCTCCTCCTCCGGCGGGAGCACGGCCTCGCGGGCCATGTAGGCCGCCAGCGGTCCCGCGGCGCTGCCGGTGGCGGGGTCCTCGGTGATCCCGGCGAACGGGAACAGGCCGCGCGCCTCCACCCAAGGCTCACTCTGGCCGGTGAAGGCGCACGGGTAGACCTCGGCGTGCCGGCGCTCGAAGTCCCCGGCGAGGTCCAGGTCGATGGACACCCGCGCCAGGGCGCGCTGCGACACCAGCGGGATGATCGTGTAGCAGAGGCCGGTATCGACCGGGACGGGGTCGAACTCGGGGTGAAGGTCCTCCTGGTCCAGGCCCAGCACGGCGGCGACCGAGCCGCGCGGCGCTGGAGGATGGAACACGGGCGGCCGCTGGTGCACGGTCGCGGCGAGCGGGACGCCGTCCCGCACGGAGACCTCGACGACGGTCGGCCCGACGCCGAGCTCCAGGACGACGCGGGTGACCGGCTCGCTGATCGTGACCATACCGAGCCGGACGAGCTCGCAGGCGGTACCCACGCTCGGGTGACCGGCGAAGGGTAGCTCGAGCGCCGGAGTGAAGATCCGGACCCGCGCGTCACCCTCGCCTTCTGCGGGCAGCACGAACGTGGTCTCCGAGAGGTTCATCTCGCTGGCGATCGCCTGCATCTGTACCGCCGAGAGGCCCTCAGCCTCGGGGAACACCGCCAGCGGGTTGCCGGCGAACGGGCGGTCGGTGAACACGTCCACCTGGTAGAACGGCAGCGTCCTCATGCGCGCGGCTCCTCCTCGCTCTCGGCGCCGGCCAGCAGCGCGGCGACGCCCTTCTCGTCGACGGCCCCCCGGCGAAGGATACGCCAGGCGCCGTCGGCGGCGTACAGACTGAGATCGACGACCGTCGAAGCCTCGCCGCTGACCGGCCCGGCGTCGAGGACGAGGTCGCAGGCGGCCAGCAGGCCGCCGTCCACCTCGTCCACGGACCGGGGCACAGCGCCTCCGCTCGGGTTGGCGCTCGAGGCGAGGAGCGGGAACGGCAGCGCCGCGAGAGAGCGCGCGGACCTGGGCCACGCGGGCACGCGCACGCCGAGGGTGGCCGCCGTCGCCTCCTTGACCCCCCACATTCCATTCGTGCGGTGCGGCACCTCACCCGCCGGCGGGAACGCCAGGCCCGGCGGGTACGGCAGCAGCAGGGTGAACGGTCCGGGCAGAAGCCGGCGCACCGCGCCGAGCAACCGCGGCCCAAGAGCCAGCGAAGCCTCGAGCAGCTCCCGTGTGGGGTAGACGACCTGCAGCGGCTTACCGGCCTCGCGCCCCTTGGCGGCGATCACGGCATCGCGGACGGCGGGCGTCACGAGGCCGCCGACGCCGTAGACGGTGTCCGTGGGGAAGCAGACGAGGCGCGCCGCGGCGATCAGCCCCGCCAGCCGCGGCCCGTCTGCGTCGTCCGCCCCACCCAGGTCGACGCGAGGCCCGCTCACGCGTCGCTCGCAGCGTCGCCGTCCTGCGGGCCGGGCCCGGCGACGGTCACGGGCCTCACCGGGACGCCGCACGCCTCGAGATATTGCTTGGCCTCGGCGATGGTGTACGTGCCGTAATGGAAGATGCTGGCCGCCAGCACGGCGTCCGCTTCGCCCTCGGTGAGCCCGGCGGCGAGGTGTTCGAGAGTGCCGACCCCACCCGACGCGATCACGGGGATCCCCACCTCACGAGCCACCGCGCGCGTGAGCGCGAGGTCGTACCCGTCGAGCGTACCGTCACGGTCCATGCTCGTGAGCATGAACTCGCCGGCACCGAGCTCGGCGGCCCGCCCCGCCCACTCGATCGCGTCGATGCCCGTGGGGGTCCGCCCGCCGTGCACGTAGACCTCCCAGCGGAGGGGGCGTCCCTCTTCCCCGCTCCCCGGGATCCTGCGCGCGTCGATGGCCACGACGATGCACTGCGCGCCGAACCGCTCGGAACAGCGGCGCACCAGTCCCGGATGCTCGACGGCTGCGGTGTTCATCGTCACCTTGTCGGCTCCGGCGGCCAGGATGGCGCGGACGTCGTCCTCGCTGGAGAGCCCGCCGCCGATGGTGAACGGGATGAACACCTGCTCCGCGCAGCGCGCCGCCAGGTCGGCGATGATGTCGCGCCGCTCGTGCGAGGCCGTGATGTCGAGGAAGATGAGCTCGTCGGCGCCCTCGGCGTCGTAGCGCGCCGCCAGCTCGATGGGGTCGCCGGCGTCGCGGATCGACACGAAGTTGACGCCCTTGACCACCCGGCCGTCGCGGACGTCCAGGCACGGGATGATGCGCTTGCGGTGCACGGCGGCGCCGTCAGCCGGCGAAGACGGCGAGCGCGTCGGCGAGCGAGAACGACTTCTCGTAGAGCGCCCGGCCGACGATGACGCCCACCACCTTCGGCTCGTCGAGCTTCTTGAGGCGACGCAGGTCGTCGAGCAGCGCGATGCCGCCGGACAGGATGATCTCGAGCGGTGACACCTCGGCGAGGTCCTTCAGGCCCGGGAGGTTGGGGCCGCCCAGCATGCCGTCTCGCGCCGTGTCGGTGTAGACCACCCGCTGCACGCCGTGCTCGGCGAGCAGCTTGACCATGCGGATGGCGCTCATCTGCGACCGCTGCTGCCAGCCGTGCGTCGCGACCATGCCGTCGGTGCAGTCCAGGCCCACGATGAGGCGGTCTCCGAGCCAGTTCACGGCGTCGTCGAGCAGGTCCAGCGCGGTCACCGCGGCGGTGCCCATCACGACCCAGTGCACGCCGACGCCGGCCATGAACGCCAGTGCCTTCTGGCTGCGGATGCCGCCGCCGTACTGCACGGGGATGTCCAGCGCCTTGACTATCTGCTCCACGAGCGAGAAGTTCGTGAGCTCACCGCTGCGAGCGGCGTCGAGATCGATCACGTGGAGGGCTTCGGCTCCCTGGTCCTGCCAGTAGCGCGCCAGCTCCACCGGGTCGTCGCTGAACACGGTGACGTCGTCGAAGTCGCCGCGCCGCAGACGCACCGCCTTGCCTGCCTGGATATCGACGGCGGGGAACACGATCATGAGGTGCCAGCCTCCCGATGGACGTTGGCGACGAACCCCGCCAGCAAGGCGAGGCCGACGCTGGAACTCTTCTCCGGATGGAACTGTACTGCCCACACGTTGTCCCGCGCTACTGCCGCGACCACCGGGCCGCCATATTCCGTTGTCGCCGCGACGACGCCCGCGTCGGCCGGGACGGCGGCGTAGGAGTGCACGAAGTAGACGATGGCCGGGGCCGGCAGCCCGCGGGCCATGCCCGCGCCGGCCGGCCCCCACTCCAGGTCGTTCCAGCCGATGTGCGGCACCTTGAGCCCGGTCTGCAGGCGCTCCACGGTGCCGCCCAGCACGCCGAGGCCCGGCCAGCGGCCGCCCTCGCCGCTGCTCTCGAAGAGGAGCTGCAGGCCGAGGCACACGCCGAGGAACGGCGTGCCGGCCGCGATGCGCGCGAGGACTGCGGCCCCGAGGCCGCTCTGCTCGAGCCGCGCGGCCGCGTCGCGGAACGCGCCGACGCCGGGCAGCACCACTCCGGCCGCGCCGGCCACCTCCGTGGCGCTCTGCGTGACGCGCACGTCGGCGCCGCTGCGCGCCAGTGCCTTGGCCACGCTCGCGAGGTTGCCCATACCGTAGTCGACGACGGCCACGCGCGGCGGGGCGTCGATGGCGCGCGACACGCTCACGACCCCGTCAGAGGGTGCCCTTGGTGGAGGGCACCGCGTCGGCGCGCCCGTGCCGCTCGCAGGCCTGCGCGAGGGCGCGGGCGAACGCTTTGAAGACGGCTTCGACGATGTGGTGGGCGTCACTGCCGGCGAGCAGGCGCACGTGCAGGGTCATGCCGCTCTGCGTGGCCAGCGAGCGGAAGAAATGCGGCGTAAGGTCGGCGTCGAACTCGCCGATGCGCACGCCGGCGAGCTGGAGGTCGTGCGCGAAGTGGGGGCGCCCGGAGAGGTCGAGTGCGACCATGGCGAGCGCCTCGTCCATCGGCAGCAGGAACGACCCGTAGCGGCGGATGCCGCGCTTGTCGCCCAGGGCCTCGCGCAGCGCCTGACCGAGGGTCAGCCCGATGTCCTCGACCGTGTGATGGCCGTCGACGTCGAGATCGCCGCTGGCTCTCACCGTGAGGTCGAAGCCCCCGTGATGCGCCAGGAGCACGAGCATGTGGTCGAGGAAGCCGATGCCGGTGGCGACGTCGGCGACGCCAAGGCCGTCGAGGTCGAGCAGCAGGGAGATGTCGGTCTCGCTGGTGGTGCGCTTGACCTCGGCGCGGCGCCCAAGGAGCGGCGCTCCTCCCGTCCCCCGCTCGATGGTCTGCCTGTGGCGGCTGTTCATGAGCAACTCCTCACTGGGCTCGGAGACGGGCAGAGAGCGCGTGGGCGCGCAGGCCCTCCTCGTCGGCGATGGTCGCCACCTGCGGCGCGAGCGCCCTCGCGGCGGGGCCGTCGAGTTCTACCACAGCCACCCGCTTGCGGAAAGCATCGACCGAGAGTCCCTGACCGAACCGGGCGGAGCCGCCGGTGGGCAGCACGTGGTTGGTGCCGGCGGCGTAGTCGGCGAAGGCGGTCGCGGCGTGCGGGCCGACGAAGACGGCGCCCGCATTGCGCACCCCGGCGAGCAGTTCGCGCGCGCCCTCACAGTGCAGTTCGAGGTGCTCGGGCGCGAACGCGTTGCTCAGCGCCAGCGCGGCGTCGCGGTCCGGACACGCGACCACGATCACCTTGTCGGTGGCGATGCCGAGCTCGGACGAGAGGCGCTCGCAGGCGGCCGTGACCGGTGCCGAGAGCGTGCCGCCGATGTCGGCGAGGCAGGCCATCGCTCCCATGCCGTGCTCGGCCTGCGCCAGCAGATCGGCGGCGAGCCACTCCGGTTCGCCGGTCGCGTCGGCGATGATGAGCACCTCGCTCGGCCCCGCGAGGCTGTCGATGCCCACCGCGCCGACCAGCTGCCGCTTGGCCTCGGTGACGTAGGCGTTGCCGGGGCCGACGATCACATCGCAGCGCGGCACGCAGGCCGTACCCAGCGCCATGGCGGCCACGGCCTGGGCGCCGCCGATGGGGAGCAGCAGCTCGAGGCCGAGCAGCGCGCAGGCGGCGGCGACCCCCGCGGCAGCGCCGCCGCCGGGCCGCGGCGGCGAGCACACGACGATCCGCTCGACGCCGGCCACCTGCGCCGGGATGGCCGTCATGAGCACGGAGGACGGGTAGTCGGCGAGGCCGCCGGGCACGTAGAGCCCGGCGGCGCCCAGCGGCACGATCTGCTGGCCGACGACCTGGCCCTGGGCGAGCGTCTCGCGCCACGGCGCGACTGCCTCGCGCTCGTGGTAGGCGCGGATGTTGGCGGCCGCCGTCTCGAGCGCCGTCCTGAGCCCCGGCGACAGCGCCTCCAGGCTCGCCCGGAGCTCGGCGGGCGACACCGCGTACTCCGCGGGAAGCTCCACGCGGTCGAGCCGGGCCGTCTGCGCGCGCACCGCCCCGTCGCCGCGGGCGCGCACGTCGGCGACGATGGCGGCGACGGCAGCCTGCACCTCGGCGGGTGGAGGCGCCAGCGCGCGGAGCGCCGCGACCGTCGCCGTCAGGTCGTCGTTCCAGGGCAGGTCTCTCATGTCTCCTCCAGTGCGGCGCGCAGGCGGTCCACGAGTGCGCCGATCTCGTCCCGAAGCAGCACCCTTGCGGCGCGTGACGCGACGAGGTGCGCGCTGCAGGCGGCCACGACCTCCAGGACCTCGAACGGCAGCCAGTCCCCCGGCCCCGTCGCCAGACGAGAGCGGAGCTCGACGATCCCGTCCGAGAGCCCGAGGGAAGGCGCCGACGCCGGCTCGTCCAGGACGAGGATGTCCGGCTGCGCACCGGAGGCGGCGAAGTGCCGACGGGCGGTCTCCGGATACCGGGTGGCGATCCGCAGCCGGCGTTCAGGCCGGAGCCCCGGCAGCACGGCCACGACGAGCTCGTCGCGGCACCTGCGCAGGTCCAGCAGGTCGGCGACGCCGAGACGTCCCTCCAGGAGCCGGTCGCTGCCGACGACGCCCGCGTCCAGCGCGCCGCGGTCGCAGGCGCGCAGCACGTCGCCGGCCGAGCCGAGCAGCCACAGGCCGGCGTCGTGACGCATGAGCGCCGGAGGCGCCTCCTCGCGCAGCGAGGCGGCCGGCAGGCCGGCCGCCTCCAGCAGATCGAGGACCTCGGCCGGGGGCGGCCCGGCCTCGCAGGCGAGGCCGATCCTCACCCGGCCCCCAGTGCCTCGGCGATCTCGTGAGCACTGCCGTTGAGCTCGCGGCCGTCGGCCAGACGCAGCGTGTACGAGCCGCCGTGGCGAAGCAGCACCGGCGGTTTCACCCCGGCCGCCGTCTCGGGCAGAGCGGCGACGGCGAGCCCTGCGCGGCGGAGCTCGGCAGCCCGCGACGGGGCTTCGAGCCCGCCGATGAACGGGATCGCGGCCGGCCCCGCGGAGAACTCCACGCCGGCCTCGTCGAGCGCGTCGGCGGTCCGGTCCACGGCGACCGCGAAGCCGACACCGGGGATGTCCCAGTCGAAGCGCGCCAGCAGGCCGTCGTAGCGGCCGCCGCTGGCGAGCGGCAGCCCCACGCCGGGTGCGTAAGCCTCGAGGATCAGGCCCGAGTAGTAGTCCAGGTCCTGCATCAGGCCGAAGTCGAACGCCAGGTGGTCGCCGAAGCCGGCGTCTTCCACCAGGTCGCGCACCCGCCCGAGGCGAGCGACCGCGGTCTGCATGACCTGGTTGCGCGCCAGCTTGCGGGCCTGACCGAGGACGTCCTCCCCACCGCTGAGCTCGAGGATGCGCCACAGCGCCTTGAGGACGTCGTACTCCACGTCGGCGTTGCCGGCGATGCTCTCGACGAGCGGGTAGTCCCGGTCGCCGAGCGCCTCCTTGAACTTCCGGCGGTCCTCGTCGGGGAGCCCGAGCGACTCGATGAGCGCACGCTGGAACGACGCCGAGCCGAGCGTGACCGTGAAGGCGCGAAGGCCGAGCCCCGCGAGCGCGTCACAGAGGAGCGTGACGCACTCGGCGTCCGCCTCGGCCGAGTCCAGCCCAAGCAGCTCCACGCCGGCCTGCTGGAACTCGCCGTCCTGGCCGCGCTGCGGCGCCCACGGGCGGATGCTCGGGGCGACGTAGCTGAAGCGGAGCGGCAGCGGGTCGTCGTCGCAGCGGTCGGCCGCCATGCGCGCCACCGGCACCGTCATGTCGGTGCGCACCATGAGCTCGTGTCCCCGCTCATCGTGCAGGCGGTAGCCGGCGGACAGGGTGTCGTCGTCGGCGGATTCCAGCGTCTCGGCGAACTCGAGCCAGGGGGTGCGCACCTCGCCGTAGCCGTAGGCCGCGAAGCGGGCGCGCAGAAGGTCTTCGACCGCCCGCAGCCGGCCCGTCTCGGGCGGAAGAACGTCGCGCATGCCCTCCGGGATCATCGTGCGTCCTCCTCCCCGCTCCGGCCGGCCTCAGCCGACCCCGATACAGCTTTCCCCGAGCAGCGCCTTGAGCTCCGCATACAGCCCGGCGACCGGGTCCACGCGCAGCTTGTCGCCGACGCGCAGCCGGGCGCGCTGGTCGCCCTGCACCATCTGCACGACCACCGGCACCGTCCCGGGGAAGTCGGTGAGCACCCGGCGCAGGTCGTCCATGACCGTCGGCGCCACGCACGCGGAGTCGATGACCACGGTGAGCGGGTGGTACTCGCTCACGCCGTTGAACGGCACGACCTCGATGACGCCGAGCGTGATGTCGCCCTCGGCGCGGCGCTCGAGGCGGCCCTTGACCTTGATGATGGCGTCCTCGACGAGGAGCTCGCGGAACTGCTCGTACACCTTGGGCCAGGCGCGGCACTCGATGCCGCCGTCGATGTCCTCGAGGCGGAAGGCAAGCCACACGCCACCGTTCTTGCTGACCTTCTTCTGGGCGTTGGCGACGATGCCGCCGGTCCAGGTCATCGCGCCGTCACTGGAGTTGTCGAGCCGGGCCACAGGGACCTCGATCTCGTCGTGCAGCTGCTCGCGCAGGCCCTTGAGCGGGTGGGCCGAGACGTAGAGGCCGAGAGCCTCCTTCTCGGCCTTGAGCAGCGTCGTCTGGTCCCACTCGATCTGGGGCACCGTGGGCCGGGGGTGGCCGCCTTCCTGGTCCGTGTCGATGCCGCCGAAGAGGTCGCCCTGGCCCTGCGCCTTGTCCTTGCGCCGGCGCTCACCGTCGGACATCGCCAGCGGCAGCACCTCGAGCATCCCTCGGCGCGGGTCGCCGGTGCTGTCGAACGCGCCGCTGCGGACGAGCGCCTCGAGCACGCGCTTGTTGGCCATCTGCGAGTCGACACGGGCGCAGAAGTCGAAGATCGACTCGAAGCGCCCGCCATCCTCACGAGCGGCGATGATCGCCTCGATGGCGCCCACGCCCACGCCCTTGACGGCGTTCATGCCGAAGCGGATCTTGCCCTCGACCACGGTGAAGCCGACGACGCTGGTGTTGACGTCCGGCGGCAGGACCTCGATGCCCATCTCGTGACACTGGTTGACGTAGAACGGCACCTTGTCCTTGGTGTTCATGACGCTGGAGACCAGGGCCGCCATGTACTCGACCGGGTAGTTGGCCTTGAGCCAGGCGGTGCGGTAGCTGATCATCGCGTAGCAGGCGGCGTGACTCTTGTTGAACGAGTAGTCGCCGGTGGCCTCGAAGCTCGCCCACATCTTGTTGGCCACCGCCGGCGGCACGTTCTTCTCGGCGAGGCCCTGCATGAGGGGTTCCTTGAGGGTGGCCATCAGCTTGTGGTTCTTCTTGCTGATGGCCTTGCGCAGGTCGTCCGCCTGCGCCGGGCTGAACCCGCCGACCCGGCGGGCGATGGCCATGTACTGCTCCTGGTAGATGGTCACGCCGTGGGTCGGCTCCAGGATGGGTCGCAGGGCCTCGTGGTCGTAGACGACCGAGGCCGGGTTCTTCTTGTTGCGTGCGTACGTCGGGATGAACTGCATCGGACCCGGCCGGTAGAGAGCCACGATGGCGATGAGGTCCTCGAACTCCGTAGGGCCGATCTCGCGCAGCGCCTCCTTCATGCCGGGGCTCTCGAACTGGAACACCCCGGTGGAGTCGCCGCGGGCGAGCATCCTGTAGGTCTTCTCGTCGTCCAGCGGCAGCCGGTCGATCTCGATGCAGACGCCGCGGGTCTCCTCGATGATCGTGAGCGCGGCCTCGATCACGTCGAGGTTGCGCAGGCCGAGGAAGTCCATCTTGAGCAGGCCGAGCTTGGAGACGTCGTTCATGTCGAACTGCGTGACGAGCTCGGCCTCGCCCTTCTGCTGCAGCGGCAGGTACTCGGTGAGCGGCTTGTCGCTGATCACCACGGCTGCCGCGTGGATGGAGTCGTTGCGGATGAGGCCTTCGAGGCTCATGGCGAGGTCGACGACCTCCTTGACCTCCTCGTCGGCGTCGTAGGCCTGCTTGAGCTCGCCGTTCTGCTTCATCGCGTCGTCGAAGGTCGCCGGCGGCGCCTGCTCGGGGATCATCTTGGCGATCTTGTCGCCGATCGCGTAGGGCTTGCCCATGACGCGCGCGGCGTCGCGCACGGCCGCGCGCGCAGCCATGGTGCCGAAGGTGATGATCTGCGCCACCCTGTCGCGGCCGTACTTCTGCGCCACGTAGTCGATGACTTCCCCGCGGCGCTCCACGCTGAAGTCCATGTCGATGTCGGGCATGCTCTTGCGCCCGGGGTTGAGGAAGCGCTCGAACAGCAGGTCGTACTTGAGCGGGTCGATGTCGGTGATACCGAGCGCGTAACTGACGATGGACCCGGCGGCCGAACCACGGCCGGGTCCCACGGCGATGCCGTTGTCCTTCGCGAACTTCACGTAGTCCCAGACGATGAGGAAGTAGGCGTCGAACCCCATCTCGCCGATGACGCCGAGCTCGAACTCGAGGCGCTCGATGACCTCCGGCCCGGGATCGGCGCCGTAGCGCCGCGCGATGCCCTGCTCGCACAGGTCGCGCAGGCAGCTGTCTTCGGTGAAGCCGTCCGGCACCGGGTAGGTGGGCAGCTTGTAGTCGCCGAAGTCGAGGTGCACGTCGCAGCGCTCGGCGATCTCGACCGTGGAGGCGCAGGCGCCCGGGTAGTCCCTGAAGCGCTCTTCCATCTCGTCGCCCGACTTGAGATAGAACTCGTCGCTGCCGTAGCGCATGCGGTTCTCGTCGGCGATGTTGCTCTGCGTCTGGATGCACAGGAGCGCGTCGTGCGCGTAGGCGTCCTCGTGCCGCAGGTAGTGGACGTCATTGGTGGCGACCGTCTTGAGGCCGGCCTTCTCGGCGAGCCGTGCGAGCTTGGGGAGCAGCTCGCGCTGTTCGGGCAGGCCGGCGTCCTGAAGCTCGACGTAGACGTTCTCGGGGCCGAGCAGCTCCGCCAGGCGGGTGACCTCGGCCAGCGCCGCCGTGTCGTCGCCGTCGCGGAGCAGCATCGACGTCTTGCCGCTCATGCAGCCGGTGAGCGCGATGAGCCCCTCGTGATGCCGGCCGAGCAGCTCCCAGTCGGCGCGCGGCTTGTAGTAGTAGCCCTCCAGGTAGGCCGTGGTGGAGAGCTTGACGAGGTTCTTGTAGCCGGTCTCGTCGCGAGCCAGCAGGGTGAGATGGGCGTTGCGCTCCTTGACGCCGGCGCGACTGTGGCGGTCGGTGGCGACGTAGAGCTCGAGGCCGATGATCGGCTTGATGCCCTCGTCCTCGGCGGCGCGGTAGAACTTGACGGCGCCGCCGAGCGTGCCGTGGTCGGTGAGCGCCACCGCGGGCATGCCCAGTTCCTTGGCCCGTTTGACCAGCTCCTTGACCCGGCAGGCGCCGTCGAGCAGCGAATACTCGCTGTGCACGTGGAGATGGACGAATTCGGCGGTCATGGGTGGCCGGATT
>CAVQLY010000023.1:0-130151 GCA_963713475.1 uncultured Thermoleophilia bacterium
CTGGAGCCCATCTTCCGCACCATCGACGACGCGCCGCCGGTGGGCATCTGCGGCAGCGGCCTGATCGACCTGCTCGGCGAGCTCTTCCTGACGGGCATCGTCGACAAGTCGGGGCACATCGACCGCAAGGCCCCGACCGAGCGCGTGCGCGTCCTCGACGGCGTTCCCGAGTACGTCGTCTGCCGCGCGGGAGAATCGGGCGCGCAGAAGGACATCGCGCTGACCGAGTCGGACGTCACCAGCCTGCTGCGCGCCAAGGCCGCGATCTACGCCGGCTTCGAGGTGCTCTGCGCCAGCGTCGGGGTGGAACTCGCCGACGTGGAGCAGATCTTCATCGGTGGCGCGTTCGGCCAGTACCTCAACGTCGAGAAGGCCATCCGCATCGGTCTGCTCCCGGACCAGCCGGTGGAGAAGTTCCACTTCCTCGGCAACACGAGCGCCTTGGGGGCGTTCGCCGCGCTGCTCTGCGTCAACATCCGCCACGAAGTCAACGACGTGGCGGGCAAGATGACCTACCTGGAGTTGAGCGCCGACAACACGTTCATGGACGAGTACACGTCGGCGCTCTTCCTCCCTCACACCGACCTCACCGGGTTCCCGAGTGTCCGCGCGGCTCTGGCCGAGCGGGCCAAGGGGAACGGAAACGGAGGCTGATCCATGACCACCACGATCGCCGTGGCCGGCAAAGGGGGGACCGGCAAGACCACGCTCGCCGGCCTGCTCATCCGCCGGCTGGCGGAGGCTCAGGCCGGACCGATCCTCGCGATCGACGCCGATCCCGCGAGCAACCTGAACACCGTCCTCGACCTGCCGCTGGAGAAGACCGTCGGCGACGTGCGCGAGGAGACCAGCGAGAAGGCTCGCGCCAATCTGCTCGAGGCGGGCATCGCCAAGAGCGACCTGCTCGATTACGAGATCAACTCGAGCCTGGTCGAGGGCACCAACGTCGACCTGCTGGCCATGGGGCGGCCCGAAGGCCCCGGCTGCTACTGCGCCGCCAACAGCATGCTGCGCCTGATCATCGACAAGATCGCCGACAGCTACCCGTGGGTCGTGATCGACAACGAGGCCGGGCTGGAGCATCTCTCCCGGCGCACGACCCGCGACGTCGACGTGCTCTTCATCGTCAGTGACGCGACGGTCCGCGGCGTCACGACCGCCGGTCGCGTCGCCGCGCTGCTGGGGGAGCTCGAGACCAAGGTAGGGCGGCACTACCTCATCGTGAACCGTGCCGCCCAGGGTCTCTCACCGGAGCTCGAGGCGGCGATCGCCGAGAACGGCCTCGAGCTGCTCGCGGTCCTGCCGGACGATCCGGCGGTCGCGGAGTTCGACGCCGCCGGCAAGCCGCTCGTCGGCCTGCCGGCCGACAGCTCGCTGAGTGCGGCGCTTGCACCTGTCGTCACCGCCGCGCTCGCCACACCCGAGGGGAAGGAGGCCGCCGGTGCTCATCATCGGTGAGAACATCCACATCATCGCGCCGCCGGTCAAGGCAGCCATCGAGGCCCGTGACGCCAAGACGATCCAGGCGATGGCCGTGGCCCAGGTCGAGGCCGGCGCGGGCATCGTCGACCTCAACATCGGCCCGCAGAAGAAGCTCGGCCACGAGGTCATGCCGTGGATCGTCCAGGTGGTGCAGGAAGTCACCGACGTCCCGCTCTCGCTCGACACGACGAACCTCGCCGCGATGGAGGCGGGCCTCCAGGTCTGCAACCAGCCCGCCATGCTCAACTCTGCCTCCGCCGACCCGGACCGCCTGGACAGCGTCATGCAGCTGGCGGCGAGGTACAACGCCAAGGTGATCGCACTCACGATGGGCGTGGACGGCATCCCGACCACCGCCGACGGCCGCGCCGGCATCGCCATGGAGGCGCTCCTGCCGGCCGCCGAGGCCGCGGGGCTCCCCGTCGAGGACGTCTTCCTCGATCCGCTCGTCCTGGCGGTGAACTGCAACCAGGACGTGGCCATGGAGACCGTCGAGGCGGTACGCATGTTCAAGATGATGGCCGATCCGCCGCCGACCACGGTGATCGGCCTCTCCAACATCTCCAACGGCGCGCTGCCCGACGTCCGCCCGCTGATCAACCGCGTCATGATGGTCATGGCCATGGGCGCGGGGCTCGACAGCGCCATCGCCGACCCGCTGGACGACGTGCAGAACGAGTGGATCCGCATCGCCGAGCAGCACGACGAGAGCACGCCCCTGAGCAAGCTCATCGTGGCGCTGTACGACGCCGTGGCCGCCATGGACGTGCTCGACGAGTCGCAGGTGGACAAGGGCGACCAGGAGCAGGTCGACCTGTGGAAGACCTACCGGATGCTCACCAACCAGACGCTCTACGCGGACTCGTACCTGCAGCTCTGAGCCGCCCGGGGGGACGCGCTCAGACGTGCCGGACAGGGGGATGCCCGGCATGACGAAGGGCCGGGGTGGCGCTGGCGCCGCCCCGGCCCTTCACCTTCTCGTCACGTCGTCGGGTCGCCGAACGCGGGGGTGTCGGCCAGCGAGTCTTCTTCGAGCCACTGCCGCCCCGTGGAGCACTTCTCGGCGGCCGCACACCAGGCGGCGCAGCCGATGTCCATCTTCGGGTTGGCGTTGCAGGTGCCGCAGGCGGCGCAGACGCGCTTCGCGTCGTCCTTGAAGAACTCGATGGTCGCGCCGCAGTTGGTGCACGCCACCTCGAAGATGTCGTCCGGCGTCCAGTTGCTTCGATCCTGACCGGGGCAGCCTCTGTCCATCATCATCGCTCCGCCTCCTCGGCTGCTCGGATGCCAGCCGGTGCGCTTCGTCCTGCTCTCAGGATACCCGCCGGGGACGAGGTGCGGGCATGACCTTGGTCAACTGGCTCCGGCGCCGCAGCGCGTCGTGCTGTGAGAGTCGGTCGAACGCCCCTACGCAGTCTGCTCGTCCGTGCCTGCTACTCTGGACGCGATGATCATGTACCAGAAGGGGAGCCGCGACCCCCGTCTTGTCACCGTGCGTCGCGGCGGCGTCCTCACGGACGCCGATCATCGGCTGCTCGCTGTGTGGGCTGCGGCCTGCGCGGAGCACGTGCTGCACCTCTTCGAGCAGGCGCATCCGGGGGACGAGCGTCCGCGCCGGGCGATCGAGCAGGCACACGCGTGGGCGCGCGGTGAGATCACGATGACTCAGGCGCGCACCGCGGCCTTTGCCGCACACCGTGCGGCCAGAGAAGCTTCCGGGGCCGCCACGGAAGCGGCTCGCGCGGCCGGTCACGCCGTCGCGGTGGCCCATATGGCGGACCACGAGCTCGGTGCGGCCGCGTACGCCATCAGGGCCGTTCGTGCCTCGGCGGATCCGGACGATCGCGACGACGCGGGTCGTGCGGAGTGCCGGTGGCAGCGCGCGCAGCTTCCCGACGAGATCCGCGACCTGGTGCTCGACGATCAGCGGCTCCGCAACAGGAAGTGCTGGTCCCTCTTCTCTTAGTCCGTCGGCGGCGGAGCCCTGCGGTCCGCCGACCGCTCAATGGCCCTTCCGTGCACTAGTGTGCGGTGTACCTGCGGCGCACCGCACGTTAGCCCATCTACGGCGCCTTGCGGAGCCTACGAGCGCTAATCCTCGAAGGCGCCGTCGGAGAAGCCCGAGTGGCGGCCCCAGTCGAAGTCGTCCCACTCGGTGGCCGTGTAGGTCATGCTGGCCGTGAGCGGCTCGCCCAGGGACTCCAGATGCGCCTTGCTCGGGTGCATGACGAACGGCTCGGCCTTGTGGCGGCTGCTCGCCTTGTCCCACTGGTCCTCGGGGATCTCGTCGCACTTGCGCAGCAGCAGGTCCCACTCGAAGTCGACCCACTCCTGGAGCGTCTCCAGCATGTGCTCGTTGCCGGGGAGCGCCAGGTGGGCGAAGCGGCCCTGGCGCTCCAGCCACTTGCCCAGCGGCTGCTTGTGCCGCGGCCGGTAGGTGAGGCGGTACACGCCGTTGTTCACCTCGAACAGCGGCCAGTAGCACGTGTCGGTGGCGAGGCGCATGAGGTCCACACCTTCGTCGTTGTCGGTACGCCAGCCGCGCGGGCAGGCGGAGAGCACGTTGAGGAAGGTGGGACCCTCGATCTCCAGCGCCTTGGAGGCCTTGTGCGTGAGGTCCTGCGGATCGTGCGGCGAGGACTGGGCCACGTAGGGCAGGCGGTGGGCCACCATGATCTCGGTGAGGTTCTTTGAGTGGCCCAGCTTGCCCGGCAGCTCTTCGCCGACCGGGCTGGTGGTCGTCCAGGCGCCGTGCGGCGTCGCGCTCGAGCGCTGGAAGCCGGTGTTCATGTAGCCGCCGTTGTCGTAGCACACGTAGAGCATGTCGTGGCCGCGCTCCATGGCGCCGGAGAGCGCCTGCAGGCCGATGTCGTAGGTGCCGCCGTCGCCGCCGAAGGCGATGAACTTGACCCGGTCCTCGAGCTTGCCGCGCTTGTACATGGCGCGGAATGCGGTCTCGACGCCGGAGAGCGTCGCCGCGGCGTTCTCGAAGTTGGTGTGGATGTAGCTGCCCTTCCAGGCGGTGAACGGGTAGCGCGTCGTCGACACCTCGAGGCATCCGGTGGCGCCGGAGACGACGTAGTGGCTCTTCACCTGGCTCAGCACCTGGTTCACGACCATCGAGGCGCCGCACCCGCTGCAGAGGCCGTGGCCGGCCGAGAGCTGCGGCGTCTTGTGCCCCAGCTCCTGCACCCGGCGGCGATGCTCCCAGTAGAGCTCGCTGGGCACGAGCGCGTCGAACTTGCAGGTCTCCATGCAGTGGTTGCAGGTCATGCAGCGACGCTCATCGAGCGTGATGGTGCCGGCGAAGTGGCGCTCCTTGCCCTTGCCGTGGGAGCGCGACTTGTCCATGCGCACGTCGATGCAGTCCACCGGGCACGCCTTCTGGCAGGCGCCGCAGAAGGTACAGGCGTGGGCGCCGTCCTCGGTGCGGCGCAGGTCGAACAGACCTACGCCGGGGAGCTTGTGGACCAGGTCTCGTACAGCGAAGCTGTTCTCGGGGATCGGATGGCCGTAGAGGATGGCCTGCTTGTCATCGGCATGGGTGGGGGTCTTCGGCCTCGCGCTCATGTCGTCCTCGCTGTCGGGGAAGTGGACTGCTTTTGTCCGTAAATGGGGGGAAGGCGAAAAAGTACCACGACGGTAGGCGGCGCACAAGTCTCGTATGCAGGTCTCGTGCATGGAAGCGGGGCATCCCCGTCGGAACGACGCGGGTGCGCGCGAGGGGCGAGTCTCAGTAGACTCGCCGCAGTATGCCTGACCTGAAGGAGACTGAGCGGCCGCGCGAGGGCGGCGGCCGCAACGCGGCGGCCGCCGCCGCCCTCGTCGTCGTCCTCACGGTCTCCATCCAGACGGGCTCGGCCCTGGCGGTGCGCGTGATCGACTCCGTCGGCGTGTTCGAGGCGCTCTGGCTGCGCACCGCGTTCGCCGCGCTGCTCCTCGTCGCCATCCGGCCGAGCGCGCTCAGGCGGCTGCCGCCCAAGGGCCACCGCGCTGCCGCTCGCGGCGCTCGGGGTGGCCCTCTTCCTGATGAACCTGAGCTTCTACGAGGCCATCAGCCGCGTGCCCGTGGGGATCGTCGTGGCCATCGAGTTCGTGGGGCCGCTGGGCGTCGCCGTCATCGGCACGCGGCGCAAGCTGGACTGGCTGTGGATCGTGCTGGCCGGCGCGGGCGTCGTCGTGCTCGCCGGACCGTCCGGCTCGGCGACCGGCCTCGGCGTGCTGTTCGCGCTGTCGGCCGGCGTCTGCTGGGGCGTCTACCTGCTCCTGGCCAAGCGCGCCGTGACCGGCATGGACCCGCTCTCGGTCACGGCGCTCATGATGCTCGGCGCGACCGTGCTCGCCACGCCGCTGCTCGCGATCGACGGCGTCACGCTCGCCGGACACTGGGACGCGATCCTGCTCGGCCTCGTCATCGCCGTCGTCTCCTCGGCCTTCCCGTACTGGCTCGAGATGGTGGCGATCCGCCGCGTCCGCGCCGCCACCTACGGCGTTCTGCTCAGCATCGAGCCCGCCGTCGCGGCGCTGGCCGCGCTCGTCGTGCTCGGCCAGCGCATCTCGCCGCTGGAGGCCGCGGCGATGGCCGCCGTCATGGCAGCCGCCGCCGGCGCCAGCTGGACGAGCGGCGGCGCCGCTGAGGCGGGCGTGGACCTGCCCGCTCCCTGACTCTCGGAGCGGCCGGGCGGGCAGCTCGCTCCGCGGGCGATAGAATCACCGGCAACGACCCCACGAAAGGAGCCAGCATGGCTGACCTCAAAGGCACGAAGACCGAGCAGAACCTCCTCAAGGCGTTCGCCGGCGAGAGCCAGGCGCGAAACCGTTACACGTACTTCGCCAAGATCGCCGTGAAGGAGGGCTACGAGCAGATCGCCGCCATCTTCGCCGAGACGGCCGCGAACGAGGAGCAGCACGCGAAGATGTTCTTCAGGTTCCTCGAGGGCCGCATGGTCGAGATCACCGCGACCTACCCGGCCGGCAGCCTGAACGGCACGACGGCGGAGAACCTCGAGGCCGCCGCGAACGGCGAGAACGAGGAGTGGACCGATCTGTACCCGGCGTTCGCCGACGTCGCCGACAGCGAGGGTTTCCCCGAGGTCGCCAAGCGTTTCCGCAACATCGCCAAGGTCGAGGCGCACCACGAGGAGCGCTACCGGGCGCTCAAGAAGAACATCGACGAGGGCAAGGTGTTCGAGAAGGACGAGAAGGTCACCTGGATCTGCCGCAAGTGCGGGTTCGTCCACACCGGCGCCAAGGCGCTCGCCAAGTGCCCGGCCTGCGACCACCCGATGGCCTACCAGGAAGTGTGCGCCGAGAACTACTGAGCCGCTGTGAGACCCGGTTGTGAGTGAGGAGCGACAGGAGACCGGACGACCGGAGGTCCGCGCGGGCGAGAGCCGGGATCGGCCTCGACGGGCCATCACGCTTGGCCCCTTCACTGCGGCCGACGCGTCCCGGCTCGCCGAGCTCGATCGCTCTGAGTCGGTGACCATGGTGTACACCGTTCGCGACGGGAAGATCGTGCCGCTGGGTCACGGCGAGGAGATCCCGCAGTGGAGCGGCGCCTGGCTCGACGGGGTCGTCGCGTTCGCGCGCCGGCACCTGGAGAGCGGAGGGATCGGGGTGGCGGCGTTCGACGTCGACCAGCTCGCCGGCGTCGCCGTGCTCGGAGCCCGGCCCGTGGGCGATGATCCGCAGATGCTTCCGCTCGCGATCCTGCACGTCGGCCGCGGTCACCGCCGGCGCGGGGTCGCGAGCCGGCTGTTCCGCGAGATGAGAGAGAAGGCCGGGCGCCGCGGCGCCCGGCGCCTGTACATCTCCGCGACGCCGTCGCAGGGCGCCCTGCGTTTCTATCTCGGGCACGGCGCCCGGCTCGCCGATCCACCCGATCCGGGGTTGCTCGCGCTCGAGCCGGAGGACGTTCACCTGGTGCTCGACCTGGACGGCTAGGACCGTACGAGCGACGGGGCGGGTGGCAGAAGAGCCACCCGCCCCTCGCTGCGTACGGGCGCCGCGCGGCCGGTCAAACTGGCGCGCGGCGACCCAGCCCAGACTAGTCGGCGTAGCCCCACTGAGCGGCGAGCGGGGCCGCGGGGGCTCCGCCGCCGACGGACTACTCGAGCACCACGAACGCGTCGGCCGTGAGCTCGTACTCCTCGTCCTCGTTGAGGTCGTGGACCCTGATGCGCTCGAGCTCGCCCTCGCCGAGCAGCTCGAGCGGCTGCGCCTCGGCGAGCACCTTGACGTCGCTGAGGCGCAGCGCCGAGCGCACCGCCGGGCTCACGCTCGGCTCCTTGCCGGTCGTCATGAGGACGACGCGGCCGGTGTGCTCGGTCAGGTCCATCGCCAGCCGCGCCGCGTCATCGCCGGTGTCGAGCACCACGACGCGCTCGTCGGCCAGGTCGCCGAGGTCGCCGACCGCGCGGTAGAGGCCCTTGCCGTCGTACTCGTCGAGCTTCTGGATCTCGACCTCGGCGACCTCCGCCGGGATCGGGTGACAGGCGGTGCCGCCCGGCGTCTTCTTGGCGTCCTCCGGGCCGACGCCCTCGCGCCAGTTCTTGATCGCCTCGTGCAGGGCGTCCGCCGCCAGGTTGCTGCAGTGCATCTTGATGGGCGGCAGGCCGTCCAGCGCGTCGGCGACGTCGCCGCGGCTCACCTTGAGAGCCTCGTCGAGCTGCATGCCCATGACGAGCTCGGTGATCATGCTCGAGGTGGCTACGGCCGAGCCGCAGCCGAACGTCTGGAACTTGATGTCCTTGATGCGGTCGTCCTCGACCTCGATGTAGATGTCCATCATGTCGCCGCACACGGGGTTGCCCACGCGGCCGACGGCGACGTTCGGGCCTTCCAGCGTGCCCACGTTGCGCGGGTCGCGGAAGTGCTCGAGGGTCTTCTCGGTGTACTGCGTCGATTTCATCGGTCGGAGCCTTTCGGGTGAGCGGATGTCGCGGCGGTCACGGCGTCGCGGGGGCGTGTGTCTTGTAGAGGGGGGAGAGCGCGCGCAGGCGGGCGATGACGCCGGGGAGCGCGGCCATGATGCGGTCCACGTCCTCCATGGTGCTCCAGCGCCCGAACGTGAACTCGAGCGAGCCGTGCGCCTCCTCGTGCAGCAGGCCGCAGGAGATGAGCGTGTGCGACGGCTCCAGCGTCTTGGAGCTGCAGGCGGAGCCGGTCGACGCGGCGATGCCGGCGTCGCGCAGCGACAGCACCATCGCCTCTCCCTCGACCCCGTGGAAGCGGAAGTGCGCGTTGTTCGGCAGCCGCTGCTCGGGGTGGCCGTTGAGGTGCGACTCGGGGATCTCGGCCAGAACGCGCTCGACCAGCTTGTCGCGGATGGCGCGCACGCGCTCGACCTCGGCGGGCATCTCCGCGGCCATGAGGTCGGCCGCCGCGGCGAAGCCGGCGATGCTCGCGAGGTCCTCGCTGCCCGAGCGCAGGCCGCGCTCCTGGCCGCCGCCGAGGAGCACCGGCGCCACCTGCACGCCCTGACGGACGTAGAGGGCGCCGAGCCCGCGAGGGCCGTAGAGGTCGTTGCTCGAGAGGCTGAGCAGGCTCACGGGCACTTTGCCCGTGTCGATGGGGACGAGCCCCTCGGCCGCCACGGCGTCGCTGTGCAGCGCGATGCCGGTGCCGTCCAGCAGTTCGGCGATCTCCTCGATGGGCTGGACGGTGCCGATCTCGCTGCTCGCCCACTGCAGCGAGACGAGGATCGTCTCGTCGGTGATGCGGGCGCGCAGCTTCTTCGGCGACACGCGCCCGTGCAGGTCGATCGGCGCTCGCGTCACCCGGAAGCCCTGCTTCTCGAGGTACTTCGCGATGTTGAGCACGCTGATGTGCTCGGCCTCGCTGATGATGACGTGGTCCCCCTTGCGCTTGTTGCGCAGGGCGTAGCCGACGAGGGCCAGGTTGGTCGCCTCGGTGGCGCCGCCGGTGAAGACGATCTCGCGCGGCTCGGCGCCGAAGAACGCGGCGACCCGGCCGCGCGCCTCTTCGAGCGCCTCCGTCGCCACGTCGCCGACGCCGTGGAGCGAGGCGGCGTTGCCGAACTTCTCCGTGAGGTACGGCAGCATCGCCGCGACCACGCGCGGGTCGACGGGTTTGGCGCTCTGGTAGTCGGCGTAGACGACCCCGGCCGCGCGGAGCGCCTCGCCGGGGTCGGCCACGTGCAGGTCTGTGCCGCGCGCGTCAGTCATGATCGCCTCAGAACCACATCGTCGCGTCGGCGTCCAGGGCGAGGTCGTTGAGCGTGGCGGCGCCGACGATCTTCACGCCGTCGATGAGCTCCACGGTCTCCCAGCCGAGCATCTGCTTGGAGGCCTCGCACACGTAGACGGTGACGCCCATGTCGAGCGCCTTCTGGAGCATCTCGGCGACGGTGGGGAAGCTGCCGAGCTGCATCTCCTCGGCCGCGCCGGGCTTGAGTACGGTCAGGCCCATGCCCAGGTAGTAGACGGCGGCGTCGAGGCCCATCGCCTTGGCGCTCTGGGCGAGCACGAGCGGGGAGTACTGCCGCTCGGGGGAGTTGCTGGTCTGGACGTAGAGGATGTTCTGCGGATCGGCCATGGTGGTCCTTTCGGTGTGCGTGCCTTGGTCTTGCTACTTGAGTCTGCGAAGGAGGATGCGAAGCTCCACGCCGTCGTTCTCGAGCGAGACGACCTCGTGGCCGGCACGCTTGGCGAACCGCTTGAGGTCCTCCTCGGCCGCCGGGTCGTCGGCGATGACCTCGAGGACGTCGCCGACCTCGATGGAGTCGATGCTCTCGCGCGTCTGGAACAGCGGCTCGGGACAGTACAGCCCGATGCAGTCGAGCGTGAGGGCTGGTTTCTCTTCGTCTGCCATGTGGTCTCCCTTCGCGTGGACGGAGGCGTACTTGCACTCCCTCCAGCGCGGTCTATACCCGACCATCGCGGTTGGTATTCACGCGCCGCCGCGGGGTTTTGCCGGACCGACCTTCCGGCTAGGCTGGCCGAGACGACAGGGAGGCTCGTGATGACGCGCATGACGGCCACGGTGAGCGTGGACGAGGGACGGCTCCTCTTCGACGGGGTCGACGTCGCCGCTCTGGGCGGCCGGGTCGACACGCCGTTCTTCCTCTACTCGGCGAAGCGGATCGCCGCCAACGTCGCCGCCGTGCGGCGAGGCGTTCGAGACGACGGCACGCCGCGAGCCGCGTGTTCTTCGCCGGCAAGGCCTGCTCGAACCTGTGGTTCCTCGAGCAGGTGCGCGCCGCCGGCGCCGGCATCGAGGTCAACTCCGGCGGCGAGCTCTGGAAGGCGCTGCGCGCCGGCTTCTCGCCGGACCAGGCGGTGTTCAACGGCGTGGCCAAGAGCCGGAGCGAGCTCGAGGAGGCGGTGGCGGCCGGCATCCGCGGCGTCGTCGCCGACTCGCTCTGCGAGCTGCGCCGGCTGGAAGAGGTCGCGCGCGACCTCGGGACGCCGGCGCGCGTGCTGCCGCGCGTGGACGTCAACGTCGCCGGCGGCACGCACCCCGGCCTCGAGACCGCCAGCGGCGGCAAGGCCGGCATCGACCTCGGCGAGGCGATGGAGGCGTTCCGCCTCGCCGCCGAGTCCGGGCATCTCGAGCTCGCCGGCCTGCACCTGCACATCGGCTCGCAGATCACGGAGGTGGAGCCGTACCTCCGGGCGCTCGGCGTCGCGCTCGACCTGCTCGACGACGTCGAGCGCGAGCTGGGCGTCACCGTGCCGGCGCTCGATCTGGGCGGCGGCTTCGCCGTCTCCTATCGCGAGCGCCCCGTGCGACCCGACGGCGACTACTTCTTCGCCGGCCTCTCCCTGGACGACTACGCCGCCGCGATATGCGCCGAGGTGGCGCGGCGGCGCCCGGCGCTCGAGCTCTGGGTCGAGCCGGGCCGCTCCATCGCCGCCGACACGGCCATCCTCGTCACGCGTGTGGAGAGCGAGAAGACCAAGGGCGTGCGCGATCAGCGCGGCCGGGTCGTGGCCGAGGATCGCTGGCTCCTTGTGGACGCCGGCTACAACACGTTCTTCGACCCCGTGCTCTACGGCTGGTACTACCCGCTGGTCTCGGTGAGCCGGCCGGGCGCGCCGGTGGACGGGAGCTTCCGCGTCGCCGGCCCGCTCTGCGACGGGGGCGACGTCTAC
Source organism: uncultured Thermoleophilia bacterium (assembly GCA_963713475.1). Lineage (GTDB taxonomy): Bacteria > Actinomycetota > Thermoleophilia > UBA2241 > UBA2241 > CAIXSE01. Next base: position 11,601 of record CAVQLY010000023.1, read on the forward strand.
GGCGGCGACGGCGACACCGCGTACCGCCGCCTGCCGGCGGCGACGGCTCCGGGAGACCTCCTGGCGTTCTACGACGCCGGCGCGTACACGCTCGAGCTCATGACGCCGTACAACGCGCGGCCGACGGCGGCAGCCTACGCGGTGACGGACGGCGCGGAGGTGCTGCGCATCCGCGCCCGGCAGTCACGCGACGATCTCGTGGCGCTCGACGAGGCGGCGCCGCTCGCCTGAGTGCGGCCGGCGGACCGGGGCGCGGCTCGACGCCGTCCGGAGGGTCGGCGCCACCGGAGCTCAGGCGGCGTCGGGCCGTTCGAGCGTGAACCAGAAGGTGGCGCCCTTCTCGATCGCGCCCTCCGCCCACACCGTGCCGCCGTGGCGGTGCACGATCCGCTGGACGGTCGCGAGGCCGATCCCCGTGCCCTCGAACTGGTCCGGCGTGTTGAGGAGTGGCGCATGTCGAAGCCGGCGTCGTCGTCGCGCACGAAGACCGTCGTGCCGCCGTCGGTCTGGTCGGCCCCGAACTCCATCTGCGCCCTCTCGTGTCGGGAGGTGAACTTCCAGGCGTTGCCGTCTCCGCTCCCACTGCACAGTCCCCACTGGGGGGCGCGAGCCCAACACACGGGGCCACACGGGCCTGCGGCCACGGCTGACGCGGGCCCGCGCGTCAGGTGTTCACCCCATGCATCAGCGCGTCACGTGGGTATAGTGAGGGTGGAGCCACGCGACCTTGCGGCCGCGCGACGTCATCGAGTCATCGGGTCAGGGGGACTGGCCATGCACACGATCGTCGACCGGCAGGAGCTCACGAAGCGCGATCTCATCAGCCTCACCCTCGAGGCGCCCCAGATCGCGCGCAAGATCCGCCCGGGGCAGTTCGTCGTCCTGCGCGTCAACGAGACGGGGGAGAGGGTGCCGCTCACCGTCGCGTACCGCGACGCGGCCAACGGCACCGTCACCATCATCTTCCAGGTGGTCGGCAAGAGCACCGCCATGCTGGCGTCGCTCGGCGTGGGCGACGCCATCAAGGACCTGTGCGGCCCGCTCGGCAAGCCGGAGGACATCGCGAAGATCGGCACTGTGGTCGGCATCGGCGGCGGCTCCGGCATCGCGGTGCTGCACCACCTGCTCACCGGGCATCGCGACGCCGGCAACCACATCATCGGGGTGGTGGGAGCGCGCCAGAAGGACCTCCTGATCCTGGAAGACGAGATGAGCGCCCTCTGCGACGAGCTCATCGTCACCACCGACGACGGCAGCTACGGCATGCACGGCAAGGTCACCGACGCCCTGGCGGCCCTGGTCGAGCGCCACGAGCACATCGACCGGGTCCTCGCCGTCGGGCCGCTGATCATGATGCGCGCCGTGACGGAGATGACGCGCATCTACGGCCTCCCGACGGAGGTCAGCCTCAATCCCATCATGGTCGACGGCACCGGCATGTGCGGCGGCTGCCGCTGCAGCGTCGGCGGCGAGACGAAGTTCGCCTGCGTTGACGGCCCTCACTTCGACGCGTTCAAGGTCGACTTCGACGAGCTGATCCAGCGCAACAGCATGTATGGACGCGACGAGCGCATCTCGCTGCTCACCTCCATCAAGGCGCGCTAGGAGGCGGCGATGACCGGTATGGACCACGAGCTCGAGACGCTCGCCCAGCAGGGCGACCTCGCGAGCTTCTGCCCTCACTGCCACACGGCGCTCAACGTGTACGACGAGAAGACGAAGCGCATCTGGGTGGGTCTCGACGTGCAGGTCGGGGACGTCGCCTGCGACCTGCTCGTGAACCCACGGCTCGAGGAGTTCGAGCGCGTGTGCTCGTCCTGCTGGACCGGCGACGCGGTGGCCACTGACGTCCTGTGTCCGCACTGCCACGCGTCGCTCGTCGAGGAAGAGGGGCTGTGCGGCGAGTGCGAGTCGCGGGTCTTCACCATCGACGTCTCGCTGCGCACGCGCGTGGCCCCGCTGTCGTGTTGCACGCGCGCGGACTGCCACTGGCACGGAGTCCCGAAGAGGACGCGCGCCAAGATCCTCGCCGGGGCGCCGCGGCAGAAGAAGCCGGAGCAGGATCCGCGGCTGCGCGTGCGCAACTTCCAGGAGGTCAGCTACGGCTACGACAGCGAGCTGGCGGTGGCGGAGGCCAGCCGCTGCCTGCAGTGCAAGAAGCCGACCTGCGTCGACGGCTGCCCGGTCGGCGTCGACATCCCCGGGTTCGTCCAGTTGGTGGCCGCGAGCGACTTCGCCGGCGCGGCCCGGCGCATCCGCGAGAAGAACGCACTGCCGGCCATCTGCGGCCGGGTCTGCCCGCAGGACGACCAGTGCGAGAAGGAATGCCTGCTCGGCAACAAGGGCGAGCCGCTCGCGGTCGGCGCGCTCGAGCGGTTCGCCGCCGACTTCGAGCGCGAGACCGACCAGGTGACGCTGCCGCCCCGGGCGAAGAAGACCGGCCGCCGCATCGCCGTCGTGGGCAGCGGGCCGGCGGGGCTGATCATGGCGGCGGACATGGCGGTCAAGGGACACAGCGTCACCATCTTCGAGGCGCTGCACAGCCCCGGCGGCGTGCTCGTGTACGGCATCCCGGAGTTCCGGCTGCCCAAGGCGATCGTCGAGGCCGAGACCGGCAACCTCCGGCACCTGGGCGTCAAGTTCGAGCTCAACAGCATCGTCGGCAAGCTCTACGGGCTCACGGAGCTCTTCGACCTCGGGTTCGACTCCGTCTACGTGGCCACGGGGGCAGGCCTGCCCGGCTTCATGGGCCTGCCCGGCGAGAACCTCTGCAACATCGTCTCGGCCAACGAGTACCTCACGCGCGTGAACCTCATGAAGGCGTACCTGTTCCCCGAGTACGACACGCCGGCCCCGCTGGGCACGCGGGTCGCGGTGGTCGGCGGCGGCAACGTGGCCATGGACTGCGCCCGCACGGCGCTGCGCATGGGCGCGCGCGAGGTCACCATCGTCTACCGGCGCACGCGCGACGAGATGCCGGCGCGCGAGGAGGAGATAGAGCACGCCGAGCAGGAAGGCCTGCGCTTCGAGTACCTCACGAGCCCGATCGCCTACGAGGGCGACGAGCAAGGCTGGGTGCGCGAGATGCGCTGCGTGCGCATGAAGCTCGGCGAACCGGACGACTCCGGCCGCCGCCGTCCCGTCCCCCTCCTCAAGTCGGACTTCATGATCGACGTCGACATGGTCGTCGTCGCGGTGGGCGCCGGCCCCAACCGGGCCCTCTTCGAGGACGCCGGCGGCCTGGAGCGCAACGAGCGTGGCTACATCAGGACGTTCTCGGAGTCAGGAAGGACCAGCGTGCCGAAGGTGTGGGCCGGCGGGGACATCGTCACCGGCGCCGCGACCGTGATCCTCGCCATGGGCGCGGCGCGCAAGGCCGCCGACGACATGCACGAGTTCCTGAGTGACGGGGCCGCAAGCTGGAGCTGACACGCGCTCCGGTCGCGGCCCCGCCGGATGACGAGGTCGCGAGCCCGGGCACTTCAGCCATCGCGACCTCGTCTGGAGGAGCTTTGCAGGCCCGTCAGGCCGATTGGGCCTCCGCGACCCAGAGCCTGTGGGCGAGGTCCTCCCAGTAGGACGAGACGCCCTCTTCGATCTCGTCCCAGTGCACGGCCTCGAACTCCTCCGTGAGCTCGTGCCGATCGCTCTCGGTGAGGTAGTGCTGGGCGGTGTCGAAGAACACATCTTCCTCGACCTCGACGTGGCAGCGGGCGACCTCGAGGTACTCCCGCAGCCGGGCGGCGAAGTCGAGGGCGGCCGCCCGGTCGCCGGGATCGATACGTTCGAGTGTCTGCTCGAGGCCGTCGAGCTTGACGCGGCACCACTCGTGCTCGCCGATCATCTGCTCGAGCGGTTCGTCCTCGTCGGTCATCCCGCGGCGGTGGCAGCGGGCGAACAGCAAGGCCTCTTCCTTGGGGTGGTGCAGGCCGTCGCCGAAGTACCGGAAGAATCCGATCATGTCGCCGACCAGGTCGAGACGGATGACTCCCGTGGTCTCGATGTGCCGGCACTCGGCCTCCGCGGCCTCGGCAACCTCGAGCATCAGTCGGTGCTCCGCCTCCAGGATCTTCCTCCAGCCCATGGCTCCTCCTTCCACGAGCTTTCTGGGCCGCATTCGCATGCGACTCCTTTCACAATGACTTTACCCCCGCGCCGCTGATGAAGTTTGTAGTGACGCTCCAAAATGGGGTGTTCACCGTATGGACGCAATGGCCAGCACCGGAGTAATCAGCCCGCGTCTCCGCCGGGAGACGTCCACGGGCTGAGGCGCACCGCCGCTGGAGCGCCGCGGCACCGGGTATCATGCGGGCCAGCAGGAGGACGCCCGCGGCCGGGTGCCGGGGCGGCGACGGACGGAGGGTGGTCATGGGCGAGACGACGGGCAAGCTGGTGCTGGCGCTCGACACGGGGACCACGAGCGGACGGGCGCTCGTGATCGATGCCTCCGGCGCCGTCCTCGCGAGCGCCCAGCAGGAGGCCGGTCTCAGCACGCCCAGGCCCGGCTGGGTCGAGCAGGACGCCGAAGCCCTCTGGCAGGCCCAATTGGCCACCGCCCGCGGCGCCCTCGAGAAGGCCGGCGTGTCCGCCGCCGACATCGCCGGTATCGGGATCGCCAACCAGCGCGAGACGACGATCGTGTGGGACCGGGCGACCTCGGAGCCGGTCGCGCCGGCAATCGTCTGGCAGGACCGGCGCACCGCGGACTTCTGCGAGGAGCTTCGCGGCGCCGGCGCCGAGGCGCTGGTCCGGCGCAAGACGGGGTTGCTGCTCGATCCCTACTTCTCGGGCACCAAGCTGCGCTGGCTGCTCGAGCACGTGCCCGGCGTGCGCGAGCGCGCCGAGGCCGGCGAGCTCGCCTTCGGCACGGTCGACTCGTGGATGGTGTGGCGGCTGAGCGGCGGCCGCCGCCACGTGACCGACGCGACGAACGCCTCGCGGACGTTGCTCTACGACATCCGCGAGGGCGCCTGGGACGACGAGCTGCTCGCGCTCTTCGGGGTGCCGCGCGCGCTGCTCCCCGAAGTGGTGGACAGCAGCGGCGTCATCGGCGAGACGGACCCGGCGCTTCTCGGTGCGGCCGTCCCCATCGCCGGCATGGCCGGCGACCAGCAGGCCGCGCTCTTCGGCCAGGCATGCATCCGCCGCGGCATGATCAAAGTCACGTACGGCACGGGCTGCTTCCTGCTGCTGCACACCGGCGACGAGGCGCCGTCGGCGCCGCCCGGCCTCGTCAGCACGGTCGCGCTGCAGCGCGACGGCCGGCGCACGTACGCCCTCGAGGGCAGCGTCTTCATCGGCGGAGCCGCCGTGCAGTGGCTGCGCGACGGCCTCGGTATCGTCGGCAGCGGCGCCGAGGCGACTTCGCTGGCGCAGAGTGTGCCGTCGAGCGACGGCGCCGTGTTCGTGCCGGCCCTCGCGGGGCTCGGAGCCCCGCACTGGGACCCCTACGCGCGCGGCGGCATCTTCGGGCTCACGCGCGGGACCACGGCGGCGCACATCGCCCGCGCCACACTGGAGGGCATCGCCTTCCAGGTCGCCGACCTGTACCAGGCCGAGGCCGACGGCGCCGGGGTGCAGCCCGCCGAGGTGCGCGCCGACGGCGGCGCGGCGGCCAGCGATCTGCTGCTGCAGTTCCAGGCCGACCTCCTCGGCGTGCCCGTCATCCGGGCGGGCCAGCCCGAGGCGACTGCCTTCGGCGCCGCCTGGCTGGCCGGTCTGGCGACCGGCGTGTGGGAGAGCGAGGAAGAGGTCGAGGCTCTGTGGAGCGCCGGTGGCACCTTCTCGCCGGCGCCTGATGCCGCCGCCGGCGACCTGCGCCGGCGCTGGCAGGCGGCGGTGAACGCCGTGCGCGGGTTCGCGCGCGAGACGCAGTAGAGGATCTCGCGCGTCGGGCGGGACCTCGCGCCACACGGCCGGGAGCCGTGCCGCCGCGCCGCCGGTCAGTGCCGGTGCGGCACCACCAGCACCGGCACGTCCGAGTGGTGCAGGAGCTCGAACGGCGTGTGCCGGCCGAGCGCCCCGGCGATCGGCCCCTCGCCGTGCGAGCCGACGACGATCACGTGCGAGCCGCGCTCGTGCGCGACGGCCTCGAGCGCCCGCGCCGGGTCGTCCCAGACCAGCACGACCTCCGGCTCGACGCCGGCGGCGCGCACGCGGTCGGCGGCGTGGCGGAGCATCGGCTCCACCTCCGACTCCACGCGCCGCTCATAGTCGCGCAGCTCCTTGGCCGCGGCGCAGCCCGGGTCGAGCGCGCAGCTCAGACCCGGAGGGGGTTCGTGGCAGTAGACGAGGACGACGGTGGCGCCGGCATCGCGGCTCAGCTCGATGGCTTCCTCGAGCGCCGCGGCCGAGCAGGCCGACCCGTCGTAGCCGAGGACGATGGGATGTGCCATCACCGCTCCCTTCCCCAGGGCTCCGGCCGCCTCCGCGCGGGCGGGGAAGCGGACCTCCATACGGTGATGGTTCCCTCGCGGCGCTCGCCCTAGCCGCGGTGTGCGGTTCGGGAGCCGGCGCCGCTGCGCGTGGCCGATCCGGCCAAGCGGATGCGGGCTCCCGCCGGCCGCCCTCCTCAGACGCCGAGCAGGGCGGCCAGGTTGCGGGCGATCAGCGGCGGTGAGTAGTCCAGGCCGCAGCGCGTCAGCTTCTCGCGGGTCGCGGCCTCGAGTCCGTCCGCCGGCGTCGCGGCGAGGATCGCCTCGGACTCGGCCGCGTCGAACGCTTCCGGCGGCGCGACGCGAAGCTCCACCCCGGCGTTCTCGGGGCACGACTGCTGGCAGCGCAGGCAGCCCACGGCGCAGTGGTGCCAGGCCGGGTCGACCCAGTCCGGGAACGGCGCCTCGTCCTCGTTCACCGTGGTGAGGCAACGGTCCGTCTGCAGGAGGAACCTGTCCGCACGGATGGCTCCGCCGGGGCAGGCGCGCAGGCAGGCGCTGCAGCGCTCACAGCGGTCCAGCTGCCGTGGCTCGTCCCAGGCGGCGTCCGCCGGTGGCGGCGCGTCTGTGGCGCACGCCGCCAGCATCAGGTAGCTGCCGAGGCCGCGGACGTACGTGATGTTGTTGCGCCCGTAGCGCGCCAGCCCTGCGCAGGTCGCGAGCGTCTTGAGCGGAGGTTCGAAGCGGGCGGCGGCGTGGCCCGTCGGCGCCAGTGCCGCCGCCAGTGCTGCGGCGAGCCCGTCCGGGACGGTGTGGTAGCCGGCGTAGTGCGGCGGCACGACGATCTCGCGCTCCTCGCCGCCGACGGTGAGCGTCGCGCGCGTGAGCGGCCGCGGCGTGGCCGCGACGACGACCGAGCGCGCCGCCGGCAGCTCGGCCGGCCACGCGAACGCGACCTCCTCGGAGAGGTGGTCGGCGGTGGGGCCGGGCAGCTCGCCGGAGGCGAGGATCCCGGCCACCCTGCTTCGGAGGTCGTCCATGCGCTCCGCCGCCACGACGCGGGCGGTCCACCCGGCCGTCGCCAGATCGTCCAGCACGCTCGTCCAGTCGGGCGTCGTCATGGAGGGCCTCCTCGGGTTCCGCCGCTTCTGCCGAGTGTGCCGTCCGGCCCGGCGGCTCGCAACCGGCGGGCTTGCCGCCGGCCGCAACCGGGGACAGACTCTACGCACGTGACGGCGGTCGCCGCCACACCGGCAAAGGAGGACGCGTGCGGTACGGCGGGAATCTGGTCGTGTTCCTCATGATGGGCGGCGGCATCATGTTCACGCTTCTCTCCGTCGCTGCCTGGACCACCGGCCGCCGCGCCGGCGCCCTGGTGCTGGCCGTGATCGCCGGCGCCAACCTCGCGTTCGCCTTCGGACTGCTCACGCGGGGACCCTGAGGCCCGACCGCTCTCAGACCCTGTCGGTGAAGTACAGCGTGTTCGCGCGCGGTCTCAGGCAGTGGTCGGTCCACATGCCCGGGCAGTAGCCGCCGATCGAGACGAAGGCCACGATCTCCCCCTCGCGCACCTCCGGAAACGGCTCGTCGGCGGCGAAGACGTCGTCACCCTCGTTGATGTGACCCGCGAGCGTCACGCGGTCCACGCGCGGAGCGCTCGCGCGGGCGGCGACGACGACCCCGGGTCGGCGGCCGTAGGTGTAGGCGTCGTTCATGATGTTCCAGCCGGCATCCAGGCCGACGAACGTGGCTCCCAGGCGCTCCTCCACGCTGACGACCTCGGCCAGGAGGATCGCGGACTCGTTGGCGAGGAACTCGCCCGGCTCCGCGCCGACGGCCACGCCCAGCGTTGCGAACCGGCGGGCGAGGATGCCGGCGTAGGCGTCGAGGTCGAGCGGTCGCTCACCCGTCTGCAGCGGGGTGCCGAGGCCGCCGCCGACGTTGACCTCCTGCAGCGGGCACCCGGCGTCGAGCAGCGACTCGGCCATCCGCTTCACCGGGCCGAGGGCAGCGTCGAACACGGGCAGTTCGTCGTCCAGTACCCCGTTGGCGAGGTGGACGTGCAGGGTGTCGATGACGAGGCCGTGACGACGGGCGGCATCGAGAGCGGCGCCCAGGTCCTCCTCGTAGATGCCGAACTTGGTCGGCCGGGCGCCGCTGTACAGGCTCTCGGCATGACCGCGCATGACCCCGCCGCGCGGGTTGACGCGCAGGCCGATCGTCCTCCCGGGGCAGCGGCGGCCGTAGCGCTCGATCTGGCTGAGCAGATCGAGGTTCACGTGCACGCCGGCAGGCCCGATCACATCGAGGTCACGCTCGGATATGTTGGTGCCGGTGAAGCTGATCTCGGCCGCGGTGAACCCGTTGTCGAGCGCGTGCAGCACCTCGCCCGGGGAGCACGCGTCGATCCCGACCGCGCCCGGCGAGCCCGGCGCGCCGAGGGCGCGCAGCGCGGCCAGGACCTCCGGCGCGCGCTGCGCCTTGAGCGCGAGGCGCACCCGCGGCGTGAGGCCGGCGCGCGCGAGCGCGTCCCGCAGCGCGCGCGCCTGCTCCGCGACGCGCATCACGTCGAAGACGTAGAGCGGCGTGCCGTGCTCCCGCGCGAGCTCCTCGGCGTCGCGTCCCGCGACGAGCAGTCGCCCGCCGGCGACGCGCATGCCCTCGTGCTCCCACGGCTGGCTGTCCGGTCCGGTCATCATCGGTGCGAGCCTATCGCAGTCCCCGGCGGCGGACCATGCGTGTAGGATGGCGCCACGCCGGACCGGCCGGCGAGCTCAGCAGGGGGTCAGCGTGAAGCTGTTCAAGAGGGGCGGCGCACCCGAGGCGCCGGAGGCCGCGGCCGCGACGCCGGACCCCGGCGAGCCGCGGCCGTTCGCCGGCGGCTTCATCCCCGGCTGGTTCAAGCGCATCGGCATCGCCAGCTGGTACACCATCGGGATCGTCATCGTCCTCATCGGGCTCGCCTACCTGCTGCACATGCTGGCCACCCTCGTCGTGCCCACGCTGTTCGCCGTCCTGCTCGGCGCCACGTTCCTGCCGATCGTCGACTGGCTGGAGCGTCATCACATCGGCCGCACCTGGGGCGCGCTCATCATGACGGTGCTCATCGTGGTCGGCGGCTTCGCACTCCTCGCCCTCATGACGGTCGGCATCGTCAAGCAGTGGCCGACCATCGAGCACCAGATCGAGGCGGCGGTCAACTGGATCAACGACACGCTGCAGAAGCTGAACATCGACCCGAACTTCGTCGACTCGGCCAAGAAGACGCTCAGCGCCAGCGTCGCGAGCTGGGGCCAGGGGATCTTCGGGGGCGCCCTGCAGGGTGTCTCGACGCTGGCGACCTTCGCGTTCGGGGCGTTCATCGGCCTCAACATCCTCGTCTACGTGCTCATAGGTGGCCGCCGCATCGGCCGCTGGACCTCCGAGCACATGGGGCCGGTGCCGCCGCCGGTCGGCTACTCGATCCTTGCCAACAGCGCCCGCTTCCTGCGCGGCTACATCTGGGGCAGTACGCTCATCGGCCTCTTCAACGGCGCGGTGGTCGGCGTCGGCGCGCTCGTCATCGGGGTGCCGCTGGCCTTCACGATCTTCGTGGTCCAGTGGCTCACCAACTACATCCCGATGTTCGGCGCGTTCATCGGCGGGGCGTTCGCGGTGCTCATCGCGCTGGGGACGGGTGGGGTCAGGGACGCGATCTGGATGCTGATCTTCGTGCTGATCGCCAACGGTCCGCTGCAGACCGTGGTCTCACAGTTCGCCCTGGGCGCGTCGCTCAAGCTGAGCGGGCTGGTGGTGTTGTTCGCGACCACCGGAGGGGCGATACTGGCCGGCGCGCTCGGCGGGATCTTCGCGGCGCCGTTCGTCAAGATCGGCGTCGACGCGTACCGCCAGCTCAAGGAGGCCGGCCTCTTCGAGGACCAGCCGGCGGCGGAGGACGCCGGAGGCGCCGCGCCGCCGGCGGCCGACGAGGGCGGCCCGCCGGGAGCGAAGCCGGAGCCGTCCGGCTAGGCCCGGCGACGCATTCTTCGCGGGACGGCGCCGGTCAGCGCCGTCGCGGTATCACTCGAAGTACTCGTGGAACGCCGTGAGGGCGTAGATGATGACGCCGTAGAGGATCATCATCACGAGGCCCCAGAAGGGCAGGATCGACCAGGCCACGAACCAGGCCACCATGCCGATCACGGCGATGACGATCGCCGGCACGCGGCCGGCGCGCAGGCGGCGCAGCACCACGACGCCGGCGACCAGCTGCACCACGGCCACGACGAGGAACACCCAGCCCCACGTCTTCAGGTCGGAGACGACGAGCTTGCTGTCGTCGAAGAGCTCGTCCCGGGTCAGGATCGACGCCGCGGCGATGGCGTTGAAGGCGGCGGCGACCAGGAAGAAGATCCCGGCGAAGTGGATCCAGCCCACACCCTGGCCTTTGTAGTGTTCGCTCACGGGGACTCCTTGAGGGTCGTCGCGTTGGGGTGGCCGGCCGTCAGGAGCCGGCGAGCCATTCTCTGAGGCTGGTCTCGATCGGCTCGCGGCCGGCCTCGACGCGGGCGTCGAAACGCCGCGGCCGGGCGCGCACGGCGCGCAGCTGCGGCGGCACGCTCGCGCCGGGCGCGAGGTCGACGACCCGGTCGAGCAGCTCGAGGTCGTCGGCGGCGCCGGGCACCGGGGCGCCGGCGGGCACGCCGGTGAGGCCGCGCACGACGTCGGCCGCGAACTTGCTCCAGTGCGCCGTGCTCGCGATCAGCACCGGCGCGTCGCCGGCGAGCCGCTCGGCGGCCTCCCAGGCGACGGCCGTGTGGGGGTCGAGCAGGTACCCCTGCTCGCGCTGCACGCGGCCGATGACCTCGAGGCAGGTGTCGTTGTCGACCCACGCGCCGGTGAACGAACCGCGCAGCGTGTCGCGGGTCGCGTCGTCGACGGTGAAGCGGCCGGTCTCCTTGAGGTCCTTCATCCAGCCGGCGATGCGCGCGGGGTCGCCGGTGAGATCGTACAGGAGCCGCTCGAGGTTGGACGAGATGAGGATGTCCATGGACGGCGACGGCGTCTTGACGAGCGAGCGGGCGGCGATGTCGTAGACCCCGCTCGAGAGGAAGTCGTAGAGCACGTTGTTGCTGTTGCTGGCGCAGAGGAGGCGGCCGATGGGGACGCCGATGTCCCGCGCGTACCAGGCGGCGAGGATGTTGCCGAAGTTGCCGGTGGGGACGCAGACGTCCATGGGCTCACCGGCGGCGACGGCGCCGCGTGCGGCGAGGTCGGCGTAGCCGCTGATGTAGTACACGATCTGCGGCAGCAGCCGGCCCCAGTTGATGGAGTTGGCCGAGCTCAAGGAGAGGCGATGCCGCGTGGCCAGCTCGGCCGCGAAGCCGGCGTCGTCGAACACCGCCTTGACGGAGCTCTGGCAGTCGTCGAAATCGCCGCCGAGGCGGAACACGGTGAGGTTCTGGCCCGGCTGCGTGACCATCTGCAGCTCCTGCAGGGCGGACACGCCGGCGTCCGGGTAGTAGACGCAGATGCGGGTGTGGGCGCGATCGGCGAAGCCGTTGAGCGCCGCTACGCCGGTGTCGCCGCTGGTCGCGACCAGGATGAGGAAGTCCAGGTCGGTCGCGCCCTTGGCGTGCGCCTGCTCGAGCGCCTCGCTGAAGTACAGCGGCATGCACTGCAGGGCCATGTCCTTGAAGGCAAGTGTGGGGCCGTGCCAGAGCTCGAGCACGTGACGCCCCGGCGCCACTTCGCGGACCGGGGCGACCTCGGGTACGTCGAAGTTCGGGCCGTAGGCCCGCGCCGCGATCTCGCGCGTCCTGGCGGCGGTGACGTCGAGGCCGAAGGCCTCGTAGACCGCCGCCGCCCGCGCGTGGTAGGGGACGCCGGCCAGCGCGACGATCTGCTCCACCGTGAACCGCGGCAGCCGCTCGGGGACGAAGAGGCCGCCGCCCGGTGCGATGCCCTCGAGGATCGCCTCCGTGAACGTGCGGGGCGCGTCGATGGCGCCGCGGGTGTCGAGGTAGCGGATCATGGCCACGGGATTCTACAGGAAGCGCGGCGCCCGACGCAGGCGAGAGCGCTTGACATTCCTGCCCGATGCATTACGATATATCGTGTTACACCGTTGAGAACCGTCCAAGGAGGACGACATGTTCGGATCACACGAAGCAGAGGGCCGCGGCTGCGGACCTCACAGTGAAGGTCAGGGCCACCGCCGGGGCGCCTGTGGCCCCCAGGGCGACTGCGGCCACCCCCGGTTCCGCTCGGGCGGCCGCGGCGAAGGCGGCGGCCAGGGCAAGGGCGAAGGTCAGGGCCGCGGTCGCGGTCATCGTCACGGTCCGGGGTTCGGCCCCGGGTTCGGTCCCGGTCACGGCCGCGGCCCCTGGGCGCGCGCCAAGCGCGGCGACGTCCGCGCGGCGATCCTGCTGGCGCTCGCCGACGAGCCGATGCACGGCTACCAGATCATGCAGCAGCTCGAACAGCGCAGCGGCGGGGCCTGGCGCCCGAGCCCGGGGTCGGTGTACCCCACGCTCCAGCTGCTCGAGGACCAGGGGCTCATCAAGGGTGAAGAGGCCGAGGGCAAGCGCGTGTTCTCGCTGACCGAGGCCGGCGCCGCCGAGGCGGCCACCGTCAAGGAGCGCCTCGGCGACTCGCCGTTCGGCGAAGGTGGCCCGCAGGACCCGCGCTTCGCGCTGCGTCAGGCCATCATGCAACTCGGCGCCGCCGTCAAGCAGGTCGCCATCGCCGGTTCGGCCGACGATGTGCAGAAGGCGCTCGAGATCCTGCGCACCGCTCGCAAGAGCATCTACGCGCTTCTCGCCGACGCCGACTGAAGCGCCGCCTCGGCCGGCCGGGCTCACGCCCGGCCGGCGACGGCTCAGTCCTCTGACGGCGCAGGCAGCACGGTGATCCGGCTCGGCTCGACCCCGGCGGCGACGAGCGCGCGTGCCGCCGCGCGCGTCGGCACGTAGGCCTCGTCGAGCTTGCCGTAGAACCAGGCGCGATAGCGGCGCCGCAGCCGCCCGGCGAGATCGCCGGGCCCCCGCGGCGCCTCCAGGCCGTCCGGGTCCACGGCGCCGGTCACCGGAAGGTGCAGCAGGCGGGCGGCGGCCAGGGCCACAAGGCCCTGTCCCGCCGCCGAGTCGGTGTGGATCGCCGTGAAGCCCTCCTCCTCGAGGTAGTCCACGACCTCCACCAGCGGCGGCACGACCCAGGCGGGTCCCTCGCCGTTCAGCGACGGCCGCCAGGCCAGCGCGCGGAAGTCGACGGCGCCGGGAGTCGCCGTCTCCGTGTCGATCGAGCAGGTGAGCAGCGCCACGTCCACGTCGCGGCGCGGAGGCGCCGCTTCCACCTGACGGGCGCATTCCGCGCTTTCGTGCACCTCGTGGGGCGCGGCGGCGCAGAGCACCGCGACTCTCTCGCGCCGCGTGTGGCGGCGCTCGCCGAGGAAGTACGCTCGCAAGTCGTCCTGCAGCACCCGGTCGCGGCTCTGGAAGCTCCAGGCGATGTAGTAGGGCAGCTCGAGGAAGGCGACCATGCCGACGGCGTACGCGCTCTGCAGCCGGCGCTTGAGCCCCAGGCGCGCGCCGCGGACGAGCAGCGCCCGCAGGTGCATGCTCATCACGTCGTCGGCGAGGCGCTGGGCGACCACGAACAGCCGGCGGTTGAGCTCCTTGGCGTCGACCGCGTTGATGCCGTCGGGATCGGCCACGAGGCTGCCGATCTCGCGGTCCAGCAGTTCCTCCCACGCGGGCCCGCGGGGGTCGTCATCGCGATAGAGGCCGGGGGCGATGCTGCGGACTCCCCGCACCGTCTTCTCCAGGACGGGCACGTCGCGGCCGATGCGCCCGAACCCCTTGCGCAGCAGAGCGAGGGCGCGCTTCTGCTCCTCCTGCTCGTCCAGGCGCAGGATCTCGCGGATCTTCCAGAACGAGGCGGCGTAGATGCTGTGCGCCAGCAGGCGGGCGTCGCCGTCGGCGCCGCCGTGGTCGCAGTCGCCGGCGGCGACGGCGGCCAGGAAGCCGGCCGTCGAGCCGTCGCCTCCGGCCACCGTGAAGGCGCTGGCCGAGAAGAGGCCGCTGTGGTCGTCCGAGCCGCCCGTGAGGCTCTTGCGCCAGGGAGTCTCCCCGTAGGGCTCGATGCCCTGGCGCTCGGCCATCGCCTCCATCTGCTCGGGCGTGAGCCCGGCCGCGATGGCGCGCAGGAGGCCGTTGCAGCGGCTGGTGCGCGCGCCGTTGCGGCCTTCGAGCACGTTGAACAGCAGGAGCATCCGCTCCACGGACTCGGGCGTGAGCTTCCCGCTCATGTCGAAGAGTGGGTGCGCGAGGTAGTGGGTGACCCCTGCCTCGCGCAGGACCGCGACGAGGTCGTGGACGTTCTCGCGCGCCGCGTTCGCCGTGGCGAACGTCGCCTCGTCGATGCCCAGCGCCACGACGTGGACGCGCACCCCGTCTTCGGGGAACCAGCTGTCCAGCTCGGTGCTGAGGAACGTGCCGGGCAGGTGGGCGATCGCCAGCGAGCCCGCGAGGGTGTTGTGGTCGGTGATCGTGACGAAGTCCATGCCGCGCGCACGCTGCGCGTGGTAGAGCTCCAGCGGATCGGTGAACGACTCCGCGCTCCGGAGCGCGCGGATCCCCGCGTTGCCCGAGGTGTCGGAGTGCCTGGAGTGGACGTGAAGGTCGGCTCTGAAGGTTGACGTCACACTCTCACTATACCGCTCGCACGCACGCCCGGACGTTCACGTGTTCGCCCCGGCCGCCGCGGACTTTGTCTTTCCGTCGCGATGCCGGTACTGTCTCTCGCATGGACGCCACTCACCACGCCGTGCTCACCGCCGTCGGCGAGGACCGCCCCGGCCTGGTCGATGAGGTCACGCGCTACATCACCGAGCGTGGGGGCAACCTCGAAGACAGCCGCATGGTGAACCTGCGCGGCCAGTTCGCGATGATGATGCTGGTCGCCGGCAGCGAAGAGGCGATGGGTCGCCTGCAGGACGGGCTCGGCGCCCTGCGACGCGGCAGCCACGTGCACGCGGAGCTGCGGGTGGCGGACACCGGCGCGGCGGAGCGGCCCCCGGCGCTTCCCTTCAGGCTCAACACGTGGGCGATGGACCATCCCGGCCTCATGCAGTCCGTGTCCCACCTGCTCGGCGAGATGGGCGTCAACATCGAGAGCGTGGATTCGTCGCTGCGGCCGGCGCCGTACACCAACGCGCCGCTGTTCGAGATGGAGCTCGTGGTCTCGGTGCCGGCGACCACGCCGGTCGCCGCGCTCCGTGAGGCGGTCGGCGAGCTCTGCGACGAGATGAACATCGACTGGCAGCTCACGGCCCTCTAGGGCCGCGATGCTTCGCAAGGGTCCGGCCGGGCCACGGCGCCGACCCCGGCGTCAGGTCTTTCTGACCCTCCTGCGATCGCGCGAGCAGACGTGCGGCTTCGTCGACGGCGAACGCCGGCCAGGGCGCCGGCCGGTCGCGCTCCAGCGCGACGATGCCGGCGTTCTCCTCTGTCAGCTCGCCGATGTCGGTGGCCGGGACGCCGGCCGCCGCGAGGGTCCCGGCCAGGTCCGCCGCCTCGGCCGGGTCGCAGCAGATGAGAAGGCTGCCGGAGGCGATCAGCCCCAGGGCGTCGGCGCCCAGCAGCGTGCAGAGGCGATGCGTCTCGGGCGACACGGGTATGCGGTCGCGGTGCACGAGGACGCCGCGGCCGCTGGCCGCGGCCAGTTCCCGGAGCGCGGTCGCCAGGCCGCCCTCGGTGACGTCGTGCATGGCGCGCACGCCCGGCACGTCGCGGGCGATCCGGGCCTCCGCCCGGATGCTCGCCCGCTCCCGCAGCGCGCGGCAGGCGTCGAGCTCCGCGTCGCTCATGCCGAGGCCGCGGAGGCGCTCGCCGAGCTCCTCGGCGAGCAGGGCCGCGCCCTCCATCGCCAGCGTCTTGGTGAGCAGGATCCGGTCGCCCGTGCGCGCCGAGCGCTTGTCCTTGAGCTCGGCGCGACGCAGCGTCCCCAGCGTCGTGAGTGCGACCACCGGCCGCACTACGGCGTCCGTGACCTCCGTGTGACCGCCGACCAGCGTGACGCCGGTCTCGTCGGCGGCCGCGGCGAGCCCGCGCAGCTGCGCGAGGGCCTGCGACGGCGTCGTGCCCGCGGGGAGCAGCACCGTCGCCAGCAGCCAGCGCGGCTCGGCGCCGGAGGCCGCGATGTCGTTGAGGTTCACGAGGACGGCGGCGCGCCCCACGTCCTCGCCGCCGAGGGTGATGGGGTCGCCGTGGGCGACGAGCAGCTCGGCGCCTGCGAGATCGAGGGCGACGACGTCTTCGCCGACCCGCGGGGGCACGAGCACAGCCGGATCGTCGCCGGCGGCGCCGGCGAGGAATCCGGCCAGCAGGTCGTTGGGCAGCTTGCCGGGCGCCAGCGGCAGGCCGAGCCTGACGACGTCTTCGAGTTCCGTGAGGCGGCCGACGACGAAGTCGCAGTCGGCCGCGTCCGGCGCCGCGCCCTCGCCGTCCCCCGGCTCGCCGTGGTTCACGAGAAACGCGGTGACGGCGCCGGCGGCGCGGCCGGCGCGCATATCGAGCAGGAAGTCGCCGACGACGAGGGTCTCCTCCGGAGCGACGCCCATGGCGGCGGCCGCGTGCCGCACGCCGTCCGGCGCGGGCTTGGGCGCGATCTCGCCGTCGTCCCGGGTCACGACGACGTCGAAGTCGTCCAGTGTGAGCGCGCCGAAGCGGCCCAGGGCGCGCTCGACCGCGCGCAGCCCGTTGCGCGTGAGGACGCCGACGGCCAGCCCGGCCGCGCGCAGCCAGCGGACGAGCTCCTCCGCACCTTCATTGGGCGAGGAGGCGTCCGCCGCCTCGAGTTCGAAGCGCTCCAGGGCGAGGGCGGCCGCGGCGCGCGTCTCGCCCGCGGGCAGCGCGAGGATCCACTCGAGTACGAACTGGTCCGGCGGACAGCCGACTTCGCGCTTGATCGCGGCGAAGTCAAGAGCGCCGGGATGCGTCAGCGTGCCGTCGAAGTCGAAGAGGACGGCCCGCAGCCGGAACGGCCGCGCAGCGCCGGCGCGGCCGTCCTCGCCGTCACTTGGCGAAGGCCTTGAGGCAGACATTCACGTTGGCGCGGACGCGAGCGACGTCGGTCCAGGTGGAACCGTCGCGGCTCATGAAGCTCTGCCCGGGCCGAGCCCATGCGCCCGGCGACCAGATGCTGCTGCGCCGTTCGGTGGCGAGCGGGAAGGTCTCGCCGGGGGACGTCAGCTTGACTGCGATGACGAAGTGCCGCCCGCCGTTGACGGGCAGCTTCCTGTCGAAAGCCACGGTGACGTAGCCGGGCAGCTCGGCCGTTCCTGTGGCGCGCCGGCTGAGGCTGGCGAAGCTCCTGCCAGCCCACACCTCGTACTGGGTGGACGACGAGAGGGCATAGAAGCTGGCCGCGGCGATCTTCTGCGTTGTGGCCGCGGTGAACTGGTTGGCGCCCCAGACGCGCGAGCTGCGGTAGCCCCAGTGCGAGTTCACACCGAGCTTGTCGTGCTGGTAGACGCGTGAGTAGTTGGCCACGTCCTCGACGTCGCTGTAGGACGTGCAGCCGCCCCACGTCCCTGTGCCACGGTCCAAGGCGAACGAGCCGTCGTAGTAGGAGACCCAGAAGTAGCCCCCGTCGCCGAAGCCCGTGCCCCAGCTGTTGCGCACGAGGAACGCCCCGTCGGCAGGCGGCGGGTTCTCGAGCCCCTGGAACGCGGAAGCGGGAAACGAGTCGTCCCAGCCGACGATGTCGACGCCGTGGTTCTCGTCCTGTCGCTGAGGCGAGTAGTAGGCGGCGTTCGCCTCATCGTAGAAGCTCAAGTCCATGTACATGCCCACGCTCAGCGCGCCGTTCTTGGAGATGAGGCTCTTGATGAGCTCGTTGTCCGTGGGCCCCGTGCGCCCGGGAATCATGACGACGCCCTGGACATGCGCGCGCGTCCCGTTGGCCCCGGCCCGGTGATCGTAGGGGTCGGCGCTCTCGTCGACGGGGCCGGCCCACCGCGCGAAGTAGGCGACGGCCATGAAGTTCCAGCCGCCCCAGTCGTACCTTTGGCTCATCCGCGCGAAATAGCCGGTGCGCCTGACTACGTTGTCCTCGCTGAAGTCCGGCTCGGGAGCGGCTGGCATGAGCTTCGACTCGAGGGCCGCGATATCGGCGAAGGCCCAGCACGTGTTCCAGGGGTCCTGGTCCTTGACGGGCGTGAGGCGGCCCTCGTCGCGAAGGTCGAAGGACGAGGGCTCGGCCATGCGCACGGCCCGGCCTCGGCGGCCGCGCCCACGTGCACTTCCACGGGGCTGGGCATCCGGCCCAGGCGGAGGGTGACGAGCGGGTCGTGCAGGGCCTCGACGAAGGCGGGATTGAGCGGCCCCTGCTCTGGCTGCGCCGTCGCGCCGGCCGCTCCCGCAGCCGGCGCCAGCACGGCGACGAGCGCCAGGATGGCGACCAGGGCTGTGGGGGCGCTGCGGCGGGCGGAGGTCATCTGCGGCCTTTCTCGTGGTCTGTGGGTCTGTGCATCGGCAACGAGCGACCCGCCTTGAATCCTAGCCTCCGCGGTCCTGTTTTGCATCCCCACGAGGCGATCCGTCGCTCTCGTCCGCCGGCCCTACTATCTAGACGATTGTACGAGTCCGAGACTCCGCGCGTATCGACCAGAATAGAAGTGATACACGCAATCATCGCGGTCAACGGAGCGGAGCGGTCCAATGCAGAGACGAGCGAACGGGTCACAGGGGTTCACCCTCATCGAGTTGCTGATCGTCATCATCGTCATCGGCTATCCTCGCGGCGATCGCGATCCCCGCGTACGCGGCGCAGCGGGACAAGGCCAAGGAAGCGGCGGTCAAGGAGGGCTCGCACCTCATCCAGAACGCCGTGATGACGTACGCAGCCGATCACGGCGGCGCCTATCCGACCACCGACTACGTCACCTACACGCCGAACGACCCGACCGCGGACAACCTCGGCAACAAGTACCTGGACACCTGGCCGCGCAACCCCTGGACCGGCCAGCCGATGAAGAACACCGGCAGCAGCGTCCTCTTCAACACCGACTTCTCGAGCATGGCGGGACTGAACCCCGTCCAGGGCGCCTGGAAGATCGTCAACGGGCAGCTCGTGCCGACCACCGGCGGCGAGAACCGTCTGGCGTTCGGCGACACCGGCTGGAGCGACGTGCAGCTCGACGTCAACGCCACGCTGAACAGCGGCCGGGGTTACGGCGTCTACTTCCGCTCCGACGGCAAGGCCAACATCAGCGGCTACTGCTTCCAGCTCGACCCCGGCTACAGCCCGGCGTCGTTCATCGTGCGCAAGGTCGTGAACGGATCGGAGAGCTCCACCCCGATCGCCGCCACCAGGTTGCCCGCAGGCTTCGCGACCTACGGTACGGCGCACACGACGACCATCTCCGCCGTCGGCGACCACATGGTGATCAAGGTCGACGGCGTCACCGTGCTCGACTTCAAGGACAGCACGTTCAAGACCGGCAGCGCCGGCGTGCGCTCCTGGGATGGCAACTCCAGCGTGGGCTTCATCAGCGCCAAGGCCGCCGGCGGCGGCGGCGCCGCCGGCAGCGGCGACCCGAGCAAAGGTGACTTCGCCTACGCCTACGGCGCCCAGAACACGACCTACGGCCTCGTCGGCTGGCTCGCCGGCGGCTCGACCTTCGTCGTCCAGCCGCTGCAGTAGCGCCGCCGCGCCCTTCGCGCCGCCGACGTTCGCGGCGCCATCCTCCCGGGTAGGACCCACGCATCTGGTGGGACCTATCGCCTGCCGAACGCGGCGGGCATCAAAAGGGGGGACGATGGCGATCATCTCGCTCACAGCCGAGGAGCTGCAAGGAAGGCAACTGCTCGACGAGACGGGCCGCAGCATCGGCGCGATCAGCGACCTGTACGTGGACGACGACGGCCGGCCGCACTGGCTGCTCGTGGACACCGGCTTCTTCCCGGGCTTCTTCAGCGTCATCCCGGTGACCGACGTCCTGGTCACCGACAAAGGCCTCGAGGTCCACTACAACATGGAGAAGCTCACCGGCGCGCCCAACAACATGAAGGACAAGGACTACGCGAAGCACCGCGAGGGCCTGCTCTACGACTACTACCGGCTGGAGGCGCCCGCCGGGGTCGAGGACGCGACGCACCACGGCGACGACGCCAACGTGCTGCAGCCGCCGAGCGCGCTCTGCCGCTTCTCGACGCTGTCGTGCGAGAACAAGCCGGTGGACTTCAACGCGGAGTGATCGACGCCTGCAGGCGCTGGGCTAGCTCCTGGGCCGGCACAGCGGCTTGAAGAGGAGATAGGCGATGGGCCCGGTGAGCACGCCGGCCAGCCCGCCGATGAGCCAGTCGCCACCGTTCGTGAACAGCGCGACGATGGCGATGGCGATGGCCGGCGTGCAGATCGCCGCCAGCGTCGCCGTGCCGCCTCTCACGCGGAAGGGCCGTTCCAGGCCCGGCTCCCGCCTGCGCAGTGCCACGGCCGCCACGAAGATCAGGATGTAGTAGAACATCATCAGGAAGACGTCGATCACGATGAGCGTCTGGAACCCCCAGCGGACCAGCAGCGCGTTCACCGCGGCGAGGAACACGATCGAGACCCACGGCGTGCCGTACTTGTGGTGGGTCCGCGTGAGCACCTGCGGCAGCAGGTGGTCCGCCGCCATGGCGTAGGCGGGCCGCGCGCCCTGCGCCAGGTACTCCTGGTACAGGGCGAGATTGCCGACCACGGCGGCCACGA
Organism: uncultured Thermoleophilia bacterium; assembly: GCA_963713475.1. Lineage (GTDB taxonomy): Bacteria > Actinomycetota > Thermoleophilia > UBA2241 > UBA2241 > CAIXSE01. Next base: position 32,711 of record CAVQLY010000023.1, read on the forward strand.
GCATCGCGACGCCCAGCCACTGCCCGCCGAGGGCCTGGGCGATCTCCACGAAGGTGAACCCCTCCGTGCTCCACTCCTCCCAGCGGCCGACGCCGCCGAGCGCCGCCAGCGTCGGCACGAAGTACGAGATGACGACGATCGGCATGGCGATCATGAGGCCGCGGGGGATGATCCGGCGCGGCTCCTCGACCTCGCCGGCCAGCACCGACATCGAGTCGTAGCCCGAGTACATCCACATCCCCACAGCCAGCGCGTAGCCGATGCTGGTGAGCACGCTCTGGCCGGGATAGCTGAACGGCTGCCACGGCACGCCGTGCCAGTGCGCGAACCCGAGGACCGTCATCACCACGAACGGGGTCATGATGATGACCGTCATCACCACGGAACTGATGGCGATCACGTTGAGCCCGCGGATGTTGAGGTAGGCGAAGACGGCGATGATGGCCACGCCGAGCAGCCAGGCGAGGTTGGGGCTCAGGTCGAGCCAGCTCGCCAGGTAGTCGCGGATGAGGGCGATGTAGACCGCCGAGTCGACGAAGGTCGTGAGCCACGACCACCAGCCGCACTGGAAGCCCCAGTATTCGCCGAGGCCGCGCTTGACCCAGACGTAGTAGCCGCCCTCCTCCGGGATCGCCGAGCCCAGCTCGGCGCAGACGAGGCCCATGGGCAGCGCCCAGAGCACGGGCAGGATGAGCAGCAGTGCAAGCGCGACGCCGGGCCCCGACCAGCCGACCATGTCCTCGAGGCCGAAGGCTCCCGAGGAAACGAACACGAAGATGATGACGACGACGGTCGCGAGGCGCAGCCGGACCCGTCGCAGTTGACCCCCCATGCGTCCCCCCCGCTGCGGTGACGCGGCAGCGCCGTCCGCAGGGCCATGCTGTCACCGCCCGGCGCGGCGCGCCAGCCGCCATTCCTGCTCAATCCTCACGGCGCACAAAAGGAATCCTACTCGCTGTTGGTCAGCGCGGTCCGTGACGGTTGACGTCGCGCGCGTCGCGCTCCTACGCTCAGGCCATGAGGCCTTGGCACGACATCCACGAGTCGTGGAGCAGGCCGCGCGGCTGGACCGGCTGTGCGGTCGGGCCCGCCATCCCTCCCAACGCGGTCTGACCAGACCGCGCCGGCGCCGTGTGGGGGAGTCACCGGCGCCCGGAGTCCACCGGATCCACCGAACCTGGGAGGGTCAGCATGTCCTCACGACGTACACCCATCAAGTCATCGCCGTCGCTCCGTGCCTTCGCGGCGCTCCGCGACGCGAAGTTCGCCCCGTTCTGGCTCGACCAGCTGCCGCCGGCGCCACCGAGGCCTGCACTCGCCGGCGCCGAGGTCTGTGACCTCGCGGTCGTCGGCGCCGGCTTCACCGGCCTCTGGGCCGCACTGCTCGCCAAGGAGCGCGACCCGGGCGCCGACGTCGTCGTGCTCGAGGCCGGCGATGTCGCCGGGCAGGCCAGCGGCCGCAACGGCGGCATCTGCGTGGGCTCGCTCACTCACGGCGTCGCCGCCGGCGCCGGATCCTTCGCCGACGAGGAGAAGCAGCTCCTGCGGCTCGGCATGGAGACCCTGGACGAGATCGAGCGCACCATCGAGCGCGAGAACATCGACTGCGGTTGGGAGCGCACGGGGGAGCTCGACATCGCCACCTCCGCCTGGCAGATCGAGGGCTTGCGCGAGGAACAGGCCCACTACGCGCGACTGGGCATCGGCCACGAGTGGCTGGACGAGGACGCGATGCGCGCCGACGTGCACTCGCCGACGTATCTCGCCGGCCTGTGGCATCACGACGCCGCGGTGGTCGACCCGGCGCGTCTGGCGGCCGGCCTCGCGCGCGCCTGCGAGAAGCGAGGCGTACGCATCTTCGCGCGCACGCCGGTCTCGGCGCTGGAGCGCACACCGACCGGCGTGGCCCTGCGGGCGCCCGGCGGCACGCTGCAGGCCCGGCGCGCCGTGCTCGCGACCAACGCCTTCCGGCCGCTGCTGCGGCGGCTGAGGCTTTCCGTCGTCCCCGTGTACGACTACGCGCTCATGAGCGAGCCGCTCACGGCCGGGCAGCTGGAGTCCGTGGGGTGGTCCCGCCGGCAGGCGCTGGCGGACGCCGGCTACCTGTTCCACTACTACCGGCTCACCGAGGACCGGCGGATCCTGTGGGGCGGCTGGGACGCCCTCTATCACTACGGCAGTCGCATCGCGCCGGCGCTGGAGGACCGGCCGGACGAGCACGCCGCGCTCGCCGAGCAGTTCTTCACCACGTTCCCGCAGCTGGAGGGCCTGCGCTTCACGCATCGCTGGGCCGGGGTGATCGACACCTGCTCCCGCTTCTGCCAGTTCTGGGGCACTGCGCTGGACGGCCGCGTCTCCTACGTGCTCGGGTACACCGGCCTCGGCGTCGTGGCCTCGCGCTTCGGCGCGCGCGTCGCGCTCGACCTCCTCGGGGACGCGCCCACCGAGCTCACGGAGCTTCGCTTCGTGCGCTCGCGCCCGCTTCCGTTCCCGCCCGAGCCGCTGCGCACGCCGCTCATCGAGGTCACACGCTGGTCGACCAAACGCGCCGAGGCGGGCGATGGTCGCCGCAACGCCTGGCTGCGCACCCTCGACCGTTTCGGGCTCGGGTTCGACTCCTGACGGCGGGCCGGGCCGCGGCGCTCAGCGAGGGCCGGTCCGCGCCTCGGACCGTTCCTTGGCGGTGGACGACCGAGACTGTAGAGTCCCGGTGTCGAACGTTCAGTCAACGCCGGCGCTGCTCAGCGCACCACCAGTCGGCGACGGGCGGAGGTGGGGGCGAGTGAGACGCGAGGAGTGGGCCCGGATCCGGCGCCGGGAGATGCTGGCGGCCTACTACCAGGTGCTCAAGGACGAGGGTCTGCAGGGCGCGTCGATCGCCAAGATCGCCAGACGCATCGACGCGCCGCCCAGCCTCCTGATCCACTACTTCGGCACCAAGGAGCAGATGACGATCGAGTTGGTCGACTACCTGCTCGAGGAGTACCGGCACGGCTACGGTGACAAGCTCGCGGCCATCGCCGACCCGCGCGAGCGGCTCATCGCGATCCTCGACACCTTCTTCGACCCCGAGTACCACCAACTGCTCGACGACAGCGTCTTCTACGCGTGCTTCTACGTCAGCCTCCGGCACCCGGCCGTCCGCAAGAGCTACGCCGCGTTGTACGAGACGTCGCTCGAGCTCGTCGAGACGACGCTCGCCGAGTGCATGGCCGCCGGCCACGTCGCCGGCGACGACGCGCACGAGCTTGCGGTCACGGTGAAGGCCCTCGAAGAGGGCTACGCGTTCCTCATCGGGGGCGGCGCCGACGAGGCCGCAAAGGCCGAGATCGGCAGCGCGCTCAAGAAACGCGCGCTGCAGCTGCTCGGCCTCGCCGCCCCCGCCTGACGGCCGCCCCAGGCTTCGTCGCACTCCGGCGAGGCGGCCGTCCTCACCCCGTGCCGCCGTCTCCTCCGGTCGTGGGACACCTCACCGGTCTCTGCCTGCATTGAGGCGACGTCCCCATCAACGTGAAGTAACGGCGGAGAGAGGGGCGATGGAGAGGCGCGACGTACGGAGCCTGTCCGGCCGGGGATGGACCGCCGGCCCGAAGGGCACCGCGGCGGGCGTGCTAGTTGAGGCCGAACCGGTGCATGTCCTGCTCGCCGGCGCCGAAGTAGTGCGCCGTCTCGTGCAGGACGGTGATGCGGATCTGTTCGGCCAGCTCGTCGTCGTCCGGCACCTCGCGCTCGAGGTTGCGCTGGAACAGGTGGATGACGCCGACATCCGGGCCGGGGCCCAGCACCGACTGGTCGGGGAGCGCGATACCGTGGAACAGACCGAGCGTCCGCGGGTCGAGCCCTTCGAGCACCAGCGCCTCCGAGGGGTGGTCCTCGACGAACACGGGCACGTTGCCGAGCCGTGCGAGGATCTCGGGCGGCAGTTCGTCGAGGGCGTCGGCGGCGAGCCGCTCGAACTCCTCGGGCGTCATCCGCGGCGTGGGGCCGTCGTTGGCCTTGTCGAGACGCAGGGTGGCGAGCCACTCCTTGACCATGCCCTTGGCGTCGCCCTTGTCCTCGCAGGCGATGCCGAGCAGGTGGCGCGCGTCGGCTTCGTCGAGCGGGTCGAGCCGCGGGCCGGCGAGCAGCTCGCGCAGCAGGCGCGCGGCCTCGGCGGGCTCGCCGAAGTCGACGTAGACCTCGGCCGATCCGAGCCAGGGTTCGGGATCCTCGGGGTCGGCGGCACTCCAGCGCCGGTAGGCCTCGAGCGCGGCCTCCGGGTCGTCCTGCTCGCGCGCCAGCGATGCTTCGAGTTCGATCACGGCGGGTTCGTCGGCGGCGGCCTCCCGCGCCGTGCGCAGCGCGCGCTTCACGGCGCGCAGATCGCCGTCTTCGAGCGCCTCCCAGGCGTCGTCGAGGAGGCGCTCCAGTTCGGGATCGTATGCGGGCTCGTCGGTCATGCCGCTACTGTACCCCTCGCGAGGTCGGCGGCACAGCGGGACGGCGCAGGGCGCCTGCCTCTGTGCCGCAGCACGTGCACCCGCAGGCAGGTTGACCCTTGCATCGTCACCCATATCTCTGCACAATCCAGGAGGGCTTGGCCAGGAGGTGGGTGGTGGAGTACAAGTACCAACCGAGGGACCCTCGCGCGAAGCTTCGCGAGGTCACGACCAAGTGGACGACGTCCATGAGGGTCGCCGGACGCGCTCCCAACTGCGGTGTCGTCTTCGGCGAAGGTTCGCCCTCGGCCGAAGGCCCGGACGCGCTGGGCTGGCTGGTCGGGGACCGGCGTCCGGGCGCCGCCGGCGACCGGTACCTCATCATGGACGACGGCGATGTGTGGCGCGCCCGCGCGGGCGCCTCCCCGGCTCTCGACTCGGCGGTGGCGGCCTGGCTGGCGGCGCCCGACGACGATCTGGTCATGCTCCTGGCGCGGGCGCTCGGCGACGCGCGCCTGGGCGGGGCCGGCTGGCTGGAGGTCGCCGGCGGCCCGGAGCGGGTCGACGACCGCCGGCAGGAGCCGCGATCTCACGAAGGCCCGGACCGGCGCGGCGGCTGACCGGAGGAGTCACGTCGGCGGCCGATGGAGAGTGCCCGGCCGACCTGATATAAGCAGAGGCGTGAACCACCCCTCCTCAGGACGCCGCGCCCGCGCGGCAGATGGGTACGGCGCGCTCTCCGACGCGCCGCTCTTCATCGGCGCCGATCTCGGCAAGGTGACCACCTCGCTGGCCGTGGGCCAGGTCTCCCCGGACGGCGAGCTCCGCGTGCTGGAGACGCGGGCGCAGCGCCACCTCGGCGATCCCCTCCGCCCCTTCCTCGAGCTCTACCGCGAGCTGGGCGGCGGCCGTCTGGCGGGCATCGCGGTGACCGGCGTCTACGGCGAGCGCCTCGGCGAGCCGGCCGTGGGAGGCGTCCCTGAGGAGATCGCCCAGGAGCAGGCCGCCGCCTGGCTCTACCCGGACGGTCCGCTCAACGTGGTCCGGGTCGGCGGCGGCGGCTACTCGGTGCTCACGCGCGCCGCGTCCGGGAACGTGCGCTACGAGGCCAACGAGCGCTGCTCGGCGGGCACGGGCGAGACGGTGGAAGGCCTGTGCGCCCGGCTCGGCCGTTCCCTGGATGAGGCCGTCGAGCTGGCGGAGGCCAGCCCGGACGGCGTCACCGTCACCAGCCGCTGCGCCGTGTTCGCCAAGAGCGAGCTCACCCACTTCGCCAATCAGGGCGAGTCGCACGGGCGCATCTTCCAGGGGCTCTTCGAGGGCGTCGCCCGCAACGTCCACAGCCTGTACGACAAGAGCAAGATCGACGGCCCCGTGGTGCTCATCGGGCACGGGGCCCTCATCGGACCCATCGCCGTCCGCATGGCTGCGCTCAGCGACGCGCCGGTCGAGGTCGCGGCCGAGGCCGGCGTCTTCGAGGCCCTCGGCGCGTTACGTTTCGCGGCGTCCCGTGATGGCACGGGCGTGGCTGCCGGGACGATCCGGGCCGCCGGGGCCGGCGACGGCCGCCCGGCCGCCGTGTTCCCCGCCGATCCCCTTGAGCTCGTGCGTCCGGTGCGCAGCAGGATCGGCCGCCTCGAGCCCGCGGAGCGGGGACCGGGCTCGGTGGTGCGCCTGGACGGCGCACCGGTCGCGCCGGACGCCGGCGACGCAGTCGCCCCGGCGGTCCTCGGTCTCGACCTCGGCTCCACCGGGTCCAAGGCCGCGCTGCTCGACGCCGCCACCGGCGCCGTCCTGGCGAGCGTCTACCGGCGGACCGAGGGCAACCCGGTCGAAGCGGCCCAGGCCCTCGTGGCGGAGGTCGTCGAGATGGCGCCGAACCCGGTGTTCGCCGTCGGGATCACCGGCTCGGGCCGCGACGCCGCGGCCACGGTCTTCCGCGCCGCGTTCCCGGACCTCGGCGGGCGTCTCACCGTGCAGAACGAGATCGTCGCCCACGCGACCGCAGCCGCGGGGCTCGACCCGGACGGCGGCCGCAGCCTCTCCATCATCGAGATCGGCGGCCAGGACGCCAAGTTCATCAACGTCGAGAACGGGCGCGTCGTGGACGCCGACATGAACCGTGTCTGCAGCGCCGGCACCGGCTCGTTCCTCGAGGAGCAGGCGATCGCCCACGGCGTGGACGACATCGCCGAGTTCGGGCGGCTGGCGGCGCTGAGCGACGGCCCGCCCGACCTGGGTCAGACCTGTACGGTGTTCGTGGCCGACGTGGCTGCCGAGGCGCTCGGCGACGGCTTCAGCCGGGAGGACATCTTCGCCGGCCTGCAGCACTCCGTGGTGCGCAACTACCGCAGCCGGGTGATGGGCCAGCGCCGCCTGCTGGACCGGGTGTTCTTCCAGGGCAAGCCGGCCACCGACCCGGCGCTCTCGCGCACGCTGGCGGCCGTCCTCGAGCGCGACGTGATCGTGCCCGCGGACCCGGGCGCCATGGGCGCTGTGGGCATCGCTCTGCTGGCGGCGAGAGCTGCTGCCGCGACCGGGAACGGCGGCGCCGGCCCGGCCGCGCCGGCGATCGATCTCGCGCGCGTACTCGATGCCCGCGTCGCCGGCCGTCGCGAGTTCCAGTGCGGCGACCGGGACTGCCTCAACAGCTGTCACCTCGAGCTCGCGCAGATCGACATCGGCGGCGAGGTCGAGAAGATCGTGAGCGGCGGCCAGTGCCCCAAGTACGACGCCGTGTCCGCCGCCGGCGACAAGCTTCCCAAGAACGCGCCCAACCCCTACCGCGAGCGCGAGGCACTGCTGCGCTCACTGCTTGACGAAGAGGCCGGCGGTGAAGATGGGGCCGGCGGTGAAGCCGACGTCGTCGCCGGTCCGCTCATCGGCCTGCCGTACGCGCACTACCTGATCGACACGCTGCCGTTCTTCCACACGCTGCTCCGGCGCCTCGGCCACCGGGTCGAGGTCCTGCGGCCGGGCCGGGACACTCTCGCCGACGGAGACCGGCGCTGCGCTGCCCTGGGCGCCTGCGCGCCGGTCAAACTGCTGCACGGGCTCGCCGCCGCCGACGTCGACGTCTTCTTCGCGCCGATCTTCGTGCACCTGCCGCTGCCCAACGCCGGCGCGCAGACCTACACCTGCCCGATGGCGCAGGGCGCGCCGGACATGGTCGGGCGTGCGCTGCACGCCGCGGGCTCGAGCACGCGCGTCCTGCGGCCGGCCCTGTTCGAGAGGGAAGGCGACGGGTTCGACGCGCCGCGCGTGCGGCGCTCGATCTCGCTGGCGATGCGTGCGCTGGCCGACAGCGCCGGTGACGGAGCGCTGACGCCCGCCGCGTTCGACGAGGCCTACGAAGCGGCCCTCGACGCACAGCGCCGCTTCGAGGCGGGGCTGCACGCCGTCGGCGAGCGCGCGCTCCGATGGGCGCGCGGTCACGGCTATCCGGTGGTGCTGATCGCCGGCGAGACGCACGTCATCCACGACGCCGTCCTCGACGCCGGCGTCCACGAGCTGGTCGCCGCGAACGGCGCGCTCCCGCTGCCGGTGGACTGCTACCCGACGCCGGAGGGCGTGCCGGGGATGCAGCGCGTGCACTGGGCGAGCGCCGGCCAGGCGCTGCGCGCCACGGCGGCCGGCGCCGCTGCCGGCGACGTGTATCCGCTGCTGCTCGGCGCCTACGGCTGCGGACCGAACTCGATGATCGAGCACCTGTTCGCCGACCTCACGGAGGACTGGCCGCACGCCGTGCTCGAGAGCGACGGCCACGGCGGCAAGGCGGGGTACGTGACGCGCGTGCAGGCGTTCCTGCACAGCGTGCGCCGCTGGCGCGAGACGGCCGTCGACGGCGCCGCCGCGGTGGCGGAGCGGCCGGAGGACGCCGACGTCTCGGCGGCCGCCGCGGCCGCCGCCGGCCGGGCGGCGGCGCAGGATGCGACCGCCGCCGGCATGCAGGCGCGCCTCGCGCGCCTCGACCGGCGCCTCCCGCACAGCCTGGACGCGGGCTACGACCGCTTCTACTTCGGCCACGTGGGCGGCGGCCTCGGCCGCCACCTTGCGGCGGCGATGCGCGGCGCCGGCTACGACGCCTCCTACGTCGGCGAGCCCGACGCTGCCGCTCTGCGCGCCGCCGGCGCCGCCTGCTCCGGCAAGGAGTGCCTGCCGTACCAGCTCATCTGGGGCAGCTTCGCCCGCTTCCTCGACGAGGAGGTGGCGCAGCTCGACGGCAAGAAGGCGCTGTTCCTGAGCGCCGGCAACGGCTTCCAGGCGTGCCGCGCCAACCTCTTCCCGCTCACGGAGCAGATCTCGCTCGAACGGCTCGGCCTCGACCATCGCGTGGAGGTCGCCGACTTCAGCCTCGTCACCGGCAACGTCCGCATGATGCCGATCGCGTGGACCGCCCTCGTCGCCGTGGACCTGCTCAACATGCTGCGCTTCTACAGCTTCGCCGACGAGGCGGAGCCGGGCGCGAGCGACGCGTTGTTCACGGAATACTCGGACCGGCTCGAGGCGATGCTCGAACAGCCCCGGCCGGATGCCGGCCTGGCCGGCAACGTCACCGGGGCCTTCCGGTTCTGCGGTGAGGTCGAGGAGTTGCTGGCCGATGCCTCGCGCGCCTACAAGGCCCTGGCGCGCGACGCGGCGACGTCGGCGAGCCTGCGCGACGTGTATCTGTGCGGCGACCTGTACCTGCGCGTCGACGAGTGGGGCAACGACGACCTGCAGCGCAAGCTGGCCGGACATGGCCTGCGGGTCATCTTCGAGCCTTACGGTGCGTTCTTCGAGCTGCTCCAGCTCCGCCAGATCCAGGACGGCGTGGCGCTCACCAAGCGCCCCGAGAAGGAAGCGACGCTGGCGACCATGCGCTACGTGATCGGCCGGCTGGTGAAGGCCGTGCGCGACGAGCACCCGTGGGTGTTCTGGAACGAGGTGCGCGACGTGGACCGGGAGAGCCGCCGGCTGGTCGCGCCGTATCCCTTCGGCGAGACGATCCCGACGGTCGGCGGCGCGCTGCTCACCTGGCGCACGCAGCCCATCGACGGCGTCGTCGCGGTCGCGCCGCGAGGGTGCGGGCCGGCCCTGATCGCCGAAGCCCAGCTTCGGCGTGAGGCCGGCCTCCCGGCCCTGTTCGTCTACGCCGACGGCGACCCGATCGACGAGGCCCGTCTCGCCGGCTTCGCCTGGCGGCTTCGCAGCCGGCCCGCCAGGCGCGTCGCGACCTGACCGGCCGCGCCGGGCCCTGTGCGGGTCCGCCCGCCTCGAGGGCACGCGTCGTAGCCAGTCCTGACAACGTCGATGGCGATCCTCCCGCGCTCCCACACGATGCGCCTGGGGAGTTCGCTGTATTGACCGTTTGCGCAGTCTATCCCTACGGTTGACCGACCGGCAGGAGCGGGGCCGAGCCGGTCAGCGACCTGCTTTGGCGTCTCCTGCCGTCCGGCGGCGCGGGAATCGCGCGGGCGAACGAAGGGGGAGCCATGCATCGTGTCCGCACCATCGTCGTACTCTGCGTCATCCTCGCCGTGCTCACCGTGGTGTCCGTCGTGCCTTGCGTCGCGGTCGCCGGCTCTCCGGCGGCCCGCGGCGATTGCTGGATGCCGCAACTGACCCAGATCGCCACCGACGGCATCGGCGACTCTCCGGACAGCTGGCAGAACTCCTACCCGTGGTCGATGTCGATGTTCCAGGGCGACCTGTACATCGGTACCGGCAGGGTGGGCTGCACCTCGTCGGTGATGTCGCTGATGAGCGGGCCGATGGCCGGCGGCGCGGGCGTCAAGTTGCCCGGCGGCTTCATCCCCGGCAACACCCCGCAGGCGCCGCCGGTCAGTTCGTTCGTCGACGGCACGAGCGTCAAAGACGTCGACAAATACACCGCCTTCAACGAGTGCTCGCGCGCCGAGATCTGGCGCCTCCACTGCGGGGTATGGACGCGTGTCTGGCAGGCGCCGCTCATCGACTCGTACCTGGCCGGCGCGCCGAAGGGCTCCGCCGCCGCCGTCCTCGGCCTCCGCGGTATGGCCGTGATGACCGACAAGTACGGCGTGAAGGCTCTGTACGCGGCGGCCGGCGGGTTCAGCTTCGCCCTGCAGCAGCCGCTGATGATGCGCTCGACCGACGGCGTCACCTGGACGCCGTGCTACGCCCCACCCGAGATGGGCCGCGAGAGCCGGGCCATCTTCGCGCATCACGGAAAGCTCTACTTGGGCGTCGGTCCGGCCGAGATCGGCAGTTCGGTGGAGGCAGGGGCTTGGGCAAGCGACGACCCGGCGGATCCGATGAGCTGGAAGAAGGTCATCGACTTCCCGACGCTCGATCCCACGAACAACAACGTTCTGTCGTTCGCCACGCTCTGCGGCCGGCTGTACGCGGGCACGTCGAACCGCACCGGCTTCCAGGTCTGGCGCAGCGACGTCCGCGACCCGATGGGCAACGCCGACTGGACCAAGGTCGTCACCGGCGGCGCCGGGAGCACCGCCAACGAGTGGGCTGGGACGATGAAGGTGTTCAACGGCGCCGTGTACGTGGGCTCGATGCACGTCCCCGGCGTCGCCGGCTCGACGGAGCTCAAGGGCTTCGACCTGATCCGCATCTGGCCGTCCGGGTCGTGGCAGCTTGTGATCGGCACGCCGCGCATGGCGCAGACGCCGGCGGGGGCGCGGATGATGACGCCGGTCAGCGGCAAGCCGTCCGGCATGGGCAATCCGCTGAACCTGTACTGCTGGAGCATGGCGGTGCACGGCGGGAGGCTCTACATGGGCACCTTCGACCTGACCTCGATGCTCAAGTTCGCCGGTGTTCCCGCCGAGCAGCTCGCGGCCATGCTGGGCCTGAGCGTGAAGCAGGTACAGGCGCTGTACGCGGGCGCGGGCGCCGATCTGTACCGCACCTGGGACGGACGGTCGTGGGGGACGGTCACGCTGACCGGGTTCGGCGAGCAGTACTGCTACGGCTTCCGCAACATCGTCGCGGCGCCGTTCCGCCTGTACTTCGGCCTGTCCAACCCGTTCTACGGCTGTCAGGTGTGGCGACTCGACAGTCTCTGGTGAGACGGGAGGTGGGCCGGCGGCCGGGAGGCTGCCGGCCCACCGTCCCGGCCCCCGCGCTCTCCCGCGTGTGGGTCGGGGGGCCCGTCTTGCTCTTCCCGGCCCCGGCCGGATTGGCGGTCACCCTCGACCAGAGGATGAGGGTCGTGCCGACGAGGTCGGCTCGGAGTGTGCTCCGTCATCTCGCCCGTACGAGCTGGCGCGCGCTTCCGTCGTCGGGTGGAGGATCCCTCGGCCGAGCAGACACCGCCGACCACCAGCTCACGTTCGTGCCGGCCGCGGACGCCGGCCTCGGTCCGTTCTGATCCCCTGCGCGCGCGGGAGGCGGGGGGACTGTGGCCTTTGATAGACTCGGGTCATCGATGAGTCTTCCCGCCGACACCTCGCACGCCGAACACGCCGCGCGGGCGTCGCTCGCCGCCGACTTCTGGCCGCCCGAGGCGATCGAGGCCATCCGCGCGGCGTCGCTCGAGTTGCTCGCCCGCGTGGGCGTGCGCGCGGACTCGGAAGAAGCGATGGCGCTGCTGGAGGCCGCCGGAGGGTCACCCGGCCCGCAGGGCCGGGTGCTGCTGCCGGCGGCCGTCGTGGCCGCGGCGCTGGAGAGCTGCCGCGGCGAGTACGCGATGCTCGCCCGGGACCCCGCGCGCGACCTCGCCATCGGCCCGGCGCCGGGGCGCATCCACGTCCACAACATGGGCGAGGCGCCGGCCGTCGGCGACCCGCGCACCGGCCGTGACCCGGCCCGCGACCTTCCGCGACCAGGCGCTCGCCGCCCGGGTCATGCATCACCAGCGCTTCCCGGACTGCATCAACAGCCTTGTCACTCCCGGAGACGTGCCGGCGGAGCTCCACCCGCTGTACTCGTACCTCGCCATCGCCGCCGAGACGGACAAGCCCATCGGCGGCCCCGGCCAGGACCACGCCTGGCAGACGCCGGTGCTCTTCGAGATGGCGAGCGCCGTGCTGTCGGCCCGGCGGGGCGCAGTCCCGGCGGGCGGCATCGTCCTCGACATGGGGTACTCCCCGGTCAGTCCGCTGCTTCTCGGCGCCGGCGTGTGCGACGGCATCATCACGGCGGCCAGGCTCGGGATGGCCGTGCAGGTGCTGACCAACCCGGTGGCCGGCACCACGGCGCCGGCGTCGCTGGCCGGCGCACTGGCGCAGCAGGATGCGGAGATCCTCGCCGGCGTGGTGCTGGCGCAGGCCGCCGCACCCGGTACCGCGTGCGGCTACGGCGCGCGGCTCTCGGTGGCCGACCCCCGCGACGGCCGGCTCCTCTGCGGCGCCGGCCAGTGGTCGCTCGCCTCGGTCGGCGCCACGCTGCTCGCGCGGCGCCACGGCCTCGCCTGCGACTGCTACGGACCAGACACGTCGGCGCCCCTCGTCGACGTGCAGGCCGGGTACCAGCAGGCCCTGCCGGCACTCGCCGGCGCGCTCGCGCGCCCGTGCATGATGTCCGGCATCGGCGCCTGGGGCGACACCTCCACGTGCCTCGAACTGCTCGTCGTCGGCGACGCCATCTACCGCCTGGCGCTCGACTCCCTCGAACCGCCGCCGTGGGATGACGACGCCCTCGACGTGGACGCGATCATCGAGGGCGTCACCGGCCGGAGCGGCTTTCTCGGCACGCGCCACACCCGCCGCTGGCTGCGCCGCGACCGCGCCTCCGAGGACCTCAGCTGGCGCGGCGGGGCCGGGGAGTGGAGCGCCGCCGGCAGCCCGGACACGCTGGAGCTCGCGCGCGAGCGTGTACGTCAGGCCCTGGCGCACGAGCCAGTCGGCTTGCCGGGCGACGTGGAAGCCGAGCTCTGCCGCCTCATCGACGACGCGGCGGCTCGGCTCGGCCTCTCGGGTCACCCGGACCCGCGTCGCCTGCTCGACGAGGCGCGGGCCTGGAGCGACTCCGTTCTCTAGACCGCCTGCTCCGGGCGCTCGCCGCGCAGCTCGCCGCCGAACGCGTCGGCAGCCTCGGGTCCTGCGACCTCGTCCATCCTCTCTCGCACGCTTCTGCGCAGCAACGGGAACAACGCCGCCCCGGCGAGGCAGGCCGCGGTGATGGCGACGAACGCGGTGCGGCCGCCGAGTGCGTCCAGGGCCCATCCCCCGACCAGGGGCCCGAGCGCGTAGCCCCCCATGTACACGATGGTCCACATGCCCATGTATCGGCCGCGCAGCTCCACCGGCGCCAGCCGCGAGACCACCGTTGCCGCGATGGGCAGCAGCAGGACGATGCCGACGGCGATCAGGACGATGCAGGCGAGCGTCGCCGGCCAGGGGACGAATGCGGCGACTCCTACCCCGGCGCCGATCGCCACGCAGGACAGCGACATGAGGAGCATGTGGTCGGTGTCGGCGAGCGCGCGGATCACCGGGTACTGCAGGATGACCATCGAGATGCCGTAGACGACCATCGCGACGCTCCACCGTTGCGCCGTCACGTCGTGGAGGTCGGAGAGCATGACGGGCATCGTCGCCCAGATCTGCCCGAACGCATAGAGCGGCAGCAGGGTGATGAGGCAGAAGGCGAGCATCGACCGGTCGCGCAGGACGACCCCGTAACCTCGGAAGGCCGCCGCGACGGAGACGATCTCGACCGTCGCCGGCCGGGTCTCGCGCAGGCGCACGATCACGATGAGGAGGAACACACCGCAGACGATCCCCGAGGCGAAGAAGTTGAGCCGGTAGGAGGGGTCGGCGGCGAGCAGGGGCAGAGCGATCAGCGGACCGATGGTGATGCCGGCGTTCAGCGCCACGCGCGAGACGCTGAACGCTTCGGTACGCTGCTCCATCGTCGTGACGTCGGCGATCATCGCGTTGCTCGCGGTGATGAACTGCGCCCAGCCGAACGCGGCCTCGAAGGCGATGAGCGCGACGATGACGGCAAGGTCGTTCGTCACGCCGAGGCCGAAGTAGAGGGTCATGCTGCCCAGGATGGCGACGATGAGGATGGGGCGGCGCCCGACCTTGTCGCAGAGGGCGCCGCCGGCCACCTGCAGCGGCAGAGTCGCGAGCAGCGTCACGCCGATGATGACGCCGAGCGTCGTCATCGAGACGCCGAGTCTGCCGTTGAGATACAGCGTCTCGTAGGGGTAGGTCATCTCGACGCCGACAAGATAGACGAAGATGCCGCCGGCGAGCACCCAGAACTGCCGAGGCAGGGTCTTGAGATCGGCGATCACGCGATGGACGGCTGCGGGCACTGGGCGTCCCTCTCCGGTCGGCGGGTGCCCGCCCATGCTATCCGTCCCGTCCATGGTTTTCGCGCCGCGCCCGCGGGAAGGCTCCTGCCACGACCATCCCGCCCGAGGAGCGCAGCATGAATAGCCACCGTAGGAGAGCTATCGAGCGGGGCCACGGAGGGGCACCGCTCAGTACGCAGGCCCGCATCGTGGAGCGTGTCATCACCCCGCAGTCCGTGATGGAAGGCGCCGGCGTGCGTCTCAAGCGCAGTATCGCCACCCCGACGCTGGACTACGTCGATCCCTTCCTGCTGTTCGACCACTTCGGCTCGGACGACCCCGCCGACTACATGGCCGGGTTCCCCTGGCACCCTCACCGCGGCATCGAGACGGTGACGTACATGCTGGTCGGCGAAGTCGACCACCGCGACAGCATCGGTAACTCGGGGGCCATCGGCGCCGGAGACGTCCAGTGGATGACCGCCGGCGGCGGCATCATGCACGAGGAGATGCCCCGGCGCGGAGAAGGCGGCCGCATGGGCGGCTTCCAGCTCTGGGTGAACCTGCCGGCCGAGCTCAAGATGTCGCACCCGCGCTACCAGGACGTGAGCGCGGCGCAGATCCCGGAGGTACGGCGCGACGACGGCACGGTGATCCGCGTCATCGCCGGCGAGGTCGACGGGGTCGCCGGGGCGGTGACGGAGATCTACGCCGAGCCGGAGTACCTCGACGTCTCGCTGCCGGCTGGCGCCCACTTCGCCCAGCCGGTGCCGCGCGGGCACTCGGCCCTCGCCTACGCCTTCGAGGGCGAGGGCCGCTTCGGGGTCGCCGCCGACCTCGGCTACCGCGGCGACCTGGACGGCGTGCAGCTCACGGCGCCGCAGATGGCCGTCTTCGGCGACGGCGACGTGGTGCGCGTCGAGGCGGACGCGGCGCCGGTCCGGTTCCTGCTCGTGAGCGGCAGGCCGCTGGGCGAGCCGATCGCGCGGTACGGACCGTTCGTCATGAACACGCGCGAGGAACTGCAGCTCGCGTTGCGCGACCTGCAGAACGACACGTTCGTGTGGCGCGACGACCCCGAGTGGGCGCAGAAGCGGCGCACGTGGTCGCCCGACACCTGGGAGCGCTGACCGCGCGGACCGCCGGAGCGCGGGACGGCGCGGGCTGCGCCGCGACCGCGCGGCTTCAGCCCTGGGACAGGACCTTCACGAACGGCCGGACGGCGCAGCGGCATGGCGGCGCGCCGCAGTACGGACACCGTGCACCGGTCGCCAGGCTGTCCTCCGCGTAGAAGTCGGCGATGTCCGGCCGGGCTTCGTAGCCGAGCCGCCTCATAGAACGGGACGGCGTCCGGCTCCGGTCGTCCGGCAGGTAGCCACCCGAACGCGAACGCCGCCTTGGCGCCGCGGGTCAGCGCCTCAGCCTCGGCGCGGGCGAGCAGTCGCGAGGCGAGCCCGGTGCGCCGCGCCTCCAGAATGACGGCGAGCTGGCGGACGTGAAGGACCGGCTCGGCGGCCGCGGCGGCCGCGCCGGCGGAGTCGCCGAACGCTGTCCGCACGTCGAGGTCGTCGCCCGGCTCCAGGCGCGTGAGGACGACGCCGGCGATGCCGGCGTCGGTCACGGCCACGAACGATAGCGCCCCGGCGTCATCCGCGAACCGCCAGAAGCCGGCCCCGACGGCGTCGTCCAGGAGGCGGGCGACGGCGGAGCGATCGGCGTCGAGCAGCGGGCGGATCAGCGGGTGCATGGGCGCAAGTCTACCGCCGACCGGCGCCCCGATCGTCGGCGCTGCCGGTTCAGGCAGGTCCGGCGGGCCGCCTCAGGACGACCTCGGCGACCACGGGCCAGTGGTCGGACGGCAGCCGTCCGCCGGGGCGCGCGTGGTCGATGCGCGCGCCGAGCACGTCCCAGCGCGCGTCGGCGAGCACGAAGTCGATGCGCGTGCCGTCGGTCGACCCGTCCCACGGGTGGTGGGTCGCGGCCTGCGGCCCGCGCTCGCCCAGGTGGGCGAGCGGGTCGCGCAGGCCGCCGGCGACCAGGCTCGCGACCGCCGGGTCACCGGCGGTCGCGTTGAGGTCGCCCGTCACCAGCCACGGCAGCGACGGGTCGAGCCAGCCGAGGAGCGCGTCGGCGCTGCGCCGGCGCGAGGCGGCCGAGGCGCCGTCCCAATGGACGTTGGCGACGCCGAAGCCGTCGCCGGTCCGCCTGTCCGTGAACCGGCAGAGCGTGACGATGCGCGGGATCGGGTTGCCCCAGGAGCGGGAGCCGGGTGTGCGAGGCGTGTCCGAGAACCAGTTCACCGTCCACCCGTCCAGGCGCAGCCGCGACGCACGGTAGACGACCGTGCAGCGCTCGCCTCTGCCGTAGCCGTCGTCGCGACCGGCGCCGGCGCCGGCGTAGCCGGGCAGCCGGCGCGCGAGGCTCCACTCCTGCAGGGCGCGGACCTCCTGCAGGCCGATGAGGTCCGCGTCGAGGCCGCGGATCGCCGCCGCGCAGGCTCCGGCGCGCAGCGGCCAGCTGTTCCCCCGTCGCGGCCGAGCCAGGTCCGTACGTTGAAGGAGGCGACGCGCAAGAGGCCGGACGGTCCCGGCCGTCCGCTCTGCTGTGCGTCGCCTCCTACGTTCGCGCTCACGTGGGGAAGTGGCTCCTCCAGAACGTCGTGTCCTCCTCAGAGCTCAGCCGGACGTGACGGGGCTTGTCGCCCTTGCGGTCCGACTCCACCGCGAGGGCCGCTACTTCCACCACGGTCGGCTTCCTGTCCACGAGGCCGCTCCGCTCGACGTAATCCTTGAACACGACCAGGTCGTGGCCGAGCTCGCGCTTGATCTCCTCCGGCGGCGGGCCGTTGTCGATCTCTTCCATACGGAAGATCACCGTCGTCCGGCCGTTCTGCGTCGGTACGAAGTCGACGAGGCCGGCGCGGATCGCGTCGACGCAGGCGAGGTCGTCACACAACAGGTGCCCGGGGCCGGTGTGTGCCCACTGGATGAACCGGTCCCACGTGGAGCGTACAAGAGCAGGGTCTGCGGCTACCTCGATCTGCTGCTGGATGGTGGCCATGTCGCCTCCGATCGTCGCTGGTATCGAGAAGAAGCATGCGACGTGGCCCTTGAGTACCCACTGCCGGGACAGTGGAATCCATCGTTTTGTGTCAGCTATTGAGCGCCGCAGGAGCTTCTGTCAGGCGTCCTTCTCCGCCTTGGCGGCGTCCTTGATCTCCTTTTCGAACGCCTTGGAGTCCATCTCGATCTGGCGAGTCATCCGCTTGTCGGCCTTCTTGATCGCCTTGTCGATGGTGGCCTGGAGCTTGGACTCGCCGACCACGACCAGTGCGGCGTCGCCGTCGTCGATGAACTCGCCGAGCTCGAGGACGTCCTTGCGCGACATGCCGCGCCAGAAGTGCCCGATGGCGCCGCCGATCAGCCCGCCGGCGGCAGCGCCGATGAGGATGCCGGGCGGGAAGAGCAGGCCGAGCACGGCGCCGACCGCGACCCCGCCCCAGGCGCCGTGCTGCGTCGGCTTCTCGTGCTTCTTGACGTGCACCTTGCCGTTCTCGCCCTTCGTCACCAGGGCGATGTCGTAGGTGCCGATCACCTTGTCGTGGTGGAGTTCCTTGATCGCCGCGTAGTCCTCGTCCGCCCCCGCCGGGTCGGTGTAGGTGGCGATGAACAGGAACACAGGCTCGTCGTTCATGACGACTCCTTGATCGGCGGCGGGCCGCGCCCCATCGGGCGACCTCTCTGCCGCGTGTCGGGTCGCCATGTGGTTCCCCGCGTGCGCAGTACTGCAATCCTCGCAAGCCGTTTGGTTTGGCGCACCGGCGCCACGGCCACCCTAGAATGAGGACCATGGACAACGACATCGCTACGATGCCCGCCAGGGCGCTACCGCTCGATCCCGGGACCCGGGTGACGTTCCTGGGACACGCGTCCACCGTCATCGAGATGGACGGTGTGCGACTCGTCACCGACCCGGTGCTGCGCCGGCTCGTCGGCCCGCTGTACCGGCGCGTACCCAAACCGCTCACCGAGCCGCTCACCGACCCCGACGTGATCCTCATCTCCCACCTGCACCTCGACCACTACGACCCGCGCTCGCTGCGCCTGTTCCGGCGCGACACTCCGGTCCTCGCGCCCGTGGGCGCCGGCCTGTCGCTCCGCTGGCGCGGGTTCAAGGACATCTACGAGGTGGAGCCCGGCCAGCGCCTGCGCGTCGGGCCGCTCGAGGTGGTGGGCACGGACGCGAAGCACCGCGGGACCCGCCACCCGCTGGCGGCCCGCACCCCGAGCCTCGGCTACATCGTCTCGGGGTCTCGCAGCGTGTACTTCGCCGGCGACACGGGGTTCTTCTCCGGCATCGCCGACGTGTGGCCGGAGCGCCTGGACCTCGCGCTGCTGCCGATCGCCGGCATCGGGCCTATGATGCCCGAGTTCAAGCACATGAGCCCGCGGCACGCCGTCAAGGCCATGAAGCTGCTGCGGCCGCGCCTCGTGATCCCCATCCACTGGGGCACCTACCACCTGCCGGGCACGGCGTTGTTCCGCTTCGGCCCCGATTTCCACCGGCGCGCGCCCTTCCTCTTCATGGCGCAGGCGGCCGACCTGGAGCCCGACGTGCACACGGTGCTGCTGCGCCCCGGCGAAGCGCTGTCGGTCGAGGAGACCCTCACCGGGCACGCCGGCCACGCCGCGCTCGGCGTGCCCGTGCTGCAGGAGCCCGCCGGGCCGGAACTGTCCGGACCCGGCGTCCCCGGCGGCATCCTCTAGAAGACCTCGGCGACCTCGATGCGGCCTTCCTCGGCCGCCTTCTTCATCGCCGCGTAGTCGGCTTCGTTCTGGGTCGCGTACGCCTCGGCGAAGTCGGCCATCGCGATGTCGAACCGGTCCTTCTTGCCGAGATACGCGGCGATGGCCGCGGGATCGCCCGAACGGGCGTGGCCCTTGGCCAGCGTCCACGCGCACAGCTCCCCATAGGCGAGCAGATGCGCCTGGTCCATCGTGTCGACGTTCACGGACCCCTTCCAGTCGCGCAGCTGGCGCCAGTAGAAGGTCCCGCCCTGTGGCCCGTTGCTCCAGCCGAGGAAGATGTCGCTGGCCGACTGCGTCAGGCGCTGGCCGGCCACCACGCGCTCACCCTGATGCTTGTAGCGGCTGCGCTTGAGGTACGGTTCGAGCACCGAGCGGCCGGCCTCCTTGACCTGGAGAAAGAGCACGTCGTCGACGTCACGCGCGGTGAACACGCCGATGAAGCAGCGCGTGCCGACGGAGCCGACGCCCACGACCTTCAGCGCCATGTCCTCGAGCTGGTAGCGTGAGAGCAGCTTGATCACGTCGCTGTGCAGCGAGTGGCGGTACGTGTTCCAGTTCATGCGCACGCTTTGGTTGAGATCGCGGATGTCGAGGCCCGGTGGCAGGTCGCGGAACGGGACGACGAGCGGCGGCTGCGGGACGATGGTCCGCCTTCCGTCCTGCACGACGGTCAGCTTGGAAGCAGCCTGGGCGGCGTCGCGGCTGGTGGCCCGTGCGGCGGTCCTTTCGGCATCGGCCCGGAGGATCGGGTCGTGGATGCCGGCGATGACCTTGTCGGCGTTCATCTGTGTGTACCAGGTCGTCAGCGTGTCCATGCCGGCGAACCGGCGCATGAAGTCGCGATAGGAGCGGGCGCTCGCGAGAGCGATGGCCCGCGCCTTCTTCTTGCTGAAGCCGTTGCCTCGGGCGGCGACGACGAGGCTGGCGACGAGCCGCTTGACGTCCCACTCGAACGGGCCCGGCAGCGTCTCGTCGAAGTCGTTGACGTCGAACACGAGCGAGCGCTCCGGGGAGCCGTACACGCCGAAGTTGAGCAGGTGAGCGTCGCCGCAGAGCTGCACTTCGAGGCCGGTGCGCGGGCCGGCGGCGAGATCGGCGGCCAGGACCGCCGGCGCGCCGCGGTAGAAGCCGAACGCGTTCTGGAGCATGCGCGCGTGGCGCACCGGCAGGAGCGGCTTGAGGCGGTCCGTCTCCTGAGCGGTGATGATCGCGACCGGGTCGGCCCGGTCCGGCCCCGGCTCCCACGTGCCCAGGGTCTCGAGAGGCACGGTCGTCCGCTGCGCCTTGCCCGCGGCCGTGCGCTCCTCGAGCGAGAGATGTCTTTGCATGGCGAGAGGCGTGCGCGAGGCGGCCGCCACGGGCGCGGTGGCCCGTCGCTGCGGCGCCCGGGCTGCCGTGTTCTTCGCCGCCGCGGTCGGCTTCTTGGCGGCGGGTTTCTTCGCGGTCGTCGCCTTGTTCGCCGCCGGCGGGAGGCCCAGCGCCTGCGCCGCCATGTCGTCCGCCGACTGCGCGGCATGCTCGACGGCCGCCCGCACCGACGGCCGGAGCGGCGCCGGCTTGCCGGCGGCCGGCTTGGCTGGCTGCTTCTTCGCCGCCGGCTTGGCCGCCGGCTTCTTCGCCGCTGGGGTCTTGTCGTTGCGCCGGGTCGCCATCATCGTCCTCCTGGATTCGCGCTTCTCAGCCGGACGGGCCGGCGTCATCTTGCGGGGCTCATACCCTCGCCGCGCCGGGGTCAGTCGTCCCGCCGTCGAGGGCAGGTTCTGCAGGTCTCGACGGTGGGCAGTATGGCGGAGAGGGCCGCCGGAGTGGGATGATGGCAGCCCATCACGACGCGGAGGACGACCATGGTCAAGGCGAGCAAGGGTGCGCGCATCGGCGTGATCTCCGACACGCACGGCTACCTCGACCCGCAGGTCCTCGAGGAGTTCGCCGGCGTCGACCACATCATCCACGCCGGCGACGTCATGGACGCGACGACACTCGACGCGCTAGCCGAGATCGCGCCGGTCACGGCGGTCGGCGGCAACATGGACGACGGCAAGCTGGGCAAACTCCCGCGCGAGATCACCGGCAAGGTCGGCGGGATCCGCTTCGTCGTCGGTCACAAGCGCAAGCGCCTCATGAAGCGGCTCTCCCTCGGCAAGATCGAAGGCCTCGGGAAGCACGAGTCGCCCGACCTGGTGGTCTGTGGCCACGATCACCTGCCGGCCGTCGAGTGGGTCGACGGGACGCTGTTCCTCAACCCGGGGTCCGCGAGCGCGCCTCACTACGAGGACGACGACCCGACCATCGCCATCGTCGAGTCGGGTCCCGTCGGGCTGGGCGTCAGCTTCGTGCGCATCCCGCGCCGCGCCGACGAAGAAGGCTGAGCGGATGAAGGCGCACACCGTCTACAAGACTTTCCGCATCCCCGAGCGGCGCGCCTTCGTGCGCATCACCGAGGACGTCCAGACGGCCGTCGACGAGAGCGGCATCCGCGAAGGCATGGCCCTGGTCGCGGCCATGCACATCACCGCCGGCGTGTGGATCAACGACGACGAACCCGGCCTCCAGGCCGACGCGCTCGAGTGGCTGGACAAGCTGGCGCCGCCGTCGTGGCAGCCGCCGGCCAACGACGTGGCCCGGCAGCTGCTGCCGGACCCTGGTGACTACCGCCACCACCGCGGCGGCGAGGACAACGGCGACGCCCATCTCAAGAACCTGCTGGTCCATCACCAGGTGATCGTTCCGGTCACGGACGGGCGGCTCGACCTCGGCCCGTGGCAGGCCGTCTTCTACTGCGAGTTCGACGGCCGCCGCTCCAAGCGACTCATCATCAAGGTGCTCGGGGAGTAGGATTCCGGGCGAAGGGCCGTAGCGGCCAGACGACAGGGAGGCTCGCATGAGCGACTATGACAACGATCCGGGCCGGCCGCGTCCCGAAGTCGTGAACGAGACGGTGGTCGTCGTAGGCGACTCCCGGCAGATCGCGGGCAAGGCCTGGGGCCTCGTGCTGGCCGTCGGCATCGTCGCCGTGGTCTTCGGCATCATCGTGCTGGCCAACATCTGGGGCAGCGTGCATCTGGTGGCGATCTTCGCCGGCCTGTTCCTCCTGTTCGCCGGCATCCTGCAGTTCTTCGTCGGCGGCGGGACGAAGGGCGGACGCATCGTCGCCGGCGTCATCGCCATCGTCGCCGGCGTCGCGCTCATCGCCTGGCCCGAAGCGTCGGTCAAGACCGTCGCCGTCATCATCGGGCTCTCGTTCCTGATCTGGGGCATCGCCGTCGCCGTGGCGGCCATCGCCTCACGCGGCGAGGGCTACGGCGTCGTCGTGGGCTTCGGCTTCATCCTCGCGATCGTCGGGCTGGTCTTCATCATCTGGCCCGGCCCGACGGTGACGCTGCTCATGATCCTCGTCGGCCTGGCGGCGCTGCTCTTCGGCATCTCCGCGATCGTCCAGGCGTTCGCCCTGCGGCGAGCCTTGCACGGGGCCTGAGGCGCCCGTGGCCGCCGAGCCGGAAAGACGGGCGCCGCCCGCCGTCGCCGACGATCGGGCGCATGGTCGCGTCCAGCCGCTTCTTCGTGCTCGTCGCGACCCTGAGCCTGTTCCTCGCCTTCATGGCGGTCATGGTGTCGACGATCATCGTCACCGTGAAGACGATCGTGGACGCCGCGCATCAAGGGCGGCCTCTCGCAGAACGAGATGATCGGCAAGCTGATCAAGCAGGCCGACTACGCGCTGCTCGCCACCGTGCTCTACGTGCTGGCGCTCGGCCTCTACAGCCTCTTCGTCGACGACCGGGTGCCGATGCCCGAGCTGGCTCCGCATCCACGACCTCGGGCAGCTCAAGGAACTCCTCGCCGGAGTCGTCGTGGTCGCCATCGCCGTGATCTTCCTGGGGCAGGCGCTCACGTGGGACGGCACCTCCGACCTGCTCGCGCCCGGGCTCGCGTCGGCCGCCGTCATCGCCGCGCTGGCGCTGTTCCTGTGGCAGGCGGCGCGGGAGCGGCACATGGAGAGCGAGGATGAACCGGACGCTTCCGCCGCCGCCGAGCGCCCCGATCCGCGCGAGCCGCGGCCGAACGGCGGCGTCGCCGGCGAGGCGACTGACGCCTGCCGGCCGCCGGTCCGTGCCGCCGGCCGCGGTCCGGCCCCGCGCGGCTGCTCCTCAGGAGCGCAGCAGGCCGAAGGCCACCGACGCGGCCACGACGATCGCGGCCACGAGGGCCACGACCCGGGTGGTGTGCACGTGACGCAGGTTCACCGCCTCCAGTCCATGCGGCGCCTCAGACCAGGTTGAAGCGCTCGGTGTAGATGCTCGGCCAGGGGACCCCGGCGTGGAGCAGCGACCGCTCGGCCGCGTCCATCATCGCCGGGGGTCCGCAGACGAAGTAGAGGTACGTCGCCTTGTCGTCCGGCAGGTGAGCGGCGAGGAGCTCCGCCGTGATCCGTCCCCTGGCGCCCTGCCAGTCGGCTGGCGCCTCGGACAGCACGAAGACGATCCGCAGATCGAGGCGGTCGCGGAGCGCTTCGAGCTCCTCGCGGAACGTCACGTCCTCCCATCTTCCGGCGCCGTACACCAGGAGGTGCGGCCTGGCGTCGCTCCGGTCGGCGAGCGTACGCAGCATGCTCATCACGGGGGTGATGCCCACGCCGCCGGCGACGAACACGCAGCCTTTGCCCTCGTACCGGTCGATGCTGAAGGCGCCGTGCGGGCCCTCGAGGTAGGCCGGCGTACCCGGCGTGAGGGCGCCGACCCCGTTTGTGAAGTCGCCGGCCTCCTTGATCGTCATCGCGACACGCTCGCAGTCTTCCGCGCTGGAGGAGAACGAGAACGGGTGGTCCTCGATTGCGAACGGCGATCGCCCGATCGTGAGCCAGGCGAACTGGCCCGGCAGGAACCGCATGCCGGGGTGGCCCACCGGCCGCAGTGCGAGCGTCCACGCCCGGCCGCGCTCGGCGACGACCTCGTCGACGACCCACGGCAGACGGAGTAGGCGGAGGGGGGCGACGAAGCGCACGTAGAGGAGCAGGCAGACGACCGCCAGGGTCATGGCCGCCCACAACAGGCGTTTCCAGGGCAGGTCCACGTACCAGCCGACGAGCTCGATGTGGACGAGGGCGAAGGCGAGGGCGAGGACGGCGAGGGCCCCATGGGCGGTGCGCCAGCGCTCGTAGCGCAGCCGCAGCGGACGACGCCACACGGAGATCACGACGAGGACGAGGAGCGCCAGCGTCGCGGCGACGGCGAAGCGGGCTCGCCACGGCGCCGTCAGTACGTTGAGCAGCCCCAGCGCGTCGTCACGTGTGGCGAAGAGGATCAGCGGGTGCGCGACCGCGAGGGTGGCCGCCAGGATCGAGATCTGCCGGTGAAAGCGCAGGACGATGTCGATGCCGTAGGGTGCGGCGATGTGACGGAACCTCGCGGTGATGGCGAACTGGAGGCCGATCATGGCCAACGCGACGAACCCGAGGGCGACGGAGAACTCCGTCCAGAAGTCCCGGGGAGGATGGTCGCGATAGACGAACGCCACGAGGAGCGGAGTGAGCGACAGCGTCACGTAGAGCGCCAGCCAGAACGTGCCGCCGACGACGCGCCGCAGCCGGGAGTTGTACGCTTGCATGGACGTAGTGTACCCGCCGCCCTGCTTTGCCGCGAAGGGAACCCGGACGCGACGCCGAAACCGGCTGCAGACGCAGGACGGGCGCGTCGTACCGAACAATCCGGAGGTACAAGGGTGGCCGAGTTCCGAGCCGACGACGAACCCCTCGTCAGGGGCCTGCATTGGGTCATCCGCATGGCGGTGCGCGTGCTCGCCGTGCTCATGACGGGGGTCATCGTCTTTGGCGTGGCCGACGTCTGCTACGTCCTGTACAAGCGCCTCATGAGCGAGCCCGTGGGTCTCCTGGAGATCACCGACATCCTTGCCACGTTCGGGGCCTTCATGGCCGTGCTCATCGCCATCGAGATCTTCGTCAACATCGTGAGCTACCTGCGCGACGACGTCATCCATGTGCGCATCGTCCTCGCGACGGCGCTCATGGCGATCGCGCGGAAGGTGATCATTCTCGACTACAGCACGACCGGCCCGCAGTACATCTACGCGACCGCGGCGGTCGTGGCCGCCATGGCGCTCGCGTACTGGCTCATTCTGCGCACTCCGCGGGCGGAGGCAGCGGACGGGGAGTGATCGAGGTTCTTGGGCCTCTGACAGGCGCGAGCCCGCTGTACTCGCGCGGTCTCAGTCCTCGCTGTGCGTGACCGGCTCGTTGCCTGGTGCTTCGGTGGTCTGATCGTCGTCCTTCAGTTGTTCCTCCATCTTGCGGCCCATGCGGCTGCGCTGGCCCAGGTTCTGGACGACCAGCGCCACGACGGTGATCAGGTAGAGCTGCCCGAAGATGGCTTCCATCACGGCCGTCATGCGCCCGACACCCGAGGCGGCCGTGAGATCGCCGTAGCCCGTGGTCGTGATGGTCACGAAGCTGAAGTAGAGGTAGTCGATCGCCGGCGTGTCCTTGGGGGCCTCCGTCAGCTGGGCGAAGAACTGCTGACCACTGATGATCGCGATGAGGCCGTAGGTGGTGGCGAAGAACATGGCGATCAGCAGGTACACACACACGGCGCCGTAGAAGGTGTTGAGGCTGATCACGGGGTGCGCGACGAGGCGCTTGAGGATGGCGACCGGCGCGACGACGACGAGCAGGATGGTCAGCAACTTGGACACGATCGTCGCCGTCTCGTCGTTGCCGACCAGCACGAGGATGATGGCCACCAGCGTGGCCAGCGGGATGAGGGCGAGGGCGATGCGCAGGATGCGGCGCTTGACCTGCGCGGCGCGCAGCGCGAGCCACGTCGTGGCCGCGAAGATGACCATCGAGGCGACGCGGCCGGGGTTGCCGTCGCCGCCGGCGGCGATCACGAAGAAGCTGACGACGAGCAGGAGGAGGACGAGGCCGAAGCTGTCGGCGAACCGCGGCGACTCCGCCAGCAGCGGTCGCCGCCTGGCGGGCTGGGAAGCCTCGGGTGTGCCGGTCGCGTCTCTCATCGTCAGGCGGAATGGTATCCCAGAGCGGCGTCGCCCGAAACGGGAATCGTCGGATCGCGTCCTCGGGAACGCAGTGGCGCGGTCCTCGTCGTACGCGCTTCGACCGGCCTGCAGGTGGGGCCAGGGGGCGGCACGAAATCCCTTCCTGTACACTCGCTGAGCGATCGCTGAGCCATGCAGAACGGCAACTACACCACGTACTCCTCCCGCTCGCCACGGGACCGGCGCCGCCGGCAGCAGCGCGGGCGGCGGCGCCTGCTGGCGCTGCTCGTCGTCGTGATCGTGATCGCCGCCATCGCCGTCGCCGCAGTCGTCATCTTGCGTGGCGGAGACGGCGCCGCCGGCGCGCCGGGCGGCAAGGCGGCGGACGCCTCCAAGCCCAGTCCGAAGCCGACCGTGCCGCCGCCCGAGGTCTGGGTCGCCAGCAAGAGCGATCCCGTCCGCGTGTGGGTCGGCGGCGACTCCATGGGGGGCGAACTCGGCTGGGCGCTCGAGCCCATCCTTCAGGACGCAAAGGTGTTCAAGTCCATCACCTTCTACAAGGAGTCCACCGGCATCTGCCGCTACGACTTCTTCGACTGGGGCAGGCAGATCGACACGGTGATGCAGACGGCCAAGCCGCAGGCGGCCGTGATCATGATGGGCACCAACGACACCCAGTCGGTCAACCAGGACGGCAAGTGGATCTCCTACGGGGATCAGGAGTGGAAGCGGATCTACGAGAAGCGGGTCGGCGACATCATCGACACGATGCTCAAGGGCGGGGCGCGCCGCGTGTACTGGGTCGGCATGCCGATCATGGGCGAGGGCTGGCGCAACTCGCGCATGAAGCTCATCAACAAGGTCTTCCAGAAGCAGGCTGAGAAGCGTCCCGGCGCCGAGTACGTCGACATCTGGGACCTGTATACGACCTCCGACGGCTCGTTCGACCCGTCGCTCCGCCTGGCCGACCAGGTGCACTTCACGGCCGACGGCCAGGCGCTGCTGGCCGAGACCGTGTACAAGGCGATCAAGGCCGACTGGCTGCCGCCGGGCTCGGAGACGCCGAGCGAGTCGCCTGCGGCGAGCCCCTCGGCGTCCGCGTCCGCGCCCTGACGCGGCCGCGGGCCGCACCGCGGCGGACACCGAGCCGGCGCGGCCTCCCGCGAGATGCCCGGCGTGCTCAGAGGGCCCGCGATGGTTCGCGGGCCCCGGCACGACGGATAATGAAGATGTGATGACCCTTCTCCTCGCCGCCATCCCCGGGCACGTTCTCGACCCCGCCAAGCGGCCGCTGCTCCTGCTGCTCATCGGGTTCATCGTCACGTTCGCCGTCGCCCGCCTCAACACGAGGCTCGCGCGGGCGCACGGCGGCTCGGGGCTGCACATGGGCAGCATCGTCACGCCGGGGGGCCTCCACATCCACCACGCGGTCTTCGGCGTCATCGGCATGGTCGTCGCCGGGATCCTCGTCTTCGCGGTCCAGCCGGGGAGCCCCTGGCTCGAGATCCTCGCCTTCGTCTTCGGCTCCGGCGCGGCGCTGACGCTCGACGAGTTCGCGCTGATCCTCCACCTCGAGGACGTGTACTGGACCGGCGAGGGGCGCAAGAGCATCGACGCCATCATCCTCGGCGTCACGTTCATCACCCTGCTGCTGACGGGACTCCTGCCGCGCACGTTCAACGAAGTGGGCGACTACATCACCATCTCGCGCTGGGTGGGCTCCGTGTTCATCCTGAGCGGCGCGTTCTTCGTCGTCATCTGCTACCTCAAGGGCAAGCTGTTCGTGGGGACGGTGGGCATCTTCGTGCCGCCGGTCGCGTTCGTGGGCGCGCTCCGCCTGGCGAAGCCCGGCTCGCCGTGGGCGCGGCGACAGTACGTGGACAAGCCGGGTACGCTGGAGCGCGCGCGGCGTCGCGACGAGGGATTCCACCAGCAGTGGGAACGGCGCAAGAACCGCCTGTGGGACCTCATCGGCGGCAAGCCGCACCTCTCGCTGCCGCATCGGGACGGCCACCGCGACCGCCACGATCGCGGGTCGCACGGCGGCCCGCCGGGCGACTCGCGCGAGACACACGTCCAGGACTGAGCCTCAGGCGGCCGGCGCCTGCCGATCATCGGCGGGGCGCTCGTCGTCGAGCTCCCTCGGGACGCCGATGGCGTACGCGCTCAGCGCGAGCTCGTAGACCGCGAGCGCGATGAGCACCACCACGACGGCCGTGAGCGAGCCGGTCACGAAGAGCAGCACGACGACGGCCACGGCGACCCCCGCGATGCGCAGGAGGTCGAGGTGCTCGGCCATCCAGCGACCGGCCGCGGTGTCGGGCGTGGAGAGGTCCGAGGCGACGCCGAAGAGCTTGGCGAAGCCGCGGCCCATGGCGTCCAGCCACTCCGGCCGGCCGGCCAGGAAGGCGGCCACGGCCACGATCGCGCCGGCCACGGCGATCCACACGAGGAACGTGTTCAGGCTGCCCACGGCGGACCCGATGATGGAGCGCGCCACGGCGACGCCGCCCTGCGTCTTCACGGCGTCGACCACGGCCTGCTCCAGCCGGACCTCGACGACCCGCGCGGCGACGAACGCCAGGAGCGCGCCCACGCCGAGCCACAGCGCCGTGCGCCAGCGGTGCACGGAGACCAGCAGCGCGGCCACGATGAGCACGATGGTCACGACCACGACCACGATCACCAGGTCGTTGAACAGCCTGAGCGCCTGCTTCGCTTCGTAGCCTTGGCTCCCGCGGAGAAGGGTGATCGAACCGAAGTCGGCGGGGAGCTCGCGGCCGAGTGCGTCCTGCAGCAGCGTGCGGATCTCGTCGGGGGCGGTCGCGGGGTCGATCTTCGGCAGGGTGACGTCGCGCCCGAGGAGTTGCGGGATGCGGGCTTCCAGCCGCTGGAGGGCGACCGCCACCAGCGGCAGGAGGTTCAGCGTCACGTCGTCGCGCCCGACCGTGACGTATCTGTTCTGGTCGCGCAGGGCCGTGATGAGCTGCTGGTGGGCGAACCGGTTGATGTCCACCCACAGTCGTTGCGCGAGCGGGGTCCTGAGGAACTTCTCGATCTCGTCGACCAGGAAGGTCTGCAGGGAACGGGTGAGCGCCGGCGCGAGGACCTTGGCGTCGGACGGCAGTGCGTCCTCGATGCGCGATCTGAGATCGGCGGCCTCGACGGCCTTTCCGGCCACGTACGTGCTCACCGCCTTGCGGACCTCCGGATCCTCGGCCACGGGGGCGACGACCTTCACGTAGGTCTCGGTGTCGAAGATGACGCCCCGCGACCACAGCGCGAGGGTGCTCACAAGAACGGCCAGCACGGAGACCGCGACCAGGAACAGCGCCACGCCCGTGCGGATGCGCGGCGCCCGCCTCGACGTGAGGACGCGCCCGACCGGGGCGAGGGCGCGAGTGACGCCGGCCGCCGGGGCCGGCGTCGTCGCGACGGTGCCGGCTGGGGCGGCCTCAGTCGGAGTCGCCGCCGCGGACGCTCCGATCGCGGCGCTCGGCGGCTCCGCTCGCCGGTCGTCTTCGTGTCCGCCGCGCCGGCCTTGCTGCCCGCCGGCTTCCTGCTCGCCGGGCCGCCGCCTGGGGCTTTGCCGCCGGTCGTCGTCTTGCGCGGGCTGCTCGAGCGCCTTCTCGGCGTGGCCGCGGCCTTCTCGGGCTGCTTCGGTGGCGTCCCGTCCGCGGGCGCGTCCGCGTCCCCGGGCAGGCCCGGCCCTGGCGTGTCCTCGGCCATCACGATCCTCCGGCCTTCACTGCTCCTCCTTGTGCGAACCCCGTGCAGAGACGACCATGCCCGCGGACGTGCGCGAGAACCCCGTTGAGAGAGCCTCCCGCGCCGCTACTCATGCTCACGCACCTTCGCCGACGGCCTCTGTGATGGCGACGGCCAGCCGCCGGCCGCCCTCCGCGAGACTCGCCTCGTCGTAGAGGCTGAAGGCGAGTCGCAGGCTGCGGTCGTCACCGTCCGTACAGAAGCGCCGCCCGGGCGCGAAGGCGACGCCGTGGCGCTCGGCTGCGGGGAGGAGGTCGGAGGCGAGCAGGCCCGGCGGGAGCGTGAGCCACAGGAAGAAGCCGCCCGAAGGGACGGTCAGGTGACAGCCGGCGGGCAGTCCCTCGCGGAGCGCGCCGGCGAGTGCGTCGCGGCGCGAGGCGTACGCGAGCCGCAGGGCGGCGATGTGGGCGCCGTAAGCGCCGGCCTCGAGCAGCGCTGCGACGACCGACGCCGAGAACTGGCTGACGCAGCCGCCGCTCTCGATGACACCCGCGGCGGCGAGCCGCTCGCGCAGCTCGGCAGGTGCGTCGAGCCAGCCCAGGCGGAGCCCGGGCGCGAGCGACTTGGAGAATGAGCCGAGGCGCACGACGGGCGCCTCCGGATCCAGCGTCCGCAGCGCCGGCGGCGCCTCGCCGTCGTAGGCCAGTTCGCGGTACACGTCGTCCTCCACGAGGATCAGATCCTCGCGCCGCGCGAGCTCCAGCAACCGCTGCCGGCGCGGCGCCGAGAGGCTGACTCCGGCGGGGTTGTGGTAGGTCGGGATGGTGTAGAGCAGGCGCGGCCGGCGGCCGGAGGTCCTGACGTCGGCGACGGCCGTGGCGAGGGCCTCGACGTCCAGTCCCTGGTCGTCCATCGGCACCCCGACGACGTCGACGGGGTGGTCGCCGATGATGCCGAGGGCGAGGTTGTAGGTCGGGCACTCGACGAAGACGACGTCGCCGGGCTCCGTGAGCAGGGTCAGCGCCTGGTCGAGGGCCTGGGAGTTGCCGCCGCTGACGAGAACGTCCCCGGCGGCCAAGGCCAGCCCCTCTCTGGCCGTCGTGCGCGCGGCGATCGCGGCGCGCAGCGCCTCCGGCCCCAGGTTCGATCCGTAGGCGAGCGCCGCGGCGCCTCCGGCGCCGAGCGCCCTCGCCGCCGCCTCCTTCACGAGCCCGACCGGCAGCAGCGCAGGGTCGGGCTCCCCGAAGGCGAACTCCACGAAGCCCTCGCGGAGCGTGTTCTGGGTGAAGGCTGGAGGGTCGCTCACGCCGCCATGATATGCGAAGCGCCGGTCCGCGAGGGCCGCGCCGCGCTCCGGCGAACCCCGGCTGGCGACTGGCCGTCCCTTTCCCTAGACTGGGGGACCGGGCTCCGCATGCTGTTTCCGACCATCACATTCGCTGTCTTCTTTCTCCTTGCCTTCGTCGGCAACTGGCTGCTCATGCCCAGACAGCGGGCCTGGAAGCCGTTCATGCTCATCGTCAGCCTGGTGTTCTACGGCTGGTGGGACTGGCGCTTCGTCTTGCTGCTGGCGCTCAGCGCGGCCGCCAACCAGTTCTTCGCGCTCTGGATCGCCGGCCTGCGGCCCGGGGCCGCCGGCCGCAAGTGGGCGCTGGCGGCGGCCGTCGCCGCCAACCTCGGCGTGCTGGGCTGGTTCAAGTACTACGGCTTCTTCGTCACCTCGGTGGTCAACTTCCTCGGCACGCTCCACCTGAACGCCGACCTGCCGCTGCTGCGGATCGTCCTGCCGCTCGGCATCTCGTTCCTCACCTTCCGGGTGCTCAGCTACGTCATCGACGTGTACCGCGGCACGCTGCGGCCGGCGTCGCTGCTGGACTTCTCGGTGTTCGTCGCCTTCTTCCCCTACCTGGCCGCGGGCCCCATCGCCCGCGCGTCCGAGTTCCTGCCGCAGCTGAACGGCCCGCGCGACCCGCGCAACGTGGACACGGCGCGGGCCTTCTTCCTCATCTTCGGCGGCCTGATCAAGAAGATGCTGATCGCCGACTACCTCGCGACCCACATCGTCAACGGCGTGTTCACGACGCCGGGGCAGTACTCGTCGCTCGAAGTGCTCGTCGGGATCATCGGGTACTCGGTCCAGATCTACTGCGACTTCAGCGCCTACGCGGACATCGCCATCGGCATCTCGCTGCTGCTCGGGTTCGAGCTGCCGGACAACTTCAACGCGCCGTACACGGCCACGTCGGTCCAGGACTTCTGGCGCCGCTGGCACATGACGCTCTCGCGCTGGCTGCGCGACTACCTGTACATCCCGCTCGGCGGTAACCGAAGAGGCCGCGCGCGCACCTACGTGAACCTGATGCTCACGATGGTGCTCGGCGGCCTCTGGCACGGCGCCGGCTGGACGTTCATCTTCTGGGGCTTCCTGTACGGCGGCGCCATGATCATCGAGCACGCGCGGGTCGACCGCCGCAAGGACCGGGCGCTCGTGGTGCAGCGCCAGCGGAACCAGCTGGCCGAGGCCTTCGAGGGCATCGGCGGGGTAGCCGCGCTTCCCGAGGGCCCCGGCGCGGCGGCGGCCACGGTCGCCGCGCCGCTGGAGTACGACCGGCGCCCGTGGCACGGCGCCGTCTGGCCGCGGATCGCCGTCTTCGCTTTCGTAACCTTCGCCTGGATCTTCTTCCGCTCGGATACCTTCGGCGCGGCCGCGAGCGTCATCGCGCGGCTCTTCCAGAGCTGGGGGACGATCGGCGCTGCGCTGACGCCGGGCGTCTTCCTCGCCATCGCCGTCGGCATCGGCGTGCAGTACGTGCCGCGCTCCGTCTGGCAGCGCGGTGAGGCCGGGCTCTCGGTGCTGAACCCCGTCGTGCAGGGCGTGATCCTGGCGGTCGGCTTCATGCTGCTGGACATCCTCGGACCCACCGGCCCCGCGACCTTCCTCTACTTCAAGTTCTGATGGCGGACGAGCGGACACCACGCGACTTCGGCCCGCCTCCGGCCGGCGGCGAGCAGCCGCCGGCGGACGGGCGCCGCGGCGCCGGGCTGCCCTTCGGCCGCCGGCGCCGTACCGCCGCCAGCGCGCTGGTCGCGATGCTGATCGCGCTCGTCTTCGGCGCGCTGCTGAACGCGCCGGCGATGAAGAAGACCGCGCTCGAGCAGCCGTTCGGCGCCGAGCGCAGCTTCCGTCTCGCCCTGGTCCAGCCGCTCGCCGGCGTGAGCCACTGGCTGTTCCTCGACCGGCCGGCCAAGCTCACCGCGGTCGCCCTCGGCAAGCCCGATCCCGGCCCGGCCGCGACCTCGACGGTCGTGGTCGTCACCCCGACGCCGGAGCCGAGCGAGAGCGGCAAGCCGGGCAAGGACGGCAAGCCTGGGAAGCCTCCTGAGGACCGGCCGCTGCCCAAGCCGTTCAAGGGTCACCCGATGCACCTGTACGTCGCCGGCGACTCCATGATGGGCCTGCCGGGGATGGCGCTCGTCAATCTCTCCAACAAGACGAAGCTCATCAAGCCCATGCTGGACTACCGCATCTCGACGGGCCTGGTGCGACCGGACTTCTTCAACTGGCCGGCCCAGCTCCAGTCGCAGGTCAAGGCGTTCGACCCGGGCGCCGTGGCCGTGATGTTCGGCGCCAACGACAACCAGCCCGTCCAGACCGCCTCGGGCGACATCTACCAGTTCGGCAGCGACGGCTGGAAGAAGGAGTACCGCAAGCGCGTGGAGGACGCCGTCGCGCTCATGTTCCAGGGAGGCGTGCGGCGCATCTACTGGATCGGCCAGCCGATCATGCCGTCGGGCTCGTACAACGACCAGATCAAGCTGATGAACGACATCTACGCGAGCGTGGCGGAGAAGACGTTCGGGGTGGACTACATCGACGCCTACAAGCTTCTCTCGAACGGCAGCGGCCGGTACTCCCAGTACCTGCCCGACGCGAGCGGCGAGATGCAGCAGGTCCGCGAGCAGGACGGCGAGCACCTCACGTACGCCGGCGGCCTGCGCGTCGCGCAAGCCGTGGTCGACGCGATCAAGAAGGAATGGTTCCCCAAGAAGGGGGACGGTCCACCGCCGACGCCGAAGCCCGGCAAGTCGGCCAGTCCGGCCCCCTGAGGGGGCCGGACTGGCTCCCCGCCGGCGCGTGGGCCGCGCCGCGGGAGGGGCTTCGCCGCCCGCGGCCGCTGGTATAGCATCCGCAGGCAGCAGGCGGGGCAGCCCGTGGGGTCCCGCAGATCCGGGTACTGACAGGCGGCCGCGTGCTCTTCCCGACGATCACGTTCGCGATCTTCTTCCTCGTCGTCTACGTCCTCAACTGGCTGCTCATGCCGCGTCTGCGCCTGTGGAAGTGGTTCATCATCGGCGCCAGCTACGTGTTCTACGGCTGGTGGGACTGGCGCCTCGTCTTCCTGCTCGTCGCGGCGACGCTGGTCAATCAGGGGATCGGCGTGCAGGTGCACCGTTCGCGCGGGCGGCGCGGCAGCACCGCCGCCGCCCGCCGCTGGGTCATCCTCGCCGTCGCCGCCAACCTCATCACGCTCGGCGTGTTCAAGTACTTCGACTTCTTCGCCGTGAACCTCAACGACGTGCTCGGCGTGTTCCGCCTCGGCGCGCCGCTCCCGCTGCTGCGCATCATCCTGCCGGTCGGCATCTCGTTCCTCGTGTTCCGCATGCTGACCTACGTGATCGACATCTACCGCGGGCAGCTCGAGCCGGCGCCGGCGCTCGACTTCGCCGTGTACACGGCGTTCTTCCCGTACCTGCTCGCGGGCCCCATCGCCCGCGCCCGCGAGTTCCTCCCGCAACTCACGTCGCCGAGGGACCCGCACAAGGTGGACTCGTCGCGTGCCTTCGTGCTCATCCTCGGCGGCCTCGCCAAGAAGCTGCTCATCGCCGACTACCTGTCGACGCACATCGTGAACGGGCTCTTCGCCTCGCCGCAGACCTACTCTTCGTGGGAGACGCTGTGGGGGATCGTCGCCTACTCGGTCCAGATCTACTGCGACTTCAGCGCGTACGCCGACATCGCCATCGGCATCTCGCTGCTGCTCGGGTTCGAGCTGCCGGCGAACTTCGACGCGCCGTACACGGCGCGGACGATCCAGGACTTCTGGCGGCGCTGGCACATCACCCTCTCCAGCTGGCTGCGCGATTACCTGTACATCCCGCTGGGCGGGAACCGCAAGGGCAAGGGACGCACCTACGCCAATCTCGTGATCACCTTCCTGCTGGGCGGCCTGTGGCACGGGGCGGGATGGACCTTCGTGTTCTGGGGGCTCATGCACGGCACCGGGCTGGCCGTCGAACGGGCGCGCATGGACGCGCGTCACTCGAGAGGATCGCGCGAGCCTGGCCGGACGGCCGGCGCGAGGGCGCTGCAGCGGCTCTGGGTGTTCGTGTTCGTGAGCGTGGCCTGGGTGTTCTTCCGCGCCGAGTCCATGGGCAACGCGTTCGCGGTCCTGTGGCGGCTCGTCGCCGGGCTCGGGTCGATCGGCGCGGCGGTGACGCTGCCGGTGGTGGGCCTCGCGATCCTCGGCATCGCCATCCAGTACGTGCCGCGGCGGACGATGGAAGGCCTGGAGGCCGGCTTCAGCCGCATCGGCTGGGTGGGCCAGGGGCTGGTGCTCGCGCTGGCCCTGTTCCTGATCGACGTGCTCGGGCCGGCGGGCCCGGCCGAGTTCCTGTACTTCAAGTTCTGAGCGGGCGGATGACGGACACCACGGGACGATGACGGACGACAGACGATATGACGGCGAGTACCCGGGTCAGGAGGGCCTGCCGTTCGACGAGGGCGCCGGGCGGGACGCCGGCGGCCGGCGTTCAGCCGGCGGCAGCCCCGACGACGACCTCTTCGTGTGGGACGAACTGCGGCCGCCGGATCGCGGCCGCGACGGGCGCGGACGCCGTCCCGCGGAGCCGAGCCGGACGGCCGGCAGGTGCGGGAGTCCCCGGAGGGCGCGGAGTGGCCGCGCGCGCCGCGCGACGACCGGCGCGCGTCCGGCGACTGGCGCGCGCCGGAGTACCCCACCGGCGCCGGCCGCACGCGTCACGAGCCGGCCGACGGCTACGAGGTCTCCGAGGAGTGGGAGGAGTGGCTCGAGCCCGAGGCGCACGGTGACGGGACCATCGGGCCGCTGCCGGAGCGGCACAAAGGGCCGCGCCGGCGTCGCCTCTCGGCCGGCGCGGTGCTCCTGGCGATGCTGCTCGGCTTCTTCCTCGCCGGACTCCTCGACGCGAAGAACATCAAGGAGGACGTCGAGACCCGGCCGTATGGCGCCCTCCGGACCTTCCAGCTCGCCATGCTGACGCCCATGACGGCGCTCAGCGGCGCCGTCCGCGCCGACCAGCTGGGCGCCGCGGTGGCCGACGCGCTCGGCCGCGGCGAGGCGCCGCACCACACCCTCGCCGAGGTCAAGAAGGCGAAGCCCCTGTGGCCGCGCAAGATCACCGAGAAGAAGCCGCTGCGCCTGTACGTGGCCGGCGACTCCATGGACCAGGTGTTCGGGTCGTCGCTCGTCAACCTCGGCGAGGCGACCGGTCTCGTCAAGGGCAAGAACGACTACCACGTCTCCAGCGGCCTCACCCGGCCCGACTTCTACGACTGGCCGCAGCGGCTCGTCGACCAGATCGTCGATTTCAGGCCGGACGCGGCCGCCGTGCTCTTCGGCGCCAACGACGGCCAGAACGTCCTCTACGAGGGCAAGGTCCTCAAGGTCGGCACCAAGGCCTGGCAGGAGGTGTACGCCCAGCGTGTCGGCGAGGCGATGGAGATCCTCACCAAGGGCGGCCGCCGGGTCTACTGGATCGGGAACCCCATCATGAAGGACTTCGGCTATCGCCAGCGCATCGCGATGATGAACCACATCTACGAGGCCGAGGCGAAGAAGCACCCCGGCGTCACGTTCGTGAGCACCTGGGCGACGATGGCGAACGAGAAGGGGTCGTACGCGGAGTACCTCAAGGACGCAAACGGCGACCAGGTGCTGATGCGGGCGCCGGACGGCATCCACCTCTCGCGCGCCGGCGGCGACCGCATGGCGGCGAGGGTCCTCGAGGTGATCATGAAGGACTGGGGGATGGCCGGCTCGACGTCGCCCAGCCCGGCGCCCTGAGTCGAGCGGACTCGCGGGGGCGCCGGCGCCTCGAGGGCGCGGCGACTCTCAGGTCTCCTGGTCGTCCACCCAGTCCCGGGTCAGCACCAGCCAGAACGCCAGCCCGGCGTGCTCGCGGTAGCGCCGGAAGCGCCGGGCGATCGTGCCGTCGGCGACGAGCTTCCCTTTGGGCTTGCCCATGAGCCGTGCGTACTTGGGTCGCGTCCAGGAGTCGAGGACGAGACGGGAGTGGCGGCCCAGGAGGAGCATCACGTGGGCCGCCGCATACGGTCCGACGCCGGGCAGCGCCAGGAGACGCTGCTCGACCTCCTCGTCCGTCAGTTCGGCGCGGCTCGCCGTGAGCAGCGCTTCGAGGTCGAGCTCGCCACCGGCGACGCGTGCCGCGATCTCGCGCAGGTAAGGTCCGCGGTAGCCGGCCCGCGCCACGCCGGCGTAGAACTCGTCGCCGGCGGAAGCCATGGCCTCCGGCGTCGGGAAGGCGTGGCCGGCGACCTCGTTCGGCGGCGCCCCCGGGGCCGGCTCTCCGAGCCGGCCGACCAGGGCGCCGGCCATGCGCTCCGTCGCCGACCAGGCGCAGTTGGTGGTGCAGACCGTCTTGATCACGTCCTCGAAGACCGTCGGGCTGCGTAGCAGGCGCCCGGCGCCCCGCGCCGCCCAGACGAGGTCCGGGTCGGCGGCGCTCACGGCGTAGAAGCCGGAGAGGTCGTCGTCCAGGCAGAGCATGCGGCGGACGGCGGCGGTCAGGGCCGCGTTGGCGGGTCTGCCCGGCGGCGGCCCCTCGTCGGCCACGTCCACCGAGACGGCGGGACGGTCGTGGGCCTTCGCCGCCGCGAGCCGCACCGTCCGCGGGCCCTCCGGCGTCGCCAGCGTCACGGACCCGCCGCGGCCGTCCGCGTCCAGGGCCATCGGCGGCAACTCGGCCACGCCGTGCGAGCCCAGCGTGCGCCGGAGGTCGACGGGCTCGCCGCCGGCGCCGCGCAGCTCCAGCAGGCCGACGCGCGTCATTGTGCGGTCCACCTGCGGCCCCACGAAGATTCCCCTGCGTCGATCATTGTGCGGTCCACCTGCGGCGGCCCCCACGAAGACTTGCCTACGGTGGTCATCCGGCGGCGATGAGGGCGACGCCGGCCAGCGTCGCCGCCGCCCCGGCCAGCTGGTGTGGCGCGACGCGTTCGCGCAGCACCCCGAACGCGAGCAGCACGGTGACGACGGGATACAGGGAGCCGAGCACCGCGACCAGGCTGAGGTAGCCCTCCGTGGTTGCCAGCGCGAACAGGCCGTTGGCGCCGGTGTCGAGGATCCCGACGGCGACGATGAAGGGCACGGCCGAGCGCTCCACCTTGACGTGCGGCCGCAGGGCGAGGAAGACGACGGCGAAGATGACCGCCGACGAGAGGCGTCCGGCCAGCATCGCCCAGAGCGGGTCGTAGCGGGCCGTCGCGTCGTAGCCCACGAGCACGAGGCCCATGCAGACGGCGGCCAGCAGCGAGAGCATGATCGCGCGGCGCTGCGCCCCGCGCGAGGGCCGCAACGCCGGGCCGCCCGAGCGGGGCACGGCGGCCACCGGGATCCCTGTCGCCGGAGCCGGCACCGGCATGTCCCCCCGGCGGAACAGCGCCCGGGCTTCCTCCGGCTCCACGGCCGGCTCACCGGGGAGCGCCGCGGCCCCGATGGTCTCGCCGCGGCGGGCCGGCTCGACGGCCACGAGGATCACGCCGATCGCGGCGAGGACGACCCCGGCGAGCTGGATGGCCGCCGGCCGCTCGCCGGCGGCGATGCCGACCGCGAAGGGGATCAGGGCGTTGGTCGCGCTGATCGGCGCGACGATGCTCATCGTGCCGATGGCGAGCGCCTTGTAGAAGCAGGAGATGGCCACGACGCTGGCGAGCCCGCCGAGCATGACCGGCCAGACCGCGTGGAAGCCCGGCCAGCCGTGGCCTGTGCCGAGAGTCACCAGCGTGGCTCCCGCGAGGCCCACGGCCTGGCTGCCGATGATCACCGCCCACAGGCTGGCGCGCCGGGTGCTGAAGCCGCCGAGGAAGTCGCCGGAGCCCCAGCAGATGGACGCGCCGAGGGCGAGGGCGATGCCGAGCATGCCGAGAGGCTATCACGGGGCGGTGGTACGCTTTGGGACCGGTGCCACTGATGAACGAGCCCATCGACATCCCCGAAAGCGACGACGCGCTGCTGGCGGAGTGCGACGTGCAGACCTTCCGCGCCGGCGGACCCGGCGGCCAGCACCAGAACGTCACCGACAGTGCGGTGAGGCTCGTGCACCGCGCCACGGGTCTCACGGTCACCAGCCGCGCCCAGCGCAGCCAGCACATGAACAAGATGGACGCACTGCGCCGTCTGCGGCTCAAGCTGCGGCGGCTGAACGAGCCGCCACCACCGCCGCGCCGACCCACGCGGCCCTCGCGGGCCGCCAAGGAGCGGCGCCTCGCCGAGAAGACGCGGCGGGGGGCCGCCAAACGTCTGCGCCGCCCGCCCTCAGCGGACGACTGAGACCGCCCGCTCGGCTCCTTCGGGGCCGTGTAGAGTACCGCCCATGGCGGTCATCATCGGCATCCTGGTCGTCGCCTTCGTGGCCGGCGTCTTCGGCAGCATGCTCGGCGTGGGCGGCGGCGTCATCATGGTCCCCGTGCTCAGCCTCGCGTTCGGCGTCCCGATCAAGACGGCGATCGCGACCAGCATCGTCTGCGTGATCGCGACCTCGTCCATGGCGCAGTCCACCTTCGCCGCCCGCGGCATGACCAACATGCGCCTGGGGATGGTGCTCGAGGTCTCGACGACGCTCGGCGCGGTCGCCGGAGGCGTCACCGCGGTTCTCGTCGACGGACGCTACCTGCAGGGCGCCTTCGCCGTCGTGCTCTTCTACGTCGCCTGGCAGATGGGCCGCCGCCGCGGCGACATCATCCCGGTGGAGACCGCGCTCATGCCGTCGAGCTACTACGACCCGGCGGAGGGAAAGCAGGTGACCTACGGCGTGCACGGCCTGGGGATCGGGTTCGGGCTTTCGTTCGTCGCCGGCAACGTCTCCGGGCTCCTCGGCGTCGGCGGCGGCGCCTTCAAGGTGCCGATCATGAACATGCTGATGGGCGTGCCGATGAAGGCCACGATCGCCACCAGCAACCTGATGATCGGCGTCACGGCCGCGACCGGCGCCGCCATCTTCTACGGCCGCGGCTACATGGACCCGCACTGGGCGGTGCCGGCCGCGCTCGGCATCCTCGCGGGAGCGCGGCTCGGGCCTCGCCTGGCCATCCATCTTCCGTCGCGGGTCCTCATCGTCATCTTCGAGATCGTGCTCGCCGTCTTCGGCGTGCTCATGCTGCTCAAGGCGCTGGGGGTGGGCGTGTGAACGGCGAGCGAACGGGCGCCGGGACGACGGGCGGCGACGTGGCGGGCGGCGCGCAGCAGGGCTCGCCGGCGCCGCATGTCATGGAGCCCATCGAGCGCATGGTGAGCCGGGTCCTCGCCATCGGTATCGCCGTCTCGGTCGCCCTCATGGCCGTGGGGCTCGTCCTTTCGGTGGTCGACAGGGAGGGCATGCCCTCGCACGTCGTGCCGCTGGCGGACCTGCCCGCGCTGCTGGGTCGGCTGGACCCCGCCGCCTATCTCTCGCTGGGCCTGTTCGTGCTGATCGCGACGCCGTTCGTGCGCGTGGCCGGCTCGATCGTCGCGTTCGCGCGCGAGCGGGACCTCCGCTACGTGGTGATCACCGCGGTCGTGCTCGCCGTCATGTGCCTCAGCGTGGTGCTCGGCAAGGCCTGATCGCGCCGCCGGCGGCGGCCTGCACCGCCGGGGTCAGAGGGAGCAGGCGGGGGCGGCGTCGAGACCGCGCACGGCGGCGGCGGCGCGCCGGCCGGAGGCCATCGCGCCCTGGATCGACGCCGTGTCCCGGTGGTCGCCACAGACGTACAGGCCTTCGCGCAGGCGGACCGGCCGCTCGGGCGGGACCAGCGCGGCCGGCGGCTGTGCCGGGAGCGCGAACGGGATGCGGTGGACGCGGAGCGGTGTCCAGCCGTCCACCTGGGCGCCGAACCAGCCGCGCAACTGGGCGCGGACGGCGTCGTCGAGGTCCCGGTCGGGAAGCGGCGAGACGCCGAGCACGGTGGCCGAGACCAGCGCCGCCCCCGGCGGCGCGTAGCTCGGCGCCACGTCGCTCGGCGCGCACAGGTCGTTGACCGGGCCGCGGCCCTCTCCGTTCAGCACCAGCACAGGCTCGCCGACCGGCGAGCGCTCGGCGGCGTAGTGGAGCGTGGTGACGCCCCGCGCCGCCGGCGCCTCGACGGCGCCCGTGAGCCGGGCCGCCTCGGGACCATCGGCCGCGACGACGATCGCCGGCGCGGCCAGGCGCTCGCCGCCGGCGATGACCACTTCGCCGGGCGCGGCCGACTCGACGGTGACCCCGAAGCGCAGCGCCGCCTCCGGCAGACCCTCGGCCAGCTGGCGCGGGATGGCCTGCATGCCGGCGGCCGGCAGCGCCGCCTCGCCTTCCGAGAAGAGCTTGAACACGAAGGCGAAGAGCCGGCTCGACGTCTCGAGTGAGGCGTCGAGGAAGACGCCGCCCAGGAACGGGCGGAAGAAGGCGTCGATCAGGGCGTCGGAGAAACCCTCGAGGCGCAGCGCCTCCGCGGTGGTCACCTGCGGCGCCGTGAGCAGTTCATTGAGCGAGAAGCGCGAGAGCCGGCGCCGCAGGCGCGCGACGCGCAGCTTGTCGGGCAGGCTCCCGGGCGCGCCGCGCAGGCTCTGGAGCGCCTGGAACGGGTGGCGGAAGGGATCGGCGATGCGCGCGAAGCCACCGTCCCGGCGGATGAGCGCGCCGCTCTCGAACGGCCGCAGCCCGAGGCGGTCGTAGTCGAGCGCCCTCCGCGCCTCCGGGTACGCCGTGAGCAGCACCTGGAAGCCGCGGTCGAGCAGGAACCCCTCGACCTCGTCGGTGCGCACGCGCCCGCCCGGCGCGTCGCCGCGCTCGAGCACGAGCACCTCGAGTCCGGCGGCGTGCAGTTCGCGGGCGCAGCACAGGCCGGCGAGGCCGGCGCCGACGACGATGACGTCAGGCATCGGTGGGATCCGTGTGGCACATCGGCGCCGCGCCCCGCGCGGCGCCACGCCACTCGGCGTCGGTGCCCGCCGAGCCCGGCACGAGCAACTCCCAGTACGTGGCGAGGCGCGTCAGATCGTCGCCGTCCAGGCGGTCGAGGAACAGCCGCCTGACGCCGGTGAGGTGGGTGACGCGCGCCTCCTGAAGGCGGCGGTCGCCCTCCGCGGTGAGCACGGCGAAGTAGCCGCGGCCGTCCTCCGGGCAGCGTTCGCGCCCTACGAGACCGTCGCGTTCCAGACGGTCGACCAGCCTGGTCATGCCGCTCGCGCTGAGCAGGACGGAGCGCGAGAGGTCGGCCATGCGCAGCCGCCGCTGTGGCGCGTCCTCGAGCAGCAGCAGCACCTCATAGGAACGCAGCGAGAGGTCGTGAGTCGCGGAGAGTTCCGCGTCCAGCTGGTGGAAGAGGGAGCTCTGGACGCGAAGGAACCCTCTCCACGCCGCCAGCTCCTCGGGGCCGAGACGCGCGCCGCCCTGTCGCTGCTTGCCCACCGGCCTCCTTCCGCGTCCCCGTTCGATGGCAGTATACCCTCGCCCGGACGGTCCCCCGGAGCGTCTTGCATTGCCCTGGTCCGGTGAGTAAAGTCGAAGGCCCCAAGACCCGTCTCAATCTCGACAGTCGGACGGAGGTCCATGATGTCTGACGACAAGCCCCAAGCCTGGCAGCGCCGCGATCACAGCCGCGACCTCACGGGTCTCGGATGGCTGGAGGCAGACGTCCTGCGCGTCGTCTGGGACAAGGGCGAGGTCACGGTCCGGGACGTGTACGAAGAGTTGCGCGAGAACCGGCGGATCGCCTACACCACCGTGATGAGCGTGCTCCGCAACCTGGCCGCGAAGGGCCTCCTCGAGCAGGACAAGTCCGCGGCGGCGTACGTCTACCGTCCCAAGGTGACCGACGAACAGGTCGCTCGAGGCATCCTCGACGCGCTCGTCGACAAGATCATGGGCGGCAATCGCGGCCCGCTGATCGACTACCTGCAGCACCCGACGGACGATTGACGGTCAGGTAGCCGGTCCGGCGAACAGGGCCGTCGAGGCGCGGCTCGAACGAGCCCGTCGCGCCGCCGCCGCAAGCGGCGCCGGCGCGCTGGTCGTCTCGCCCGGGGCCGACCTCCGCTATCTGGTCGGCTACCCGGCACTCCCGCTGGAACGCCTGACATGTCTGGTGCTCCCCGCCACGGGGAGTGGCCATCTCGTCGTCCCGGAACTCGACCGCGAAGAGGCGGCAGCCTGCGTGTGCAGCCTCGCGGGAATCGATCTGCTCTCCTGGCGCGAGGAGGAGGATCCAGTCGCGCTCGTCGCCT
Organism: uncultured Thermoleophilia bacterium; assembly: GCA_963713475.1. Classification (GTDB taxonomy): domain Bacteria; phylum Actinomycetota; class Thermoleophilia; order UBA2241; family UBA2241; genus CAIXSE01. Next base: position 76,389 of record CAVQLY010000023.1, read on the forward strand.
CACTGCTCCCCGAGTCCGGAGCGATCGCGGTGGACGACCGCATGTGGGCGGCGCACGTGCTGGCCCTCGGGGCGGCCCTTCCCGGCCGCGAGCTGCGCACGATCGGGCGCGTGCTCGGCGCGCTCCGCGCGCGCAAGGAGCCGTCCGAGCTCGCCTCGCTGCGTGAGGCGGCCGCGACCGTCGATACGGTCATGGCAGGGATGCCGGCGCTCCTGCTGCCGGGTCGCAGCGAGATGGAGGTCGCGGCAGAGACCCGGTCGGCAATGCTGGCCGCCGGCCACGTCGCCGCCGGCTACGTGATCGTCGCCTCGGGTCCGAACGCTGCGCTGCCGCATCACGAGGCGGACGACCGCGTCCTGCGCCGGGGGGACGCGGTCGTGGTCGATCTTGCCGGCGTGATGCCCTCAGGCTACTGGTCGGACTGCACGCGCACCTTCGTGCTCGGGGGGGCCGAGGCGGAGTTGGCTGCGGCCTACGCCGTCCTGCGGGACGCGCAGGAGGCCGCGGTGGCGGCCGTGCGCGCAGGGGTCCCCGCGGCGGCGGTCGACGCCGCGGCCCGCGAGCGCATCGCCGCGGCGGGCTATGGGGAGTTCTTCGTGCACCGGACCGGGCACGGCATCGGCCTCGAGGTCCACGAGTGGCCCTTCATCGCCGCGGGCGACAGCGCGGCGCTGGAGGCCGGAGCCGTCTTCAGCGTCGAACCCGGGATCTATGTGCCGGGGCGCTTCGGAGCCCGCCTGGAGGACATCGTCGTCTGCCGGCCGGACGGCGCCGAACGTCTCAATCACACGTCCAGAGACCTCATCGTCGTCGACGTGTAGGCGTGGCGCAGCCGGCGAGCCGGATGGTCATGACGACGCGGCGATCTGCGTGCGTGCCGCCTCGAGAAGGCGGCGGGGGTCCGGCCACCGGTCGACGCCGAGAGCGCCGGCGGCCTCGTCGATGAGCTCGCAGAGGCGCGCTTCGACGTCGTCGGGCAGCCCGACGGGCTCCGCCGCCAGGTGGTCGTTCATGCGTCCTTCGGCAGCCTGGAGGACACCGCCCGCGCCGGTGACCCCGCGCCGCGAGATCGCCGAGGGACAGGCCTCGCGGCGCACGTAGGTCCGCGTTTGGCGAACGCCGAGGAAACTCCCGGCGCGCACGCCTTCGGCCAGCGCGCCGCCGTCGAGTGCCTCGGCGTCCCAGGGGCGCTCCTCGAGCGCGAAGAGGATGTAGCCGAGGATCTCGTCGTCGATCTCGAGCTGTTCGAGTCCGGCGGCCACCACCGAGAACAGGCCGCCGATGCCGGAGAGATAGCGCGGGCGGGCGAGCGCGCCCAGCAGGCCGTTCAGGGCGCGCTCATATCCGTTCTGGACGTCGACCACAGCGGCGTCGGTCGCCAGCCCGTAGCAGTCGCAGGCGAGCCCGCAGCGCCGCGCCAGCAGCGTGGCTCCGGCGGCGCAGAGCCCGAGCACCGGGGTGCCCCAGACTGCGGCGCCGGTGCGCGGGTCGCCGGCGTGGAGGCGGGCACCGTAGGTGCACGGCGTGTTCGGGCAGGCGGCCTGCACGGCGACGACGCCGGCGAGGACTTCGGCATGCTGCTGGGCCAGCGCCGCGGAGAGCGCCGCCGGTGCTGTGGTCCCGGCCGTCGGCGCCGGCAGGATCTCGCAGATCGCGCCGGCCCGGGCGGCGACGAGCAGTGCTTCGCTCACCTCGCCGCCGAGCTGCAGCGGTGAGACGGGGGAGAAGTAGACGCTCAGGGGCCGTGCGTCTCGGGCGGGCGCATCCGGCAGCAGCGCGGCGGCCATCTCGAGCAGGTACCGGACCTGCGCCGGCAGGGAGATGCCGGGACCACCGAGGACCTTGTCGGTCTCGCCGGCGAGCGCCAAGTACGAGTAGAGCGGTTCCAGTGGTCCGGGCACGTCCTGCGGGGACACCAACGGGTTGACCGAGTGCTGGTGACGCAGGTGATGCATGAGCCGGGCCGAGGCGACCTGGTCGGCGAAGGTCGAGGGGCGCGTTTCGCCGCTGCGCGGGTCGGACACGACCGCGGCGCCGCCGGTATTGTGGACGTAGACGGCCCCGGGGTCGGGGTCGAAACAGAGGTCGTTTGCCGGGTCGCGCGCCGCCTCCGAGAAGGCGCGCGGGCAGGCCGCGAGCGCCTCCGCGACGGCCGCCGCAGGCATCCTCACCCGGCCACCGCGGCCCTCGGCACAGCCGGCGTCGAAGAGGAGCCTGCGGACCGCCGGCGACGGCACCTCGACACCGGCGGTCGCCAGCAGGTCGAGTGCGGCTGCGTTGATCGCCGCGAGCGATTCTTCAGACCAGAGTCCGTTGGCGCCCGCCGACGCCTCGGTCGCGGCCCGTCCGCCGCCGTCTCCGCCCGCCGTCACGTGGTCGCTCGCTGCGGTGGCGTCCGGCTCTCGGACATGCGGCTGCTCACAGGGGCAGCCGCGTTCCCGCGCCGCGCTGCGTCGCGAGCTCGTAGAGGGCCTTCGCCGTGACCATGTCGTCCACGGCGATGCCCATGTTCATCGAGAAGATGCGCTCGCCGGCGCTTTCGCGGCCCGGCTTGAGCCCGGCCGCCAGCTCGCCGAGGTCGGCGTGGATCGCGTCCGGGATGCCGCCGAAGTAGACGCCGTGATCGCGCGCGGCCAGCAGCTGCGGCACGTCGTCGGCGCAGAACTTGTCGCAGCCGCGCATGGCGGCGCTCGTCCAGGCGGAGTCGTAGTCGAGCGACACCGCGAGGGCGCCCTCCTTGAGGTCGCCGTCGTCTAGCTCGGGCGCCGGCTCGGTCACGATGGGGATCGCCGTGACGGCGACGTCCGCCTCGCGCACGGCCGCCGCAGCTCCCGCGCACGCCTCGAAGCGGAGCGCCGGGAAGGCGGCGCTCATCTCGGCGATGAACGCTGCGGTGGCCTCCGGCAGGACGTCGTAACAGCGCACGGCGGCCAGGGCGGGCAGCGTCTCGACCAGCGCGGCGAGCGACGGCCGCGCCTGCACGCCGCAGCCGACGATGGCCGCCACCTCGCTCTCCGGCCGGGCGAGGTACTTCGCCGAGATGCCGGCGCTCGCGCCGGTGCGCATGGCGGTGATCCAGGCGCAGTCCATCACCGCCAGCGGGACGCCGGTCTCCGGGTCGTTGAGGACGAGCAGCCCGGTGATGTACGGCAGGCCTTTCGCCGGGTTCGGCGGGTAGCCGCTGACCCACTTGAGGCCCGCGACTTCCGGCTCCCGGACGTAGGCGGGCATGGCGTGGATGAAGCAGTCGGCGCGAGTGTGGATCCCCGGCTTGGGCGGCATCTCCGTCAGCCCGCGGCCCTTGGCGGCGAAGCCGTCGTCGACGGCGCGCAGGACCTCGCGCATGGAAAGGCCGAGGCCCTCGACGTCGGCGCGGCTGAGGTACAGCAGTTCCACGGGGTGCCCCTCTGGTCGGGTGGACGCGGCCGGCGGCCGCGGGAAGAGAAGTGGGCGGCGGGCGGGCGGCGCAGCCGCCCGCCCGCCGCCCGGACGTCTACTCCGTGAGCTCGCGCCCGCGGCTGCGCCGCACGACGAGCACCACGATGAGGATCACGACGATCGCGACCACGACGCCGACGATGATCCACGTCGTGCTCGAGGAGCCGCTGGTCGTCTCGGAGGTCGTGGCGGTCTTGGGGTGCACCTGCACGTAGCTGTCGATATTGTCGCCCGACAGCACGACCAGGCCGTTCTCGTTCGGGTAGGGCACCCAGCCTTCCCACTTGTCGGTGTTGTAGGCGATGAGGGCCTTGGGGTAGTAGAGCACGGCGTAGGGCGCCTGCTCGTAGAAGATCTGCTGCATGCGCGTGACCTGGTCCTTGCGTGCGGCGGCGTCCATCTCGCCCGCCTGCTGCTGGTACAGGCTGTCGTACTCCTTGTCGGACCAGCAGCAGTCGTTCCACATCTCGATCTGGCTGGTGATGAAGTCGGCGAGCATGTAGTCGGGGTCGATGTTGCCGCTCCAGCCCCAGATGAACATGTCGTAGTCCGGGGCGTAGGTGCTGCCCTTGTAGGTCCAGATGCCGTCGCTGATGGATCCGTCGTTCATCACGGCGAGGTCGATGCCGATGCCGATGGACTCGAACGACCCGGCGATGAGCTTGCCGGCGCGCTGCTGCTCCGGCGATTCGCTGCGCGTCCAGAGGCGGAGCTTGATCGGCTTGCCCTGCTTGTCCTCGCGCACGCCGTCGCCGTCGGTGTCCTTGTAGCCGGCGGCGTCGAGCAGCTGCTTGGCCTTCTCCGGGTCGTACCCGAACGTCTCCTCCGCGGTGGGCGTCCAGGCGTCATCGGTGCTCGGCACCAGGATCGACTGGCCGACGTCGGCGTAGCCGCCCATGCAGGTGGCGACGATCTTCTCCTTGTCGACCGCCCAGCTGACGGCCTGGCGGAACGCGATGTCCTGGAGGACCGGGTTGGCCTGGGAGTTCGGGCTCGCGTACACGTTGAACGCCAGCTCGACCAGGTACTTCTGGTCGGCGGCCGTGGCCGTGATGCCGGGCTCGCTCTTGAGCGCGTTGAACTGCGCGACCGGCACGCCGAACGCCACGTCGATGTTCCCCGCCTTGAGGTCCATCGTCATGGTGTCCTGGTTGGTGTAGTTCTCGAAGACGACCTCGTCGATCTTGGGCGCGCCCTTCCAGTAGTCCTTGTAGGCGACCATGCGCGTGTAGCCGGACTTCTTGTACTCGACGGTCTGGAACGGTCCGGAACCGATGACCGGCGGGTTGTTCTGGAACTTGTTGGCGGCGTCCTTGCCCGAGACCTTGCTCCAGATGTGCTCGGGCACGATCGGGATCCACATGCGCAGGATGTTGGCCTTGGGCTTGCTCAGGATGAACTTGACGGTCGCGTCGTCGACGGCCACGGCCTTCTTCATGTTGACCGTGTAGGTCGAGAAGGCCGAGAGGTCGTTCTCGATGATGTAGTTGTAGGTGAAGGCGACGTCGTTGGCGGTGAGCGCCTCGCCGTCCTGCCACGTGATGCCGGGGTGGATCTTGAAGGTCCATTCGAGGAAGTCCGGCGTGCTGGTCCAGCTGTCGGCGATCTCCGGGGCGACGTCGCCGTTGGGCTTGTAGCCGGTGAGCATGTCGTAGTTGAGGTGATAGACCTCATACGCCGGCACCGAGTACCCGATGAACGGGTTCAGGCTGTCGACGTCCTGGGTGTTGCCGACGCGCAGGACGACCTTCTCTGCGGCGGGAGACGGTGAAGAGCTCCCGGCCGCGGTCGTGATCCCCCAGATCAGGCCGCACGCCAGGACGGCGGCGAGCGCGAGCAGCCAGAGTCTGCCACGGCTGCGGCCTCGGGTGTGGTCACCCATCATGAAACCCCCTCATCGCTGGCCGGCCCCCCCTCGGCGCCGGCGACCGTCATAGCATACGCCCGAGGGCGCGCGTTTGCCGCACCGCGGGCGGCGTGGGTAGAGTCGGGCCGGCGCGCCGGGCGACGGCCGGCGCGGGATGGAGAGCGGCGAAACGGGGGTCGGGATGTCCGTGCAAGAGCGTGGCGAGGCGGAGGCGGCCGTCCAGGCGCTGCTGGACGACCTGGTCGCCGACGACCCGGTGCTCGGTACGGCGCTCGGCATGACCGAAGGCGCCGGCCGCCTGCCGTCCTGGTCGGCGGCGGCGCTGGAGCGGCGCCGCGAGCTGCTGCACGAGCACGAGCGGCGCCTCCTTCCACTGCTGGCGGCGGAGGACCGGGGAGCGGCGGTGGACGCGTTCGCCGCTCTGCAGGTCGTCCGGCGCCGGTTGCGGGCGTTCGAGCTGCGCCGGGTGGCGCAGCGCCATCCCGGCGCCGTCCTCGAGGTCGTGGCCGGGGTGTTCCCGCTGCTCGTGCGCGAGCTGGGCACGCCCGGCGAGCGCGTCGAGGCGCTGGCCAGCCGGCTGGCCGGCGTCCCGCAGCTCCTGGCGGAGGCGCGCGACGCGCTCGAGCCGGGACTGTCCACCGCGGCCGTGGAGAGCGGCGTCGACTACGCCGAGGGGCTCCTCGACCTTGTAGGACCGACGGCGCGGGGCTTTGCCGCCTCCGTCGGTCACCAGGGGGCGGTCGACGAGGCGTCAACGGCGGCGGAGGCGGCGCTCGCCGCCTTCCGCGACCACCTGCGCGACGAGCTGGCGCCGACCGCCACCGGCGACTGCGGCGCGGGCGAGGCCGTCCTCGCAGACGTCCTGTGCTGGGAGCACGTCCTCGACGAGCCCCCGGAGGTCCTCGCCGCCTACGGCCGCTCGGTCCTCGAGGAGACCAGGGCGGCGATGGAGGCCATCGCCGCGGCGTCCGGCTACGCGGGCGCCGCGGAAGCCGTCGCCGCCGCCCAGGCGCTCACGCCCACGGCCTCCGGGCTGGTGGACGACTACCGGCGCGCCGTGGAGGAGGCGCGCGCCTACGTCGTGGAGCACGACATCGCCGGCCTGCCCGCCGGCGAGGAGCTCGAGGTCGTCGCCACGCCGGTCTTCCTTCGCAGCCTGCTGCCCTTTGCGGCCTACGATGCGCCGGGCCCGTTCGCCGAGCGGCAGCTCGGCTTCTACTACGTCACTCCGCCGCCGGACGACCTCGGTGAGGCTGAGGTCCGGGAGATCCTGCGCGGGCATTCCGTCGCCTCGCTGCGCACGACCGGGGTCCACGAGGCCTACCCAGGCCACCACCTCCAGCTCGTGAGCGCCAACTTCGCGCCGACGTTGGCGCGCCGCATCGCCGGCCTGCCCGACGGCGGCAACCTCCTCGTCGAAGGCTGGGCCTTCTACTGCGAGGAGCTCATGGATCGGGAGGGGTTCCTCGACGACCCGGTCGTCCGCCTGATGCGACTGAACGACCAGATGTGGCGGGCCTGCCGGGTGGTGATCGACGTGGAGCTCCACCGCGGCCGGATGGGGCTGGAAGAGGCGGCGGACTTCCTCGTGCGTGAGGCCGCCATGAACCGCCGCGAGGCGGAGCTCGAGTGCCGCCGCTACGCGGAGGAGCCCGGCCAGGCGATGAGCTACCTCCTGGGCAAGCGCGAGGTGATGCGTCTCGCGGAGCAGTGGGGTGCGGCGCGGGGCGGCACGCTGCGCGCCTTCCACGACGAACTGCTCTCCTGGGGATCGTTGCCGCCGGCGGTGATCGCCTGGGGCATGGGGCTGGGGCCTCGCCCGCTCGCGGCGCGGGTCAGCTCCTGACCCGCTGGCGCTCCTCGGCCCCCCACAGGACGACCATGTCGCGGCCGTCCGCCTTGGCCTGGTAGAGCGCCTTGTCGGAGAGCTCCATGAGCTCGTCGAGCACGGTGGCGTCGCGAGGGCAGGTGGCCACGCCGACGCTGATGGTGATGTTCACCTCGGGCGGGAGCCCGAGGCCCGTGTAGCGCGTGCCGCTGAGGGTGCGGCGCACGCGCTCGGCCACGAAGTAGGCGTTGTCGCCCGGGGTGTTGGGCAGCAGCACGGCGAACTCCTCGCCGCCGTGGCGTGAGCAGATGTCGGGCTTGCGCAGGGCGTCCTTCATCGCGCGAGCGACCGTCTGCAGGACGCGGTCGCCGGTCGCGTGCCCGTAGGTGTCGTTGAAGTCCTTGAAGTGGTCGATGTCGATCATGAGCACGCTGAGCGGCGCCTGGTGCCGCAGGCTGCGCTCGATCTCCTCGCCGGCGCGGTTCATGAAGTAGCGCCGGTTGTAGAGGCCGGTGAGGTGGTCGGTGACCACCTGGCGGCGGATGGCGTCGTACTTGTGCGCGTTGGTGAGCGCGCTCTGGACGTGGTTCTGGAGCGCGCTCAGGATGTCGTCGGTGAGCAGCTGCGCGTATTCTCCGCTGGTGGACGTCGTGAGCAGGGCCATGTCGCCGACGTTCTCCACCTTGACCGGGATGACGAGCTGATGGGTCATGGTGTGCGGGAACAGCGTGCAGACGTGGCCCTCCACGCGCGTGAGCTGGCCCGACGCGATCGCCTGGCGCACGGGGCAGTCGGGCGTGAAGGCGCAGCACTCGGCGGAGAGCGTCGGCGTGAGCACGCCCTGGGCGCCCTCGAGCGAGAAGGCGCGTGCCTCGGCGTCGAGGAGCAGCAGCGCGCCGAAGTCCGCGTGCAGGAACGCCCGGCTGCGCGAGAGCACGCGCTCCACGGTCTCCCGGTACGGCAGGGCCGCGTTCATCTCGCGCCCCAGCACGCCGACGTCCATGAGCTGGCGGTTGAGCGACTGGACGCGGATGAGGTCGTCCTTGATGCTCTGCGACACCCACTCCTTGTCCTCGGCGGCGGTGAACACGGCGATGAGCGTGCCCACCAGGTAGCCGAGCTCCCTGGTCTCGTCGCGGTAGAAGGGGTCGTTGCGCTCGTAGTTGCCGCCGAGGCGCGTGCGCGAGCGACGGATGAGTCCGTTCACCGGCCGGTACACCCACAGGTCGAAGACCACGGCGATGACCGCGAAGATCGCCAGCAGGACGGCGGCGAGCTGCCAGAGGGACTCGTGGTCGACGACGTACACCAGGAGGAGGAACGCCGCGGCCAGGGTCACGGCCACGACGGCGGTCGTCTTCAGCTCGAGGCTGATGCCTCGCTTCTGTCCGAGGCTACCGCCTCGCTTCTTCTCGGGTGACTGGGCCGTGGCTGGCCTCGATTCGGGGGCTTCTCGTGCCTACTCACGGTATCGGCAGATGCGTGGAGACCATGATAGATGCCGGGAGTGCCGCCTCGGAGCGTTTGCCGAGAGGGCGGCCGGCCCCGGCGCGCCGGGACTGCGTCAGCCGTTGAAGCGGTTGAGGATGCGCCGGTCGTTGGTGGGGCGATAGATGGTGCGGCGCTCACCGATCCGCCGGTCGCGCGTGTAGTACGGGCAGACGGCGCAGTAGCAGCTGCAGCTCAGGCGGGTGTCCACGTCGGCGACGCAGATGAGTGGGGGCTGGGGGGCTGTGTCGTCGTGGTTCACGTGGACATCACGTGAACACTACGCCGCGCCGGCGCCGCCTCCTGCCCGTCGTCGCCAACTCTGGCGACGGGCGCCTCCGGCGCTACTTGTTCAGGTAGCTCTCCACGACCGAGAGCACCTGGGCGATGCGGAACGGCTTGGTGATGTACCCGTCGATGCCGACGTCGGTGGCGCGCTCCATGTCGGTCGCCATCGCCTTGGCGGAGAGGCCGACGATGACGATGTCCTTCGTGGTCGCGTCGGCCTTGAGCTCACCGACCGCCTCGTAGCCGCTCACGACCGGCATCATCATGTCCATCAGGATGAGGTCGGGGTGATGCTGGCGCGCGAGGTCCACGGCTTCGCGCCCGTTCGTCGCCTTGTGCACGGTGTAGCCCTGCGTCTCCAGGGACATCGACACGATGCTCAGGATGTCGGGGTCGTCGTCTGCGACCAGGATGGCATTGGCCACGCCGCACACCTCCTCGTTCTCTCAGCTGATCTTGCCCGCGGCCAGAGGGTCGGCCGGCTTGGTTGATATCGGCACGGTGAAGATGAAGCTGGAGCCCTTTCCGAGTTTGCTCTGCACGCGGATGGCGCCGCCGTGCAGCTCCACCAGCTCGCGCACGATCGCCAGCCCGAGACCCGTGCCGCCCTGCGACCGCGTCGCCGACGAGTCGATCTGCGTGAAGCGCTGGAACACCTTGTCCTGGTCTTCCCTCGCGATGCCGATCCCCGTGTCGTTGACCCAGATCTCCACGGTCTCGTCCACCGTGCGCGCCTCGACGCTCACGCTGCCGTTCTCGTGCGTGTACTTGATGCCGTTCGTGATCAGGTTCAGGAGGATCTGGTTGAGCTTGCCGGGGTCGGCCCACACGAGCGGCAGGTCGGTGGGCAAGAACGTGCTGATGCGGATCCGCTTGTCCTGAGCACGGGGCTTGACCACCGGGAGGACGCCGAGGAGGGCCGCCCGCAGGTCGACCGCTTCGCGGTTGAGCTCCAGGCGGCCCGCCTCGATCTTGGTGAGGTCGAGCACGTCGTTGATGAGGTTGAGCAGCGACTCGCCGCCCTTGAGGATGCTGTCGACGAACGCCGACTGCTTCTCGTTGAGCTCCCCCGTCATGCCGCTGAGGAGCATGTCGCTGTAGCCGATGATGGACGTGAGCGGCGTGCGCAGCTCGTGGCTCATCGTGGCCATGAAGTCGCTCTTGAGCTGGTCGAGGTGGGTGAGTTCCTCGTTCTTGCGCGCCAGCTCCTCGTTGTACTGGATGTTGCGCACCACCAGCGCCACCTGGTCGGTGAGCGCGCGCAGGGTGGGGACGGCCGCCTCGGGGATGGCTTCGTTGGGGCGGTGCAGCAGGCAGACGGCGCCCAGCAACTCCTGCTTGGCCTCCAGCGGCGCCGCGAGGAAGCCGCGGAACCCGTCCTTCTCCATCGCCTTGAGCAGGCGGCCGATCTGCGGGTCGGTGACCGACTCGTAGCGCTCGGCGCCGGTCCGGGCGACGTCCACGATGTTGAGGTCCTTGTAGCGGCGGACCGCTTCGGAGGTGACGCTGCCGACGAGCGCGCGCTCCTCGTAGTCGCCAGTGTTGTGGTTGAGGATGAGCGCGAACCCGCTGCGCACGCCGGTCGCGCCGGCGATCTGGACGAGCGCCTCCGGCACGAGACCCGCCACGTCCTGGTGGCGGAGGAAGACCCGGCTGCTCTCGCTCATCACGCGCAGCTGCTCGTTGGTGGCCTGCATGCGCCGGAGTTGCGCCTCGGTATCCGCCTTGGCGCCGGAAAGCTGTGCGCTGCTGCCGATGAGCGCCTGGGCGAGCCGCCCGCTGAGCAGGGCCACCAGCATGAAGGCGGCGACGTGCAGGCACACGGTGATGAGCATCCAGTTCGGCGGCACCTGGATCTCGTCGACCAGGGCGGAGACGGAGAGCCAGCCGAGGTGCTGGAACTCCCAGACGGCCACGTACGCGATGCTCGCGGCCGCCGCGGCGGCGTAGGGCGCGGCTGCGGGGAGGAACACCGCCGAGAAGACGATCGGCCACGCGTAGAAGATGCCGACTGCGCTGAGGGTACCGCCGGCGTAGATGACGGCGGCCGTGACCAGCGCGAGGTCGCACGCCACGATGATCGCCGCAGCCGTGCGGGTCGGGAGCCTCCGCTCGACGATGTACATCGGGAGGTTGACGAGAGCCACGATGCCTACGCCGACGAGGACCTCGCTCATGACGACGCCGTGGTAGTCGATCTGCACCCACAGGACGCCCGTGAGCAGGGCGAGCGTGAAGAGCACGCGCACCCACATTGCGTCGTGAAGCTGCTGGCGCAGGTCCATCCGGTCGGTCCACCCCTCCGAAACGCTGGTAGAGTATTCTATCCCGGGCCCCCGGAATCCGCTCTCGAGCGCCTCGACCCCGGCTGCCGCCGGAGCCCGGCCGAAAGGAGGACGCCCGTCATGTCCGCCCCTCGCCTGGTCGTGTGCGGGCTCGAGCCCGGCCCCGCCGTCGCCTTGGCCGCGGGTGCGCTGCTCGCCGCGTTCGCCGACGAACGCGCCGTCCGGCCCATCCTCCTCGGCGCCGATCTTCCCATCTGGCGGCTTCTCTACGCCGCATCGGCGCGGGCGCCGCGGGTCCTCGACCCGCGGCTGGTCGACGATGCCGTGGCCGGCGAGCTGTACGACGCCTGGTCGGCCGACGCCGACCTCACCGTCATCGTCGCCGTCGAGCCGGCGCTCGACCGCTGGGAGGGCGTCAAAGGATCCCGGCCGGTGGACGTAGCGGCCGCTCTCGACGCTCCGCTCGTCCTCGTCGTCGACGCTCGCGAGCGCGGCGCCACGCCTGCCGCGGCCGCGTGCGGCGTGCGCATGCTGGCCCGCAACGTGGAGTTCGCCGGCGCGATCGTCGTCGGTGGCGACGATCAGGGCCCGGACAGCGAGCTTCGCCGCATCCTTGAGGAGACCGCCAAGCTCCCGCTGCTCGGGTGGCTGCCGCCGCAGCTGAGCGAGCAGTTCGCGCGCCAGTTCGGCGGAGGTGGCGGCTCCCTCCGCCAGATCGGGCCTCAGCCCGTCAAAGGAGGGGAGACGGCGCTGTGCCGCGAGGCGGGCGGCTACCTCGACCGCGAAGCACTGGAGGCCGCGGCGGCGCGGCGCGGCTTCGTGCCGGCGCGGCAGCGTCGCCTGCTCGTGCCGCTTCCGGCCGCGGCCGGACTCACGCTGGCGGTCGCCTGGGGGCCGCCGCTCGAGCCGTTCGCCCTCGAGGCGATCGACCTGTTCAAGGCGATGGGGCTCACCCTCGAGCCACTCCACATCGGCCGCGACCGGACACTGCCGGAGGGTGCTGCAGGGCTGTTCCTCGCCGGCCTCCTCGACGAGGACGAGCTGCCGGCGTTCGCCGGCAACGACGCGCTCAAGACGTGTCTGGCGGAGGCCATCGACGGGGGGCTGCCGACGCTGGCATTGGGCGGCGGCGCTCTGCTCCTCCTCCGCCGCCTCGCCGACAGCCGCGGGCGGACCCACGAACTGGCGGGCGTGCTCCCCGCCGAGGCCGAACTCCTCGAGTGGTACGAGCGTCCCCGCTACGTGCACGCCGTCGCGGCCCGCGAGAACAGCTATGCCGAGGGGGAGACGACCCTGTACGAGCTCTTCGATCTCGAGTTCCTGACCCTTCAGCAGGAGGCGTTCGCGTGGCGCGTCGGCGAGCCCGGCGACGAGGGGCAAGTGGAGGGCTTCGTCCACGAGCGCTGCCTGGCGACCACGCTCGTGCCCTCCCTGCCGGCGACGCCGGCCCTGGCCTCAGGCTTCGTCGCCGCGATGCGACTGGCGGCGCCGGCCGAGTGAGTCCGGCGGTGCTGGAGACCTGGCTGCGCACGCGGCGCGGCCTGCTCACCCTGTGGCTGACGACGACCGTCGCCGTCGCCCTCGTCACGCTGCTCATGGAGTGGGGCGGCGTCCCGGGCTGGGACGACGCCGCGCACGCCTACAAGGTCTTCCTGCTCCGCGGCGGCGACTCCATCTTCTGGGACACCTACTGGTACGGCGGCGGCTACGGCGCCATCACCTACGGCTTCGTCTTCTACTGGCTCGCCCAGTACGTCTCGGGCGCGCTCATCGTAGTGATCGCCGCCGGCACGCTCCCCGTGACCTTCTACCTCTACGTCCGCGACATGTGGAAGATCGACGACGTCTGGCCCGCCTGGGGCTTCTCGCTGGTGGCGGTGATGTATCTGGCCCACGGCCAGGACCCGTTCGTCCTGGCGCTCGCGCTCACCATGGGCGGGCTCGCGCTGCTCGCGCGCCGCCGGCCGCTGTTGGCGGCGCTGCCGGTCGCGGTCGGCATCTTCGCCAATCCCATGGGGCTCGTCGTCGTGGTGCCCTTCATGCTGACCGACATCATCGTGCGGCGAGGGGCGCGGCGGCGGTACCTCCTGTTCGCCGCCGCTCTCGCCCCCGCCGTCATCATCCGGTTCGGGCTCGGGCTCGCCTTCTCCGAGCCCGGTGACTACCTCAACGAGACCTCGCAGCTCATGGTGTTCCTGGGGTTCGCGCTCGTCGGGCTGGCGCTGGCCGGCGTGAACGCGGTGCATCCGCGCCGGCCCTTCGCCGTGCTGTTCCTCGTGTACGCCGTCTGCTGCGTCGGTTCGTTCGTCACGCCGGGAAGCCCCCTGGGCAACAACATCGGCCGCTTCTTCATGGTCTTCGGGCTGCCGCTGCTCCTGCTGCTGCGCCACACGCGGCTGCGGCGGCCGTTCCGCTACGGCGAGCTCGCCATCATCCCCATCGTGCTCTTCGCGCTGCTGCAGCTCGGGACCGCGACCAGCCACTTCGTGAGCGCGGCCGAGCGGCCGCAGACCACGCGCGCGTACTTCGCGCCCGCGCTGGCGGCCGCCCGGAGCCTCTACGACCCCAACTACCGGTTCCACATCGTCGCGCTGCGCCGTCACTGGGAGGCGCTGTACTTCCCGGAGGCCGGGTACCCCATCACCCGCGGCTGGTACCGGCAGGCCGACGCGATCCACAACGGCGTCTTCTACACGCCCTACGCCGCCGCCGACTACGTCGCCTGGCTGCAGAGCATGGGCGTGCAGTACATCTTCTCGCCGGTCGATGCGCCTCTCGACCCCTGGAGCAAACGGGAGGCGCGGTTCCTCGAGAGCTCGCCGGAGTTCGTCCTGGTGGACCAGACGGGAGCCTGGCGCATCTACCAGCTGGTCGACGCGAAGCCGCTGCTCGTCCCGCAGCCGGAGACCGCGGGCACGGGCACGGGCGACGTCATCTCGATCGGGCACCAGCGCATCGTCTTCAGCGTGACGCGGCCCGGCACGTACTGGCTCAAGGTCACCTCGTCGCCCTACTGGGTGCTCGAGGGGGGGCCGGGAGAGGTACGGCCGCGGCCCGACAGGTTCATGGACCTGCGGCTGGACGCGGCGGGCACCTACACCCTGCGCTTCGACGTGACGCCGGGCAAGGCCCTGGACATGGCCGCCGGCCGCTTCGGCCTGTAGACCGCCGGCGAGACTCCCCGCCCGCGCCGTCGCGTGCTGGGAGTACAATCCGCGCATGTCGCGCTCACGCCTCGCGCCCGATGTCTTCGCGCTCCCCGTCGACCGCCTCCGGGAGGGCTACTACAGCGACGCCTACTTCAACGGCGCCAAGCGCGTCCTCGAGGCAAAGGACCTGCATCCGCGCGTGACCATGCAGGTCTTCCAGAAGACGGACGGAGCGGTGCTCGGGGGGATGGACGAGGCTCTGGCCATGTTGCGGCTCTGCGCGGGATGGTTCGAGGGAGAGGGCGCGACCCGCGTCTGGAACGACGGCTGGGACCAGCTCGTCGTGCACGCGCTCTACGACGGAGACGGACTCTCCGGCTGGGAGACGGTGCTGACCATCGAGGGCGACTACAGCCTCTTCGCCCACCTGGAGACCGTCTACCTCGGCGCGCTGTCGCGCCGCACGCTCATCAGTACGAACGTGCGCCGCGTGGCCGAGGCCGCCTCCGGCAAGCCGATCCTCTTCTTTCCGGCGCGCTTCGACCATTACCGCGTCCAGACCGGCGACGGGTACGCCGCGCACGTCGCCGGCGCCATCGGGGTCAGCACCGACGCGCAGGCGTCGTGGTGGGGCGGCAAGGGCATCGGCACGGTGCCGCACGCGCTCATCGCCGCCTACGGCGGCGACACCGTCGCGGCGGCGACCGCGTTCGCCGACATCCACTACCCCGAGATCAACGTGACGGCGCTGGTGGACTGGGACAACGACTGCGTGGCCACCAGCCTCGCCTGCGCCCGGGCGCTCGGCGAGCGCCTCTGGGGCGTGCGCCTGGACACGAGCGAGACCATGGTCGACCGCTCGCTCTGGGACGACATGGGCGCGTTCCGGCCGAACGGCGTGGCGCCCGAACTGGTCCGCGCCGTGCGCCGGGCGCTGGACGCCGAGGGCTTCCGCCACGTCAACATCGTAGTGAGCGGCGGCTTCGACGCGGAGCGCATCCGCAGCTTCGAGGCGGCCGGCGTGCCGGCCGACGCCTACGGGGTCGGCAGCAGCCTGCTGCGCGGCAACACCGACTTCACCGCCGACGTCGTCCTGCTGGATGGCCGCCCGTGCGCCAAGGTCGGCCGCCGCTACCGGCCCAATCCGCGGCTCGAGCGCGTGACCTGATGAGCGGTGCACCTTCGCAGCCGCACCGTGCGTTCGTCGTCGTCGACATGCTGGTCTGCTTCTGCAGGCGCGGCGCCCTCTACAGCCCGCGCTACGACAGGATGGTGCCTGAGCTCGTCCGCCGCTTGACCGTGGCGGAGGCCGGCGGCGCCGCACTGGTCTTCCTCGTGGACACGCACACGCGTGACGACCCCGAGTTCGCCATGTTCCCGGAGCACTGCCTGGAGGGCTCAGGGGAAGACGAGGTGATCGCGGAGCTCACGGGGTTCGCAGAGCGTGGCATGGTCGTGCGCAAGCGCACCTTCTCGGGGTTCCACGAGACCGAGCTCGAGGCGGTGCTCGAGCGTCTGGCGCCCGACGTGGTGGAGGTCGCCGGCGTCTGCACCGACATCTGCGTCCTGCACACCGTCGCGGGCCTGCGTGCGCGGGGCTACGAGGTGGTCGTGCACCGGGACCTCGTCGATACGTACGACGCGCCGGGACACGACGCGGAGGAGTTCAATCGCTTCGCGCTCGCCCACATCCGCGACGTGCTGGGCGCGCGCGTGGAGTGACGCGGCCTGGTGTGTGGTGTGCCTGGCGGCGCCCCGCACGCCAGCTCGCCTGCGGTGGCTAGTCAGGCTGCGGTGCGCTGGACTCCTGGTCCTCGAGCAGGTCGACGAAGCTCTGCGAGCGCCTGCCCGCGGTCGACGTCGGGTCGATGCGGGCCGCGGTCTCCCACTGCGCCTTGGCGTCGCCGACCCTCCCGGTCGAGAAGTAGACGATGGCCAGCGAGTAGTGCGCCTCCTGGTCGTCCGGGTGGGCGTCGAGCACCGAGTGAAGAGCAGTCTCCGCTCGCTTGGAGTCGCCCTGCGCGTGCCACACCATCGCCAGGCCGACCTGCGCCATGGCATTGCCCGGCTCCTGCGCCAGGGCCTCCGAGTACGACTGCTCCGACTGCTGCAGACGCTGGCTCATGAAGTAGGCCTTGCCGAGGTCGAGCAGCACGGCGACGTCGCCGGGATCCTCGGCGCGCCGCTTCTCGAGCTGCGCGATGGGGTCGGCGGAGTCGGCGTCCCCATCCGCGTCGGCCTTGGCACTCGGCGCATCCTGGTCGACGGCTACGGAGGGATGGCCCGACGGGAGAGTGCCCGCGGCCGCGCCGGAGGATGCGCCGCCTGCCGCGTCGGCGGGTTCGCCGCCGCCCGAGTTCATCCCGACGACGACGACCGCGGCCGCAACGGCTACGGCGACACCGACGGCGATGAGGGCCTGGGTTCGTCTCACTCTGGTCCTTCCGTGCGAGGGAGCGCTCGAGGCGCTCACGCAGGATAGCATCGCCCCGGACCGCTCGCGACCGGGGTTTTGCCCGCAAACCGACACTATCGGCGGAGCGACGGTCGCTCTCTCCAAACCTTAACGGGCGCTTAACATCGGTCCGGCAGTCGGTTGACCCGGGACCCGCTCCGAGGATACAGTTCCAAACAGACCGTTTCTGTCCGGTCTCCGACCGAAGGCGAGTGGTTATGGGACTTCAACTCACACGTGGCGCCGAGTACGCCGTCAGGGCGATGTCGTACCTCGCGCGCTATCCGGAGGGTCACGTCGCGTCGCTGCACGAGATCGGCGAGGCGCAGGACATCCCCGAGAGCTTCCTGGCGAAGATCCTGCAGAGTCTGGTGCGCGCGGGCCTCACCGTGTCGCAGCGCGGCGCGCACGGCGGTTTCTCCCTCGCGCGTCCGGCCTCGGAGATCACGATGCAGCAGGTGATCGAGGCCGTCGACGGCCCCATCTCCGTCAATCAGTGCGTACTGAGCCCCGAGGACTGCGCGCGCAGCGCGTCGTGCTCGGTGCACGAAGCCTGGCTGCGCGCCCAGGGCCAGCTCATGGACGTGCTCGGCTCCATCACCCTCGAGTCGCTGGCTCCCGAGCCGGCGGCCGTCGGCTGACCGCAGCCTGACGCCGGCGCTCGCCGGCTTCTCGACGGTCCGACCCTAGCTCTCCGCGTATCCCTCAGGGTGCTCTCGCATCCACGCCCACGCGTCGGCGACCGCGTCCGTGAGGCTACGCCGCGGACGCCACTGGAGTCTCCGCCGCCGCCCTCTCGTTGCTCGCCACGAGCACCGGCGGGTCGCCCGCGCGTCGCGCCGCCGTCTCCCGCAGCAGGCCCAGGCCGGTGACGGCCTCCACGGCGTCGAGCACGGCCTGCACCGAGTCCCCGGTCCCCGTTCCCAGATTGAACGAGCCCTGGACGCCGGGCAGCGCCTCGAGCGCGGCGATGTGCGCGTCTGCGAGGTCGGCGACGTGGACGTAGTCGCGCACGCAGGTGCCGTCCGGCGTGGGGTAGTCGTCGCCGAACACGCGGATCGGCGAGCCGTCCCGGGCGGCGCGCAGCGCCAGCGGGATGAGGTGCGACTCGGGGTCGTGGTCCTCGCCGCAGGCGCCGTGGGCGCCACAGGCGTTGAAATAGCGCAGGGCGGTGGCGGCGAGCCGGCCGCGCGAGCGCGCCTCCTGCAGCAGGCGCTCCGCGGCGAGCTTGGTCTCGCCGTACGGGTTGGCCGGCGCCAGGGTGTCGCCCTCGTCGATCGGCGTGCGCTTCGGCGCGCCGTAGACGGCGGCCGTGGAACTGAACACGAGGCGGCCGGCGCCGGCGGCCGCGGCCGCCTCGATCACGGCCGCCGTCCCGTCCACGTTCACGCTGAAGTAGCGGTCCGGTTCGGCCACCGACTCGGCGACCTCGGCGAGCGCCGCCATGTGCACGACCGCCTCGGAGCATGCTTCGACGAGGGCGGCGCGTACCGCGTCGGCGTCGCGGACGTCGCCGCGGACCAGAGGCACGCCGTCGGGGACCGCGGCGGCGTGCCCGCGAGACAGGTCGTCGTAGACGACCACGTCGTGGCCGCGCGCCGCGAGGCGCGCGACGATCACACTGCCGATGTAGCCGGCTCCGCCGGTGACGAGGACACGCATGCGGCGATGCTATCAGCCGGAGACGAGAAGGGGGCGGGGCGGCCGAATGGCCGCCCCGCCCCCTTCGCAGTCACATCGTCGTGACGTGCCGGGTCACTTCACGTTGTCGACCCGGATGGTCATGGTGTCGGAGCCCATCGCCTTGACGGTGATGCGCACGCCCAGGTTCTTCGGGATCTTCACTCCGGCCTCCGGGGCGCCCGCGAACCAGTACGTCTTCGCGTCGCTGAACTTGCGCTGAGCTGCCTTGCCCTGCGCGGTGCGCTCACCGACCGGAGCCGGTGAGCCATCAGACTGGAGGTTGCCATAGTCGGCGAAGTAGATGCTCTGCGTCTGCGTCGGCCTGAGGCTGAACGACGCGTCGCGCACCTGGATGCGCGGACGCCAGACGCCGAGGTAGTCGGTCCCGCCGTCGCGGTAGGCGACACTGTCGACCCAGGGGTGGGCGTCGACGACCATCCAGCCGCCGTTGCCGAGGTGCGTGGCCACGTCGTTGTCCTGGTAGAACGTGTCCCGGTAGATGAGGTGCAGACCGCGGTTGTAGCTGAACCAGTCGACCCAGTTCGCGTACCCCGCGTTGAACTGGTAGCAGTTCTGGAGGCTCTCGTCGAAGCCGTCGTAGGTGCGGTACTCGGCGATGTAGTAGCGGTCGGTCTTCTGCTGCCACAGGCCGTCGACCCGGATCCAGCCGTCGGTCGAGAACGCCGACGCGGGCAGGACGGTGTTCCCGACGGCGACGTCGGTGACTTCCCAGCCCTTGAGGGCCACCCCGCCGTCGGTCATGTACTCGAAGCGGATGAGGACGCCCTTGCCCTCGTAGGCGGACAGGTCGACGGTCACGGTGTCGGCCCAGTGGCTGGTGTCGGAGCCGGTGTACTCCTTGACCGTGTCCCACGTGGCGCCGCCGTCGGCGGACACGTCGACGAAGCCGTAGTCGTACCCCTCTTCGATGTCGTACCAGGTGCGGAACGACAGGTCGGTGTCCGCGCCCACGGCGATCGCATGCTTGGTCTGAAGCGCGACGTCAACGTCGTTGCCGCTCGTGGAGTACCACTCCAGCTTGCCGTCCCTGGCACTGAGCCTGGTCGTGTGGGTGGCCTTGGGCAGGGCGATCTTGACGCCGGTGGCGTCGGCGTCGCCCTCGGCCGCCGCCTGCAGCTTGACGGTCGCGGTGCGGCCGCGCTTGACCACCTTGGGCTGGATGAAGCCGAGGGCGCTCTTGTCCCACACGTTCATCGCCGCCGGCTTGCTGCCGAGGCCCCACTGCCGGCCGAGCCACGAGCCGCTGGCCAT
This sequence comes from uncultured Thermoleophilia bacterium, assembly GCA_963713475.1. GTDB lineage: Bacteria > Actinomycetota > Thermoleophilia > UBA2241 > UBA2241 > CAIXSE01. Next base: position 96,142 of record CAVQLY010000023.1, read on the forward strand.
GATCGTCCAGAAGCCGCTGGTGGCGTCGCCGGTGGTGCTGGAGTAGTCGTACTCGTCCGGCAGGCCGAGGTCGTGGCCGAACTCGTGGCAGAACACGCCGACGTCGCCGTCCTCGGGGTCGATCGTGTAGTTGTAGGCCCAGATGCCCTTGCCTTCCGGACCCTGGCCGTCGGTGCCGGGGATCATCATGCCTGGACCGTCGCCGGGACCGCCGCTGCGGTTCTCGTAGATGCTCCAGGAGTGCGCCCAGATGGCGTCGGACCCCTGGGCGCCGCCGCCGGCGGACTGGTCGCTGCCGGCGTGGACGAGGATCAGGTGGTCGAGGTAGCCGTCCGGCTGGTTGAAGTCCGCGCCGGTGATGCCGTACGGGTTCTCCTGGTCGTACTGCGCCCAGTCGAAGCCGGGGTTGTTGGCGGCGAACCTGACGATGGCGTCACGCGCGACCCGCCAGACGGGACCCGTGAGGTCGTCGGTGGAGTTCCACGGGTCGCTGTCGGCGCCGTAGTAGGACTCGGGCAGGTCGAGCGTGACCCAGTCCTTGATGTCGCCCTGCACGGTATAGGTGCCGTGCGACTGCTCGAGGTAGTAGTTGCGCATCGTGTCGTCGCTGGTGCCGCGGAGCGTCGAGACCCAGGGCACCTTGGCGCCGGAGGCCGCCTTGCCCATGTCCGTCGCGGCGCGGCCGCCGTAGATCGGATACGAGTTGCCGAAGAGCATCTGCTGGTAGTGCATGGTGCTGAAGTCGCCCGGCCAGAAGGTCGAGTTGTCGTCGGCCGCCGGCGGCGGGATGCGGCCGGCCGCCGGGCCGTCCAGGTAGTGGTCCGTGGAGTCCCCGTCCGGCCACGGCGAGGTGCCGAACTGGACGAGCAGCACGAGGGTGTTGCTGGAGTACGTGCCGGCGGCCTTGCCGGTGACGACGCGGGCGGAGAGGTAGCGGCCCAGCGCCTTGCTCTGCGACGCGCTGCCTGCGGCCGGCTTGACCGGGTACTCGGTCCCCGTGGCCGCGAGCGCGCGCGCCGCGCCCCGGGCCATGCCCGGCGTCGCGTAGCTCGGCACGACACCGAGGCGCTGCAGGTTCCTGGCGATGAGGATCTCGTTGGGCGGGACGGCGCCGGCCGGCGCTGCCACCAGGATCGTGAGCAGCGCTCCCAGCGCTACTCCCAGAAGTGTCCTTCGCACGATGTGCCCCCTCGTCGCCGACAGTCACGGACCGGCGCGCGCGATGCCCATCGCAGGCGCGGTCGGATCGCGCTGAGTGTAGCCCGCCGACCGGGGGAGGGCGACCGGAGCGCGGGAAGCCGGGAACGCATGAGGCGCCCGGAGACCGGAAGGGCCGCCGGGCGCCTCAGAAGCCGTCGCCTGCGCAGGCGACGAGGCCGAGCTGTAGGCGGCGCGACCGCGCCGCAGGGCTCAGCCTCAGCCGAAGGGGCTGCCGCCCGACGGGGCGCAGCCGCCGCCGGAACTGCCGCCGATGCTGCTGAGGAAGCTGGAGAACTTCTGCCGGACCTCGGCGCTGCCACAGTCCGGGCACACGCGGTCCTCGTCCTTCAGGAACCCCTGGCGGAAGACCTCGAATTCTTCCCCGCAGGCGTCGCAGATCAGATCGTAAGAAGCCATGACCCTCCATCGCGGTGGTGGACTCTATACCCTGGGGGGTATTATACGCGAGCGCCGCCGGTGCGCAAACACTGCCGGGGCAGAGTAAACTGGAGCGAGTGCGAGCGCCGCTGCCTGCGGCTTGCGAGGAGAAGGGGACAGCATGAAGACCAAGACGCTCGGGATCATCATCGTCGCCGCTGTGGTGGTGGTCGCTGCCGTGCTGGTGGCGGTGACGCGCAGTTCGTCCGACACGGCGTCGGCCTCCGCATATGAGGGGCAGATCATCGCGCCGGCCGACTTCGCCGTCGCCGACTACGCCGGCAAGCCTCTGGTCGTCAACATGTTCGGCTCGTGGTGCCCTCCCTGCAACGCCGAGGCCCCCGATCTCGGCACCTTCGCGAAGACCAATCCCGGCGCCCAGGTGGTCGGCATCGCCTGCGAAGACACGCAGGAGGCGGCCGAGGGCTTCATGACCCAGTACGGCCTCACCTACCCCATGGTCCTCGACGACGGCAGTCTGGTGTCGGAGTTCGCCATCACCGCCTACCCGACGACGATCTTCTTCGACGCCAGCGGCAAGGAGGTGGACCGCCTCGTCGGCGCGTCCACGCTCGACCAGTTCAACGCCTCGCTGGCCAAGGCGCAGTGAAGCGCGCCGTGACCTGCTGACCGCCCGGCGGCCTCACTCTCGATGACCGCGGTCGAGATCACGTCGCTCAGCCTGACGGGGATCGGCCTCGCGTTCGCCGCCGGGCTGCTCTCCTTCGTCTCGCCCTGCGTCCTGCCGCTGCTCCCGGTCTACCTCTCCTTCATCTCCGGCGTCGGCGTCGAGGACCTGGGCCGGCAGCATCGGCGCCTGTTCGGGACATCCCTCCTCTTCGTCGCCGGGTTCACGGTCGTCTTCATGCTGATGGGCGCCGGCGCCGGCGGCGTCGGCCGGCTCCTCATCCAGTACCGCGACGAGCTCATGATCGCCGCCGGCGCCTTCATCGCGTTCAGCGGCCTCGTCGTCGCCGGCGTCATCAAGCTGCCGGAGCCGGTGCTCAAGATCGCGCCGAAGCGGGCCGGCGCCGGCGGCGCGTTCCTCACCGGCGCCGCTCTGGCCATCGGCTGGACGCCGTGCGTCGGCTACGTGCTCGGCGCCATCCTGTCCATGGCGGCGACCAGCCAGAGCGCCGTCTCGGGGTCGCTGCTCCTCCTGGTCTACTCGATCGGCCTCGGCGTGCCGTTCGTGCTCGCCGCGCTCGCCTTCGACTGGGTCAGCGCCAGGCTCGGCTGGGTCAAGCGGCACTACCACGCCATCCAGGTCACGGCCGGCGTGCTGCTCGTGGTCTTCGGCGTGCTGATGATGTTCGGCGTCCTGCAGGTGCTCTCACGCTGGATGCCCGCGTTCAGCCCGGGCGGGCTGTGATCCGGAGCCCCGCGCGGGCGGCTCCGCCTCGCGGGGCGCTATCCTAGGCGGCATGGCCGCCCGTCACCGTATCCCCGAGCTTTCGCCGGAGGGCCGCGCCGCCGCGCAGGCGCTGCGCGGCGCGGTGGCCGGCGAGGTCGTGACGACCCCGCTCCGGCGCTGGCTCTACTCCACGGACGCCTCCGGGTACCGGGTGGTGCCCGAGGTCGTCGTCGTCGCGGCGTCGCCCGACGACCTGGCCGCCGTGGCGGCGGTCTCCGCGCAGACCGGCCTGCCGGTCGTGGCGCGCGGCGCCGCCTCCAGCCTCGCCGGGCAGGCGATAGGGCCCGGCATCGCCGTCGACTGCTTCAGGCTCGACCGCATCCTCGAGATCGATGCGGACGGTCGTCGCGCCCGCGTGCAGCCCGGCGTCGTACAGGCGGCGCTCAACGCGGCCGCGGCGCCGCACGGCCTCGAGTTCGGTCCGGACACGTCCACCGTCGATCAGGCGACGATCGCCGGCATGGTCGGCAACAACTCGTCCGGCTCCCGCTCCATCGTGTACGGCGAGAGCAAGGACAAGGTGCTGCGCCTCTCGGCGGTGCTGGCCGGCGGCGAGGCCGCGACGTTCGGCGCCTGCGCCGGCGGGATGCTGGCGGCCGGGGCCGGCGGCCCGGAGGGGAAGAGGCTCGCGGCAGCGCTCGCGCAGGTGCGCGAGCAGTACCGCGAGCCCATCGCCTCCGGTTTCCCGCAGACGCGGCGCTGCACCTCCGGCTACAACCTGCGCGAGCTGCTCGCCCCCGAGCCGAACCTGGGCCGGCTGCTCGCCGGCTCGGAAGGCACGCTCGCCTTGTTCACCGAGCTGGAGGTGCTGCTCGATCCGCGTCCCGCGTGCCGGGTGGGCGCGGCGTTCACGTTCGCCACCCTGCGCGCGGCCCTCGAGGCCAACGTCGCGATCCTCGAGACCGGTCCATCGGCGGTCGAGTTCCTCGACCTCGCGCCGCTGCGCCGGGCGCCGAGCATCGCGAGCTTCCGGCGCATGGCGGCGCTGCTCGACGGTGGCGACGCGGCCATGCTCACCGTCGAGTACCAGGGCAGCGCGGAGGAGGCGCTCGCCGGGCTGGCGCGCCTGCGCACGCTCGCCGGCGAGCTCGGCGCCACCCAGGAGGCCTGGCTCGAGCAGACTGCCGACCTGGCCGAGGCGGCGGCCCTGCGCCGCGCCGCCCTGCCGCTGCTCATGGGCGCGCCGGGCGCCGACCGCCCGGCCTCCTTCGTGGAAGACACTGCCGTGGCCCCCGGGCGGCTCGCCGACTTCGTGGCCGACTTCCAGCAGCTGGTCGCCACGCACGGCGCCCGCGCCAGCTTCACCGGCCACGCGTCCGCGGGCTGTCTCCACATCCGGCCGCTGCTCGACCTCAAGACCGCCGCCGGCGTCGCGTCCATGGAGTCGCTGGCGGCGGACGTCGGCCGCCTGGTCGCCGGCTATCACGGCGCCATCTCCGGCGAGCACGGCGTCGGGCGCTCGCGCAGCTGGTTCCTGCCGCAGCTCCTCGGCCCCGGCCTCTACGAGGCGATGGTCGCCGTCAAGGACGCCTTCGACCCGCGCCGGCTGCTCAACCCCGGCGTCGTCGTGGATGGTCCGCCGGTGACGGAGTCGCTCCGCTTCGGCGCCGATTATCGCGGCGATCACGGCTGGACGCCGCGCCTGTCCTACGCCGCGGAGGGCGGCTTCGGCCTGGCCGTCGAGAAGTGCTTCGGCGCCGGCCTCTGCAAGAAGCTCACCGGAACGATGTGCCCGCCCGGCGCCGCGACGCGCGACGAGGCGCACTCCACGCGAGCGCGGGCCAACGCTCTCCAGGGTGTGGTGTGCGGTGCGGTCCCGCTGGCGGCCATCGGGGAGGACGAGTTCCGGGACGTGCTTGGCACCTGTGTCGCCTGCAAGGCGTGCAAGACCGAGTGTCCGGCCGGGGTGGACATGGCCGCGCTCAAGGTGGAGTGGCTGGCGGAGCTGCGCGCGCGAGAAGGCGTGCCCCCGCTCGCACGCGGCATCGGCGACTTCCGCCGCCTGGCCGGCCTGGCTGCGCCGGTCGCGCCCCTGGTGAACCGGCTCGGCCGCACCCGCGCGGCGCGGCTGGTGACCGACCGCGCGGGCGTGGCGCACGAGCGGCCGCTGCCGGCTTTCGTCCGGCGGCCGCTGACCCGCCGGCTGCCGGCGCGGGCCGGCAGGGCAGCCGGTGCGTCTGCGGGCCGCACGGCGACGCTGTTCGTGGACTGCTTCATCCAGTACCAGGAGCCCGGCATCGGCGAGGCGCTGGCGCGGTTGCTCGCCGCCGCCGGCGTACGTCTGGAGCTCGCCGACTCAGGGTGCTGCGGGCGCACGGCTCTCTCCACCGGGCAGATCGAGAAGGCGCGTGCCGCTGCGAGGCGCGCGCTCGACGGGCTGCACCCGCTGGTGGCGGCCGGCGCCGAGATCCTGTTCGTCGAGCCGTCGTGCCTCTCGATGGTGTGCGACGACTGGTCGCGGCTGCTGCCGCGCGACGCGCGCGTGGTCGAGGTCGCGGCCGTGAGCAGACCGGCGCTCGCGCTCGTGGCGGAGCTGGCCGCGGAGGGCCGCCTGCACTTCCGTGCCGGCGGCCGCGCCCTTCTGCACAGCCACTGCCACGAGAAGGCGCTCGGGTTCGCCGCCGCCACGCGGGCCGCCCTCGACTGCGTGCCGGGCCTCGAGGTCGACGACCCCGACGCCGGCTGCTGCGGGATGTCCGGCGTGTTCGGGTACGAGTCCGAGCACTACGAGCTCAGCGTGGCCATGGCGGAGCGCGCCCTGCTGCCCGCCGTGCGGGCGGCGCGGCCGGAGACGGCCGTGCTGGCGACCGGCACCTCGTGCCGGTCGCAGGTCGGCGACCTCGCCGGCCGCGCCGCCGTCCACCCGCTCGAGTTCCTCGCCGCCCGCCTTCTGCCCTGACGAGGTCCGCGGCGTCCCGAGTCCCATCGCCGGCCGCGTGCGACCCCGCTCGTGCCGGTCATCCCCTCCGACCGTGTACGATGACCCTCGTGAACTGGGTGGTCCTGATCGCCGGCGTCGCGGGTCTCCTGGTCGCCGGCTACGGCCTGGTGGCCCTGGTCAGGAACGCGGTGCGCACGCACAGGTACGGCGACATCGTCATCGCCCTCGTGGTGATCGTCGTGGCGGTCGTGGTGCTGATCGCGTTCGGCGACCGGCTCCTGCGCTGAGCGCAGGACGCTCGCGGTCTCCGGCCCGACGTCCGGCATCCGCGGACGCCTCTAAGGTTCGTCACGGTGTTGCCGATACTGGGAACGCCGGTCGGAGGGAATCGGCGCAGGTGCCCGAATCCCGTAGTCGCGGGGGGAAGCAGGGTCCAGTCACGACAAGGTCCCCGCGGCCGATGACCTCCGGTGGTGCGACAGTGGTCGCAGTCCCCGACCTCCGGCGGCAGGAGAGTGAGAAAGATGGCCAAGCGAATCCTCGTCGTCGACGACGAGCCCGATATCCGCCGGCTCGTCGGCGAGGCGCTCGAGGTGACCGGATACGACGTGCAGACCGCGGCCAACGGGGGCGAGGCCATCCGCGCCGCCGGTCTCTACATCCCGGATCTCGTGCTCCTCGACATCATGATGCCCGACATGGACGGGTTCACGGTGTACGAGAAGCTGCGCGAGAGGCCGGTCGAGCTGCGCTCGCCGATCATCTTCCTCACGGCGCGGCGGGAGATCAACGACAAGCTCCTCGGCTTCGAGAAGGGCGCCGCGGACTACATCACCAAGCCCTTCCACATCAAGGAACTGCTGGCGCGGGTCAAGGTCCACCTCGGGGAGCTCGGCCCGCCCAAGGGCGACGTGCCCAACCCGATGACCGACCGGGAGCTCGAAGTGCTCGGCCTGCTGGCCAGCGGCAAGACCTACAAGCAGGTCGCGCGGGCGCTGGACCTGAGCCAGAGCACCGTGCGCAACCACCTGCACAACGTGTACCACAAGCTCAATGTCGTCGACCGCGCGCAGGCGGTGATCGTGAGCCGCGAGAACGGCTGGATCTGAGCGCGGCTCAGTGGAGATCGTACGTGAGAAGGGCCGGCAGGAGCCGGCCCTTCGCGCGTACGGTGTAGCCCGCGGCCGTCAGGATGCCGAGAACGGCATGTCCGGCAGGGACCACGACGGACTCTCGTCGCGGCGATCCTCGTGGCCGCGGCGCTCCGTGAAGGGGCCGGCGCCGCTGACCCAGCGGGGGCGCCGGCGCTCGCCGACGCGCCGGTCGACGACCACGCGCACGTCGTCCCGGTCCTCGAACTGGGCCGAGAGCCGCTCGTAGAAGAAACCCTCGAGCTGGCGCGGGATCACGATGAGTCTTGGCGGGGCGCTCTGCGTCGTCCCGGGCATGCCGACCTCCTCAGACACTCTGACGGTACCACCTTGAATGCCGAGTCATTCGCCGTTGAGCGGCTCTTCTCCTTGGCTGAGCGTGGAGAGGGGCGAGGCGGTGTTGTCAGTGGTGGCGACGGACGGCCGGATGCTGCCCCGGCCGCCCGTCGCCTCAGGGGTCAGACCGAGTCCGCCTCGGCGACCGCGGTCTCGGCCATCGCCGTCTCGACTGCCGCGCCGCCGCCGGCGGGACCGGGCGCGGCGGCCTCCTGCTTCTGCTCGTCCGCGACGTGGCTGCGCAGCAGGAGCGCACACAGGCCGCCGATGACGGCGAGGATGACGGCCACGACGAAGGTGCTCGCGATGGCGTTCGTGAACCAGCCTCTGAACATGGTCTCCATCATCGCCTTGGCCATGGCCGGCATGCTCGAGCCGCCGTCGGGGATGCTCATCTGCATCGACCCGCTGCCGGCGGCCGCGATGATCTTCTGCTTGAGGGCCTCGGGGATCTGGCTGATCGCCTGGACGCCCTCGGTGATGTTGGCGGTGATCCGGTTCTGCAGCACCGCTCCCAGGATGGCGATGCCCATCAGGCTGCCGACCTGGCGCGTCGTGGAGAGCACGCCGGAGGCGTTGCCGACGCGATCCTTCGGCGCCGTCGCCATGACCGCCGACGTCACCGGGGCGACGGCGAAGCCGATGCCGACGCCCGAGATGACGAAGGGCAGGATCAGGCTCGCGGAGGTCGTGTCCGGCGAGATCTTCTCCAGGCCGGGGATCAGGCCGGCCATCCAGGCCAGGCCGATGGCCAGCAGGAACATGCCGGCGGCCACGATCCACTTGCTGCCGAGCCTGTCCGACAGGATCCCGGCCAGCGGCGCCGCGAAGATGATCACCACGGACATGGGCGCCATCACGAGGCCCGCCTTGATCGCGCTGAAGCCCAGCACCGACTGCAGGAAGATCGGGATGGTGAAGAAGGCTCCCATCATCGCCGCGCTCAGCAGCAGGCCGGTGGCGTTGCCGGCCGCGAAGTTCAGGCTGCGGAACAGCGAGAAGTCGATCAGCGGCTGGCTCACGCGGTGCTCGCGCCAGTAGAAGAGCAGGAACGCCACGACGGCGCCGGCGAACAGACCGAGGATCGTGGCCGACGTCCAGCCGTACTTCTGGCCCTCGATCAGGGCGAACGTGAGGCAGAAGAGCGAGGCCGTGAGGAGGCCGACGCCGGGCAGGTCGAGCGACTTGACCGCCGTCGGGTTCTTGCTCTCGGGGACCAGGCGCAGGGTGAGCAGGACGCCGATGACGCCGATGGGGATGTTGACGAGGAAGATCCAGCGCCAGCTGCCGGCGACGGAGGGCCACGTGACGTACTGGATGATGATGCCCCCGAGGACGGGGCCGAGGCCGGACGCCAGGCCGGAGACGCCGCCCCACACGCCCATCGCCGCGCCGCGCTTCTCCGGCGCGAACACGGTGGCGATGATGCTCAGCGTCGACGGCATCATGGCCGCGCCGCCGATGCCCTGGATGACCCGGAAGGCGATGAGCAGATAGATGCTCGGGGCGAGGCCGCAGGCCAGCGACCCGAGCGTGAACAGCACCATGCCGGCGAGGAAGAGCTTGCGCCGGCCCCAGAGGTCGCCGAAGCGCCCCATGGGGACGAGGAGGACGGCGAACGCCAGGATGTAGGCGTTCATCACCCACTCGATGTTGCTGTACGTGGTGTCGTAGAAGGACTGGATGTGCGGGATGGCGATGTTCACGATCGTGCCGTCGAGCAGGATCATGAAGAGGCCGAGGCAGAGCACGGCCAGCACGGCCCAGGGGTTCCGCGCCGCGCCGGCCGGCCGGCGCTCGGCCGGCGTCACTGGCGTCGTGGTGGTCATGTGTCGTTTCGTCCTTTCAGCTGGGCGATGAGGGCGCCGAGGAAGGCGACCAGGGTGTCGGGGTCGATCTCCGGGAAGCGGGCGAAGACGGCGTCGAGGTGCCGGCGCCACTCGTCGTGCATCGACTCGGCGTACCGCTTCGCCTCGCCGGCGAGGCGGACGTGGATGACGCGCCGGTCGTCCGGATCCATCTCCCGGCGCACGACGTCCTTCTCGCTGAGCCGCGCGACGAGCTCGCTGGCGGCGGCGCGTGAGATCTCGAGGCCGTCGGCGAACTCTCCCATGGTCACCCGGTGACGGTGGGAGAGGAACACGACGGCCTCCATCTGGCGGCCGGTGAGCGGCTCCGCCGCCGCCGGCCGCAGCTCGTCGCGGTGATGGGGCGCGGATTCGTACAGCACGACCGCCAGCTCGGGGAGCAGGTGGGCGAGCTGGGCGGTCACGTCACCGGGGAGTGAGGGAGTCTGTCGCTGCGGGTGATTCATTTCGGTACCCGAAGTATACGGGACCCGAAGCGTTCCCGCAACAGCCTGCAGGTACACTCGTCCATCAGTGATCCCGCTCCACGACGACAACCCGGCGCGCCGCTTCCCCGCCGTGACCGCGGCACTCATCGCCGCCAACGTGGCCGTCTTCGGCGTCCAGCTCTTCCTCCCCCGCTGGGGGATCACCGAGCAGGGCTGGTTCTACCTGCTGGGGGCGCGTCCGTTCGAGCTCACGCGGCACATGGACGTGCCGCCGTTCGACTGGTTCCCGTTCTGGGCGACGCTGTTCACGTCCCTCTTCGTGCACGGCGGGTGGCTGCACCTCATCGTCAACATGTGGTACCTCTGGCTGTTCGGCGCCAGCGTCGAGGACGCGATGACCCGGCCACGGTTCGTCCTCTTCTACCTCGTCTGCGGGCTGGTGGCGACGACGGCGCAGGTCCTCGTCGCCCCCGCGAGCGAGGTGCCGCTGATCGGCGCCAGCGGAGCGATCGCCGGCGTCCTCGGCGGCTACCTCGTGCTCTTCCCGCGGCAGCGCGTGCTCACCGTGATCCCGCTCATCGTCATCTGGCCGGTGTTCGAGGTGCCCGCCTGGATCCTGCTCGTCATCTGGTTCGTGGTGCAGGGCGTCGGCGGGCTGCAGTCGTACGCCTCGGGAGATGCTGGCATCGCGTTCTTCGCTCACATCGGCGGCTTCGTCGCCGGCATGGCGCTCGTGCTGCTGTTCGCGCGGCGGCGCCCGCGCGCCCGGCGCCGCGCCGCAGGCGCCCGGCGCCGGGTGTAAGCTTGCCCGCATCAGTCCTCACGACCGCCGGGGCCGCCGGTCCGCCATGATCGCCGACTACCACATCCACACTCGTCTGTGCCGCCACGCGGTGGGAGAGCCGCGCGAGTACGTGGAGCGCGCGATCGAGCTGGGGATGCCGGAGATGGGGTTCGCCGACCACCTGCCGTTCCTCGGCGGCTGGGAGCCTCGCCACGACCTCACCGACGATTGGGCGATGGGCCTGGACGAGCTGGACGGCTACGTCGCGCTGGTCCAGGGGCTCGCGCGCGAGTACGCGGACGACGTCCGCATCATCCTCGGCATCGAGGCCGACTTCATCCCCGAGACGATGGAGCAGACCGGGGCCGTGCTCGAGCAGTATCCCTTCGAGTACGTCATCGGCTCCGTGCACATCATCGGCGACCGCTTCGGGTTCGATCATCCGGAGATGGCCGGCCGCCTCGCCGAGTACGGAATCGACCGCATCCACCTCGAGAGCCTCGAGCTCACCCGGCAGGCGGCCGAGTCCGGGCTCTTCGACGTCATCGGCCACTTCGATCACGCCAAGAAGTTCGGGCCGCCGGAGGACGAGGAGGCCGTGGCGGCCGCCGCGAGCGCGGCGCTCCGCGCCGTCTCGGCGGCCGGCATGCTCCTCGAGCTCAACACCGGCGGCCTGCGCAAGCCCGTCGGCGAGCCGTTTCCCGGGCCGGCGCTGCTGGCCGAGGCGAGAGCCCTCCGCATCCCGCTCGTCTTCGGCTCGGACGCCCACCGGCCCGGCGACGTCGGCCACGGCTTCGATCTCGCCGCCGACCTCGCCGGGCGGGCCGGCTACGACGGCGTCATGAGCATCTCCGGCGACGCGGAAGAAGCGCTGGCATGACTCACGCCGGCCAGCGCATCGCCGCCGTCTTCAATCCGCACTCGGGCGGCGGGGGCTACAAACGCGACGTGCCGCTCATCTTCTCCGCCCTTCGCGGCCTCGGGTACGTCGTCGAGGAACTGCAGACGCAGGAGCCCGGCGACGCCAGCCGCCTCGCCCGCGAGGCGGTGAGCGCCGGGTTCGACATCGTCTGTGCGGTCGGCGGCGACGGCACCGTCAACGAGACCATCAACGGCCTCGCCGGCAGCGACGTCCCGCTCGCCATCATCCCCACCGGCACCGTCAACGTGCTGGCGATGGAGCTCGGCATCCCGCTCGAGCCGCCGGACGCGGTCAAGCTCCTCGAGGCCGGCACGATCTCGTGGATCGACCTCGGGCTCGCCGGCGACCGCTACTTCGGGCTCATGGCCGGCGTCGGCATGGACGCCGCCGTCGTCGCCTCGCTCAACCCCACGATGAAGAAGGCGCTCAAGGAGGCGGCGTTCGCCGTGCAGGGCCTCGGCACCTACCTCACCCACGAGGACCCTCTCTTCCGTGTCACCTGCAAGGAGCGCACGGTGGAGGGCTACTTCGCCGTGTTCGGCAACTCGTCCAACTACGGCGGCGCGTTCGGCATCACGCCGCTCGCCGACATGCGCGACGGGCTGCTGGACGTCTGCGTCCTCAAGGACAAGTCGTTCGTCAGTACGGTCTGGTACTGGACCGCCGCGCTGATCAACGCCCACATCAAGCATCCCAAAGTCGAGTACTTCCGCACCGAGAGTGCCGTGATCGAGACGGTGGAGGGGAACAAGGAGGTCCTCGTGCAGACCGACGGTGAAGTGGCCGGCAAGCTGCCGATGGAGTGCAAGGTCGTGCCGCGCGCGTTGCGCGTCGTGGTGCCGTGACCGTCTCGCCATGATCCCGCGGATCACCACACCCCCGGCGGCCGAGCTCGACGCCATCCACGAGGCCACGCTGCGCGTACTTGCGGACGTCGGCGTCACGTTCCCCGACGCCGGCGCGCAGGCGTTGCTGGCCGGCGCCGGCGCGGCTGTGGATCCGGACACCGGCCGCGTGCGCATACCGGCGCGGCTCGTCGAGGACGCGCTGGCGGCCGCTCCGCGCGAGGTGCTCCTCGCCGGGCGCGACCCGGCGGCGGACGTACTCTGTGACGGAAGCGACGTGCACCTCACGCTCGACGGCACCGGCGCGTACACGCTCGACCACCGCAGCGGCGAGCGGCGCCCGTCCACGATGCAGGACCTCGCCGACGCGACGCTGGTCGCGGACGCGGCGAACGAGGTGGGCGTCGTCTGGAACATCGTGAGCGCCGCCGACGCGCCGGCCAACACCCAGGTGCTGAACGAGCTCGTCGCCATCCTCACGCACACCGGCAAGCACATCCAGGGTGAGGTCCAGCGCGCCGAGGAGGTGCCGTTCGTCATGGAGATCCTGGCGGCGGCCGCCCCCGGCGGCCGCTGGGACCCGGCGCGGCCGTTCTTCTCCATCGTCTACTGCCCGGTGCCGCCGCTGCAGCACGAGCCGGAGATGCTCGGCGCCGGTCTCGCGCTGGCGCGCGAGGGCGTGCCCATGTGTGTGTACAGCATGGGGCTCGCCGGGGCCACGGCGCCGGTCACGCTCGCCGGCGCCGCGATGCAGGCCAACGCTGAGATCCTCAGCTCCATCGTCCTGTTCCAGCTCGCGCGTCCGGGGCTCGGCTGCGTCTACGTCGCCGACACCGGCGTCATGGACATGCGCGCCGGCGCGTACGCGGCGGCCGCGCCGGAGTCGGTGCTGCTCACGCAGGCGATGGTCGGGCTGGCCCGCCGCTACGACCTGCCGGTCATGGCGACGGGGCTGACCGGCGACGCCAACGAGTCCTCGTTCATGAGCGGGAGCGACGCCGGGATGACGGCGCTCACCTCGGCGCTCATGGATCCCGACCTGCTGTGCGGCGCCGGCATGCACGACGGCGCCCAGATGCTGTCGCTGCCCAAGATCCTGCTGGACTGCGAGCTCTTCCGGCAGTGCCGGCGCGTGCGCGCCGGCCTCGAGGTCGACGCCGAGCACCTCATGGAGGAGGTCGTCGCCTCCGTCGGGCCCGGCGGCCACTTCCTGCGGGCCCGGGAGACGCGGCAGTTCCTGCGCCGCGGCGAGCTGTATGCGCCGCGGCTGCTGGCGCGGGAGCCGTTCGAGTCGTGGAGCGCCGCGCGCACGGCGGAGACGCGGCGCTCGGCCGAAGAGCAGCGCGCCGTCGCGGCCGTCGAGGAGATCCTCGCGACGCACCGCCCCCTGCCGCTGCCGGCCGGGGCGGAGGAGCGCATCGCCGCCGCCGTCGCGGCCGCCGGCCGCGAGCTGGGCGGCCGCTGAGACGCGGCGGCCGCCGGCCGGGGCGCTGCGCGCTCCCGGCCGGCGGCCGCCGGATGCCTTCTTAGAGGCCCATCACCTGCGCGAGCTGGCGCAGGCGCTCCATGTACTCCTTGCGGACCTTGGGGTCGCGCTCCCGCAGCTCGTCCGGCGTCGCCACCGGCACGACCTTGAACGACGGGTTGTCGAAGAGCTTCAGCTCGAGCGAGTCGCCTGCCTCGTACGGCCGGCTCTTGAACAGCTTGCCGAGCAGGAAGCGCGTCGTCTCTTCGCCGACCGTGAGCACGTAGTGCGGCGTCGTGATCGTGAGCTCCTTGGAGAGGTGCCCGTAGCAGTTCTCGAGCTCCTGGGGGAGAGGGCCGCGCACGTCGGAGCCGCTGCGCGGCACGCACTTCGCCAGCGTCGTGACGTACACCTTGTCACGGCTCTTCGCGAGCGCCGGCATGAACTCGGCGAGGTCGGCGAGCAGCGACTCGCCGGCGAGCCCGCCGTCCTCTTCGTCCGTGGGGTCGGACGCGAGTGAGACGAGCATCACCGTGCAGTGCGGGTGGCCGCCTCCGGGTACGGCGCGGAGCCGGCTCGCCACGAGTTCTTCGCAGCGGGTGCACTCGCCGACGCTCCGCGCCAGGTTGTCCAGCTGTTCGACCGCGTCTTCCATGAGAGTCTCCTTGGTCGGTCCGGCCGGCTGCGCCGGCCGGGCGGTCACGCGCCTGGTCTGATGAGGCGGTACTCGCAGGCGAGGGCGCTGGGCGCGCCGGCGAGCACGAGCATGAGCTCGCTGTCGAAGGGAGCGAGCACGAGGTTGAGGTCGTCGAAATCGACCGAGATGTACTTGGCTTCGGGCTGCCGCAGCTCGCGCGCGAGCCGGGCGCCGATGTCGATCACGCCGGCCACCTGGGCGGCGACGGCGTCGGCATTGAAGGCAGGGTCGGCGTCGGCGGCGATCACGAACCCGTCTCGGGAGATGAGCAGGGCGGCGACGATCCCGGGCGTCTCCCGGTACGGCGCCAGCTGGGCGGCGAGGATGTCGGCCTGATCGGTCATGACGCCTCCAAGGCGGTCTCGAGTTGGCTGCGCACGGCGCCCGCGAAGGCCTGCGCGGCCGCCGCGTCGTCGAAGCTCCGGGAAAGGCCGTCCCGCCTGCCGGCCAGTTCGCTCAGGAAGATGCTCGTGCGAGGGACGGGGGAGCCGTCGGCGTCCGGCAGGGCTCCGTCCAGCGGAAGCTGGATGAGAGTGTCGCCGCTCACGAACAGCCGGCTGGTCTCACGCCCCGAGAGCCGTACCTTGACCTGTACGGCCACGCCCTCGGGCACCTGCCGGCTGGTGATGTCGATCTCCACAACCGAAGACTAGCGAGGCGCATGGGGAGTGGCAAGACGCGGGCCGTCTCGGCCCGCGCGATCATCGACTGATGGAGCGGTCCGGACCGGCGGTGCCCCGTACGCGCACCGACTACTGAGCTGCCGCCAGCGGGACGACGGTGCCGGCGACCTCGACGGTCGCCGGTGTGGGGAGGGCTTCGTCGCGGGCGGCGGCGAGGAGGTCCTCGATGCGCCGTACCGTCGGGAACGAGGAGGCGCCGGTGGCCAGCGTCTGCCGGCGCCCGGCGATGAGGTTGGCGCTGACTTCGTGGGCGAGTTCTGCCGCCGCTTGCCGAGCCTCGCCGAGGGAGAGGCCGGGCAGCACCAGCACGAGGCTGTCGGGCCGCACCCTGAAGGCGCGCCCGTCGGCGCCGGCGCGCCGCTCGGCACGCCGCGCCACGCCGCGGACCAGTTCCTCGCTGCCCTGGGCGCCGAGGAAGTTGCGGCTGTCCTCGTAGTGCTCCAGCCGCACGAACACCACGCTCAGCGGCAGATGCTCTTCGAGCGCAGTCGCCGTGGTCGTCTCGAGGAACCCCGGCAGGCACGCGGCCGTGGAGAGGCCGGTGCTGACGTCGACCTTGGGGGCGTGCTGCTGCCGCCTGTGGGCGGCGGCCGGACGGCGCCTGAGCCGCGTCGCCGCGACGCAGCCGCCGGCGACCAGCACGGCCACCTTGGCGACGGACAAGAAGCGGCTGCCGGCGAGCGACGGATCCGCGATCACGAGGACGACGACGAGCAGCAGGGACGGCCCGACGAGGAACGGCCACTCGGCCCGTGGCGCGCCGGCGAGCTGGCCCATCGCCAGGAACGGCACCGTGACGAGCAGCCAGCTCTCGGCGCCGCCCGAGAGCGCGAGCGCGATGCCGAGGAGCGCCCAGTCGAGCACCACGAACGTGTGCGCGAGCTCCGCCGGCCGTTTGCCCGCGACGCGGATCGACCACACGCCGACGAGGGCGCCGGCCAGGGCAGGAGCGGCGGCGGCCCGGTGTCCCAGCGCCAGTGCGAGCGCGGTGAGGAACAGGAAGAAGAGGGTCCGGTAGCGTGCTCGCAGGAGTGCCGGGTCGCGGCGTCTGCGAGGGGGACGGCTCACTCGAAGCTCGTCCGAGTCATGCGAGGCGTGAAGGGTGCGCGCTGCATGCCGTGACTATTCTGACAGGTCGGGCCGAATCCTTCAACGTCTAGTTAAGGGTTTGGGTTGAGACCGGGATGTGCATTATCGCGCGTTGGCGGCCGCCCTCTCGCCGGGCGACGGATCCCCGAGCCCCCGGAGAGTGGCGCGGGAGGCTCCGCCTCGGCTAGAATCGTTCCCCCCATGGAACGCCAGCTCTTCTTCTCCGGAAACGAAGCTATCGCCCACGGCGCCGTCCGCGCCGGGGCGCGTTTCGCGTGCGGGTACCCCGGCACTCCGTCCACCGAGATCATCGAGGCCACCGCCAGGCTCGAGGGAATCCACAGCGAGTGGTGCGTCAACGAGAAGGTCGCGCTCGAGACCGCTGTGGGAGCGTCCCTCGCCGGCGTGCGCACCATCGTCACCATGAAGCACGTGGGGCTCAACGTCGCCGCCGACCCGTTCATGACCCTGTCGCTCACGGGCGTCAACGCGGGTCTCGTCATCATCTGCGCCGACGACCCCGGGATGCACTCGTCCCAGAACGAGCAGGACAACCGCAACTACGCGAAGTTCGCCAAGATCCCGATGCTCGAGCCCTCCGACAGCCAGGAGGCCTACGACTTCGTCGCCGAGGCCTTCGCGCTCTCCGAAGAGTTCGACACGCCGGTGCTGCTGCGGACCACGACGCGGATCTCGCACGGCCGCGGGCAGGTGCTGCCGCGCGTGCCGGTCGAGGTGCTGCCGCGCGACTACGCGCGGGACATCAGCAAGTACGTCATGGTCCCGCAGTACGCGCGGCAGCGGAACCGGCTCGTCCTCGAGCGGCTCGAGAAGCTGCGGAAGCGCGCGGAAGAGAGCCCGCTCAACGTGCTCGAAGCGGGCTCCGCCGACTTCGGCATCATCGCCTCGGGCGTCGCGTATGCCTACGCCCGCGAGGCGTTCCCCAAGGCCTGGTTCCTCAAGCTGGGCATGTCGCACCCGCTGCCGTACGCCAAGGTCGCGCGCCTCTACGACCATGTCTCCCGCGTCGCCGTCGTCGAGGAGCTGGACCCGTTCTTCGAGGAGCAGGTGCGCGCCCTCGGCCTCCCCGTGATCGGCAAGGCCGCCATCCCGGCGGACGGAGAGCTCGACCAGGAGACGGTCTTCCGCGCGCTCGAACCCTACGTGCTGCACAAGCCGCCCCGGCGCCGGCGTCCGGTCATGCCGCCGGCGCCCCGCCTCGCCACGCCTCCGCAGCCGGCGGCGGGCCTGCCCGTCAGGCCGCCGGTGCTCTGTCCCGGCTGCTCCCACCGCTCCGTCTACTCCGCCTTGCGCAAGCGCCGGCTCGCCCCGATGGGTGACATCGGCTGCTACACGCTCGGCGCGCTGCCGCCGCTTCTGGCGCTCGACAGCTGCCTCTGCATGGGCGCGAGCATCGGGATGATGGCCGGCTTCAACAAGGCGCTCGGCCGCAAGGCGGCGGTGGGCGTGATCGGCGACTCCACCTTCTTCCACTCCGGCGTCACGCCGCTCATCGACGCCTTCTACAACGAGGTCGAAGGCATGGTCGTCATCCTCGACAACCGGACGACGGCCATGACCGGCCACCAGGGCCACCCCGGCACGGGGCTGCACCCGGACCGCGCCCAGGGCCCGGTGGTCGACATCCAGAAGCTCTGCGAGGGCATCGGCGTGCGCTGCGTCACCGTCGACGCGACCGACCACAAGGCACTGGACGCGGCGATCAAGGAAGAAGCCAAGGCGCCGGGACTCGGTGTGCTCATCGCGCTCGCGCCCTGCGTGCTCATGACACGCGAGCAGGCCGGCGAGGTCGTGGTCGACGATGAGCGCTGCAACCTCTGCGGCGTCTGCGTCGACCTCGGCTGTCCCGCGATCGCGCCGGGCGAAGACGCGATCTCGGTGCTCGAGACCTGCACCGGCTGCGGCCTGTGCGTGGAGGTGTGCCGCCGCGGGGCGCTCAGCCTCACCGGCGCCGAGGACCCGTCGTGAGCGAGACCACGACCGTCACGCTCGCCGGGGTCGGCGGCCAGGGCATCCTGCTCGGCGCCGCCGTCCTCGCCGAGACGGCCGCCGGCGCCGGTCTCGAGGTCAAGGCCAGCGAGGTCAAGGGCATGGCGCAGCGCGGCGGCAGCGTCCTCAGCACCGTCCGCTTCGGCGAGCACGTGTGGTCGCCGGTCGCACCGCACGCCGACGTCGTCATCGCCACCGAGCTCCTGGAGGGCATCCGCGGCCTCGACCTGCTGGGCGCGAGGGGCACCATGGTCTGTGCGTACACCACCCGCATCACGCCCGGGAGCGTGCTGCGGCGTGAGGAGGACTACCCCGACGACCTGGCCGGCGCGGCCGCGCTGCACGGCGTGCGGCTGGTCACCCTGGACGCCGAGGGCGTCGCACTGGAGGCCGGCACGCTCCGCGCCGTCAACGTCGCACTGCTGGGCGCCGCCTCCACGGTCCTTCCCTTCAGCCAAGAACAGTGGCGGCGCGGTCTCGAGATGGCGGTGCCGGCCAAGATCCTCGAAGTCAATCTGCGCGCGTTCGAGCTCGGGCGCGCCGCGGTCGCCAGCCAGGAGGTCGAGTCGTGAAGGTCACGCAGCTCACCGTGTTCCTCGAGAACCGCAGCGGTCGTCTGGCCGAAGTCGCCGATATCCTCGGCCAGGCCGGCATCAATATCCGCGGGTTCTCCACGACGGAGGCTGCCGAGTACGGCATCGTCCGTCTCATCCTCACCGACCCCGATCGCGCGCGGGCGCTGCTGCACGACGCCGGCTTCACGACGCACTTCTCGCAGGTGCTCTGCGTCAAGGTCGACGACGTGCCCGGCGGTCTCGCCCAGGTCCTCGACCAGCTCGCCGAGGCCGGCGTCTCCATCGACTACCTGTACAGCATCTCCTTCTGGAACATCTGCTTCGCGGTGCGCGACATCGACCGCGCCGTCGAGCTGCTCGAGGGCAAGGTGACGCTGCTCAGCGACGAGGAGGTGCGGGCCCTGTGACCGCCGCTGCCGAGGAGCACCTGACCAAGGACGCCGCCGGCGGGCTGTACTGGCAGCCGGCCGCCGAGACGCTCCCGACCCCCAAACTCGGCGAGCTCCAGATCGAGCGGCTCCGCGCGACCCTCCAGAACGCCTACGACCACGTCCCGTTCTACCGCAAGGCGATGGACGAGCTGGGCGTGAAGCCCGGCGACGTGACCTGCCACGGCGACGTCGCCGACCTGCCCTTCACCACCAAGATCGACCTGCGCGACCACTACCCGTTCGGGATGTTCGCGAGCCCGCGCGAGGACGTCGTGCGCGTGCACGCCAGCTCCGGGACCACCGGCAACCCGACCACCGTCGGGTACACGCGCGGCGACCTCGAGGTCTGGGCCGACCTGATCGCCCGGACCCTCGCCGCGGGCGGCGTGGCGCCGGGCGACCTCCTCCAGAACGCGTTCGGCTACGGCCTCTTCACCGGCGGGCTCGGCCTGCACCTCGGCGCCGAGCGCCTGGGCTGCACCGTCGTGCCCATCTCCGGCGGCAACACCGAGCGGCAGCTCAAGATCATGCGCGACTTCGGCGCCACCGCCCTGAGCTGCACGCCGTCCTACGCCATGTACCTGGCCGACGCCGCGCGCGACCGCGGGCTGCGGCCGGAGGACCTGCCGCTGCGCGTCGGCTTCCACGGCGCGGAGCCGTGGACCAACGAGCTCCGCGTGCAGATCGAGGCCGGGCTCGGCGAGGACGCGCTCGACATCTACGGCCTCTCCGAGATGGGCGGCCCCGGCGTCGGCTACGAGTGTCTCTGCAAGGCCGGCATGCACGTCAACGAGGACCACTACCTCGCCGAGATCATCGACCCCGACACGCTGCGGCCGCTTCCGTATGGCGAAGTCGGCGAGCTCGTGTTCACGACCCTCAGCCGCGTCGCCCAGCCGCTCATCCGCTACCGCACCCGGGACCTGTGCTCGCTCATCGCCGAGCCGTGCGCCTGCGGCCGCACCTCGGTGCGCATGAGCAAGCCCATCGGGCGCAGCGACGACATGCTCATCATCAGGGGCGTGAACGTCTTCCCGAGCCAGATCGAAGAGGTGCTCATGAGCATCCCGTCGATCGAGCCCCACTACCAGATCGTGGTCGACCGCAAGGGCTACCTCGACATCATCGAGGTGTGGGTCGAGGTGGGCGAGGACCTCTTCGCCGAGACCATGGGCGACCTGGAGCGCTTCCAGCGCAGCGTGCAGGCGCAGATCTACAACGTGCTCAACATCCAGTGTGCGGTGAAGCTCAAGGAGCCCAAGACGATCCAGCGCTCCGAGGGCAAGGCCGTGCGCGTCGTCGACCGGCGCAAGGCGCTGTAGGCGGGGGATCCGGACGGCGGCGGGCGGGGCTGCGCGGCAGCCTCTCCCGCCGCCGTCCTGCGTTCCGGGGCGGCCCGGTTCCCCGGCCGCCCCGGCGGTCGTCTATCCTGTCGGCATGCCGTTCCCGCTCATCACCCCGAGACTCGCCATCCGGCCGCTGACTGCCGCCGACGGCGCCGACGTCTTCGCCGTCTTCGCCGCGCCGCAGGTCATGCGCTTCTGGAACAGCGCGCCGCCCGCGGACGTGGCCGAGGCCGGGGAGTGGGCGGCGCACCTGGAAGACATGCAGCGGCGCCTCGGCTACGCGCAGTGGCGGGTCGGCGAGCGGGACGGCGACCGTCTGGTCGGCATCGCCGGCCTGCAGCCACTGGACGGCGGGCCGGACGTCGAGCTCACGTACGCGCTGGAGCCGTCCGCCTGGGGCGCCGGCTACGCCACGGAGGCCGCCGCCGCGGCGCTCGACTACGCCTTCGACCAAGCCGGGCTCGAGCGCGTCGTCGGCATCGCGAAGCCGGAGAACACCGGCTCGGTGCGCGTGCTCGAAAAGGTGGGGATGCGCGCGCTCGGCGAGGCCTGGTACTGGGGCAAGCGCTGGGCGAAGTACGCGGTGGCGGCCGCCGACTGGCGGGCCGAGCGGGCGGCCGCACGGCCGCCGCTGCAGACGGAGCGGCTCGCGCTGCGGCGGTTCACCGCCGCCGACCTCGAGCCGCTGCTCGGCGTCTTCGGCGACCCTGAGGTCATGCGCTACGTCGGCGCCGAACGGCGGCCGCTGCGCCGCAGCCAGGTGTCTGCCCTGATGAGCCGGTCCGGGGCGGACTGGTCGGAGCACGGCTTCGGGCTGCTGGCGATCGTCGAGCGCGATTCCGGGCGGCTGTTGGGAGAGGCCGGCCTGCAGCACCTGGAGGCCGGCCCGGACATCGAGCTCGGCTACACGCTGGCGCGCGCCGCGTGGGGCGGCGGCTACGCGACGGAGGCCGCCCGCGCCGTCCTGCGCTGGGGCTTCGCCGGCCTGCATCTGCACCGCATCGTCGCCGTCGCGGACCCGGCCAACGCCGCCTCGCTGCGCGTGCTCGACAAACTGGGCATGACGCGCCGCGGCCGGCGGGAGTGCTACGGCGCGGTCATGGAGGAGCACGCGCTGTCGCTGGCCGCGTGGCGCGACGCCGCGGGGCCGTCGCCGGCGCGCGGCTGAGGCGGTCCGGGCTCTCGCGACCGTCTATACTCGCCGGGTGACTCCGCCCGCTTCAGCCCTTCGGCCGCTTCGCGGCCTGCGCCTCGACCTCTCCCGCCGGACATCCAGTGAGGAAGAGCTGCCGGCCGAGGTCGCGAGGCTCTGGCTCGGCGGGCGCGGTCTCGGCGCCTACCTGGCGCTGCGCGAGCGGCTGTACGACGTCGATCCGCTCGCGCCAGAGAACCCGCTCATCTTCGCGCCGGGCCCGCTGACGGGCACCGGCGCTCCGGCCAGCGGCCGCTACAGCGTGACCAGCCGCTCACCGCTCACCGGTACCGTCTTCGACGGGAACTCCGGCGGCAACTTCGGCAACGCCCTCCGCCGCCTCGGCTGGGACTACCTCGTGGTGACCGGCGCGCTCGATGAGCCGGGGTACGTGACCGTCGGGCTGGACGGGGCCGGCGCTGCCGCGCCGGCCGGCCCCACTCCCGAGCCGTTCGCCGGTCCCGGCGACGCGACGCTGCGCCCCGCCGCCGGCCTCTGGGGCCTGGAGGTCCCGGCGGCGCTCGCACGTGTGCGCGAACTGCATCCGAAGTCCGAGGCCGCCGTCATCGGCCCGGCGGGCGAGCGCGGCGTGCTGTTCGCGAGCATCGTCAACAACCGCGGCCGGTCCATCGGTCGCGGCGGCCTCGGCACCGTGATGGGCGCCAAGCGCCTCAAGTCCCTGGTCCTGGGCGGCCACGGCGAGCACAAGCCGCCGGTCGCCGATCCGGAGCGCCTCGAGTTCATCGTCTACGAGGCCGAGAAGCTGCTCAAGTCCAACCCGATCACCTCCACGGCGCTGCCCGAGTTCGGCACGTCGGTGCTCGTCAACGTGCTGAACCAGGCCGGCGCCATGCCGACGCGCAACCATCGCGAGAGCCAGTTCGAGGGCGCGGCCAGCATCTGCGGCGAGATGCTGAAGAAGGATCACGTGCAGCGCCGCTCGGCCTGCCGCGGCTGCATCATCGGCTGCGCCCGGCGCACCAGCGCCGGCGGCCAGACCGGCGAGGGCCCCGAGTACGAGACCATCTGGGCGCTCGGGGCCCAGTGCGGCGTGAGCGACCTCACGGCGATCGTGCAGGCCAACTACGCCTGCAACCGCGCCGGCATGGACACCATCACCATGGGGTCGACGATCTCGTGCGCCATGGAGCTGACCGAGATCGGCGTGCTGGCGGACGGCCCGCGCTTCGGCGACGCGCGGGCCGTGATCGAGCTCGCCGAGGCGACGGCCGCGGGCGAGGGCCTGGGCGCCGAGCTCGGGCTCGGCTCGGCGCGCTTCGCGGCCCTGCACGGCCGTCCGGAGCTCTCCATGAGCGTCAAACAGCTCGAGATGCCGGCCTACGACCCGCGCGGCATGAAGGCCCAGGGCCTCGCCTACGCGACCAGCAACCGCGGCGGCTGTCACCTGCGCGCCAACATGCTCGGGCCCGAGATCCTCGGCGTGCCCAAGATGGTCGACCGCTTCGCGACCCTCGGCAAGGCCGGCCTGCTCATCAACCTGCAGAACCTCAACGCCGTCCTCGACTCGCTCAGCGTCTGCAAGTTCACCGCCTTCGCGATGAAGGAGGACTACTACGCCCGCCAGCTCAGCGCCGTGTGGGGCGAGCAGGTGGAGCCGCAGGAGCTCCTGATGCTCGGCGAGCGCATCTGGAACGCCGAGCGGCTCTTCAACCTCGCGGCCGGGTTCGGCCGCGCCGACGACACGCTGCCGCCCCGCCTGCTGCACGAACCCGTGCCGGCCGGTCCGTCCGCCGGCCAGGTTGTAGACTTGCCGCCGATGCTCGACGAGTACTACATCTCGCGCGGCTGGGACGAGGGCGGGGTGCCCTCGGCCGCCAAGCTGGAGCGCCTCGGCCTGACGGCGACGGCCGCCGCCGCCGGTGTGGCCCCCGGCGCCGCCAGGAGGACAGAGGCGGCGCCCGCAGGAGCTTCCGCCGGGACGGCCGCCCCGTGAGCTCGGCCGTCCTCGAGCAGTTCCAGGCGATCGGCCGGGACCTCTTCGTCGCCGGCGTCATCAGCTCCCACGGCGGCAACCTCAGCGTGCGCATGGGCGACCGCATCCTCATCACCCGTCGCGGGTCGATGCTCGCCCGTCTCGAAGAGCGCGACGTCATCGAGACCGGCCTCGAGGAGAACGACGCCAACGTGATGCTGGCCAGCACGGAGATCAACGTCCACCGCGCCATCTACCTGGGCACGGCCGCGCAGGCCATCGTCCACGCGCACCCGCCCTACGCGATCGCCCGCTCGCTCATGTGCGACGAGATCGTCCCCATCGACAGTGAGGGCTCCTACCTGCTGCACAAGGTGCCCGTGGTGCACACCGAGCTGACGGCCGGGTCCAAAGAGGTCGCCGACCTGCTCCCGAAGTGGCTCAAGGAGTACGACATCGTGATGCTCCGCGGCCACGGCCCCTTCGCCATCGGCCACCTGCTCGAGGAGGCCTACCAGCTGACCAGCGTGCTGGAGATGGCGTGCCGCATCATGACCATCGCCGACGGGCTCGGCGAGCAGGTCAAGGAGTACCGCAAGGGGTCGGAGCGCTACGAGACCTGGTAGTCGGTGAGCCTTCGGCGCACCGCGAGTCGACTCCGCTGCGCCGGTCGATGAGGCGCCGCGCCGGCTACGCCGAGCGCCGCCGCCGCCGGAGCAGGATCACGCCCACCGCGACGATCGCGGCGACCGGCAGCGCGAAGAGCCAGGGAGCGGCGGCGAGACGGGACTTGGCCTGATCCCACGCGGTGGCGCTGGGGGACGGCGAAAGCGGTACGCCCGAGGCGGATGAAGCAGGCGTGGGCGTCCGCGTCGCGGATGCATCCGGGGAGTGCTTGGTACTCGGCGTGGCGCTGGGCGTCGCCTTTCCGCCCGAGGAGCTCGACCCTGAGGTCCCGGGGGTGTTCGCGTCGACGGGCCGGGGAGTGCTGCCGCCCCCGCCCCCGCCACCGCCCCCATCGGGATTGGTGATCGAGGCGAGGTAGTCGACCAGCACGCCCTCGATGTCGCTGTACATCGTGTAGGCGGGATCGCTGCGCACCATGGACAGTGCGCTGCGGACGGTCGCCGCGCTGTAGGTGCCGTTGACCACACCGTCCGAGGCGTCCTTGATGAGGCCGGTCGCTCCGCCCGCCCGGGCAGTCGACGCGGCGGTCCCGCCGGCGAGGGCGAGAAGTACGAGGGCCAGCACGAACAGCGCGAGTGATCTTCTCGTCAAACCGGTCCCCTTCGGTGACTGCGACGCCCGCTCCGGCTGAGCCGGCGCCCCTGCAAAGTCCATTATACTCGTGCGCTGCGGAGCGGCAGCGTCGGGATCGGTAACGAAGGGAGCAGAGCTGGATCCAGCGTCCCCATCTCCTCGGGAAGGCGACCGCCGGCCCGCCGGTCCGCGGGCTTCTGCAGCTGCGGACGGGCGCCGGCTCCCGATGTGGACGATCGTGGTCCTGCTGGCCGCGATCGCCGCCCTGAGCTTCCTCTCCGGCGGCTACCTCCCGCAGCGCACCACGCCCGTGGTCTTCGTGCTGGCGGGATTCGCGCTGTGGGGGATCTGGCGAGGGCGCGGGTTCGTGCGGCCGTCGCGTCCCTACCTCATCGCGCTGGGTGCGTTCGCCGCTCTGGTCGCGTGGATCGGGCTGTCCGTGCTCTGGTCGACCGGACCGGACCTCTCGTGGGTCGCGTTCGACGTCGCCGCGCTGTATCTCCTGGTGATGGCCGCCGTCGGGTCGCTGCCCGGCGGCCCCCGGCAGATCCGTCTGGCGGTACGCGGCTTCGCCCTCATCGTCCTCGTGGTCTCCGCCTACGCCTTCTTCGGCAAGGTCGCCCCGGACGTCGTCACCCACGCCCATCTGTTCGCTCGTCTCAGGGCGCCGGTGGGGTACTGGAACGTCCTCGCGGCGCTCATCGTGATGGCGCTCCCGGCGTACCTCGTGACCGCGTCGCGGGGCTGGAGGCAGCCATGGGTCCGCGGCCTGGCGGCGAGCGCCATCGTGCTCCTCCTCCTGACGTACTTCTTCACCTTCTCGCGGGGCGGGTACGTCGCGCTCGGTGTCGCGCTGATCGTGTACTTCGCCCTGGCGACGCGCCGCCTCTCCGCCTTCGTCTCGCTCGCGATTCCCCTCGTGTCCACGGCGGCGGTCCTCCTGCAGGTGAGGGGGCTGGGCACGCTGTTCGCGACGACCACCGACGATCAGCTGCGCGCGGTGCAGGGGCACCAGCTGGCCGTGTGGTCCGCCGTGGCGCTGGTGCTCGCCGGTGTCGCGCAGGTCGCGGTGGCCTACGCCGAGCGCCGCTGGACCCTGTCGGCGCGGCAGACGCGCGTCGTCGGGACGGTCGTCATCGCGGTGGTGGTCCTCGCGCCGCTCGCGTTCGGCACCTTCTCGATCGTGCGACACGGCGGCGTGGGCTGGGTCGCCGACCAGTATCACGCCGCGCTCACCGAGACCAGCTACACCAACAGCGTGCGGCGACTCACCTCGCTGGGCACGAGCGGCCGCATCCCCTGGTATCGCGAAGCCATCCGCGGCTTCAGCCACCACCCGCTCGCCGGCACGGGCGCGGGCACGTTCGGCATCACGGACGAGCTCTACCGGGTCACCACGTTCGAGGCGAAGCACAGTCACAGCCAATGGCTCAACGTGCTCACCGAGCTGGGAGTGGTCGGCTTCGCACTGTTCCTGGTCGCCGTCTGCGGCCTTCTGGTGGCGGTCTTCCGCCACGCCGGCCGGGACCGGGACGACCCCTGCCGATCGCTGCTCGCTGCCTGTCAGGCGGCCATCGCGGCCTTCGTGGTCCATCTGTCGATCGACTGGGGCTGGGACATGGCCTCCATCACGCTCGCCTTCCTGCTGCTGGCGGGAGTGAGCGCGTCCTATGTGCGTGACCGCCACGTCAAGGCGGCCGCGGCGCCGGAGGCCCCGGACGCGGCCGCGTCCGGCGTCGCGCCCGGGATCCCGGCGGGCTCCACGATCCCGCATCCGGGCTCGCCGTCTCTCACCGTCCGCGTGTTCGCCACGTGCGCGGTGCTCTTCGTCGTCGCGTCCTGGGCGCTGCCGTACTTCTCCGAGCGCGCCACGATCAGCGCCCAGGACCAGCTGAGCCGGGGGCAGGTGGCGGCGGCGGAGGCCGCGGCGCGCCGCGCCGCCGCGCTCGACCCACTCTCCGTCGATCCCCTGCTCACGCTCGCCGACGTGCAGGCCCAGCAGGGCGATCCGGACGCGGCGGCGGCGACTCTGCAGCGCGCCGTCCGGCTGCAGCCTCACTACTACAAGCCCTACTATCAGATGGGCACGCTTCTCCTCGAGAGCTTCCACGACGAGGCCGCGGCCCGGGCGTGGTACCTCAAAGCGCTTGAGCTGAACCCCATGCATCCGGGTCTGCGCAGCGTCCTCGAAGGCCTGTAGGCGAGCGCTGCCGCTTGGGGGCCCGCCCTGCGCTCGCGCTAGGGTTGCCCCCCCGTGCGGCGTTCGCTATCGTCATGGAGATGATTCCTGCTCGCACGCATGGCGTCCTGCGGTACGCCGTCTTCGCCGCACTCCTCCTGGCTCTGGCGCTGGTCGCCGGCGCCGCCGTTCCGCGCATCGCGAACGGCGAGCGTGGCGAGCGGTATCGCCGATCCCACCCTCACCCTGGTGGGGGCCAGGTTCGCCCCGGCGGTCCAGGAAGAGGCGCTGGACCAGATCGGCCCCAAGCTCGGGGCCGACTACGTGCGCTTTGTCGTCTCGTGGGCCGACGCTCAGCCCACGGACCAGGCCACCTACGACGAGACGTATCTGGCCGGTGTCGACAACGCGGTCACCCTGGCCAAGGCGCGCGGCGTGAAGGTCATGATCACGTTCGCTTACGTGCCTCGCTGGGCCTCCGACTCGAGGTTCTGGAACACCAACCAGTTCAAGCCCAAAGGCTACGACCGGCGCTACGCGATGAAGACCGACAGCACGACGCTGTCTGCCTTCCAGGAGTTCTGCCGCGCAATGGCGCTCAGGTGGCAGGGAGTCTGGGGCTACGAGTGCTGGAACGAACCCAATCTGCACTTCACGCTCTACCCGCAGAGCACCCCGAGCGACAAGGACTTCGGCGCCCACGTCTACATCAAGATGCTGAAGAGGTTCTCCGTCGGCATCCGCCAGGGAGACCCCCAGGCCAAACGCCTGGCCGGCGGCACGGCCCCGCGCGGCTACAAGGCCACGGAACCGCTGAGCCTTCGCCGCATGATGACGTCGCCGCAGCGCTTCGCCGCGGCCATCAAGGCAGCCAGGGTCACCTCGTACTTCGACGGATACTCCCATCATGCGTACACTCCCGGCGCCTCGAAGAACAACCAACCGGAGGCCGCGCCGAGGGATCCCAAGACGACCGTCAACCTGCAGAACCTGCCGGTGCTGCTCAAGGTGTTTCCGACCAAGTCGTTCTACATCACCGAGTACGGCTACCAGACGGCTCCCTGCTACTCGTTCAGCCAGCAGTACGTCAGCTTCGCCCAGCAGGCGAAGTACCTGACGCGGGCCTACGCGTACGCCGCGCGCTTCCGGCAGGTGAAGCTGCTCATGTGGTTCATGCTGGACGACTTCTCCCTGACGGGGCGGCCCGATGACCTCCAGGGCTTCTACACCGGCCTCCGCAAGCTCGATCTGGCCAAGAAGCCTGCCTGGTACGCGTTCCAGCGCTTGAACTAGCCTGACCTTGTGCGCCGCCCCTGAGCGGCGGCGAGGCGAGCCACCCTGTCACCCGGACCGCGTAGCCCTTCGCGCTGCCCGATCCACGGAAGCCGGCGCGTCGTGTGGGTGGCGTTGGTCACCACCCCTGATGACCGGGTCGCCGTGTGCCATCCCCGCGGTGGCCATGCCGAGCTCGCGCTTCCAGCAGTGCCCCCGTCTTCGTGCTCTCCTCGTGACCTTGTCGCGTCGCCACCCGTCCTCGTGACCGGTATGACCGCCGGAGCACTCGATCATGACCTCCTTGCTCTGGGATCGAGGACGGGCGTTCGTCGAGGCTCATGCGCCTACGCCCGGATCCGAGCGGCCTGCTCTCGCGCCGCGCGCGTGGTGCGAGGTCGTGGGCGCGTCAGGGCCGGCGCCGGAGACTACGGGCGCCGCAACGTGCACTCGTGCACGAAGCACTCGTCACAGGGAGAGCGAAGCCCGGAGCGAGCTGGATCCGGCGTGCGGGGGCGTGAGGCGCGTGGCGATTGCGCGGCTGGTGACTCACGCATGGGGCGGCGGAGCCGCCGGTCACCGGGTCGCGGTCAGAGCCCCAGGATGCCGGCGAGCCAGTGCATGACATCGCCGGCCAGGCCCGTGTCGCCGCTGCCGACGCCCGCCGACGCGACACCGGCGGCGGCGAAGCTGCGGCTCCAGGCCGGCGAAAGCGTCGCGGAGACCACCTGCTTCGGCGCCGCGCTGGGCGTCCCTGTGGGCGTCGGCGTGGGCTTGGGCGTCTTGGTCTTGGTCGGCGTGGGCTGCGGCGTCGGCGGGGTCGTGGTCTTGGTCGGCTGCGGCTGCGGCTTGATGGTCTTGGTCGGGCCGGGGCTCGGCTTGCCGCTCGAGCTCGCCGACGGCGACGCCGATGCCGACGCGGACGGCGAGCCGGTGAAGTCGCTCTGCCAGGTGCCGAACGTCCACGGGAAGGTCTTGAAGCTCGGGTGCGGCTTGTCCTTCAGCGCCGCGGCGAAGAACTTGCCCCACATCGGGGCGCAGTAGGTGCCGCCGTAGGCGCCGTCCATGGGCGAGTTCTTCTCGGCGTCGCCCATCCACACGGCGGCGGCCAGCTGCGGCGTGTAGCCGTCGTACCAGACGTCCCAGCCGTTCTCCGTGGTGCCGGTCTTTCCGGCGCGCGGATACGGGAAGTACGCGCCGGAGGGCGAGCCCGTGCCGGCCGTGGCGACGCGCTCGAGGCACTGCGTGACGACGCTGGCGACGCCGGCGTCGATGGCGCGCTTGCCCTTCGTCGCCGGCTTCCAGATGGTCTTGCCGCGGCGCTCGACCCGGACGATCGCCTGTGGCTTGTGGCGGACGCCGTTGGCGGCCAGCGTGGCGTACACGTCGGCCATCTCGAGCGGCGTGACGCCGGAGGTGCCCAGGGTGATCGACGGGACCGCGTCCAGCGGGCTGGTGACGCCCAGCTTGTGGGCCATCCGCACCGAGTTCTCCGGGCCGACGTCGACGCTGAGCTGTGCGAACACGACGTTGTCCGAGATCGTGGTCGCCGCCGAGACGCTCTCCATGCCGCCCGGTCCGTCGCCGTTGACCACCCACGGCGCGGCGTACGCGCCCATCGGGATGATGATCGGGCTCTTCGACGGATAGAACGTCGAATCGGGGTTCATGCCCTGTTCCACGGCGGCGGCAAGGACGATGGGCTTCATCGAGGACCCCGCCTGGCGCTTGGCCTGGTAGGCGAGGTTGAACTTCTGCTTCTTGTAGTCGAGACCGCCGACCATCGTGCGGATGTAGCCGTTGGCGGGGTCGATGGCGACCAGCGCCGCGGAAGGCTTGAAGCCGAAGTCCAGCGGCTCGGTGGTCGACTTGATGATGTCGATCGCCGCCTGCTGCCACTTGACGTCGATGCTGGTGATGACCCTGAGGCCGCCGTCGAAGACCGTGGCCGAGCCGAACTTCCTGGTGAGCTCCTTGGTCACGTAGTCGACGAAGTAGTCGGCCAGGCTCTTGTTGTAGTTCGGCGGATGCCGGTAGACGTGGAGCTTGCTGGCCATCAGCGTGTCGGCACGCTCCTGCGTGATGTACTCCTGGTCGGCCATGAGCTGCAGCACCTTGTTGCGCTGCTGCAGGGCCATCTCCTTGTCGGTCGTCGGCGAGTAGGCGGAGGGGAACTTGGGCAGCGCCGCGAGCAGCGCCGCTTCCTTGAGGCTGAGTGCGGTGGCGTGCTTGTGGAAGTACGTACGCGCCGCCGCCTCGACGCCGTACGCGCCGGCGCCGTAGTACACGGTGTTGAGGTAGGCGCTGAGGATGCGGTCCTTGCTCCACCGGTCCTCGAGCTGCCAGGCGAGCACGGCCTCGCGGATCTTGCGCTTGTAGGTGCGCTCGTCGCCGACGTAGGCGTTCTTGACGTACTGCTCGGTGATGGTCGAGCCGCCCTGGACCACGCTGCCGGCGCGCAGGTTCTCCATCATGGCGCGCGCGACGCCGAGGTAGTCGACGCCGTGGTGCTCGTAGAAGCGCTCGTCCTCCACGGCGACCGTGGCCTCCTTCATGACCTCCGGGATCTTGTCGCTCGGCACGAGCACGCGGTTCTCGCCGCCGTGGAGTTCGGCGATGAGGACCTTGCCGGTGCGGTCGTAGATGGTGGTGTTGACGGCCAGCGGGTTTCTCTGCAGGTCGTCGAGCGACTGGAGGTCGCGTGTGAGGGCGTAGATGGCGCCGGCGGCGACGGCGAGGCCGGCGATGAGGGAGAGCAGCAGGGCGACGATGAAGAGCTTGACGATGAGCCACACGCGGCTCTTGGACTTGGCTCTCTTCTTCTTGCGCTCGCGCCTGCGCCGCGGGAGGTCCTCAGGTTCGACGCTGTATCGGTTGTAGTCAGCCATGGCTCCTCATTCTACCCGAGAGGGGACGCGGCAGGGCCCGCGCGCGTTCACGCGGGCGCGGGACTGGCTGAGTCGTCGTCGTCTCCGGGGGAGTCTTCAACGGCGGCCTCGGCCTCCCTCTTCGGCTGGACGAAGCGCGCGAGGACGATGGAGACCTCGTAGAGGACGTAGAGCGGGATGAACATCGCCAGCATGCTGAAGGCGTCCTGGCTGGGCGTGATGATGGCGGCTGCGAGGGCCAGGGCGACGATCGCCCAGCGGCGGTTCTTGCGCAGCCACTTGTCGTCGACCACGCCCACCTTGGCGAGCAGCACGAGGACGACCGGGAGCTCGAACACCACGCCGAAGGCGAGGATGAAGAGCGCCATGAACGTGAAGTAGTCGCTGGCGCGCAGCTGGACGTTGAAGAAGCCGGAACTGAAGGTCAGCAGGAAGGCGAGGCCTTTGGGCAGCACGAGGAAGTACGCGAGCGCCACGCCCATGAAGAACAGGGCGGTCGTGGCGAAGACGATGGGGTAGAAGTACTTCTTCTCGCCGGCCGTGAACGCGGGCGCCATGAAGGCCCAGAGCTCGTAGATGAGGACCGGCGCGGCGAGGATGAGCCCGCCGACGACCCACACCTTGAGGCTGACCATGAACGGCTCGGCCGGGCTGAACGTGGTGATCTTGGTGGCCGAATCGGGGAGATTCGGGACCTGGCGCAGCGGAAACAGCAGCGCCTCGAACATGAAGCTGTTGAAGAGCGCCGCGACCAGGACGCCGACGGTCGCGGCGATGAGGCAGACGAACAGGCGCTTGCGCAGCTCGTCGAGGTGCTCGAACAGCGTCAGGCGGTCTTCGGTGGTGAGCGCCACGCGGTCAGGCTCCGGTCGCGGGGCCCGCCGGCGCGCCGGCCGTCACAGTGCCTTCCGGCGACTCGGGCGCGGCCGGCGCCTGCGGGATGTCGGCGGGCGCCTCGGGCGACTCCGCGGGCGCCTCGGCGACGGGCTCGTCCGGCGGGGCCGGCGACCGCGGCACGTCGGCGAACGCCGTCTGCGGCGTGACCGCCGGGGTCTCCGGTCCTTCTTCGAACGCCCCGGCGGCGGGCGGGGCTGTCACTGCCGCGGGCGCGAGGCTCGCCGGCGTGCTCGCGCTCGCGGCGGCTCCGGCGGCGCCTGCCGCCGCGACCGCGCCGCCGACCGGCGCCTCGATGCTCGACTTGAGATCGACGCTCGACTTGAGGTCGCCGAAGGTGCCGGTGACGTCCTTGATCGGGTCGGTGAAGGTCGCCTTGACCTCGTTGATCTGGTCGGTGACCTCGCCCAGGCCGAGCTCGGTCTTGGCCGTGTCCGCGGCCTTGCGGAACTCGCGCACGCCCTTGCCGAGCGACTTGCCCATCTGCGGGAGCCGCTTGGGTCCGAAGACGAGCAGGGCGAGGACAAGGACGATGATGATCTCGGCGGGGCCGATGCTCACGTGGGGGTCACCTCGGATCGGACGTAGCGTGCCGGTCCATCGTACGGGCAGTGGGGCCGAAGTGCAACGCGGCCCGCCCGAGCGCAAGAAATGCCTGCAAATCCGCGAGAGGGCCCTATACCCCCACCGGTTTCGATCCGGGTTTGCTTCTGAGGAAGCCGCTTTGGTACAGTACGCGAGGCGTCCGGGGGCTCCCAGGGGGGGAGTGCGGACGTCTTCATCGTATGACGAATGCATACCTCACAGACTGGCTGTATGTCTGGCTCTTCATCGTCGCCGGAGCCGCGCTCGTCGTCGTCATCCTGCTCTTCTCCAAGCTCATCAACCCGAGCCACCTCACGCCGGAGAAGCTGCAGCCGTACGAGTGCGGCATCCCGCCGGTCGGCAACCCGTGGCAGCCGTTCGCGGTCCGCTACTTCGTCTTCGGCCTCCTCTTCCTCGTCTTCGACGTGGAGTCGGCCTTCCTGTTCCCGTGGGCGCTCGTCTTCCGCGGGCTCGGCAGCGCCGGGTTCATCGAGATGCTGCTCTTCATCGCCGTGCTCGCCTTCGGGCTCCTCTATGCCTGGCGCAAGGGGGCCCTCGAGTGGGCATGAGCGAGCGCGTCAAGGCGGTCAGGTACCCGAAGCTCGAGCACTTCAGCGAGCCGAACGTCATCACCACCACCGCCGACTTCATCTTCAGCTGGGCGCGCTCGCACTCGGTCTTCCCCTTCACCTACGGGCTGGCCTGCTGCGCCATCGAGATGCTCACGTCGGGCTTCGCACGCTACGACATCGCCCGGTACGGCATGGAGGTCTTCCGCCCCACGCCGCGCCAGTGTGACCTCATGATCGTGGCCGGCACCGTGAACGAGAAGATGGCCCCGGTGCTCAAGCGGCTCTACGACCAGATGTCGGAGCCCAAGTGGGTCATCAGCATGGGCGCCTGCGCCACCAGCGGCGGGCCGTTCTACGACGGCTACAACGTGGTCAACGGAGTCGACAAGATCGTGCCGGTCGACGTGTACATCCCCGGCTGCCCGCCGCGTCCCGAGGCGCTCTTCCAGGGCCTGCTCGAGCTGCAGGGCAAGATCCAGCAGTACCAGTTCGTGCCCTCGAAGCCGGCCGCCCCCGAGGCCGTCGCGCAGGCCTCCGAGACCGCCCCGGCCGGGGACGCCTGACCGTGGGCCTCCAGGTCGGCAGCAACCCGATGAGCATGGACGCCATCGCCGCGCTCCTCGTCGAGCGTTTCGCCGGCGAGCTCGACGACGTGCGCATCCAGGAGCCCGA
>CAVQLY010000024.1:0-359941 GCA_963713475.1 uncultured Thermoleophilia bacterium
CTCACCGACGCGCTGCTGCGTCCGTCCGCCACTCCCCCAGCAGCCGCGGCGCTCGCTACTTCACCTTGAAGCCGCGCCAGGCCGTCTTGGCGGCGGTGTTCGCCGCGGTCTTGGCGATCGTAGCCCGCAGGCGGTAGGCGCCCTTCCTGGCGGGCTTGTACTTCCAGCTGTAGGCGCCGGTGGAGCTGACCATCGCGGCGGCCGTCTTGGCCTTGACCCACCTGGTGCCCTTCTTCTTCTACGGTCAGCGTGAGCTTGCTGCCGGCGAGGCTGGTGGGCGTCACCGTGCCCTTGGCGGTGACGCGCTTGCCGAGCGTGATGGCGCCGCTCTTCAGGCCGCTCAGCTTGAGCGTCAACGTCGGCGTGGGGGTCGGTGTGGGTGTTGTGGTGGGAGTGGGGGTCGGTGTAGGAGTGGGGGTCGGCACCGGCGGCCGATGCGGCAGCTTACCACGCCGCCGCCGGCGTCGACGTCGCCTACGGCCCAGCCGGTCTCGGCGCTGATGAACGAAACCGCGTTCAATAATCTGTGTCGTGGGCCGCTCAGCTACCCAGGTGGCGCCGGCATCGGCCGTGTGTAGCACGAAGCCGCCTTCGCAGACTGCCCAGGCTGTGCTTGGGCTCACCGCGACTACTGCGTTCACGCCTTTGATGCGGCTGGCGACGATCTCGTCCTCCGCCTGCCGGTACCAGACCTGACCGCCGTCGGAGGTGTGCATGACGAAGCCCTTGAATGAGGAATCCTCGCCCACGATCCACCCGTTCTGAGCATCGGCGAAGCTCACGTCGAGGAAGCGGCTGGCCACCGGAATGTAGACCAGCGGGGTCCAGTGGCGACCGCCATCGGTGCTCCTCGTGAGAGCGTTGTCGTAGACCGCCCAGCCCTTGCTGGCGTCGACAAGTCGCAGCCGGCTGATCCCATGCCCGTAGTCACCCGCGACCACGTCGGCCGGTGACCACCAGGTGGTCCCATCGCTCGTGCCGAGCAGCATGCTGCGGTAGGGGACCGTAGTCCATCCAGTTGCTCGTGTAGTAGGCGCCGAATCCAGGCATGCGTAGCATCGACCGCGGAGACACCCAGAAGCTTGGGCGGAGTACGGAGCCCAGGAAGCTCTGTGACGACCACGTCGTGCCGCCGTCTGTGCTGTGCAGGATCGCGTTGGCGACGCCAGTCGCCCAGCCCTGCTCGGGCTCACGAATTCCACGTGGGTCATCTCTTGTCACCCGGCAGTCCGTTACAGCGCAGCCCAGGTGAGACCACCGTCCGTGGTGCGGACGATGGTGCCGTTCTGGCCGCAGGCCCAGCATTGGCGGCGGTGACGCAGCTCACGCCGGAGAAGAAGCCGGTCGCGCCGGACGCTGCGTCGTCCAGCCGGTGCCGGCGCTGAGCGGCTCGCCAGTCGTCGTGAGGCCGAGGAAGGACTCGCTCCCGTGGACTCCTCGGCCGAGCGTTCGCTCGGCGGTCGGGCAGCAGTCCGCCGGATTCGCGAACGCGCTCGACAGCGTCAGCAGCGCCACAAGCGTGGCGGTCACAACCATGAGATGTTCACAGGCCTCTCCTCTCCCTCGGCGCAGTACGACGCGGGTTCCCGAGCCACAACCGCATAGTACTCTCGTAGCAGGCCGCCGAAGAGGGCGCACCGTTTGGGCTTAGGCGCCATCTCTCCTGTGAAAGCCGCGCCGAAGGGGGCGGGCTGCGCCGAAGGCATCAACGCCTCAAGAAGCTGCGCGATATCGGCGTAATCCGCTGGCTCAGGACGAGGATGTCGGCGTCGCGCTTGTCGGTGAGCTCACCTGCGGCCTGTGCGCAACTGCAAGCCTCGACCTCGCCGAGACGCCGATGTCGCGGTCCGCGGCCCGGAGCCGGCAGCGCCCCCACAGCTTGGGGCGAAGATGATCGAAGTAGACGGTCTCCCGCACCACTTCTCTCCGCCGCGGATCCTCGAGCACCGCGGTGCCGTCGATGGTGGGGCAGCTAGCTGTTCTGCGATCACCGATGTGCTGCCGCGATCGCTGACGCGCCTTGGTGCCGGGGCATGGCCACGTTGCGGTACATGATCGCGCGCGCGTACAGGTGCGGAAGACCGTCAGGATCGAGCCGGCGGAGCACGGCCCAGTACGCGCATACCGTCCGCGTGCTGGCCGCCTCGGTGTCTGGGGAGCCAGGCGGCGTCTTCAGCGGGACCGGCGGCCGGCCGAAGTAGGCATCGAGGTAGTAGATGTCGGCAGGCGTGACCCTGCCGTCGCGTAGCCGCAGCACCTCGAGCGCCGGGAGGGCGCATTTCCCAGGTCAGTAACGCGCCTGCCGGAGCCAATGGAAAGCATCGAGCGGGACCGCACGCGGACGGATGGCGACAGACTCGGCAACAGGCGAGGTGAGCGGCGGAGGGGCGTTGCAGGAAATCCCTGCAAACGAGGTGGTAGCGCATACGGGATTCGAACCCGTGTTACCGCCGTGAGAGGGCGGCGTCCTAGGCCCCTAGACGAATGCGCCACGCAAGAACGGGGCTGCCGCTGAAGTGAGAAGCGACCCACGGCAGCAGCGGCGGATAAGGGTAGCACAAGAGCCGCGGAACGGAAAACCCGCCGACCATCTGACCGGGCTGCATGTAGGCTTGCGCCGTGGACGAGGCCGGGCGGACAGCAGAGATCTCTTACAGGCGCGCGGAAGAGGCGGACCTGCCGCGCCTGTTCGAGGTGTTCCGCGCGGCGCTCAACGCCTATCTGGTCCCTGCCGGACAGCAGGGCATCCCCGAAGGGGAGGACCAGTCTCCGGCCTACCGGCACTATCTGCGCCACGACGGCGAGCGCTTCTGGGTCGCCGAGGCCGTCGTCGAGGAGCTCACGGGCGGCGGCGGTTCGCTCGGAGCCACCGGCCGGCAGATCGTCGCCTGGGGGAGCGGGCTGCTGCGGGGAGACTGGTGGTTCCTCAGCGGCCTCTTCGTGCTGCCGGAGGCGCAGGGACTCGGCGTCGGCGGCCGGCTCTTCGAGCTGGCGACGACGGGCGCGCCGCCGGGAGCGGTGCGCGCCACCATCACCGACTCCATCCAGCCCATCTCGAACACCCTGTACGCGCGGCGCGGCCTGCTGCCGCGCGAGGTGCTGGTCGGGATCGCCGGGGAGCCGCGGCCGGACCTGCGGCCGCCGCGGCTCGGCACGCTGGAGGCGGAGCCGCTCACCACCGCGTCGATCCCGGACCTGCGGGACATCGACGCGGCCGCCGCCGGCGTGGACCGGAGCGTCGACCACGAGTACTACCTCGGCGTCACAGGCCGGCGCGGCTGGCTCCTGCGGCGCGCCGGCCGGCCGGCGGCATACGTGATGCTGCGCAAGGACGGCTGGGTCGGGCCGGCCGCCTCCGTGCGCGAACCCGACATGTACGTCGTCACCGCGTACGCCCTGGCGGGGCTCGCGACGATCGGCGCCGCCAAGGTGCGCTCGGGTGTCACCGGTCGCTGCGCCGGCGCGCAGCGCGCCCTGTGGGAGGCCGGCCTCGTCTTCGAGTCCACCCCCGGCCTGCTCCTCGCCTCGCGCCCGTTCGGCCGGCTCGACCGCTATCTGGCCGCCAGCTACGGCATGTTCTGAGCGCCGGCCTCGCTCCCGCACGCTCCCGCCCGACGGGCCTCCGTGATACGGTTCGTTGACCTGCGGAGCCACTTCGGGAGGCACGTGAGCCACGCCGACGAGGTCATCACCGACGTGAACAGACGGCGCGTGATGGTGAGCGCGCACGACGACAGCTTCACCATCGCCTGGGACTACCCCGGGCGGACCCTGCTCGAAGTCCGCATCCTCCGGTCCACCGAGGGTCCGGCCGAGGCGGCCGACGACGGCCTCAGCCGGGGCCAGGAGCTGGTCTACCACGACGTCACGGGGTCGTATCGCGACACCTGCCTGCTCCCGGGCCTTCCGTACTACTTCACCGTCTTCGCCCGGCACCCGGGCGGAGAGTGGGTCCGCTGGGGCGAGTATCCCGTGCCGGCGCGCGACGAGATGGTCGCGGGAGCACGGGCGGCCAGATGACCGTCGCTGCCAAGACCCGGATCCTCCTCGCGCCGTGGCTCCTGCTGCTGGCCCTCGCTGGCCTGGTCGTGCTTTCCGCCGCCGCACTCGCCTCCGGCGACGGTGGCGACAAGCAGTCCGGCGGCGCCGACAAGCCTGCGGCGCAGCCCGACGCGCAGGTCGTGGCGGCAAAGGACGCCGCCGAGGCCGACCCGAGCATCGCCGCCGTCCTGGCCGGCAAGGACGCCGCGGTCGAGTCCGCGGTATGGGGAGGCACCGAGGCGCAGCGGGCGGGCGTGACGCTCGTCTACCGCTGGGCCGCGACCGCCGCCACGAGCATCGACCAGACGTGGCCGCTGCTGCGCTCGGGCGACGGCACTCCTGCCCCGCCGTACGACTCCAGCACCTACCGGATCAGGGCCAGCGACGTGAGCGCCCTCCGCGTCGACGTTCTGAGCGCCGGCGAGCGCATCCTGCAGGTGATCCCGGTCGACGGCGAGACGCAGTTCACCCTCGAGGAGCAGACCTGGGCGCCCTTCAGCTGGTTCCCCTGGTTCACGTCGCGGCCGTGGGTGCTCGCCCCCGTCTTCCTGCTGCTCTTCGTCCTGCTCATCGCGCGCGCCTGGCGGCGCTCCCGCGCCTGGAACCGCCGCCTGCCGTCCATGACCCGGCACGATCGCCAGTTCATCGGCCGGGTCGCCGTCCTGTTGTTCCTTCTGGCCGGGTTCGCCTGGCAGTTCTACGAAGGCTGGTACGCGGCCACCGGGCCATCCGTCGGCACGACATCGTCCGCTGCCGGCTCCCTCGCGTCACTGCCCCTGCTGCTCATCCCGCCCGGGCTGTTCGTCGCCGGTCTCATCCTGGAGCTCAGTTCCGCTCCTCGCCGGGGATCCTGGGGGCTGCTGGCCATCCTCTCCGGCGCCGCGAGCGCCTACTTCCTCGCGGCGGCGGTCACCGGCGCCACGACCAACCTCAACCTCACGTACTACATCCTCCTCGCCGTGCTGGCCCTCATCTCGGTCCCCCGGGCGTTCTCATCGGGCAAGATGGGCTGGAGCCGGAACGCGCCCCGCTACAGCTGAGCCGAGGCCTCTAGCCGGGCCCGGCTCCCCCGCTCTCAGGGAGGCCACAGCGGCCCCCCAGCGCTCGCCCAGACCCGTTTGCCACACTCGCTTCTCGTAGACAGCAGACGAGAAGAGGTGGGAGATGCGCAGACCGATCGTCGCCGTTGCGGTGGCGACCTTGATCCTCGCGGCGGTCACCGTCGCCGGGTTCGGGATCGCCGCGTGCGGCAGTTCATCCGACTCCACGACGACCATGCAGGCCGCGGCCGGCGGCGCCCCCGGCGGCGGTCAGGCTCCGGACATGAGCGCGCTTTTCACGCAGGCGCTCGACCCGCTGGTCGAGGAGGGCACCATCACGAGTGACCAGGAGAGCGCCGTGATCGACGCGCTCGCGACCGAGGCGCCCGGCGCCGGCCAGGGGCAGGGCGGTCAGATGCCCAGCCCCGGCGCCACACCTCCGGGCGGGCAGCAGCCGAGCGCCGGTGCGACGCCTCCGAGCGGAGCCCAAGGCTCGATGCCGGATCCGAGCCAGATGTTCGGGGCCGCGCTCGACTCGCTGGTGAGCGACGGGACCATCACGTCGGCTCAGGAGACGGCGATCACCGAGGCGCTCGGCTCGGCGATGCAGCAGGGCGGTCCCGGCGGTCAGCAGAGCACGACGCAGACCGGGACCACGAGCTCCACCAGCACGACCAGCTCGACGCAGACCTCCTGAGCGCGCCGAGGGCCGGGCGACGACGACTTCGTCATCGCCCGGCCCTCGGCTCGCCTTGCGGCCGGGCCGGAAGCACCGGCGCCCGGCCTTCTCAGCGCTGGATCAGCTCGATCGAGTTGCCGTCCGGGTCGTCGATGAACGCGAGCCGCGGTCCGTCACCCTCCAGCATGTACGGCATGCGGGTGACCCGTCCCCCGAACAGCTCGAGGACCGGCAACACCGCGTCGATGTCCTCGGTCTCGAAGGCGAAGTGGCCGAACCGCTCGCCGCCCGGGTAGTCATCGTCTTTGCCCCAGTTGTAGACGAGCTCGATGGCGAAGTTGTCGGCCTCCGGGGCCATGAAGACCAGCGTCGCCTTGCCCTTCGTGAGCTCGCTGCGCTTCTTCTCCGTCAGTCCCAGCTGCTCGTAGAACTTGATCGCTGCCGCCAGGTCCTTGGTCCTGGTCGCGACGTGCACGAACTTCATGTGGTCCTCCTCGGGCGAGCTCCGATATGCTCGGCGCATGTCCATCAGTGCATTTGGCGACAAGGTACCCCAGTTCGACCCCGGTGTCTTCGTGCACCCCGACGCCACGATCATCGGCGACGTCGTGCTCGAGGCGGGCGTCACCGTCTGGCCGCAGGCCGTACTGCGCGGCGACATCGAGCGGATCTGGGTCGCGGCGGACTCGAGCATCCAGGACGGGGTCGTGATCCACACCGAGCCGGGCGCGCCGGTCGTGATCGGCCGCGGCTGCATGATCGGCCACGGCGCCATCCTCCACGGCGCCGTGATCGGCGAAGGCAGCCTCATCGGCATGCACGCCACCGTGCTCGACCGGGCCGAGATCGGCGAGCACTGCATCGTCGGGGCGAACGCGCTCGTGCTGGGGCGCCGGGCATACCCGCGCGGGCGCCTGCTCATCGGGACGCCGGCCAAGGTGGCGCGCGAGCTCACGGAAGACGACCTCGCGCCGCTCGCCGCCATCCGCGGGCGCTACACGGCGCGCGGCCGCCTGTACACGGAGCAGGGGCTGGCGGCCGACGTCTCCGCGTTCCTGCGCTAGCCGCCTCACCCATCCAACGAGACGGTCGGATCGAAGGCATCACCCGTCGCGTTCGGCCTCGCCCGCGGCATCTACCGCCCCTTTTGCCACGACCGGACCCGAGGCGTTGCTTGACGAGTGAGCGCTCACTCATCCATAATGGGTGAGCGCTCACTCACATCCAGATGGAGGTCCCGGTGTCCGTCATCACCACCGACAAGCTCACCCGCCGCTTCGGCGACATCGTGGCGGTGCGTGAGCTCGATCTCGAGATCGCCGGCGAGGGGGTGGTCGGCCTCGTCGGACCCAACGGCTCCGGCAAGTCCACGCTCATCCGTCTGCTCCTGGGCCTGATCACGCCGACCAGCGGCTCCGCCAGGGTCTTCGACTCGACCATCTCCCACCCGCGCGTCTACGCCTCCCGCATCGGCGCGCTGATCGAAAGCCCCGCCTTCGTTCCGTCGCTCACTGCGCGCACCAATCTGCGCTCCCTCGCCCGCCTGCGCGGCATCACGAACGCGCGTGTCGACGAGGTGCTGGAGATCGTAGGACTGCGCGATCGCAGCAAGGAGCCGGCGAAGCGCTTCTCGCTCGGGATGAAGCAGAGGCTCGGCATCGCCGCGGCGCTGCTCCCCGACCCTGAACTCCTCGTGCTCGACGAGCCCACCAACGGTCTCGACCCGGCCGGCGTCTTCGAGATCCGCCAGCTGATCCGGTCGCTCGGCGATCAGGGACGCACGGTCGTCGTCTCATCACACCTCCTCAGTGAGATCGAGGCGGCGTGCGACACGCTGGCCGTGATCCGCTACGGCGAGCTCCTGTTCTCGGGTCCGCTCGACGAGCTCGTCGGCCAGGCCGGCGAGTGCATCGAGACCGTGCCCGAGTTCCCCGGCGACGTCGGTCGCCTCGGCGAGATCCTCGCGTCGAGGGGCTGGAAGACGACGGTCCACGACGAGGACGTGCGCGTGAGCGCTCCCGC
This sequence comes from uncultured Thermoleophilia bacterium, assembly GCA_963713475.1. Classification (GTDB taxonomy): domain Bacteria; phylum Actinomycetota; class Thermoleophilia; order UBA2241; family UBA2241; genus CAIXSE01. Next base: position 7,783 of record CAVQLY010000024.1, read on the forward strand.
CTCGCAGGCGGCGGACGTCAACCGCGCGGCCACCGAGGCTGGCATCACGCTGAGCGCCCTGCGCCCGCACACGGCCAGCCTCGAGGAGGTCTTCCTGCGCATGACCGGGGAAGACTCGGGCGATAACGGCCGGCCCACAGACGCACTCGACGCGCAGAAGCAGGAGGTCCGGTCATGACCCGCGCCATACGCAGCGAGCTCACCCGGCTCTTGAACCCGACCTTCATCCTCGGCGGCATGGGGCTGATGGTCTTCTTCGGCCTCCTCTCGACGACCGTCCTCTTCTACACCGTCGGCAGCGGCTCCGCCGCCCTTCCGAACACGGGTGGAATCACGTTGGCCGCACTCGAAGCCTCCGACGGCATGTTCGCCGGCATGCAGAACTTCGTCGGCATGCTGGGCGTGATCACGCTCGTCGTCTGGGCGATGGGCGCCACCACCGACTACTCGAGCGGGCTCATCCGTCTGCTCGTCCAAGCCGAGCCCAGCCGCTGGCGCCTGCTCCTCGGCAAGGTCGTGGCGCTGACCGCATTCACCTGCGTGTCGATGCTCGTCACGGTCATGGTGGTCATGCCCCTGGCGCCCGCCATCGCCGACATGACCGGCGTCTCCACCGACTCGTGGAGCTCCGGCATGCTCGGCACCGTGGTCGCGGGCTACCTCCAGTTGACCTTCTCCGTGCTCCTGTGGGGCGTCGTCGGCCTGTTCGTCGGCATGGTCACGAAGAGCAGCGGTATCGCGATCGGCATCGGGATCGGCTATCTCATGTTGTTCGAGGGCCTTGCCGGGATGCTGCTCGAGAGCACGGCGAAGTGGCTGCCCGGAGAGGTATTCGGGGCGATCGCCTCGGGAGGGACGGCCGACATGAGCTACGCCACGGCGCTGATCATCGGCGCAGGGTATGCTGTGGCGGCGCTCGCGGCCTCCATCGTCATGTCCCGTCGCGACATCACGGCGTGATACTGCCGCAGGCGAAAAGGAGGGCTGATGGGTACCGAGCCACCGCGCAAGACCGACACGCGCCAGGCGCTGATCGACGCGGCGCTGGAGGTCTTCCTGCGGCATGGGTTCGCGCGCGCGACCACGAGGGAGATCGCCCAGACGGCCGGCGTGGCCGAGGGGACGATCTACCGGCATTTCGCCGACAAGTACGCGCTCTTCCACGAGGTGTTCCTGTCGCTGACGGTCGAGGTCCTCGCCGAGCTTCAGCGCTTTCGCGAGAGAGCCGGTAAGGACACGGTCCGTGACAACCTGGAGACCCTGTTCGCGCTCGTCGGCGGCATCCAGGAGCGGCTCTCATCCCTCATGGCGTCGATGTGGGCCGACCCGGAACTGGCCAAGAACGTGGGCGCCCGGGCGCGGGACCTGGCCCCGGAGGGCTTCTTGCCGCCCGGACCGGTGGCGATGGTGGCCGAGTACATCCGCGCCGAGCAGGCGCTCGGCAGGATCAGGAGTGATGTGGACGCGACGGAGGCCGCGGCGGTCGTGGTCTCCGTACCGTTCGCGGCCGGGATGGAGCGCGCGCTCACCACTCATCCCACGGCGACCGGCGAGTTCCCTGTGCCGGATGACTTCCCGCCGCCTGCCGGCAGTGCCCTCGATATCCTGGCGCGCGGGCTGGAGCCGACCGGCTGACCTCGAGGGTCGTGCGGCCCCCGGCCGACTGACACGCCCGCCGTCCGGGTAGCTTGCCGCCATGGCCGACATCGCCCCCGAGGACACCTTCTTCGCTTCCGGCCGCGCCGCGTGGCGTGAGTGGCTCGCGGCGCATCATCAGGAGTGCACGCAGGTCTGGCTCCTCCTGCACAAGAAGCACGTGGAGGAGCCCGGCGTGAGCTACGACGAGGCCGTCGAGGAGGCCCTGTGCTGGGGCTGGATCGACGGCCTCACCAAGGCATGGGACGCGCGCAGCTACGCAGTGCGCTTCACGCCGCGCAAGCCGGGCAGTGTGTGGAGCGAGAGCAACGTGGCGCGCGTCGGGCGCATGATCGCCGAGGGCCGCATGACGCCGGTCGGCATGGCGCTCGTCGAGGAGGCCAAGCGCCGCGGAACGTGGGACCAGGCGACGTCGGGCAGGCTCGACGTGACGCCGCCCGACCTCGAGGCCGCGCTGGCCGGCGTGCCGGCGGCGGCCGCCCGTTGGGAGGAGTGGCCGGCCTCGACGCGCCGCCAGTACGTGTACTGGGTGCTGGACGCGAAGCGGCCGGAGACGCGGGCGCGGCGCATCGGCGAGGTCGTGCGCCGCACGGCCGGCGGCCTCAGGCCCGGCGAGCGCGGCTGAGGCCCGCGTCCGCGCCTGGTCCGGAGCGGCAGGCGCTCAGGCTTCGAGGTGCGAACGCACGGCGAGGACCAGCTCGGGCAGCACCTCGCCGCCCGGGCCCCGCAGGAAGAGGTCGCAGGTCTGCGCGAGGGCGTCCCGCTCCGGATTCACATCGATGACCGTCGCGCCGGCCTCCTTGGCGATCATCGGCATGGCCGCGGCCGGGTAGACGACGCCGGACGTGCCGACGATCAGCATGACGTCGCAGCCGGCGCTGAGCCGCTGCGCCGCGTTGAACGCGTCCGGCGGCAGGCCCTCGCCGAACCAGACCACTTCGGGGCGCAGGTAGTCGCCGCACTCGGGGCAGCGTGGCGGCTTCTCCTCCTGGCCGGCGAAGTCCTCCCAGCAGTAGCCCCGGTGCCGTCCGTCGATGCAGCGGAAGCTGTGCATGCTGCCGTGCAGCTCGATGACCTGGGTCGAGCCGGCGCGCTGATGCAGGCCGTCGATGTTCTGGGTGATGACGACGACCCTGGGCAGCAACTGCTCGAGCTCGGCGATGGCGAGGTGGCCGGGGTTGGGCTCGGCGTCGGCGGCCACGCCGAACCGGTGCTCGTACCAGCTCCAGACGAACGCCGGGTCCTTGCGATACGCTTCGGGCGTGGCCAGCTGCATCGGGTCGTACTGCGCCCAGAGCCCGGTCTCGGGCTCGCGGAAGGTCGGGATGCCGGATTCCTTGCTGACGCCGGCGCCCGTGAACACCGCGAGCTTGGCCGACCGGGCCAGGACGCGGGCCGCCGTCTGCAGGACGTCGTCCGGACGGGGATCGTCGAGCCGCTCGCTCACGGGAGCCTCCTCTGGCGGGTGCTGCCGGCCGCTTGAGATTGTACGCGTCTGGAGACCTACTCACCATGAGCGACGAGGATACGGACATCGAGGAGCCGAGGGCGGGGGACGCCGGGGCGCCGGCGGCCGCAGCCGAGCCGGCTCCGGCACCCGAGCCGGCGGCCGAAGTCGGGTCGGCGGCCGAAGTCGAGCCGGCCGTCCCGCCGGGCGGGGAGGAGCGGAGCGGCGCCGGACTTCGCCTGCTCGGCGCCGCCGTAACCTTGCCCTGGATCGTGCTCTACGGCGTCACGGGGGCGTGGGCGGTCACGCGCGGCGCCCGCGCCGTCGCCGACGGCCTCGATCGACTCGATGCCGGCTACACGCGCGTCGTCAGCCCGGCCGAGCTCCTGTTCGTCGGGGCGCTGCTGCTCGTCGCCTTCGGCGTCATGCTGGCCTGCGCCCTGCTCCTGCTCTTCGACCGGCGGTCCGGCATGGCGTGGCTGCCGCTCCTGCTCGTCGCGGCCGGGCTCACGGCGGGGTCCATCTGGGCGGCTGTCCGCGGCGAGCTGCACCCCGCCCTCTGGGTCTTGTTCTTCTTCGGCCTCGCGTACGTCACCGTGGTCGCCCTCGTGCAGGTCCTCAAGGTGACGCGGGCCGAGCGTCGTGCGAGAATCGTCCCGCCATGAGCACCAGCATCTTCGTCGGGCACGCGAAGCCCCCGTCCAACACCGTGAGCGGCCAGATGTACACGATCCTCAGCGTCGTGTGCGAGGTCGACATGGACACCGGCGTGATCGTCGCCGCCGAGTTCACCGTGGCGACCGACCTCGCCAAGCAGTATCTCGACCGGCTCATCTCGGGACGCAACCTGAACACGGACGAGGACGCGATCGTCACCGATCTCGAGCGCTGCTACTTCTCGGGCACGCAGAAGGCGCTCATCCAGTGCTTCCGCGACATGGCGAAGCGCTATCGCGCCCAGGCGGGCGCGAGCCGGCCGGACGCGCCGGCGGAGCCGGCCCCACCGGCCGGCTGACCCCTCCCCGGCCAGAGGCGAACCCATCGATCCCGCTGGTATGCACCAGGCCGCGGCTGGTATAGTCCAGCGGCCTACAGACGACGTGAGGAAGGATCCATGACCATGGGAGCAGTGCAGGGAATCACATCGTTCGACCCGCCGCGTCGCGTGCTCATGGGCCCCGGCCCCTCGGACGTGCACCAGCGCGTCCTCGACGCCATGGCGCGACCGACGATCGGCCACCTGGACCCCGAGTTCGTGCGCATGATGGACGAGCTCAAGGAACTGCTGCGCTACGCCTTCCAGACCGAGAACCGGGTGACGTTCCCCGTCTCCGGCCCCGGTTCCGTCGGTATGGAGACCTGCTTCGTGAACCTCGTCGAGCCTGGCGACAAGGTGCTCGTCTGCCGCAACGGCGCCTTCGGCGGGCGGCAGCTCGAGAACGTCGAGCGCACCGGCGGCGTGGCGGTCGTCGTCGACGACGACTGGGGCGCGCCGATCTCGCTCGACAGGGTGGAGTGGGCGTTCGACGCGAACCCCGACATCCGCATCGTCTCGTTCGTGCACGCGGAGACGTCCACGGGCGTCGGCAGCAACGCCGAGGCCATCGCGACCATCGCGCACGCGCACGGCGCGCTCGTGATCGCCGACACGGTCACCTCGCTCGGCGGCATCCCCGTGATGGTCGACGAGTGGGGTCTGGACGCCGTCTACTCCGGCAGCCAGAAGTGCCTGAGCTGCACGCCCGGCCTCTCGCCGGTCACCTTCGGCGAGGCCGCCCTCGAGAAGGTCAAGGCGCGCAAGACCAAGTGCCAGAGCTGGTTCATGGACCTGAACCTCGTGCTCCCCTACTGGGAGGGCGGCGCGCGGACGTATCACCACACCGCGCCGATCAACCCGCTCTACGGGCTGCACGAGTCGCTGCTCATGCTGACCGAAGAAGGGCTGGAGGCGGCGTGGCGGCGTCACGCCGAGCTCCACGCCGCCCTGGTCGCAGGGCTCGAGGGCCTCGGCCTGAGCATGTACGTCGAGGCCCCGTACCGCCTGCCGCAGCTCAACCTCGTCAGCGTGCCCGAGGGCGTCGACGACGCCTGGGTCCGGGCCGAGGCGCTCAAGCGCTACGATCTCGAGCTCGGCAACGGCCTCGGCGTGCTCGCCGGCAAGGTCTGGCGCATCGGCCTCATGGGCACCTCGTGCACGCAGGCCAACGTCGACCTCTGCCTCGAGGCGCTCGGGACGCTCATCCCGGAGGCCGCCGCGAAGTAGCTCGCCGGCCGCGGGGGCGATGGAGAGCGACCCCCGCCGTACATTGTCCACTGCGCAGGCGGATGGTAGCGTTCATCTATTCAGGATTCAGTCGCGGCCGGGGGATCCGCACTGATCCGGCGGCCTGACCTCCGCCGGCGCCGAGGAGGGCACATGACCGACGACACCACCAAGGGCCCCGAGCCGACCGTCGAGGAGCTCAAGGCCAAGGCCTACAAGCCCATGGAGGACGCGGCCGTCCTCCACCCGTTCTACCGGGGCAAGATCGAGACCACGCTGAAGTGCTGCATCCGAGACTTCCAGGACTTCGGCATCTGGTACACGCCCGGCGTGAGCAAGCCGTGCCTCGACATCCAGGAAGACCCCGAGAAGGTCTACGAGTTCACCAACAAGTGGAACACCGTCGCCGTGATCAGCGACGGCACGCGGGTGCTCGGCATGGGCGATATCGGCCCCAAGGCCGGCATGCCGGTGATGGAGGGCAAGAGCCTCCTCTACAAGTACCTCGGCGGCGTGGACGGGTTCCCGCTCATGGTCGACACCAAGGACCCGGATGAGCTGATCAAGTTCGTCAAGCTCGTGCAGCCGGGACTGGGCGGCGTGAACCTCGAGGACATCGCCCAGCCCAAGTGCTTCCGTATCCTCGACACGCTTCGCGAGGAGTGCGAGATCCCCGTGTGGCACGACGACCAGCAGGGCACGGCGTGCGTGACGCTGGCCGGCCTCATCAACGCCCTCAAGGTGGTCGGCCGGCGCATCGACGACGTCGAGATCGCCTTCATCGGCTCCGGCGCCGCCAACGTCGCCATCAGCCGGCTCATCTTCGCCTACGGCGCCGACCCTGCGAAGTGCCGCATCGTCGACAGCAAGGGCATCCTGCACAAGGGCCGCTCGGACATCGAGGCCGTCAAGGACGAGTGGGTCGACAAGTGGAAGTACTGCAACATCACCAACGCCGAGCAGCGCACCGGCAGCATCGAGGATGCGCTGAAGGGCGCGCACGTGTGCATCGCCCTCAGCAAGCAGGGTCCGGACACCATCGACAAGGAATGGATCAGGGGGATGGCCCACGACCCGGTCGTCTTCCTCTGCGCCAACCCCATCCCCGAGATGTGGCCGTGGGACGCCAAGGAGGCCGGCGCCGCCGTCGTGGCCACCGGCCGCAGCGACTTCCCCAACCAGGTCAACAACTCGGTCGGCTTCCCCGGCATCTTCCGCGGCACCCTCGACGTGCGCGCCAAGACGATCACCGACGAGATGTGCATCGCCGCGGCGGAGGAGCTCGCCAAGGTCGCCGAGGACAAGGGCCTGAGCGCCGACTACATCATGCCCACGATGGACGACTGGGAGGTCTTCCCGCGTGAGGCGGCCGCGGTCGCGATGAAGGCCATCGAGCAGGGCATCGCGCTGCGCACCGACCTGACGTTCGAGCAGGAGGTCGCGGAGGCGACGGCGATCATCGCCCGCGCGCGCGGCATGGTGCAGGACCAGATGGCGATCGGGTACATCCCGATGCCCGAGGGCAGCCGGGCGCCGGCGCCGACCAAAGCGGCCGCCAAGGCGGTCGCGCGCGGCGCCGGCGACTACGCCGGAGGGATGGCCGACAAGGCCTTCGACGCGCTCGGCCCCGCCGCCGACAAGATCAGCGCTGCGACGGCGGCGGCCATCGACAAGGCCACCGAGGCGATCAAGAAGGCCACGTCCGGCATGAAGAAGGACGACGGCGTCACCGACGCCGAAGTCGTCGACGAGGAGCCGCCGGCCTGGACGCCTCCGGCCGGCGAGCCCGAGCCTCCGGCCGGCGAGCCGGAGCCTCCGGCCGGCGACAAGAAGGACGAGTAGCAGAGCGGGCGGGGCGGCTCTTCCGGCCGCCCCGCCCGAGCCTACGTCTCATGAAGCAATGCCCCGCCTGCCAGGTCGAGCTGCCGGACGAGGCGATCGCCTGTCCGAACTGCGGCGGCAGCTACCAGCCCGACGGCCGTTTCGTGACCTCGTGGGACGCCGAGATGGACCGCCTCGCCGCGGAACGCGAGCGGAAGCTCGACGGCGCGGAGGCATTCGGACGGCTCGGCCGGCCGCACACCACGCTCTTTCTGGAGAGCAAGTCCGGCGGATGTCTCCCCACGGCGCTTGCCCTCATCGCGATCACGACGGCGCTCGCTCTCTGGTGAGCCGGCGTCTGGGAGAGGAGTCAGATGACTGAGATCCGCGAGCTCGACGTCGCCGCGGTGACGGCGGCGGTCAAGGACCTGTGCATCACCGCCAACTACGACCTGCCGGTGGACGTGTACGAGGCGCTCGCAGCGGCGGCCGACTCCGAGGAGTCGCCGGTCGGCCGCGAGGTGCTGGCACAGCTCGTGAAGAACGCCGACATCGCCGCCGAGGACCGGGTGCCGATCTGCCAGGACACCGGCTTCGCCGTGATCTTCGCCGAGGTGGGGCAGGACGTGCACCTCACCGGCGGGGACTTCGAGGAGGCCATCCACGAGGGCGTGCGGCAGGGCTACGGCGACGGCTACCTGCGCAAGTCCGTCGCCGAAGAACCGGGTCACGCCCGGCGCAACACCAAGGACAACACGCCGGCCATCATCCACACCAGCATCGTGCCGGGCGACCAGGTCTGCCTCACGATGATGGCCAAGGGCGGCGGCGCCGAGAACATGAGCTCGCTCAACATGCTCAAACCGGCGCAGGGCTGGGTGGGCATGGTCGATGCGGTCGTCGAGACCGTCAGTCGCGCCGGCTCCAACCCGTGCCCGCCGGTGATCATCGGCGTCGGCATCGGCGGCACCATCGAGAAGGTGACGCTGCTCGCGAAGAAGGCGCTGCTCCGCGACGTCGGCAGCACCCATCCGGACCCGCGCATCGCGGCGATGGAGGACGAGCTGCTCGAGAAGATCAACGCACTCGGCATCGGCCCGCAGGGCCTCGGCGGTCGCACCACCGCGCTCGACGTCTTCATCGAGGAGATGCCGTGCCACATCGCCAGCATGCCAATGGCCGTCAACGTCCAGTGCCACGCCCAGCGGCACAAGACCGTCACGCTCTGAGGGAGGGGATCATGGCTGCGAAGAAGATCACGACCCCCCTCACGGACGAGGTCGTCAAGGACCTGCGCGCCGGTGACGCCGTGGAGATCACCGGCGTGATCTTCCAGGCGCGCGACGCGGCGCACAAGCGGCTGGTCGCGCTGATCGAAGCCGGCGAGGACCTGCCGTTCGAGCTCGCCGGCGCCGTCGTCTACTACATGGGGCCGAGCCCGGCCAAGCCCGGCAACGTCATCGGCTCGGCCGGGCCGACCACCAGCGGGCGCATGGACGCCTACGCGCCGCTGCTCATGCGGCACGGCCTCAAGGGCATGATCGGCAAGGGGCTGCGCACGGCCGAGGTGAAGCAGGCCATGCAGGACCAGACCGCCGTGTACTTCGCCGCCACCGGCGGCGCCGGCGCGCTGCTGGCCAAGCGCATCGTCGGCAACGAGGTCATCGCCTACCCCGAGCTCGGCGCCGAGGCCATCGCCCGGCTCGAGGTCGTCGACTTCCCCGCCATCGTCGTCATGGACTGCCACGGCGGCGACCTGTACGAGGAGGGCCGCGCGGAGTACGCGCGCGAGGCGTAGGACGGATCGAGACCATTCGGGCCTGAGTGTCTCACGCGAGAACGTACGTCGGGACGTACGCTGTTCGACGAATCGCGTACGTCCCGACGTACGTGTCAGCGGCGCAAGCCTTCCCGGACCCGGCCGTCTGAGGTCCTGGCCGGTCGGCGCTGCTGGAGTGCTCGATTCAGGCTTCGCCCGCGGCCTGGAGCCACGACCGGACCATCTCCGCGAGCAGACCGAAGGTCGTGTCGAGGTCGACGGCGTCCGGGTCGGTCGCGACCTGCAGCGAGAGGCCGTCGATGGTCGCGACGATGAGGCTGGCCAGGGCATGCCGGCGGCCAGCGACACCGGGGTCGGCCGGCGGAGCGGTCGCCGGATCGGCCGGCGTGGCGGATGCGACGGCGGCCGCGTCGTCGTCGAGCTCCGCGAGCTCAAGCCAGCCGCGGCGCGCCAGCTCGTAGTCGAAGGCGAACTTCTCGCGAAGGATCGGGTCGCGGACGCCGTGAGCGAGGGCTTCGGTCAGGCCCACACCGGCGTCGGCGGTAGAGATCAGGCGACCGAGGCCCCGCACGCAGGCCTCCAGGCGCGCGGCCGGCGGCTCGATGTCCTTGACCTCGGCGGTGAGCTTCTCCCACTCCTCGGCCTCGAGGCGGCCGAAGATCGCGTGCAGCAGGCCGGCCTTGCTGACGAAGAGACGCCGGATCGTCGGCGGGCTGACGTTGGCCTCCTGGGCGACGCGCTCCAGGGTCACCGCCTCGTAGCCCTCGGCGACGAGGACGCGACGACCCGTCTCGACGATGTGGATCGCCGTCGGCGAGAGGCCGTCGATCCACTCGTCGAGCGGCCCCTGCGGGTCGGCGCCGGCGCGCGGCCGGCCGCGCTTGCGGGGCGTCCCGGCCGGCTCGCTCATGAATTCATGTTCTTGACAGATGCGCTGTAGCCCATACCGTGCCGATTGTACTGCCCGGCGGCGCGCCTCAGGGGCTCCGCGCACCGCCCGTCGACAAGGGGAGAAGATGACACCGATCGCCGTCCGTCCCAGGCCGTGGCTTCTGGTGCCGGCCATCATCGCGCTGCTGCTCTGCGGCCTCGCAGGAGGCGTCGCGAGCGCCTTCGGCGCCGACGCCTCGTCGCCGTCCGCCTCGCCGGCGGCCGGCAAGACCACGCTGCACGTCGGCTGGACCGCCGAGCCGGACAACCTCAACCCGATGATCGGGTACGAGACGTCCGCTCTCGAGCTCTTCCACCTCAACTACGACTACCTCGTCGGGTTCAAGGCGAGCGACCTGCAGCCGACGCCGGAGCTGGCGACCAGCTGGACGCACTCCGAGGACGGCAAGGTGTGGACGTTCAAGTTGCGTGAAGGCGTGAAGTGGCAGGACGGGGAGCCCTTCACCGCCGACGACGTGGTGTTCACGTTCACGACCATCATCGAGGACGAGGTCGCCAACTACGTCGGCTACACCGAGTACATCGAGACGGTCAAGGCGCTCGACCCGCAGACGGTCGAGTTCACCTGCAGCAAGGCCAAGACGAACATGCTCGGGATGCCGATCCCGATCCTGCCCGAGCACATCTGGAGCAAGCTGACCGCCGCGCAGATCACCAACACCTTCCCCAACACGCCGCCGATGATCGGCACCGGTCCCTTCCAGGTCGTCGAGTGGAAGCGCGGCGAGTACGTGCGCGCCGTGGCCAACAAGGACTACTGGCGCGGCGCCCCCAAGGCCGACGAGGTCGTGTGGAGCCTGTACAAGAACCAGGACACGATGGCCGCCGACCTCAAGTCCGGCGCCCTCCAGGTCGCCTGGGACATCCCCCAGGCCCAGTTCGAGCCGCTGAACGCCGATCAGAACCTGACGGCCGTCGGCGGCGTCCTCAACGGCTTCAACCACATGGGCTTCAACTGCTACGCGGGCAAGGCCTCGCTGGGGAACCCGGTGCTCAAGGACGCCGCCTTCCGCCGCGCGCTCAACTGGGCGATCGACAAACAGAAGATCGTGGACATCGGCTACTTCGGGCACGCGCAGCCGGCGACCACGATCATCCGCGCCAACTACTACAAGCCGCCGCTCGACTATCACTGGCAGCCGGCCGAGGGCGAGGTCTACACGTTCGACCCCGCCAGGGCCGGGTCCGAGCTGGACGCCGCCGGCTACAAGGACGCGGACGGCGACGGCGTGCGCGAGGACGCGGCCGGCAAGCCGATCGAGCTGCGCCTGTACGCGCGCTCCCAGTCGGCCACCGACCAGCGCGTCGGCAAGCTCCTCACCGGCTGGTTCGAGGCGATCGGCCTCAAGATCGACTACCAGGTCATCGACGAAGGCGCGATGAGCGACAAGATCTACAACTACAAGGGCGACACCTTCGCGCCCGACTACGACATGTTCCTCTGGTACTGGTACAGCGACCCCGACCCCAACTTCATCCTCTCGGTGCTGACGACGGCGCAGGTGGGCTCGTGGAGCGACACGCAGTGGAGCGACGCCGAGTACGACAAGCTCTACACGCAGCAGCAGACGACCCTCGACCCGGAGGCGCGCAAGCAGCTCATCTGGAAGATGCAGCAGATCGCGTACGACCAGAGCCCGTACATCACGCTGACCTATCCGGAGTGGCTCGAGTCGTACAACGACGGGCAGTGGAGCGGCTGGGTCAAGACGCCGTCGGGCGACGGCCCCGTGATCTACACGCAGTACAACATCGACAGCTACCTGTTCGCCGCGCCGAAGCCGGCGGCGGCGGAGACGACGAGCAGCGGCGGCGGGTCGACCGGCGTCATCGTCGTCGTGGTCGTCGCGGTGGCGGTCGTCGCGATCGTCACCGCAGTGGTCGTCCGCCGGCGCCGCCGCGCCGTCGAGGAATGAGGACGGTGACGCGATGAGGACACTGGACTGGCAGGAGATCGACGACATCCTGCTCGGAGCCACCGCGCTGGGGTGTGGTGGCGGTGGCGACTACGAAGAGGGCCGGGCGCTGATGCGGCGCGCCTACGACGAAGGGCGCGCCGTGCGCCTCGCGGCGCCTGACGAGCTTCCCGACGACGCGCTCGTCTGCTGTCCCTACGGCGTCGGCGGACTCACGGAGGGCGAGGAGGCGGTGTACGAGGGGCTCGAGCGCACCGCCGAGTATCCGGGCGTTCTGGCCGTCCGCGCGCTCGGCGAGCATCTCGGCGTGGAGTTCGGGGCGCTGGTCACCGGGGAGCTCGGCGGCTGGAGCATCGCCGACGCGTTCTACCCCGCAGCGATGCTGGACCTGCCGGTCGTGGACGCGGACCCGGTCGGTCGCGCGGTGCCGGAGATCGAGCACTCCCTGTTCAAGGTGCACGGCTTGCCGATCGCGCCGCAGGCCGTGGTCAACGAGGTCGGGGACACCGTCATCGTGAAGCGGGTCGCCGGCGACGCGCGTGCGGAGGCCCTGGTGCGGGCGCTGGCGGTCGCCAGCCGCAACCTCGTCTGGGTCGCCGACCACGCCCTGACGTGGGGCGAGATCAGGCCGGTGGTCATCTCCGGCGCCGTCAGTCTCGCGCAGCGCGTGGGCGAGGCCCTGCGGCTCGCGCAGACGGGCTTCGGGGACGCGGCCGCGGCGGTCGCGGCCGCCTCCGGCGGTCGCGTCGTCTTCCGCGGCCGCGTCGTCTCCTTCACCTGGGAGGAGCGCGACGGCTTCACCTGGGGAGAGCTGGAGCTGGCCGGTGAGGCAACGGACGCCGGCTCCTCCTACCGCGTCTGGTCAAAGAACGAGAACCTGCTGTCCTGGCGCGACGGGGCTCCCGACGTGACGGCTCCCGATCTCATCTGCTGCCTGTCGGCCGAGACCGGCGACCCCATCACGAACCCGCACTACGAGCCCGGCATGGCCGTCGACGTCGTCGGCGTGCCGGCCGCGCCGCAGTGGCGGACGGCTGAGGGGATCGCGACGCTCGGTCCGCGGCACTTCGGGTTCGACCTCGACTTCGTGCCGCTCGAGGAGCGCCACCCCGGACGCTGAGACCCGTGGCCGGCGCGCGGGGGCCGGGCGCGCCTGACGGCGGCCCGGCCGTCTCCCCGTCCACCCGTGACGGCGCTCGTCCGGACGCTCGCCGACGGCCTCCCCTCCGGCCGGGTACAATCGAGCGATGGAGGAAGCGTCGTGACCGCCTGGGTCCTGGCCATCGGGCGGATGCTCGGGCTCGGATCCATCGCCGGCATCCGGCCATCGCTGACGCTCGCCGTCATCGGGGTGGTCGGCTACTTCGACTGGGGCGTCGAGACGAACTCCACGTTCTCCTGGCTGAATCACTGGCTGGCCATCGGGATCTTCGTCGTGCTGGCCATCCTGGAGTCGACCTTCGACAAGATCTCCAAGCTCGACCGCCTGCAGGACCGGCTCATCATGCCGTACCGGCTGGTCATCGGCGCCGTGGCCGGCGCCGCGACCGTGCCGTTCGGCTGGAAGGGCATCGTCGTCGGGGCGGCGGTGGGCGCCGGCGCCGCCTGGTTCGCCCAGTACACGAAGCACCTCAGCCGGCCCAAGAGCGTGCCCAGCGAGGCCGTGGTCGCGCTGATCAGCGCCGCCGAGGACCTCGGCGCGTTCCTCGGCAGCGTGCTCGTGCTCGCGGTGCCGTACGTCGGGTTCGCGTACGTCGGCGTCACCGGCTTCGTCTACTGGCGTGTGCGCGATCGGAGAAGGTCGAAGTACAAGAAGATGCGGCGGACGGCCGTCCGGGCTGCCGAGGCCGAGGCCGAGCGACTGGCGACGCTGGAGGGTGGGCGCCCGGCGACGCCGGAGAGCGGGCGACCGGTGCCCGCGGTCGCCGAGGAAGAGCAGGAGACTGCTCGGAACGTCCGTGACGTCACGAGTCGGGACGCCGATGGTCGCTGACGCCGCCGACCAGGGAGTCCGCCGGCTGCGGATGGTGGAGGAGCAGCTCGCTCGGCGTGGCCTGCGTGACGAGAACGTCCTCGCCGCGATGCGTTCCGTCCCTCGTCACCTGTTCGTGCCGAGCGGGGGGGAGGTCGACGCCTACGCCGACACCCCTCTTCCCATCGGTCTCGGCCAGACGATCTCGCAGCCCTACATGGTGGCGCTGATGACCTCGTTGCTCCAGGTGGACGTCCGCTCGCGCGTCCTGGAGGTCGGCTCCGGCAGCGGCTACCAGACGGCCGTGCTGGCGGAGGTGGCCGGCGAGGTGTACGCGATCGAGCGGCTCGCGCCGCTCGCGGAGCGCGCGCGGGTCACGCTGGCTCGGCTGGGCTACCGCAACGTCCGGCCGGCGATCGGCGACGGCGCCAGGGGCTGGCACGAACAGGCGCCGTTCCAGGGGATCCTGGTGGCGGCCGCCGCCGACGAGGTGCCGCCGGAACTGCTCGGCCAGCTGGCCGACGGCGGCCGGCTCGTCGTGCCGGTCGACCGCGGCCGCGGGGAGCAGGTGCTGACCATCGTCGAGCGTGACGGCGACTCGTTCGACGAATCGCATGACACGCGCTGCCGCTTCGTGCCGCTCGTGCGCGACGTCAGCTCGAGCGACCGGCGGCGGGCGGCGATGCGCGGCGCGGGCGCCGATGCCGATGCGGGCTGGTCGCCGCCCGGCGGCGAAGACGCCCGCGGCGACAGCGTGTACCCCGGGGAGGAGGCAGGCATGAAGTCCGTGGACGTCAGGGTCAGCGGCGTCGTGCAGGGCGTGTACTATCGGGCCAGTGCTCGCCGCGAGGGCGCGCTGCGCGGCCTGCGCGGCTGGGTGCGCAACGAGAGTGACGGCTCCGTCCGCCTGCACGTGCAGGGCCCCGCCCTCGCTGTCGACGCCATGCTCGACTGGTGCCGCGTCGGGCCCCCGGGGGCGCGCGTGTCGAGACTCACGGTCGTCGACGCTCCTGCCGATGAGACTGTGCACGACTTCGAGGTGAGGTAGATGCCAGGACCCAGAGAGACGCACGACCGGCCGCCGGTGACGCTGGAAGACGTGCGCGTCGATCACGAGGTCCAGGTGTTCGTGCGCAAGGCCGATGAGAACCTCAGCGTGCTCGGCTACACGGAGCACGGCCCTCGGCACTGCGGCATCGTGGCCGGCACCGCCAAGAACGTCCTGCTGCAACTCGGACTCCCGCCGCGGACCGCCGAGCTCGCCGCCATGGCCGGCTACCTGCACGATGTGGGCAACGGCATCAACAGGCTCGACCACGGCATCGCCTCGGCGCTCCTCAGCCAGCACATCCTGGAGCGCCTCGGGATGAGCCCGGACGAGTACGCCGAGGTCATGTGTGCCATCGGCAACCACGAGGAGGAGTACGGGCAGGCCGTGAGCGCGATGGCCGCGGCCGTCATCCTCGGCGACAAGAGCGACGTGCACCGCAGCCGCGTGCGCGTGATCGACCCGGACACCGACGACATCCACGACCGCGTGAACATGGCGACCACGCGGTCGTTCCTCGCCGTCGACGCCGAGCAGCACACGATCACCCTCGAACTGGAGATCGACACCGAGATCATCCAGGTGATGCAGTACTTCGAGATCTTCATGGAGCGGATGATGATGTGCCGGCGGGCGGCCGAGTTCCTCGGCTGCCGGTTCGGCATCGTCATCAACGGGACACGCCTGCTCTAGGGCGGGGCGGATGGGCCGTCACGCGGCCGTGTGCTATACCTGAGACAACGTGAGCGACCGGAGGTGGACGGTGGGAGCAGCCAAGGCAGGGGCGACCAAGAAGAGGCGGGGCGGGTTCATCGTGGGTGCGCTGGCCGGCATGGTGGCCGGTCTGCTGCTGGCTCCGAAGAGCGGCCGCGAGACGCGCGAGCAGCTGTTCGGCCAGAGCGGCATCGGCGGGCAGGTGGACCGCATCAAGGGAGCGATCGGCGCCGGCAAGGATTCCGCCGCCGACCAGAACGAGGCGCTGCGGCGCAAGATCGAGGAGACGCGCGAGCGCCTGCGCAACCAGATGGATGCCGGCGGCAACGGCGTCGGCGGCGAGGATGCCTACGGAGGCCCCGCCGGCACGGCTCCCGGCGACGAGAGCTGAACCGTCTCGCGCGCACAGGGCTCGGGGCGGCGGTGGCGTGCGGAGCCGCCGCCCTCGGTCTCGCCTATCTGCTGCATGAGGCGCAGTGGGTGCGCCGCGTGGACCGGCGCCTGCCGGCGCCGGACGCTGACGCGGCGCTCGACGGCCTCACAGTCGTGCAGCTCTCCGACTTCCACGCCGGGTTCACGCCCAGCTTCAACCTGCGCGCCGCGCGCAAGGCGGTCGACCTGGCGCTGGCCGCGGAGCCGGACCTCGTGGTCGTCACCGGTGACTTCGCCGGCGGCACGGCCGGGATCGGAGAGTTGCGGCGCCAGCTGCTGCGCCTGGCGCCGCCGCTCGGCGTCGTCGGCGTCTTCGGCAACCACGACCACGGCGACAGCAAGGCCCCGTTCGTGCACCCCACGGACCCAGGCTTCGTCCGGGAGTGTGGCGTGCGTCTGCTGACCAACGAGACGGTGACCGTATCGCACGCCGGCGCGACGCTGCAGATCGGCGGTGTCGACGACACGGACGGCGCCCACGACGACCTGCCGGCGGTGCTGGCGCAGCTGGACCGCCGGCCGGGAGTGCTCCGGCTGCTGCTCTCGCACCACGCCGACGTGGTCAAGCGGACGGCGCCCGGCGACTTCCACATGACCTTCGCCGGCGACACGCACGGCGGCCAGATCTGCCTGCCCATCCCCGGCCGCCGGATCATGCTCAGCGACCTGCACGCGGAGTTCGCCGAGGGGGGCTACGACGTCGGCGGCCGCCCCCTGTACGTCACCCGCGGGGTCGGCACCAGCATGCTGCCGTTCCGGGCCTTCTGCCGCCCCGAAGTCGTCGTCTTCCACGTCGAGGCCGGCGGATGAGCCGCGCCGCCGCCGGCCTGATCGCTGCTCTGCTCACGGCTCTGCTCGTCGCAGCGCTGCTCACGGGCTGCGGCGGCAATGCCGACCCCTTCACCGGCCTCTACTGGGAGCCGTCCAGTGGCCGCCGGGTGGAGATCCGCAAGGACGGTGAGACGTACTGGCTGTACTACGGCGCCGCCAAACAGGCGTATCAGGCCAGGCGCGAGGGCGACGAGCTCATCATCGCCGAACCGATGGGCGGCGAGACGATCGTGCGGAAGGGCGGCACCGAGGGCACCCTCGAGCTGGAGACGGCGGGCAAGACGACGGCGCTCAAGCGGTTGCAGCAGCACCAGTAGACCGCCGCCGGAGCAGCAGCCAGAGCAGCGCGGCGGCGTAGGCGACGGCGGCGATCGGGGCGGCGACCTCGCCGAGCTCTCCGCCCGCCAGCTCGCCGATCTCCTCCACGCCGCGCCACACGAGATAGGCGCCGAATCCCAGGAGCAGGACGTTCAGCACGGTGAAGAACGCCCGCAGGTTGAGGCGCGCTCCTCCGCGGTACACGCCGTAGCCCAGGGCGGCGGCGATCGCGAGGCCGGCAAGCCCGCCGGCGACCGCCGCGGCGCTCCCATCCTGTCCGACTGCGGCGAAGAGGAACAGCGCCGTCTCCAGGCCCTCGCGCACGACGATCACGAACGCGATCCAGAAGAGAGCGGTGGCGCTGCCGGCCGCCGCCGCGACCCGACCACCGACGTCGTCGCTCAGCCCCGGCGCCTTCCGGCTCATCCAGAGGACCATCCAGCCCAGGACGGCCGCGGCGCCGAGCATCGTGGCGGCCTCGTAGACGACCTCTGTCCGTTCCCTCGAGCGAGGCGCCCATGGCGAACAGGGCGGCCCCCGCCACGGCGCTGACGGCCGCCGCCGCCGCGACGCCCAGCCAGATCGACCGCGCTCCGTGGGCCGACCGCGCACGCGCGACCATCGCGAGGAGCAGACCGACGAGCAGCGCGGCCTCGAGACCCCGCAGGACGCCTCCCGGCGATCGCGCGGCGCGGGAGTCAGCGACCGCGGGAGACGAGCCGGACGAGCAGCGGCGACGTGTTGTCGATCGCCGCCGTCGGGCAGACCTCGGTGCAGGCGAAGCAGCGCACGCACGCCGTGTCGTCGAAGTCGGGCAGCGGCTCCATGGCGATGGCCCGGGTGCCGCAGATGGCGGCGCACTCGTTGCAGACGATGCAGGCGTCGGCATCGACGAGGCGAGGACGGGCGGTGATCAGGTTGCGGGCCAGGCGGTGCAGCGACGGCGGCAGCAGCTCCTGCATGTCGCGACGCACCGGCTTGAAGGTGCGCTCCGGCTCGATGGGGTCGCCGGCGAGGCGGTAGGGATCGTCCGGGTCCAGAAGCCCGCGGCGCGCTGAGGCCGCGATGGTGTGGACGTGGCGCCGCTCGTGCGCGGTGCGGTCCGCGAGCGCCGCGTCCAGGGCCAGGCAGTCGCGGGCCGCGAACAGGGAGTCCAGCTCGCGCGGCGTCCCGCTGCCCGGTCCCTGGCCCTCCATGGCGATGATCGCGTCGATGATGGTGAACCGCGGGCGCACGGCGAGGTGGAGGTCGAGCAGCATGTCGGCGAAGTCCTCGCGACGCTGGGCTTTGACGTGCAGGTGCGCCTTGGCCAGCCCGGGGATGACGCCGTAGGTCAGCTTGACGCCGCCGGTGAGCCGCATGAGCTGGTGGGTCTTGAGCACGCCGACCTGGATGACGGCGTCGGCGTCGACGAACGCCTTGCCGATGGGGAAGGAGCGGTAGAGCCTGCCCTCCGGCGCGTCGAGCATCGTCCGGTCGTCCTCGACGTCGACGATCTGGACGCCCTCGGCGGCACACACGTCGGCGATGCCGCTGAGCTTGTAGGCGCGCGCCACCTTGGCCGGGCCGTTGGGACCGCCGGGGCTGTCGGCGACGAACGGCTCGGCCCCGGCGCGCTTGAGCGCGCGCAGCACGCAGCCGAGCGTCTCCGGGTGGGTGGTGACGGCCTTCTCGGGAGGAGCGGCGCGGAGCAGGTTGATCTTGACCGCCACGCGCTCCCCGGGGTGGACGATGGCGGACCATCCGCCGAAGGGCTCGACCAGGCGCTCGAGCGACGCCTCGAGCGTCGGCCCGTGCGTGGCCTTGACGTGGGAGACGAGAGAAGGAGCGCTGCGCGAGCCGTGACCGGCATCCGGATCGGCGCCGGTCGTCGCCGGCGTTCCGGCGCCCGAGCGCGCGTTCACGTGAGCGGCTTCTGGGCGCCGCTGAGACGGAGTATCTCCACCAGCCTGGCCGGCGGCAACTCGACGAACCCCTCGGGGTCCTCGAGCTTGTCGGCGTGTGATGGGTCGAACTTCTCGGCCACGCGCCGGCCCGGACCCGCTACTTCACGCAGCGGGCGTACTTGAGGAAGGCCTCGAGAGCCTTCTCAACGGCCTCCGGGGAGGCGACGTCGTCGCCGGCCTCCTCGTTGAGGCACTCGCGCATCTTCAGAGAGATGAGCAGCACGCCCACGCGGTCGAGCGCCGCCTTGGTGGCGGCGAGCTGGGTGAAGATCTCCTCGCAGGGACGTCCCTGCTCGATCATCCGCTGCAGGCCGCGGGACTGGCCCTCGACCCGGCGCAGGCGGTTGATCAGGCGCCCTGCCTCATCCTGATCCATGTACTCTTCCACGCTGGCGACTATACCCCGGGGGGCTATGGCGGACAATACTAGGAACGCCTGAGACTGCCGCTTCGGTACCCGCTACCCGTATGGGTATCAGCCGGGGCGCTGCAGCTGGTCGTCCGCGACGCAGCGCAGGTCGGCGAGCACCTCGTCGGGGATGGGCTCTCCGAGCGAGCCGACGCCCAGCCGCGCCTTGGGCTTCACGGTCCCGTGGTAGTCCGAGCCGCCGGTGGGCACCAGCGCGTACTTCTGCGCCAGGCCGAGGCAGCGGGCCACGGTGTCCGCGTCGTGGAGCGGGTAGTAGCACTCGATGCCGGCGAGGCCGGCGCGGGCGGCGTCGCGCACGATGTGGTTCAGGCCGGCGGCGTCGGCGCGGATGATGCCCGGGATGCGCGAGGACGGGGACGGCGCCCGACGCGCGCAGCAGCTTGAGGGCGCGACCCAGGGCCAGCCGCCGGCGGTCCACCCAGGCAGGGGCGCCGCGGCGGAGGTAGAGCTCGAAGGCTTCGCTGATCGAGCTCACGTACCCGCGGCGCATCATCGCCTCGCCGATGTGCGGCCGGCCGACGGCGCCGTTCTCGGCCGCGGCGGCCAGGTCGGCGGGGTCGAGCGGAAAGCCGAGCTCGGCGAGCCGCTCGACCATGCGCAGGTTCCGCTCCTCGCGGTAGACGCGCAGCTCCGCCAGCTCCCGCTGGAGCTCGTCGGTCGGCGCGCCGGCGAGGAAGTACCCGAGCATGTCCATGGTGACCCTGTCGTGCTCGAGGTTGATCTCCACGCCGGGGATGACCTCCACGCCGAGCCGTTCGCCCGCGGCGATCGCCTCCGGCAGGCCGTCCACCGTGTCGTGATCGGTGACGGCGACGGCCGTGAGGCCCTTCGCCGCGGCCTCCTCCACCAGCTGGGTGGGCGTCTCCGAACCGTCCGAGAAGGTCGTGTGGGTGTGCAGGTCGATCATGCTCTTACCCTACCCCGCACGGGTGCGCGCCGTGCGGTGACCGCGGCTGCCGGACGGGTAAGATGAAGTGGCCCGCAGCCACGAACGCCCCTCTGGAGGTCCGCCATGCGCATCGGGATGATCGCGCCGCCCTGGTTCCCGTTGCCGCCGCAGCGGTACGGCGGCATCGAGTTCGTCGTCAGCCTCCTCACCGAGGGCCTCGTGGCGCGCGGCCACGACGTCACGTTGTTCGCGAGCGGAGACTCGGAGACGGGGGCGCGGCTGAGCTACACCTTCGCCCGCGCCCCCTTCGAGCAGATCGAGAAGGGCGCCCACCTCGAGGTCATGCACAGCCTCGAGGCCTACAAGCGGGCCGACGAGTTCGACGTCATCCACGACCACGACGGCCTCGCCAGCCGCGCCATGGGCGCGCTCGTCCACGAGCTCACCGGCACGCCGGTCGTGGCCACCCTGCACGGTCCCGCGGACGCGATCACCCAGGAGTTGCTCGGCTCGCTGCGCGCCGACCTGCAGTTCATCGCCATCAGCGACTACCAGCGGCACGGGTTCCCCGACCTGCGCTTCGTGGGCACCATCCCCAACGCCATCGACGTGGAGCACATGCCGTTCAGCGCCGAGAAGGACGACTACCTGCTGTTCATCGGCCGCATGACCGCCGACAAGGGCGCGCACACGGCCATCGAGGTGGCCCGGCGTCTGGACCAGCGCCTCATCATGGCCGGCAAGGTCAACGAGGGACCGGAGCGGGAGTTCTTCGCCGCCGAGGTCGAGCCATACCTCTCCGACAAGGTCCACTATCGCGGGGAGGTCGACCACGAGACCAAGGTCGAGCTCTACAAGCGCGCCCGCTGCACGCTGTTCCCCATCCAGTGGCCGGAGCCGTTCGGCCTCGTCATGATCGAGTCGCTCGCCTGCGGCACGCCGGTGATCGCCATGCGTCAGGGCTCGGTCCCCGAGGTGATCGAGGACGGGCGCAGCGGGTTCATCGTCGAGACCGCCGACGAGATGGTGGAAGCGTTCGCGCGCATCGACGAGATCGACCCGGCCGAGTGCCGGCGAGCGGTGGAGGAGCGGTTCGGGAGCGAGGCGTTCGTGGCCGCGCACGAGGCCGCCTACGAGCGGCTGCTCGCTCGGGCTCGTCAGTTTAGTTCGAGGACGCCGGCGAAGCTGCCGAGGCGACCGACCAGCCGGTCGGTCTCGCGAGTCTCGAACGGGTACGACGCGAGGAACACGTCGACGACGCGCGGGTCGAACTGGGAGCCTGCGTGCCGGCTCAGTTCCTGCAGGGCACTGTCGATCGGCAGGGCCGCGCGGTACGGCCGGTCGGTGGTCATCGCGTCGAATGCGTCGCAGACGAGCAGGATGCGCGACGCCAGCGGGATCTCGTCCCCGTGTGAAGCCGTCGGGGTAGCCGGCGCCGTCCCAGCGCTCGTGCGCCGAGCGGATGATGCGCGCGATGGGCACCAGGTAGTCGATGCGCGAGATGATGCGCTCGCCGATGATGGTGTGCTGCGCCATCGTCTCGAACTCCTCGCGCGTCAGCGCATCCGGCTTGTTGAGGATGTTGCCCGGGATCCCGATCTTGCCGATGTCGTGGAGCACGGCGGCGTACTGGAGCATGCGGAGCTCGGCGTCGGTGAGTCCCATGCGGCTGCCGACGGCGACGGCCATGGCCGCCAGTGAGTCGGCGTGCGAGGCGGTGTACTGGTCCTTCGCCTCCATGGCGGCGGCCAGCGCGGTCACCGTCTCGAGGTACATGCGGTCGAGCTTGTCGTAGGCCTCGGCGTTCTGCAGCGCGATGGCGATCTGGCCGCCGATGGTGGTGAGGAGCGGGAGCTCCTCGGGGCCGAACTCGCGGGCGTCGCAGAAGCCCACGATGAGCGCGCCGACCACGCCCTCCTGGCGCGCGAGCGGCACCACGAGGAAGCTGCGCAGCTGGTTCGTCGCCCGCGCGAGCGCGCTCAGGCGCTCGTCGGTCTCGGCATCGAGCACCTCGAGGCCGCAGCCGTTCTCGACGGCCCAGAGGGCGAGCTCGTCGGCGGCCGGCGAGGGCACGGGACAGCGCTGGCCGCCGCTGAACGCGGCCCGCGTCGTGTGGCCTTCGTAGACGAGGAAGACGCTCGCGCTGTCCGCGTCCAGCATCGCGCGGATCATGTCGGCGAGACGACGCAGCTCGGCGTGCGGGTCCGGCGTCTGCGCCAGCGTCGCGCCGAACGCGCTCAGGTTGCTGATCTCCAGGGCGAGCGTCTGGGTCTTCTCGGAGAGCCCGTCGATGCGGGCCGCGACCTGCGCCGACATCGTGTTGAAGGCTTTGGCGAGGCTGCCGATCTCGTCGTGACGCTGCGTGGGCAGCTCCTGCCTCAGGTCACCGTGGGCCATGGCCGTCGCAGCCGCCGCCAGCCTGCGCAGCGGCTTGCTGATGGTCTGGGCGACGATCGTGCCGATCACGGCGGCGATGAGCAGGGCGGCCAGGAAGGCCGCGATGGTGATCGCGTTGATCTCACCCAGCGCCGCCGCGAAAGCGTCGCGGCGGACGGATACTTTGAGATACGCGACGGTCCGGCCGCTCTTGTCGCGCAGGGGGACGAGCTTGTTCGTGAAGTCGCCTTCGGTGAACACCTGGCCGGCCGCGAACTCGGTGGGCCTGAAGGTCGCGGCGGGACTGGCCTCCGCCGGGCTCGTGGACGCCGACAGCGTGCCGTCGGTGTACACGGAAAGCCGTCCCTGGCCGCCGGTGAACCGGTTGACGCTCTCCAGCACGCCGTCCGTCACGGCTTGAGCGAAGACCAGTACGCCCGCCGGTCGTGACGGGTACGTCTGGGCCACGATGGGCGCGGCGGCGATGACGTAGACACGCCCGCCGAGACTCGCGATATCGACGCCGGTCTTGCCGCGGCGGGCTGCCTGCACGAGTTCGCTCGCCCAGAGCGACCCGGCGACGGTGTCGCCGCCGTGCGCGACCTCTGCACCGGTGGGGTCGAAGATGCTGACCGCGTTCGTGTCGCTGTTGGCAGGCACCCAGGCGGCGACGTTGTCGTCCAGCCACTGCGCGCGGTGCTGTCCGAGTGCCTCGTGGAACTCGTCCCACACCGCGTAGTCGTGGATGTGCACGCGCTCCTCCGTCATGCGCTGGCGAAGGACCTCGCGTGCCCCGGTCGCCTGCGCCTCGATCTGGCGCTGCTCGACCTCGTGCAGCGATCTGGCCGTGCGCGAGTACACGAGCGCGCCGAAGACCACCAGGGGTACGACGGCGACGAGCATGAACGCGACCACAAAACGATTGCGCACGTTCCAGCGCACGATGTGATTCATTGGACCCGCTCCATGCGGCCTGTATCGGCAGGGCCGAGACCGGCTTGAGCACGAGCTGCGGGCGCTCCCGAGGCTGGAGCAGGCCGATATGGCTGCCAGAGGTGGCGAGAGGCGCCTCGATTGCCAAACGTAGCGCAAAATACTCACTAAACCTACTCATAGAGACGGGTACCCACGGCGTCTGGGTACCCGTGCCTAGACGGATGTACCAGAGGCGGCCGGCGCCGCTCGTCGGCGCCGGCCGTCCTTGTCCCCGCCCGGACCCGACGATAGGCTGGAAATATGAAGCTCCCCTACGACGACGTCCACCTCATCGCCGACCCGCTGTACGGCTACCTGCGCATCACGCTCTCCCGCTCGGGCGAGATCGCGGAGCCGGACGTGATCGACAACCCGTGGGTCCAGCGCCTCAAGCGCATCCACCAGCTGCAGAGCTCGTGGTGGGTGTTCCCCACCGCAGAGCACAGCCGCTTCGCGCACAGCCTCGGCACCATGCACCTCGCCGGCGAGCTGGCGCGGCAGGTCTATCCGACGCTGGCGGAGGTCGAGCCGGGCACGCCGTCGCAGCCGCTGGTCGAGGAGACGCTGCGCATGGCCGGCCTCCTGCACGACCTCGGCCACGGCCCCTTCAGCCACTTCTGCGACGAGGAGTACCTGCTGCCCGTGTTCGGCATCGACCACGAGCAGATCTCGCAGCACCTCATCGTCGGCGAGCTCGGGTCGCTGCTGGCCGAGCTGCGGCGAAGCCCGTCGGGGCAGTTCGCCGCCGGCGAGGCCATCGACCCGTGGCACGTCGCCTTCCTGGTGCGCGCGGAGGAGCACGGCGCGAGGGACGGCGCCGCGGGCGCAGCCGCGCCGGCGCCGTCGTCGGACCCCATCCCTCGGTGGGTCCGCCTGCTCCACCGCGCGCTCTCCGGCGCGGTCACCGTCGACAACCTCGACTACGTGCGCCGCGACGCGAGGATGTGCGGTGTGGGCCTCGGGCCCATCGACGTCGACAGGCTGATCTACTACACCTTCTGCACCGCCGACGGCCTCACGTTCCACAAGCGCGCGCTCAGCTCGCTGCGCGCCTTCCTCAACGCCCGCTTCTACATGTACGAGAACGTCTACTTCCACCGCATCGGGCACGCCATCGACCTGCATCTGCACGAGATCTTCCGGCCCACGCTGGAGCTCATCCTCCCGGTCAGCCCGCTGGAGGACGCGGGCGCCTACCGTCGCCTCACGGAGTGGTCGCTGTTCACGACGGTGGAGGCCTGGCTCGACGAGCCCCTGCACAGCCACCGCCGCGAGCTGGCGGAGGAGTGGCAGAGCATCATCCACCGCCACGTCAAGTACAGCATGGTCTACGAGCACCACGTGGAGCGGCAGCAGCCGCTGCCGGCGACGCGCGACCTCACGCGCGAGGAGTTCCACGCGGCGATCGTCCGCAACCTGCCGCCGGACGTGCGAGGCATCGAGTTCGTGGTCGACATCGCGTCCCAGGACCCGCGGCCGCTCAACCCGTTCGTCGGGCCGAAGCGGCTGCCGGTCTACGATCCCGCCACCGACCGCATCGAGGAGCAGCTGCTGGGCGGCATCCTCGAGTTCGTGCCGGCCAAGGCGCACCTGTACCGGGTGTTCGCGGTGGGCCGCGAGCACGAGCGGGAGCTTGCCCTCGCGGCGCAGGCAGCGCTCGGCGAGATCGAGCCGCCCAGCCTCGTCAACCTCTGAGGCCGAGCCTCCCGTCGAGCCCGCGTCGGGCTATCCGCTCAGCCTGCGCCGGGCTATCCGCTCAGCCTGCGCCGGGCCTTCCGCCGAGTTTCTCGGGCCGGTAGCTGGCCCCGCCATGTGCCCGAAGACGCGCGACACCGTGGGTGGTACCGTCAGCGATGCCGTGGTGCCGTCAGCGATGCCGGGCAGCGGATGCATCCACCGGCACGATCGCAGGTGTCCTTCCGCTCGGGCGGTGCCGAATGCGGCACCACGGTTCTGCAGGCGGTGTCGCGGGCGGTGTCGCTGCTCGAGGCGATACCCCGGCCCGGGAGCGAGGCGCGCGCGGTGGAGGTCGATGCTCAGAGGACGCGCAGTACGAGCACGAGCACCGCGACGAGCATCAGCGCGAGGCCGACCAGCAGCGCGATGATCAGGTAGTTGAGGAAGCCGGCGCCGCCGGAGCTGGCCGCCGGCCGGGAGGGTCTTGCCGCTGCGCGCGCGG
This sequence comes from uncultured Thermoleophilia bacterium, assembly GCA_963713475.1. GTDB lineage: Bacteria > Actinomycetota > Thermoleophilia > UBA2241 > UBA2241 > CAIXSE01. The sequence continues at coordinate 33,727 of CAVQLY010000024.1, forward strand.
CTGGCCGGCGATCCGGCGCCTGCCGCGCCTTCGTCTGCGCCTTGCGGGTCGCGGTGCGCGAGGTGCGCCGTCGCTCCTGCCGGGATCGCTCGCTCACTCGTCCAGCGGGTGCGTCATGTCCCCGGGCCGCACCCACGCGTCGAAGTCCTCCGCGGTCACGAAGCCCAGGGCGAGCGCCGCCTCCTTGAGTGTGAGGCCCTCATGGTGCGCCGTCTGGGCGATCCGCGCCGCCTTCTCGTAGCCGATGTGCGGCGTCAGCGCCGTCACCAGCATCAGTGAAGCGTCGAGGTGCCGGCGGATGACCTCGAGGTCGGGCTCGATGCCGCGCGCGCAGAACTCGTCGAACGCGCGCGCCGACTCCGCCAGCAACTGCGCCGACTCGAGCAGCGCGTGCAGCATCACCGGCTTGTAGACGTTGAGCTGGAAGCTGCCTTGCGACCCGGCGAACGCGACCGAGGCGTCGTTGCCGAACACGCGCACCGCGACCTGGGTGAGCGCCTCCGCCTGGGTGGGGTTCACCTTGCCGGGCATGATCGACGACCCGGGCTCGTTCTCGGGGATGCGCAGCTCGCCGATGCCGTCGCGCGGCCCCGAGGCGTACCAGCGCACGTCGTTGGCGATCTTCATCAGCGCGCCGGCCAGCGTGCGCAGCGCCGCGCTCGCGTTCACGACCGCGTCGTGCGCCGAGAGCGCGGCGAAGAAGTTGGCCGCCGGGTGGAACGGCTTGCCGGTCAGTGCGCTGATGTGGCCGGCGGCGGTCTCGGCGAAGCGAGGGTCGGTGTTCAGTCCCGTGCCGACCGCCGTGCCGCCGAGCGCCAGCTCGTGGAGCCCGGGCAGCGTGCCCCGCACCGTGGCCAGCGCCTGCTCGAGCTGGGCCACCCAGCCGGAGATCACCTGGCCCAGGGTGACGGGGGTGGCGTCCTGGAGGTGCGTGCGGCCGACCATGACGACCTCGGCGAACTCCTCGGCCTTGGCGGCGAGCGTCTCGCGCAGGGCGTCGATCGCCGGGACCAGTACGTCCTCGAGCTCCACGGCGGCGGCGATGTGCATCACCGCCGGGAAGGTGTCGTTGCTCGACTGCCCCAAGTTGACGTCGTCGTTGGGGTGGATGGGCTTGCCGGCGCCGCGTCCCGTCCCGGCAAGCTCGTCGGCGCGGTTGGCGATCACCTCGTTGGCGTTCATGTTGCTCTGGGTGCCGCTGCCGGTCTGGAACACGACCAGCGGGAACTCGGCATCGAGGGCGCCGTCCATGACCTCGGTGGCGGCGCGCGCGATGAGCTCGGCCTTGGCCTGCGGCAGCCGGCCGAGCTCCTCGTTGGCCCGCGCCGCAGCCAGCTTGAGCACGCCGAGCGCCCAGATGACGCGCCGCCCCCAGCGGAAGGTGGCGACGCCGATGGGGAAGTGCTCCAGCGAGCGCTGCGTCTGCGCGCCCCAGTAGTGCTCCGCCGGCACGCGGACCTCACCCATGCTGTCGTGCTCGATGCGCCAGCCCTCGTCCATGCGGCTAACACTACCCCGTCTGCTAGGAAAATGGTGCGGTGAACGAGGGTCGACGCCGGGAGCGGAGTATCCTGAAGGAGACGACGGGCCTGTGTGGAGCGGGCCCTCAAGGGAGGTACACATGGACACGCTTCTCCTGGGCGCGGCCGTCGACCCCGACAGCGCCGCGTGGGCGCGCTGGCTGCGGGACGTGATGACGTCGTGGCCGGCGCAGCTGATCATCCTGCTGCTCTTCGCCGGCCTCGCCGTGCTGCTCGCGCGGCACGCGGCGCGCGAGTGGGAGGGCGGCGCGCGCAACCGCTACCTGCAGGTCGGTCTCGCCGTCGGCGGCGTCTTCTTCGTCCTGCAGTTCCTCTTCGCGAGCTCGCTGGTCGGGAACGTGGCGTGGCCGGCGTGGCCGTTCGTCATCGAGTTCGTCGTGCTGTTCGCGCTCTGGCTGTACGCGTTCGTGCGGTTCATGACCACCCAGCGCAGCGGACCCGGAAACGATGAGTCGCGCGATCGCGGGGCCGCGCTCGATCGGGTCATCAAGGACACGGCCGATCACGGAGGCACGGCGTGAGCATCTTCACCAAGGCCTTCAACAAGCTCGGCGGCTACGACAGTCTGGCCGAGCGCTTCCCCGGAGGACCCGAGCCACAGGGGCAACGCTGGGAGCGGCGCTGCGTGCAGTTCGGCAACTCGATGCGCTACGACTGGTGCGTGACCATCATCGTCGCGGCCGATGGGCTGTGGCTGCAGGCGCGACCGCCGCTGCAGGGCACGCAGAAGGCGATCTTCGTGCCGTGGCCGGACATCCGTGCCGCCGAGCCGACGATGCTGTACTGGCGGCAGGCGGTGCGCCTCACCTGCGGCGACCCCGCCGCCGGGACGATCACCGCGTGGCAGCCGGTCTGGGACGTCGCCGGCCCACTGTGGCAGGGCGCGCAGAACGCCTGGCCGGAGGCCCCGCCCGCGCCACCGCCGGCGACCTGACGCCACCCACGACCTGACGACGGTCAAGGCGGACCCTGCCGCCGTCGCGGTAACGTCGAGGCATGGACGAGCGCTCCGCCAGACCGCCGCGCCGCCTGGCGCGTGAGGAGAAGACCATCGCGGCGATGATCGCCCTCTACTGCCGCGACCATCACGCCGTCGGGGCCGCCGGACTGGATGGGTCCGCCGGGCAGGCCGGTGACGGGCTCTGCCCGGAGTGCGCCGGACTGCTCGACTACGCGCGCCTCCGTCTGGAGAAGTGCCGCTACGGCGCCGACAAGCCCACCTGTGTCAACTGCGAGACGCACTGCTACGGGCCGGCGATGCGGGAGCAGGTCCGCGTCGTGATGCGCTACAGCGGGCCGCGGATGCTGAAGCGCCACCCGGTGCTGGCGGTGGCGCACCTGGTCGACGGCCGCAAGACGCCGGCCGGTGGCGGTGACACGTCGACCGGGGGCTAACGCGGGATCTCGCCCTTCGCGTCGGTCTCGATGTGCTGCGGCCGGCCGTACTTGTGCGCTGCGAGGAAGTACGCCACCGCCCCCATGGGGATCGGCAGCCAGTACGAGGCCAGGCGCCAGACGAGCGTCGCGAGAAGCGCCTGGTCCGTGCCGATGCCGGCCAGGCTGAGAGTACCGACCAGCCCGGCCTCCACGAAACCCAGGCCGCCGGGCGTGATGGGGATCATGCCGAGGAAGGCGGCCACGACGTAGGCGAGGAGCACGACCGACGCACGGGGCTGGGCGCCGACGGCCGCCAGCGCGACCAGCAGCGCCGTGAGGTCGAGCAGCCAGTTGCCGGCGCTGTAGATCAGCGCCTGCCACCAGCCGGTGCCGAGCACGCGGCGGATGAGGTCGCGCTCGTCGACGAGGCGGTCCGCCAGGTCCTCCATCGGCTTGCGACGGCGACGGATGCGATTGCGTACCTTCTGGATGACCTCGCCGACCCAGAGCAGCGGGCGGTCGGCGAAGAGCAGCACCGCGCCGCCGGCCATCACCCCGAGGCAGACGACCACGGCGATCGAGCCGACGCGGAACAGGTTGCGCTCCACGGACGCGCCGGTGATGAGGATCGAGATGATGCTGATGACGGGCAGCCCGAGCAGCGTCGCCGTCGAGATCAGAGAGACGGCGGTGACGCCCGTGGCCGCCCAGGTCGTGCCGATGCCGGCCTGGCGGAGCATGTCGAACTGCATGGCGCCGCCGGCGGCGGCGCCGCCCGGCACGATGCGGCTGAACGCGTTGCCGGCCAGCTGGGCCGTCGCCACGGGGAACCACGGCTTGACGTCGAGCGCCAGGCGCAGCAGCGCCCACATGCAGGCGAAGCTGGCCAGCTCGGCGAGGACGATCGGGATGCCCCAGAGCGGGTTGACGTGCCTGAGCTGGGGGCCGGAGGAGAAGACGGCGGCGAGGCTCGGCCAGACGACGTACAGGCCGAGCGCCGTGAGCCCCAGCACGACAGCGCGCTTGATCCACACCGCGGTGCCGTTGGCGGCCTTGCGCTTCACCACGGTCACGCCCGGGCTTTGCGCATCTGGGTCGTGATCAGCCGTCGGTGCCTCCTCGACAGGCGGGTCAGAGCACGTTCGAGAAGAGACGGGCCGCCTGGTTGCGGAACTTCTTCAGGCGGCCCACCGAGAGCACGTCCTCCAGGGTCACCTCGTGGCAGTTGGTCACGTCGATGGCGAACTGGTCGGCGACCTGCATGGCGAAGTCCTTGTCGAACACCCACACCATCATCTCTTTGTGCAGCTTGAGGCTGCGCTGGTCCATGTTCATGGTGCCGACGGCGCTCACGGTGTGGTCGACGACGATGGTCTTCGCGTGCAGGAACCCCGCCTTGTAGAGGAACACGCGCGCTCCGGCTTCGATGAGCTTGCGGTAGTAGGTCTGCGCCGCCCAGAGCGCGATCGGCTTGTCCGGGATACCGGTCATCATGAACCGCACGTCCACCCCGCTCAGGGCGGCGTTGATCATGACGTCGTAGATGCTGTAGTCGGGGATGAAGTACGGCGACTGGATCCAGACGGACTCCTCGGCCTGGCCGATGGCGACCATGTGCGTGCGGCGGGCCGCGCTCCACGGGTCCTCGACCCCCTGCGCGGCCACCTCCACGAGCGTCCCGTTCGCCACCGCGTCCGGGTCGGGCGCCGGCATGTACTCGGCGCGGAAGAGGTCGGCGCCGCCCTCCTTCTTCTTGTGCTCGAACCAGCGCGCCGCGAACAGCTTCTCCAGCGCGGCGACGGCCTGTCCGGTCAGGCGCATGTGCGTGTCGCGCCACGTCTCGAACCGGTCGCCGCCGTCGATGTACTCCTGGCCGACGTTCATGCCGCCGGTGTAGCCGATCTCGCCGTCGATGACGACGATCTTGCGGTGGTTGCGGTAGTTGATGCGCAGCAGGTCGGTGACGTCGGCCTCGACCAGGGCTCCCGCGCGCTTGAGCTGCCTGAGCTCCGCCTTGCGGAAGCTGATGCAGCCCATCCAGTCGTACATGATGCGCACTTCGACGCCCGCCTCCAGCCGGTCCAGCAGGATCGGCACGAGCTCGGCCGTCAGGCGGTCCTGCTCCCAGATGAAGTACTGCATGTGGATGAACCGCTGGGCGCCGGCGAGGTCCTCTTTGAGGCGCCGGTACTTGGTGGCGCCGTCGTTGAAGAGCTCGAGCGACGACGCCGGGAGCACCCGGGCCACGTTCTCCTTGGAGATGGCCCGGGAGATCGGCTCGGCGATGGAGTCGCCCCACTCTTCGTAGAACCGGGCGACCGCCTGCACGTTGCGCTCGTAGATCGGCGCCATCTCCTCGATCTCTGTCTCCCGCAGCCGCTGCACCCAGCCGTGGCGCTGAGCCACGACCTTCCAGTCGCGGCCGAAGAAGATGTAGAAGAACACGCCGATGAACGGCAGGAACAGCAGGATGAACAGCCACGCCAGCGTGATGGACGGCTCGCGGTCGTCCATGATCAGCATGATGATCAGGACGAACCAGTAGATGTAGAAGACCGTGTCGAGCCACGCGGGCGCGAGCGACAGGAAGACGGACATGACGGGACGCTATCCGACTCCGGTCGCGCTGTCACGCGGTCGAAGCGCGTTCATCGGCCGAACGGCGCCCGCCCGCTCTTGGCCCGGAACGCACCGGCGAGCACCTCCTGGCTGAACACGCCGGTGTCGCCGCCCACGGCGTACTGGTAGAGCGCCGCCGAGTAGATGCCCCTGAGCGTGGCGCTCAGCATCGCCAGGATGACGATGGCCAGCACGGTGACGACGATGATCGCCACGCCGGCCGCCGTGACGCCGGCGTTGATGACGACCACGCCGAGGAAGATGCCGACCACGGCGATGGCGAGGCCGATGCAGGCCGAAGATGAGGCCGATGCCGGCGTTGCCGATGATCTGCTCGCCCCACGTCTTCTTGAGCAGCGAGGCGCTGCGTTTGATGCCCTCGATGGGGTTCACGCCCTCGACCACGAGCACCGGGATGACGAGGAACGTGATGATGTTCCAGGCCATGCCCGCCGAGCGCGGCCACGATCGCCCCGGCAAAGCCGCCGCGCTCGCGCAGCGCCTGCAGGACGAGGCCGACGGTGGCGGAGATCGCCGCCCAGCCGAGGATCGCGCCGATGTGGCTCCAGGCGCCGCGCAGGCCGTCGCCCAGGGTCGGGTCGCCGCCCTTGAGCCGGATCATGGCGGCGCTGACGAGGGCCGCGTTGAAGAAGATGATCACCAGGTACTCGACCAGGTAGAACAGGACGACGAGCACCCACATGCTCACCGGGATGGTCCCGTCGTTGCCGACGAAGGACTCCCAGTAGCCGGTGAAGATGCCGGGGACGATGAACGAGGCAGTGACGATCACCACGGCGATCCCCGAGACGATGGGGAAGACGATGAGCTCCTTGTCCTGCCCCAGCACGCCCCAGCACAGCTTGATGAGCTGCCAGCTCCGTCCGAAGCGCCCCATGATGTCGTCCTCCTGTGCTCCAGCCCGCGACCGCGGCGTCGTGCGCCGGCCCGCAGGAGCGTTCGTCACCCGTGGTATCGACCCTGCACTGCGGCTTCTGAAGCGCGAATGCGCTCGCTGCGTCTGCGGGCAGGCCGGGCGTGGTAGAACCGTCGCAGGGAAGCAATGAGCCGGGGCCGGCGGCGGAGCCGCCGGAGCCCCGGCCGGACGAGGGAGGCGCAGCGTGGCGAAGGACCCGGTGCATCTGTACATCGGCCTCTACGACGACGTGGAGAAGGCCGACCATGACTTCGACGGCCTCGTCGCCCTGCACAGACAGGGCCTGGTCGCCAGCTTCGACGCCGCCGTCATCGAGCGCGGGGAAGACGGCACTCCACGGATCGTGCACAAGAAGCGGACAGGCCACCACATCCTGACGGGCTTGGGCATCGGCGCGCTCCTGACGGTGCTCACGCCGTTCGTCGCCATCCCGTTCGCCGCTATCGGCGCCGGCGGCGGCGCTCTGGCGCGCCACGCCGAGGACAGCCTGCCGAAGGGCGATGCGGAGGAACTGGGAGAGGCGCTCGCCGCCAATGAGGCTGCGCTGGTGGTGGCCAGCAAGAAGACCGAGCCCGGGAGGCTGGAGCAGATGCTCCCCGGCGCGTCGCGTCGTCTCGCCAAGGTGCTCGACCTGGAGCACGCCGACTTCGCCGAGGCGCTCCAGCAGGCCAGGGACGAGGCATGAAGAAGGCCGGGCGGCGCAGGTGCGCCGCCCGGCCCGTCCATCGTTGTCCCGGCGCCTTCAGGGCGTGATGGTCGCCGCCGCTGGGTGACGCACGACCATCCAGCGGATGGTGAAGACCGGCGCCGAGGGGACCCTGCGGTCGGCGCCGCCCTGCGCGTAGAGACGATCACCCACCACCACGTCGGCGAGGGTGGCCCTGACCGGCCAGCCGTTCTTCATCACCCAGATGCGGGCGTCCTTCGCGACGGCGAAGTCACAGGACGCGTGGTAGTAGGGGCTCAGCGCGCGGGTCACCTGGTCCATCGTCGCCGTCAAGGTCCCGGCGGTGGCGTCCACAGCCGTGACGGGCCCTCGGAAGGCGAACCGCCGGATGTCGTTCAGCGGCAGCCGGCGCATGACCAGGCGCCTGCCCGTGAAGACGGCCGATCCCGTGGAGTAGTCGGTCACGCCTTCAACGCGCAGCTTCTCGCCCACGATGAGGTCGCCGAGCGCGATGCTCTGAAGACGGGCGCCGACGGCCTTGAAGATGTGCGCGTCGGCGGCGACGGCCACCGTCAGGTCCTCGCCGAGCGCGTCGGCCGCGTCCCGCGAGGCGAGGTGGACGCGCACGGTGACGGTCCGCGCCGTCGTGTCCACTGCCTGGATCTTGCCGACGCAGGTGAAGTGATGCGACGGCTCCCACCACTTCAGCGCGACGGGCCAGGCCATGGCCGGCGCGCAGATCACGAGGACGGCGATGGCGACCAGCGCCACGACGACGAGCTTCTTCATGATTCCTCCATGGGTCGATACAGGGGATCGGCCGTGCGTGAAGATGAACGTCCGGCGGCGGCGAAGCCTAGCGACCGCGACGAGATCGGGGGCCGGTGGTAGGGTCTGGCCCACGGAGGGCGTTAAGTCCCCGAGGCGGGGCGCGGCCGAGGGGCCGGCGCTCGCCTCCTGGCAGCGGGGAGGGCCGTGGGCAGGGTCTGGAGGAGCACACATCCGGGACGGCCGGAGGACGACGCCGGCTCGGGCGACGCGCGACTCGTGGACGGCCTGCGCGCCGGGACTCCGGACGCCTTCGCCGGGCTCCACGAGCGCTACGCCACCGGCATCTACAACCTCGCCCTGCGCGTGGTCCGGCACGGGCCGGACGCCGAGGACATCACCCAGGACGTGCTCATCCGCGCCTTCGAGCGCCTTCCGCAAGACCGTGAGGTGCTGCTGCGGCCGTGGTTGTACCGGCTCACGCTCAACCGCTGCTACGACTACCTGCGCGGTACCGCCCGGAGGCCCGTTCCGGTCGCGACGGGGAACGACCTGCCGTCGCCGCAGGATCCCTACGAGCAGTCGGAGTTGCAGCGGCTGCTCGAGGGTGCGATCGGCGACCTGACCCGGCGGCAGCGCGCGGCGCTGCTGCTCAAGGACGTCCACGGTCTCTCGCTGGTGGAGGTCGGGGCGTGCCTGGAGCTCACGCCGGGGTCGGTCGAGGTGCTGCTCGCCCGGGCACGCAGGGCCTTTCGGGCGAGGTTCGAGGAGCGCTGCATCGCCGCCGGCCGGCCGCTGCCGCGCTCCGCCGGCGGTCTCGTCGCGCTGCCGTTGCTGCCGCTGCCGGCCGGCTTGGCCGTCCCCGCCGCGCCGCTGTCGCTCGCGCCGCCGGCGCACGTGCCGGCTGCCCATGTCCCGCCGATCGCGGTGCTGTGCCCGCCGCTCACGGTGGCGGCCGGGAGCGGCATCGGCGCCGCACTCGGTCTGCCGGCGTCCCTGAAGACGGCCGTGCTGATCGCCGCCGCCGCGGCGACCGTGGGCACGGCCGAGATCGCCGTCACGCGGGCCGACCGCCGCCCGCCGCGCGCCGCCGCCGGCGCGGCCGCGCTCGTCGTCCGGGCGCCCGTGGTCGCGGCGCCGACCATCGCCGCGAGCGCGAGCCCGCGGACGGAGGCGACGCCCTCTCACACGCCCACTCCGTCCCCTTCGTCGTCGGAAGCGCCTTCGCCCGTCCCGGAGCCCTCCCCGACGCCGACGCAGGTCGCCGAACCGACGCCTGAAGGGAGCCCGCTCGCGATCGCGACCCCGACGGCATCGCCCGAGCCGTCGGTGATGCCGACGCCTGCGGACACCCCGACGCCGGCCGCGACCCCCACGGCGCACGCCACGCCGCCGCCCGACCCGTCACCCGACCCCTCTCCCCCCGCGTCGCTCACGCCCGGCGCCTCGCCGTCTCCGGTCCCGACGCCCTGACACCCGCGTCCGCGGTGCCGTCACGCCCGCGCGTCACGTGTCCCGCGCCGCCACTCCACGCCTCCCGACGACGACGGTCGTCATACTGTCCCCGTGGGTAGGATGTCCCCGACTACGGCACAGGTGACCAGGAGGTAGTCCCGTGGCGCTTCAGCATCCCAAAGGACCGTACGCGCGGTTCAACACCGGCGATGACGAGATCTTCACCGCCGAGGCGGCGCGCATCCCTCGGCGCACGCTTCCCAAGGACGAGATGCGCGCCGAGGTCGCCTACCAGATCGTGCACGATGAGTTGATGCTCGACGGCAACGCCCGGCTCAACCTCGCGACCTTCGTCACCACGTACATGGATCCGTTCGCCGACCGCCTCATGGCGGAGACGTTCGACAAGAACATGATCGACAAGGACGAGTACCCCCAGACCGCGGCCATGGAGATGCGCTGCGTGAACATGCTCAGCCACCTCTTCAACTCGCCCGATCCGCGTAAGGCGACCGGCTGCTCGACCACGGGCTCCAGCGAGGCGGCGATGCTGGGCGGCCTCGCCCTCAAGCGCAAGTGGCAGCAGCGCCGCAAGGCCGAAGGCAAGTCCACCGAGCGGCCCAATCTCGTGACCGGCATCAACGTCCAGGTGTGCTGGGACAAGTTCGCCAACTACTGGGACGTCGAGATGCGCCTGGTCCCCATGGAGGGCGACCGCTACCACCTCTCGCCCGAGGAGGCGGTCAAGCTCTGCGACGAGAACACCATCGGCGTGGTCGTCGTCATGGGCTCGACGTTCGACGGCAGCTACGAGGACGTCAAGAAGATGTCGGAGCTCCTCGACGACCTGCAGGAGCGCACCGGTCTCGACATCCCGATCCACGTGGACGGCGCCTCCGGCGGGTTCATCGCGCCGTTCCTCGATCCGGACCTCGAGTGGGACTTCCGCGTACCGAGGGTGCAGTCCATCAACGTCTCCGGCCACAAGTACGGCCTCGTCTATCCCGGCGTCGGCTGGGCGATCTGGCGCGACGCCGAGGCGCTGCCCGAGGACCTCATCTTCTGGGTCAACTACCTCGGTGACGAGATGCCGACGTTCGCGCTCAACTTCTCGCGGCCGGGGTCACAGGTCGTCGCCCAGTACTACACCTTCCTGCGCCTCGGGATGGAGGGCTTCAAGCGCGTGCAGTCGTTCTCGCGTCACGTGGCGACCTACACCGCTGCGCAGATCGAGAAGATGGGGCCGTTCGAGCTGCTCACGCGCGGCGACCAGCTGCCGGTCTTCGCCTTCAAGGTCAAGGACGAGGTGAAGAACTTCACGGTGTTCGACGTCTCCGCCGCGCTGCGCGAGCGCGGCTGGCAGGTCCCGGCCTACACGTTCCCCAAGAACCGCGAGGATCTCGCGGCGCTGCGCATCGTCGTGCGCCGCGGGTTCACGCTCGACGTGGCCGACATGCTGCTCGACGACCTGAAGAAGCAGCTGGTGCGTCTGGAGAAGCTGCCCGCGCCGCTCGTCGCCGAGGACCAGGCCTGCGGGTTCCACCACTAGCGGACGCGGTCGCCACGGAGGGGGCGACGGCGGGCGATGCGGTAGAATCCGCGCGCACGTCGTCGCCTAGCTGAACAGGAGCACCGCTACCCATGTGGACCATCCTCATCTTCATCGTCATCGGCATGGTCGCCGGCTGGGCCGCCAGCCTGCTGATCCGCCGCGAGAAGTACCCCACCGACTGGGGCGTCCTGTTCATCATCGGCATCTGCGAGTTCGCTGATCGCCGGCATCCTCATCAACCTGATCATGGGCGACGGGTTCAAGGTCGCGCCCGGCGGCATCATCGGCTCGATCGCCGTGGCGTGCCTCCTGCTGTGGATCTACACGCGCGCTCAGAACCGCGGCCACGAGCAGCAGAAGGAGCGGCGGACGACCACCGCGAACGGCCAGCACCGCGAGCGCAAGGGCGGCAGCAAGCACCACACCAAGCGCTAGCCGGACTGCCCAGGGAGGGGCGATGAGCTTCACCGAGAACATGGACTACGTCTCCCGCGGCTTCGAGGTCGTCGGCGTCGTCGTCCTCGTCATCGGCTTTCTCTCCGGAGTCGTCAGGGCCCTGCGTGCGTACTTCAGGGGGCAGTCAGAGGCGTCGTACGGCGTCCTTCGCCGCTACTTCGGGCGCAGCATCCTCCTCGGTCTCGAGATCCTCGTGGCCGCCGACCTCATCCGCACGGTCGCCGTCGACCCCACCTGGGAGAACGTGCTCGTGCTGGGCCTCATCGTCCTCATCCGGACCTTCCTGAGCTTCTCGCTCGAGGTCGAGATGGACGGGGTGTGGCCCTGGCGCCGCTGGCAACTCAGGGGCGACAAGCCGGCGCCGGACGAGCTCGAGCCCGGCGGCTGAGGCACATCCCCGGGCTCGCACAGACGGCGGCGGGGTGCGCCGCGCCCGCAGCGGCGCATACTGGACGCATGACCCGCGTCCTCATCGTCGTCGCCAACCGGGAGCAGTTCCCCGAGCCGGCGTTCCCGTGCGGCGCGCTGTACGTGGCCGGGGCGGTGGAGGCCGCCGGCGGCCGGGCCCGCGTCTTCGACGCGGGCCTCTACCGGCGGCCCCTCACAGCACTGCGCGCCGAGCTCCGTGACTGGCGGCCCGACGTCGTCGGCCTCTCGCTGCGCAACGCCGACAACGCGGCGTGGCCGCACACCAACACCTACACGGCGTGGTACGCGCAGGTGGCGGCCGCCGCGCGTGAAGCCGCGCCACAGGCGCGGCTCGTCCTCGGCGGCCCGGCGTACTCGATCTTCCCCCGGGAGATGCGCCGTGCCCTGCTCGTTCCCGACGGCGTGGTCGCCGACGGCGAGGTGGCGATGCGACTGCTCGTGGACGGGTGTCTGCCGGAGGGCATCGTCGAGCGGCCGCTGGAGGATCTGGCGAGCGTCCGCCTGCCGGCGGACTTCGGGCCGGTCTTCCCGGGGGCCGAGCGCTACCGCACCGCCGGCGTCCAGAGCGCTCGCGGCTGCCCGCACGGCTGCGTCTACTGCACGTACCCCCGTCTCGAGGGGCTCCACCTGCGCCGCCGCCCACCGGAGGCCGTCGTCGACGAGATGGAGCGCTTCCGTCGCGAGCTCGACACCGTGGAGCAGTTCATCGTCGACTCGTCGTTCAACGCCGACGAGGGTCACATGGCGGCCGTCTGCGAGGAGCTGCGCCGGCGGCGCAGCCGTCCCGGCGCTCCGCTGGCGGACGTCAGCTTCTCCTGCTACCTCCAGCCGCGCCTGCGCGATCCGGATGCGTTCCGCCTGCTGCGGGCCGCCGGCTGCACCTCCGTGGACTTCGGCATCGACACCGCAGCCGAGGGGCTGCTGCCGGCGATGGGCAAGTCGTTCTCGATCGCCGATCTGCGCGAGGCGACCGCGGCAGCCAAGGCGGCCGGGATGGACGTGTGTCACTCGCTGCTGTTCGGCGGCCCCGGGGAGTCGCCGGAGACGGTCGCGGAGACCGTGCGCGTGATGGACGAGGTCGCTCCGACCGCTGTGGTCGCCATGGTCGGCCTGCGGATCTATCCGGGCACGAAGCTCGCCGAGGTAGCCCGCGACGCGGGCGTGATCGGCGAGCGCCAGCCGCTGCTGGAGCCGCGCTTCTACGCCGCCGGCCGGATGGCCGGCGACCCGGAGATGATGTGGTTGCCGCGGCAGGTGCAGGAGGCGGCGGCGACGCGCCGGAGCTGGTTCCTCCCCGGCGCGCGTGACTGGAGCGCCGCGTGGGGGCCGATGCTCCTGCGGCGCTTCGGCAAGGCCGGGCCGCTGTGGCGCAACTTCCCGCGGCCCCGCTGGTACCGCTACGTGTGACCGCCGCGGCGCGCACGCGCCGGGGTCGCCGCGTGCGTTCGTCCCCGGCGGATCGACGCGGACACCGCCACGGCGGGACGCGACGTAGTCCCTTCGCGTGCAGGTCTGCGAGCGGTGTCGCTCCCGGATCCGTGGTGTCGTCCCCGGCCCTGTGCTCCAGGGAGCGACGCCCAGACTGAACGGGCCGACCGTCCTGATCTGCGGTGCCGCCTGTGACTCCGCGATACCACGTGCGGCACCGCCGGCGGATCTGCAGTGAAACGCATTCCACTGCCGCCGCCGCAGCGCTGCCTGCGAGGGCTAACCGTGCCGGTGGCCGTGGGCCTCGTCGGGATCCGTGCCCGGCCCGTGCGCGTGCGCGTGCCGGTGGGCGGTCGAGGCGTGGCGATGCGTGTGCTCGTGGATCAGGTTCACGGAGAGCAGCAGCTCGTGCTGCGTGAGGACTTCCTCCGGCGTACCGTCGGTGGCGATGGCGTGATCCTCGGAGAGGACGACGAGCCGGTCGGCCGCCTCGGCCGCCGCCGAGAGGTCGTGCGTCGCCATGACGACGGTGCGACCCTCCTGTCGCCAGTCCTCGAGCACGTCGAGCAGCCACACCTGGCTGCGCGGGTCGAGCGCGTTGGTCGGCTCGTCGAGGAGCAGGACGCGCGGCTCCATGGTGATGACGGAGGCGATGGCGACGCGCTTCTTCTCGCCGCCGGAGAGCGAGTAGGGAGGCCGGTCGAGAAGCTTCTCGATGCGCAGGTGCTCGGCCACGTCGCGCACGCGGCGACGCACTTCGTCCTCGGCCAGGCCCAGCTGGAGCGGGCCGAACGCGAGCTCGTCCTCGACGCTCGAGCAGAACAGCTGCACGTCGGCATCCTGGAAGACGAAGCCGACCCGGGCGCGGAAGTCGCGGCGGAACGCCGGGTCCTCGAGCGCCTCCTCCGTGAGTGGAGCACCGAAGGCGAGCAGCTCACCCGCCGTCGGGAAGACGAGGCCGTCCAGCATCTTGAGCAGCGTGGACTTGCCGGAGCCGTTGGCGCCGACGACGGCGACGTGCTGACCCGGTTCCACCGTGAGATCGATCCCGGAGAGCGCCGTCCCGCCGGAGCGATACGCGTGGCCGACCGAGCGCAGGACGTAGTCGGGCGTCGTCATAGTCCCGCCGTCCTGTCGGCGGCGAGCGCGGCCGCGCACAGCGCGACGCTCGCCGCCAGCCACAGCCAGTCGCCGGGGCCGACGCGGAGCCGGCGCAGCGACGGCATCGCTCCCGTGTAGCCGCGCGAGAGCATCGCGTCGTACACGTCGTCGGCCGTCTTCAGCGACTTGCGCACGACGAACGCCATGCGCTCCGTCACCCAGTCCCGGTTCTCCCTCGTCGTGCCGAGGGTCAGCGTACGGCTCTCACGGGCGAGGTGGATCTGCTCGACGGTCCGCAGGAGGGTCAGGATCTGCTTCTGCGTCATGGCCAGGGTGGCGACCACGACGTCTGGCATGCGGAGGGCGCTCAGGGCGCGGAGCAGGTCCGACCAGCGCATCGTCCAGATGACGAGGAGGGCGAAGCCGGCCGCGGCCGCGACGCGGGTCACCAGGGTGGCGACGCCGAGGAGGCCGGGCGCGGTGAACGTGAGGGGGCCGATCGAGACGACGGCGCGGCCGGGCGTGAACCAGGCGAGCGCTGACGGCAGCGCGATGAGGAAGGCCAGCAGGCCGGCCGAGAGCCAGACCTTGCGCACGAACGAGAGCACGGGCACCCGGCACGCCGCGGCGAGGACCACGGTCACGGCGACGAAGGCCGCCAGCGCCCAGATGGAGTGCACGAGGCTGACGGCGACCGCGAAGAGCACGAGCGACAGCAGTTTGACGCGGGGGTCGAGGCGCTGCAGGAGCCCCGCCCGCGCCGCCAGCTCTTCGTTCTCCATGACGTCGGTGACGGAGCGGGAGACGGCGTCGGCGGTCTTGCGCGCCAGCGAGCGCCCGCGGTGGGCGCGGCCCTGCGAAGCGGGCGCCGCGCCCACCTCGTCCGCGCCGCGGCGGCGCGCGAGGAACGCCGCCGCCCCCCACGAGATGCCGACGACGAGCACGGCGCCGACGATGCCGGCGAGGAGGTAGCCGATGAACGTGTTGCCGACTCCCGGGGTCGCGTAGCCGGCCATCGCCGCGTCCCACGTGCCGCTCAGGCTGTCGAGGTTGCCCGGGACATACCCGAGCGCCGTCTTGAGCTGATCGCCGCTCCACTCACCCCAGGCGGTGCCGGGCGCGAGCGCGCCCAGCGGCGTCAGGAGCAGCAGCAGGGCGAGTCCGGCCCAGAGCCAGCGCAGCGGTCTCGCCGCCGGCCTGGCCGCCAGCAGCTCCGGCTGCGTGCGCGCCAGAGCGGCGAGGACGCCCATCGTGGCCAGCGCCTCGATGGGGCCGAAGAAGAGCAGGTGCTCGAGCGCCATCGCCGGCACGGCGACGTCCAGGCGGTACGGCGCGTAGAGCGCCTGCCCGCTCGCCGTGTGGGCGAGGTACGGCTGGATGCCGAAGAGGATGCCGGCGGTGACCGCGCCGGCGACGATACCGACGTAGGCGGCGCCGCCGGCCGCGGCGATGCGGCGTTTCGACGAGGGGTCGTCGCCGGCGAGCAGGCGGTAGAGGTAGTAGCCGGCGAACGGCATGACGACGGCCATGGTGAAGCAGTTGGCGGCGAGTGCGGTCATCCCGCCGTCGCCGAAGAGGCCGGCCTGGACGACGAGGGCGATGGAGATCGCGATCACCGCGGCCCAGGGGCCGAGCAGGATCGCGATCAGCGTCGCCCCCACGGCGTGACCGGTCGATCCGCCGACGACCGGGATGTTGAACATCATGATGATGAAGGAGAAGGCGGCGCCCAGGGAGAGCAGCGGGATCTGCTTGGTCTTCAGCGTGCGCTTGACCTTGCGCGCCGCGACGATCCAGATCGGCAGCATGACCAGCCACAGGACGATGTAGGTCTGCGGCCCGAGGTACCCGTCGGGGATGTGCATCGCTACCGGGGTCATGGGTGATCGGGCTGCGCGGCGGGAGGGTCAGGCGCGCCGGACGGTGTCCGTCGCCGTCTCCGCGGCGTCTTCGGCGACGCGGCAGGCGCGGCAGAGGCCGAGCGCCGTCACCTGGAGCTGGCCGACTTCGAAGTCGTGCCGGCGGGTCAGCTCCTCGTGCACCGGCGCCAGCAGCTCGTCGCCGAAGTGCCCGACCATCCCGCAGTGCGTGCACACGAAGTGGTGGTGGGTCGGTTCGGGCGAGACCTCGTAGTAGCACACGCTGCCCTCGAGGCGCGTCTCGACGACGAGGTCGAGGCTGACGAGGAGCTCGAGCGTGCGGTAGACCGTGGACACGTTGACGTCCGGCAGGGTGCGACGCACCTCGGACGCGACCTCCTCCGCCGTCACGTGGCGGCCGGCGTCGCGCAGCACCTCCCAGATCAGGTTGCGCTGCGGCGTCAGGCGGTAGCCTTGCTCGCGAAGCGTGGCACGTGCGTGATGCATGCCGGCGAGAGTAGCGCACCTGCGAACGTCTCGCAAGAGCGAGCCGGTCGTCGCAGACCGGAGGGCGCATGGCGTAGTATGTCTCCTTTACGCAGCGCGTCAGGCGCGTCACCAACGGGTAGGGAGTCGCCCATGAAGAGTTTCGTGACGGGTGGTGCAGGGTTCCTCGGCTCGGCGGTCGTGAGCCGTCTGCTGGCGCGCGGCGACGACGTCGTCGCCCTGGCGCGGTCGGACGAGGCGGCGACGACGCTGACCCGCCTCGGAGCCGTGCCCGTCCGCGGCGACATCACCGATGCGCGGACCCTCGATCAGCTGCTCATCGGTGTCGACCTCGTCTTCCACATCGCCGGCGACTACCGCGTGGGAATCAAGGAGTCGGACCACGAGGCGATGTTCCGCACCAACGTGGACGGCACCACCATCGTCCTCGACGCCGCGGCCTCGGCGGCGGTCAAGAAGATCGTCTACGTCTCCACGGTCACGGTGTTCGGCAACACGCGCGGCAAGGTCGTGGACGAGACCTACGAGCGGCCCGACCGCGACTTCCTGAGCTACTACGACGCGACCAAGTACATGGCGCACCGGGTCGCGCGCACGCGCGCGGCCGCCGGCGCTCCGATCGTGGTCGCTCTTCCCGGCGCCGTCTACGGACCCGGCGACCACAGCGAGCTGGGCGCGCAGATCGAGCAGGCGGCGCGGGGCAAGTACACCATCCGCGCGTTCCCCGAGCTGGGCTTCACCATGAGCTACGTGGACGACGTCGCGGACGGCATCGTGCTGGCGCAGACTGCCGGCAAGCTCGGCGAGTCCTACGTGCTCGGCGGCGAGGTGACACGGCTGGGCACGG
The DNA here is from genome assembly GCA_963713475.1 of uncultured Thermoleophilia bacterium. Classification (GTDB taxonomy): domain Bacteria; phylum Actinomycetota; class Thermoleophilia; order UBA2241; family UBA2241; genus CAIXSE01. The sequence continues at coordinate 51,270 of CAVQLY010000024.1, forward strand.
TCGTCGACACGGTCGCCGACCTCTCCGGTCACAAGCGGGCGCGGATCAAGCTGCCCTCGACCGTGTTCAAGGCGGTGACGCCGCTCGGCTCCGTGGTGGGACGCGTGATGGGGACGGGCCCCAACCTGCACGAGGTCATCCGCGCCAGCAAGGATGTCACCTACTGGGCGACGAGCGCCAAGGCGGAACGCGAGCTCGGGTACGCACCACGGGGCCTGGAGCAGGGACTCAAGGACCTGTTCGCTACCCGTTGACCGGGGCGCCGCCGCGGCGCCCCACGGGTCACTGCGTGAAGTACTGGACGAGCGCCTGCTGCTCCTCCGGAGTCACCTGAGCACCTCGCTGGACCATGGTGTCGATCAGTGCCCGGGCCTCGGCGGCGCTGCCGGCGCGGTACCCGAGCGCCTTGTCGGCCGGGTGACAGGTGCTGCAGCGCTGGTCGATGATCGCGACGGCGTCTGTCGTGGCGCTGGTGGTCGGTGTCGGCGTCGGTGAACTGCTCGGCTGGTTGCCGCTCGACGCGCCGCCGCTCGCGGCGATCCCCGCCGCGTAGCCCTGCACCAGCGTCTGCTTCTCCGCGTCGGTGAGCTTGGCGCCCGGGTGGATCAGCGTGTACTGGAACGGCGGCATCTCGCCCTCGTTCACGATCTCCTGGACCGCTGCCGCCGGCAGGTTGTTCCACTCCGAGAAGTTGAGGCGTGCCCGCCCGCCGTCGACGTCGCTCTGGACGAGCCAGGAGAACGGCGCGATGTTGGTCGCCCACCACCACTTGGTCTCGTTGCTGTGGCAGTCGTAGCACGACTCCTTGGCGATGGCCTCGGCCTGCGGGTCGGTCCATGGGAAGGCGTTGGTGGCCGGCGGGTTGGAGTGGCTGCTGCGACCGTACGGGACGAACTGGATGACGATGAACACGACGACGGCGATGCCGATCGCCCAGAGCAGGATCTTCTTCCAGGAGCGCTTCGGGCGGGCGGTGCGGGCCATGCGTCATCCTCCGATTCGGTCTGCGATGCGGAGCATTTTACTCCAGTAGGAGGACCCTCGCCTCCCCGGCTCCGTTGGCGCCGCCGGGCTCAGGCGCCGGGCGCGGGACCTGCGGGGTCTTCGACGGCGTAGCCGGCCTCCAGCTCGTTCTCCTTCTCCTTGCGCGGGAACGCGACGAGGACGAGGACGAGGCCGAGACGGCGATGACGAGCGCGACGGCGACGGCGAGGTGCGAGCCCTGCGTGAAGGCCTGCTCGGCCGCGTGCATGAGCTTCTGCGCGGCGGCGTCGGGCAGGGTCTTGGCGACGTCGGCGGCGCCGCCGAACGAGTCCTGGATCTGGATCGAGAGGAGAAGGCCGAAGAGGAGCATGCGCCGGCGTCCGTGGCGGTCGGCGAGCGCGCCGAGATAGAGGACGGACGCCGCCAGCCCGAGGGTGAACCCGACGGCGACGAGGTCGAGCTTCGGCTGCGTCGCGTCCAGGTCCCGGTCGATCGTCGGCAGCGCCACGTTGGCGACCGACATGTTGAGGTTGGCGATGGTCGCCCCGAGGATCAGGGTCGCGAGGATCAACCCGCCGCGAGGCGGGCTGCCCGAGCGCCGCCCGGGACCGAAGCGGCGGAAGATGACGCGCTCCGGCGCATGCCCCCTTGGTTCGGCGTGCGGGCGTCACCGCCTTGCCTGCCGCCCGTCGTTTGTGGCTGCCGGCCTGCGAGGCGGGTAAGGTGACGACTGGCCGATGCTCTACCGGATGATCAGCGAGGAGACAGCCGCGGTGACAACGCCTCCGGAACGCCGCTTTGCGGACGCGCTGGCGAAGGCGCGCGGAGAATGGGCCGCCGCAGATGCGGCGGCCGACGCCGCGCGCGCCGGCTGTGCACTCACGGACGGCGGCGTGCTCGTGCCCCTGTTCGGACGGCCGCACCTTGTGACACATCCCGGCGGGGAGGTCACGACGGACCCGGCCGGCCCGGCCCCCTCTGCGCCCCGCGAGCCGGCCCACATCGCCGTCACCGTCCTGCTGCTGCACTACCTGCTGCTCGCCGACGGTGCTCCGCCGGCGGGCGAGTGGAAGGCGTACCGTGAGCTGCCGGACGGGCTCTTCTACGCATCGTCGTTCGCCGGAAGGGCCGAGGCGCCGCTCGCCCGGGCGTTCGCCGGCTCGCCGGCCGGCCTCGACGCGTTCCGCGCGGCCGCCAGAGCCGCCGGCGGCGACGCCCTCACCTTGGGCGACGCGTCGTTCCGCTTCGTCGCCCTGCCGCGCGTCGATGTCGCCGTGCTCGTCTGGGCCGGCGACGACGAGGAGCCGGGCGAGGCCCGCGTGCTCTTCGACGCCAACGCGGGCCACTACCTGCCGGCCGAGGACCTCGCCGGCCTCGGCGGCCAGCTCGCGCATCGACTGACCGCCGCACGGCCCTAGGCCGCCTTCCGGCTGCCGCCGCGGTCAGGCAGTGCCGTGCCTCCCTCCTATCTTGCTCGCCAACGGCTGGTCGCCGCGTCGTGGTGTCGCCGTGGTACGACTTCTCCACGGAGGCCAGGAGAGCCTCAAGGGGGAGCCATGACTGGGCACCGCGGACGGACGAAAGGACCGGCGATCCGGACGACGGGTACGTTCCTTGTATGACATCACCATGACAAGGAGGCGTTCCATGTTCGTCCGGATCGCTCGGTTCGAGGGCGGCTCGGCCGCTCAGATAGAAGAGGAGGGCGCGCGCATCCGCGCCGACCTCGAGACGGCGCGGCGGGGCGAAGACAGCTCCGAGGTGCCGTCGGAGCTCGCACTGCTGGCCAGCCGGTTCGAGATGCTGGTCGACCGCGAGCGCGGAGCCGTGGCCATGCTGGTCTACGCTGAGACCGAGGAGCAGGCCCGGGAGATCGACCGCATCATGGACGGCATGTCGCCGTCCAGCGGGCAGTGGGGCCACCGGGTCTCCGCCGAGGTGTACGAGGTGTACCTCGACGAGGCGCCGGGGCTCGCGCAGGCGGCCTGACGCGGAAGGCGACGAGGGCGGGGCGCCGGTGGCGCCCCGCCCTCGTTGCGCACCGAGCCGCGCCGCCGTGAGGAGCGCGCCGCCGCGGCGCGGTCACTCGGTCGCGGCTACGGCCGCGCGCCGGCCCGCCAGCAGGCCGCGCACGGTGACGATCGCGAGCGCGCCGATGATGAGCGCCATGCCGGCGGCCTCGCCTGCGGACGGCCGCTCCCCCAGCTGGATCCACGCGGCCGCGACGCCGATCACCGGCGTCGCCAGGGTGGCGATGCCGGCGGCTCCGGCCGAGAGCCGGCGGAGCCCGAACAGCCAGAGGAACCAGGCCAGCGCGTTGGCGAGGACGACGTTGTAGAGCAGCGCCAGCGTGAACTGCGCCGTCCACTCAGGTCCGCTCTGCCACGTGAGCGCCGCGATGAGCAGGAGCGGCAGCGAGCCGAACAGCATCTGCCACGTGGTCAGTGAGAGGACGTCGACCTCGTGACGCGCCTGCAGCCGTTTGACCACGACGGCGCTGGCGGCCCAGCAGAACCCGCCGGCGACCGCCAGCGCGCTGCTGACCCCGCCCTCCAGGCGCCAGGGCTCGAGCACCAGGACGAGGCCGGCGAGGGCGAGCCCGACGGCGAGCCACTGCACGCCGTGCAGCCGCTCGCCCAGGAACGCCCAGGCCAGCAGCAGGAGCCAGAACGGCATCGTGTACGTCAGCACGGAGGTCTTGCCGGCGCCGCCGCTCTCGAGCGCCCACATGAGCAGTCCGACGAAGCCGGTGGTCTGCAGCAGCCCGATGACGATGGTGTAGCCGAGCGGCGGCGGCTTCAGCGGGCGCCGCAGGACGATCAGCAGTGCGAACAGGCTGAGCGCGCCGAAGAACGTGCGCATGGCCGAGAAGGTGAACGGCTGGGCGTACTCCAGCCCGATCTTCATGACGACCCAGTTGTAGCCCCAGATCAGGGCGAGCAGCGCGAGCGCCAGCGCGCCGAGATCGCGGGCGCGCTTGTCCACGCTACTTCCTCGGGAAGGACAGTCCCGACCAGCCGAGAGCGAGCACGACGATGACGGCCATGCGCGCCGCGAACGACCAGTCCGCCTGCCACACGAGCAGGCCGACCATCCAGGGCAGGAACAGGATCCAGACGGCTACCTGGAGCGGCCACCAGAGGTCGGTGGTCCACTGCCAGATGGCTGTGAGCGTCTCGGGCGAGACGAACGCGAGCGCGATGAACGCGCCCCACAGGCCGACCATGACGATGAAGAACAGCCGCTTCACGCCGCCAGCATAGCGCGCCGGGCGGCGCGTCGTGGTTTGGCGGAGCGGGTGAGCGGTGGCCGGCGACCGGCGCCGGAGCCCGCTGTCCTAGTCCGTGACGGGGCGCACGTCCGGCTCCTCGCCGGCCGCGGCCGTGCCGCGGCGGCCGGCCAGGAGCCCGTAGGCCGCGAGCACCGCGAGCGCGCTGATGATCAGGATCATGCCGATGCCCTCCACGAGCGTCGGCACCTCGCCCAGCTGGATCCACGCGGCGATGACGCCGACCACCGGGATCGACAGCGTCCCCAGCCCGGCGGCGCCGGCCGGCAGCGCGTGCAGCGCGTACAGCCACAGGAACCAGGCGACCGCGTTGGCCAGCACGACCGTGTACGCGAGCCCCCAGACGAAACCGGCGGTCCAGTCGGGTCCGCCGCTGTAGGTCAGCACGGCGAGGATGATGAGGGGGATGGAGCCGAACACCATCTGCCACGTGGTCAGCGAGAGGACGTCCACCGTGTGCTTGCGCTGCAGGAGCTTGACGACCAGCGCGCTCGCCGCCCACGAGAACCCGCCGAGCAGCGTGAGCACGCCGCTGACGACGCCGTCCATGTCCCACGGCCTGACGACGAGCACGAGGCCGGCGAACGCCAGGGCCACGGCGAGCCACTGCACGCCGCGCAGGCGTTCGCCGAGGAAGACCCACGCGAGCAGCAGCAGCCAGAACGGCATCGTGTAGGTCAGCACCGAGACCTTGCCGGCGCCGGCGTCGTGCAGCGCCGTGATCACGAGCCCCACGAAGAGCGTCGTCTGCAGCAGGCCGATGAGGATCGTGTAGCCGAGCGGCGGCGGGCGCAGCGACTTCCGCAGCACGATCATGACGCCGAAGAGCAAGGCTGCGCTGAGCGGCACGCGCAGCGCCGCGAACGTCAGGGCGTCGGAGTAGTCGAGCGCGACCTTCGTCGCGACCCAGCCGTACCCCCAGATGGGGCCGAGGACGACGAGTGCGAGGACGCCGAGGTCGCGGGTGCGTTTGGGCGAGGCGTCGGCCATGCGCTCATGCTAGCCGACCCATGCTCCTCGCGTCGCTCCCGGCCGTGGGGCGCGCCCGTGAAGAGCCGCGCGCATCGCCGGCCTCGCGTGGCGCCCGCGGAGCCGTCGCGGTCACCGCTCGTACTTGATCAGCGCGAGGCCACCGTCACTGCAGCCGACGACATAGACGCAGCCGAAGCCGAGGGCGATGTCCTTGGCCTCGTCGACACTCTCGGTGGCGCTGCGATACGGGACGGCGAACAGCGCTCCCCAATCCGGGTCGAATCCCACGGTCAGCATGTCCTGGCCGCTCCGGGTGTTCGTGATCCGGCCGGTCGCGTACACGCTGCCTGTGTCGGTCACCACGACCGCCCAGGCCATGGCGTTGGACCTGGTGCCGTGCCAGGCCGAGGTGTTCAGCGGGACGCCGCTCGAGCCGTAGCGGCGAACGGCGAAGTCGTCGCCGGACCACCCGGCCACAGAGACGCGGCCGAGGGCGTCCATGCCGCAACCCTCGAACGATCCGCTCGGGGCGCCGTCGGTGCCGTTGATGCTGTGCCAGTACTTGGTCGTGCCGTTCAGGCGCAGCCTGAAGACGAAACCCTCGGTCGAGCCCTCGAGGCTCGACTGGCCTGTGCCGCAGATGCCGGAACGGCGCACGTCCAGGTCCATGATCCAGTCGCTGGTGTCCCCCGGCGTGCCGAAGGCGCGGAGCCACAAGCGCTTCCCTGTCGTGGTGTAGCAGGCGACGATCACCTTGCCGTCGGGCTGGCTCTCGGGCATGCCCATGCCGACGTACAGCCTGCCGTCGGGCCCCAGAGCAAGCTCCGAGCAGATCTCGGCCTTGGCGTAAGTGCGCGTCCAGACCCGGCGGCCGGCCGCGGTGTACTTGACGAGGCAGAGGTCGCTCCTGTCGGTGCCGACCACGTAGATCGCCCCGAGCTTGTCGATCGCGATCTCCTCGGCGCCGTTGAGCCCGGGCTCGGTCCTGATCCGCCGGGCCCACTTGAAGGCCCCGGAGTGACTCAGCTTGACGACGAGGAACCCGTCGTAGCCGTCTTCGCGGCCGCAGATCACGACGTTGCCGTCGCGGTCCACGGCGACGTCGGTGACGACCTCGGACCTGCCGTGGTCGTAGGTCTTTGTCCACTTGTGCGTGCCGTCCGCGCCGTAGCGGGCCACCAGGAAGTCCTCGTCCTCTGAGGCCGCGGTTGCCTGGCTGCCGGCGACGTACACGTCGCCGGACCGGGCGACCGCGATGGCCTCGCGCCAGTACGGGGAGACGACCTTGCCGGCGTCGGCGCTGACGAGGCCCGACCAGAGCCGGTCGCCCGGCGCGGCTGCGGCGGTGGTGGCCGGCAGCGCGACGGATGCGAGCAGGGTGAGAACAAGGAAGGTGCGCCAGTGTCGTCTCATGGTCCCCCCGATCACGAGTCCCCTCACAGCGATATCGCGAGTGTACACCCCGGTACGAGCACCCCCGTTGGGTCGCCGCCGCCAGGACGGTGGGCTCCGCGACCCGTCTCGCGCGACGCTCGCTGCCGTCTGGTCCGGTGAGAGAGGCCCGGGCCGGTGCGGCGCCTGGTCAGGCGACGGCCGCGGTCGAGGTGACGGGGCTGCTCTCGGCAAGCAGCCGCAGGTTGTCCATGCTGTCTTCGAAGTCGTGACGCATGCGCTTCTCGAGGATGACGCGGTCGACGAGGCGGCCGCCCAGCCGGCGAGGGACGTCGTAATCGAAGCTGGTCGTCACGTCGGTGCCGCCGGCGCCCGGCTGGTGGTGGCACGAGATGGTCCCTGTGACCGGGCCCTCGAACTGCCACTGCCAGTCCGTGCTGCCGTCCGCGTTGTGGCGCTCCTCGATGGTGCGGTCCAGCATGCGCATCCGCACCCCCATCATGTGCTGGAAGAACTCTGCCTTGGTGCCGGGACTGCCGTCGCCGAACACCCGTGGCGAGGCGTCCATCCCCACCCAGAACCTGGGCCAGCTGCGGGGATCCTTGACGAGCTCGTCGAAGCTGTCGACGGGCACGCCGACGTGAAAGCTGTAGGTGAGATGAGCCATGGCGCTCCCCCTTGTCGCCGTGTGCGCGGGGCCGCGCGTGGTTGCCGGGCCTCCTCGTGACAAGCCTTCCCGGAGGAGACACGCCCACACCGTTGACGCCGGCACGCTCCGGGACGACGATGCGGATGGACGAGCGCGGCCGATGGGGAGGCGCACGGCGCGGGCCGGGGACTCGTCCCGGACTTCTGGAGGGGAGGTCGTCATGGGTTCCTGGATGGCATCGGTGCGCGATGCGAGGCTCTCGGCGCGAGGGCTCGCGCTCTCTGCGCTGCTCGCGCTGCTCGCGATCGGCCTCGTCGCCTGCGGCGGCTCGGCCTCGACCGGCGGCTCGGACGAGGGGTCGTCCGGCGGAGGTGGCGGGGATGGGACCGCCGAAGACAGCTTCACGGCCGCGTACCCCACGGCCCAGGAGGCCATGCAGGCCATGGCGGAGGACTGCATGCTGCTCGGCGCCGGCACGGGCGGTCTGGCGCTTGCCGACGTGCCGAGCAACTGGGCCTTCACCTTCTACTCTCCCGGCAAGAACATGCTCTACATCGTCAACGTGGAGCACGGCACCGCCGTCGAGCCGCGCGAGTTCGGGCAGGCGGCCAAGGGGACCGAGATCACCAAGAGCATCGACCCCGCGACGATCGAGGTCGGGGGCGCGCAGGCGGTGGTCAAGGCGCGGGAGTTCGGCTCCCAGTCCGGGGCGCTGCCGAAGAACGTGATGGTCGGCGGGTCGTTCGCGCAGACGCCCCAGTCCGCGGACGCCGGCATGAGCTTCGGGGTCTGGGAGGTCACGTTCGCCTCGGGAACGGACCTCGCCGACGCGCAGAAGTTCACCGTGGACATGATGTCGGGAGAGGTCGCCGCCGCTAAGGAGTAGGCTGGCGGCGTCGTGGATATCCTCGTGGGCTCACACTCGCTGCGCCAGCCGGGCTGAACGCGCAAATCCCGCTGCTCGCGCCCATCCTCGCGGCGATCCTCATCATCGCCGCGGTGATCGCCGCGATCGTATTGATCCGGCGCCGGCGCCGCCGCGCCGGCGGCGAGCCGTCGACTCCGTAGTCCTCCGGCGCAGCGCCTCCACCCGGGGAGGCGGTATGCTCCCGTGGTCAGCGCGCACCCCCTGCAGGAGCGGTCGGTTCCGGGAACGATGAGCAGCACCAGGTCCACCATCTCCTTCGGCTGGTACGTCGTTGCGGCCTCGTTCGTGATCATGTTCCTGAACGCCGGCGCGCGCCTCATGATCGGCGTGCTGGTCAAGCCCATGATCGCCGACTTCGGCTGGAGCCGCAGCGCCGTGTCCGCGGCCGTCTTTGTGAACATGGCCGTCTTCTCGGCGTCGATCATCATCACGGGCCGCCTCTACGATCGCTACGGCCCCAAGTGGATCGTCCTCATCTCGAGCGTGCTGTTCTCCGGCGGCCTGATGCTCATGGCCGTGATGACCAACCTCTGGCAGTTCATCCTGTTCTACGGCGTGATCTCCGCCGCCGGCCTCGGCGGGACCACGTCGGCCATCTTCGGGGCCGTGGTGAGCCGCTGGTTCCGGCGCGGCCGCGGCAGCGCCATCAGCCTCGCGATGTCGGGCACGTCCCTCGGCCAGTTCGCGCTGGTCCCGCTGTTCACGGCGTTCCTTCTGGACGAGGGCTGGCGGAGCACGATGCTCTGGGTCGGCGTACTCTGCCTCGTGGTCAACGTCGTCCTCGTTTTCTGGGTGATCGGCCGCGACCCGAGGGATCCGGGCAGGGAGCAGCTCGGGTCGGAGCAGGCGTCCGCCGCCGTCCCGCGGGCTCCGGACGCGACCGGCTCGTCGCCGGGCCAGGCCGCCGGCGCGCCGGGGCCCCGCTCGCTCGGGCTGCGGGAAGCCATGCGCACGGGGTCGTTCTGGCTGTTCACGGTGGCGATGTTCGTCTGCGGCGCCGGCGACTTCCTGCTGACGACGCACCTCGTGCCCATGGCCACCGATCACGGCGTGCCCACGTCGACGGCGGTGGCCATGCTCGCCTGGTTCGGTCTGCTGAGCCTTGGCGGGATCCTGCTCGCCGGTCCGATGTCGGACCTCATCGGCGACAAGGTGCCCATCGCCGGGGCCTTCGCGCTCCGCGTCGTCCTCTTCCTGCTCGTGGTGCGGTATCAGAACACCGCCGCCTTCTGGGCGCTGTCGCTGGGATTCGGGTTCACGTTCCTCATCACGGCGCCGCTGACGACCACCCTCATGGGCCGCATGTACGGATTCGCGAGCATCGGCCTGCTCAGCGGCTTCATCACGACCGTCCATCACCTCGGCGGCGGCCTCTGGGCCTATCTCGGCGGCGCGGTGTACGACGCGACCGGGAGCTACGACGTGGCGATGGCGATCTCGGCCGGCGCGTCCGCCGTGGCGCTGGTCTGCACGCTGCTCATCCGGGAGGTCCGCCACGTCGCCCCGGGGGAGCGGCCGGGCGCGCGGATCGGCGACGAGGCCCGGCGGGCCGAGGTCCGGCCCGCAGAGCCTTGACCGGGACGGCGGCGTGGGACGGCCGGCACGGTCCATGAGGGGTGGGCGTGCCCTCCTGGACCGTTGTCAGGGGTGTAGACACCGGCGCTCGTGCCGATAGAGGAGCCATGGCTTCGAGTTTCGACAGGGCCGACACCCGACTTCGCCGGCTGCCCGACTGGGCGATCTTCGCCGCCGGCATGGCCATGGTCGCGGCCGTGGCCGCGTTCAAGGTCACCGTGGGCCACGACATCCTTGTGGCCGACTTCCTGCTGATACCCGTGGCAATCGTCGGATGGCTTGTCACGGCGAGGGCCTATGCCTACGTCGCCGCCGCCTGCACTGCCGCGGTGTCGGTGGTGATCGCCGTCTCGGGGCAGGCGCAGGCGCCGCTGGCGGCCGCGCTCGCCGCCGCGGGGGTCCGCTTCGTGCTCTACGTGATCGTGCTTGCGCTGCTCGGGGCGATCCGGCAGATGCAGCTGGCGCGGGAGACGGAGGCCCGGACCGACTTCCTGACCGGCGCCGCCAACGCCCGCGCCTTCGAGGAGGCGGCCGCCGCCGAGATCGAGCGCGGCCGCCGCTACGGCCAGGAGCTCTCGCTCCTCTACCTGGACGTCGACGACTTCAAGGCGATCAACGACACGTTCGGGCATGGCGCGGGAGACGGTGTACTCGCCGAGCTCAGCCACGTGATGCGCTGCGCGGTGCGCACCAACGACCTGGTCGCACGCCTCGGCGGCGATGAGTTCGCCGTCCTGATGCCGGCGACCAACCGCTTCGCGGCGCTGGCGGTGGCGCGGCGCGTGCGTGACGAGGTGGCTCGGGTCACCGTCCCGGGCGGCCGCGTCCTCCGCTGCAGCATCGGCGTGGCGTCCTACCTGGCGCCGCCGACGTCCGCCGACGCCCTGATCCACGACGCCGACACGCTCATGTACCGCGCCAAGGACCAGGGCAAGGACCGCATCGAGTCGGCGGAGTTCGCAGGCAACAAGGCTGCGAGCACCGCCGGCTGAGGCGTTTCGCGGACGGCGTGGCGCGACCTCTGCGGCCGCTGACCGACTCGCTCAGGGAACAAGCGGTCGTGCCCTTCCTGGCTCGTCGCGTGCAAGCATGGTCGCCCTCGCCCACCGCGGCAGCATCTCCCGCATCGAGTCTCCGGCGCAGCGGCGCGTGCCGACGTGGTCCGTCGACGGACATGAGTTATGACGTCAGTCGATATGGAGAGAGGAATAGAAAAGAAGTCCATGCAGGGTCCCGGTCGCCGCTGGGGAGCAGCGGCCGCTCAGGGGGTGGTCATGGCTGGAGCATCGGATCCTCGGGCCGCGGATGGGGAGCAGCACCGCGACTTCGGCTATCGATTCTTCCGCGCCGACGACTCCGCGGCGCGCAACTTCATGGTGGTCGCGGCGCTCTGGCTCGTGTTCGGGACCGCCATGGGCCTGCTGCTGGCCATCGAGTTCGTGTTCCCCGACTTCATGTCGTGGCTGCCCTTTGTCTTCTCGAGGCTCCGCCAGGAGCACACCAACACGGTGATGTTCGGGTTCCTTTCCACCGGCATGCTCGGCTTGTGGTACTACGTCCTGCCGCGCCTCACCGGGCGGCGGCTGTGGAGTGAAGTCCTGGCGAATCTCGTTCTCCTGCTGTGGACCGCCGGCGTGCTCGTCGGGGTGGTCCTCATCTCCTTGGCGCACACCCAGAGCCGAGAGTACGCGGAGATGGTCTGGGGCGTCGACATCGCCATCCTTCTGGCGCTCGTGATCAACCTGGTCGTCGTCTTCATGACCATCGCCCGGCGGGTCGAGTCCAAGCTCTACGTGACGCTGTGGTTCATCATCGGCACGTCGATGTGGATGCCACTGCTGTACGCCATCGGCAACGTCGTGTGGAATCCGCCCACGGGGGCTCTCACCGGCATCAACGACGCCATCTGGAACTGGTTCTACGGCCACAACGTGCTCGGCCTCTGGTTCACCACCGGCATGCTCGGCGTCTTCTACTACCTGCTGCCCAAAGAGGTCCACACGCCCCTGTACAGCGTGAAGCTGGGGCTCATCTCGTTCTGGGGCACGCTCATCTTCTACACCGGTGTCGGCGGCCACCATCTGCTGTGGGCGCCGATCCCAGGCTGGTTGAAGGTCACGGCGGTGGCCGAGAGCATCGGCATGATCCTGCCGGTGACCGCCTTCTTCATCAACACCGTGATGACGATGCGAGGCAACTGGAGCCGCTTCTTCTCCAGCATCTCCCTGCGTTTCACCCTCACGGGCGCGATCGCCTACATCATCGTCTCGTTCCAAGGCTCGCAGACCGCGTTGTTCGGGATGAACTCGGTGGCTCACTTCACGCAGTACATCCCTGGTCACTCGCACCTCGGTCTGCTGTTCTTCTCGGGCTCGATCGTGATCGGCGGCATGTACTACGCCCTGCCGCGCCTGCTCAACTGCGAGCTTTACGCGAGGCGCCTGGCGAGCATCCAGTGGGTGCTGTTCGTGATCGGATTCTCCTTCTTCTTCATCGGCTTCACCCTCGCCGGCCTCGTCCAGGGGTCGAACTGGGTGAAGCAGGGACTGCCCGTCTGGGAGGTCCTGCCCGGGATCCGCGCCTACATGGCGATGCGGATCATGGGCGGCGGCCTCATGTTCGGCAGCTTCCTCATGGTGCCGGTCGTCGTCATCGGTACGCTGGCCAAGCGCGTGCCGAACAGGGAGCCGCACTTCACCTTCGGTCGCGGCCGGGCCAAGGCACCCACCGCCACGCGGCCCGCCGCCACGCCGCCGATCAGCGGCTCTGAGGCAGGAGTGGAGCCATCATGAGGATGACCTTCAGGGTGCTCATCATCGGCGGCCTCGTCGGCTTCTTCGCCGTGGTGACGTGGGTGGTCTTCTTGCCCACGGCCTTGTGGCAGCCCGACAGGACGATCATCGCCCAGGACTATGTGGGGGACGCGGGCCACGGCCGCACGGTCTTCTACTCCAACGGCTGCAACTACTGCCACACGCAGTACGTGCGTGAGCAGGACGTCGCCATGGGGCCCAGTGCCGTGGGCGGCAACTACACCCAGGACAACCCGATGATCCTCGGGTCCGAGCGCACAGGGCCGGACCTCTCGTACGTCGGCCGCAAGCGCAGCGAGGAGTGGGAGCTGAAGCATCTGCAGCACCCACGCGACCTCTCGCCGCTCTCCATCATGCCGGACTTCGCCGGGCTCTCGGACAAGGACGAGCGTGACATCGTCGCCTACCTCTTCGACCTCGGCGACCAGAACGCGGCGGAGTGGATGATCCGGCCTTACAACACGCCGTATCTCTACGCGGTCATCCTCTCCGCGGGCAGGGCGGAGCCCGGAATCACCGACGTGGCTAAGGGTTGGCCCACCTTCAGGGCCTCCGGGCTCTACGAGGGCAAACGGTTGTACATCACGCATTGCCAGACCTGCCACGGCTGCGCCGGCAATGGCCTGGGGAGCTACGGCGGGACCCAGGTCGTCACCCCGGTGAACTACAAGCAGGAGCCCTTCCGTTCGATGCCGGACGACGAGTGGCTGTGGCACGTGAAGGAGGGCGTACCCGGGACGCTCATGCCGGTCTGGAAGACCAGTCTCGCCGACCGGCAGATCGAGCGCACCATAAAGTACGTGCAGCTGATGTACGCGCAGCCCTTCTACCACGATCCGGACGAGGGCGACCCGCCGCCGCAGTATGCAGACGCTGCGAACCCCCGCAAGAACTCGTACGCCGTGCTCGATCGTGGCAAAGCGATCTACACGCGGGAGTGCCAGGTCTGCCACGGCTGTTCGGGACGAGGTGAGGGGCCGTACCGGACCGGGCTCGAGCCGCTGCCGCCGGACTTCGGCGACGGCAGCTACGGCGACTTCACCGACGGCGACTACATCTGGCGGCTCGAGGTCGGCGTCCCGTGGAGCGCGATGCCCGTATGGGGCCTGCAGTACTCGGAGGACGAGCTGTGGACCGTCGTCCATTACCTGCGGACGATGTTCACGCAGACCGAACCCGGCCTGCCCAAGCTGCCCGAGGGCAAGACCTTCACGTACCCCGAGCTCTACAAGCAGCAGGTGATGCCCAAGACTGCGTCGTTCGAGCGCGGCAAGGCCCTCTTCGCCAACATGTGCACGCAGTGCCACGGGCAGGCGGGGGACGGCCGCGGCCCGGACGGTCTCTATCTCAGGCCGCGGCCGGCCAACCTGCAGGATCAGGCCACGGACCTCGACCCGCCGTCGGCGCTGAACAGCATCCTGACCTTCGGCATCCGCAACTCGGCGATGCCGTCCTGGGGCGAGTGGCTGCCGATCGACCAGCGCTGGGACCTCGTCAAGTTCATGGTCGAGGGCTTCCAGAAGGGCCGGCCGGTGACGTCCAGCGTCCTCGGTGACGGCCAGGTCCCCTACGAGTTCGTCACCTACGACGACGGCATCTTCCAGGACGAGGGCGGCACGCTCTCGCCGGCGAACGGCATGAAGCAGTACGGCGTGTTCTGCTCCGGCTGCCACGGCGCCGGCCAGGGCAACGGCGCGGCGGCCGCGAATGGCGTCAGCGGAGCTCCCGCGGCGTTCCCCGCGGGGATGGCCCCCGGGTACATCTACTGGCGGATCGCCGAGGGCGTTCCCGAGTCGATGATGGCGGGCTACTCAGAGCTGGAATTCCAGTCGCAGGTCACGACGACCGACGTCTCCGGCGGATCCAAGTCGCTGACCGAGGCCGACCTGCGGGACATCACGGCCTACGTCGGCAAGCTTGCGCCGACCGGCCAGACGCAGTGAGGACGAGGAGGCGAGGCAAGACATGGCCCTTGGAATATGGCTCATCGTGGCGTGGATGGCATTCATGGTCGTGGTCGGCGTCGTGCTCTTCGTGTGGGGCTGGCACAGCGGCCAGTTCCGCGACGTCGAATCCAGCAAGAGGACGATGCTCGAAGACCGCGATCCGGAGCCGTGGCCGCGTGGAGTCGCCGGGCATCGGCCGGCGGGAAGAGGGGAGGCCACATGAGCGAAGCGCCACTCCGCGTCGACTGGCTGACGTTCTGGATCATCTTCGCGACCGGCGTGTTCCTCGTCTGGTCGATCGCGGCCGCACTCGAGATGTCGCGCACCAGGCGTCGCAGCAAGGCCGGGACGGAGAAGGGCGACCTGGTGCCGTCAGGTCCTCAGGCCGTCGATGAGAAGCACCGTCCCGGAGGCGTCATCGACGTGTTCAACAAGAACGTGGAGGAGGGCGAGGGCAAGCTTCCTATGCTCGCGTGGGTGGTCCTGATCGGCGTGCCGATCTGGTGGCTGAGCTACCTGATCATCTACTGGAACAAGCACTAGGGGTGCCGAGGTGCCTTTCCACATCTACATCTACCAGACGCAGATCGAACTCACTCAGGAGCAGGCGAGCGGGCTCGAAATGGGAGAGGAGATCGAGGCGCTGGCCGCTTCGGTGCGCCTGGAACTGCCAGGCCAGCCCGGCCTGGTGGGCGCCCTCGAGATGCACTCGTTCGATGAAGACGCCCCGGTACGCGTCATCTTCCAGAGCGTCTGGGAAAGCTGGGGAGACCTGCGGCGTCACCTTGACTCGGGGCTGAACGCCCAGCGGATGCTGGAGCAGTGGGGCGAGGGATATCTGACCAAGCCCCCCGAGTCCCAGATCTTCAGGCAGATCGGAGTCTAGCGTGCGCCGCGCGCCGCGATCGGGCGGCGCTGGCTGGCGCCCGCGCCCGGAGCGCGCGACCGTGGTCGCGGCCGCCTTGGGCGCCGTTCTCATCGCGATCACCGGCTGCGGCGGAGCCGGGACGATGCGGCAGGATGCCGCCATGACCGCGAGCGCCGCCGGCGGCCTGACCGCGCGGCTCACCATGTCGCCGCACCCGGCGTCCGTCATGAAGCCCCTGCGACTCGAGGTCGCCCTCTCCGACGGGAGCGGCCGTCCGGTCGCCGGTCGCACCGTCACTTTCGATCTCTCGATGCCGTCCATGACCATGGCGCCAGACCGTCCGAGCGTCAGAGAGTCCGGCAAAGGCGTGTACACGGCCACGACATTGCTCCCTATGTCGGGGAAGTGGCGCTTGACTGTCGAGGTCGACGCCCCGGAGCGGCGGGTCACGTTCCCCTTCACATTCAGAGCCGATTGAGGCGGTCGGCGTGGACCCCACCGGCGTTTCGTTCGGCGCGCTCGCTCTGGCGGGCCTCATCGGCAGCTTCGGGCACTGCATTGGGATGTGTGGTCCCCTGGTCGCCATGCTCGGCGCCACGGCCCGCCGGGACGGTTCGCGCCTCCCGGTGCGATTGCATCTCCTCTATCACGCCAGTCGCATCTCCGTGTACGGCCTCCTCGGGCTGGCGGCCGGAGCCGCCGGCTCGCTGATCACGCTCGGCGGTGAGCTCAGCACGGTTGCCGGCCTTCTGAGCCTCGTCCTCGGGGCCGGCGTGGTCATGCTCGGGGTCTCGTTCCTGGCCCGGACAGGATGGGCGGGACGGGCCCTCTGGGGAGGCGACGCTCTCACCAGGGCGATGAGTCACGCGGTGCGGCGGGGCGGGACCTCGGGGGTGGTGGCCCTGGGCGCCATGAACGGGCTTCTACCGTGCGGCCTCGTCTACAGCGCGCTGCTCGCCGCAGCCGCCGGCGGTGGCGCGCTCCGCGCGGGAGCCGCGATGCTCGTCTTCGGCGCTGCCACGGTGCCGGTGCTCGTGGCTCTCGGCCTGGGTGCCGCACGACTGGGAACGCAGGCGCGCGGTGTGCTCACGAAGCTCGCCGGCGTGCTCATCATCGCGGTCGGGATCCAGCTCATGCTGCGAGGGGGCGCTGAGCTTGGAGCGTTCGCGCACATGCACTGGGGAGGGGTGGTCTTGTGGTGAGAGCCGCGTCGGGCTGCGCGCTGTGCGGGCTCCCTCTTCCCAGGGCGCCCATCGTGGCCACCGTCGACGGGAACGAGAAGGAGTTCTGCTGTGAAGGATGCCGCCGCGTCTACGAGGTGGCCGCGGACAACGGAATGCTGGGCGACGTGGAGTCGGCCTTCAGGCCACGCGGCCGCCCGCTGGACGTGACGCTCGGCCGCGGTGAGACGGCTTACTTCTCGCTCGACGGGATGTGGTGCTCGGGCTGCGCGGTCGCCGCGGAGCGCGTGCTGAGTCGCAGGCCCGGCGTGATGAGCGTGGACGTGAGCTACGCGGCCGAACGCGGACGTCTCCAGTACGACCCCAAGGCGATAGATCCCGCAGCTGCGCTCGGCGTGCTCGACCGTATGGGCTACGAGGCCCGCCTGCTCACGCAGCCCGCAAGGCGGGCCCGCGAGCGTCTGGAGGAGCGCATCCTGATCCACCTGGTCGTGTCGGTCGTGCTCGGTATGCAGGTCATGCTCATCTACATCCTCCGGCTCTATCCGCTGTACTCGAGCGGGCACTTCGACCTTCGCGAGGTCGACATCTTCGAGTACGCGGTGTGGGCGCTCACGACACCGGTCCTCTTCTACGGCGGCAGCTCGTTCTTGCGCGGCGCCTGGCGGGGGCTGCTCGCGCGCACCGCGACCATGGACACGCTGGTCGCGGTCGGCACGCTCAGCGCCTACTTCTACAGCGTATGGACGACCGTCCGCGGCGGGGGTGCGACCTACTTCGATTCCGTGGGCATGATCGTCGCCGTGATCTTGCTCGGGCGCTACCTGGAGGTCGTAGGAGGCGCGCGGGCGCGCAAGGATGTCCGCCAACTCATGACGTTGCAGCCCGAGCGTGCCTCGCGACGCGCAGACGGCAAGTGGGTCTCGGTGCGCGCCGACGAGTTGCGCGCTGGCGACCTCGTCCTCGGTCGCCCGGGGGAGAGGATCGCCGCGGATGGACAGGTCGTCGACGGCCAGGCGGCCGTCGACGAATCGCTGCTGACCGGCGAATCGACTCCCGTAGAGAAGCGCGATGGCGCCTCGGTGTTCGCGGGGTCGCTCGTGATCGACGACGCTGTCACGTATCGGGTGACCAGCGAGCCGCAGACCTCGAGGCTCGCCCAGGTGGCCGTGCTCGTGCAGGAGACACTCGCGAGCAAAGCCCCGGTGCAGCGGCTCGCAGACCGCGCTTCGGCGATCCTGACGATCCTCATCGTGGCTTCCGCGGTCGTCGCCTTCGTCGGCTGGTGGACCGCGACGGGCTCTCTCGGCTCCGCCGTGCTGCCGGCGGTCGCCGTCCTCGTCGTGGCGTGCCCGTGCGCCTTGGGTCTCGCGACGCCGCTGGCGCTGTCGGTGGCGCTCGGGAGGGCCACTCGTGCCGGCATTCTGGTGCGCAACGCCGCGGCGCTGGAGATCGCCGCCACCGTCGACCGAGTCGCGTTCGACAAGACGGGCACGGTGACGGGCGGCGTCATGTCCGTGGTGGATGTCGTGGCGGCCCCTGGAGCGCGCCTCGACGGGGACGAGTTGCTCCGCTTGGCCAGCGCCGTGGAAGAACGGTCGGCTCACCCGCTGGCGAGAGCGATCACCGCCGCCTGTCCGCGACCTGGTCTCGACGTCGACGAGCATCAGCAGTTGCGAGGCCACGGGGTCAGCGCCCGGATCGAGCACGGCGAACGGGTGCTCGTCGGCTCGGCCGGCTTCGCCGGCGCGGACGAGGAGAGTCTGAGCCTGACTGCCGCCTACCTGGCCGAAGGCGATACCGTCGTCTGGATCTCCGAAGGAGACAGGCCTCTGGGGTTCATCGGGGTGCGAGATATGCCGGACCCCACTGCTCTCCCGGCGGTAGCCGCACTGGCCGCTCGCGGGATCGAGAGCTCTCTGCTCTCAGGTGACGATCCGGTCACGACCGAGGCCGTTGCGCGGCGCGTCGGCATCGTTCTCAGCGAGGGCGGCGTCACGCCGGAGTCCAAGGCCGCCCGCATCGCACGCTGGCAGGAGGCCGGCGACCGTGTGGCCATGGTGGGCGACGGCATCAATGATGGACCCGCGCTGGCCCAGGCGGACCTGAGTCTGACCGCGGCGGGGGGGACGGATGTAGCCGCGGAGACATCGGACATCGTGCTGCTGCGCCACGACCTCACGCTCGTGCCGGCGTTCATCGATCTCTCGCGGCGTGTGCGAAGGACCGTGCGCCAGAACCTCTGGTGGGCGTTCGCCTACAACGCCGTCGCCATTCCGGTGGCCGCCGCCGGACTGCTGACCCCCGTCTTCGCAGCTGTGGCGATGTCCCTGAGCAGCCTGCTCGTCGTGGTCAACTCGCTCCGGTTACGCCGCTGACGGGACCGCTGGTCCCCTGGGAAGACGTAGAATGCCGCCAGCGACGCTCCGTTGACAGGGGACCGACCGGGAGGACTGGGGAATGGCGACGCGGCTTGTGCGCTGGTACCGGCTGGAGCCACCGTCGCTGCCCATCCGCTCCTGGCTGCCACACTACCAGCGCCGCTGGCTGCGCCCGGACCTCATCGCGGCGCTGGCGGTATGGGCTGTGCTCGTGCCGGAGGGCATGGCGTACGCCTCGCTCGCCGGCATGCCGCCCGAGACCGGACTCTTCGCCGCTCTGGCGCCGCTGCTCGCGTACGCCGTCCTCGGCACCTGCCGGCAGCTGACGGTCGGGCCGAGCTCGGCGATCGCGGCGTACTCGGCAGCCGCCGTCGCGCCGCTCGCCTTCGGTGACGGCGGCCGCTTCATCGCTCTCTCAGCGCTGCTCGCTCTGCTCGTCGGTGCGCTGCTGCTCTCCGCCGGCCTCGCCCGCGCCGGGTTCATCGCCGATTTCTTCGCGCGTCCGGTGCTGACCGGCTTCGTGGCCGGCCTCGCCCTGGTCATCGCCGTCGGGCAGCTCTCGAAGCTGGTGGGGGTGGAGGGTGGCGGTACCGGCTTCTTCGGCAAGCTCGCGGAGCTGGTGGGCCAGCTGGACGACGCCAGCCTGCCGACGCTGGCCGTGGGCGTCGTGGCGCTGGCCCTGATCTTCGCCATCCGCGCCTTCGCGCCGAAGGCGCCGGCGATGCTGATCGCCGTAGCGCTCGGCGTCGCCGCCGTCGCCGCGTTTGGTCTGGAGGAGCATGGCGTGGCCATCGTCGGCACGATCCCCGACGGACTGCCTTCGCTGACCCTCCCCAGCATCGGCCTCGGCGACGTGATCGACCTGCTGCCGGACGCCGTCGCTCTGGCGCTCATCTGCTTCGCCGAGTCGGTGGCCGCGGCGCGCGGGTTGGCGGCCAAGCACCACTACGAGGTGGACGCCGACCAGGAACTCATCGCGCTCGGCGTCGCCAACCTCGGAGCCGGCCTCCTGCAGGGCTTCGCCGTCGACGCCAGCCTCTCGCGCTCCGCGGTGGCCGACGATTCGGGGATGAAGTCGCAGCTCTCCAGCATCGTGCTCTTCGGCTTCCTCATCGTCACGATGCTCTTCCTCATGCCGCTGTTCCACGATCTGCCCGAGGCGGTGCTGGGAGCGATCGTCATCGCCGCCGTCGCGCACCTGATCGACGTCGGCGCCTTACGCCGCCTGCGGCGGAAGGACTCCACCGACTTCGTCCTCGCGATCCTGTGCTTCGCCGGCGTGCTCGTGTTCGGCCTGCTCATCGGACTGGCGATCGCGGTAGTGCTGTCACTCCTGGCCCTGGTGTATCGCGCCTACCGGCCCAGCTTCGCCGTCCTGGGCCGGGTGCCCGGGGCGGTCGACGACGAGCGACTGCGCTACCGTGGCATCGAGGACCATCCCAACAGCGAGACGTTCCCCGGTCTCGTCATCCTGCGCGTCGACGGCGAGCTGTTCTTCGCCAACGCGCGCTGGTTCCGCGACACCGCCCGCTCCCTGGTCCGCGACCAGACCCCACCGGTGCGCGAACTGCTGGTGCACGCGGGCGCGGTCCCGCACCTCGACACCACGGCTGCGACCATGCTGAAGGGACTCGTCGGCGAGCTCCACGAAGCGGACATCGAGATCGCGTTCGCCCGGGCCACGACCGGCCTCATCCACGACATGGAGCGCAACGGCATCGTCGAGCTGGTCGGCGAGAATCGGTTCTTCGACACGGTGGCCGCGGGGGTGGACGACTTCCTGCACGCCTCGAAGGCCTGGGCCGCGAAGGAACGGCGCGGGACCACCCGAGCTCCGCGCTCAGGTGTCGCGCCGCAGGACCTCCACGGCCTCTGATCCACCGCGGCGCTCGCGCTTGACCGCGTACATGCGCTGGTCGGCGCGCGCCAGCAGTTCGTCGATCTCACCCAGCTCCGCGTGGTTGGCCACCATGGAGCCGAAGCTGACCGAGAGCTCGAAGTCGCCGCCGAGCTCCTCGCGCTTGGCGCGCAGGGCGTCCTGCAGCCGCAGCTCGATCGCCTGGCGGTCCAGCAGTTCGTCGCGGTCACGGCCGAGCAGGGCCATCGCCGCGAATTCGTCGCCGCCGAGCCGCGCGACCACGTCGCGCTCGCGGTAAGCGGCGCGCAGCGCGTCGGCGACGGCCACGAGCAGCTTGTCGCCTTCCGCGTGGCCCTTCTCGTCGTTGACGCGCTTCAGGCCGTCGACGTCGAAGTACATGAGCAGGACCTGCCGGTTGCCGCGCCGTGCGCGGCGCCTGATCTCGTCGACCTTAACGAAGAAGCCGCGCCGGTTGAGGAGGCCGGTCAGCTCGTCGACGTCCGTGAGGCTGCGCAGGAACTCCTCCAGCTCCTTGTGCGCGGCGATGCTGTGGCTGACAGTCAGGCAGAGCCTGCGGCCGCCGATCTCGACGATCCGTGCCGTGACCTCCACCGGCATGCGCTGTCCGTCGCTCGTGACCTGCACGGTCTCGTAGGCGAGCGTGCCGGCCTCCGCGAGCGCCGTCGATCGTCCCCTGACGATCTGACGCGCCTCCGGGGCGAGGACGTCCTCGGCGGTCATCGCCAGCAGTTGCGCTCGCGAGTAGCCGAGCGCCAGGCACGCCGCCTCGTTGGCTTCGACAAGCCGTCCCGGCCGGCCGTCGTCCTTGAAGCGGTACACCAGGATGACGTCACTGCAGGCGTCGAAGAGCGCCCTGTAGCGGCGCTCGCTCTCGAGTTGCTCCTGGTGAGCGGCGTTCAGGGAGTCGAGGGTGAGACGCACCGCGTTGCGTCGCGAGACGACGGTGAGGACGACGAGCCCGAAGAGCAGGGCGCTCAGGACCCCCTCCATGGAGACGGGGCCGAGCCACTGCGCGAGCGCGACGCCTCCCGCGCACGCCACGAGGACGAAGTCGGTCCACCGCTTCATCCGACGCCTCCCGGATGCGCGGCGCACACGCGGACTTGCCCATTCCGCCGGCTCACGTGCTGCTCCTTGCCTGGTCGTAAGGCCCTTGCGTGGGCTCTCACACGTGGCATCGGCAGGCGCGGCGGTTCTGCCACCCACCTCTAGACACATGTACTGAGCCGGGGGAGGTCGGTCGCTGAGCACGGCGAAGGCCCTTCGTGCCGATAGCTGCAGCGCACGCCTGAAGGGACAGGCTTCGCGCAGTGCGGGCTCCGTAGGCGGGACTGCATCCACGGGAGAGGGGAGGGGACCTGAACCAGTGCATCTACCGCTTCTGGGCCGCGATGCTGGACGGCGAGCGCTCCGCCACCTTCGAGGAGGCCAACCTCTCTCTCAAGGGCACGGAGCTGCATGTGCTGGAGACGTGCACGGTCGTCCCCGGCCACGAGAAGACCTTCGACAGGGTCTACATCGCCGACGTGGACGTCACCGAGCGACGGGAGGCCGACGAGCAGATCCGCCGGCATGCGGGCCAGCTGCGCCGCACCGTGGAGGGCGCCGTGCTCGCCATGAGCAGCATCGTCGAGATGCGCGACCCGTACACGGCAGGCCACCAGCGTCGCGTCGCGGAGCTGGCGGTGGCGATCGCCGCGGAGATGGGCTCCTCGGAGGACGAGCTCGACGGCCTGCGGCTCGCGGCCCTGATCCACGACCTCGGCAAGCTCGTGATCCCGGCTGAGATCCTCACCAAGCCGGGCCGCCTGAGCGTCGATGAGTTCGCGCTGATCAAGCAGCACTCCCAGGCCGGCTTCGACATCATCCGCTCCGTCGAGTTCGAGCGGCCGGTCGCGGAGATCGTGCTGCAGCATCACGAGCGCCTCGACGGCTCGGGCTACCCGCGGGGCCTCATCGGCGACGCGATCCTGCCCGAGGCCCGGGCGATGGCCGTCGCCGACGTGTACGAGGCGATGACCTCGCACCGGCCCTATCGGCCGGCGCTCCCGCCGGAGAGCGCCCTCGCCGAGCTGCGAGACGGGGCGGGCATCCGCTACGACCCCGACACCGTCGCGGCGTGTCTCAGAGTCCTCGACGACGGGTTCGCGTTCTCATCGACCTAGTCTCCGGGCCACCACCAGCCCGGCGTCCCACCCCGGAGCTCGTCCGCCGCTCGGCATGCTGATCGACTCCACATCGAGACCGCTGCGCGCGAGCAGCCAGGAGACGATCGAGTTCGAGTTCCACATGTCCCCGGTCTTGTACTCGTCGCGCCCCCACACGGGCGTGGGCACAAGCGGCGCCAAGCGCAGCAGCCGCCGGGCGACCACCTCGTCCTCGGTCAGCCGTCGGGGGCTCTCGACCGCCTCGCCGAGATCGGGGATGACTCCGTCCCGCCAGCAGCGGATCTCGTAGCGGAAGATGCGGAAGCGACCCGCCCAACGGGCACCGACGGGGCCGCTGCCGGCGACTCCTCGAGCTTGCGCGTCGGCATCGGGCACCGGAGCGCTCTCGATCGCGTACCTGCCCTCGGGCACGCGCACCTCGAGCGCCGAGTGATAGAGGTCGAGCGCGCGCCGGTGCTCGAAGAGCGACACGACGGCCTCGAAGACCTTGCCGTTGAGGCGCACCGAGTGACCTCCGGCGCCCAAGGGGAGCCAATACAGGTCGACGCCGGTCTGCCTGCGTTCGTCCGCCAGAGTGGCCATGCCGCGACCCTACGTCCTGAGGCGGAGGGATGCGACTCCGGGTGGCCGGGCCGTTCGCGGGCGGGGCGGGACCACGTGTTTGCGGTGCGGTTTGGTGGGTCAAGAAACACTATTGCTGACAAGCGTGCGCTCCTTCATCGGAGCGGCGCTCCCGCCCATCACGAGAGGCGAACATGATCATCATCGTGCAACACACGGTAAGGGAATTCGACGCGTGGAAGAGCGTCTTCGACGAGCACGAGGCTGTACGCAGACAGCACGGCGCCACCGGCCACGAGCTGTACCGGGGCCTGGACGACGCCAACGAAGTCACCATCGTGAACCACTTCCCCTCGCGGGCGCAGGCGGAGGCTTTCGCCGCTGATCCCTCGCTGAAGGAGGCGATGGAGCGCGGCGGCGTGCTCACCGAGCCGCGCATCACGTGGGCCGAGGAGAGCGACGCCTCCGACTACCGGCAGACAAGGGCCGCGTAGAGCTCAGCCCGCTCCAGCCCCGCGAACGTCACGCGGCCGCCCGCTCCCACGGAGCGGCCGGCCGCGTCTGCGTCGCGACCGAGAGCGGGCGCGATGCCCGCCGCGCTCGCCGCTATCCACTATCATAGGCAGCCGACCCATCGGCGGACGGCGCACAGACGGCCGTCCCGGCACGACAGGACCAGGAGCAAGGGACGCGTCAGTGAAAGGGAGCATCCAGATCGATCGGGAGCGCTGCAAGGGCTGCGCTCTCTGCATCGACTTCTGTCCGGAGGACTGCATCAGTCTCTCCGACGAGCTGAATCTCAAGGGCTACTTCGTCGCCGCCTTCGACGACTCCACGGAATGCACGGCTTGCCGCAGCTGCGCCCTCATGTGCCCCGACGTGGCCATCGAGGTGAGCAGGTCGTGAGGCGCCTCATGAGCGGGAACGCCGCGCTCGGCGAGGCGGCGATCCTCTCCGGCTGCACCCATTACTTCGGGTATCCCATCACCCCCCAGAACGAGATCACGGAGTACATGGCCAGGCGGATGCCCGGCGCCGGCGGGGTCTTCATCCAGTCGGAGAGCGAGATCGCCGCCATCAACATGGTGCTCGGCGCCTCCGCGGCCGGCGCGCGTTCCATGACGTCGTCGAGCGGCCCCGGCATGAGCCTCAAGCAGGAGGGCATCTCCTACCTGGTGGCCGACGAGCTGCCCGCCGTCATCGTCAACATCGTGCGCGGCGGCCCCGGCATGGGGAGCATCGCCGGAGCGCAGTCGGACTACTTCCAGGCCACCCGGGGCGGCGGCCACGGCGACTACAGGACGGTCGTCCTCGCCCCCGCCTCCGTCCAGGAGCTGACGGAGGTCGTGCCGCTGGCCTTCGACCTGGCCGACAAGTACCGCAATCCCGTCATCATCCTCGGCGACGGCATCCTGGGCCAGATGATGGAGCCGGTCGACTTCGACGGCCTCGTCCGTCCTCCCGACTACGACAAGCCCTGGGCGCTCACCGGAGCCAGGGGCAGGCCCGCCCAGTCGATCTACTCCCTGATCTTCGACGTCAAGCTCCAGGAAGAGAAGAACTGGAAGCTCCAGCGCAAGTTCCGGCTCATCGAGCAGAACGAGGTCCGCTACGAGACCTACCTGGTGGACGACGCCGAGATGGTCGTGGTCGCCTACGGCATCGGCGCGCGCATCGCCAAGGGCGCCATCAAGCGGCTCCGCGAGGAGGGCCAGAAGGTGGGCATGATCAGGCCCATCACGCTCTGGCCCTTCCCCATGAAGGCCCTCCGGGAGCTCGCGAAGACGGTGACCGACTTCTTCGTCTTCGAGATGAGCGCCGGCCAGATGGTCGAGGACGTGAGGCTGGCGCTGGAGGGCCGGGGGCGCATCCACTTCTACGGAAGGCCCGGAGGCGTCGTCCCGATGCCGGTCGAGCTCTACAGGATCATCTCGCGCCATCACTACCAGGCACATGCGGCCGGCGATCGGAAGCAGCCATGAAGACGGTCTACGCGCCCCCCAGCCTGCTGAAAGAGGCGCACTTCCACTACTGCCCCGGGTGCGGCCACGGCATCATCAACCGGCTCCTCATGGAAGTGATCGAGGAGATGGACCTCCAGGGCGACGCCATCTGCGTGGCTCCCGCGGGCTGCGGCATGCTCCTCTACAACTACTTCGAGATCGACGTGATCGAGTCGGCCCACGGGCGCGGGGCGGCCGTGGCCACCGGGATCAAGCGGGTGCGGCCGCAGAACCTGGTCTTCTCCTACCAGGGTGACGGCGACCTTGCCGCCATCGGCACCGCCGAGGGGTTCCACGCCGCCAACAGGGGCGAGAACATCACCGTGATCTTCGTGAACAACGGCGTGTACGGCATGACCGGCGGCCAGATGGCGCCGACCACGCTCCTCGACCAGGTGACGACCACCTCGCCGACGGGGCGCGACGCCGGCCTCGCCGGTCACCCCGTGCGCATCTGCGAGGTCTTCGCGCAGCTCGACGGCACGTCCTATCTGGAGCGCGTCGCCGTGAACAAGCCCGCCGCTGTGGTCAAGACGAAGAAGGCGATCAAGAAGGCCTTCCAGCGCCAGGTGGACGGGGCCGGCTTCTCCCTGGTCGAGATCCTCTCCCCCTGCCCGGTGAACTGGAAGATGGGCACCCTCGAGGCCTGCACGTGGATCGACGAGGTGATGGTCAAGCAGTTCCCGCTGGGCGTGTTCAAAGAGGTCCCATGCTGACCAAGGCCATCATCTCGGGGTCCGGAGGGCAGGGCGTGCTCTCCATGGGATCCACCCTGGCCACCGCGGCCATGCTCGAAGGCAAGTACGTCACCTACCTGCCCAGCTACGGCGTCGAGGTGCGGGGCGGCACGGCCAACTGCGCCGTCGCCGTCTCCGACGAGGAGATCGCCTCTCCCGTGGCCTCGTCGCCGGAGGTCGTCATCGCCATGAACCAGCCCTCCTTCGTCAGGTTCCAGGGCGCCCTGCAGTCGGGCGGTCTTCTCTGCGCCAACTCGTCGCTCGTGCACACCGAGTCGGCGCGGACCGACATCGAGATCGTCGCCGTCCCCACCAGCGAGCTGGCCGAGTAGCTGGGCTCCATCAAGGTGGCCAACATGATCATGCTGGGGGCCCTGGTCAGGGCGAGCAGCATGATCTCCTACGACGCCATGGTGGAGAACCTCGCCGAGATCCTCGGCAAAGGCAGAGCGAAGCTCCTGGAGCTCAACAAGAAGGCCCTCGCCGTGGGCTACGACTACACAAAGGACTGAGCCGCATGTCCATCAAGCAGTTGTCCGTGAGCCTCGCCAACGTCCCGGGGAGCTTCTCCGCGGTCAGCGAGCTCCTGGGACGAGAAGGCGTGAACATCAGAGCCATCTCGGTGGCCGACACCTCCGACATCAGCACCGTCCGGTTCGTGGTCGACGACCACGAGAAGGCCACCAACATCCTCACCGGCGGCGGCTACGATCCCAAGGAGATCGACGTGCTCGCCGTCGAGATCCCGGATCACCCCGGCAGCGTGAGCGCCGTGCTCAAGCCGCTGGAAGCGGCCGGCATCAACGTCCACTACCTCTATCCTCACCTCGGCCGGATGCACGGCCACGCCATCGTCATCCTGGGCGTGGACAAGCCGGACGAGGCGCAGAAGGTGCTGGCGGCGAACTGGGTCAAGATCCTGGGGCGCGAAGTCTACAATGTCTGAGCGCCCCCTCCGCTCGCAGCCGGTCGTCGCCATGATCGGGATGGCGACGCTGGACTACCTCTACGTCCTCGACGACCATCCGCAGGCGGACTCGGTGAGCCCCGCGATCGAGTACCACACGGTGGTCGGGGGAGCGGCCGGCCGCGGCGCGGTCGCCGCGAAGCGGCTGGGCGGCGCGACCAGGCTTCTGGCGTCGTGTGGGACGGGCGTCCATGCCGATGCCCTCAGGGCGCACGTGCACGCCGAGGGCGTGGAGTGCACCTGGGTCGCCTACGACCAGCCCTCCCAGCACTCGGCGGTCATCGTCGCCCGGGGAGACGCGACCCGGACGATCATCTGGCTGCCGCAGCCGAAGGCGGATGCGCGCATGCTGGCGCAGCTCCCCGAGTTCCTCGAGGGCGTCGACGTCGCGCTCCTTGATGCGACCGACGAAGGCCTGGCGTCGGCGGCGCTCGACGCATGTGCAGAGAGAGGGATCACCACCGTCATCGACACGGGGTCCGGGCGGCCGTGGACGGCGAGCCTTCTCGGCCGCGCCGACCACGTGATCGCGCCCGAGACCTACGTGCTCAAGGCGACGGGACACCCGGCGGAGAGGGCGGCCCTCGAGCTCTGGGGCGCCTCCGGTCGCGTGGTCTTCGGCGTGACGCAGGGGCCGAGGGGCGGGGTCTTCACGACCGGCAAGGATCCTGCGTGTCTGGGGCACTGGGACGCCGTCCCCGTCACCGGAGTGGATTCCTGCGGAGCCGGCGACACCTTCCACGGCGCGTACGCCTGGGCGCTGGCCAAGGGTATGCCACCCGCCGAGTGCTTCGACACGGCCGCCTGGTCGGCGGCGCTCAAGGTCTCGAAGGTGGGCAACAAGGGCATCCCGACGCTGGACCAGCTCGAGGAGGCACGCTTGGCGAGCCAGGTGGGATGACGCCGGTGTCGCAAGGCGACAAGGACTGGAACGCCGAGTGGATGCGGCTCAGCGACCAGCGTGAGGCTGCTCACGACGCCGCCTTCTGGGACCGCCGAGCCCGGCACTTCCGCGGCGGGGACGAGGCTTCGCCGTACGTCGCCGGCTTCATCGAGGGCATGCGCCTGCGACCGGGCGAGAGCGTCCTGGACGTGGGGTGCGGCTCGGGTGCGCTCGCCCTGCCGCTGGCGCGGGCGGGCCACGACGTTGTCGCCCTGGACTTCTCCGAGGGCATGCTGGACGTACTCCGGCGACGCGCCTCCGCGGACGGCCTGCGGAACGTGACGACGGTCCGCGCCGCCTGGGACGACGACTGGCGCGCCGCCGGCGTCGGCGCCCGCGACGTGGTGATCGCGTCGCGCTCGCTGGACGTGCGGGACCTTCGCGCCGCGCTGCAGAAGCTCGACGCGTTCGCCGGCCGCCGCGTGTGCATCACGCTGCCGGCGGACGGCCTGCTCTATCCGCAGCTCCTCGCGCACGAGGCGATCGGTCGCCCCTACGCGAGGCGCGGCGACCTGGCCATCGCGGTGAACGTCCTCCGCCAGATGGGGATCGAGGCCGAGGTCAGACCGCTCGAGCACGCGAGCGCGAGCCGCTACGAGAGCCCGGACGCCGCCCGGGAATCCTTGCACCGCATGCTGGCGCCGGCCGACGAGCGTGAGGAAAGTGCTCTGGAGCGCTACGTGGCCGAGCACCTCGTCGAGACGGCCGGCGCAGACGGCCGTCTCGAGTGGAAGCAGGAGCCGGAGATCAGCGTCCGCTGGGCCTTTCTCGCCTGGGACAAGTCCTAGGGAGCGAAGACGTCGCCGATGGCGGAGCTCTTGCGGTAGACCGTGCCCCGGAAGTGGGCGATCAGGCCGCCGTCCTCATCCCTCACGTCGATGACGTAGGTCGCCAGCTTGGGATTCCGGGCCACCTCGTGCGCCTCCGCGATCAGGGTCCCGCCGGTGACGGCCTGGAAGTACGAGATGCTCGCGTCGATCGACAGCGCCAGGACGCCGTGCGAGTTGGCGGCCGCCGAGAAGGCGGCGTCGGCGAGGGAGAAGATCGCCCCGCCGTGCAGGGTCCCCGCGCTGTTCAGGTGATGCGCCTCGATCCGCAGCCGCGCCGTGGCCCGCCCGTCGCCGTACTCGAGCATCTCGATGCCGAGGCTCCGCGCGAACGCGTCGTTCTCGACGAAGCGCTTGAGGTCGTCCATGGATACTCCTCCCGGCGGGCGCGCGCAGTGCCTTCGGCTGCCGGCTACAGGCGCAGGACGTTTGCCGGCGCTCCGGCCGAAGCGTGTGACGGTCACTTGACGGAGCCTCTCGCCGTGCCTCGCGGCCTCTGACCTTGATCTTCGAGGCGCTCCAGTTCACGGGCGCGGCGTCTTGCCGCCGACTGGACGGCGCCTCGCTTGCCGAGTGGCTGCCCGTCAGCGTGACGACGCGCCGATCGGCCTGCGCCGGCGACACGCCGGTCAGCACGGGCACGCCCGTTCATCCGCACGCTCAGGCTCTTGCTCTCGACGTCCGTCGTGGCCAGGTCGAGCCTGCCGTCGCATTGAGTCGGCCACGATCACTTCTCCGGCGAGGCGGCCGGCGCGGAACGACGTCGGCTCGAGGAACACGCCGTCGTGGGTGTGGCTGAGCAGAGGTAGATGCGCGGCGGGCCCGGCGGCACGGTCACGGACCGCCCGTTCGAGCTGGTCACTAGCCGGGGCTCGGCCGGTCGTGACCACATCGTCGCGACCGTCCCGGTTGAGGTCGCCGGCGGAGAGGCCCGAGGCTCCAGGTTGCGGCTGACGGTGGTCGTGCAGGCGTCGATGAGGCCGCCCACGCCGCTGCCGAGGTAGGCGCCGATGTCGACCCAGCCCTCGCTGCCGTCCATGGTGGCGAGATCGGGCTTGCGGTCGCCGTTCAGGTCGGCCACGCCAGGCCCTCGAGGCCGTTGTCGGCGTTGATCTCGTAGGTGGCCGGGGGTGAGAAGCCGCCCGCGCCGTCTCCGAGCAGCACGCCGAAGCCGCCGTACTCGTCCCAGACGTATCTGGAGAACGCCAGGTCCAGGTTCCCGTCGAGGTCGAAGTCGCCGGCGACGAGCCGGGCGCAGGCCTCGCCGACGGGCAGGTCCAGCGGGGGGAGGAGGGCGCCGGCGCCGGCGCCGCGGAGGATGCTGAGGCCGTCTCCGCCGGAGTCGGCGGTCGCCACGTCGTCGACGCCGTCACCGGTGAGATCCCCGACGACGACGTCGCTCGGGGACCTCCCGGTCGGGAAGGTGCCCATGGCGACGAAGGAGCCATCGCCGTCGCCGAGCAGCACGCTGACGGTGTCGTCGCGTTCGCCGTGACGACGTCCTGCTTCCCGTCGCGGTCGAAGTCGGCCACGGCGATGGCCAGAGGGCGGTGCTCGAGGGAGATGCGTCTCGCCGGCGAGAAGCGCCCGAGCTCGCCGCCGAGGAGGACCCCAGCCCGGCGCCGGCGCTCGCGACGAGGTCCGGCCGGCCGTCTCCGTTCAGATCGGCGGACGCGAGGTCCGCGGGCGTCCCGCCCAGTGCGTAGTGCACGGGCGGGGCGAAGGTGAGGCGGCAGCCGAGCCGCGGTGATCGCCGGCAGCGCGACGACGAGGCCGACCGCGACGCCGAGCCACACCAGGGAATGTGCTTGCGCATGACGTCACCCTCCTGCTCCGTGACCTAGGACGGTGGACCCAGACGAGCCCCGACGTCCCTCGGGCACTGACAGCATACGCCCCGGCGGCCGCGGGACCGTCCTCGCGGCCAGCGGGGACGAACGACACCACAAGCGCGAGCAGGCGGCGGGCGGGGGGGTGCTAGAAGGAGCGCACCGCGCGCACCGAGCAGATCTGGGTCTTGTAGTCGGTGGTCTGGCGGCCGTTGTCCTCAGGGTTCGCGCCGCCGACGAGGAAGTACTGGTACCACGCGAGAACGAGGCCGTACTCGCCGGCGCACTCAGACGAGCTCCAATAGGCCTGGTAGTGCCCGGACGGATTGAAGCCGCCGATAGCCTCCTGGTTCAGGTACAGCTTGTTCAGTTCGTCCCTGCTGGGCAGATACCAGTCGTCGTAGCCGCCTTCGACAAGGTCGGCACAGATGCGCGCGGCGCCAGACGTGCAGTACACGTAGCCGATGGTCTCGTTTCCGAGTCTCTGAGCGACGATGGCTTCGGTGTTCGTCCTCCCTGTCCCCAGTACGGTGCCCTGCGCCGTGGCACCGATGAGGTCGCTCGCGAGGTTGCTCCAGGCCGTCTTCCAAGGGTCGGCCGGGGTCTGGTCGGCCTTGGCGGCGATCAGGCCGTGCGTCTCCCCGGCCACAAATCCCGGGTCGCCGCTCTTCAGGATGTAGGCGACCACGCCGCCGCCGTAGGCGTCGCCGACGACGAGGACGGGGACGGGGACGGGAGCCTCAGCGATCCTGAAGGCCCTGCTGCTGCTCCACGCTCCCGCGCCGCGCGCGTTGCGGGCCCGGACCCTCCAGGTGTACGCCGCGTTCTTGGCGAGCGCGGCGCCACATCGCCACGAGAGCTTGGTGATGCCGGTCTTCTTGAGCTTCAGGGTGCCGGCCTGATAGACGCGCACCTCGTACTTCGCGGCGCGCGGCGCCTTGCTCCAGGCGAACAGCGGTCTGACGGTGTCGATGGCGCCCGACGGCGACTTGGCCGTGGGCCGGCCGGGCTTGGCGAGCGCGCGCCCGTCCGCCCGGGCAGCCGTCGCCGCGGCGCCGAGGGCCGCGAGCAGCACCAGCGCCAGGAGCAGGATCCCGAGAAGGACCCGAGGCTTCCGTGTCCAAGCATTCGTCCCCGTGCGCCTCATTGCGTCCCCCTCCGCTCGCCGCTCGATATGCTGATCAAGTTCCCGTCTCGACCGCGCCTGCGTCGACTCCTCTTCTTGCCCCCCGACGAGGCGCCCGGCTCAGTCGTGAGGGCGCCTCGTCCCAGGCTCTCGCTCAGGCCTATCCCACGCGCGCGAAGTTGCGCGAGATGTACCGGCCGCCCGTCGTCTTGTAGTGGACCCGCACGGTGTAGCTGTTGAGGAGGCGATACGTGTTGCGGTAATTCGCCGTCTCGTAGTAGACGCCGTCCGACCGGCGCATGATCTTGTAGTACATCAGGCCGCCGTGCCCGTTCGACCATGCCGCCCGGTAGACGCCGTTGGCGTTGGGCCCCCGGACGCGGAACCACATCTTGCCGCGGTACCAGTTCCCCACCAGCGGGTCCGACGAGCGCTTGGCGCTGACAGGCGCCTTCGCGGATGCGGCCTGGGCTCCCGCAGGAGCCACCGCCAGCACTCCGGCGAGCAGCATCGCCGCGACGAGGATGGTGAGCATGAGTCTGCGCATCTTCTCTCCCTTCTGAGGACAGCCGTGCTGCAGCTATCGGCACACGACCTGACTGACTTCAGCCCCTTGGTACGATGCTGGCCCGCGGGGACCTGCAATGCGAAGATGAGGGGACGTCTCCGGATGGCCGATGCAGGAAGGGCCGTCCGGAGGATCTGGCGACTACTCGGAGGGAGTCATGGCCACCAGAAAGAAGTGGAGCGAGCTCAGCGACCGCAACCGCAGGCTGATCACCATCCTCGGGGTCATCGAAGGTGTCCTGTTGGTGGCGACGCTCGTCGACATCAGGCGCCGGCCGGCGGATCAGATCAAGGGCTCGAAGCGGATGTGGACCGCGATCGCCTTCGTGAACATCATCGGGCCGATCGCGTACTTCGTGTTCGGGCGGCGTCGGGGAGCTGGCTGCCTAGAGCGTCTGCGTCGCCGACCGCATCGTGACGACCAAGACGGCGCGCCTCCGGCCGAAGGTCGCCTTGAGAGCGTCGAAGTCGGGACCCGCGTGACGAAGTCCGCCGTGCCCTTGATGAGGAAGCCCGTCCCGGGACCCATGTTGCCGGGACCTTGCTGCTGCCGAGCGTGATCAGGACCTCGGGGTTGAACGCGACGTTGGCCTCGGTCTGGTTCATGAAGCCGGCGGGGATCAGCATGCGGCCGTCGTCGGTGAGGCGGACGTAGCTGTTCCAGGTGATCACCATGCGCAGGCCGTCTGGCCCAGGGTGGCGATGGAGAGCACGGCGTCCTTCTTCAGTACTTCTCGCAGCTTCTCGGGGATGTCCATGGTGGTCCTTTCGGTGAGAGCACGGCGGGGGCGAGCTCGGCTCACGAGCCCGCGGCGCGGCCGCGCCTAGACGTGCGGCCGGCCCTGCGCTCCTGGAACCAGCCGCTCGACCGGCGGCGAACACCGGCGGCGACGCGGCGACCTGGCTGACGAGGTCGGCGATGGACTTCGAGCGCTGAAGTCGCGGAGGGTGCTCGGCCTCGGTCATGAAGAGTCGATGCTGCACTCCGCGGTGGCTCCGTCGGGCGTCTCGATCTCGAACAGGTGCAGTTCCGCCGGATCTCGCCGCACGCGAACAGCTTGCGGTCCGGGTCCACGGCGTCCAGGACCTCCACCACGCGGATGTCCGCGGCGGGCGCGCGCCAGCGGGAACCCGCCGGCGATGCCTTCGGTCCCCACGACGAGCTGCGCGTCTTTCATGCGCGTGAACACCTTGGCGAGGTATCGCTCGGGGATCTGCTGGAACCGCGCCAGGTCCACCACGCTGAGGGGCGCGTCGGCCGTGGCGAGTATGAGCAGGGAGTGCAGCGCGTATTCCGCGCCGGCGCCGTACAGATACGAGTTCAAACTATCACCTCACAGGGGTCAGTATAGGTTGCGGGTCCTCATCGTCAACCCGGAGAGCACCACGTCCGCCGCGTTTCTGTCGCATCGGCCTCACGTGTCGCCTGCCCGTTGACCTGCGGAGCGGTGCAAAATCACCGGATTCCGGTGAAGACACCGTCCTTGCATACCTCCACACTGGGTTCGCAGGGAGGCGCTGAGGCGCCGCTCGTACGAGATGGAGGGAGGCGCCGTGAATCGCTCGTATCCCCGAAGGACCTTCTGGACGGTGACGCTCGCTGCGGTGGCACTGACTGCGACGCTCCTGCTCGCAGCCTGCGGCGACTCGGGCGCGACGACGTCGAGCTCGCCGTCGTCTGCGCCCAGCCAGGAAGCGGTCTCGCTCGCGACGTCGTCGAGCGCGACGCCCCTGCCGGCGGCGAGCGTCGCCGGCACCTTCGTGTTCGCCAAGGTCAACGAGCAGCAGCTAGGGGAGATCTACGTGATCGACGGGGACGGCACCGGCCTCGCGCCGCTGGCCTCCGAGGCCGACCACTCCCTGGACGGGCCGGTCTGGTCGCCCGACGGCACGCGCATCGCCTACTGCCATTCCGGCCTGCGCAACCCAGAGGGGAAGCTCTACACGGTGTGGGTCATGAACGCCGACGGCTCCGGCCAGCGCAAGCTGACAACGGGCGATGCCCGAGGCTATGACCCCGCCTGGTCACCCGACGGCACGCGGATCGCCTTCCACAACAGCTCGCCGGGGGGCGAGCTCGAGGGTCAGAACGGCATCGCCGTCGTGAACGCGAGCGGCCGCCGCCTCCAGACGGTCACGGACGTGGATGGCGACGCTTGGACCAACTGGGCGCCGAGCGCGAAGATCCTCTTCATCAGGGGTGGGGAAGACGTCTGGGCCGTGCGTCCGAACGGCACGGGACTCAAGCGCATGACCGACGACGGCGGACGTCAGCCACTTCGCGCTCTCGCCCGACGGCAAGACGTTCGCCGTCTACGAGGAGCTCAACGACCGCATCGTGCTCCTGCCTGCCGCCGGCGGCGACCCCGTCACTGTGGTCGACAAGGTAACGGCGAAAGGCTACGTCGGGGTCGACAAGTACGGCCTCACCTACGGCGTCGCCCTGACCTGGTCGCCGGACGGCAAGGCCCTGGCGTTCGCCAGCACCTACGGCGGCTTCTGCCCCGGGTCCGCGCTCTACGTGGTGAACGCCGACGGCACGGGGCTGTCGGTGGTGCCGAACACGGGCATGGTCTGGGAGCCCTGCTGGCGAGAGTAGCGCCCGCGGCCGCTGGATCCAGGACGCAGCCGAAGAAACCCGGCCACTTCCCGGTCTATCCCCCTGAAGGGAAGTGGCGGAGCGATGCTCGAGACAGCGTTCGCGGCCGGCGGCAGGAGCCGATTTCGGGCGAGGGACAACGCCCCCGACCCGGCTTCTTGCTGCTAGCCTGATGGAGAAGCGGGTCAGGCGTCCGGAGGGAGGGACGGCCCTGTCTGCCTGCGTCCAGAGGACCGAGGAGATCGAGCCCGAGATCCTCGCCGCGGCCGTGCGTGGCGACGACGAGGCGTTCGTCTCCGTCATGCGGCACTACGACCGCAGGCTCCGGATCGTCGCCTACCACGTCGTCGGGAACCGGCAGCTGATGGACGACGTGCTCCAGGAGGTGACCCTGAGGGCGTATCGCTCGCTCTCCCGTTTCCGCGGCGACTCTTCCCTCGGCACGTGGCTGTGCCGCATCACCTACCGGGCCTCCTGCGACGCCCTCGCCCGCGCCGATCGTCTCTATCCGATGGCGCCCGAGGAGCTGCCGGAGCCCCGCGATGCCGAGCCCGATCCCGCGGAGGCCCTCGCGATGCGGGCGGCCTTGACCGACGCCCTCGCCGCCCTGCCGCCCGAGCAGCGCCTCGCGGTGCTGCTCGTCGACCGGGAGGGATACGACTACGCGACGACGGCCGAGATCCTCGGCGTGCCGTCCGGGACGCTGGCCTCGCGACTCTCGGCGGCGCGGGCGAAGCTGCGCAGCTGCCTCAGCGCGTCACTGGACTCGGGGGTGATGTGATGGACGAGTTCCGCGACCGGGAGCTTGGGGAGCTGCTGGAGACCGTCACCGAGCCCGACCATGGGCCGGACTACTGGGACCAGATGCGCGCGCACGTCGCCGAGGAGGCCGCCGAGCGCCGGCGGCCAGGCATGGCCGGCCGCATCCACGCAGCCTTCGCGACGCGAAGGCTGCGGGTGGCGCTCGTGGCCGCAACCGTGGTCGCGGCCGTCGCGGCGGCCGTCCTCATCGGTCTGCCGCGGACTCCCGGCCCCGAGACCGTCAGTGCGGCCGTCGTCCTCGAGCGAGCGCTCCGCACCGTGTCGTCGGGTCGCACCTGGCAGGCGGAGGTCATGATGAAGGTTGCAGACTGGGACAGGTCGCTTGCCGGGCACCACTATGACCTCTGGCGGTATCACTTCGTGCAGAGCACCGACAGGAGCTACCTGCTGACGCAGCTCGGCCCGACGCGCCGTGTGGGGTCCGGCGCGCCGGCCAGCCGGCGCGTGACCGACGTCGTCGCCTACGATGCCGCCACGGGCGTCCTGCGTCACCTCAAGCCGGGGCGGCGGTTCTCGGTGGCGCGCGACGTCGCGCTCGGGCCGCCCGACCGCTGGGCCAGTCCGCTCACCGGCGTCGACTTCGGCGCCTCCCTGCGGACGCTTGAGGCCGTGGGGGCGGTGAAGCTGGAGAAGACCGAGATCGACGGCAGACAGGCCTGGACGGTGACGTGCACCAAGGGCACCCCGGCGGTCTTCCCTTCGGGCTCCGGCGCGGACATCGACTGGCCCGTGTACAAGGTCACGGTGGACGCGCAGACCTGGCTGCCGGTCCGCTTCCAGGAACTCCGGGCAGGGATCCTCATGGGCGAGCTGCGCATCCGTGACGTGCAGGTCGACAAGCGGCTGCCCGCGGGAACGTTCACCCTGCATCCGACGCCCGGACTGAGCGTCAGTCACACC
Source organism: uncultured Thermoleophilia bacterium (assembly GCA_963713475.1). GTDB lineage: Bacteria > Actinomycetota > Thermoleophilia > UBA2241 > UBA2241 > CAIXSE01. The sequence continues at coordinate 88,176 of CAVQLY010000024.1, forward strand.
GACCGGGGCTTCAGCCGCGTCAGACTGGAGGACGCGGCGGTCTTCGGAACCTCCGCGCCGCTCGTGCCCCGCTTCTCCCCCGGCGGCTACAAGCTGACGGCCGTGGCCCTTGCCGACCGGGCGCAGACGACGAATGGCCGGGTCAAGGCCAGGCACGTCGTCGAGTTGCTGTACACGCGCGGCTTCGACGCGCTCACGGTGTCGACGCGCCAGATCGCCGAACCGTCATACTCACCGACCGAGGATCCCGTCGACCCGTATGACCCCGACTGGACAGATCTCGTGCGGACGGAGGCCCCCATCACCGGCGGGGCCTTCGAGGGCGCTACGGCGTACATCGTGCTGGCGAGCACGTCCTCCGCGCCTCACCTCTGGGCCGTCAAGGACGGGGTCCTGCTGACGATCGTCGGCGGCGCCGACGGCCGGGAGCTCCTTCAGGTGGCGGACTCTCTGCAGCCGTATCCGCCACCGTCTCAGGACTGACGCCGCCTTCGCACTCGCCGGGTCGCGCTTCCGGCCGGGGCGTTCCGTCACAACGGCCCCATCGAAGGATCCAGCCCCTCCCCCGGTCTGTCTGGCTGAAGCGTGTGAACGGCAGGCGAGACCGGGGAGGGGACATGGACATCAAGAAGAGAGACCCATCGCGATTCGGCCCGAGGCTGACGGCCTTCATCGTCACGATGATGCTTCTGCTGGCCGGCAGTGCGATCGTGGCCGCCTGCGGAGGCTCCACCACGACCGGCTCGCCGCCGGAGGCGGCGGCATCGGGCATTCCTTCGGGCTCGCCGGTCGCCGACGCGTCGCCGGCGACGGTCCGGGAGTTCCAGCGGCATGCTCCCGTGTGTCTCACGAGCTCGCTGGTCAAGGAGCGCCCCTACAGAAGCACGAAGACGGTCGGCGACGTCGTGCAGATGCGCCACGCCGTCTGGACGTTCCGGCACGCCAGCTCCGACCCGCGCCTGGCCGGCACGGAAGAGGTCGTCATCAACTGCGATCAGCGGCAGAGCGACATGAGCGCGGCCATGTGGGGTACGAGTCGGCTGCGCAACGCCGGTGGGACCTGGGTGAAGCGGTGGACGGGCGGTATCGCCGCCGGCGGCGACGTGCATCACTTCTACGGCACCCTCAAGGGGACCGGCGGCTACGCCGGCCTCGTCGCCCACGGGAGCGCCTGGGTCGCGGAGTCCGGCGAGGGCTTCACCTCCGACCTCCAGATCGTCGGCGCGGGATGGATCGAGACGACCGACGGCAGTCCTGTGCCGCCGGCTCCCGGGCCGGGGACGACGCCCGCGAACTGGACGCCGGTCGTCGGCATCGCCACGACGAAGAAGATCGCCTACGAGCGGCCCCGGCCCCTGGGTCTGGGATGTCGAGCAGTCGGACCCGCGCGTGACTGGCCGGCTGGAGGGCGACATCGAGGGGATCGCCGAGACGCGGCCGGACGGAAGCCTCGATTACCGCGTCGAGTCCACGATCAGCAACGAGGACGGCGTGTGGGACAGCCCATGGTCCACCGACCCGATGGTGCGCGGTCCGCGGCCGGACTTCGAGCATTTCCAGTACTGGAAGTCCACGGGCTCCGGCGCCTACGCGGGGCTCACCTACCACGGCTTCTGGTACTTCCCGGAGCGGAAGAGCTTCCGGCCCGGCGACACGTTCGTGTGGTCGGGCTGGATCGAGGAGGCGAAGTAGTCATGAGGACTCACAGGGCTTCCACTTCATGGGTTGCGGTCTCGTTGGTCGTCGCCTGCGTGCTGCCGGCCCTCGCCCTCGCCGCCTGCGGCGGCTCCGGCGCGACGGCGGCGGGCCAGCCGGCGGCGGCGCCGAGCGAGGCGACCGTCATGGTGGCGGCGTCGCCGAGCGCGCCTCCGCTGCCGAAGGGCGCGGGCTACGGCACCATCGCCTTCACCAGGGTCGCCTCGGTCGCTGAGGGACTCGAGACTCCCGTGGACATCTGCGTCGTGCGCGGCGACGGCACGGGGCTCCGGCGACTGGCCGCGGACGCGAGGGGACCAGCCTGGTCGCCGGACGGCAGCAAGATCGCCTACACATCACTTTCCGCGTCCGGCGTGTTTGTCATGAACGCGGACGGCTCCGGCAAGCGGCGCGTGACGCCCGCTCCGGGCGGGGTGGGCTGGATCGCCTGGTCGCCCGACGGCAGGCGGATCCTCTTCAGCACCACCGCCTTCAGCGGCGCCGACACCGCTGGACGTGGTGGACACCGACGGCAGCGGCCTCAGGACCGTGCTTCCGCGCTCGCCGGCTTCGGGAGGAGCGGGCTACGCTCCCGCGTGGGCGCCGGACGGGAGGATATTCTTCGGCGCGGACAGCGGCAGCCTGGGGGAGATCTGCTCGGTCGATCCCGGCGGCCGCAAGCTCACGGTCGTCACGGCCACCGGGCCGCGGTCAAGCTTCTCGCTCTCGACCGACGGGCAAATGGCTCGCGATCTACGATGAGGACTCAGACCGCCTGGTGCGGATGGACGTCCGGCGGCCGGGGGATGGCGGTCGTGATCGTCGAGGAGGTGTCGCAGTACCGGCGAGGGCTTGCGGTGTCCTCTTGGTCGCCGAACGGCCGCAAGGTCGTACTGGGCCTCGACTCCCGGGCGTGGCAGGTGAAGGGGGCTGCTCTCTTCGTCGCCAGGACCGACGGCTCGGAGGTGTACGAGGTGCCGAACACGGCCGGTGCCTACGACCCGGCCTGGCGGCCGGAGTAGCGTTCGCCCGAGCCACGTCGTCGCGCGTGCCCGGCCGGGTCGATGCGGGCACGCGCGGCCGGCGGGGGCCGGATCCTGCTCGACCCCAGGTACATCCGTCTAGGGTGGGTTGCCGATCGCCGCTGGGGTGTCGATGCACCCAATTGGATGCGGCCGCCGACAGCGGCCGGGCAACAGGACCCCAGCGTGGTCCCAGCGGCGACTCGGCTGTCCACGCTCCCGGTCCAGGCGCGGGAAGGCGGAGCCCCCATGGAGGCAAGTCTGAACACCCCGGCCGTGACGGCGATCTCGGCCGGCCGGCGCAGACTCGGTGCCCTGCTCGTGGCCGACGGCCTCGTCAGCCAGCACCAGATCGAGGCCGCGCTGGCGCGCCAGCAGATCGAGCGGCGCCGGCTGGGCGACGTGCTCGTCCGTGAGGGACTCGTCTCGGAGAAGGACCTCGTCGAGGCATTGGCGGCGCAACTGCGCCTCGAGGTCGCCGATCTCGACCAGGTCTACTTCTCGCCCGAGACGCTCGCCCTGCTGCCGCGCGACTTCATGGTCAACCGGCGCGTCCTCCCCCTGCAGCTGGACGACGACGGTACCCTGGTGCTGGCCATGACCGACCCCCTCGACATCGTCGCCATCGACGAAGTCAGGCTGCGCACCAAGCGCAGCGTGCGCGTCGTCATCTGCACCGACAGCGCCTTCGACGAGGCCAGCGACACGTTCTTCAACACGCGCGGGAAGCTGCGGGAGCTGAGCGACGAGGAGGAGTTCCTCGTCGCCGACGATGCCGCCCTGGCCCACGACGCCTCGATCATCGAGATCGTGGACGGCCTCATCTCCGACGCCGTCAGCATGAAGGCCTCCGACATCCACGTGGAGCCCCACGCCGAGGCGCTGCACGTGCGCTGTCGCATCGACGGCGTGCTCCACAAGCTGCGCGAGTTCCCCACCGAGGTCCAGGCCGGCGTCGTCAGCCGCATCAAGATCATGGGCAACATGGACATCGCCGAGCGGCGCATGCCGCAGGACGGCAGGACCTCGTTCGAGACGAGCGCCGGCGATGAGGTCGACCTGCGTCTGGCCTCCGTCCCGACGCTGCACGGCGAGAACATCTCGATCCGCATCCTCGAGGTCTCGCCGCTGCCGCCGACACTCGACCAGCTCGGTCTCACCGGGCCTTCCCTGGAACGCTTCGAGGCGGCCATCCACCGGCCCGACGGAGGCATCCTGATCTGCGGACCGACCGGCTGCGGCAAGTCGACCACGCTCTACACCACGCTCGAGCTGGTCAAGTCGCCGGAGAGCAAGATCTACACGGTCGAGGACCCCATCGAGCGCAAGGTCGAAGGCGTCATGCAGAGCGAGGTCAAGTCGGCGATCGGCCTTGACTTCGCCGGCCTGCTGCGCACGCTGCTGCGGAGCGACCCGGATCTCATCATGGTGGGCGAGATCCGGGACGCGGAGACCGCGAAGATGGCGGCCCAGGCGGCGATGACCGGGCACCTCGTGTTCTCGACGTTGCACACGCGCGACGCCGCCTCGGCGGTGCACCGGCTCGTCGAGATGGGCCTGCCGCCCTACCTGGTCGCCGCGGCCTTCTCCTGCGTCGTCTCACAGCGGCTCGTGCGCCGTCTCTGCCCGCACTGCCGCAAGCCGCGGACGGTGCGCGCGAGCACCTGGGAGAAGTTCGGCATCGGCGAGGCGCCGCGCCGGCAGATGAAGATCCACGAGGCGGCCGGCTGCACGCGCTGCTTCGGTACCGGCTATCTGGGGCGCGTCGGCATCTACGAGGTGCTCACCATGGACGAGGACATGGCAGACATGATCGAGTGCGGCGTCCCCGTGCGCGAGCTCCGCGAGGCCGCTCGCGCCCGGGGCGTCGAGTCCGTGCGAGAAGACGGCGTGCGCAAGGTCCTCGCCGGTGAGACGAGCATCGCCGAGCTGGTGCGGGTGGTGTCGTAGCAGGCGCAGTCGCTCGTCCGCTTCACGCCGGGACCGTCTGATACGCTCGGACGATGGTCTCGGGTGTCGGACTGGTCCTGGAGGGCGGCGGCATGCGCACCACCTACACGGGTGGTGTGCTGGACGCGTTCCTGGACGCCGGCGTCGACCTCGGCTACGTGATCGGCATGTCCGCCGGCGCCAACGCCGGCTCGCACTACGTCGCCCGCCAGCGAGAGCGCAGCCACCGCGTGTTCGTCGACCTGGTGGCGGACCCGCGGTACGCCGGCTGGCGCAACGTGGTGCGGGAGCGGAGCTGGTTCGGCATGGACTTCATCTTCCGGACCCTGCCGGACGTGCTGGCGCCGTTCGACTATGACGGCTTCAAGGCGTCACCGCGGACACTGGTCGCCGGCGTGACCGACTGCGCCACGGGCGCGGCCCGGTACTACCGGCAGCACGACGAGGATCCCCGGTGGTACGTGCAGACCCTCCTGCGAGCGAGCTGCAGCCTGCCGGTGCTCTCACCGCCGGTCATGGTGAAGGGGAGCCCCTGCGTGGACGGCGGCCTGAGCGATTCCATCCCGGTCCTGCGGGCGGTCGCGGACGGCAACCCGCGCAACGTGGTGGTGCTCACGCGCAACGCGGGCTACCGCAAGCCGCCGCCGCGGTTCCGCGGCCTGAGCCGGGTGCTCCTGGCGCGCTACCCGGCCGTCTACGCGGCGATGCTGCGGCGGCCGGCGATGTACAACGCGTCGCTCGACCTGGTGGCGTCGATGGAGCGGGCCGGCTCGGCCTTCGTCCTCCGGCCCGTCCGCCCCCTCGTGGTCGGCCGCATGGAGCGCGACCTCACCCGGCTCGAGGCGCTCTACCGCCAGGGCTACGACGAGACCATGGCGCGGATGGCCGACCTCGAGGCCTGGCTGAGGCGTTAGCCGGCGGCTCTGCACGGCGGGCCTCCCTCCCGGGAGGTAGTCGCACGACTCGAAGACCCCCCGGCCGGACGAGCGCATCCACCTCCGCAGGGAGGTTCCCGCACACGCTCCACCCGGTAGCCTCGCGTCCAGAGCAGACGTGGAGGTGAAGCCGTGAGAGAGATCAGACGCCGGGGGTCCATCTGGGTCGGCATCGTCGTGGTGGCCGTGTTCTTCGCGTGCGTGACGCTCGCGGTCGCGGCGCTCGGGGGCGGACCCGTCGTCCCGCACCCCGTGGGCGGCGACCGGGCCGCGTGCACCACCTGTCACCCGGTCGAGCGCCTGCCCGAGGACCATCACGACCGGACCGGCGACGGCTGCCTCTCCTGCCACTCGGAGAACTCGGCGGACTGAGCCTCCGCCCTCCCGTCGTCGCGCCGGCGGCGTCGCGATCGTCTTCATCCCGTCCGGCAACGGCGGACCCTTGTCAAGACGGCGCGAGGTGTGAGCATGTGAAGGTGTCATGACGATTCGGTCTCGATGGGGGTGCTCATGCTCGGACTGTTAGTGGCTGCCACGTTCTGGACGTTCCTCTGGTGGATCATCGGCATCGTCCTCTGGGTGGTCTTCATCTACTTCACGTTCCTGCTGGCGGCGAGCAAGGGACGCAGTCCGTTACTGTGGGTGATCCTGGCGATCTTCTTCCCGCTGATCACGATCATCGTCCTGCTGGTCATCCCGGCGAAGTCCAGACCGCCTGTCTGAGAAGTCCAGACGCTCGCGACGAGGCCCGCTGCCCGTAGAGGTGGCGGGCCTCTCGTGCATTCCGGGGCGTCCGGCCCGGCGTACCACCCGGCGAAGAACCATAGGATTCCGGTGAAGACACTTGCGCGTCGAGCGCGCACATTCAGAGAGTCCCGCCGCGCTGCTTATGGGCCTCATCGGGGCCGCAGTATCGTTCGCGATCTCGAGGCGAGGACGCCACCATGCGCCGCCGGCGAGGCCGGTGACCTGACCGGCGGCGCAGGCGGCCCGGCCGGCGCCGCGCGGTCCATCGAGGAGTACCATGCGGGAGACGGGAGGAGGAGCAGGTGGGACTCTTCGATTGGCTCAAGCGAAAGGACGCCGAGGACTCGTCATCCACGACGTACACGGTGACGACGAGCGACGTGTCCGTGGACCTGCAGGACCCGCAGCAGCGCGCGGCGCTCGAGCAGGCCGATCACCTTCTCCATGAGTTGCTGGCCGGCGACGCCGGCCAGGGGAGCGCCGGCGGTCTGACCGTGACCGCGTCGACCCAGGTGATCGTCGACGGCCAGACGGTGACCCCCGACGACCCGCGGGCTCGCGAGGCCATGAGCAAGGCAGCCGCGAAGCTGCGCGCGCAAGGTCTGGACGAGCTCGCCGCGGACCTCGAAGCCCGCGCCGCCGCTCCGGCCGCCCCGGCTCCTGCAGCCGCGGCCGGTACTCCTCCTCTGCCGGCGCCGGCGCCCGGCGAGGACGACCAGTCGCTCCCGGCCGCCGCGGCGGACGACGGCCTCGGCGCGGCTCCGAACGCCCCGGCCGCGCCGGAGCCGCCGGCGCCGCCCTCCTGAGGCTCCGCCGCGGGCCGTTACCGCCGGCCTGCCTCGCCGGCCTTGTGTTCTCACGACCGGGTTGTAGGGTCAGGTCAGATCGGACCGCGTGTCGCAGCCGGGCGCTCAGTCGTCCTGCTGATCACCGCTTGAGGACCGAGGAGGCGGCGTTGGGGCGATTCCTGTTCGTCTTCACCGTGGGGATCCTGTGCGTGCTGGTCGCGATGGTCGCCCTCATGGGCCACTGGTTCCTCGCGGCCATCGTGCTGGGCGCGGGGGCCGTGATCGTGCTTCTGTGGGGCGTCATCGGTGGCGTCGGCAGCAGGAAGGTCACCGACACCGATCCCACGGACGAGGATCCTGAACGCGCCAGGACCTACCAGTACATGATGCGCAACAAGTCCCAGCCGCCCGGTGGAGGCCTGTAGCCTCCGGCCTGACGCCGCCGCCGCCTCCGGATCCAGTGGAGGAGTGCCGAATGAGTGACACAGACGATCAGCTGGCAGTGCTGCGGGAGCGCGTCGAGCGGCTGGAGGCGCAGATGGCGTTCCTGCAGCGGAGTCTCGGTGTGAGCGACGAGCCTGCGCCGGAGTGGCAGATCTCCACTGAGGTCGCCGACCTGATCTCCCGCGGCGAGCGCAAGGAGGCGGTGAGGCTGGTCCGGGAACAGACGGGCGCCAGCCTCAAAGACGCCATGCGGATCGTGGACGGCTTCCGCGGCGGTGAGTCGGAGGTCTGACCGGGGCCCCGCAGCCGGACTCAGCCTCCGCCGGTCAGCTTGAAGTACTCCTTGGCGGCCTTGCTGATGGTCTTCGACTTGCGCTCCCTCTGGGCGCGAAGACGCGCGTCCGTCTTGGCCGCCACCGCCTGCGCCTCAGCCAGCAGCTTGCGGTAGCTGGCCAGACGCTCCGGCGGCAGCGATCCCGCCTCGACGGCGGCTCGGACGGCGCAGCCGGGCTCGTGGTCGTGGGTGCAGTCGCGGAAGCGGCAGGACCCCGCGAGCTCCTCGATGTCCGGGAAGACCGAGGCGATCCCTTCCTCCGACCCGGTCAGGCCGAGCGCCCGCAGTCCGGGAGTGTCGATGAGCACGCCGCCGTCCGGCATCTGGACGAGCTCGCGGGCGACCGTCGTGTGGCGCCCGCGCCCGTCGCCCACGCGTACGTCGCGCGTCGCCTGTCGCTGCTCGCCGAGAAGCCCGTTGATGAGCGTGGACTTCCCGGCGCCCGAGGGGCCGACCAGGACCGCGGTGCGATGGTCCGCGATATAGGCGAGGAGCAGCTCGGCGCTGTCGCCGGACAGCGCGTTGGTGACGAGCACGTCCACGCCCGGCGCTACCGACTCGGTCGCCAGTCGGGCGGCCTCAGGGTCGGCGGAGAGGTCCGCCTTCGTGAGCACCACGACCGGGACGGCTCCCGAGTCCCAGGCCAGGGCGAGCTCTCGCTCGATGCGGCGAAGGTTCGGTGGGTCGGCGATCGGATGCACCACGAACACGGTGTCGATGTTAGCGGCCAGGACCTGGACGTCCGAGACCTTGCCCGGGTCGCCGCGCGTGATGGCGCTGGCGCGTTCGAGCACCGCCTCGATGAGCGCGACCTCGAGGCCGTCGTCCGCGAGTACGGCCACCCAGTCGCCGGTGGCCGGCATGTCCGCGGCCCCGCGAGCCGTCTTCGAGAGACTCGCTGAGGGCTGCCCGCGGACGATGCCCTGGGGCGTGGCGATCAGCGCGCTGCCGCGGTCGCTGCGGATGACGCGGGCGGGCGTCAGACCCCGCCCGGCGAAGGGCTCGAAGAGCGTCTGCCAGTGCGGTGAGTAGCCGAGCGCTTGAAGGGCGGCGTCGTCGGCCAAGCTGAGCCTCCTGCATCCGCGCACGCCAGATCCGCCCGAGAGCCTAGCACGCGGCTCGGCGGAAGGGCATGGGCAGGGTGGAGTCGACTCGCGATCCGACGACGCTCTGGGCTGCCTTGTCCTGCCGCGATATGATGCCCGCGGTCGCCGCAGACGCGTGACAGGACCTTCGTGGTCCGATGAGGGGTAGGGGGATCGAGCCGCCTGCGACGCGCTTCTCCGGACCCCTGCTGCTTCGCTCCAGACCCGGCGACCGATCAGTTCGTGGCGTCCGGGTCCCCCTGACGCGGCGAGACACAGTCGAGGGGGGAGGCGTCATGACGCGGTGGTTGAACTGGGGCCGGAAGAAGGTGGGTCTGGCGCTCGCCGGGACCGTCGTGCTGGTGGTCCTGCTGGCGGCTCCGGCCTTCGCGGAGCCGGCGGCCACGAGCTGGACCGTCAGTCCGAAGAGCGCAGTCATCACCTACGGCGAGATGGTGGCCCTCAACGGCACGCTGAAGGCCGGCAGTACCGCCATCCCCGGGTTGTGGGCCGATTTCGGCCAGGCGACGACTGGGTCCGGCTCGTTCGAGATCATCTACAAGGTCACGACGCCGAAGGCGGCGGAGTCGACCAAGTACACCGTCATCGTCATGCCGACGCAGAACATGTACTACCGCTTCCAGTGGGCGGGCGACGCCACCTATGCTGCCCGCGACAGCGACGTCGTGCCGGTGCAGGTCATGCCGCTGCTCGGCGCGCCGGCCAATGGGACGAGCATCACGGCCGGCAAGAAGTTCACCGTCAAGGGTTCGGTCGAGCCGGGGACGCCCGCTGGACCGGCTGTCAAGATCAAGGCGTACCGCCAGAAGGGCGACGGCAGCTGGGTGGGCTACAAGACGTACTCCGCGAAGGTCTCGGGTACCCAGTACTCGCAGTCCGTCGCCATCGCCGACACCGGCAAGTACAAGTGGAAGGCCGTGTCGGTCGCCAGCGTCAAGTTCGCCGCCGCCCAGAGCGGCTTCGGCAAGGTGCTCACCGTCAAGTAGTGACGCGGCAGGTGACGGCGGACGCGTGACGGCGCCGGCTTCGAGCGGGTCACCGCTCCGGGCCGGCGCCGCCTTCTGGCCGCCATGCGGTTCCGAAGGCGGGGTACACAGAGGGCACGGGATCGGACACTCTGAGACCGATCAGCACCCGGAGGTCTCTCATGCAGATCAAGTTCGTCAGCGTCACGGTGGAGGACCAGGAGCGCGCGCTGCGCTTCTATACGGACGTCCTCGGCTTCGTGAAGGCGGAGGATGTGCCCATCGGCGAGTATCGCTGGCTCACGGTGACCTCGCCCGATGGCGTGGACGGGGTCGAGCTCGTACTGGAGCCGATGGCGTTCCCGCCGGCTCGGGAGTTCCAGAAGGCGCTCTACGACGCCGGCGTCCCGGCGACGGCCTTCGTCACGAGCGACATCCACGCGAGGTCGAGCGCCTCACGGCCGCCGGCGTCAGTTCAGGGGTGAGCCGGTGGACATGGGCTCCGTCACCGGCGTCATGTTCGAGGACACCTGCGGCAACCTCATCCACCTGGTCCAGCCGGCGGTCTGACGGGCATCTGACCTCCCGCGCGTCTCTGAGCGTGACAGACGAGCGCGGTCTCGCGCACCCGAGGCGCGCACCGCCGCGAACCTCTGCCCGCACACGAGCGTCCTACGGGTAGGGGCATGAACGGCGCGGCCGCTTCCGGCGCGCTCACTTCAAAGGGGGAACGCCATGACACTCAGGAACAGGTACGTCACTGCCGCACTCCTCGCGGCTCTCGCACTGGCTCTCGCTGCGCTCGCCGGTTGCGGGGATACCACCAACACCACGGTCGCCGCCGCCAACACCGTGACCGCCTCCGGCGCCGGCACCGCCCAGGCCGTGCCGGACACGGCCGAGATGTCCTTCGGCGTCACCACGCTGTCGCCCAACGCCAAGTCGGCTCTCGACGAGGCCTCCAAGAGCGCCGAGCAGATCGCCTCCGCGGTCAAGAAGCAGGGCGTCGCAGGCGAGGACATCCAGACGCAGGACGTCAGCGTCTACCCGCAGACCGTCGACCAGGACGGCAAGCAGGTCATCACCGGCTACCAGGCGTCGCTCAGCGTGCGGGTCAAGGTGCGCGACATCGCCAAGCTCGGCGAGATCATCTCGGCCGCGAACGCCGCCGGCGCCAACAACGTCAGCGGCCCCAGCTTCACCATCGACGATCCGGCGCCCGCCCGCGCGGAGGCGATCGACGAGGCCGTGGCCGACGCCCGCAAGAGCGCCGAGGCGATGGCCGGGGCCGCCGGCAAGAGCGTCGGAGACGTGCTGAGCATGAGCTCGAGCGATGTGGGCGTGGTTCCCAGCGCGATGTACAGCGCGTCCGACATGGCCGGGGCGGCCAAGGACGTGCCGATCGAGCCGGGTCAGCTCGACATCAGCGCGAACGTGGTCGTGGTCTTCGAGCTCAAGTAGTCGCGCCGGGCGAAGGCCGGGCCGGCGCGTTCAGGACCGGCTAAGCTCCCGGGGGATGCTCGTCCCCCTGTGGGTAGCCGACTCGGCTGGGAGAGCGCCGCGGACGAGCGATCCGATGATTGAGCATCGCCTTTGCCCCGTCGGGCATACGGTGACAGCGCCGTGCGGCGAGCGTACACTCGGAGCATGACGCGCCGCGTCTTCTTCGCGGCGCGGCGGGTCCTGGGGGCCGGGAGCCCGGAGCTCTTGGGGGTGCAGGGGATGAGATCCGTTGCCAGGTTCCTGCTCGTGGCGCTTGTGACGATGCTCGCGCTTGCGGCGGTGCCTGCCGCTCGCGCCTCCCTCTCGGACAACCTCGACAACCCCTTCCTCGCCTTCATGACCGCCGGCGACGACGGAGTCGCGTGGGTCGAGGTGAACGGCCTCGGACGGACCGGGGGCGATGCCGACTGCGCCCGCAGCGGACACTTCCCCGACCTCGATCAGCTCCTGCCGTACTACTTCAAGGTGACCAGCATCTCCACGCAGGTCACAGGACCCGGCGAGCTCTCGTTCTGGTGGAAGATCAGCTCGGCGCCCACGCACGACGCTCGACGTGCACCTGGGCGTGGGCGGCGACAGGTTCCCCGGCTGGATCGAGCAGTCGGGTGAGCAGGACTGGGTGAAGTTCAGCGGCGACGTCCCCGCCGGGACCTGGATGATCAACTGGGTGTACATGAAGGACAACCTGTTCGCCGGGGACGGTGGCGACGCGGCCTGGATCGACGACGTGCAGTACCTGCCGGACGACCGGCCCCAGGGCACGATGAGCGTGAACGACGGGGCCGGATACGCGCTCGAGACCACCGCCACCGTGAACTGCGAAGTCACCGGCGCCACTGCGATGCGCGTCGCCGCGACGACCGGGGACCCGCCGCAGGCGGGCGACTGGTCGACGTGGTCTGCCTACAGCGACAGCCGCGGCGTCACGCTGCCGTGGGGAGACGGCTCGCGCCGCGTGTACGGCCAGTTCCGCAACGAGTACGGCGCCGTGCTCGAGCTCCAGGACGACATCGTCCTGGACCTCACGGCGCCGCAGATCACCAGCCTGACGTCTCGCCACCCACCCGTCTCCGGACGATCCGGTGGCCGACGACGATCCTTCCTTCGAGTGGACGGCCAGCGACGCCAGCGGCATCGCCGGCTTCTCCTGTGTGCTCGACACCTCGTCGTCCGCTGCGCCCGACGACGAGCCGGAGGGCACCGGCTCGTCCTACTCGTACACCGACGTCGAGTCCGGCGTGCTGTACTTCCACCTCCGCGTCCGCGATCTCGCAGGCCGCTGGAGCGAGGTCTCCACGCGGCAGATCCGGGTGGCCCCCACCGGCGCGCCGTCCATCGTCTGGACCGCCTCCTCCACGCATCCCGACCCGACCCTGTGGTACCCGACCGGGAGCGTGGACCTCGCTTGGCTGTCCTCCGCTCCGGCGACCACGGACGGCTATTCGTGGGCGTTCGACGCATCGGCGAGCACCGTTCCCGACACGACGGTGGACACCACCGATGCGGCTCTGAACCTCCAGGGCCAGTCCGACGGCCTCCACTACTTCCACGTGCGCGCACGCGGGCTCGGGGGCGTCTGGGGTACGACCGTGCACCGGCAGGTGCGCATCGACACGACGACGCCTGCCGTCCACGATCTCGTCTCCTCCTCGCACCCCGACCCCGACGTCTGGTACGGCACGAGCACTGCGTCGTTCGCCTGGCAGGCGGACGCGGGGCCCTCCGGGGTCGGGTACTCGTGGTCCGTGGACCAGTCCGTGAGCGGTGAGCCGGACGAGACGATCGACGGCACGAGCCCAGCGGCGTCAGCAAGTCTGGCGGGCGGCGAGTGGTACTTCCATGTCAAGGCGCGGAGCGGCGCCGGGCTGTGGAGCCCCCTGGTCACGCGGCGTGTGCGCGTCGACGCCGGGGCGCCGTCCATCTCCGCACTTGCCTGCTCGCCGCACGCCTCCGAGTCCGTGTGGTACGCCTCCGCGGACCCGTCGTTCACCTGGTCGGCGTCGGGCGGAGCCAGCCTCGTGGCCGGGTTCTCGTGGTCGCTCGACCACTCGGCGACGACCGAGCCCGACACCGCGGTGGACGGCACGCTGCCGGCATGGGCCTACAGCGGCGTCGCCGACGGCGTGTGGTACTTCCACGTACGCGCCGTCGACGGCGCCGACCGCTGGAGCGGTACGTCGCATCGCCGCATCCAGATAGACAGCGGGGCGCCAGTGATGACCGGACTCACCAGCACGTCGCACCCCGACGAGGCCACATGGTGCCGGGGCTCCGAAGTCAGGCTCTTCTGGGAGGGCTCGGACGACCGCTCCGGCGTCACCGGGTACTCGTGGCTGCTCGACCACGCAGCTGCGACGACGCCCGATCAGACGGACGACGGCCCGGCGACCGGGGCGACGATCTCCGGCGTGGCCGACGGCGAGTGGTGGGCGCACGTTCGCTGCCGGGACGCGGCGGGCGAATTGGAGCGAGGCTCGACATCGGCGTCTTCTGGTGGATGGCTCCGGACCCGTCATCGTCGAGACGGCGTCGTCGACCCATCCGGACCAGACTCGCTGGTATCGCGTGCGCGACGTGGCCTTCTCCTGGTCGGCGACCGACGCCGCCGGAGTCGCCGGCTATCTCTGGACGCTCGACCAGAGCGCCGTCACGATCCCCTCAGGCGACATCGCCGCTGCGACCCTCCGTGGTGCTGCCCAACCTGGCCGACGGCGTCTGGTACCTGCACGTACGCGGTCGCGACGTGTTGGGGCAGGAGGGAGCGACGATGCACCGGGCGGTGCGCATCGACACCCGCGGGCCGTCGACGACTGCGCTCGCGAACGTCTCCGTGCGCAAGGGCGGCACGGCAAGGCTGCGCTTCCGGGTCGCGGATCCGGCGCCCAACGGCGGGTCGGCGACCGTCCGGATCGAGATCCGCTCGCGGCGCGGCCGCGTCGTCAAGGCCGTGACGCTCGCCGGCGCCAAGCCATTGGCGACGGCACTGGCCTGGAAGGTGCGCTGCCCATGGGCGCCAGGCCCGTACACCTTCAAGGTCCTCGCCTGGGACAGCGCCGGCAACCGGCAGGTCAAGGCGGGTTCCGCGCGGCTCACGGTGAGGTAGGTCGACCGGGACCCCCCGGGGGGGATCTGGGGCTGCGACCGGGCGACGAAGGGACGGCATGCTTGTGGCTGGTACTGGGGCTGAGCAGCCGTCCGGCGCTCGTCACTCACGCCGTCCAGCGCCGCTCCTCTCAGATCCTCGCGTTGCCGCGGAACCGCTCGACGCAGTTCACGGGGATGCCCAGCACGTCGGCGATGCGGAACTTCGCCTCCATGGCGCTCGGCTGATCGGGGTAGAGAGCCGCTCCCCCGTAGCAGATCCGCCCGAGCCCCAGCTCGCCTCTCACCTCATGCATCGCTGGAGCGTCCGACAGGTCCGACGGACTGACGCCCAGCTTGTCGGCCACGTAGCGCTTCGCTTCGGGGAGCCTCATGCCCCGGGTCATCTGCATGCGAGCCACCAGATCTCCGGCGGCTCGCATCCCGCCCATGCCCGCGGCGTTGGCGTGCGTCGCGCTCATCCCGAGCGGATCGCCGGCGCCCACCTACAAGCCGTCCACCTTCAGGATGTCGACGCAGGCCCGGGCGGCCCGGGAGACCGCGTCGACCGGCGCCCGGACGGCCATGGGCACGCCGCCCACGCCCATCCCGACGTTCATGTGGACGGGGATCGGTCGACTCCTCGCAGCACGGCTTGCACAGCGTCAGCGTGCGGGCCAGGTTCCAGGGCAGCGACTTCGTCGAGTTGACGTTGACGGCGGGCCCGAACACCGTGGCGCCCGCCGCGGCGGCCAGCTTCACCTGCTGGTGAGGCCAGAGGCCGGCGAGCCGGACGCCTTGCCACTCGAGCTCGCCGTGCATCCCGAGGACCATCTCGCTCGCCATGCCCATCTCGATGCCCATGTCGGGGCAGCGATCGCGGATCTCCCGGGTCGCGGTGAGCGCGGCCAGCAGGTCTGCGTCGCCGGCCGCGCCCGACGTGTCCAGGTCGATGCCGTCGGCTCCCGCCTCCCACACGCCCTCGGCCACGAAGGCGATGTCGTGCGCGGCCATCTCCGCGGCCTCTTCCTGCGCGGCGCGCGCCTCGGCGATGCGCCCCAGAGGCAGCAGCTCCGACCAGTTCGCGACCGGCCCGTCCGGCCGGGAGTACCGCCCCAGGTCCGGCATGGCGCCGTACTGCACCGGCACGGTGAGCGCCTGCTGCGCGTTCTTGAGACTCTGCCGCTCGAACGGCAGCACCGTCTTCACCGCCTTGAACGAGTAGTCCATGTGGTAGAGCTCGACGATGTCGGCGCCGAGGTACTGCTCGAACGTCAGCAGGTCGCCCTGGCGGCCGGCGACGAGCTGGCCGCCGGTGCCGTCGATGCTGAGGACCACCTCCGTCCCCAGGTCGACGCTGCTGAACCTGGCGCGGGAGGCGCAGATGTCGAGCAGGTGGTCCGCCTCGCGGCCGTCAGCGGCGGGACGTGGGCGCGCTTCACCGCCGCCTCGACGCCGGCCTCGATGTCGGCTCGCATCTCGCTCCGGGTCAGCGTGAGGAGCGAGCCGTCTCCGAGCCGCGTCGGGATCCGCTCTTCCGTCGTCATCTCGCCTCCTCCTCTCACGCGCGGCGAGCGCGGTCCAGGGCGCGCGCCACGACGTCGTCGACCGCTGCCTGGACGCTCGCCGGCAGCGGCTCCGGCCGGTGGGTCGCCAGCAGCTCGTCCACGCGCTCGGCGGCCACGGCCGTGGCGTCCTTGCCGCCGCGCCGCTGCCAGTCCTCGTAGGTGCTGCGGTCGAAGATCGCGGGCTGGAACCTGTCGCGCGCGTGCACGCGCGTGTGCTTGTGCTTCAGGAACAGCCCGCCGGGCCCGACCTCGTCGATCACGTCGAGCCCGAGCGCCTCGTCGCTCAGGTCCACCGGCGCGACGAACGCCTTGATCCACCCGACGATGTCGTCGCCGAGGACCACCTGCGTGAGCGAGCCGGTGAACGCGGACTCGATGAAGCCGATGTTGTGGTTGATGTGCCCGCCGATGACGGCGTCGGCCATGAGCGTGAGGGCCGCCTCGGCCGCCGCCTGCTGGTCGGGCAGCTTGGAGTCGGTCACGCCGCCGAGCGTCCACAGCGGCAGCCCGTACCAGTGCAGCAGCGACGAGTACACGCCGCGGTGGTCCGGCCAGGCGAAGACGTCGACCATGGTGCGCATGTCCATGGCCTCGCCGGCCCAGCCGATGGCGATGTACGGAGCGCCTTCGCGCTTGAGCTGGGCCATCACGAGGCCCGCCAGCACGCCGGCGTTGACGACCACCGTCGAGCCGGCGACGGTCATCGGCGCGACGGTGCCGGCCGTGGAGACGGGGCTGTAGATGCAGGGCAGGCCCTTGCCGGCGAGGTCGAGGAGCGTCCGGACGGCCTCGCGGTTGTGCACGAGCGGGAACAGCGTGTTCTTGTAGCAGGCCACGAACGGCCGCTCGCGCAGCTGCCGCTCGCCGCCGGCCACCGCCTCGGCCATGGCGACCGCGTCGGCATTGGCGGTCTCGTCCCCCATCGTGATGTACACGATGGGCTTGGTGGTGTTGGCGAGCATCGTCGCCATCTGGTAGCGGTCGGCGATGCTCGCCTCGACGTCGCTCGGCGTGAACAGCGACATCACGAAGTCGATGTTCTCGCAGGCGTCCGTCACGGTGGTGGCCTCGACGACGTCGCGCAGCACGGCCCGGCGCCGCTCGCCGGTGCGGTGGTCGAAGCAGTACATGCAGTCGCTGCCGGTGCCGTAGTAGGTCCGGCGGCCGGCGAGCACGAGGCGCGGCTCGCCGTGTCCTGTCGTACAGGGTCACTTCACGCGGAGCGGACGCCAGGGCGCGCTCCACCAGCTTCGCGGGGATGCGCACGCGCGTGCCGTCGACGTCGGCGCCGGCGGCGGCGAGGAGCTCCAGCGCCTCCGGCTCGTCGATGATGAGCCCGGTCCTCTCGAGGACCTGCAGCGTCGCCTCGTGCAGCCGCTCGCACTGCGCGTCGGTCAGACGCGTGAAGAAGCTCCCGATGCCCTGGTCCTGGGCCATGGTCCACCTCCTGCTCGGTCGCGTTCGGTCGCGCGGCGACTATGCACAAGACTGCTCAGGACGCAAGTGTCGCGGCGCGGCCTGCGCCGGCCGCGGCGCCCGTCGCGGCGTCCGGGTCAGCTCCGCTTGATCACCCCGACGCACCAGTCCAGGGCGGAGATGAACGCGCGCATGCTCGCGGGGTCGTCCAGGAGACGCAGGGGCAGGCCGGGGTACTTGTCGAGCACCCCGGCCGGGAGGTCGAAGCGCGGGACCTCGTTGAAGCGGTCCAGCAACTCCGCCCGCATCGCCTCGGTCGCGAACGCGGGCGTCTTGCCGAGAGCCTGGAAGCGGAGGCAGAAGAGCCCGTCGGTCCACACGCTGACGACGCTGTGCTCGATGCCGGACCGGAGGATGCCGGCCATGAAGGAGCCGACCTGCTTGCCGTGGCCCCAGTACAGGTGCGGCAGAGACGCCCGGCCCCACTCGAGGAGCTGCCGGGCCGGGCCCACGGCGCCCGGATTGTGCGCGGCGAGCGCGGCGAAGAACGAGTCCTCGTCCCAGTCGCCCTGGTGCGGCACGGGGATCGACCGGCCGACGAAGGGGCCGAGGGCCCGGGCGAAGCCGTCGAGGCCGTCGGCGAGCCACGCGAACAGCTCCGGCCACTCGTCGCGGCGCGCGAGGTCGGCCGCCCGGCGGACCTCGATCTCGTGCATCCGCTCGCTCACCACGCGCCAGGTGAGCGGCTGCCCGAACGCCTCATCGACGTCCTGCCGGTGATCGCTGAGGAGCGAGAAGACCGTCCGCGCGGTGAGGGCGTCCAGGGCGAACTGCGATCCGATCTCCCCGTCCCGGGTGCGGATCATCGAGAAGAGCCGGCCGCAGTTGAGGCGCGCGTCGTGGTGCATCCAGGTCTCGGACGACGCGCGCCCGCAGGTGATGTCGTCGCGACTCGCCATGGCCTGCCTGAAGGCGCGCCAGAACTCGAGTCGCAGCCGCGGACCGTCGCTCTGGGCCACCCTCGCACCTCCTCTCCGCGGACCGGGCTCAGCAGCGCCAGCACCCTACCACCTCCTCGGTCGCGCCGACCCGCTGACATCCTGACCCGTCGGACCCTTGGATCTGCCTGGCCGTCACGGGAGCGTGAGTGCTGCGCTCGCTGAGCGGACGGCCGGCGGGCGCATGAACCGAGGTGGCATGCTTCCTCGTGGGCCGCCGGCTCGGCGGGGAGAGCGCCGCCCTCGAGCCGATCACCGCGTTTCGCTGCTGACGTGGCGAAACGCTTGACCTCTCCGGCTTGGATGGCTATGAGGTCTCCCATCAGGGCTCGGTGGCGAAGGGGGAGAGCCCGACTCACATCGGAGGTGAGCGATGGGTAGGAAGCTGCGCGTGTGGATGCTGGCGGTCGCGGTGATGGCGACATGCCTGCTGGCGTTCGCCGGACCGGCGGCGGCGATCCAGTTCGGTCAACCTGACGGCGACGCGCATCCGTACGTCTGCCTGGTCGTGTTCTACGACCGAAGGACGATTCCCCTGTGGAGGACGACGGGCGAGTTGATCGCCCCCGGCGTCGTCCTGACTGCCGGGCACGGGACCATCGGGACGTCGGGCGCGAGGGTCTGGTTCTGGAACACGATCCCCGCGAGCCCACCCGGCGGCTATCCCTACGGCGGGGCGGGCTCGTACCACGGCAAGCCGTACACCAATCCGGACTACCGCGAGGTCCCGCTGCCCGGGCTGCCCGGCTTCGACTACCACGACGTGGGCGTCGTCGTTCTGGATGAGCCTGTGTCCGCGGATCGGTACGGAGTCCTGCCCGAGGCCGGCGCCGTCGACGAGCTCTCGGTGAAGCAGCCGCTCGACATCGTCGGGTACGGCGTCAACTACCGCGAACCCGGCGGCGGCCTTGGCCCATACGATCAGTGGCAGTGGAACCGAGCCCGCTACTACGCTCCGACGCTGCTGGTCGAGACCCGGAGCAGGCTCGCGAGTGAGTTCATGAAGGTGACGTGCAATCCGGCCCAGGGGAAGGGCGGCGGGACGTTCGGAGACTCCGGCGGCCCCGCGCTGCTCGCCGGCACCGACACGATCCTCGGCATCACTGCCTTCGGGACCAACAGCCCCTGCATGGGCGTCGGCTATTACCAGCGCATCGACATCCCCGACGTCCTCGCCTGGATCGAGGGCTTCATCCCGGACTGACACGTTCTTCGTTCTTCGCTGAGCGAGGAGTGCGCGTCATCAGCGATGGCGACGGGGGGAGGTACAGAGCCTCCCCCCGTCGCTGTTCCCGGTCGGGCGTACCCTGACCGCCATGCGTCCGGGCCCCCACTCCTGCAGCCGACACCCCCGACCATCGCCAGGGGTGCGAGCCTTCGGTCGCATCGGTCTCCAATGTCTCTGGTCGCCTGCGCTCTCGTGACGCACGAGGCTCGCGCAGAATCATCGGATTCCGGGGAAGACGCCGCACTCTACCCCCCCTACAGTGATGCCGCAGGGCGGCGCCGATCCGCCATCAGCGCGACGCGGAGGGACTGGGCCATGAGACGCTCATATCTGACAAGGTCCTTCCGGACGGTGATGCTCGCGGTGCTCGCCGGGGGTGCGGTTCTCGGCGCTTGCCGCCTGCGGCGGCTCGGGCACGACGTCGAGCTCACCGAGCGTGATGAGCTCACCCTCGGCGGCGAGCTCAGTCCCCAGCTTCGGCGACGCGATGACCTCGACTCTCGTATGCGGCCGCCACCGCGCTCCCGGCACCCACCGTGGCCGGCACCATCGCCTTCGGCAAGAGGGTGAAGGCGGCCAAGGGCTACAACAGCGAGATCTTCACGGTGCGCACCGACGGCACGGGGCTCAAGCAGCTGACCGACGATCCCTGGTGGGAGGAGGCCCCCTCCTGGTCGCCGGACGGGCGCCGGATCGCCTACTCGGTGTGGACCGAAGACGACCCCGACACGTCCGAGGTCTGGGTCATGAACGCCGACGGGAGCGGCAAGAAGAACCTGACGAAGGGGGCGCTGGGCGGCGGGCGTCCGGTGTGGTCGCCGGACGGCAAGCAGATCGCATTCCGGACGGCAGAGGACAGCGGCGATGGGCTCATCTACCTGATGAACGCCGACGGGAGCGGCGTCAAGCCTCTCGGCGGGGAAGTGTCGGGCCTGGATGTGAACCCGGACTTGGCCGAGAACGGCGGCGGCCTCGAGTGGGCGTCTGACGGCAGGATCCTCACCTGCACTGCCGCCGACGAGCACGGCGACGTCTTCGCCGTGGACCAGGACGGGAGTGGGCTCACGCAACTCACGAAAGGCGCGGAGCTGGGGACGTTCGCGATGTCCCCGGACGGCACGAAGCTCGCCCTGCACGACCAGGCGAAGCGCCTGTACGTGGCCCCCGTCCAGGGCGACGCCGCGGGGCAGGTGACGATCTTGGATGATACCCAAGGCTACGTGCTGGACTCGTTCACTCGCGTCTCGTGGTCCCCCGACGGCGCGGCGATGGCGTTCTCGAGCGACTCCATGGCCCTGCTCGCCGGCTCCGGCTACTCCGGCTCCTACCTCTTCGTCGTCAACGCCGACGGCACCGGTCTTTCCCGGGTCCCCGGTCTCCCGCAGGTCTACGACCCGGTGTGGCAGCCGGAGTAGGAGGCCTCGCCGGACGACCATGTGCAGTCGGGGGACCCCGGCACGCCTCGACTGAGCTCGGGCGTCTCGATCCTCGGCCCGTCGGCGCCTCCCGCAGGCCCGCATGGCTGCGTCGGCGACCGAAGCGACGAAGGAGACCGAGGGTGAGTCGCTACGCCGGCAGCAGGTCAGAGAGCCGGCCTTCGAGTTCGTCGAACGCGGCATCCGACCCGGCTCCCAGGGCGCTGAACGTCTTGCTGGCGAAGCAGCGCATCGTTGCCGTCAGCGCAACGTCGAGGATCTCGACGTCTTCCAGACCCAGGGCACGCAGCGCGTCAACATCCGCCTCAGTGACCTCGTTGGCGCTCCGGGCGATCTTCTGGGCGTACTCCATGATGCCGACCTCCGCGGGTTCCAGTCCGGCGTCGTGGAAATCCGTCAGGATGGCGCGCAGTTGGTCGATGCTCACGCCGTTCTTGGTCAGGACCGCCCCGTGAGCGAGGAGGCAGTAGCGGGAATCCAAGGCCTGCGCCGCCGCCAGAGTGACCAGCTCGTACCGGCGCAAGGAGAGATTGCTGCGGATGCTCCCCTGAAGGCCGCGCCACGCCTTCAACACATCGGGACGCAAGCTGAAGACCTTGGCGTGATTGGGGACGTAGCCGAAGGTCTCCTGGTCGCCGTCGTAGACTTCACGGACCTTGCCCTCTGCCTCCGCCTCCGAGACGGTCTGAATGAACATGACATCCTCCAATGAATGGAATCGCAGCCAAGCAGGTAGTGCGCAAGGTCAGCGCCTCCTGCAGGTGCGCATTGTTGCGGTCGCTGGTTGTCTCATTCCCCGTGCCCATCGATCGGCGGTCGGCGGCGTCACGGCCTGCAACCCCCGCACGGCACCATCGTCGCGTTCCGAGCCCGGACGCATCGGTCTCCGTGTCGCCAGGCGCTTGCGGATTCCATCCCCGTTGGTGACCGTCGCTCTCGTCTTCTCCTGACGCACGAGGCTCGCGCAGAATCACCGGATTCCGGTGAAGACACCGCCCGCCGGCCCCTCTACAGTGATGCTGTAGGGCGGCGTCGATCCGCTACCCGCAAGACGCGGAGGGACGGAGCCATGAAGCGCTCACACCCGACACGGTCCGTCTGGGCTGCGACACTCGCGCTGTTCGGAGTCGCAACACTCGCGCTCGCCGCCTGTGGCGGCTCCGACACAACGGCCTCGAGCTCGCCGTCGGCCGCCGCCAGCGTGGCCACGACGCCCGTAGCGGAGCCGACCTCGACGCTGAAAGTGCGGATCCCCGGCAAGAACGCCACCTTCGCCGAGATGAAGCAGATGTACGAGTACGACCGCAGCGAGCCGCTCGCCTTCAAGGACACGGGCACGGTCGTCTGGGTCATCTCCGGGGTCCAAGGCGAGTCGATCGAGTACACGAGCGCGGGCTGCACGGTGCCCGGCGTGCTGGTGATCCCCGAAGGTGAGGGCCCCTTCCCGGTCGTCCTGTGCGCCCCGGGCGGGACCTGCGGCCCTGGGTTGCACAGTTACGACCAGGCGGCCCTCGCGCACATGGGCATCGCCTCGCTTGCGGTCACGCCCCCGGACTCCAGAGCGCCGAACGTCGTCATCGACGCCGGGCGAGCGGTCGACGACATCAAGGGCAACGCGCGCTATGTCGTCGACCTGCGGCGCGCGCTCGACGTGCTGGAGACGCTGCCCCAGGTGGACAGCAAGCGCATCGGCTTCGTCGGGGAGAGCTGGGGTGGGGCCACCGGCGCCCTTCTCGCCGGCGTGGACGAACGCATCAAGGCCTACGTGCTCACCTACGCCGGCGGGAGCATCCGCGGCCTTGCTCCCCGCCTCGACGGCGAGGTGCAGGACCCGGCCGAGTACGTCGCCCACAACCGCGGGGCGGCCTTCCTCTTCCAGTACACCAAGGAGGACTTCGACGACGGCTGCTTCGCGCCCAAGCGCATCGCCGCGATGTTCGCCGCCGCGCCCAAGCCGAAGCTCTTCAAGTGGGTCCCCGGCGGGCACGGGGAGATGTTCTCCTCGGCGCAGGGGGCCTCGCGGTTCCATCGCGTGTGGCTGGAGAAGTACCTCTGAGTCGGGGCTTTGCCGGTCTACAATCACCGATTCGTCGTCACCGCAGTCCGGTGGGGCGAGAGCGGGGGGCGTCTCGCGACAGACTGGAGAACCGCAAACTGCAGATGGAGGCGTCCTCCCGCTGACGCTGTGCGGGGGTGCGGGTCGGGCAGCCAACGGCACTCGTGTAATCGCAGGGCCCCCTGTGGACACTACTGAATAGAGGGCACCGCGAGCATGGAGGAGCCATGCGTCAGGACGGGCAGGCACGAGAGGCTCGTTTCACCAGCCTCTACGAAGCCCACTACCCGGCGGTGCGCGCCTACGCGTGGCGGCGCGGGCCTAACACGGCCGACGACGTGGTGGCCGAGACCTTCGCGCTCGCCTGGCAGCGTCTCGACAGCGTGCCGACCGAGCCCCTCCCGTGGCTGATCGGCATCGCCCGCAACGTGCGCCTCAACCAGGAGCGCGGCGAGCGCCGGCGCCGGGACCGCGAACAGCGGTCCATCCAGGCGGACGGCGACGGCGGCCCCTCGTTCATCGAAGGGCTGGAGGCGCGCTCGTCACTCAGCGACGCATTCCGCCGCCTGCCTGAACGCGACCGCGAGATCCTGTCGCTGGCGGCCTGGGAGCGCCTCGACCGTGCCGGCCTGGCCACGGCTCTCGGCTGCTCCAGGACGGCCGCCGGCGTGCGCCTGTATCGGGCGCGAAGGCGGCTCACGGATGCTTTGTCGCTGGTCGAAGCGGAGAGCGACGGCATCTCCGTGCCACATGGAGGTGTTCTCAATGGCAACTGACGTCCTCAAGCGCCTGCGAGCCATTGATCCCGCAGCGGCCATGCCCGAGCCCGACGCCGACGAACGCGAGCGGCTGCGCCGCGTGATCGTCGCCACCCCCGTCGAGCCGCGCGCCGCCCGCCGCTGGCCACGCCTGCGAGGCCGCACGCTCGCCGTGCTCGTCGCCGGCGCCGTGCTCCTCGGCGGCGGGGCGGTCTACGCGGGTGGCTACGTCGCGAACGCGCCCTCACAGGGCGAACTGGTGTGGAAGTTCCAGACAGGCGGCATGTCGGCGGTGTTGCCGCGCCAGCGGCCGTCTCGGACGGGGTGGTCTACTTCGGCATCATAGACGGCCATCTCTACGCGGTCGACGCCCAGAGCGGGCAGGAGAGATGGGAGTTCCAGGCGGACGGCGTCATTCTGTCCAAGCCGGCCGTCTCGGACGGGGTGGTCTATGTCGGCGGCGGCGGTCTGGATCCCTATCTCCACGCGGTCGACGCCCAGAGCGGGCAGGAGAGATGGAGGTTCAAGGCGGCCGGTCGTGTACAGGTCTCCTCACCGGCCGTCTCGGATGGGGTGGTCTACTTCGGCACACCGCCGGCTATCTCTACGCGGTCGACGCCCAGAGCGGCGAGGAGAGATGGAGGTTCCGGGCGGACGGTCGACCGCAGGAGCAACGGGGACTCTACGAAGGTTTGATGCTGTTCTCACCGGCCGTCTCCGACGGTGTGGTCTACGTCGGCAGCAACGACACCTATCTCTACGCGGTCGACGTCCAGAGCGGGCAGAAGAAGTGGAAGTTCCAGGCGGGCGGTGGGTTCTACGGCGGCCAGTGGTCCTCCGCGGCCATCTCCGGCGGGGTGGTCTACATCAGCAACGATGACGGCTACCTCCACGCCTTGGACGCCCAGAGCGGGCAGGAGAGATGGAAGTTCAAGACGGGGGACACGCTCGGCTCCCCCCCGGCCATCTCCGGCGGGGTGGTCTACGTCGCCAACTATGAGACTATGGCCAGCGATGACGGCTAGGACGGCTATCTCCATGCCCTGGACATCCAGAGCGGGCAGGAGAAGTGGGTGTTCCGGGCGGACGAGGCGCTCCGTGACGCCCCCGATGGCAGCCCCCATACCGGCGTTGACTATCTGGACAGCCCCCCGGCGATCTCCGGCGGGCTGGTCTACTTCAGCAGCAATGACGGCTATCTCCACGGGCTGGACGCCCAGAGCGGGCAGGAGAAGTGGAAGTTCGAGACGGGGACGCCAGGATGACTCCCTCCTGGCCATCTCCGGCGGGGTGGTCTACGTCGGTAGTGAGGACGGCTATCTCTGCGCGGTGAAGTAGCTTCGGCTGGCCGGGCGTTTTGCAGGCAGCGTCGCCGGACGTTGCCGACCGGCGACCAGCAGAAGGCCCGCCACCCGTGAGGGCGGCGGGCCAGGCCACAGGAAGAGGGGCAGGTCATGGAGAGGCCAGGAGGATTCCGGGCACGGGCATCTGCCGCGTCTGCGCTGAAGCTTGTCGTCGTCGTTGCGGCATTCGCGCTCGCCGCCTGCGGTGGAAGCAGCACGACGGCGAGCACTTCGTCGTCGGCACCACCGACCGCGAGGCGACGCAGTCGGCTTCCGCCGCGCCCGTTCACCTTGTGGGCAGCGACTCGGTCGAGGCCACGCAGAAGGTAGTCGACGCCTTCGGGGCCGGGGCCGCCGCGCTGAGCGGCGCCCGGTTCGTGCCGCTCTACGCGGACGACGTGGTCTACAACGACTTCGTCTTCGGTCATGCACGTGAGGGCAAGGCTGCGTCCTCAAGGAGCTGCGGCGGAGCCTCCGCGAGGCCGACGGGGCACGCGTCCTTGCCGGCTACGCCGATCGCGGCTGGGGCGTGCTCGAGCACCGGTGGGACTTCCACACGCTACGAGGCGTGGATCCAGCCGATCACGGTCCTGGAGATCCGCGACGGCAAGATCGTGACCGAGTCGTGGTACTACCAGGACCCGTTCAAGCCCCCCGCCGGCAAGCCGCTCGAGCCCAAGCCACTCACGTCGGTGCCGGGGCCTGCAGACACGGCGGCGGCGGCGGAAGCCGTGGCGCTCAAGTACGCGGCGGCGCTGCAGGCCAAGGACGCCGCCGCCGTAGCCGCCCTGAGCGCGCCGAAGATCGCCTTCATGGACACCGCCGCCAGCGCCGTCGGCAGCAGCCGCGGTCAGGTGCAGGCGCACTATGCCAGGATCTTCAAGAAGCCGGCCGACCTGGCCTTCACGGACCTCCGCTATGCCTTCGGCCCCGGCTGGGCGACCCTCATCTGGGTCGCCGACTCCCCGTCCGTGGGCGGCGGCGGGCGGGACCGGCGTGACCATGCTCGAGGTCCGCGACGGCAAGATCGGCCGCGAGACGCTCTACTACACGAGCACCAGCTTGCCGATCGGGCTCTGACTCGAGGGGCCGAAAGGGAAGGGGAAGTCATGAGGAGGCCAAGGCGCTGCAGATGGTGCGCCTGTGTCACGCTCGCGCTCCTCGTGTTCGCCGGCGTAGTCGCCCTGGCCGCCTGCGGCGGCTCGAGCACCGCGGCGTCCACGTCGCCGAGCGCGGCGGCCACGCCGCAGGTCGCCGCCACCCCCGAGCGCCTCGTCGACAGCGACTCGGTCGCCGTCACCCAGAAGGCGGTCGACGCCTACGCCGCCGCCTGGGACGCGCGTAGCGTCGCCCAGCTCGGCCGAGTCTACGCCCGCGACGTCGTCTTCGACTGCCACGCCACTGGGGTGCACGTAGATGGCCGGGAGGCGTTTCTCGAGCTCATGGGAGGGGTCTTCGGCATGACCACAGGCACCCACGCCCTCGCAGGCCACGCCGGCCGCGGCTGGGGGGTGTTCGAGTCGCGCCAGGACGTCGCAGAGGGGTCGATGCAGATCCTCCAGCTCATCGAGACCCGCGGCGGCAAGATCGTGCGCCTTGCGAACTACTACCAGCCAGTCGAAAGCCAGCTGAGCCCGCTGCGAGCTGCGAACCCTCTCAGGTCGGCGCCGGGACCGGCGGACACGCCGGTGGCTGCGGAGGCCGTGGCGCTCAAGTACGCGGCGGCGCTCCAGGCGAAAGACGCCGACGCGATCGTCGCCCTCGGCGCCCCCTCGAACGAGTTCCGCGACACCGCCGGCTTCAACGCGCCCCCAGCCAGCGAGCTGAACCAGTACGCCGACATCTTCAGGAAGCCGGCCGACCTGGCCTTCACGAACCTTCGCTATGCCTTCGGCCGCGGCTGGGCGGCCGTCATCTGGACCGCCTTCTCGGCGGGATCTGGCGGCGACGGCGTGACCATGTTGGAGATCCGCAACGGCAAGATCTGCCGCGAGACGCTCTACTACAACAGTGACAAGACGCCCTTCTGATCTGGCGGCAAGGCCGGCGCCCAAGGCCGGGCGCCATCTGCGGTGAGGCCGCGATCGAGGTGAAGCGAGGACGGTGTCGCCCATGCACTGCTTCGCGGGTGCTGCCGGAGTCCAGCAGCGGGTGTGCACCGGAGGGTGGCCGCGAGCTCGAGCCCCTTGGAGATCCTGTGTAGTCTTCGGCACGGCCCGTTGAGGGAACAAACCGGGTGCTGAGCGCGGCCGCCGGCCTTCGTCGCGCAGGTTCTGACCGCCGTCACAGATCGGCGGCGGCTTCAGCCGACTAGGCCGGCATCACCGCACTCGGCGGGGTGCTCATGAGTCCGGCCTCGAGCAGACACCCGTCCGACGAGGGCGAGGTACCGCGCCGCAGGCGCCACGCGGTCAGGCGGCGCTTGGTCATCGCGGCGGCCGTCGCGGTCGTCCTCATCGTGCTCGCCGTCATCCTTGCGCGCCTCTACGTGGACTGGCTCTGGTTCGGCGAGGTCGGCCTGCGCACGGTCTTCTGGAGACGCCTGATCATCGGCGCCGTCACCGCCATCGGCTTCGGCGCCGTGTTCTTCGTCGTCGTCTTCGGCAACCTCGTCATCGCCCGTCGGCTGGCGCCGAAGTACCGCCCGGTCGAGGGCGTCGACGTCATCGAGGCCGTGCACGAGACGGCGTTGCGCTGGGTGGGGCGCGTCGGACTTGTCGCAGCCCTTCTCGGCGCGTTCATCGCCGCCCGTTCGGCGGTTGGGTCGTGGCTGGTGTTCGCGCGCGCGCTGGAGGGTGTGTCGTTCGGCGTCCGCGACCCCATCTTCCACCACGACCTGTCGTTCTACGTGTTCCGGCTGCCGGCGTGGGAGTACGCCTACGGGTTCCTGTTCGCCTCGCTGATCGTGGCCTTGATCGTGTCCGTCGCCGCCCACCTCGCGGTGGGCGCCATCGAGGTCAAGGAACGGTCGTCGCCACGTCCCCAGATAGCGCCGGAGGAGTGGGCTCGCCTGCCGCCGCAGGCGCGCGCCGCCGACCAGCTCTCGCGCGTCGGCGGCTTCCGCATCGAAGAGGGTGCCGCCATCCACCTCTCCGCGTTGATGGCGGCCCTGTTCATCCTCGGCGGCGTCGGCTATCTGTTCCGAGCGTGGAACCTGCTCTACTCGCGGGCGGGCGTCGTCTTCGGGGTCGGGTACACGGACCTCCACGTGCGCCTGCCCATGACGCGGGTGCTCATGGTCCTGGTCTTCGTGCTCGCCGCCGCGCTCATCTACAATGCGGCGCGCCGCCGCCACCCGTGGTGGCCGGCGGCGGCGTTCGGCGTCTGGCTGGTTTCTCTGATCGTGCTGCTCGGCATCGTCCCCGCCGTGTTCCAGGCGCTCATCGTCAACCCCAACGAGCTGGCGAAGGAGCAGCCGTACATCGCCTACAACATCGCCGCCACCCGCCGGGCCTTCGACCTCACGGCGATCTCCGAGACCCCCTACTCGCTCAAGGGCGACCTCACGTCGGCGGCGCTCAAGGTCAACACAGTGACGGTGCGCAACATCCGCCTGTGGGACCCGCAGGTGCTGCTGCGCAGCTACGGGCAGCTGCAAGAGCTGCGGCCCTACTACTCGTTCACCAGTGTGAGCGTGGATCGCTATCCGGTGAACGGGGTGTACACGCAGACGATGCTCGCGCCCCGCGAGCTGCGCGTCGCCGGCTTGCCCCAGAACGCGCAGACGTGGGTCAACCAGCACATCACCTACACGCACGGCTACGGCGTCGCCGTCTCGGCCGTGAACCAGGTGTCGTCCGGCGGCGCGCCCGACTTCCTGGTCCAGGACGTCCCCCCCTGTCGTCGGCGCCGTCGCTCGCCATCACGCAGCCGCAGATCTACTACGGCCTGCTCGGCACGGACTACGTGCTGGTCAAGACGAAGTACCAGACGTTCGACTACCCGGGGCCGAGCGGCAACGTCTACGCGCCGTACACCGGCAGCGGCGGCATCCCGATCGGCTCCCTGCTGAACAGGCTCGCCTTCACCCTTCGCTTCGGCGACATCCGCTTCCTCACGACCACGGCGATCACCAGCCAAAGCAGGGTGATCATCCTCGACAACATCAGGGCGCGCCTCGGGGCGGCCGCGCCCTTCCTGAAGCTCGACGCCAACCCCTACATGGTCGTGGCCGGCGGCAGGCTGTACTGGGTCGTCGACACCTACACCACCACCGACCGCATCCCGTACTCGCAGCCCGACGGCGGACTCAACTACATCCGCAACTCGGTCAAGGTGGTGATCGACGCCTACAACGGCTCGATGCGCTTCTACGTCTTCGACCCGCAGGATCCGCTCATCCGGACCTACGAGCGTCTGTTCCCCGGAGTCTTCATCCCGGCCGCACAGATGCCGGATGCGCTGCGCCGGCACGTGCGCTATCCCGAGGACTTCTTCAAGATCCAGGCGCGGCAGTTCGCCACCTATCACGTCACCGACGTGTCCCTGCTCTACAACAAGGGGAACCAGTGGGAGATCCCGTCCAACCTCTCGATCTCGGGGACCGCACCCCAGAGCGCCTACTACATGATCATGCGGTTGCCGGGGCAGACACGCGAGGAGTTCGTGCTGATCCTGCCCTACGTGCCCAACGGCCGGGCCAACATGATCGCGTGGCTCGGGGCACAGTCGGACATCCCGAACTACGGCCGGGCCGTGAGCTTCGAGTTCCCGGCGAGCCTCAATGTCTACGGGCCGGCCCAGGTGGAGGCGGCGATCAATCAGGACCCCGTGATCTCGTCGCAGAGGACCCTGTGGGGCCAGCAGGGCTCGCACGTCATCTTCGGCAACCTCCTCACGGTGCCGATCCAGAACTCGCTGCTGTACGTCCAGCCGCTGTACCTGCAGTCAGCGACCACCGCACTGCCGCAGTTCCAGCGGGTGATCGTGTTCTATCGCTCGCCGTCCGCGACGCCCGACCTGCCCAGCGGGCAGCAGCAGAGCGTGGTGATGGCGCAGACGCTGGGCGAGGCCCTGGCACTGATCTTCGGCGGTGCGCCGCCGCCGGGGACGCAACCGGGCGTCAAGCCGGGCGCCAGGCCCCAAGTGACGACCGCCGCCACCGCCGCGCTCATCGCGAAGGCGAACGCGCAGTATGCGGCGGCGCAGGCGGCGCTGCGGCGCGGCGACCTCGCCGCCTTCGGGCGGCAGATCCAGGCGCTGGGCAGGACGCTGGCCAGACTCAAGACCGCGCCGTGAGCACAGAGCGGTCCCATGCGACCGACGCGACGAAGGCGACCGGGACGTCGCGCCGATCCTGAGCCGTCGCAGCTATCACCCAATCCGGGTGACGAGTGCGACAACTCGTCAGGGCTAGAGTGACGTCCGCATGCTGCCCAGTGAACGCGGGACGCCCGGGAGGATGGCCATGGACGCCTACAGGCTCTACTTCGTCACGACCGGCAAGTTCAAAGACGGATCGTCCGTCGAGGATGCGACCACCTGGTGGCGTGAGAAAGGTGGTCCGGACCTCGTCTCCGAACCATGGACGAAATCGCTGCGGGTGTTCGCGACGCAGTTCCGTCTGGGCGGAGAGCACGACCTGGAGGTGTGGCAGGAGATCGAGAACTACGCCGTTCTGGACGAGATGGACGAGTGGTACGCGACTGACCCTGTGCGAACCAAAGCGAAGGAAGACCTGTGGAGGGAGTCGTCCGCCTACTTCGAGTGGGGCCCCTCCCGGCTCATGGGGGACTGGCCCGAGTCGTCCTTGATGGAGTAACCGTCTGCAACCATTCCGCAACCCGACTTCCCGTGACTCGATAGCACTACTCGGGCCTGCCTGAGCCCGCGCGGTATTCTTGTCCCCCTCGTGGGCCGCCAGCTCAGCTGGGAGAGCGCCGGTTGCCGCTTGGCGCACGTCCCTCAGTCGAGACGCCGTACCATCCGGACGGTGGTTCCTCTTTGCCCTGAGCTGACGCTGACTTCGTCCATCAGGCGCTCGATGAGGAAGACGCCGCGGCCGCCTGCGCGGCGCACATCCGGAAACGGCTGCGGACCCGGCGGGCGAAGCTGGAATCCGCCGCCGCCATCCCGTACCTCGACCGCGGCCTCGCCGTCCGAGACGCAGGCCGTGACTCGAATGACGCCACCAGCGGCATCGGCGTGGCTGACAGCGTTGATGAAGGCCTCGTCGGCCGCGAGCACGACGTCGTAGACCACGTCCGCGTCCAGGGCTCGCTCGGACAGATACCCACGAAGGGTCCGGCGCATCCGAGCGGCAGACTCACCCCGCGAGGGATACGTCGCCTCCAGTCTCTCTCGCATCGTGCTCCTGGAGAGCACGTCTTGCATGCCGACCGCCGGATCGCGCTTCACGGATGCCCCTTCCCGCGCGTCTTCATCGCCGCTGACCGCTTCATCATCACTATCGGTCGGGTGGACCCGGGAGGTCGTGGAACGAGTGTCTAGATCGGGCTTGACGCGTTCTACGCGTGCCGCAACCCGGGCGCGTGTGTGGATGGCGGTCCATTTCGAGGCCCGGCGTTGTGAGAGGCTGCCCCTCGCCGAACCGCGGATTGCTTACACGCGGGCCGCCCAGCGGCTCGCGAATCACGCAGGGGACGTTCGGTGAGTCCGCCTTGACCTCGGTCGCGACTGTACGCTCGTAGACAACAACTCCCGAGGCCCTGCGCGTCATGGAGAAGCGTTTTGCCGGGGTCGACGTCGAGTGGGTGGACTGGTCCTCCCCGTCGGCGGACGGACGGAAGACGTCGGGAGGCACTCGCTATGAGCTCGTCGACCCCGAGTCCCTCCTCGCCGGTCGGTCAGGCTCTGGGCGAGAGCCGTACGAAAGCCGAATGGGTGACAGTCCTTTGCTTGATCAAGCCGTCCGTCGCGCCAGGTCGGTGCTATCGGCGAGAAGCTTGTCGCAGGATGGCCTCCAACACGTGGTTCAACGTGCCGGTCGGTGACTCCGCATGCTGACAGGGTGATCGAAGGCAAGCGCGTCGAGACGAGTTCAGCACGAGGCGGCAGCCGGCGGCTGCAAGTTCTCAGCTCCGCGATCAGCGCTATGCGTGGTCCCTGCCTGGACGTAGTCGCCACGCGTGCAGGGTTCGAGCGGACGTGATCCGTCGGAAGGTCGGCATGATCAGGCACACGGCGGCGCAGGTGGCGGACACTGCATGGATCGAAGCGTCAATCCCGACCCCTGTGGAGTGGCTGACTCACACGGCGGTCCGATGTCTAGCGCAATCGCGCTATTGGCAAAGGTGCCGGCTGTGAGCCGCCGCCTATCACTGAGGACCTTTAAAGCTGAAGTGACCGAGCGCGACTGTGGCGGAGCGCGCTTGACACGACTGAGTCACCGGATCCCCGCTCGCATCCTCGGTCGCCTCGCAGCCGACGTCCGACGCCACCTGAATTTGATCGGCCCGCGCTCCCACCAGACGCCTGATCGCGACTTCGTCGATGAGAGAAACGAGGCGGGCGGCTCGCGCAACTTGCGAGTGTTGCCGGGGCCTCCAAAGCGAACGTTCGGGGAATGGTGAGTCCAAGAAGAAGTACTGCGGAGGTGAAGCTTGGCGCGACTGCGGCACGAAGGCACGCTCCGACCGGTCGCCCCTTTCGATTTCGACCAGGCGATCGACTTCATCCTGACCTTCCCGCCGATGCACGGCGAACAGGTGGT
Organism: uncultured Thermoleophilia bacterium; assembly: GCA_963713475.1. GTDB lineage: Bacteria > Actinomycetota > Thermoleophilia > UBA2241 > UBA2241 > CAIXSE01. The sequence goes on from CAVQLY010000024.1 coordinate 121,221, forward strand.
CTCGGAGAAGTCACTCAGTCGCGCGGCCTGGGCCAGTCAGACGCCGGTCGCCTTCAAGCTCACCGCAGCGGGCAGCGTGGAGCAGCCGACGCTTCACTACGAGCTCCACACCGACGATCCCCTGAGTGACACCGACATCGCCGCACTCGTACGCCGCATCGAGGTCTACCTCAGCGTCTACGACGACCTGCACCGCTTCTACGAGCTGATCGACTCCGACCCACCCTTCGCGGCCGTCAAGCGAGAGCTCTACGGCTACCACCAGGTCAAGTTCCTCACGCCGTTCGAGAACGCCTGCTGGACGATCCTCTCGCAGCGCAACCTGCTCGGCGTCGCGCAGCACATGAAGCGCACCATGATCGAGGAGTTCTCGGCCGTCGTCGAGTTCGATGGCAGAGAGTTCTCGCCGTTCCCGGGCGCCAAGGCGGTCGTGCAGGCGAGCGTGGAGGACCTGACGCGGCTGCTGCGCAACAGCCGCCGCGCCGAGTACATCCATGGCGCCGCGGTCGCCTTCAGTCAGGTCGACGAGGCCTTCCTCCGCGAGGGTTCCTACGACGAGGTTTCCCGCTGGCTGCGTGCCATCCCCGGCGTGGGTCCCTGGTCGGCCGCGTTCATCATGATCCGCAGCCTGGGTCGCATGGAGCGCCTCCCGTACGGTGACCACGCGCTCATGCGCATGGCGGGCGACGTCTACGGCGGCGGCCAGCCGCTGCCGGCCGAAGAGGTACAGCGCCTTGCGGACCACTACGGCGATCTGCAGGGCTACTGGGCCCACTACCTGCGCGTCATGGGCCGGGTCGTGCTCAGTCCGTGAGTCCTCGGGCGGTGAGGTCGCGGCGGAATCAAGCTCGGGAATACGAGGGAGCGGCCCGCGCAACTTGAGGGGGTTGCCGTGAAGAGCGATGAACGGCGTCAAGGGGCCCAACATCGTCTTCAAGGCGCCAACGTGCACGTCATGAGCGGGATACTCGTCCTCCGTCTCCGGCGGTTCCTGGAACACGGCATCGGGCGGACTCTCGACCATCTCGGGCGGCTACTACAACGCGACGCCGTACAGTTGGTCGACCGTCGGTGGGGGTATGAGCATGACGGCCAATGCCCTGTACGGCTGGCTCGCGAAGGGTACGCTCGCGGCGCCGTGATGCGAATGCGGTGGGAGGCCGTCTGCAACGGGCTCACACACCTTCCCTGCCGGGAAGCACATGGTCGTCGCCTCGGCGACGCTGCAGGTTCCGCCGGCGCCGGAAGTTGAGGTACTCGACGCCGACGGCGAAGAGGATCGCGACGTACACGGTGGTGCGCTCTATGGGCTCTCCCACGCCCTCGAGGATCAGCATGACGCCGATGAGGACGAGGAAGGCGAGCGCCAGCAGCTTGACGCTGGCATGCTTGCTGATGAAGTTCGCGACCGGCCCGGCGTAGAACATCATCACGCCGATGGCGACAGCGATGGCGATGATGATGAGGATCACCTCGCTCGTCATGCCGACGGCGGTCAGCACCGAGTCGATGGCGAAGATCATGTCGATGACCACGATCTGCGCGATCACCCCCGCCACCGAGGTACGCCGGCGCACCTCGCCGTGCTCCTCCTCGTGGAGCTCCGTGGTGTTGAAGATCTCGCGCACGGCCTTGTAGAGGAGAAAGAGCCCCCCACCGATCAGGATCAGGCCGCTGATCGTGATCTCGTGGCCCAGCAACGTGAAGAGCGGGTGCTCCAGCGTCAGCAGCCACGACACCCCGAGCACCAGGCCGACGCGGCCGAAGAGCGCGAGAGCCAGGCCCAGGCGCCGGGCGAAGCTGCGCCGCTCCGGCGGGAGCGAGTCGGTGATGATGGCGATGAAGATGACGTTGTCGATGCCGAGGACGATCTCGAGCAGCGTCAGCGTGAGCAGGGCGAGCAGATTGACGGGGTCGAGCAGCGCGTCCATGACGACTCTCCGTGTGCGGGCTGCCTCACTTCGTACCCGTGCCGTCCTGGACCAAGATGACGATCGTTCAGCGTCCGGGCCTTCATGCGTCTGTGCGGGCGGCGGGCCTGACGTCCGACAGTCACCTCGAGTGGGAAGCCGACGGGGGTGGCGCGGCAAACCACGAGGTAGACATGTCTACCGCGTGGGCCGCTAGCTCAGCTGGGAGAGCGCCGCCCTTGCACTCGGGCCTGCCTTTCACCTCTTGACCGGCCAACCGTTTGCGGTCGATACGCGCGGGCGATGAATCACCCATGCGTGCTTGACGATTCCCCGCCCGAGGAGGCCCCTCTTGTTTGCTGACAACAGACTGTCGGCCGTAGTGTGCTCGACCGATCTTGAGAGAAGTAGGGAGTTCTACGAGACCAAGGTCGGACTGAGGCTCTCGCTGGCCACGATCAAGAACCACCTTGTATTGAGTGCGGGGACGCGACCACCCTGCTGATCGAGCGTCCTCGCCCAATCAGGCCGACCACACCCAGGTGCGCTTCTGGTCGACCGACATCACCGCCGATGTTCGGGAGCTGGCCGACCGTGGCGTAGCCTTCGATACGGTCGAGTTCGGTGACCTGAAGATGATCGACCACGTCCTGACCAGTCCAGGGATCGGCAAGTCGGCCTGGTTCAAGGACCCGGACGGCAACACGATCGCGCTGTATCAGCCTGAGTGACATCAACGCGGCGTTGGGCCTTCTCCTGGGCTCGGAATGACGTTGTGGGGCCGCCTGCTCGCTCGGAACAGGCGGCCCCACTTGCGGGTTCGATGCGCCGCAGCGTGCTCAGGCTGCTTGCAGCCGTTGGATGATGTCGACGAGACCGTTGGAGACGTCAGTGTGATGGTGGACCATCTTCCACTGCCCGTCCTCACGGCGGTAGACGTTCGTCACGCGTTGCTCGAACTCGACCGGCTCTCCCGAGAGCTTGGCGCGTCCCCGCTCGATGCCGGTCTCGTACGCCAGGTCTTCACCGGCGTAGATCCTCTGGTCGATGAGCTCCACGTGGCTGTCGGTCATCAGCCCCGCGGCCCCCTCGAACGAGGTGCGGACTTCCTCCCAGCCGACCTGCTCCCCACCCATGGGGTGCATCGTTGTGACGTCATCGCGGTGGGACCAGACCTCCGGCAAAGCTGAGACGTCCATGCGGTCGAGGCCCGAGTAGAACCTGTCCGATATCCTCCGTACTTCGTCTTCCCTCGACATGACCATTCTCCTGTCGTCAGCGGCGCAGTCGTGCTGACTACGCCGATTCACATTGGTGTATGTGATGCACATGCCCGCATCACGCGAGCGGACACCACTCAAGAGTCGAGGACCGCGCCACAGCGACTTCCGCCGTCGGCAGGGCGGGGCCACGGTCTTGCGTCGTGGTCCGATCCGGCGCCGGGGAAGGTTGCGCAACGGCCACCCCAACAGCTCTTGCGGGTACCTACATGGGATCACGGGTCAATCGAAGGGGGAGACGATCATGGCCGGTCCGATCGATGCGATAAAGGCCGTCCACAACGCGTTCCGCAAGGACATCGAGGGCATCGATGCCGCGGCGCTCGGCGCTGCGCGAGGCACGCCGGGGCTTGAGGCGGCACTGGAGCGGTTTCGCTTCTTCAACGAGATACTTGTGATCCACGCTCGCGGGGAGGAGATCGCCGTCTTCCCCCGTCTCGAAGAGGTCGCTCCACTGGTCGCCGAGGCCTACGTGGACGACCATCGCGGCCTCGACGAGGCCTTCGACGCCCTGGACGCTGCGGTCTCCGCGGGCGACGCACTGGCGACCGCCCGGGCCACCGCAGCCTTCAAGTTCCACCTCGATATCCACCTGTACAAGGAGGACACGCACCTGTACCGCATCTTCGGGGAGCGCGTCCCCGTGCCCGACCAAGGCAAAGCGGTCGGCATCATGGCCGCGGAGATCCCCCAGGACCTCCAGCCCGACTTCATACTGTGGATGTATCCCCTGCTGGGCGACGACGACCGCGAGAACATGACCCGAATCCAGCAGATGGTGCAGCCGCCCGAAGCGTTCGCGGGAGTCAAGCAGCTCATCCAGCGGGCGATCGGCGACGACTGGGCGGAGCTGACGCGGCGCATGCCGGAGCTATCAGCGTAGGCCGAGGTACGGCCGGGCGCCATTGCTGCGCTAGAAGCAACTCTGAGAGCTGGCCTTCGAGTCCGTTGAAAGCGGGGTCCGCCGGCAACAACCTGAGCCGGTCAGCCGCCATCTGAACGGAGTCGCCGTTTCGCCGTCCCGCGGCGGAGGCATGTGCCGGAAGAGGACGCGCGCCAGCGCTCCTCATGTCTCGAAGCTCACCAGACGCCGGTCGGCACATCCGCCCTGCGTCTGGCACTGACCGCATACGGAGATCCCGATGGCCAAGTATCTGGTTGAAGCCAACTACGTCGGAGACGGCATCAAGGGGTTGCTGAAGGAGGGCGGCGCGAGCAGGCGCGCCGCCGTCGAGGAGGCCGCCAAGACCGTCGGCGGCAGCGTCGAAGCCTTCTGCTACGCCTTTGGCGAGACCGACGCCTACGTCATCATCGATGTGCCCGACAACGTAACGGCCGCAGGGCTTGCATTGACGATTGCCGCTTCGGGGACGGGCCTCTTCGGCGGTCGGCCAGTTCTCCAGGCGCGCTGCCCCATCAGGCGCGCGGCGCGGGTCAACCCTTCTGCCGGCAAGAGACGTGCCACCGTCCCGGCGACTGCGCCCACGCCCGGAGAACACGATTTGCCCTCCGTCACGTTCAGCGTCGTCCGCGAATCACCGGATTCCGGTGAAGACACCGCCAGCTGGCCCATCCACACTGATGTCGTAGGGCAGCGCCCGTGTGCTGCCAGCACGAGATGAAGGGACGGAGCCATGAAGCGTTCGCGCGCGAAGAGGTCCTGCTGGGCGGCCACGCTCGCGGTCTTCGTCGTCGCACTGCTGGCGCTTGCCGCCTGCGGCGGCTCCGACACCACTACCAGCACATCCCCGGCGGCGAGTCAGGCCACGGCCTCACCCAGTTGGAGCCCGACGATGTCACCGGCGCCGATCCCAGTGGTCAAGCCCGGCGACAAGCTGCCGCCGTTCTCCGAGCTCAAGGCGATGTTCGCCTATGACGCGACCGAGCCGCTGGGCTTCGAGTCGCAGCCTGGCGAGTCTCAGTCGGGGTCGACCGTGGAGACCATCTCCTACGCCTACGGCGGCAACCAGGCCAGCGGGTACCTCGTGACGCCGGAGGGCGAAGGTCCGTTCCCGGTCGTGGTCTATGCGCCGGGGTGGAGGACGGACGTCTCCATGTTCCTCGACGACGCCGCTGCGTTGGCCAGGACGGGCTATGCGGGGCTCCTGCTCCAGGAAGCGCCTTCGATGCAGTGCTGGACGTTCGATCCGACGACCGATCTCCGCGGGGTCATAGAGAACGTGACGCAGGAACGTCGTGGTCTGGACCTGCTCAAGACTCTGCCGCAGATCGACACCAGCCGCATGGGCTTCGTGGGCTGGAGCAATGGCGCTCACCTGCTGGGCGGAGTGCTCGCGGGAATCGATGAGCGCGTCAAGGCCTATGTCCTGATCGGGATGGCGCGACCCACGAGCAACTACCGCGGGCTGATGGAGGACGCCACCCCCACTGGAAAGGCGTGGGAGCGCCTCGCGGCCCAGCTTGCCACATGGGACCCCGTCACGTACCTGAGCCACAACGAGGGGTCAGCCTTCCTCTTCATCAACGGCGACGGTGACTCGAACGCCATGCAGGACGCCGCGGCCTTCGTCGCCGCGGCGCCCGCCCCGAAGAAGTGGAAGGTCTATGACGGCGGCCATGCCCCGACTCCGGCCGCAGGCAAGTACATACAGCGGTGGCTGGAGGAGAACCTTTGAGGACTATGTCCCGCTACGCCAAGTGGGCCCAGAAGGAGCACAGCGAAGCCAGAAGGATCGCGACCACGCTCCTTGCTGGCCCCGTCTTCTTGGGCCTGCTCCCATTCCTTGTGGCCGGGGTCGGGCCACGCCTGGACCGCCGGCTCGGTCTGCCGCCTCTCAGGGTCGGGAGAGTGAGCCGCGTCCTGGGCGGGCTCCTCATGATCCTGGGATTCTCCCTGGGCTTCTGGTCGGTCATCACCCAGGTGACTCACGGGCGGGGGACGCCGCTGCCGGTGATGCCCACTCAGGAGCTGCTCACGGAGGGTCCGTTCCGCTACTGCCGCAATCCGATGACGCTTGGAACCATCATGGCCTACGTGGGCATCGGGACTGGTATGGGGACGATTGCGGGCACGGTCCTCGTCCTCGGCTTGGGCGGCTCCCTGCTCGTCTACCTGAAGCGCTTCGAGGAGGGGGAGTTGGCCGAGCGGTTCGGCGAGGCCTATCTGGCGTACCAACGAGAGGTGCCCTTCATCATCCCGAGGCTTCCGGCACGGCGGTGACCGCCAGCGCCTTCCGCAGGCCGGCGTCGATCTTCTCTGCGGCTTCCTCCTGCATGCCCGGCATCACGTGCGAGTAGGTGTCCAAGGTAATGGAAATGGAGGCGTGAGCGGGCTGCCCCAAGAACATGGCACGCCACCAGCACAGGGAAGGCTTGACAGGGTATTCGCCCTGCTGCGAGCGGGGAAGGCGACCAAACTGGCGTTGTCCTTCGGCTGCATCCTGTCGTCTTCCGGGTCTTCATGGCGGTTGCTGCAACCATTCCGCAATCGAAATCCCCGGTTCTCGGAGGGCCGCATCGGGCTCATCTGAGCTCCCGGGGTATACTTGTCCCCCTCGTGGGCCGCTAGCTCAGCTGGGAGAGCGCCGCCCTTGCACGGCTTGGCCGAGCCGTGAGTCTCCCCTCAAGATCTAACCGAGTACGGCCAAGGCGGCACGCCGCCAAGACCGGATTGAGCTGTTGGCTAGGGGCTCGGGATACGCATCAGTGTAGTCAAGGAACCAGCCCACAAGCCCGTCCCACTCCCGGAAGTCACCAGGCGGATGGAGCGACCATCCGAGGTGTTCAAGGCTCCAGTCGAGCTTGGCGCTGTTGCGGGCCATGGACGTCGTCATCAAGTTCGGACTCTCGTCAGAGCCACCCCTCGCAGCCGGCACGAGATGGTCCACGGTGGCAGTTAGCTCGTAGTAGGCAGGGTGCGTCGCGCTGGCCTTCCAGTTGGGGTGATAGGGAAACGCGCCTGGAAGTGCCATCGATATCACGCGCATCACGGGCGGGAACACAAGTCGCTGACCGGAATAGCGGTCGATGAATCCATCGCGGATGAAGATGCGGGTTGCGTCGCGGGGGCCGTACTTGTGCGCACCAGGGGGTTGTGGCGCAAACGGATACTCGTTCTCCAGGATCTGAGCGGCCTCACGCGATGAGCCCACGAGCAGGGCCTCACAGACGAGCTTGAGAACTGCGCAGGTGTCGATGGCTTCGCGGCTCCTCTTTTGCTTCCTCGACTCTATTGCATTGAACTGTCCGCCGGGGGCGTTCGAACGCGAAGCAGGCCTCAAGCATCCTGCAACTGCTACCCTTGCTTGCCGCTGCCGGTAAGGGTCCCGGCCTTGGCCGCAACTGCCCGATCTCGCGTGGCGCATTCGTCTAGGGGCCAGGGACGTCGCCCCAATACGTCGGCGGCGTCCTCGCAGAGCCTAGATGGAGCGACCGAAGCGACGAAGGAGACCGAGGCCAGCCGTGCTGAGCTACCTCACCGTTAGGCGGTTCGCTCCGGTCCGGATCTGCGTGCGCTTCCGCGCGTCGGTCGCGAGGACCTTCCAGGTGTACTTGCCTTTCGCTAGACCGCACTTCCAGCGGTATGCGTGGGGACTTCCTGCGGTGACCGAGCCGACGGAGAGAGTCGTCTTCAGGCGCGTGCCCTTGTAGATCCTGATCTTGACCGTCACCCTGGGCGTCGAGGCGTTGACGCGATACGAGAAGGTGGCGCGCTTGCCACGGTTGACGACGATGGCCTTCAGGGCGAACGTCTTGGGTCCGGGCAGCACGGCTGACGGCCCGCACTCGTAGCGGGCGAGGCCCATGCCCACCGCGGAGGTCATCCGTGTGCTCTGGCTTCGTCCTGCTCCCGCCGACGTAACGCCGGAGGTGAACGCATAGCCGGCCACAACGAGCTTGCCACTCGAATCGACAGCCGCCGCAGCGCAGTCGTCTGCGCCCCCGAGATCGGTGACCACCTGGCCGTTGGACCCGAACCCGGAGTCGGCAGCCCCACTGGGCATCAATCTGGTGACCCAGATGTCCTTGTAGGTTGGGTAACCGTTGTCCTTGGTGCCGACCGTCAGAATGGAGCCGTCCGGTTGCACGGCCACCTCTTTCGCCTGGTCCGAGTTGCCGGCGCTCGGCACGCTGGCTTTGCCTCCACTGCCGAACGCCGTATCGAGGGCTCCGGCGTCCGTGTAGCGGCGCACGTAGGCAGACGAGCCGTAGCCGCCAACGGCGTCAATACTCCCGTTTGGCGCGAGGGCAGCATTGACAATCGATCCAACGGTTTCGCTCGTTACGACTCGCCCACCGCCTCCGAAAGTGGTGTCGAGTGCGCCGTTGCTCGTGAGTCGGGCAATCGCGGTATCTCGGTTCTGACAGGAGCCGCCCACGAGGATGCGCCCCTGCGGGTCGGCAATCAGCCAGTTGAGGTTGTCCTCACTACCACCGGTGATGTCGACAAGCCGCCGTCCGCCGGTACCGAAACTGAGGTCAAGCGTGCCATCGCCATTGAGGCAGTAGACGACGAAGTCGCAGTTGGCGCTGGTCACCAAGGTGCAGGCGAAGATGAGCCTGCCGCCGGGCGTGAACGCCAGGCGACGGTTCCAGCCCTGACCGCTGTTCGAGATCGTCCATGGTGCGATGTCGATCTTGACCATGCCGCCCGTGCCGAATGACGTGTCGAGCGTCCCGTTCGGCGTGAAGCAGGCGATGGCGTGGATGCCGACCCAGCCACTGCTGCCGTCCCCGCCAATTCCGCTGGCGATGAAGATTCTGCCATCCACGGGCGAGATCGCTATGTCATCGACGCCGCGAAACGTTGTGGACTCGCCAAACTGCTTTGAGAAGAGATCGTTCAGGTCCAGGATCACGCGACCCGTACTGCCGAAGGTTGAATCAAGCGTTCCGTCCGCGTTGAAGCGCACGAGGGTCACGAAGTGGGTCGTCGAGAGGAGCGTCGGTGACGGGGTCCAGGTCGTGTGAGAGCCGGCAACTACGTACCTGCCGTCCGGCTGAATAGCCATGGCCGACGCGATGTCGGTGTCGGGCCCGAAGCTGGTCAGCGCGATGCCTTGAACGCCGAAACTGGCGTCAAGCGCCCCCGGCGCATCCGCGAGCGCGATTGGCACGCAACAAAGCGCTGTCAGCACGACAGTGACGAAGCTCAGGAGCGCAGCGAAACGAGTGCCCCTCACGATATGACCTCCCACCCCAGGAATGTATGTCGCGGCTTGCCCGTGCCGCGCCTTACAACTATGACAGGTATCGCCCGAAGTAGCGCAGAACTTCAACTCACGACATTCGATGGCGTGCCCCGCGGCTGGATGACGCTGGCCTTCGGTTTCGTCTGCATCGTCTTCAGGGTCTTCGGCACGGCGACGCTGCAACCATTCAGCAACCCAAGTCCTCGTGACTCGATAGCACCCGTCGGGCCTCTCTGGGCTCCCGGGGTATACTTGTCCCCCTCGTGGGCCGCTAGCTCAGCTGGGAGAGCGCCGCCCTTGCACGGCCTACGGATTCTCCGTAGCCTCCCTCAAGACGCAGGAGACGAAGCGACGCAGGGATCGGCGGTCTGCAACCACCGCTGCAACCCCGCGCGGAATTCTTGCCTCCGTCGCACCGGTCTCTTCGGTCGCGATCACGGCTGACGTTCCTGCCCTCGGGGCGTTCTCTGCCACATGGAATTCGTCTTGCCATCCCCGGCACGTTGTACTGTGCTAGTGCAATGGACAGACTTCTCGGTCATCTCGCGCAGTTCGGATCGTTCTGGAACCAGGGCGAGCTTCTCTGCACCCAAGGGTTGGCCTACTTGTTGAGGGACCCCGAGGGTGAGCGGGTGTTCGCGGACTTGATCAGCTCAGCCACACGTCACTCATTGAGTCCTGGCCTCAGCTGGCATGCAGAAGCTCGCCAAGAGGATCGGGGACGGCCCGACCTCGAAGGTAGGGACGCCGATGGCAAGGCCGTGGTCAAGATCGAAGCGAAGCTCGAAGCCCCGTTCGGCCCCGGCCAGCTGGAGTCCTATGTAGCTGCCCTTTGCGTTGACGGGCAGGGTGGCACTCTGCTGATCGTCGTGCCGAAGTCGCGGATAGAAGAAGCCGCCTGCCATGCGTGCGAACACTTCCCAATCGCGGGCTCCGGGCCTTGGCGAATCCCACATGAGGCCGTCGAAGTAGCGTGCGCGGTCGTGAGCTGGAACGACGTGATGGACGCACTCTCTACGGTCGCCTCTGAGCGGTTCCGGGACGACCTGAGCCAGTTCCGCGCCATGTACCGGGTCTTCAACGGCGACGATCCCGAGCCACCGACGAGTGACCCGGAGCTGCGAATCTGGCACGACAATGAGGCATGGTGGCAGATGCTTGTCGAGCAGGTCACCCGCGCGCTCTATAGCTCCAGGCACTCAAGTGCTGCCCTTCGGCGTGGATGGTGGTGGTGATCCGTACCGGCGGCGATACGTACGCCTCATTGAGCCGTATGTGGGTTCTTTCTACAGCATCGGGACAAAGGACCCGTTCGAAGGCCACAAGACGCCGGTATGGCTTCGCTTCCACAAAGACACCCGCCACTTCATTGAGATCGCGGCCAGACTGGAACGCTCAGTGCTTGCCTCTCGCGCCGGCCACAGCGAGGGCCATCTGTGGTTCCCCTTGGACGTGCCGCCAGACGCGGACCGTCAGACCATAATCAGGGACTTGGTCGGGAAGGCGCAGCGAATAGTGACAGCCGCCTACCCTCCGTCAGCCGCAGAAGAGCCAAGCCTTACTCCATGAGCAGTCAACGGCTCCCCGGTCATCTCCGTGCGTTTGTCGACCGCGAGCGCTGGACGTTCGCGAAGACGATGCCCGAGTGGCCGCACGAGTACATCGTCAGGGAGCGCGTGGACGAGAGGCTCTTCGTCGACCTCGTGGGCCATATCCGGGCGCACGGACACGAGGAGTAGGTTCTACGAGAAAGTGATCGTCTACTACGAAGCGGCCGGCCTCGTCTACTGGACGATGGGGGCTCCACTGGCCGAGACGATCATCGTGAATCGCTGCCGGACTGAGGACACCTACGAGAGCCGCCTGGCGGCAGGGACGCTGCCGTAGCGAGACTGTTCGTCATGAACGACGCGACCGTACAACGATGAACTCCTGGACCCCCCCGCGCGCGCCAGGTCTGAGCTCGGGGGTCTCGACCTTGAAGATGCTGCTGGGAGCGCCGCCGGACAAGCGGAGCAAGCTGACTCGCCACAGCGCCGACGATGTCACCAGCGACCGGCGCGCTCGCAGCTTGTCCGCGGTGCGTTAGATGGACACAGGGGGGTGAACAATCTTGGTGGAGAGGTTCCTTGTGTTCCGTGCGCCCGCTGCCGATTTCAAGTCTGCACCAGCCGCGGTCGATGGTGCTCTGTGAAGAAGACGACTAGTATCCGCGCGGGACGATGAAGGGCTCGTGCCAGAAGCGTCAGACGAAAGACTCGCCTACAAAGGGCGTCGCGCACGGCAGCCGCTCCAAAGTGGACTGCAGTGGCACACCAACATCAGCAACAGGGGGCGTTCTGAATGAAGGTACATGCACGGAGCACGCGGATTAGCGGGTTCTTCCCGGTGGGAGTCATGACAATCCTCGCGGCTCTTCTCGTCTCAGCGGCACCGAGCTACGGGGTCGCCCACAAGTACCCGGGCACACCAATGGGGCCGAATGGCGCTAGTGGAGTAGTGGACAGCGCGACCAATCCGCGTGACATGTACTCTGTGTATCTCTTCCGCGGCCAAGAGGTCGGGTTCGACCCGACCGCTACTGCTGGCGACGGGTTTCTCAGTGTAACGCTCTACGCACCGGGGCCCTTTGGGGCAGAGGTCGCTGGGAACTCCATGTTTTCCGGCATTCTCTACACACCCGCTGTGTCAGGGACGTATTCGCTGGAAGTGACCACCGACGGGAATGGAGAGGCCTACACGATCGACGTCCGGGGCGCCGAGTCCATGCCGCTGACCACGGCCACAGCCCTCTCCAGCCCGTCTCGCGCCAGGGTCAACAAGGTGCTCACGGTCTCAGGCACGGTCTCGCCGGGTGGGCCGGCCGGAAGGGTCAAGATCACGAGGACGCATCTCGTAGGCATCACCTGGAAGCGTGTCGGCTCGGCCCGCGTCGGCGTCACTGCCGGCGCGTTCTCCTACAGCTTCACGCCGAAGTACAGGGGCAAGTGGCACCTGGTCGCGAAGTACCTCGACCACACAGTCGGCGACACGACGTACACAGCGTCTTCGAGCCGGGTCAAGACCGTGACAGTGAAGTAACGCCTGCGGTTTGTACGTGCGCAAAGGACCCCTTCGGAGGCCATGTCGAGGATTCCGAGGGGGTCTTTGCACGGGCTCTTCCCCGGAGGTGACCCGCAATCGTCACCCTTGCAGGTTGACCGGAGCGCCCTCTAGGCTCGCAGCACTGTGGCGGTTCTATCGCAGCATCCGCCAGCTGACATACATCGCACTTGACACACACTGCGCGCCTGTGCCGTTCTCGCTCGACCTTGCTTCCATCTTCCTCAGCCTTGAGGAGTACCTGGGCGAGCTCTTCCTCGACGGATCCGCCTTCCACAACGCACTCGGGCAGCTGGAGAACGTGATGCAGGACACCATCTACTTGGCTCCCACAACGCTGTTGAACCATGCACGAGTGTCAGACGCCATCCTCACGGAGCTTGAGAAGCGAACACCTCCCGTGACCGGCATCTCCGACATGTGAGAATTGGTGCGCCCCGGCGGAGATGGCAAGGTGTTTGAGTCGCTGCCCATCGTCTTGCCTGCGACCGAAGCGACGAAGGCGACCGACGTCGACTCCGTCTTCATCGTCTTCACGGTCTGCGCAGTGCAACCCGTCTGCAACCCGTGGCGAGTGATTCAGGCCGCCATCCCCTCAGGCGCTATACTTGTCCCCCTCGTGGGCCGCTAGCTCAGCTGGGAGAGCGCCGCCCTTGCACGGCGGAGGTCAGGGGTTCGAGCCCCCTGCGGTCCACCACCTCACCTACGCTCAGGAGCAGGGGTTTCGGGCGTTCTGAAGCCTTGACAAGAGCACCCGAAATGGCTCGTGCCAACACCCGGCTGACGCACCCCCGCATGGCGTCGACAGTGTGCAGCTGCTCCCGGCACACGCCGGCACTGGCGCTGCGGCGCGCAGCAGCATTCCAAGGATCCTACTGACGGAGCGCCGGCACTGAGTGCCGACCGAGGAGACTAGCCATGAATGCGACAATCGAAGTGACCCGGCGGCCGACGGGGTTCTGAGGGGGGAGGATGTCAGCGAGTAAGTCGCCTGCGATCCTTGAGATCGCCCACGGCGTGCACTGGCTGCCGCTCCGCGGCGCCAATGCCTATTTCGTGCGCTCGGAGGAGTCTTGGGCGCTGATCGACGCTGGCTTCCCCGGCTCCGGACGGACCATCGCCGAGGCCGCCAGAGGGCTCTGCGGCGCAACCGGACAGCCGGGATCGATCCTCATCACGCATGGTCATCCTGATCACGTTGGCAGTGCAGTGCGCCTGGCCGCGGTATGGAGCGTGCCGATCATGGCCCCGGCGGGAGAGCTGCCGTTCATCGACGGGACGGCGCTGTACCCCGAGCCGCTGGTCGACGCGCTGACACGGGTGCTGCCGCGGCGCGCCATGGAGGCGCTGGTCCGCGACAGCGATCTCGGCGATGCCATCCGGCCGTTCGACCCCCGGGCGGGAGTGCCCGGGCTGCCGGACTGGGTCTGCGTTCCCACCCCGGGGCACACCCCCGGGCACGTCGCCTTCTTCCGACCCGGTGACAGGACCCTGATTGCCGGCGACGCCGTCCTCACCATGGCCTGGTCGAGCCGTCTCGGTGGTGGTGGCGCCGGCTGGCTCTGGGACCTGGTGCGCCGCGAGCCGCGGCTCTCGGGCCCCCCGACTATCGTCACCTGCGATTGGCGAGACGCAGTCGCGTCGGTCGTTGCTCTCGCCGACCTCGATCCGTGGGTTCTGGCGACCGGTCACGGCACGCCGTTTGTGGGCCCGTGTACTGCTCCAGCGCTGCGCGCATTCGCGGACCGTGTCGCCGCAACGCCGTTCGGCTGAAGTGATCGAGCCATGGGACCCGATCGCCCGCGTCTCAACCTGCGAACCTCTGCACAGGTCCTCCTAACCTCCAGCACCCTTTCGAAGGTCAGGGCGGCGGCATCCGGTCGGCAGGCGCTGGGGAATGCCTGCGCGTCGGCACTTCCACGAGGCCGGGCACGTTCTCAAGACCTCCAGTAGGCGATCGAGAGGTTTTCGCCCCCAATCGTGCTTCAGCCGAGGAGTTCAGGGATCTGACGGCCTAGTTCGCACCATTCGCCATGATGAGCAGGTCGAGAGAGGGCTCGAGGGTGAGAGCATCGCGCATGGCACGACTGCTAGTTCACCCTGGTATCGGGCCTCTCACTGCTCGCGTTGTGTCTCTCCATGGGGTGCGGCGACTCGACGACCATCATCGTTACCTCAGAGCTTCTTGAGCTCCGGGCTGAAACGCCACGACGTAGGGATCACCTCGCCCTGCTTGATCAGTGTCTGGCTGAGCAGGTGCTCGGCGCCCTGGTCGCCTCCGTGGTCGCATTTGCTCCGTCGTTCGTCTTCGTGCTCGTCGGCGCCCGCCACTTCGACCAGCTGTGCCACGGCCTCGGGGTGTAGAGCTTCCTCACGGGAGCGGGACCAGCGGCGATCGGCGCGATTGCCGGCCCGGCCATCCCCCTGGCGCTGAGCATCAGCCACCTCTGGCAGGTAGTGGTCCTCCTGGCCGCCTCGGTATGGATGATCGGCCTGCGCCGCAGCGTCGTCATCGGTCTGCTGGCTGCGGGGCTCATCGGGGTCATCGTGGCGCTGGCGGGGTTCCCGGTCGGCTCCTGGTCATCGTAGACGGCGAAACGGCGGCGGCACGTGCTCGCCGCGCGCCGCCGCTTCACCGCTCTCTTGAGGCTGTACTTGAGGAGAGGATGGACGCTTCTCATCCCTCCCCTTTGGGATCAGAAGCTGACCACGCTCGATTCGGAGACGAGGCTAGCGAACTTGATCGGGTCCATGAACGTGGCGTTCAAGGTCTTGAGGTCTTCTTCCGTCACCCCACGGGCGACGCTGCAGGCGCCTCAGACATAGACGGGGATCTTCGCCTGGACCACCTTCTCGATCAGCTCCGGCAGGGGCTGGAACCCAACACCATGCACGGACTTCGCGACTGCCGCCTTCGCGAGATAGGCCGCTTCTCCGACGAGGCCGATGGTCACCTCTTTGCCGGCGCCTATTGCCCCGACCGCGGTGATGAACGCCAGCGTGGACTTCGTGGGATCGTCAGTCGCGTGCGTTGCTACGACGAATATCTTGGCCATCTTGTCACCTCCTTTGGCCGCTTTGCTGGACCTTCTGAATGACGAAGCGGAAGACAGCTTTGTCGCCGTCGATCAACTCACAGGGGTATCCCAGCTCAGCCATCAGCATGGGGATCGTCTGTTTGGTGGGATAGTAGTCAGACACGACCTCGAGCGTTTCTCCCGAAGCCATCTCGTTAAGGGTCATGCGCGTGTCGAACGTCGGATCGGGACAGACCTTGCCGCGTTCATCGAGCAGACGCGCGACCAACTGAGTGCTCATGAGGCATCTCCTCCTTATCTGCGATGATTCCGATTTCGCCGTATCCCTAACGTCGTCAGCCGCCAACTGAAAGGAGTCCCTCGTGAAGTACCTGTTCATCCTCAACGACCCAGCCTACGGCACCGAGCGCAGCTACAACGCCCTGCGCCTGGCCATGAACCTCCAGAAGCAGGAGCCGGAGGCCGAGGTCTGCGTCTTCCTCATGGGCGACGCCGTGGTCTGTGCCAAGGCCGGGCAGAAGACGCCCGACGGCTACTACAACCTCGAGCGCATGCTGAAGCCGTGGGCCGCAAAGGCGAGGTGCTGCTCTGCGGCACCTGCATGGACGCCCGCGCCGTGACGCAGGAGGAGGCCACCGAAGGCGCCCGCCGCAGCTCCATGGACGAGCTCACCGAGCGCACGCGGGCAGCCGACAAGGTGCTCGTCTTCTGACGGCAGGCATGCCACCGACCCCATGGTTTGCGTAGCGTGGTCGTTGGCCAGCACTAAGGAGAAGCGAGAACCGAACATCCGCTCGGCGAGTCGGGGATCGTCCACCGCATGGAGGCGCGACATGAGCACCACGAGCATCAGCGAGGCGCTGCAGCGGGTCGGCGAGATCATGACCGCCGAGCCGGCGAAGGCGCAGACGAAGGGCGTTCCCGCGACGGCACGCCTCGTGGAGGGGCTTCGATTCGAAGTGACCGGCCCGTCGGGCGAGAGCGCGCTCACCGACATGCCGACGGCGATGGGCGGCGGCTTCGAGCGCGCCGGCTCCCGCCTGGCTGCTTCGTGCGGCGATCGCCTCGTGCACCGCCTCCGTCATCGCCATGCGCGCGGCGCAGACCGGCGTGCAGCTCACGACGCTCGAGGCCACGGTCGAGAGCGAGGTCGATCAGCGCGGCATGCTCGGTCTGGGCGACGACGTCTCGGCTGCCTTCACCTCGATGCGCCTGCGCGTCAGGATCGCGGCGGACGACGTCGCACCCGATGACCTGCGCGCCCTCGTCACGTGGGGCGACGCCCACTCCCCGGTCGCATCCACCGTGCGCGACTCTCCGGTGACCTCCGTCGAGGTCGAGATCCTTTGAGCCCAGACATCGTGGACACTGCGATCTACCTCGACTACAACGCGAGCACGCCGATCGCACCCGAGGTGCGGGAGGCGATGCAGCCCTACCTCGCCGAGCACTACGGCAACCCCTCCAGCACCCACTGGGCGGGCGTCCCGGCCGCCCGGGCCGTCGCCCGCGCCCGCGACCAGCTCGCCACGCTGCTCGGCTGTTCGCCGGGCGAGCTCGTCTTCACGAGCGGTGGCAGCGAGGCGAACAACACATCGCTGAAGGGCGTCGTCGAGGCGGCCGGCGTGGAGAGGCCGCACATCGTGACCACGGCGATAGAGCATCCCGCCATCGTCGAGCCCTGTCGGTACCTGCAACGGCACGGGGTCGACGTGACCTTCGTCGGCGTCGACTCCGCCGGCCTTGTCGATCCCGGGGACGTCGCCGCGGCGATCCGGCCCGAGACCGTGCTCGTCTCGGTGATGCACGCCAACAACGAGGTCGGCACCATCCAGCCGATCGCCGAGATCGCCCGCATCACGCGGGAGGCCGGCGTCCTCCTGCACAGCGACGCCGCCCAGTCGGTCGGCAAGATCCCCACCCGCGTCGACGATCTCGGCGTCGACCTGCTCTCCGTGGCGGCGCACAAGTTCTACGGGCCCAAGGGCGTCGGGGCACTCTACGTGCGTGAGGGCACCAGACTCGCGCCGTTCGTGCACGGCGCCGGGACACGAGGGCGGACGCCGCGCCGGCACGGAGAACGTGCTCCTCGACGTCGGGCTTGGCGCGGCAGCCGAGCTTGCCGGTGATCTGACGTGGACACACAGGCGTGCGCGAGCTGCGCGACTGGCTGTGGCAGCAGCTGCAGGACCGCTGGGGTGAGCGCGTGGTCCTGAACGGACACCCGACGGAGCGCCTGCCGAACACGCTCAACGTCAGCTTCCTGGGCCGTGACGGCCGGGAGATCCTTGCGGCCATGCCCGAGGTCGCGGCGTCCACCGGCTCGGCCTGCCACAGCGGCGGCACCGAGCCCTCGCCCGTCCTGGCCGCGATGGGCGTGCCCCGCGAAGTCGGCGCCGGTGCGGTCCGTCTCAGCCTGGGGCGCATGACGACGCAGGCCGAGCTCACTGCGCTGCTGGAGCGACTCATCGACGTCCGTGCCCGGCACCACCAGATCATGACGGAGGCTCCACGAATGGATCGACTGCGCTTCGGCACCTTCCTCGCCCCCAACATCATGCCGGTCTACGAGGCGGTGACCGAAGACGTGGGGCGCCGACTCGGGATCGAGACCGAGCTGGTCGTCGAGACCGACTACGAGGCCTGCGCGAAGGACGAGAACGAGGTCTGCTTCGTCTGCAGCCTCCCCTACGTCGAGTTCGAGCGTCAGGGCATCTCCCCGGCCGTGCCGGTCGCCGCGCCGGTACTCATGGGCGAGCGCTACGGCGGCAGGCCCATCTACTTCTCGGACGTCATCGTCCACCGGGACAGCCCGTTTCAGTCGTTCCTCGACCTGCGGGGCCACTCCTGGGCCTACAACGAGCCGCTCTCGCACTCGGGCTACGGGATCACGCGCTACCACCTCGTCGAGCTCGGCGAGACCAGGGGCTTCTTCAGCGAGGTCATCGAGGCCGGCTTCCACGAGTCGTCGATGCGGCTGGTGGCTTGTCGGGAGGTCGACGCTTCGGCCATCGACTCCCAGGTGCTGGCGGTCGCGATGCGCGACGATCCCTCGCTGGCCCACTCCCTGCGCATCATCGACGCCCTTGGACCCTCGACGATCCAGCCGGTCGCCGTGTCCAAGCGCGTACCGAGCAAGCAGCGGCGTGAGATACAGGAAGTCCTGACGACGATGCACGAGGACCCGGCCATGCGTGAGCGCCTGGCCATGGGCATGGTCGAGCGCTTCGCCCCGGTCGACGCTTCTTCCTACGACGACATCCGGATGATGCGTGACGCCTGCGAGGCCGCAGGGTTCACCGAGATCCGCTGAGCCGCCGCCCGCTCCACCACTTCGGCCGCTGGTGCGCCGCGGTCCGCGTCGGCCACCAAGGACCGGCACCCAGCGATACTCCACGCCGGCCGCCGGCAGCCACTCCTCCATGCGCTCGCGGCGGAATCAGTCCCAATGTGCGGTCGGATACGAGCGTACGTCCCAGAGCCGCTCGACGCGGGCTTCAGCAACAAGGGCCACGAACGTGTCTTCGACGAGGGTCGAGTGTCCGACCGTGTAGACCATCACCCTCGGTCCTCCACGATCGCCTCATCGGAGGAGCCTGCCTCGACCGACACCGTGCCCTCTCTGATCACCCCGTAGCGATAGTGGCGCGGGTGGTCGCGCGAGTCGAGGCCGTAGCTGCCGGGGTCGATGAGGTACAGGCCAGCGGCGCGGAAGTCGGCCTCGGTCCAGTGGCGAAAAACGCTCGGCGTGGTATGGCCGGTGATCTGCTCGATTCCCTCGAGTAGCCGCTCCGGCCCCACGTCGGCGTCGTCGACGCGCAGCCACATCGGCGAGTGTCCGTCGAGGGTGCGTGGCTCGGGCTGCGCCATTCCCAGCGCGAGCTGGCGCTCCAAGGCGCGGCGGAACTCCTCGTTGATCAGTTGCGCCAGGAGTTCGGGGTCGCGCCCGACCGCCGCGAAGTCGGGGGCGAAGGCGCGTGAGAACCCGGCGTGGCTGATCAGCACGCCGTCCACGTGCGTCACCAGGCTCAAGGCACCGCTGTTGAACCGCTGCAAGAGCGCCTGGCGGTAGTCCCTGCTGGCCGGCGACTGCTCGCCGATGAAGTACCCGAGCATCGTCGCGTGGTCGTGATCGCCGATCAGCATCTCGGCGCCGAGTCCGTCGAGCCGCTCCAGGCACGCCCCCGGTTGCCCGCCGCGGTCGAGCAGGTCGCCGGCGAACACCAAGTGATCGACCCCCGCGCGGAACCCCGAACGTCGCAAGGCGTTCTCGAGGAACTCGGGGAACGCGTGCACGTCCGAGACGACCAGCGTGACCGGTGTCGCCGGCCGCCGAGTCCCTTCCCGCGCTGCCTCATGCCTGACCATGGTCACCATGTGCCCGCGACTCGTGCAGCCGAGACGGGGGCGTAGGGCGGAGGTTCGAGCCTCCTGCGGTCCACCAGCCCTCTTACGCTCAGGAGCAGGGGTCTTGCGCTCCTCGGAGTTGTCCGTGCGTCAGCGCCGGGCTCTCGGATACGCGCTGTACCGGCTGCTGCAGCGCTATGGCGTCGGCATCTGCGAGACCGAGTTCGGGCGACAGCTCGGCGGAGGGTTGTTCGAGTTCCGCCTGCGACTGAGTGAGCGCATCGACGGCGAGAGGGCGATCCTGCGGGTCTTCTGCCACGCCACCGGCGATCGCGTGATTCTGCTCCTCGGCGCGTATGACAAGGGCCGCGATCCGACCAGGCGGCGGCAGGCGGCCGAGATCCGGACCGCTCGTCGCAGGCTCGCAGACTATCTCTTGCGGACGTGACACGGGGAGATCCCCGCGAGGCAAGCGGCGGTTCCGGCGGATGCCGGGGTATGATGTATACGTCATGAGCGAGGACGAGCGTGGAGGCTCAGATGACTGACTTCGATGATCTGCTCCGGCAGATCGAGCAGGAGGCGGACGCCGAGGGTCCGGGTGGGCGCGCACACCTGGACGCGCTCCGCGACCGCTTCCACCTGGCCCAGCAGATCATCGACCGCAGACTCGAGTTGCACATGACCCAGGCACAGGTGGCAGCCGCCTCGGGGCTGGACCAGAGCGTGGTCAGCCGTGTCGAGCAGGGGCTAGGCAATCCGACGGCCCGCACGCTCGCCCTGCTGGCCCGGGCGCTCGACGCCAGTCTCGCGCTGGTGAGCCGCAAGGCGGGCTGAGCGCCTGCCTTCATGCGCGGAGGCCCGTGGCGGCCGTGCCTAGGCTTTCAGCCCCATGGCCTCTTCCAGCGCCCGCCTTACCAGCGCCTGGAGTATCTGCCTCTTGTAGCGGTTCCTCCGGAGCGGGCTGGCACTCCTCACGGCCGCCGCGGCCGCTTGGCGGCAGAGGGAGAGGCTTGGTTCCTGCTGGGCCAGGCAGCGCTCCGCCTCCACGAGGCGCAGTGGCATGGGCGCGACGGCGCCGGCGCACAGACGGGCTGCGACGATGCGCGTCTCGCTCATCTCCAACTGCACGGCGAGGTTCACGATGGGGAAGTCGATGGAATTCCGCTCCCTGAACTTCTTGAACGCGCCCCTGGCTGAGTCGGTGGGGAGGGGGACGCGGACGCGCAGCAGGATCTCGTCCGGTTCGAGGATGGTCGAGCCGTCCTGCGCTGCCGCGAACAACAGCTCGGCGTCGAGCGTCCGCGCCGTGGTCTCGACCCGCGCCCCGAGGGCGATGAGGGCAGGCGCCAGGTCGGACGGCGAGACAGCGATGCAGCTGCAGTCGAGGCAGCGCCTGGCCTCCTCTAGTACGTCGTCCCGGCGCGACGTCCGGCCGGGGCTCTCATCGTCGACGATGAGCAGGGCGGCCGGCTGGTACGGGCGGACCTCGGGGGCCGGAGGCTCCGCGCCGTCTTCGGGCGCGAGCAGCCGCGCGACGGAGTCGGCCGCGCTGCGCCCGGAGGCGATCGCCTCTACGATCGTCGCCGGGCCGGTCGCGGCGTCGCCGCACACGACGGTGGATGTGCCGAGTCCGCCGAGCCACGAGCGGTCGACCTGCTGGCCGACCGCCATGACGACCTTGTCGGCGGCCACGAAGTCGCGCACCGACTCGTCGAGCGTCGGGCAGAAAGCGCCGTGCTCATCGAACACGCAGGTGCAGCGCACCAGGTCGACGCCGGTGACGGCGCCCGACTCGATCCGGATGGCGCGCGGCCCCCACTGCTCGCGCAGTTGCACCCCGGCCTCGAGCGCCTCGGCGATTTCCTCGTCGAAGGCCGGCATCTCCGCGCGAGACTCGAGGCAGGCCATCGTCACTGAGGTCGCGCCGCGCGCGAGCGCCGTCATCGCGGCGTCCACGGCGACGTTGCCGCCGCCGACCACGAGCACCTCGCCCGCCTCGCGCCAGTCGGGCGCGAGCGCCGCGTGGCGCAGGTAGTCGAGGCCGGAGACTGTCGCCTCCTCGCCCTCGACGCCGATGCGCGGGGCCTCCCAGGCGCCGCAGGCGACGATCACGGCGTCGTGCCCGGCCTGCAGCTCATCGAGCGAGACCGCACCGCCGACGTCGACGCCGCAGCGGAACTCGACGCCCAGCTGTTCGAAGAGCCCGATGACGTCGCCGACCACCTCGGGCGACAGCCTGAAGGGCGGGATGCCGAGCGCGAGCATGCCGCCGGCACGCTCCTCGCGCTCGAAGACGGTCACGGCGTGGCCGCGGCGGCGGAGGAAGTACGCGGCCGTGAGGCCGCCCGGCCCCGAGCCCACCACGGCCACGTGCTTGCCGCTCGCCGGCGGCTCAGAGCCGAGGAACACCTCGGGGTGGGCCAGCGCGTAGTCGCCCACCTCGCGCTCGAGGTTGCGGATCGACAGGGCTTCGTCGAGGCCGCAGCGGTTGCAGCCCTGCTCGCAGGCGTGCGGGCAGACGCGGCCGGTGATCGCCGGCAGCGGATTCTCGCGGAGGAGTAGCCGGGCGGCTTCTTCCAGGTCGAGCCGCCGCAGTGCCTCCAGGTAGATCGGGATGCCGTTGTGGTTGGGGCAGGCGACCACGCACGGCGGGTCGACCACCCGCGCCGAGCCGAAGATCGAGTGGTAGCGGTTGTCGCCGATGGCCGCGGCGCAGAGCTCGCCGCCCTTGCGGTGGCAGTGGAAGGTGTCGTCGGGGTAGCGGTAGTACCAGCAGCGCGTCTCCTGGCAGAGGTTGCCCCCGACGGTGCCCATCTCGCGGAGCTGCGGAGAAGCGATGGCGCGCGCAGCCTCTGCAAGCAGCGGCAGGCGCGCATTGACGAGGTCGTCTCGCGCCAGATCGGCGAGGCGGGTGAGCGCGCCGATCACCACCTCGCCGTCGGTCTCGCTGATGCCGCCCAGTCCGGGGATGGTCTTGAGGTCGACGAGGAGCACCTCGTCGTCGCTGTGGACCCCAGCCTTCAGGGCACCGTAGATGTCGGTGCCGCCGGCCAGGAGGCGCGCTCTGCCGGAGCCGGCCCGCAGGAGCTCTTCGGCCTCCGCTACGCCGGTGGCCGCGCGGTACTCAATCCGGGTGACGCCGCCGTTCTGGCCCGCAGCCTCCGACCGGTGCGCGGGCCGGGCATCGGGCGTGCTTTGGCCGCTCTGCGCCCCTAGCTTGCGGCCCAGCGCCTCGAGGACCTTCTCGGGCGTTATGGGCAGCTCGCTGAGGTGCACCCCGAGGGCGTTGTGCACTGCGTTGGCGATCGCCGCCGGTCCGGCCGTGATCGCCGACTCGCCGAGGCCGCTCGCGGGGTGGTTGCCGGCGCCCCGCCAGACCTCGAGCGCCACCGGCTCGACCGGCGGCCCGTCCGCCAGCGTCGCCATGCGGTAGTCGACCCAGTTGAAGTTGAGGGGCAGGCCGGTGCGTTCGTCGTAGACGATCTGCTCGAGCAGCGCCTCGCTGGCCGCCATGGTCACGCCGCCGACGAGCTGTCCGTCTGCGCCGGCCCGGTACATGACCTTGCCGCAATCGGTTGCCTGCACGGCTTGGACGACCTCGACGGCGCCGGTCTCGGTGTCGACCTCCACCTCGGCGAAGCACGCAAGGAAGGGGCAGCCCGTGACCTGTGCGGGAGGCAGGTCCTCGACGTCGACCACGATGGAGCCGAGGTCGGACTGTTGCAGCAGGATGTCGGCCAGCGGGCGGCCGTCGTCAGGCCCGCCGCCCCAGAAGACCCTCCCGGCGCGCACGTCGACCTCGTCCTCCGGCACCTCGAGGAGCCGCGCGAGGTGCGCCACCAGCTTGCGCTTGAGCTCCTCGGCGGCCTTCGGCATCAGCTCGGCCTGCAGGTACGACACGGCGCTGTCGGTCTGCACCATGTCCTTCAGGCCGCGGTCGGTGTCGGTGTGGGCGAGGTAGGTGACATCGGCGGCGCCGACGCCCAGGAAGGCGAGCGCGTCGGCGCAGGCGAACACGCTGCAACTGCTCGAGCCGGTCCCCGTCTCGGCGGTGGGGGCGTCGAGCACCACCGACCCGTCCGGATTGAGCGTCAGGCGGACCTGCACGCGGCCGCGCGGGATCTCCTGCCAGGCCGCGTGCCAGGTGTTGTGCACCGACATGCCGAGGCCGCGCCGCTTGACCGGCCCGGCCGACGGATCCGCCGGCGCCGTGACGTCCGCCGGCGCCGGGAGGCGCCGCTCCCAGCCGATCCTGCCGGCGCCCTCGCGCAGCACGGCCGCCAGGCTCCGATCGGGCATCGAGCTCCACTCGCTGCCCATGTTCTTGAGGGCGACATCGACCGGATCGAGACCGAGGCGCTCGGCGACCTCGTCGAGCAGCCGTCCCCAGGCCAGGTTGAGCTCGTTGTTGCCGATGCCGCGCTTGACCCCGCCGGGGATCGTGTTGGTGTAGACGCAGTAGGCCTCCATGCGCAGGTTGGGGATGGGCGCCAGCGAGAGCTCGGCGACCTCGCGGGGCACCTCGTCGGCGGCGCCCATCGTGTCGTCGGCGTAGGCGCCGGCCCGGCTGTACGCCTTCGTGTGCAGCGCGAGGATCGTGCCGTCGGCACGCGCCCCCGCGCGCACCCGGTAGAGGACCGGCGAGCGCGTGTCGTGGAAGTCCTGGCGCCGGTCCATCCGGTACAGCACCGGGCGGCCGCCACAGCGCTTCGCGAGCAGCGCGGTGAACACCAGGAAGGGCTGGTCCGCCTCGTTGCCGCGGCCAAAGCTGCCGCCGATGTACGGGTTCATGACGCGCACCTTGTTCAGCGGCATGTCGAGCATATTGGCCAGCGACATGCGCGGCTGGTCGGCGGCGTAGTAGCTCGTCCAGCAGGTCAGGTGGTCCCCGTCCCACTGCAGGATGCAGCCGCGCGTCTCGAGGCAGCCGTGGTCGGGGTTGTGGTACGAGGTCTCGAACTCCACCTGCACGTCGGACTCGGCGAACCCTTGCTCCACGTCACCCCGCTCCAGGAACGTCGGTCCGGTGAGCGGCGGCGGCGGCGGGAAGGTGTTGCCCTCCGGGTTGATCTCGGGGTGGACCAGCGGGGCGCCGGGCTCGATGGCCTCCCACAGGTCCAGCACGAACGGCTTCTCCTCCCACTCGACGTCGAGCGCCGCGAGCGCGGCGTCGGCCGCCTCTTTGGTCTCGGCGGCGACGACCACGCCGACCTCGTCCCCGGCCCAGTGCGCCGTGTCGCCCAGCACCCGGCGGTCGCGGTAGGAGGGCCAGGACATGCGCTCGTAGGACGCGGTGAAGAAGGGCGTCCAGCTGGCGTTGGTGGGCTTGAGCTGCCGCACCTCGTCGTCGTTGCAGGTCAGCACCGCGACGACTCCGGGCACGGCCTCGGCGCGGCTCGTGTCCAGGCTGACGATGCGAGCCGCGGGATACGGACTGCGCAGGCAGCTGGCGTACAGCAGACCCTGCGCGCGCATGCCGACGGCGAGGTCGGCCAGGTAGTCGGCACGGCCGCTGGCCTTCTCCAGGGCGTCGATCCGCGGTGAGTAGGAGCCGACGAACGGGGCGTGGACGGCGTCGGTAGCCGGGGAGTTCTCCTTCACGACTCAGCCCCCCGCCTGCTCGCCGGCCATCTGCCCCGCCCTCACGACGGCGTCGACGATCCCCGGGTAGCAGCCGCAGCGGCAGATGTTGCCGGCCATGCCCTCCACCACCTGCTCGCGCGTCGGCTGCGGCGTGCGCAGCAGCAGGGCCTTGGCCGTCATCACCATGCCGGGGGTGCAGAACCCGCACTGCAGCGCGGTGCCGTGTCCCGGCTGCGCCTGGGTCGCGAAGGCGACGATCAGGGGATCGTCCTCGCCCAGCCCCTCGACGGTGAGCACGGAGCAGCCGTCGGCCTCGGCGGCCAGGGTCATGCACGAGAGCACCGGCCGCCCGTCCAGGATGACGGTGCAGGCGCCGCAGGCGCCCTGGTCGCAGGCCACCTTGACCCCGGTGAGCCCGAGGCGCTCGCGCAGGAGCGTGGCGAGGGAGTCGCCGGGCGCGAAGTCGCGACCGGCGACGAACTCGTGGTCGCGCCCGTTCACGCGCAGGCGCGTGGCCCCGCGGACGGCCGGCGCCGTGCCTGGCTCGCCCGTGGTCGCGAGTGCCGGTCGCCGGGGACGGGGTCACCCGGCCACCTCGCGCCGCGCCGGCCCGCGCTCGGCCAGGAGCGTGCTCCCCGTCTTGCAGCCGGCGCCGCCCTTGAAGACCTCGCGTATGGCGGACGGGCGTCGGAAGACCGAGACGTCCGAGGGGTCCTCGCCGAGGACGACGGCGTCGAAGACGTAGCCGGGCGCGATGCGCCCGTAGAGGTCGTCGACGCCGCAGAGCTCGGCTCCGCCGCTCGTTGCCGCGAGCAGCGTCTCCTCGAGCGGCATCCCGGCCTCGTGCAGCAGCGCGATCTCCTCCAGGTTCCGTCCGTGCTGGCGCCGCTCGAGCCAGTCGGTGCCGAGGGCGATGCGCACGCCGGCCGCGCGCGCGATGCGCACGCTCTCGCCGAAACGGTCGCGCAGTTCGAGGATCTTCGCCAAGGCGTAGGTCGGCGCCAGCGGCTTCTCGTCGTTCTCGGGGAGCGTGGAGTCGATGAGGTCCTTCATGATGGACAGGGTCGGGACGAGCCAGCATCCGGCGGCCGCCATCGCCGCCGCCTGGCGCTCGTCGAGCAGCGTGCCGTGCTCGACCGAGCGCACGCCGGCGGCGACGGCCAGGTCGATGCCCTCGCCGCCATGCGCGTGCGTCATCACCGGCTTGCCGCGGCGCGCGGCTTCGGCCACGGCCACCTCGATCTCCTCTTTGGTGAAGCCGGGATCGTGGGGCCGTGTCGTGCGGCGTCATCACGCCGCCGGTGGTGGCCAGCTTGATCCAGTCCGCGCCGGCGCGGAGCAGGCGGCGGACGGCGAGGCGGACGCCCTCCACGCCGTCCGCGGTCGTCAGGAGGTCGAGGAAGACCGGGTCCGGCTCCACGCCGAGGCGCTCCGAGTACATGTCCCCGTGCCCGCCCGTCTGGCTGAGCAGCTTGACGCAGATCTGCAGGCGCGGCCCGGGCGCGAGCCCCTCCGCGACCGCGCGCCGCGCGCCGGCGTCGGCGCCGCCGGCGTCGCGCAGGTGCGTCACGCCGGCGTCGAGCGTCACGCGCAGGTTGCGCGCGGCCTCGAAGACGCCATACGTCACCGGCGCCCGCAACAGCTCGGACTCGTTCATCGTGGACATCGCGACATGGGCGTGGCAGTCGAACACCCCCGGCATGAGCCAGAGGCCGCCGAAGTCGTAGACGGGAGCGCCCGGCGGCGCCGACAGCGCCGCCCCGACGGCGCTCACCACGCCGCCTTCGACCAGGACGTCGGTCTCGTCGCTGAAGCCGCCGTCCTGCTCGAGCACGCACGCGTCGTGCAGCAGGAAGGTCGGCGCGTCGTCAGGCATGGTCATCCCTCGCCAGGCACTCCGCCATGAAGGCGCGCACGCTCTCCGCGAAGAGCTCGGGTTCGTCCTCGGGCACGTCGTGCGAGCTCCGCTCGCCCACGATGTGCGTCACGGGCGCGTTCACGAGCGCCGCTTCCATCTCGTCGGAGGACTCGGGCGGCGTGATCGGGTCGTGACGGCCGTTCAGGATGAGCGTCGGGCACACGATCCGCTCGAGCTCCGGCCGCAGGTCCATGACCGCGCCCTCGCCCCAGAGGAAGTGCTCCGTCACGTCTTGCCGGACGATCGGACGCGTCTCGTGGACACTCAGGTACTCGGGGTCTCGCTTGACCGTGTAGAGCGGCAGGCAGACCCGCAGGTAGTCATCGAACGCGGTGGAATCCCGCTCGACCATGGTGCGGAGGTAGAGGTCCCTCGCCTCCGCGCCGCCGACCCGCTCGAAGGCGGCCGCGGAGCGCTCGAAGGGCAGCTGCGCGGCGGTCGAGAGCAGCACGAGGCCGGCGAGTTCGTCGGGATAGCGGGCGGCATAGACCTGCGCGACGATGCCGCCGAAGCTCCAGCCCAGCACGAAAGGCCGCTCGATGCCGAGCACCGCGCAGAATGCGTGCACGTCGTCGGCCCACTGCTCGAGGTTCCAGAGCGACTTGTCGCAGTCGTCGCTGCGCCCGTTGGCGCGGTGGTCGTAGAGGATGACCTGCGCGTCGTCGCAGAGTGGTTCGATCAGGCCCTTGAAGTCGGTGTGATCGAACCCGGGCCCTCCGTGGAGCGCGAGCAGCACGGGCTTCTCGCGCATGACCGGGCCGTCGGGGACGAGTCCGGGGTTCAGGACGTCGAACCAGAGACTGATATCGCCGATGGAGACTCTCATGGGTCCTTCCTCGTCGTGGTCGAAGCGCCTTCTGTCGCGAGATGACATGCCACCAGCACGCCCGGGTCTCCGGTCGCCGGCAGCAGCCTGGGTACTTCGGTCCGGCAGCGCTCCTCGCAGAGCGTACACCGGGGGTGGAAGCGGCAGCCGTCGGGCACGTGGGATGCGTCGGGCGGCTCGCCGGGCAGGGTGCGCACGCGCTCCTCGTCGCGGTGCACGCGCGGCACCGCGTAGATGAGCGCCTGCGTGTACGGGTGCTCGGGATGGTCGATCACGGTGCGCGCCGGGCCCAGCTCGACGAGGTTGCCGTGGTACATGACGGCCACCCGGTCGGAGACGTGCGCCGCCGTCGCCAGGTCGTGGGTGATCATCAGGATGCCGACGCCCTCGTCACGGCGGAGCCCGTCGAGGAGCTGAAGGATGCCGGCGCGCACGGAGACGTCGAGCATCGAGACGGGCTCGTCGGCCACCAGGAGCGACGGACCGAGCACCAGGCTGCCGGCGATGGCGACACGCTGGCGCTGGCCGCCGGAGAGCTGGTGCGGGTACCGCTCCGCGAAGGTCTCGACCGGCGTGAGGCCGACCTTCTCGAGGGCGTCGTTCACGGCCGCCCTCTCCGCCTCCTTCGAGGTGGCGAGTCCGTGGATGCGCAGCGCCTCGGCGATCAGGTCGCGGGTGCGCAGGCGGGGGTCGAGGGCCGCGTAGGGGTCCTGGTGGATGAGCTGCGCGCTCAGGCGCAGCGGACGCAGGTCGTGGTGCGGCAGCCTGGTGATGTCGCGGCCCTCGAGCAGTACGGTGCCCGCCGTGGGCTCGAGCAGACGCAGGGCGGCGAGGGCCGTCGTCGTCTTGCCGGATCCCGATTCGCCGACCAGCGCGAGCAGCTCGCCGCGGTCCAGCGTGAGGGAGACGCCGTCGACGGCGCGCGCCACCTGCCCGCCCCTGCGCGCGAGGCGGTCCGAGAACGAGCGCTTCAGCGCGAAGTGCACGGCGAGGTCGCGCACCTCCAGGAGATGCTCGCCGGCGGCTTGCGGGCCGGCCGTCGGAGCGCCGCCCGTATCCGGACGCGCGCTCACGCCGGCCTCCCCTGCTCCAGCGCGTGACAGGCGGCCACATGCCCGTCGCCGGTCAGTCTCGGCCGGACTGCGCAAGCGTCGAACGCCTGAGGGCAGCGGGCGGCGAAGGCGCACCCGCTGATCGGCTCGTCGAGGCGCGGCGGCGTGCCTGGGATGCTCACGAGGGGCCGCTCGCGGTTCACGACCGGCGTGGCCTCCAGCAGCAGCCGCGTGTAGGGATGGCGCGGTGCGGTGAGCACGTCGATGGTGGGGCCGTCCTCGACGACCACGCCGGCGTACATGACCACCGCGCGCGCGCTCGTCTCGGCGATCATGCCGATGTCGTGGGTGACCATCACGAGCGCCAGTCCGAGGGTGTCCGCGAGCTCGGCCAGCAGGTCGCCGATCTGCGCCTGAACGACCACGTCGAGAGCCGTGGTGGGTTCGTCAGCGAAGAGCACGCGGGGCTCGCACGCGAGCGCCATGGCGATGACGGCGCGCTGGCGCATGCCGCCGGACAGTTCGTGCGGGTAGCGCCGCGCTATCGACGCCGGCAGGCCGACCAGTTCGAGCAGCTCCGCGGTGCGCTGCCGCGCCTGGGTCTTCGAGCGTTGCCCGTGGATCACCATGGGGTCGGCGATCTGCTTGCCGACCCGGTACACGGGGTTCATCGCGCTCATCGCCCCTTGGAAGACCATCGCGGCGTGCGTCCAGCGCACCGTCCGGGCGCTCTGTTCGCCGTGCGCGAGCACGTCGATACCGTCCAGGAACACGCTGCCCCCGACCGAGGCGAAGGAGGGAAGCAGGCCCATGGCCGCGAGGATCATCGTGGTCTTGCCGCACCCGGACTCGCCGAGCACGCCGACACGCTCGCCGGCGGCGACTGTCAGGTCGATGCCGCGAACGGCGTGCGCCGAGCGCCCGTCGGGGGCGTCGAACCACACGTGCAGGCCGGCGACCTCGAGCACGCTGCGCGTCGTCTCGCCGGCGGTCGCGGTGGACGGCTGCACGTCGACGGCCTTCACGCCTCGTCCTCCGCCGTCGCGCGGCGCAGGCTGAAGCTCTTCGGCGAGACGTGGGCGCTGCCCAGGCGCGGGTTCATGGCCTCTTCCACGCCCTGCCCGACCAGGAAGCTCCCGAGCACGACCAGGGCGATGCAGACGCCGGCCGGCACGATCGCCCACCAGGCGCCCGCGGACACCGCGGAGTGCAGGAACGCGTTCTCGATGATCGTGCCCCAGCTGACGCGCGCCGGGTCGCCCAGCCCGATGAAGGCCAGCGCGGCCTCGAAGAAGACGGCGCTGGCCACCGTGAGCACCGTCTGGGCGACCAGCAGCGGCGCCACGTGAGGCAGGATGTGGTGGCGCACGATGTAGAAGTCGCCGGCGCCCAGACTCCGGGCGCGGCTGACGAAGCCTCGTACCTTGAGCGTGTGTACCTGCGCGCGCACCACGTACGTCACGCTCATCCAGCTCAGCAGGCCGATGACGAGCACGATGTGGTAGATCGTCTGCCCGAACAGCGCTGCGAGCACGATCATGAGCGGCAGCGCCGGGATCACGAGGAAGAAGTCGGTGACGCCGGTGACCGTGGTCTCCCCCCAGCTGCCCTTGTAGCCGGCGAAGACGCCGAGCGTGCCGCCGATCAGGACGGCGACGAACGCGGCGGCGAAGCCGACGAGCATCGAGTTCTGGGCGCCGGCGATGACCAGGCTGAGCATATCGACGCCGGCGTCGTCGGTGCCGAGCCAGTGGGCGGTCGACGGCGCCTCGAACGGCTCTCCGCTCGGGCGGTCCACCGAGTACGGTTCGAGCACCGGCGCCAGCAGCGCGACCACCGTGAACAGCACGACGATGACGATGCCGGCGACGATCGTCGGGCGGTGCAGCAGGGCGCGGGCCAGCCTCATTCGGCGACCCTCGGGTCGAGCACGGAATGCAGCACGTCACCGAGGAAGTTGAAGCCCACGACCGAGATGGTGACCAGCAGGAAGATGCCCTGCAGCAAGGGGTAGTCGCGGGCCGCGACGGCCTGCACGGTGGCCTGGCCGACGCCGGGCCAGGTGAACACCGACTCGACGAGGATGGTGCCGGCGATCACCCAGCCGAGCGTGAGCGTGGAGAGCGTGACGAGCGGCAGCATCGCCGAGCGGAACGCCTCGCGCCAGACCACACGCCGGTTGCGGTAGCCCTTGGCGCGCGCCGTGAGCACGTGGTCGTCACCGAGCGCTTCGAGCTGCGAGCTGCGCACCACGAGCGCGAAGGAGCCGAAGAGCATGAGCGCCACGCACGTCGACGGCAGGATCATGTGGCGGGCGCGGTCGACGAACGTCTCGAGGAAGCCCGCGTCGAACAGGTAGGGATCGCTCATCCCCGAGGTGGGCAGGTAGCCGGCGAACCAGACCAGCAGGAGCAGCCCGACCCACTGCACCGGCAGCGAGTAGATGACCATGGCGGCGCCCGTGATGACCCGGTCGCGGGCGCTCCCCTGCCGGTACGCGGCGGTCACGCCGATCAGCGTGCCGACGAGGATCGCGACGACGGTACCGATGCCGACCATGACGACGGTGTTGCGGATGGTGCGCAGCACGTTGCCGAGCACCGGCTGCTGGTCCTGGAACGAGACGCCCAGGTCGCCGCTGGCCAGCTCCTTCAGGTAGAGCAGGTACTGCGTGGTCAGCGGCTTGTCGATGCCGAACTGGGCGCGGAGGGCCGCCTGCGCCTCCTTCGGCATGTTCGGCACGCGCGAGAGGTTCGAGGCCGCGTCGCCGGGGAGCGCGCGGAACAGCACGAAGCTGAACGTGATCGTGATGAACGCGATCACCAGCGCGCTCCCCGCGCGACGCAGGATGAACTTCTGGCGTTTGCTCAACGCTTCATCGGGACGTCGGTGGCACGGTCGTCCGGACCGTCGCCCGTTACTGGGTCACTTCGAGTGCGTTGAACTGCAGCTTGTTCAGATAGGAGTAGTAGCCGAAGGGAGCGCCGCCGTCGGGAACGCCCTGCCACTTCTTGTTCCACGACGTCACCATCTGGGTGTAGGCGATGGGATGGAACACGACGTCCTGCACGAGCTTCGCCGAGAGCTGGTCGATGATCGCCTTGCGCTTGGCCGCGTCCATCTCGCTCGTCTGCTGTCCCCACAGCTTGTCGTACTCCGGGTTCGAGTAGCCGGTGAGGTTGTACGCGCCGAGCATGGTGCTGGTCGAGATGAGCGTCGACCAGTCCGGGTCGGGCGTCAATCCCCACATGATGAGCGTCATGTCGAAGTCGGTGTAGGGCTTGGGCTGCGTCATGATCAGCGGTACCTGGTTGTCGACCAGCTTCTGCTGGACGCCGATGCCGACCTCCGCGAGGTTCTGCGTCAGCATGTCCGCGATACGCGAGTCGATCGCCCGGTTCATGGCGCCGATCAGGACCGTGTACTCCATCTTGACACCGTCGGCGACGCGGATGCCGTCGCTGCCCTTGGCGTAGCCGAGGTCGTCCAGGAGCTGGTTCGCCTTGGCGACGTCACGTTCGGTGACCGGCACGTCGGCAGACAGGAAGTCAGGAACGTAGAGCGGGAGCAGCAGCGAGCCGCCGGGCACGGCGAAGCCGTTGTAGACGGTGTCGATCATCGCCGTGCGATCGATGGCCAGGTCGATCGCCTGACGCACCTCGAGCTTGCGGAGCTCCGGATGCTTCTTGTTGTTCACGGAATCGTTGACGATCAGCGTCTCCGGCATGCTGCCGCCGAAGCCCTGGATCTGCAGGTTCGCGTCGGTCTTGAGCGTGTCCGAGGACGTGGGTGGCAGCTGGTACACGCAGTCGATCTCACCCGCCTTGAGCGCCTGGATCGCGGCGTCCGCGTTGGTGAAGAGCTGGAACCCGTAGCCCGTGATCATCGGTTTGGGGCCGTAGAACGTATCGACGCGCTTGAAGATCGTGGTGCCCTTGATGTCGAGCTTCTCGATGGTGAAGGGCCCGGAGGCGACCACCGTCTCCTTGGCCGGGTCCATGGTGACGGTCTTGAGCTTGGCGCCGTCGCCCTTGGCGTACGGGGCCCAGAAGTGCTCGGGCAGGATCGGCAGCTGGAACAGGTTGGCCAGAAGCGCCGCGGACGGCGCGGCCAGCTTGACCTCGAGCGTGGTGTCGTCCACTGCGGTGGCCGTCTTGATGCCGGGGACGAAGGGGCTGAGCGCCGCCGCCGCGCCGGTCTGCAGCTTCACCACCGTGTTGATGGTGAACGCGGCGTCCGAGGCGGTGATCGGCTTGCCGTCCGTCCATACGGCACCGGACTTGAGCTTGAACGTCCACGTCAGGCCGTCTTCGCTGGTGGACCAGGATTCCGCGAAGTCGGGCTGGGGCTGCAGTTCGTTGGAGTACTGCGCGAGGTTGGGGTACATCAGCATCCAGGCGGCGTAGTCCTGTGCGTACATGCCGACGAACGGGTTGAGCGAGTCGTAGCCCATGCCCACGGTGCCCAGCCGGTAGACCGGCTGGTCACCGCCGCTCGAGCCGGGTGAACCGCTCGTCCCGCTCGAGCTTCCCCCGCACCCGGCCGTGACAGCCAGGATGAGGACCAGCGCCGCAAGGACGGTGAAGGCCACCACCCGCCGGCTGGTGTTGCGTGAACTCTTCATGTCTCCCTCCTCCATGCGCCGGCTACCCCGCCGGTGCACTTCCAGTCCCTGGACTGTGCTGCACGTTTACGTATTGAAGTTACGCAGAGTGTGATAATCTTGCGCAACTATGGCCTCTGTGTCAACAGATGGACGTGCGCGACGCCGGCGCACGAGGGACGAGACGAGGGAACTCCTCCTGGAGGCCGCCATGCGGCTCCTGTCGGAGAGAGTGGCCGCGGATGCGGAATCTCCCGTCAACCCTCTTGCCGACGTGCTGGTCACTGAGGTCCTCGATGAGGCGAACCGGGCGCTGACCGAGGCCGACGCCGCGGCCCGCAAGATGACCACTGGAGCCGCCTACAACATCTGGCCGGCCCAGGCCGACTTCCAGATGGATCTCATGGCCCGCGTGCTGGACGCCGCGGCCACTCCGGGCATCGAGCGCGTGCGCCGCGCCGCGCTGAGCGCGCTCGCCCGCCAGCTCCCGTGGCAGGAGGTCCTGGCTGAGGCGATCGAGGTGGACTTCTCGGAGTCGTTCGACGAGCCGGCGATGTTCCTCATGATCGGCGTTGCCGCGCTGGCCGCGCCCGCGGACGTGACGGCCGGCGAACGGCGCGCCAACGAGCGCTACGTGGCGGCGACGGTCGAGTTGCTTTCCGCGATCGTCGAGTACTCGGGGCGCCGGCTACGCCCGGGACGCACGATCGAGGACCTCATCTGGGCGATCGAGGCGCTCGAGGCAGGGCTCCTGCTGCGCATGAGGAGGGCGCCCGAGGTCCCGCTGCGCCAGGACGCGCAAGGCTTCAGCGTCCTGGCCGCGGCAGCCGTCGGGGTGGTCGAGGCTTTCACCGAGCCCATGCAAGCATCGCCGGGGCCGGCCGCCTGATGCTCAGCGCCACGCAAGTCGCTGTTCTGCTGCGTCAGCAGGGCGCCAACGCCCTGCAAGCGAACGGATCACTCACGGCCGGCAATCGACGACACTCCCTGGCTATCGGGGGCGAATCAGGCGCTTGAAGCCGCGCTCACTGGCCGTCAACGACACTCACCGGCAAACCAGTCGATGCGCTTGCACGGCGGAGGTCAGGGGTTCGAGCCCCCTGCGGTCCACCAGCCTTTGGGTGAAAAGCGGCGATTCCGTCGATTCTGGGTCGCCGATCGGCGACGTCCGCTCACCTCAGCCCATCACGGTCACGTTTCTCAACAATGGGCGCCCCGGATCGCGTTTCTTGCGCTGGCGATCAGGCCATGCTCCGCATAGCCGGCGGGCACGTCCGGTGCCTTGAAGACAGCCGTGACGCCCAGCCGGGAAGCCCGACTCACCTCGAGGTGAGGTCATGAGAGTCAGTCTTCGCAGGCGCATCGCCTTCGTTGCCGCCCTGATCGTCCCCGCCGTCGCCGCACTCGCGCTGAGCGCCTCGCCGGCGCTCGCCGCGCTCCCCCGCTATGGCAGGCTGGTGCTCGGCACGCACCACACTGTGAGCCCTCTCGCCATCCTGATCGTCTTTCTCGGCACGGCCGCGGGACTGGGGCTGTTGGCCATCACTGCGCGCCGCAGGTCCCGTCTGCAGAACGCCGCGGTGCGCACCATCCCCGTCCGTGAGCGTCCTCCTACCGATGCTGCAGACGGAGGGCGCAGAGCCGCCTGACTTCGGCGTGAGGACCCAAGGACCCAAGGAGCACTGCAAGGCATGGACATCTACGAACCCATCCGTCGCGGCTACCACGCGCTCGGCTTCGGCGCCGAGGCGGACTTGCTCGCCATGCTCGACCAGGGCGGCTCCCAGCCAGCCTGCTGGGAGATCCACAGCCTCGACATCCGGCGGGTGCGTTCACGGCCCGCCAGAGGGATCGCGGCGCTGGACCTCTTTGGAAGCCTTCCGGCGCAGTTCGAGCTCGTGGGAGCGCAGGTGAGGTCCTGGTCGCCGAAGGAGCGCTACGCGCGCCTGCTGGTGGGCGGCAGCTATCGCGTGCGAATACGCGGGACCATGGAAACGTTCGAACTGCCGTTCAGTCATGTGTGGTCGTTCGCGAACGGGCGCGTGAAGGACGTGCTCAACGTGGGCGAGCGCTTCGAGCTCCGGCGGCTGCCTGCGGGCGCGCGCTGCGCGGCGTAGTCGTCGTGCTCTCGCCGGGTCGCCGCGGCTCGGTCGATGATCCAGGTGACCCATGACCAGCTGGGGCTCCGGCGCGCCCTGATCTTCACGCCTGTCCGCGGGCGATTCCTGCGGTACGCTGGACCGGAGCACCCAGGGCAGGCCGTCGAGCCCGTCAATCACTATGGAGGAGCGACTGATGCCGCGTGCCGAGAATCGCGTCGAACACGATCTCCTTGGCGATCGTGAAGTGCCTGCCGACGCCTACTACGGCATCCACACGCTGCGTGCCCGGGAGAACTTCCCCATCACCGGCATAGCCATCTCAACGTACCCGGACCTCGTCAACGCGCTGGTGTCCGTGAAGCAGGCAGCGGCCGCGGCGAACCGTGACCTTGGTCTTCTCACGGACGAGAAGGCCGAGGCGATCCAGAAGGCCTGCGAGGAGATCCGCTCCGGACGGCTGCACGACCAGTTCGTCGTCGACGTCATCCAGGGCGGCGCCGGGACCTCTGCCAACATGAACGCCAACGAGGTCGTCGCCAACCGCGCCCTGGAGCTGCTCGGCCACGAGCGCGGCGAGTACGCGTTCCTGCATCCGATCGACGACGTCAACATGGGGCAGAGCACCAACGACGTCTATCCGACCGCGGTGAAGGTCGCGTTGCGCTGGGCCGCCGAACGCCTGCTCGAGGCGATGGGCGTGCTGCGCGTCGCCTTCGCCGCCAAAGCCGACACCTTCATGGACGTGGTGAAGATCGGGCGGACGCAGCTTCAGGACGCCGTCCCCATGACGCTCGGGCAGGAGTTCACCGCCTACGCGGTCATGATCGGCGAAGACGAGCGTCGGCTCGCTGAGGCGTGCCGCCTGATCGAAGAGGTGAACCTGGGCGGCACCGCCATCGGCACGCGCCTCAACACGCCGGCGCGCTACTGCGGGCTGGCCTGCGACTACCTGGGAGAGCTCACGGGCATCCCTCTGGTCACCTCGCCGAACCTCATCGAGGCCACCCAGGACCCGGGATCCTTTGTCCAGTTCTCCGGCGTGCTCAAGCGGATCGCCGTCAAGGTGTCGAAGATCTGCAACGACCTGCGCCTGCTCTCCTCCGGGCCTCGGGCGGGGCTGAACGAGATCAATCTGCCGCCGGTGCAGGCCGGCTCCAGCATCATGCCCGGCAAGGTCAACCCGGTCATCCCGGAGGTGGTCAACCAGATCGCCTTCGAAGTCATCGGCAACGACGTCACGGTCAGCTTCGCCGCCGAAGCCGGTCAGCTGCAGCTCAATGCGTTCGAGCCGATCATCGCGCACGCTCTCTTTGAGAGCGTCACGCACCTCGAGATGGGCTGTCGCACGCTCGCCGAACGATGCGTCGGAGGGATCACCGCCAACGTCGACCACCTCAGGAGCCAGGTAGAAGACTCGATCGGGCTGGTGACCGCGCTCAACCCCATCATCGGGTATGCGCAGGCAACCGCCGTCGCGCAGGAGGCCGCCGCGACGGGTCGGAGCGTGCACGACGTCGTCCTGGGCAGCGGACTCCTGAGCAAGGAGCGGCTCGACGAGATCCTTTCCCCCGAGGCGCTCGTGGGCGAGCCGCCGCAGACCGACCCGCCTCCGACCGACCCGCCGCACCGCGATCCCTGATACCGGGCGGGCGCGAGCCGCGAAGGGCGCCCGCTCGGCGTCCGCGCCGCCGGCACGAACGTCACCTCTACCCGCGAACGGCCGGTGCCGCCTATGATGAGCGGGTCGCAGGCAAGGAGCACCATGGGGCGCAAAGCGGCACTCTCAAGTCAGCGGGGATCTTGGGCATGATCACGTGCCCGGCCTGCGCGACCGAGTGCCCGGACGGCTCGAGGTTCTGCCTCGCGTGTGGCGCTCCGCTGGACGCGGGCCGCGCGCACCCCACCGAGCGCCGCGTCATCACGGTGCTGTTCGCCGACCTGGTCGGCTTCACGAGCCTCTCCGAACGGCTCGACCCGGAGGACGTCGATCGCCTTCTGCGCGAGTACGGCATGCTGGCCCGGACCGCCATCGAGGCGTACGGCGGCGTCGTAGAGAAGTACATCGGAGACGCCGTAGCCGGCGTGTTCGGGGTGCCCAGGTTGCACGAAGACGACGCCGAACGCGCGGTGTGGGCCGGCCTCCGCCTGCTGGAGCGGCTCCCGGCGCTGGCGCCTCTGGTCCCCGAAGGGGACGTCCAGGCGCGGATCGGCATCAACACGGGCCCGGCGTTCGTGCGCCTCGACGTCGTACCCGGCGCCGGAGAGGGCTTCGTCGTCGGCGACGCCGTCAACACGGCGGCGCGCCTGCAGCAGCAGGCGGCGCCGATGCGCGTCGTCATCGGCGAGCTGACCCGCAAGCTCGCGCGCGGCGCCTTCGACTGTGAGGCGATGGCGCCTCTCGCCGCCAAGGGCAAGGCCGAGACGCTGCGGCCCTGGCGGGTCAAGGCGCCGATCGCTCGCCCGGGGATCGACCTGCGGCGCGTCTTCGCTGGTCCCTTCGTGGGCCGCGAGGTGGAGCTGGGCGTACTCAAGGGGCTGTTCGCGAAGACGGTCGCCTCTGGTGAGCCGCAGTTCGTCCTGGTGACCGGCGAGGCCGGCATCGGCAAGTCGCGCCTCGTCTTCGAGCTGGCGCGCCACATCGACGAGGTCCCCGAGGTAGTGGCGGCGTGGCGCCAGGGCAGGGCTCTGCCCCACGGCGACGGCGCCACGTTCTGGGCGCTCTCGGAGATCGTGCGTCAGCAGGCGGGCGTCCTCGAGGACGACGATCCGTCGACGGTGGAGAAGAAGCTGCGCAGGGTACTGCCCTTCGCACCCGACGCGGGGTGGATCCTGGAGCGCGTGCGCCCGCTCCTGGGCCTCGAGTCGTCCTCGGCCTCCCAGGAGGAGAACTTCGCGGCCTGGCAGCGGCTGCTCGAGGTGACGGCCGCGCAGGGGCCCACCGTGCTCGTCTTCGACGACATGCATTGGGCGCATCCCGGGACGCTCGCCTTCCTCGAGCATCTGGCCTCTCATCTCTCGGGCGTCCCCGTGCTGGTCCTCGTGGTCGCCCGGCCGGAACTGCGTGAGCAGTGGCCCGACATCGCTGACGGCGGACGTTGGGTCAGCATCGACCTGCATCCGCTCTCGGCCGGCGAGACGAAGCGTCTCGTGGGGTTCCTGGCGGGAGCTTCGGCCGCCGAGATCGAGCCGTCGGTCGCCGAGCGCTGCGGCGGCAATCCTTTCTTCACGGAGGAGCTCGTGCGACTGCTGCGTGAGCGGTCGCGGTTCCGGACTGCCTCGCGGGCGGGGTCGCACGAGCCTGCGGAGACGGCCCTGCCCGATTCGCTGGCCGCGCTCGTGGCCGCCCGGCTCGACGCGCTGGACCCGGGCCTGAAGAGCGTGCTGTCGGACGCCGCGGTAGTGGGGCAGACCTTCTGGCCGGGGGCCCTGGCGGCCGCGGGCGGGATCGACCAGAGCGTGGTCGAAAGCCGCCTTGAGGAACTGGCGAAGCGGGAGTTCGTCAGGCGAGTACCCGTGTCGTCTCTCGCCGACGAGGCCGAGTTCGCCTTCTGGCACGGCCTCACCCGGGAGGTGGCCTACGCGACGCTGCCGCGCGGCGTCAAGGCGGCGAAGCACGCAGCGGTGGCGCAGTGGATCGAGAGCGGCGAGCAGAAGGGAGCCACCGCGGAGGTCCTCGCGCACCACTACGAGAGAGCTCTCGAGCTGGCCGGGGCGGCCGGGGACGGCGAGCTCGCCGGCCGCCTGACCGAGCCCACGGTGCGCGCGTTGTGGGCGGCCGGCGACCAGGCGCTTCCGCTGGACGTCGCCGTAGCCGAGCGGCACTATCGGCATGCGCTACGCCTGTGCCCGGAGGGCAGCTCGTTCGAGCCAGGTCTCCTCGTCGCTCACGGTGAGGCTCTGCTGCAACGCGGCGATCTCCCCGAGGCTCGGTCGGCTCTTGAGAGAGGTCTTCTCGAGCTCCGGGAGGCCGGCGACGTGCGGGCCGAGGCCGCCGCCACCGATCGGCTCGCATCCCTGCTCTGGCTCCAGGGAGATGCGACCGCGCTCGATGTCGCTGCACGTGCCGCCGCCCTCTTCGAGGGAGAATCGCCGTCTGCCGAGCAGGTGAAGGTGATGGCGGACTGGGCGGCGATGTGCGCCGCCTCCTACGAGGATGCAGCGGCGATCGCCCTCGCCGATCGCGCGCTCGCCCTGTGCCGCCAGCTCCGGCTGCCCGTCTCGGTGCGAGCCCTCGGCTGGCGCGGCATGGCGCGCTGTCAGTTCGGCGAGGCCGGCGGGCTCGACGACATGCGGCGCGCGATCCGCCTGGCGAAGCGGCAGGGCCTGAGTCGCTACGCGGCGATGCTGTATTCGAATACCGCTTTCGCCGTGATGCCTTTCCGGGGACCGAAGGCGGCGTGGCGGTCGATCCGCGAGGGACTCGCCTTCAGCGCGAGCCACGGGGACCTGACGTCCGCGATCGGCCTGAAGGCGGAGGAAGCCGAAGCGCTCTACCAGATGGGGAGGTGGGACGCGGCCCTTGCTGCGGCGGCCGCGGTCGAAGGGTCACTCGCGGATGCGGGCCAGGTCCTGGACCTCGCCACGCTGCGTGGGTCGCTCCTCGGCATCCTGACGGCCCGTGGTCAGGCGGGAGGGCCGGACGCCCAGGCGATGCTGGTCTGGGCCCGCGGCACGGAGCTCCCGGACCGTGGCAACGCGATCCAGGTGCTCGCTGCGCTGGCCGACGCTCACGTCGCCCTTGCAGAGCGTGATCGGGCAAGAGGTGAACTCGTCCGCACGGCCGAGATACGCGAGTCCTTCTCCAGCTGCCCGCAGTTCGGCCTCACGCTGCCTTCCATGCTGCGCACCGCGGCAGAACTGGGTGACCTCGGTCTCGCCCGGCGGCTCGCATCCAAAACGCTCGCGAGCAGGCCGCTCGACAGCCACTGTCTCGTCCTGATGTCCGCGCTTGAGGCCGAGCACGAGGGCCGGCTCGAGCAGGCTGCCCAGCACTTCGCCGAGGCCGCCTCGCGCTGGCGTGCCTTCGGTGCGCCCTACGAAGAGGCGCAGGCGCTGCTCGGCCAGGGACGCTGTCTGGTGGCGGTCGGGAGCGGCGACGACGCATCGTTGCCGTTGCGCCGCGCGGCCCGCGTGTTCAAGCGCCTCGGAGCCGATCCCGCGCTGTCGCAGACGCGGCGCTTGCTGGGGTCTCGGGCGGCCGTGCGGACACGGGCAGCGGAAGGCGCATGACGGCGCTGGAAGCGGTGCGGGGCGGGAATCATCCACAAGAGGGTGTCGTCCAGCTTCGCGAGCGCGAAGGGGGTGACGGGGGATGATCCGGTCGGCGGTGGCTCTGCTCGTGTGTCTCGCCGTGGCTGTGCTCTTGCCCTGCGCCTCGCGGGCCGGCCAGGTGGACCAGGCGGACCGGCTGCTCGATCAGGCGGCTGTGCTGAGCGAGAAGAACGACGCGCGCGACCTCCGCTTTCAGCAACTCAAGGCCAGGGTGGACGAGATCCCGCCGGGATCGAAGGACGCGGCCGGGGCGCTCCCACTGGTGCGCAAGCTTGCGTCGGTGAGCGCCGCGGCGGTCGCGGACGAGGAGTCCATCGCCGAGCTCCTCCACGCGGCGGCCGCGCTGGACGTCAACCCCGAGCTCAGGATCTACCTGGAGCAGCAGCAGAAGATCTCGGGGCTCCGGCTCGAGTACTGGACGGCCCGGCGGGAGATGGCCTCGTACCTCCGGGCCTTGTACCGCGGTTGGGAGCGGCTGACTTCGGCGGAGCGCTCCCAGTTGCGTCTGGAGTCCGACGCCCGGGCCGCGGCGGCCGGGGGCCTCGGCGCGCGGATCCGGGTCGAGGAGGAGGCCTCCGAGAAGTACTACGTGATGAAGGGGCTCGGAGGCGCGCCGCCCCCCGGCGCCGACCGGAGGCCGCCCGAGGAGGCGGCGTGGAAGGGGTACCTGCTGCTGGCGCTCATCCTCGGGCTGGGGGTCGCGGCCGGCGTGCTGGCGGTCCGGTTCGCCGGCCGTGGCCTGCCGTCCGGCGCCGGCGCCGGTACGTCCGCGAAGCCGTCAGCTCTCGGCTGGTGCGTGCTCGCGTTCGGCCTGGTCCCGCCGCTGCTCATGTTCTTCGTCGGCAGGGAGGGCTCCGACGTGCTGCCCTGGATCTGGGCCGCGGGGCTCGCGGTCGTCATCGCCGGCGTGGGAGCCGTGGTGAAGAGAGACCGGCGTTGGCCCACGTGGGCGGGGTTGGTTCTGGGCGTGCCCGTCGCGCTCTTCTGGGCCCTGTTCGCTCTCGGCCACCTCTTCGGCGGCGGCGAGTAGACACGCGGGACCGGGGCGTGTCGGCGTCATCATCGTCCGCCCGGCCTCGAGTTGACACCCGACCGCGCTGAGGGACAATGACCGCGAGGCCGGCGGAGGTGCCGGCAGTCCCTGCGGAGAGGGCGCATGACAGGAGTATCGGCACCGGATCCGGGCACGGCAGGGGCGACGACGCTGCCGCGGCTGTTCGCCGGCTGGGCCTCCCAGTACGCGGCCGAGCCTGCGCTCAGCAGGCGCGTCGACGGCGTCTTCACGGCGTTCAGCTACGCGGAGCTCGACCGGCGCGCGAGCGTGCTGGCGCTGGCGCTCGCGCAGACGCTCGGCGTAGGCCGCGGCGAGCTCGTCGCACTGATCAGCGACAACCGTCCCGAGTGGCTGGTCTGCAGTCTCGCCATCCACTTCGTCGGCGCCGTGGACGTGCCCCGCGCGTCCGACACGCCACCAGAGATCCTCGAGGCGATCCTGCGCCACGCCGAGCCCGCCGTGGTCATCGTGGAGGACGCGGCGCAGCTGCCGTACGTGCGTGAGGCGCTGCCCGGGCTGCGGGCGGCAGTCGTCATCGATGCCCCGCAGCCTGCCGGCGAGTCGTCGGGACGCGGCGAAGCTCCGGCGGCCGGTGCGGCCGCCGTCGCGTACGCCGGCGACGGCGCCTGCCGGGTGTTCAGTCTGGCCGAGCTGACGAAGCTCGGCGAGGCGCAGTGGCCGGAGGCGGCCGCGGAGGTCGAGCGGCGGCGCGCGGAAGTGCAGCCCGACGACCTGGCGACGATCATCTACACGTCGGGCACGACCGGCGCCCCCAAGGGTGTGGCGCTCACCCACGCCAACTACGAGCTCAACCTGCGCGAGCTCCCCAACCTTCTGCACATCGAGCGCGAGCCGGTGCTCACGCTGCTGCAGCCGTGGCATGCCCTCGAGCGTCAGATGCAGCTCATGTACCTGAGTAAGGGATGCTGCATCCACTACAGCAACGTCCTGCACCTGCGCGGCGACCTGACGACGGTGCGCCCGGTGGTGATGGCCACCGTGCCGGAACTGTGGGTCAAGCTCTACAAGGGCGTGTTCCTGAGGATCGACGGCCTGAAGCCGGCGCGTCGGCGGCTGGCGCGCTGGCTGGTGGCCCGCTCGCTCACGTACGCGCGTGCGCGGCGGACGCTGGAGGGCCGTGAGCCGGAGGTGCGGCCGCACGGCCGGGTCCGCCGGGCGGTGGGGCGCGCGTCGGCGCGGACGAAGGTCGTCACCCTCGCCCCCTTCCACGCGCTGGCCGATCGCCTGGTCTTCCGTGAGGTCAGGGCCGGGCTCGGCGGCCGCCTGCGCTTCCCCTGCGTCGGCGGAGGTCCGCTGCCCGACGCTGTGGACGAGTTCTTCGACGCCGCCGGCATGCCCCTGCTGGAGGGCTACGGCATGACGGAGGCCATCGTCGTGATCGCCATGCGCGATCCCCACCACCGCATGCTGCGGACGACAGGTCACGTGATCCGCGGCATGGAGCATCGCCTCGCCGACGAGGGCGGCAGCCCGTGCCGCCCCGGCGACGTCGGCCGCCTGCAGGTCCGCGGCCCCAACATCATGCACGGCTACTACAAGGATCCGGAGCGGACCGCCGAGGTGCTCGGCGACGACGGCTGGTTCGACACCCGCGACCTCGCGCTCGTCCACGCCGACGGCAGTCTGCGGGTCATCGGCCGTCTCGACGACACGCTCGTCCTCACGAACGGCGAGAACGTCAATGCGCCCTACCTGGAGAACGAACTCTGCGCCAGCGAGTGGATCGACAGGGCGGTCGTGGTGGGCGAGGGCAAGCCGTACCTGGCCGCTCTCGTGGTGCCGAGCCTCACGCACCTGGAGGGGCTCGCCCGGAGTCTCGGGCTGGCGCCGGACAACCTGGCGGCCCTCATCACCGACGAGCGCGTGCTCAAGCAC
Source organism: uncultured Thermoleophilia bacterium (assembly GCA_963713475.1). Classification (GTDB taxonomy): domain Bacteria; phylum Actinomycetota; class Thermoleophilia; order UBA2241; family UBA2241; genus CAIXSE01. Next base: position 165,358 of record CAVQLY010000024.1, read on the forward strand.
TACCGCGCTCTGGTGCACGCGATCAGCGGCGACCACCGCCGGTTCGCGCCCTACGAGCGCGTGCACCGCGTGCGCCTGTGGCTCGAGGAGTTCCGCATCGGCCGCGAGCTCTCGCAGACACTCAAGCTGCGGCGGCACGAGTTCCTGCGCCTGTACTCCTGCGAGATCGACGAGCTGTACTCCCCGTGAGCGCTGGGCGGCTCGGACCGGCGCGGGTGATCGCGGTCGCCGCCGCGCTCGTCGTCGGGCGGCGGCGCTCGGCTTGTGGCTGTTCGGTGAGCGCTGGCGCCTCATCCGGCCGTCGACGCTTCGAAGTGCGCGCGGCGGGGGCGGCCGCGGCGGCTCGAGGCTCAGCGGCATCCACGCGTACGTCTACGGGCGCTGGACCAACCAGTACCTCGACGTCCTGGTCAAGCGCATCCTCCCGCGTCTCGACGAGGAGGGCCTCAAGTGGTGGCGCGACCGCTACCACGGCAAGGTGCTGACGCTCGACCAGGCCGAGGCGATCGTGCTGCGCGACCACGACCTCCCGCGCCAGGACCTCGGGGAGCAGATCATCCCCTATCCGCTGGCGCGCGACATCGTGCTCACGGGCACGCCCGACATCGCCGCCTACGAGTGCGCCTGCAGGCATGCGCGGCGCGACCACTGCGAGCCCACGCAGGTGTGCATGATCGTGGGCACGCAGTACGTGGACTTCCTGCTCGAGCACAATCCGCACAGCACCCGCCGGCTCACCCAGGCGGAGGCCGTCGACCTGCTGCGCGCCGAGCACGAGCGCGGCCACGTGCACTCCGCCTGGTTCAAGGACGCCATGGACGGGCGCTTCTACGCCATCTGCAACTGCTGCTCGTGCTGCTGCGCCGGGATCGAGGCGATGACCGAGTACGGGAGTCCGATGATGGCGTCCTCGGGCTTCGTCGCCCGGCTGGACGCGGACGCGTGCAGCGCCTGCGGCGAGTGCGCCTCGAGGTGTCCATTCGGGGCCCTTTCCGTGGACGACGTCGCGCGCGTCGACTGGGACGCCTGCATGGGCTGCGGCGCCTGCGAGTCGCAGTGTCCGGCGGAGTGCGTCGAGCTCGTCCGGGACGAGCGCAAGGGCGAGCCGCTGGACGTCAGGCTGCTGGCGTAGCCGGGCACTGAAGTACGAGAGCTCTCCTGCCGATGTCGAGGACGTCGGGCAGGAGGGAGACGGTGAGGCGGGTGCAGCATCGGCTACGAGGTGCGGCGGTGGCGGCGTGGACACGGACCGCCGCCGGCCTGGCCATCGGCCTCCTCGCTGCGGCCGCGGCCCTGGCGCTTGGCGGCTGCGGCGCGCCATCCGCGCCCGGTGCCCCCGGCTCGACGGCGGATCCTCCGTCGGCCGTCGTCCGCATCGACAGTGGCCGCGTGTCCGGGCTGGACCAGGGGGCCGTGCAGGTCTACCGCGGCATCCCCTACGCGGCGCCCCCGGTCGGCGCCCTGCGCTGGCGGCCTCCGCAGCCGGTGCGTCCCTGGTCGGGCGTCCGCGCCTGCACGCGATTCGGCGCGTCCTGCCCGCAGAGCGGTGCGCCCATCGGCGGAGGCCGGCTTCCCTCCGCGCAGAGCGAGGACTGCCTGTACCTCAATGTCTGGACGCCTGCGCAGTCCGGCGACGAGGGGCTGCCGGTGATGGTGTGGATCCACGGCGGCGGGTTCATCACCGGGTCGGGCTCGCTGCCGGCGGACTACGGCGAGAACCTCAGCGGACGCGAGCACGTGGTGGTGGTGAGCTTCAACTACCGGCTCGGGGTCTTCGGTTTCCTGGCGCACCCCGCGCTGTCGGCCGAGTCCGCCCGCGGGGTCTCCGGCAACTACGGGCTCCTGGACCAGCGGGCGGCCCTGCGGTGGGTGCGCCGCAACATCGCCGCCTTCGGCGGCGACCCCCGGCGCATCACCATCTTCGGGCAGTCCGCCGGCGGCCAGAGTGTGATCGCCCAGCTGGTGAGTCCTCTGAGCCGCGGCCTGTTCGCGCGGGCGATCGCCGAGAGCCCACGCTACGAGGATCGCGGCGTCGGCCTCTGGTCCACACTGACGCTTCGCGAGCAGGAGCAGGAGGGCGAGGAGATCGGCGACGGGCTCGGCGTCCCCGACGGCCCCGCCGCGCTCGCGGCGTTGCGCAAGATCCCCGCCGCGCGACTTGTGAACGCGACGGCACCGACGTCGCGGCGGCTGCCGCTGCTCTTCGTGGAGCCTCCGCAGCCGTCGTTCCAGCCGGTCGTCGACGGCTACGTGCTGCCCGATGAGCCCTGGCGCCTCATCGATCGCGGGCGCTGGGCCAAGGTCCCGCTGCTCATCGGGAGCAACCGCGACGAGTGCAACATGTGGCTGAGCGGCGTCGGGCCGCAGGCGGCCGACGCGATCGCTGAGGCCTCGCGCCGGCGCGTCGCCTGGTTCACCGGAAGCGCCTGGCCGGCGCTTGCGACGCAGTTCCCGGCGCCCGACTACGGTGGACTGCTGCCCGCCACCAGCCGGATGATGACGGTGCTCGAGTTCAACGGGCCGGCCCGGTACGCGGCCGACCGCGCCGCGGCTCAGGACGTGCCTTCCTACCTCTACTACTTCACGAGGGTCAGGCCCGGCGATCCGGACGGCGCCCAGCACTCGGCGGAGGTCCCCTACGTGTTCGCCTCGGTCGGCTCCGGCAAGGGCGTTCCCGTCCAGCCCGCCGACCACCGGCTATCAAACCAGATGGCGCACTACTGGGCGACGTTCGCGGCGACCGGCGACCCGAACGCGGAGGGGCAGCCGCGCTGGCCCCGCTACGACCCGGCTGCCGATGTCCTGCTGCGGCTGGATGGGACGATCGCGGCGGCCGGAGCTCCTTACGTCGCGGCCTGCGAGATCGCCGAGCAGGCCGACCGCAACCACTGAGGCATCGGGCGCCGCGGAGCCTGCCCCCGGTCGCCCCGAGGGATCCGCCCCCGGTCGCCGCCCCGCCACCATCGGAGCGCTGTCAGTTCCCCTGCTGCGCGTACAACTGCAGCGAAGCCGTGGCTCGGGCGGGCGTCATGCCGGAGCGGATCCAGGGCGAGTACAGGAGGCGGATGACGGCGGCGTCGGTCTGGCTCCACGACGTGATCTGGCTGGACGTGTAGAGCACGCTTCGGCGGCGGTCGGAAGGCGAGGTGAAGTGGCCGCTGCACCCGATGGCATGTGTGAGCTCGTGGATCAGCGTCGACCTGACATCGCCGGGCGTGTCCCGGGTGTCGGCGTCGATGAGGATCCTCGCGTTGATGAGGCCCGGAGAGGCGCTGTAGTAGCGAGTGCTGGTCGTACCCACGGTGTCCGGCCCTGCGACCTTCACGTAGTCGTCGTGAGGCAGGAACCTGATGGTGATGCGCGGGGCGGCGTCGCCGACCACGAAGCGCACCGCTGCCTGCATGCGGTCCAGGCGGCGGACGAGCTGTCGCAGGTAGCTCTCCACACCGGGGCCACCGTCGTTCAGCAGCTTGATGACGACCCGCCGCCGCTCCCACTTCGCGACGATGGGGCCGGGGCCGGCCGACTGCTCGCCTTCCCGCGAGAAGACCATGGTCGTGAAGTAGCGGCGGAACCGCGCCTTGCCCGCCGCCTCGTGCGTGTACCGGTTGAGCGACGAGAACGCGAGCGGCTGTTCGGGCTGCCGGTCGAGCGCCGCGTCGAAGACGCCCTTGTCGTCCAGCCACTGGAGGCCGAGGGCGCCGCCGTAGACCGCGGCGGCAAGCACGACAACGGTGAGCAGTCCCGCGAACAGGCGGCCGACAAGACGCACGTGAGCACCTCCTTCCTGCTATGTTGCCTCAGATCGCCCTGGTGATGCCGCCGCGGCGACGCTGACGGCGAGCCGGCGCGTCGGGAGACGCCGGTCCGACGAGGAGAGGAGCGGCGATGGACGGAGGGCTGTGGGAGAAGTCGATCGGCGCCTGGAAGCTGGTGGACGTGGTCGAGGAGCCAGTCGACGGGTCACCGCTGCGTCGTCCACACGGCGAGCGGCCCGTGGGGCTCATCCTCTACACCCCGGACGGCTACATGTCCGCGCAGATCATGGAGCGTGAGCGCGGCGCGATCGCCTCTCCGGACTGGTCGGCCCTCACGTCTGAGGAGTACGCGGAGGAGGCTCGCGGCTACTTCGCCTACTGCGGCTCGTTCGAGGTGGACGAGGCCGCCGGCCGGGTGACGCACACGGTCGAGGTCTCGCTGTTCCCCGGGTGGGTGGGCAGCGCTCAGCTCCGGGTGGTCAAGCTCGACGGGGACATGCTGCAGCTGAGCAGCGCGTCTCCGTCGCTCTCGGGAGGCGCGCAGGTGATCACGCGGCTCAGGTGGGAGCGCGCCCGCCCGAGAGCCTGAGCGGCGGCGAGAGGCTACAGGACCGGCGTCACCCGGCACAGGTAGCCGCGCAGCATCGTCGACCCCATCTCCTTGCCGTACGGCGGGTCGCTCGAGGCGAGGACGTTGAGGTTCGAGCGCTCCGAGCCGTGCAGATCCGCGTCGTCCTCCGGGTACCACCAGCTCGGCTCCGCCACGATCACGCGCGGGTCGACGGTTTCAGTGAGCGCGGCCTTCTGCGTCACGCGGCCGCGCTCGTTCTCGATCCACACCCAGTCACCGTCGGCGATGCCGAGGTCGGCGGCGGTGCGGGGATGCAGGCGCACGATGGGGTCCGGGTGCGCGGCCCGCGGTCCCGGGATCTGCCGAAAGGCGGTGTGCAGGAACTGCTGCGGCTTCTGGCTCGTCAGGATGAGCGGGTAGCGTTCCGCCAGTTCCGGCGCGCTGAGCGGCGTCTCCGGCGGCTCGTGGTAGACCGGGACGGCGTCGAACCCCCACTCGGCGAGCCGCTCTGAGGCGAGCTCGACCTTGCCCGACGGGGTGGCGAAGCCGTCCGCCTTGTGCGAGCGGTAGAGCCTGGTGGCCGGCAGCAGGCCGATCTCGCGGAACTCGTCGAACGTCAGGCCGGCCGGCGCGAGCAGGTAGTCGGCGGCGGCGGTCTCGCTGGGCCAGAACGCCTCGCCGAAACCCATCCGCCGCGACAGCTCGTTGTAGATGCGCAGGTCGGACCACGCTTCGCCGACCTCGGCCACCTTCTGGACGATGCTCACGCACGGCTTCACCGCGCACATGTGGACGGAATCCATCTCGAGGTAGCTGGTCACCGGCAGCACGATGTCGGCCATCTCGGCGGTCGGCGTCATGAACAGCTCGGCGACGGCAAGGAAACCGACCTTCTGGAGGGCGCGGCGGACCTCCCGCGAGTCGTTGTACGACTGCAGCACGGCGGCGCCCGGGATGTACAGCGCCTCCACGTGGTAGGGGTCATCGTCGAGAACGGCCTTCATCGACTTCTGCGGAAGGCCGGAGTAGTAGATGGGGAGGATGCCCTCCTCCGCGCCGATGCGCCGCGCCCGAAGCTGCGGGGAGATCGCATCCTGCGCGTTGAGCTCCGGAGAGCCCTCCGGCACGATGCTCGGCGGCGCCCAGTCGATCTCGCCTCCCGGACGGCCGAGATTGCCGGTGAGGCCGCGCAGGATCGAGAGCGCGCGGCCCGACTGGAAGCTGTTCAGGTTGCCGTCGAAGGCGTTGCCCCAATCCAGGACGGCCCGGCGTGCGCCCGCGTAGGCGCGCGCCAGCGCGCGCACCTGGTCGGCGGGCACCCACGTGAGGCGCTCGGTCTCCTCGGGCGTCGCCTCGCGCACGGCCTCGCGAAGCTCCTCGAACCCGATCGTCCACTTCTCGACGAACTCGGAGTCGTAGAGCCCCTCCTCGATGACGACGTAGATGACGCCGAGCGCCAGCGCGAGGTCCGAGGCGGGCCGAGGCCGCACCCAGAGCTCGGCCCGACGTGTGTACCAGGTGTCGACGGCGTCGATCACCATGAGTCGTGACCCCGCCTCCAGGGCACGGGCGATGCGACGGTGCTGCGCCACGCTCGTGAACTGCGGGTTCACGCCCCACAGGACGATGACCTCGGGCGGGTGCTCGTAGTCCGGCATCGGGAAGTAGCCGTGCGTGACGGCGGCGGCGTTGGCTCGGGGCACGTGGCAGATGTTGGAGGTGGCGGTGACGTTGGGCGAACCGAAGAGGTTGGCGAAGCGGGCGAGGTAGCGGTCCTGGTAGCCCTTGGCGCCGCCGCGTGCGAAGACGACCGACTCGGGTCCGTACGCCTCCTTGGCCGCCGAGAGCCCCGCGGCTACGGCGTCCAGCGCCTCGTCCCACGAGAGGCGCTCCCACTTGCCTTCGCCGCGCTCGCCGGCGCGCCGCAGCGGGTGTGTGAGGCGCTCGGGGCTGTTCAGGATCTCGAGGGAAGCGGCGCCGCGCACGCAGAGCGCACCCTGGCTGGCCTGGTGGTCGGGTCACCCTCGACGCGGACCGGCCGGCCGTCCTTCATGTGGACGAGCACGCCGCAGCCGTCGCTGCACAGCGTGCACGTGCTTCTGACGATGCCGTCGCGGCGCCTGTCCATCAGACTCCTCCTTCGTGGAGAGCTCCATCATAGGGGGGAGCGGCCGGACGCGCCGCTCCCCCGGAGCGCCCGGACCGGCCGCCACGCGGTGGTGGCCGGTCAGTCCCGGGTCGAGAGTCTTGACTCAGCCTTCCTCGGCCCGCGGCCGGCGCCGATCAGCAGCAGGACGACGACCAGCACGACTACGACCGCCGCGACGACCGCGACGATGATCCACGTGGTGCTGGAGCCGCCGGACGACGTCTCGGTGACGGCGGCCTTCGGCCCGACCTTGTAGTAGACGCTCACGTTGTCGCTGATGTAGGAGACCGCTCCGTTGGGCTGCGGGATGCGCTTCCAGCCTTCCCACTTGTCGGTGTTCCACGCCTGCAGCGACTTCGGGTAGTCGAGGACGATGTAGGGCGCCTCGGTGTAGAAGAGTTCCTGCATCTGATGGGCGATCTGCTTGCGCTTCTGCGGGTCGAGCTCCTTGGACTGCTGCTCCCACAGCGCGTCGTACTCCTTGTTCGACCAGCAGCAGTCGTTCTGGTTCGCGATCTGCACGGTGCGGAAGTACCCGAGCCGCCTGCCGGGGTCGGAACCGCTCGGCTGCCACAGCCAGATGAACATGTCGAAGTCCGGCTTGTAGGTGTCTCCGGCGAAGTTGTAGATGCCGTCGATGAGCACGCCGTTGTCCTCGACCGAGTAGTCCATGTCGAGGCCGATGTCCTTCCACCAGCCGGTGAGGAGCTTGCCCTGGACCTGGCTCTGCGGCGACTCGCGACGCGACCAGAGCCGCAGCTTGATGTTCTTACCCCCATTGTTCGGGTCGTTGAGGATCCCGTCGCCGTCGGTGTCCTTGTAGCCGGCGTCGGCCAGGAGCTGCTTCGCCTTCGCGGGGTTGTACGTGTACTCGACGTCCGCCGGTGGCTGCCAGTGCCAGTCGAGGTCCGGGTCGTAGAAATCGACCTCGAACGTGGACGTGCCGGGGTCGGCCATTCCCTGGTAGGCGAGCTCCGTCATCTTCTGCTTGTCGATCGCCCAGTTGAGCGCCTGGCGGAACTTGACGTCCTTGAGCACGGGATTGCCCAGCGACGCGCCGTCGTAGCAGTTCATGGACAGGTAGTCGAACGCCTTCTGTGCGCACGCCTGCGCCTCGATGCCGGGCTCGTTCTGCATCGCCCGCACCTGCGTCGGCGAGATGTTCACCGCCAGGTCGATCGTGCCCAGACGCAGGTCCTGCGCCAGGGTATCCTGGTTCTTGTAGATCTCGAAGATGACCTCGTCGACCTTGGGCGTGCCGCCCCAGTACTCCTTGTTGGCGACGCAGCGGATGAACTTGCCCTTCTGCCACTCGACCACCTGGAAGGGGCCCGAGCCGACGATCGGCGGGCGATTCACGTACTTCGTGATGTCTTCGTAGCTCTTGAACTCGCTCCAGATGTGCTCCGGCACGACCGGCACCCACATGGAGAGGATGTCCGCCTTGGGCTTCTCGCACTCGATGACCAGGGTGGCGTCGTCGGGAGCCGTCGCATTCTTGATCCCGTCGAGACTCGAGAGGAAGTTCGTGAGCTCGTACTTCTTCTGGAACATGTAGGAGAACGCGATGTCGCGCGCAGTGAGCGGCTCACCATCCGACCACTTGACGCCCTGGCGGATCTTGAACGTCCAGGTGAGGCCGTCGGTACTCTTGGTCCAGCTCTCCGCTAGTCCGGGCTGCGTCTCGAGGAACTCGTCCCCGTAGTTGGTGAGGAAGTCGTAGCTGATGTGGTACAGCTCGTAGCTGGACTGCTCGATGCCGGCGAACGGGTTGAGGCTGTCGGGATCGGTCATCCACCCGACCCGGAGCGTGACGTTGCCGGCGGACGCCGACGGGCTGGGCTCCGCGGCAAAAGCGCCGGCTATGCCCCAGACGAGGCCTGAGGCCAGCGCCGCTACGACGGCGAGCAGCAGCAGTCTTGACGAGAAGCGCGCATGCGAAGTCATCGGATCCCCCTCTTCGGGCCGGCGGCGGCGCGCGACCACGACTCTTGCGGATGGACCACGCGGCGCCCCTCGGGCTGCGTGCGCGAACCTTTCACGACATCCACCTCCCCTTTCGCGACGCCCCCGCGCCGCTGGCTTCCCTCACTTTGTGCTTCGTCGTCGCGTCCGCCCTCTCGCGGCGCGATAGCCCGTCGTCACTCGAGCGCCACGACCAGACGCTCGAGCGCCTCCTCCAGTACCGTCCGGCGACAGGCGAAGTTGAGCCGCAGGAATCCCGGGGCGCCGAACTCGCCGCCGTCGAAGAGGCCGACGCCCGCCGCCAGGCAGGCGGAGGGCGCGTCGTCACGGCCGCAGTCTCGCGCGTCGAGCCACGCGAGATACGTCGCCTCGACGTGAGTCATCTGAACGCGAGGGAGCCGCTCCGCTGTGAACCGCTCGACCAGGTCGCGGTTGCCACGCAGGTAGTCGAGCAGCTGCGCCAGCCACCCGCCTCCGTGGCGGTAAGCCGCTTCACACGCCAGGCGCCGAACAGCGTCGGGCAGTCGTACTCGAAGAAACCCTCGCCGGCGGCGCAGAAGCGTCGCCGGAGGCCCGGGTCGGGGATCACCGCGTAGGAGAAGCCGAGCCCGGCGAGGTTGTACGCCTTGCTCGGTGACGTCACCGTCACGGTGACGTCCGCAGCGCCGTCGAACGCCGCGGCCGGCAGGTGCGGCAGGGCGTCGAGCACCAGGTCGCTGTGGATCTCGTCAGAGCAGAGCACCAGCCGATGGCGCCGGCAGAAGCCGACGACCGCCTCGACCTCGTCGCGCCGCCATACCGGCCGATGGGGTTGTGCGGGTGGCAGAACAGGAGGACGCGGGTCGCCGGTGTGACGGCAGCCTCCATCTGCTCAAGAGGCAGTCGCCACCCGTTGCCGGTCCGCTCGCTCGGCACCATCGACGGCCGCGCGACCCTGGTGGCGCGGTGCGGCAGAAAGGGGGGATACGCGGGCGTGATCATCATCACTGCTTCGCCGGGTGCGGCGAAGGCTTTGCACACCAGGTTCAGCGCGGGCACGGCGCTGGGCAGGAACACCAGCCACTCGGGTCGCACCTGCCAGCCGTAGCGCTCTCTCTGGTGGTTGCAGATGGCGTCGGTCAAGGACTCCGTCACCATCCCGTAGCCGATCACGCCGTGATCGAGCCGGCCCGCAGGGAATCGAGGACCGACGGCGGGGCCGCGAAGTCCATATCCGCGACCCAGAGCGGCAGCACGTGGGGGCCGTAGAGACCCCACTTGATGCTGCAGGTATCGCGGCGCTCGATCGGCCGGTCGAAGTCGGACGCCACGGTCTCCTGTGCCTCGTCGCTCATCTCGTGTCCGCTCGCGAGCCGCCGGCGCGGTCAGCCTCGGCGCGCGCGACGGCGACCATCTCCACCTCGACAGCGCAGTCGCGCGGCAGCCGGCTGACCTCGACGACGGCACGGGCAGGACGAACGTCCTGGAAGAACTCCGCGTAGGCCTCGTTGACCACGGCGAACTCACTCAGGTCGGTGACGAAGACCGTTGTCTTCACGATGTCGCGGAGGCTTGAGCCGGCTGCCTCGACCACGGCGAGTCCGTTGCGAAGCGCACGCGTCACCTGGGCCACGAGGCCTCCAGGCACCACCTCACCGCTGAGAGGATCCAGCGGCAGCTGGCCGGAGACGAAGAGGAGCGACGCCCCGGCCGGCGTACGCACGCCGGCCGAGTAGGGCCCCACCGCGGCCGGCGCGCGGTCGGTGCTCACCGGCGTCGGCTCCCTGCGCAGTTCTTGGTGCTCGATCATTCCTCAGCCCTCCGTGGTCGATCGCGATGTCACGCGCCTTCGTCGAGTCGCCTGGGGCCGCGGCGCGCCCGGCGAGTCGCGGCGCTCTCGGCTTCCGCTCCGCCGCGAGCTTCCTTGAGGTAGCCGTACACGCTCTCACGGCTCACGCTCAGCATGCTCGCGGTCAGGTCGACGGCGTCGCGCAGCAGGAAGAGACCGCGCGCATCGAACTCGGTGATGATCTGCACCTTGTGCCGCTTCTGCATCAGGTCCACGGGCACGCCTGTATCAGCGATCGCCGACGAGACCAGGGTCACGGCCAGATCCTCGACCGTCGGAGCGAACGTCTCCTTGGCGTCCGCCGTCGTCTGCGCGGTAGTGGTCCGTGCGTCGTCCGTCTTCTGCTCGGCCTCGGGCGAGAGCTGCGGCCGGCGCCGCGACCGTCGGGACCTGTGCCGCCGCCGCCGGAGATGCGCTCGCACAGCCCGCTCATGGCGACGAGCTCGGTGATGTCCCGGTTGATGCAGAGACAGCCGACAAGCGTACCGTCCGGTTCCTTGATGAACACGGTCGACGAGCTCAGCAGGCGACCGTCAGGCGTGTGCGCCTGATAGCGGAAGAGCTGTCCGTCTCGCCTTGGCGGACGGCGCGCAGCAGGAGATCGGTGATCGGCCCTCCGACGTCTCCCGGTGATGCCGCCGCCGATCGCGATGATCGAGTTCGGGATGAGGGAGATGTCGTGGACCACCACCTCGTGATCCGGTCCCAGCGCCCTCGCGAGCTCGGGAACGACGGCTCTGAGGGTCTCGAGCATCACCCTGCCGGGAAGAGCCTGGCTCAGGGCCTCCAGGCTGCCGATCTCGAGACGTGGTCCGGGCTGATCGGTGCTGTTGACCATCTGGGCTCTCATCATCTCTGATGTATGTACTACACTGTTTGTGTATCTATGACATGTTGTGTAGTGTCCACGGAGGGGGAGCGCGCCCGGACCGTGGCACAGTAGACACATGGACGTCGACATCCTCATCACCGTGCTGGCCGGTATCCTGCTGGTCGTCGCCGCGATCGGGGCGATCTACCCCGTGCTGCCCGCGAGCCTCATCGCGATCGTCACGCTGCTCGCGTGGGCGTGGTCGATGGGCTCGTGGCCGGCGTGGATCGCGGCGGTCATCGGCTCGGTGATCTGCCTCGTCGGGTGGTCGGCGAGCGCGCTGCTCACGGGGCGCAAACTCAAGCAGCTCGAGGTGCCCGCCTGGTCGATCCTCGTCGCGGCCGTGGGCGGGATCGTGGGGATGTTCCTGATCCCCGTCGTCGGGATCTTCGTCGGATTCGCCGTCGGCCTGCTCGTGATCGAGGCGCTGCGTCACCAGGACCTGCGCCACGCGTTCCACTCCAGCGTTCAGACCCTGAAGGCGATGGGGACGGGCGTGCTCGTGGAGTTCCTTCTGATCTGCGTCGCCGCGTCCGTGTGGACGGTCGGCGTGATCGGGCACTTCACGACGACCTGACGGCCGTCACGGACCGCCAGGACCCGTCAGGTCGACAGCAGCGTCTGCTCCACCCTCGTGAACCGCTCGACGTAGCCGTCGCGCCCGTCGGTGTACGACGGCGGCACCCACGGCATCTCGGCCAGGTTGGCGGTGATCATCGGCAGCAGGTCGAACGGGATCGAGATGTTCACCAGCCCCTCCGGGAAGACGCGCAGCGCCTTCATGCCCCAGCACAGGCCGGTGACGCGTGAAGTTGAGCTCCCGCTGAGGAACGGATAGACGTAGAGCCACGCGCACCCGATCACCGGCGTCGACTTGCTCACGTACATGCGCCCGGTGGTCCAGCTCGAGGCTCTGAGGATCACCTCGGCCTGGGCTCACGCGCGCCGTCACGACCAGCACGTCGGGGTCGAAGGTCAACTTGTCGAGCGGCGCGAAGGTGATGAAGCGCGCGGTGCCCGGTGCAGCTTGGGGAGCACCTCGGTAGATGCGCCGGTTGGCGCGCGCCTCCTTGAAGACCTCCAGGAGCGGGCCGATCTCGCCGCTGCCGAACGGCGGCTCGATCTCGGCGTTGCCGAGCGGCATGCCGCCGGCGCAGATCTCGTCGGTGGCGGCGTAGCAGAAGGCGCGGCCGGTGTGCGCCTCGGCGAGCGTCTCGCACAGGGCGATCGGGCCGGCCCACGGGCTCGTACGCCCTCGGGCTGCAGGCGCGAGAACTTGAGGCCGACGGGCGGCCGCTCGAGCTCGAAGCGCTCGAAGACGGACAGATCGGGGGCGGAGCTGGGGGTGCTGGTCATGTCAGGCCTCCCGGGTCGTGAACGCCTTGCTGACGATCCGCCACTGCCCGTCGTCGCCTTTGAGCAGGTGGAACCAGTTGGCGAAGGACATCGTCGCCGAAGAACCCCGTCTCGTCGATCCGGACGCTGGCGACGCGGCCGAGGACGTCGACCGAGACGACGGTGGGCTCGTAGGCGCCCGGTGGACTCCATGGACGGGTGGCCGGCGATGTCGGCGAAGAACGGCTCCGGCGAGCCCGCGAGGAGCTGCTCGCCGAGCAGCCCGCTCATGACCGCTTCGGGGTGGAAGCAGGCGCGGAGCCCGTCCGCGTCACCTCTGAAGGCGGCGTCCGTATAGCGCCGCATGACCGCGAGCACCTCGTCGGCGTCGCGGTCGTTCGTCGCACGCTCTGCAGTCATCCCGGGCTCCCTTCGCGCTTGCTCATCGAAGTCCCGGCGGGCGCCGGATGAGGGACACGGCGCCTGACATCCCCGCCGCATCGTATCGGCTGGCGCGGGAACCGCCAAGGCACGGTCCGGCGCGGCGGGCGCCGGGCCCTGCAGAGACTGGGGCGGAGCTGAAGTCGGCCAGTGTGGAGAGAGGTGGGGGGGGGGGGGGGGGGGGGGGGGGGGAGGCCGCTGACGCCGGATCGCCGCCCGCTCAGGCCGCGCAGCCGCAACCAGCTGCGGCCGGCGGCACGGGGGTGCAGCGCCGCAGCAGACCGGCGCGCGCGCAGCGCTCCGCCGCCGCGCGCCGGTGACGCAGACGTTCCGCCTTCATGGTCTCGACGCGGCTCCAGCCGCCGGTGTGGTCGATACCGATGACGCGTTCCATGACTCCTCCGTTCGATCCCGGATGCTTCAGGCTGAGGGCTTGACGGCGCGCACGAAGCCGCTGATGAGCTGTACGCCGTCGGGCAGGGCCGGCGCGCCGCAGCACGAGTTCTCGGGCGCGCCGTCGTAGACGTTCGTGACTTCGACGGCGGCGTCGGCGAAGCCGGCACGCCGCAGCTTGTCCAGGTAGTCGCGCTCCTCGAGCGCGCCGGCGACGCAGCCGGACCACATCTCGGCGTCGCGCAGCAACTCGTCGGGCACGACGTCCATGTCGCCCTGGAAGAGCACGTCGGAAACGGCGAACCGGCCGCCCGGCTTCAGCACGCGGAAGGCCTCGGCCAGCACCTTGTCCTTGTCCGTCGAAAGGTTGATCACGCAGTTGCTGATGATCACGTCCACCGAGGCGTCGGGCAGCGGGATGGTCTCGATCTCGCCTTTGAGGAACTCGACGTTGGTGACGCCTGCCTTCTCCTGGTTCTCACGCGCGAGCGCGAGCATCTCGTCGGTCATGTCGAGGCCGTAGGCCTTGCCGGTGGGGCCGACGCGGCGGGCGGAGAGCAGCACGTCGATCCCGCCGCCGCTGCCCAGGTCGAGCACGACCTCGCCGGCCTGAAGGTCGGCGAGCGCGGTCGGGTTGCCGCAGCCCAGGCTGGCGAGCACGGCCTCGGCGGGGAGGTCGCCGGTCTCGGCGACGGTGTAGAGGCCGCGGGCGAACTCGTCCTGCGGCTCGATCGCGGCCGGGCCGCAGCTGCAGCCACAGCCGCACGGCTGCGCCTGCGTCGCCGCGACCGCGCGCTCGGCATAGTGGTCGCGGATCTGGCCCTTGAGGTCCCGGTCGGTCGTCTCGGTCATCTCGAACTCCTCATCGGTGGATGTCAAATCAACTTTTGTTGGTTCTACTGTAGCGCATCGACGGAGGTTGTCAATACCAAATCAAGATTTCTTGTGGTATGGTGCGGCCATGACGAAGACGACGACCTCAACACAGACGGAACGTCCGGCTCGCGTCCGGTGCACGCGCACCGACGAGGCCGCCCTTGCGCGCCTCGCGCGAGTCGCCAAGGCGCTGTCGGACCCGATCCGCCTGGGCATGCTGGACGTCATGACGCAGGGGCGCAGCTGCTGCGGGGTCATCGACCCGGTCGCGCGCGGCGTGCCCGGCGCGGGCGACCCCGACGGGATCTGCGTATGCGAGTTCCAGGAGCAGTTCGGCCTCGCGCAGTCCAAGGCGTCGTACCACCTGCGCGTGCTCAAGGAGGCGGGGCTGGTCACCGAGGAGACGCGCGGCAAGTGGAGCTTCTACGCCGTGGACGGTGAGCGCCTGGCCGCCGCGCTGCGCGATCTGGGAGCCGTCGTGGGGCTGGACGAGGCCGGCTGACGCCGCACCATGCGCGCGATCGCCCTCGACCAGCCGTTTGCCGTCTACTCGGACGTCCACGGCAACCTGCCCGGCCTGGAGGCGATCCTCGCCGACATCGAGGAGCGCGGGATCGGCCGGTCGCTGTGTCTCGGCGACCTCGTCGGCTATGGGCCGTTCCCCAATGAGGTCGCCGCGCTGGTCAGGGACCGGGGTGTGCCGACGCTGATGGGCAACTACGACCAGGGGATCGGCTTCTCCACCGGCGACTGCGGCTGCGTCTACAAGACCGACGAGCAGCGCGCCGAGGGCGCCGCGTCGCTCGCCTGGACCGACGAGGTGACGACCGACGAGACGCGCGCCTACCTCCGCACGCTCGAGGACCGCTTCGTGCTCGAGACGCCGGCCGGCGAGCTGCTCGCCGTGCACGGCAGCCCGCGGCGCATCAACGAGTATCTGTTCGAGGACCGTCCCGAGCGCGCGATGGCGCGGATGGCCGAGGAGAACCCCTACCGCGCCATCCTCTTCGGCCACACGCACGTGCCTTACGCCCGCGAGGTCGCTCACGGCGACGCGGGCGCCACGACGCTCTTCGTCAACGTGGGCAGCGGCGGCCGTCCCAAGGACGGCGACTGGCGCGTCTGCTACGCGATCGTCGACCCGGGCCGGCTGGCCGCCGGCGAGCCGGCCGTCGAGTTCGCGCGCGTCCCTTACGACCACGAGCGCCTGATGGCCGCGCTCTCCCGGACCGACCTCATCACCACGTTCCAGGCGCCGCCCACCGCGGCCGGCGCCGGCCACTGACCCGACGCCCCCGGAGACACGAACATGACCGCTGCCGCGCCGCGCCGCCTGTCCTTCCTCGACCGCTACCTCACGCTCTGGATCTTCCTCGCCATGTTCGTCGGCGTCGGGCTCGGCTGGGCGTTCAGCGGCCTGCCCGAGTTCATCCAGAAGTGGTCGGTGGGCACCACCAACGTCCCCATCGCCATCGGCCTCATCGTGATGATGTATCCGCCGCTGGCCAAGGTGAAGTACGAGGAGCTGGGCGACGTCTTCCGCGACTACAAGATCCTCGGCCTCTCGCTGGTCCAGAACTGGGTGATCGGGCCGATCGTCATGTTCTTCCTCGCGATCATCTTCCTGCACAACTACCCGGAGTTCATGGTCGGCCTGATCATGATGGGACTCGCCCGCTGCATCGCCATGGTCATCGTCTGGAACCAGCTCGCCCGGGGCGACACTGAATACGCCGCCGGCCTCGTGGCCTTCAACGCAGTCTTCCAGGTGCTCTTCTACAGCGTGTTCGCCTGGGTGTTCGTGACCAAGCTGCCGCCGCTGTTCGGGCTCGAGGGAGCGGCGGTCGACGTCTCGATAGGCCAGATCGCGAAGAGCGTCTTCATCTACCTCGGCATCCCGTTCCTTGCCGGCATGCTCACCCGCTACCTGGGGCTCAAGTACAAGGGCCGGGAGTGGTACGAGAAGAAGTTCATCCCGCGCATCAGCCCGCTGACGCTCATCGCCCTGCTGTTCACGATCTTCGTGATGTTCAGCCTCAAGGGCGAGCTGATCGTCAAGCTGCCGCTCGACGTGGTGCGCATCGCCATCCCGCTGCTGCTCTACTTCGTGATCATGTTCTTCGTGAGCTTCTGGATGGGGCGCCGGATCGGCGCCGACTACTCGAAGACGGCCACGCTGAGCTTCACGGCGGCGAGCAACAACTTCGAACTCGCCATCGCGGTCAGTATCGCGGTCTTCGGGCTGAACTCGGGCGAGGCGTTCGCGACCGTCATCGGGCCGCTTGTCGAGGTGCCCGTGCTGATCGGCCTCGTCAACGTCGCGCTGTGGCTCGGCCGCAAGTACTGGGGCGTCACGGACGCTCCGGTGCCGGCTGCCGTCGCAGCCGGGGTTGCGGAAGCCGGATGCGACGTGCCGGGGGCCGGCAAGGACTGATCCTGCCCGGCGGCTCGGGCTCCGCGGCCGCGTGGCCGAGGCCGCGTCGCTACTGGCCGGCCGGCGGCGAAGGCGCTCCCTCCGGGAGCGGCGCGCCGGACGGCGTGGAGCCCGGCGCCGGAAGCTGACCGGGCTGCCCGTGACCGCCACCAGGCGGCGTGCCGCCGGGCATCCCGCCGGGACCGCCGCCCGGCATCCCGCCGCGCGCCTCCGAGGCGGCCATGTCGGTGAACGACCACAAGCCGAGCCCGAAGAACGCCGCGACGGCGGCGGCGGCGACCCAGCGCGGCAGCCGGGCGAGCAGCCACGCGCCCAACAGTGCGATGGGAGCGATGGCCGGGACGAAGAAGCGCACGAGATGGACGGCTCCGCTGCCTGCGGGGGCTCCGCCGGAGCCGCCCATCGAGCCTCCCCCGCTGCCCATCTGCGCGGTCCAGTGATAGAGGAAGTAGAGGCTCCAGTTGGCCGCCCAGGCGGCGGCCAGCGCGGCCGCGACGGCGAGGTCGCGGTGTGCGACCGCTCGCGACGGCCGGACCTCGTCCTTCGGCGCCGTCAGCCGCAGCCGGATGCTGCGCCCCACGATCCAGGCGAGGCCGGCGAGGGCGAGCCAGAGCGCCGGGATGGTCGTGCTCAGAGGGCCCGGCATGTTCCTCAGGTTGCCGCTCAGCGCGCCGAGCCCGAACGTGACGACGCCGGAGGCGTAGCCGGTCGCCAGGGCGCCGCCGTACACGACCTCGTCCCAGACGAGGACGAGAATGGCGGCGAGCCCGACCGATCCGAGCCACCACCACAGCGCTCGGCGCGGGACCCGGTCGGGCGCGAAGCGCCGGACGAGGAGCACCGCGGCGACGGCCACGGCGAGCACGACGACATCGGTGTAGCGCACGAGCACCGCGCCCTCGAGCGCGAGGAAGCCGAGGAGGCCGGCGACGGTCCGGCGCTTCGCGCTCGCGTCGCCGGCCAGCACCGCCCAGAGCAGCGCCCCGGCGCCGACCGCCACGAGCGCGGCGCCGGTGAACGTCGGCATCCAGGCGCGCCAGGCGAACGTCAGCGCGACGCCCGACGAGCAGAACAGCCCGACCGCCCACGTGCCTCCCCAGGCGCCGAGCCAGCGACGCCCGCCGGCGAAGAGCGCCAGGCAGGCGAGCGCGCCGTAGAACAGCGGCGCGGCGCGCACGCTCCCGAGCAGCTGGAAGGGGACGGCGAGAAACGGGTAGCCGGGATTCTTCTCACTGACCCAGCGGCCGTCGTCGAGCTGGGTCCACTGGACGATGCCGCCCATGCCGCCGCCCGCGCCGCCGGGGATGCCGGCCGCGTCGCCGCCGGAGGCCTGGTCCGAGGCCTGCAGCCGGCTTTGCAGGTCCTGGTACTGGGCGTCGGTCAGCACGAGGTGGCCCTCGCTCAGCGCCACGATCGAGGCGCGGTAGGCGTAGTCGTCCGGCTCGAGCAGCTTCACCGGACGGCTCAGCGCCGCGCCGCAGAGCACGGCGAAGCAGATCAGCGCGACGAGGATCTCCGCCCACCCGGGGCGGCTCATGCCCCGCACGCCTCCGGCACGCGAGGAGTCGTGGCCCTCGCCCTGGGCGAGGGCTTTCCGCACGGGGGTTGTCGCGGCGGAAGTCATCCTGGGCGCCATCCTAGCCGCCGTTTCTGTGGAGAGCCTGTGAGCCGTCTGTGCGGCCGGCCAACGCTTGACCTCATCCACCGTTGGGCGTCAGGTTCACCCTACGACGTCGCAGGGCGACGCTCGTGCCGGGGGAGCTTCTGCGGAGGGGGGACGCCATGCGGCTTCGCAAGGATCCAGTGGGGAGTGTCCGCGTCGGGTCGGGGAAGGCTCGCAGCAGGTCGGGATGGAGCCTCGCGTTCCTCCTGGTCCTCATGCTCGCGGCCGGAGGGCTCGCCGCCTGCGGTGGCTCGAGCGAGACTCCGAGCACGTCCGACGAAGGCGGCGCCGCGACGACGCCCGCCGCCGCAGAACCCGACTACGCAACGCTGCTGACACTGGAGGACGTCCGCGCCATCACCGGCCACAAGGACGCGACGCCGATGCCGAAGGCCGACTGGGGCATGCGTGCGGGCAGCTCGAAGTACTTCGCCCTCTATCAGGCCGAGGACTGGCGCGAGGCGGTGTGGTTCCGCGTCAGCCACAAGGGCACGTTCGAGGAGGCGCGCAACGCATCCGACACGCCGGCCGTGACCATCCCCGGCCTCGGCGACGACGCGTTCTGGTGGGACTACACCGACGTACAGCGGGGCCTCGCCGTCCTCGTCGGCGACACCACCTTTGAGATCATGACCAGGCTCGCCTATGACAAGCCACAGATGACCGACGAGCAGATGCTGGAGATCGCCAGGACGGTCGTCGGCCGGCTGTAGCCGCCCGTCAGGCGCAACGGTCCGGCGCGCAGAGCGACAGTGACGGCTCGCGCGCCAGCTCGCCTTGGGCGGCGATCGCTTGCAGCGCCTCATCGTCCGCCAGCAGCAGGAGGACATCGTTGCGCCGCAGGCGAGTGCTGCCCCTGACGACGACGTACGCGTCGTAGCGCTGGAGCAGCACGACGTCGGCGCCGGCCGGCAGGCCGGCCTGCGCGATCTGCCGGCCCACGATGGGCGAGTCCTCCGGCACGCGGTATTCGACGAGCTCGCGGAGCACCGGCTCGCCGGCCCAGACCGGCTCCGCCTCGTAGGCCGGTCCCTCGATCCGCAGCCACCGCGACACCACTGGGATCGTCGTTCCCTGCACGAGCGTAGAGGCCAGGACGATGAAGAAGACGATGTTGAACAGCTCTTCGCCCCCGGGGACGCCCGCGACCAGCGGGAAGGTCGCGAGGATGATGGGAACGGCGCCGCGCAGACCTGCCCAGCCCACAAGCGTCTGCTCACGCATTCCGAAGCGCGAACCGAGAAGGCTGACGTACACGGCCAGTGGTCGCGCCACCAGCATCAGGAACACGGTGACGAGCACGGCTACGCCGATCACCGGGACGATCCGGCTCGGGAAGACGAGCAGTCCGAGCGTGAGGAACATGCCGATCTGGGCGAGCCACGCGAGTCCGTCGTGGAAGCGGGTCAGACTTCGCTTGTGCAGGTAGGCGCGGTCACCCAGCACGACGCCCGCGATGTAGACGGCGAGGAAGCCGCTGCCGCCCACCCAGGTCGTCACACCGAACGCGAGCAGCACGAGGGTCAGGCTGAGAACGGGGTACAGGCCGTCGTGTTCGAGGCTGATGCGGTTGATCACGAAGGCCATGCCGCGGCCGAACCCGTAGCCGAGCAGAGCCCCAAGGCCCATCTGAAGGATGAAGGACCCCGCCAGCTGGAGCGGCGAGGTCCCGCCTGCCGTGATCACGGTGATGAGACTCATGGTGAGGAACACGGCGGTCGGGTCGTTGGCGCCGGACTCGAGCTCCAGCAGGTTGCGGACCTGAGTGGGGAGTCGCACCTGGCGGGCGCGGAGGACGGAGAAGACAGCAGCCGCGTCCGTCGACGAGACCACGGCGCCCAGCAGCAGAGCCCCCGTCGCCGGGAGGTCGGTGACCAGCATGACGATCCCGCCGACCAGGCCGGCGGTCAGCACGGTGCCGAGCGTGGCGAGGACGATGCCGCGGCCGAGAACCGGGCGGATGCTCGCCCAGCGCGTGTCCAGGCCACCGGAGAACAGGATCAGCGCCAGCGCGACGACGCCGACGTCACGGGCCAGACCTGCGTCGTCGAAGTAGATCCCTCCGACTCCCTCGGATCCGGCGAGCATGCCGATGGCGAGGAAGAGCAGCAGGGCAGGCACCCCCCATCGCCCCGATGCTTTGCTCGCCAGGATGCTGATGAGGACGAGCACGCAGGCCAGCACGAGCACCAGCGCCATGTCCTCCATCACGCCTCCTTCGGGGTCACCTGTACATCCGACTGCCTCGGAGGGAGGGGTTTAGGTATACCCAGACGCCGCTACTCCAGCCGGTCGCCCGCGTGCGGTCCGGGCCCCATGTCCCACACCGACTCGACCGTGATGCGCACCACGTACTTCATCGGCGGCAGGTGCAACTGCTCGCTGACCACCTTGAGCTTCTCGTTGACCGCGTCGAACACCTCACCGTGGTCGATCAGCTCGGCGTGACCCTTGACCTGCATCGCGACCTTGCGCTCGGGGTCGTGGATGCCCACGGCCACGCGGTCGTCGTGCTCGAGGTTCTCGCGCGTCTTGTGGCTGAACATGTCGGCGAAGTACAGGTGCTCGTCGTCGAGCAAGGCGCCGCTGCCCTTGATGGAGACGTTGGGCATGCCGTCAGGGCCGACCGTGGCGACCCACACGTTGTGGCCGCCGGCCAGCAGGTCGTGGAGCTCCTTCGGGATGGTGGTCATCGCTGCCTCCTCGCGGTCGTGTGGCCGCAGTCTAGTCCACGTCAACGGTCGTTCCCGGCGAGTCTGGGGTCGCGTCCCCGACATCGGCGAGGAGGCAGGCCAACGGTGGGGACGCGCCGAAGGAAGGATGACGAAGGATCGACGGGCCGGAGGCACCATGGTGACAACGCGCGACGCGTACGACGACTGGTACGAGGACGACGAGCCGTACGGCGACGTCGAGGACGGCAGGCGCGGGCGCTCGTCGCGCCCGCTCGAGCTGGTCCGGCCCACCCGGCTCGCGTTCGAGCTGATCGCGCCGGAGGACTTCGAGGTGGCGCAGACCATCGCCGACCGCCTCCGGGCCGGCGCGCCCGTGCTGATCGACTTCCGCGGCTGCGATCCGCGACTCACCGGCCGCCTGATGGACTTCTGCAGCGGCCTCGTCTACGCCCTCGAGGGCACGCTCCAGCACGTCGGCCGCGACGTGCTGCTGCTCACGCCGGACCACGTCGACGTCTCCGGCGACGAGGCCTCCGCGATCAGGGAGCCCGGCTTCTACAACCGGAGCTGACCATGCTCCGTCAACGTCCTCCGGTTTGCCCCGGGCGGCCCGGGATGCTACGGTCGCACGCTCCAGCCCGGCGCCGGGCCAGGGACTGTGAGTCACCCGGCGCGAAGGAGGCGATCCGTTTGACCCCCATCCGCAAGGCGACCTTCCTCGGTCTCATAGCGCTCCTCGTGCTGCTCGCCCTCGCCGCGACCGCGGCGGCCGGCCCCATCTCCGCCAAGAAGGCGAAGCTGGCGGCCGTCCAGGCCCAGCTCAGCAAGGTGTACGAGCGCTCCGACATGGCCGTCGAGCGCTACAACGAGGCTGCCAGCAAGCTCGAGAACGTCCAGGACCGCATCACCCGCAACCGGCACCTGCTCAAGGTCGCGGAGTACAAGCTCGGCGTCGCCAACGACCATCTCACGTCCCGTGCCCGGCAGGTCTACAAGGCCAACGATGCCGGCATCCTCGACGTCGTGTTCGCGTCCCGCACCTTCGACGACCTGCTCACGCAGCTCGACGTGATGCAGCGCATGACGCAGAGCGACGCCGACACGGCCCGCGAGGCCAAGGCGTACCGCCGGGAGATCTCCGACCGCCGCATCGCCCTCGAGGCCGACCGCGCGTCGGCCGTCAAGCTCGTCGCGCAGCGCCAGGAGAGCAAGGACCAGGTGCTCGCGCTGCAGTCGCAGCTCGAGGGCGCCGCCGGCGGCCTCAAGAACGAGATCGCCGACCTCGAGGCCAAGGCGGCGGCCGCCGCCAAGGCCAAGGCGGAGGCGGCCGCGCTCGCAGCGTCGCAGGCCGCAGCCACGGCGTCGACCGGCTCGTCCTCGTCCTCTACCGGCTCGAGCACCGGCGGAAGCACCGGCGGAGGCGGCGGCACCGTGATCGACCCGGGTGGCAGCGGTCACTCGTCCGTCGTGGCCATCGCCCAGCGCTACCTCGGCGTCCCTTACGTGTGGGGCGGCGCCAGCCCGAGCGGCTTCGACTGCTCCGGCCTCACCATGTACTGCTACGCGCAGGTCGGCATCGGCCTCTCGCACGGCGCGACCGACCAGCAGCGCGCCAGCCATCCCGTCTCGCTCAGCGCGCTGCAGCCCGGCGACCTCGTCTTCTTCGGCAGCGCCAGCTACAGCCACCACGTCGGCATCTACGTCGGCGGCGGCAGCATGATCCACGCCCCGCACACGGGCGCCGTGGTGAGCTACGGCTCCATCAGCGGCGCCTGGATCGGCGGGCGCTTCTAGAATCCGTCCGGCGCGCTCCGCGCCCGCTCGACGACCGCACGCAAAGGGGCGGGGCGCCATCGGCGCCCCGCCCCCTTCTCGATCCGGTCCGGCGCGCTCCCCGCGCCGGCGCCGCCTTCTTCGGATACCATCCGCTGCGGGAAGATGCAGAGCCGCCCGCCGCAGCGGGGGCGGCGATCACGACGAGGAGGCACGGATGCGTATCGTGGTGCACGGCCAGCAGGCCTTCGGCAAGGCCGTGCTCGAGGCGCTGCTCGAGCGGGGCGACGACGTCGTGGCGGTCTACGCCGCCCCGGAGGGCGCGCGGCCGGACCCGCTGGCGGAGGCCGCCCAGGCGGCCGGGCTCCCGCTGGTCCGCCCGGCTTCGTTCCGCGACCCGGCCGTGGTGGAGTCGTTCCGCGCCTTCGCGCCGGACCTCCAGGTCATGGCCTTCGTCACGCTGATCGTCCCGCCGGAGTTCCTCTCCGTTCCGACGCACGGCACGATCCAGTACCACCCGTCCCTGCTTCCGAGGCACCGCGGCCGCAGCGCGATCAACTGGCCGCTGATCATGGGCGAGACGGAGACCGGCCTCACGGTGTTCTGGCCGGACGGCGGCATCGACACCGGCGACGTCCTGCTGCAGCGCACCACGCCCATCTCGGAGACCGACACGCTGGGCTCCGTGTACTTCGACCGCCTGTTCCCGATGGGCGTGGAGGCGCTGCTGGAGGCGGTGGACCTGGTCGCCGCGGGCACGGCTCCGCGGATCCCGCAGGACGAGTCGCTGGCGACCTACGAGGCGCCGTGCGAGCGTGAGAACGCGCGCATCGACTGGGGCAAGCCGTGCCGGCAGCTCCACGACCTCATCCGCGGCTGCGACCCGGCGCCGGGGGCCTGGACCACCTGCGGCGGCCAGGCCCTGCAGATCTTCGCGGCGGCGCCGCAGCCCGCCCGCGACGTCGCGGGCGTCGGCGGCGCCATGGGGGAGGTGGCGTCCGTCGATGACGAGGGCTTCAGCGTCGTCTGCGCCGACGGCCGCCTGCGCGTCACCCGCGTGCGGCCGGCCGGCGGCGCGAAGATGGGCGCCGGCGAGTGGGCCGCCGCAGGCGGCCTCGTCCCCGGCGCCCGTCTCGAGTAGTCGCGGCCTCGCGCTCGCCGCGGCGTCCGTGCCGCTGCCGGGTCCGGGTCGGTCGCCATCCCCGCGCATTCCGGGAACGCTCGGCCTGATCGCTCAAACGGTGGCGGGTCCTCCGCCGGCGCCACATCCGGGTAGACTGGCGGCGCTGGCTCCGAGGGGGTGCGGGTGCGGCACCGGGACGAGGATGCAGGCGGCGTGGGTGGGGGGCCCGTGACACCTTCGGCTCCGCGGACTCCCGCGGCCGCCGACGGTCCCGCCGCGTCGCCCGAAGCCGGCGTACTCCCCTTCGCCTTCCGGATCACGGGCTCCAAGCTCTGCCGTCCGCAGACGCGGGCCGACGCCGTGTATCGTCGCCGTCTGGTCGAGCTGCTCCTCCTCGAGACCGCCCCGCTCATCCTGGTCTCAGCGCCCTCCGGCTCCGGCAAGACGATCGCCGTGAGCCAGTGGATCGAGGCCGAGCCGCGGCCGTCCGCGTGGCTGCAGCTGGACCGCGGGGACAACGATCCCGTCACGCTTCTCCAGTACCTGGCGCGCGTGCTCGAGGACGTCGCGCCGGTGCCGGCGGCGGTGTACTCGTGGCTGCGCCTGTCGCGGCCGCCGGTCGCCGAGGCGATCGTGCCCGCGCTGGTCTTCGCCGCCGCCGCCGCACCGCCGCTGGCGCTCGTGCTCGACGACGTACACCGTGTGAGCGACCCGCGGAGCTGGGCCGCCGCGTGGCCCGTCCTCGCGTCTCTGCCCGAAGGCTCGACGGTCGTCGTGTGCGGCCGCGCCGATCCGCCGCTCCCGCTGGCGCGGCTGCGCACCGAAGGGCAGCTCGCGGAGTATCGCTTCCCGGAGCTGGCCTTCGACGCCGGCGAGGTCGCGGAGCTGGTCCGGCTCCGCGGCGTCCGCGAGACGCCGGAGCTCGTGGAGGACCTGCAGCGGACCGCGGAGGGGTGGGCCGCGGGGCTGTATCTCGGCGTCACGGCTCTCGCCCGCGAGCGGGCGCGGGAGCAGCGGTCGACGGCGGCCACCGCGCGCAAGGAGGTCGGGGAGTACGTGGTCGCCGAAGTCCTCGCCGAGGAGCCGCCGGAGGTCGTCGACTTCCTGCTCCGGACCTCGCTCGTCGAGAGGCTGTCGGCCGGCCTGTGCGACGTCCTGACCGGGCGCTCCGACGGGTTCGAGCTGCTGCGGCGGGTCGAGCGCGAGAATCTCTTCGTCGTCGCGCTCGACCCCGAGCGGGGCTGGTATCGCTATCACCGCCTGTTCGCGGCGGCGCTCCAGGCCGAACTGCAGGCGAGGCGGCCCGACGAGGTGCCGGAGCTTCATCGCCGGGCCGCCGCGTGGTTCCAGGCCTGCGACCACGTCCGCGAGGCCGTCCACCACTGGCTGGCGGCGGGCGATCCGGAGCGCGCCGGCGACCTGGTGGCGGCGCGCTGGGTGAGCCGCTACGACAGCGGCCGCCTGCTGACCGCGCGCCTCTGGCTCGACGAGTTCTCGCCCGGGCAGATCGCCGCCCATGCGCCGCTGGCGGTGGCGGCCGCGTGGGTGCGGGCGCTGACGGGAGAGGCGAGTGCCGCGGCCCATCTGCTCGGCGCTCTCGACACGGCGTCGCTCGACAGGCCGTCGCCCGACGGCATGGCGTCGGTGCGCGCGTCGGCGGCGCTCCTGAGCGCGTCGCTGGGGAGCGGCGGCGCGCTCGCCGCGCGCGAGCAGGCCCGGCTCGCCGCGCGTCTCGAACGGGAGGGCGGGCACGTCGCCCTCTGGTCTGACTTCGTCAATCACATCCTCGGCGTCTCCGAGGCGCTGTGTGGCGACCTGGCCGCCGCCGAGGAGGCGCTGATGACGGCGGCCCGGCCGGGATGTGGCATCCGCAGCAGCATCGAGCTCGGCGCGCTCGGTCACCTCTCCCTGCTCGCCGGCGATGCGGGACGCTGGGACGAGGCGGAGCGCTACGTGCTCGAGGCCGCCGCCAAGGCGGCCGAGTACGAGCTCGAGGACTACCTCCCCAATGTGCCCGCGCGCATCGCCCGCGACCGGCTGGGCGCTCGCGCGGGCGACGACGACGCGCCGCCGATCTCGAGGAACTGCTCGCGGGCGTCGACCCCGGGCTGTGTCCCTGGCTGGGGCCGCAGATCACGCTCGTGCTCGCCGAGGTCGCGACGGAGCGCGGCGACGCGACGGGCGCCCGGCGCTGGCTCGATGAGACCGGGCGGCGCCTCGAGCTTTGGTCTGCGCCCGCGCTCCAGGCCCGCCTCGCCGAGCTCGGCGGCGGCCGGCCGCGGCGCCCTGGTGGAGCCGGTCTCCGCGGCCGAGATGCGCGTCCTCGAGTTGCTGCCGAGCTACCTCACGCTCGGCGAGATCGCGGCGCGGCTCAGCGTCTCGCCGAACACGGTGGCCTCGCACGTCCGCTCGCTGCATCGCAAGCTGGGCGCCACGTCCCGCTCCGGCACCGTGCAGCGGGCCGTGGACCTCGGTCTGCTCGCCTCGCGGCGCGGGCTGCCGGGCGACTGACCGCCCCGCCGCCTCTCGCTTCCGGCGCGGCGCCCGCCGCCGCTGCTCACGGCGTGATTCATCGGATTCCGGGGAAGACAGCCGGCCGCTCACCCCCTGGCCCTGGCGGGGTGCCGCGCCGGCGGCGACGGCGACACGAGGCTGCCGAGCGCCGGAGCAGAACACGGCGTCGGGTGAATGGTGGTGGCGGGGCGTGGGCTCAGGCGACGGAGAGCGGGTGGATCACCACCGGCCTGCGCGCGGCGCAGAGGTCGCAGGTGCAGTCGCTCGCGTGACGCCAGCCGTGCCCGGGGGTGCGCCACGAGGGGACGAGGCGCTGCTTGCCCTTGGCGTCGTGGCGCCAGAAGCTGATGCCGTCGTAGAAGTAGCTGTCCGCGTCCTCGCCCTCGCCGTCGAGCCAAGCCTCGCGCTCGGCGCAGAGGATCTGGTATCTGCTGTAGGTCTGGCGGTCCGCGTTCATCGCTCTCTCCTCGTTCCCCTGGCGCCCCTCACACCGGCTTCAGTCCAAGTATCGGCGTCGCGTCACCCCGAAGTATCCAGAACATTCGTCGGGGTGCGGCTCCAGCGTGCGAGCCTGCGGTGAGCCTGCGAGCCGGCCGGCGGCGTTTCCCAAGCCGTCTAGGTATCCAGACGGATGTCCTATAGGGCACCTGCCTCTGCTGCCGAATCCGTATCCGACCACTCAGCTGGGGCGCGCCCATGAGGGCGTCCCGTGGAGCAGCGGAGGCAGAGATGTCCAGATCGCAGTTTCTCGTCGGGGTTCGACGGCCGCGGCCGTCGTGCTCATCTCGCTCATCCTGATCGCGGCGCTCGGTCGGTGGCGCTCGCGGTGCCCGGGACGGTGACTGGCATCACCTCCTCGACGCACCCGAGCGAGACCACGTGGTACTCGAACGACGGCCCGAGCTTCGCCTGGGAGCCGGCGCTGGCCGACGGGACGGCGATCGCCGGGTACTCCTGCGTGCTCGACAGGGACCTCTCGACGGTGCCCGACACCCTGAGCGACCGCAACTCGCTCACCTATCTTCCGCGCGTGGCCTACCCCGTCGGCGGCCGGCCGGCTGAGGCGCGCATCGTCGACGTCAGCGGCGACGGCAGGCCCGACCTCGTGGTGGAGAACTACACGTCGAACACCCTGAGCGTCCTGCTCGGCAACGGCGACGGCACGCTCGCCCCCAAGGTGGACTACCCGACGGCGGCCGGCCCCTGGTCGATGGCCATCGGCGACGTGAACGGCGACGGCAGGACCGACGTCGTGACCTGCAACTACACGGCGAGCTCCGCGAGCGTCTTCATCAGCAACGGCAACGGCACGTTCAAGGCCAGGGCCGACTACACGACGGGGACCGGGACCAACCCTGAGTGCCTGCGCATGGGCGACGTCGACGGCGACGGCGACCTCGACATCTTCACGGCCAACGCCAGCACGAACAACGTCAGCATCCTGCTGAACAACGGCAACGGCACGTTCAGGGCGCCGACCACGTTCAGCACCGCGACGCACCCCACCTCGATCGACCTCAGCGACCTGAACGGCGACGGCAGGCAGGACCTGGCCACGGCGAACTACAGCGCCGGCAGCGTCAGCGTGCTGATGGGCAGGGGCGACGGGACGTTCGTGGCCGCGGTGAACTACGCGGCGAGCGGCAATCCGCAGATGGTCCTCGCCACCGATCTGAACCGCGACGGCAAGCCCGACCTCTCCACGGTCAACTGGGGCAGCAACAACGCCAGCATCCTGCTGAACAACGGCAACGGGACCTTCAGGGCGGCCGTGAACTACGCGATCGGCAACGGCCCCTACGCGTTCAGTGTGATCGACCTCAACCAGGACTCCGCTCCCGACCTGGTGACGACCAACAACACGGCCGGCAGCGTCAGCATCCTCTACGGCAACGGCGACGGCACCTTCGATGCAGGTGAGACCTCTCGACCGGCAGCGGTCCGTGCTTCGTCGCACTCGGGGACCTCAACGGCGACGGCTACGGCGACATGATCACGACCGACATGAACGACAACACCGTGAGCGTGTTCCGCGGCACCGCGTTCCTCGGCGTGTCGTACTCGGGCAAGGCGGAGGGCGTGTGGTACTTCCACGTGCGCGCCGTGAACTCCGCCGGGATCGGCGGCCCGACGACGACGCGGGAGCTGCGGATCGACGTGACGGCGCCGGCGACGAGCGACAGCTCCACTCCGGCGCTGGCCGCGGCGACAGCGCCTGGCGCCAGACCGGCCAGACCGTGACCCTCGAGGCCGCCGACGCGGCCACGGCGTCGGCGCCACCTACTACACGCTCGACGGCGTGCAGCACGATTAGAAGGCCCCTTACCGAAAAGGGTGCCGGCAGCCATGCCGTCACATACTGGTCACCGACATCGCCGGCAACAGCGAGTCGGCGCACAGTGGCTGGGTGAACATCCGATCACCAATGCCAAGCCGGGCTGCGGCGCCGCGACGGTGAACAAGATCGTGGTCACCACCGCCAAGGGTAAGAAGGTCGCGACCATCAAGGGCCTCAAGACCGTCGTGAAGACGAACGTCAAGGTCAGGCTGGTCGTGAAGAAGAAGCTCACGAAGGGCGTCTACCGCTCGCCGGTCTCCGCGACCGACATCGCCGGCAACAAGAGCAAGAAGGCGACGCCGGGGATCCTCGTGGTCAAGTAGGCGAGCCCGTGCGGCGCGGGGCGGCTACGGCGGCCGACGCTCAGCGGACGCGCAAGGTGGCGGTCGCCCGTTTCGACACCGTACCGGTGTCGTGGATGGCGACCGCCACAATCACGTACGTCGCGCGACGGGCTGGGACGCGCACTCGCCAGGCGTGGCGTGCTCCCACGCTCACGTCGCGCAGCGTCTGGCGACGGAAGACTGAGCCGCCTCGCGTGCGGATCGTCAGCCGGACCTCCGCGCTCGAGGCCGCGTCCGGGTAGCTCACGCGGTACGAGACGCGGGCCACCATGCCGGGGCCGGCGGCCGCACCGGTCACCCTGACCGTCGGCGCCACCGGGCGTCGGGCGTGGGCGCTGGAGTCGGAGTGGCGCCGGGCTCCGGCTGCGGGCCGGATGCCTGCGCGGCGCTGCCGTAGCCCTTGAGGCACACGTCCGTGCCGGCGACGGCCTTCGTCATGTCGGTCCAGGTCACGCCGTCGCCGCTGACGAAGCTCTGGCCGGCGGCCGCGGTCGCGTCGGCGTAGCCGGCCCACGGGCGCTCGACGGCGAGCGGGAAGCCGTAGCCGGGCGTGGTGACGCGCACGGCGATCACCAGCGACTGCCCGGCGCTCAGCGTGACCGGCGCGTCCAGCGCGACGGTGTGGTACCCGGGGACGGCGAGGGTGCCGGTGGCGCTCACGGCGGCGTCGCGGACGGCCGCCACGGAGTCCGCGACGCGGATTTCGTAGGCGGCGTTCGGCGCCGTGGCGTAGAAGCCGGCGGCGGTGAGCGTGCCCGCCTCCGCCGCCGTGTACGCCGCGGCGAACCACGCTGTGGACGGATCGGTGGCGCCGGTCGGCCGGTACGAGGCGACCCAGCCGAGCGGGTCGTGCTGGTAGATCCGGTCTGAAGCGGCCGCCGTCTCGGCGCCGGCGAAGACCGCGTTGTCGGCGGCGAACCGGGTGTCGTAGTAGGAGACCCAGAAGTAGCCGGCCTGCCCGAACGACGTGCCCCAGCTGTTGCGGACGAGGAACGCACCGGGTCCGGCCGGCGCGGAGGCGAACCTGGACGCCGGGTAGGAGTCGTCCCAGCCGACGAGCGTCACGGCGTGGTTCGGGCTGGAGGACCCGGCGTAGTAGTAGGCGTCGGAGGAGTCGCGGAAGGCAGTCGCCGACCAGCACATCGACGTGTAGACGGCACCGTGCATCATAACCGCCCACTTGAGGTCGGCGTTGTCGGTCGCGCTCTTGCGCGTGGGGAGCTCGAGGACTTCGTGCACATGCGTGCCGACAGAGGCGTTCGCCGGCGACGGGTTGGGCGTCCCGGCGTACAGACGTAGGGGTCGTCTGCCTCGCTCACGGGGCCGGCCCAGCGCAGCAGGTAGGCGGCCGCCATGTAGCTGTTGCCGCCGGCGCCATAGCCCAGCGCGAACCCGGAGCGGTTGGCCATGTTGTTCTCGGAGAAGTCGTTCGCCGCGCCGGGCAGGAGGCTCGACTTGAGCGAGGCGAGGGAGGCGAAAGCCCAGCAGGTCCCGTAGCGGCCCTGGTCGCGCACCGGCGAGAGCTTGCCGGCGCTCCGGAGGTCGTACGCCACCGGTGCGGCGGCGGTCTGGGTGCCGGCTGGTGCGACCGCGGCCTGGGGGGAGGCGGCCGCGGTCGTGCTCGCCGGCGCGAAGCGGTCCGGGAACCGGGCCATCAGCGGTGCGAAGTGGGTGCGGGGCACGTCGGTCCAGGCGATCGGCGCCGGGACGAGGCCGAGGGTGCGATCTCGGCCGCCGCGGGCGTCCTTCAGATAGTGGACGAAGGCGGGGTCTGCCGGAGCGGTGCGTCCAGGCGTTGCCGGAGAAGCGGCGGGGAGCAGGAGCGCAACCCCATCGCCAGCGCGACGCCGAGCACGGGAAGCGTCACATCGAGCACGGCCTACGCGTTCCACCGTCCGTTCCTGCCTTTCGCGGGGAGCGCCCGGTCTGCAGTGCCGGACGCCTCAACTCAAGGGGTCGGGATGTCGCGCACCCGATGGGAGGAAGCAATCAGTCCACACTTGAAGGGGCGGAGTACCCGGTCCACCCGGGAACGGCGCATCACTTCCCCTGGGCCCGCATCGTCGTGATGCGGAACGGCGGGAGTAGTGCGCTGGAGGGTGATGTCGCTGGTGACGCCGCCCATGACGTCACCAATGACGCAGCCGATGACGCCACAGGTGGGGACACTGCGCAACGGACCTACCCGCAGGCTTGAGATGGGTCAGGCGTCCTGCCGGACGCGCACGCCCTACGCCGCGGCCGCCGCCATGGCGGGGCGGTCAGCGTCTCAGGAGTCGCGCGGTCACACCGGCGATCGTCTCCTTGCCGTAGGACGAAGTCGGGTTGTGGTCGGTGAAGACCGCGAGGCCGATCCGCACCTTGCCCCGCTCCAGCCGCGCCGCCTCGTTGGCCAGCGTCCACGCGCCCAGCCAGCCCGGCTTGAAGTACACCCGGTAGCCGAGCGGTTCCGCCGCCGCCGGGACGCCCCAGCGCTGATAGGAGACGATCCGCCTCAGCAGCCCGTCGGCGAAGCTGCGGTGCCGCCGCGGGAGGTACCCCTCCATGTCGCGGAAGAAGCGGGCCATGTCCGCGGCGCCCACCCGGCAGAGGATCCAGGCATCGCTGCTCCGGAACGTGCGCATATGCGCGAGCCGCGCGAGTCGTCGAGCCATCGGCGGCCGACGCTGCGGTAGACGGCGTCGGCAGCGTCGTTGTCCGAGCTGGTGATCATGCGCGTCAGGGTCGCACGCATCCCGGCATCGACGGAGCTGTGCCGGCGGAGGTACGCGACCAGCAGCATCGCCTTGACGACGCTCGCCGTGATGAACGGCCGCGTGGAGTGGTAGCCGTAGCTCCGGCCGCGGCTGTCGACCACGGCGACGGCGACGCTGCCGGCGCGCCGGGACGCCCAGGCGAACGCGGTGCGCCGGGCGCGGGCGGTCGGGACGAGAGGCGGCAGAGGCGGGAGCACGCGAAGCCCGGCGGTGGTCGCGCGGGCCTCGGAGCGGCCGCTCGCGTCCACCGCGTGCGCGACGAGCAGGTAGCGGCCGGGGTGCAGCCGCAGGCGGCCGCGCCACACGAGGCTCGTCCCCGCGGGCGCGAATTTGCCGGTCACCAGGCGCCGGCGCACCTCGCCGGACCTCGTGGTGACCAGCAGGTCGACGGTCACCTCGCCTCCGGCGGAGTCGTCGGCCCGGTAGCCGACACTCGCGCGCGAGCCGCGGTGGACCGTCACCGCACTCGCGACCGTCGTCGTCAGCGTGTCGCTGGTGGACGGCGGCGGCGACGGCGAGGAGGTCGCCGCCTCGCCGCTCGCTCCGCCGCTCGAGGCCGCCGCGGTGATGACGGCGAGACACGCCAGACCGAGGACGGCGCAGAACGCCGTCACGAGGACGGCGCGGGCCGGGAACGACGCGTGCCGGAGCAGCTGCTTCATAGCGACATCCTACGACGGTCGTCTGAGAGCCGGCTGTGCATCGCGCAATCAGTGTCCCGCTGTCCGTACTCCCTCTGTGAGTCGACGGCGGAGCCGCAGGGGCATCGTAGGATGGGCCGGTCGGAGCCGCCGCGAGGAGGATGCGTGATGAACGCGATCGTCGTGTACGAGTCCCTGTGGGGCAACACCGCCGAGGTGGCCCGGGCCGTGGCCGAGGGGCTCGGCCCGGACGCCCGGGCCCTGAGGGTCGACGAGGTCGGGCCCGCCGACGTCGCCGCCGCGGAGCTCATCGTCGCCGGCGCGCCCGTGTTCGGCTTCAAGCTCTCGTCGCAGAAGATGCGCGACGGCATCCGCCAGAGCCCGGGCAAGGGCCCCGCCCGGACCTCTCCTGCCCGCTGCTGCGCACGTGGCTGGAGGGGTTGCCGGCGGGCGACCGGCCGTGTGCCGGCTTCGACACCCAGGTGCGCGGCCCGTTCGGCAAGGGCGCGCCCGAGATCGTCAAGCTGTTCGAGGCGCGCGGCTATCGCCACGGTCGGCGAGCCCATGGGCTTCATCGTCAAGGGCCGCAGGGCCCGCTCAAGAAGGGCGAGGCAGAGAGGGCGCGCGCGTGGGGCGAGCAGCTCGCGCGCTCCGTACAGGAGAGAATCGGTCCTTGACACGCCGACTGTTGCCCTTAGCATTCCGTCATGGATAGCTTCCGCATCTTCTGCAGCCCTCACCTTCGCGGGGCTGCATGCCGGGGGGTGGTGGGATGACGTAGCCGTGGGACGGCGCGCGGACGGGGTCGCCGACGCGCCGGCTCGTTGCCTCCGCCAACGTATACGTCATTCCAGGGGGACGCATGGCCGAAGATCTCGTCTTCGCACGCAAAGCCAGCGGTCTCGTGCGCGGTCTCGACATGTGGGACGCGTTCGGAGCCGGCCTCATGACCTGTCAGCCCATCGCCACCCTGTGGCTCATGGTGGGCATCGCGCTCTCGCTCTACCCGACCGGCAACCTGCTCATCTCGATCGCCCTCGGCGCCGTCACCGCCGGGATCGGCGCCCCCCTCGTCTGGGGCATCCTGAGCGGCTCCATGCCGCGCGCCGGCGGCGAGTACGTCTACAACTCGCGCATCCTGCACCCGGCGATCGCCTTGGGCGCCGTCTTCTGCAACATCATCGCCATCTTCTACTGGAACTGGTACATCGCCACGTGGCTCGGCGTGCCGGCGCTGCAGCTCTTCGCCCAGTACATGGGCTGGTGGGGCTTCGCCGACTGGGTCGCCTCCAACACGGGCCTCGTGGTCCTCGGCGTGCTGGCCGTGATCGTCGGCTTCGTCTCGGTCGCCTTCAGCATGAAGAACTACGCGAGGATCCAGAAGATCATGCTGATCCCCGCCATCGGCGGCGTGCTCGTGCTGATCGTCGCGCTCTTCCTCTCCAGCAAGGCCGACTTCATCGCCAACTGGAACGCGATCGCCGTCGAGTACAAGTCGCTGAGTTACGAGCAGTTCATCCAGGCGGCGGGGCCGCTTCCCGACTCCTGGAACTGGCGCGGCACGTTCGGCGCCTTCAGCGGCGTCTACGCCCTGTTCGTCTACAACTACGCGATCGCCTACCTGAGCGGCGAGGTCAAGCGTCCGGACAAGGCGCTGCTCGGCGCCAACGTCATGGCGGTGTGGGTGCCGATCATCCTCGGCTTCCTCACGACGCTCGGCCTCTACCGGATCCTGGCGTTCAACTTCCTGAGCGCCAGCGCCGCGCAGAGCTTCGGCGCCGGCGTCCCCGGCTACACGGCGCCCTACAACCCCGACTACCTGACGCTGACGTGGATCGCCAGCGGCAAGAGCGGTTTCGTCGCCTGGGCCATCATCCTCGCGTTCATCGCCGTCATCTGGCTGGAGATCACCATCGCCATCCTGATCGTCGGCCGCGCCTGGCTCGCCTGGGGCCTCGACCGCATGGGCCCCAAGTGGTTCACGGACGTCAGCGCTCAGTACGCGCAGCCGTTCAAGAACATGTTGGTCACGGCGATCATCTTCGCGGTCGGCGTGGTGGTGATGGTGCTCTGGCTCAGCAGCTCGCTGGCCGGGCTCGTCGGAGGTGGTCTGCAGTTCGCTTCGGTGTTCCTCGTGACCGGCATCTCGGCGCTGGTCTTCCCCTACCGCAAGAGCGTGCGCGGTATCTGGGAGGCCTCGCCGTACCGGACCTGGACCATCTTCGGGATCCCGCTGGTGTCGATCGGGGCGGTGCTGTACCTCACGTTCATCATCGCGATGCTGTACTACTCGTTCGTCGAGCCCACAACGCGCGTGACCACGGGCAAGAGCTTGTTCCTGTTCGTGGCGTCGTGGGTCGCCGGCATACTCTGGTACTTCTACTGGAAGGCCCGCAGCAAGAAGCAGGGCGTCGACGTCCGCGTCACGTTCGGCGAGTTGCCGCCGGAGTGACGTTGGCCTGACACCGAGCGTTCTTTGAGACATCACGGCCGGGCGGGCCGCAGGGCCCGCCCGGCCGTGCGACGGGGCGACCGGCGCCGTGCGGCCGCGTCCCTCGCCCACCAGCACTGGAGGAGGAGACACCATGAGCCAGACCCTTCGTTCGGCGCTCGAGGAACACGTGGTGGCCGCCGTGCGCGAGGGCCGGGACGAGCTCGTGGCGCTCGCCGGCGACCTCGTGCGGTTCGACACGACGGCGCGCAACGTCGGCGATCCTCCGCGGCAGGAGGCGGAGCTGCAGGAGTACCTGCGCCGCCGCCTCGCGGCGCTGGGCGCCGAGACGGACGTCTGGGAGCCGGAGCCGACCGGCACGGGCAACCGCGTCGTGCCGGACGGCCTGGACTTCGTGGGGCGGCCGCAGCTCGCCGCGCGGCTGCGCGGCGCGGGTAGCGGCCGCTCGCTGCTCCTCAACGGCCACATCGACGCGGTCTCGGCCGAGCCGGTCGGGCAGTGGACGAGCCACCCGCACCAGCCGGAGATCCGCGACGGCCTGCTGTACGGTCGCGGCAGCTGCGACATGAAGGGCGGCATCGCCGGCATGCTGTTCGCGCTCGAGACGGTGACGCGGCTGGGCGCGGAGCTGGCCGGCGACGTCGTCTTCTGCACCAACACGGACGAGGAATCGAGCGGCGCCGGCTCCTACGCGTGCGCCGCCCACGGCGTGCGCGCCGACGCCGGCCTCTGCGCCGAGCCGACCGGCTTCGACGTCTGGGTCGCGTGCCGTGGCGGCGTGAACCCCGTGGTGCGCACGATCGGCCGCACGGGGCACGCCGAGATGCACCACCCGCACTGGCGCGAGGGCGGGCCGGTCAACGCGATCGACAAGATGGAGCTCGTGCTCGCCAGCCTCCGCGGCCTGCGCGAGGACTGGGGCCGGCGCGCGGAGTTCGAGCATCCCTACCTCCACAAGCCGCACGTGCTGCCGACGGTGATCAAGGGCGGCGAGTGGATGGTCACCTACCCCTCGTCCTGCGAGACGGTGCTCTCCGTCGTGTACATGCCGGGCCAGGTGAACGGCGACAGGGGCGGCCAGGACGTCTTCGACGAGGTCGAGGCGTGGGTCAAGGCCGCGACCGACCAGGACGACTGGCTGGCCGAGCACCCGCCGGAGTGGGAGTGGCCGTGCGACATCGTCCCGGCCGAGGTGCCGGACGACGAGCCGATCGTGACGGACACCCTGGCCGCCGGCGCCGACGTGGGGCGGCCCGGCCGCATCTCCGGCCTCGACTCGTGGCACGACGCGGCCGTCTTCACCCGGGTGGCCGGGACGCCGACGGTGTCGTTCGGTCCCGGCGACCTCAACAAGGCGCACACCATCGACGAGTCCGTGCCCGTGGCCGACCTCGTCGACCACGCCGCCGCGGTGGCGCTCATGCTGCTGCGCTGGTGCGGCGCGGACGGAGTGACGCCGCGGGCGGCCGGACCTCGCGGCGCCGAGGCGCCCGCGCACGTGGGGGTCTTGCAGCAGCACCGAGGCCTGTCGGTGAGCGTGACCCGCCCCGTCTGGAGCACGTAGCCGCGGTTGGCGATGTCGAGCGCCATGTGGGCGTTCTGCTCGACCAGGAGGATGGTGGTGCCCTGCGCGTTGATCTCCCTGATGATGTCGAAGATCTTCTCGACGAGCATCGGGGCGAGGCCCATCGACGGCTCGTCGAGCATCAGCAGCTTGGGCCCGGCCATCGAGCGCCCGCCCGATGGCCAGCATCTGCTGCTCGCCGCCGGACAGCGTACCCCCGGGCTGTGACTCGCGCTCCCTGCAGCACGGGGAAGAGGTCGAAGACGCGCTCGACGTCGGCCTTGAGGTCCTGGCCGCGGGCGGGAGAAGGCGCCCATCTCCAGGTTCTCCCGCACCGTCATGCGCGGGAAGATCTGGCGGCCCTCGGGCGACTGGGAGAGCCCCCTGGCGACGATCTCGTAGGCGGGCACGCCGGTCGAGGTCGCTGACCCGCGTAGGTGATACGAGCCGGACCGGGCGCAGGAGGCCGGAGATGGCTTGAGCGTCGTGCGTCTTGCCCGGCGCCGTTGGCGCCGATCAGCGTGACGATCTCGCCCTCGCCTGACCTCGAGCGACACGCCTTTGAGCGCCTCGATGTTGCCGTAGAAGACGTGGATGTCGCGCACCTCGAGGAGCATGCTCGCCGCACTGGCTACGCTGCGCATGCACCGTCCGTGCGTCCACTCAGGCGCCCTTCCCGAGATAGGCCTCGATCACCTGCGGATCGCTGCGGACCTGCCTCGCGGCGTCCCCTCGGCGATCTTCTCGCCGTGGTCGAGCACGGCGACCCGGTCGGAGATGCCCATGACGACCTTCATGTCGTGCTCGATGAGGAAGATCGTGATGCCCTCCTCGCGGATCCGGCGGATCAGCCCCATGAGTTCGACCGTCTCCTGCGGGTTCATGCCGGCGGCCGGCTCGTCCAGGAGGAGGAGCTCCGGCTCGGTCGCCAGCGCGCGGGCGATCTCCAGCCGCCGCTGCGCGCCGTAGGGCAGGTTCTTGGCCAGCTCGCCGCCCCGTGCCCGCCGAGGCCGACGAACGTCGAGCAATTCCATGCTCTTGTCGCGCACCGCCTTCTCCGTCGCGCATGGCGCCCGGGGTGCGCAGCGATGACGCTGCAGCATGTTGCTGTGCGAGCGGCAGTGCTGGCCGACCATCACGTTCTCGAGCGCGGTCATCTCGCTGAAGAGGCGGATGTTCTGGAAGGTGCGGGCGATCCCCAGCTTGGTGATCTTGGACGGCTGCATCCCGGCGATGTCGCTGGCCCTCGAAGCGGATCGTCCCGGACGTGGGCGGGTAGACGCCGGTGATGACGTTGAAGAGGGTGGTCTTGCCGGCGCCGTTCGGGCCGATGAGGCCGACGATCTCGTTCTCGATCTCGGCGTGGAAGTTGACCTTGTTGATCGCGATGAGGCCGCCGAACGGCTTCGACGAGCTGCGTCGTCTCGAGGACGCGCTCCGGCTTCGGTCGGCGCCGGTGCGCGACCGTCGCCGTGACGACCTAGCTGCCGGCATCGGACCACACCTGCCGTTCGTGACTCGGCCTCGGTCTTGCTCTGCGGCCTCATCTCCAGAGCTTCACGCGCAGGAGATGACGAGCAGGCCCTGCGGACGGAAGATCATGAGGAGCACGAGCACGAGGCCTATGGCGATGCCGCGCATCTCGGGATGCGTCTGGACGAAGGTGAAGTCGCGAAGCCACTCCTGCAGGCCGATCACAGATGGCCGCGCCGAGGACGGGGCCGGCGATGTTGCCCATGCCGCCGAGGACGACCAGGCTCAGGATGAGGAACGACTCCATGAGCATGAAGCTGCTCGGGCGAGATGTAGTTGACCTCGTGCCCGAAGAACACGCCCATCGCGTCGGCGAAGAAGGCGCCGGTCGCGTAGGCGAGGAGCTTGTAGCGCGACGTGTGGATGCCCATGGCTTCGGCCGCGACCTCGTCCTCGCGGATCGCGGTCCAGGCCCGACCGATGCGTGAGCGCACGATGCGCGAGATCATCCAGAGCGCGATCACGGCGAGCGCAGACGAGGTAGTAGAGGCTGCGCTGCGTCGTGAAGGCGAAGCTGAAGACATCCGGCTCGGGGATCCCGGGGATGCCCGAGGGGCCGCGCGTCAGGCCACCAGTTGTTGGCGACGATGCGGATGTCTCCGAACCAGCGTCATGATGGCGAGGTAGTCGCCTCGCATGCGCAGCGTGGGGTAGCCGATGAGCACGCCGGCGAGCGCGGCCAGCAGGCCGCCGACGAGCGAAGTTAACCCAGGTGAGCCACAGTAGCGCGTCGATGTCGACGGCGAACTTCACCTTCAGGATCTTGTTGAAGATGATCGCAGTGTAGTAGCGCGCCGATGGCATAGAAGGCGACGTAGCCCGAGGTCGAGCAGGCCGGTGAAGCCGACGACGATGTTGAGGCCGGACGCGAGCACGACGTAGATCACGACGACGGTCGTCGGCGTGATCCACCGGTTGGAGCCGACGAGGAAGGGCAGGACGATCGTCAGCGCGAGGAGGTCGAGGAGCGGGCCAGCGCTGCCAGCGCGGTGTGCAGCTCCTCGGTGAGGGTGGCGGCGATCGGGTCGAGCCGCGTCTGCAGCGGCGCCGGCTTCTGCGGCGCTCTGTGGACCTCCTCGTCGTTCTGCGGACTGAACGCGCATCCCCCGCGTTCTGCAGGTCGGTCCG
The DNA here is from genome assembly GCA_963713475.1 of uncultured Thermoleophilia bacterium. Lineage (GTDB taxonomy): Bacteria > Actinomycetota > Thermoleophilia > UBA2241 > UBA2241 > CAIXSE01. The sequence goes on from CAVQLY010000024.1 coordinate 204,483, forward strand.
GAGCAACAGGCCGGACGGTCGGAAGGTGAGGATCAGGATCAGGATGACGGATACGAAGGTGATCGGGTACTGCGGCCGTTCGGCAGGTAGGCCGCCCGCGCCTCGATGAGGACCCAGAAGCAGCCGTGGCCGAGGAACGCCCCGGGGATGTCGCCGCGCCGGACCACCGCCGTGACGAACGCCGACGAACGGGGTAAGTCCATGCGCAGGTGGTCGGCGTTGCAGACACCGCCGGGGAGGACGAGGCCATGGCGCACATGGCCGAGCGGATCAGGAAGGTGAGCTCGATGACCTTGTTGAGGTTGACGGGCATGAGGGCGGAGGTGCTCTTGTCCTGCGCCGACGCGCGCATCGCGCGGCCCATGCGCGTGCGCTCACGTACAGATTGAGCAGCAGCATCGCGACGACGGTGACGACCACGACGAACACCTGGAAGTAGGTGATCTCGGACGCCGCCTACGGTGAATGCTTGGGCGCGCCGGCCGCGGTGGTGAACAGCGGGATGTCCGGGAACTTCGACCTGCTGGGAGCCGAAGATGAACTGGGCCAGGTTCTGCAGCAGGAGGACACGCCGATGGCGGAGATGAGCGCCGCGAGGTGGGGCGCGTCCCGCAGGGGACGGTAGGCGAGAGCTCGATACGACGCCCATGATGGCCACCACCGCCATGGCGAGGAGGATGGCAGAGAGAAGTTGAGTCCGGGCATGTTGACGGTGACGCCGAACAGGGCCATGTCGTCGCTCATCATCATGATCGTGATGAAAGCGCCGAACATGAAGAGCTGGCCGAAGGCGAAGTTGATGAGTTCGACGATGCCGTTTACCATGTGTAGCGACGGCGATCAGCGCGTACAGGCAGCCGAACATCAGGCCGTTGACGAGTGGATGGGCGGGTTCGCTCACGAGGTCCTCATGCGTCGCTGCGGTCGCGGTACCGACAGGCGAGGCGCGGCGAGGGGCGAGCGTGTCGCTCGCCCCTCGCCGCGGCCTCGACTGCTCCTGCTCTTACTGGCGGCCGGCTGCTGCGGAGCGGTCTCCAGCGCGCCGCCCTTCACGATGACAATGCTCAGCGGCTTGATGACGTCGCCGTTGGGGTCGAACGTGATGGCACCGGAGATGCCCTCGTAGGTGCCGTCTGCGCGAGGGCGTCGTTGATGGCGGTGCGGTCGTTCTTGCCGGCCTTCTCTGCGGCCGCGGCGGCGAGCATGACCACGTCGTAGGAGTTGGCCACGAACCAGTCAGGGTTCGCGCCCTTGTACTTGGCCTTGTACGCGTCGACGAACTTCTGCACGGCCGGATCGTCCTTCGTGTAGTCGAAGAACGTCGACACGAGCATGCCCTCCACGGCGGCGCCGCCCAGCTTGGGCAGCTCGTCGGAGGCGTAGCCGTCAGAGCCGAGCATCTGCACGTCCATACCGAGCTCCTTGGCCTGCTGCGCGATCTTCGAGCCTTCGGGGTAGTAGCCGGAAAGGAAGAGCAGGTCGGGGTTGGCGCCCTTGATCTTGGTGAGCTGCGCCTTGAAGTCGGTGTCGCCGGTGCTGTACTGCTGCTTCTCCGAGACCGTGCCGCCGGCGGCCTTGATGCCCTCTTCGTAGGCGTCGGCGAGACCGCGGCCGTAGTCGGAGTTGTCGTACATGATGGCGACGTTCTTCAGGCCGAGGGTCCCGACGCTGTCGTCGGCGAGGCCCTTGCCCTGGACGGCGTCGGTCATGCAGATCCGCCGGATGAAGTCGCCCATGTCGGTGATGTCCGGCTGGGTCGCCGAAGGCGTGATCATGGTGAGGCCGGCCGGCTGGTACTTGCCGGCAGGCGGCGATGGTGGCGCCGGAGAACTGGTGGCCGTCGACGCCGACGAGCTCGCTCTCATCGATGAACTTCTGCGCGACGAGCACGGCCTCCTTGGGGTCGCCGAGGTCGTCGCCGATGGACGATGGAGACCTCGCCGCCGTTGACGCCGCCGGCCGCGTTGAGCTCTTCCATGGCGAGCTCGGCGCCGGCCTTGTGGGAGGCGCCATAGGTGGCGTACTGGCCCGTCATGGGGCTGGCCACGCCGATCTTGAACGGGACGGCGGCGGCGCTGGCGTTATCGCTCGTGCCGCTGTCGCTGCCGCAGGCGGTGAGTACCCCGCCCGCAAGGGACACTGCGGGCACGATGACGAGTGCGAGGCCGACCTTCTGCTGGTCTTGTTCACTGTTTCCTCCCCCTGGTGAATGAGCGACGAAAGGGGTTGCACGCGAGCGAAAGGCGCATGCGTGCAACCCACAGTCGTTAGCGCCGCAGTGTAGAGCGGCGGTGAACAGACAGTCAAGGGAGGGGTGGCAGGCGACAGGGCGCACGCCGCTTGATGAGGGTCAAGGTTGACGGTGGGGCCGGGCGCGCAAGCTGAAGGTGACCATCCGGCCCACGCGGCCTTCCCTATCTGAACGGAGTCCCCATGCAGACCATCACCGCCGGCGAGATCAGCGTCGCCGACAATCCCCACGGCGTCGACGTGCGGCACCTCTACTCCACGCCGCACGTCGTCGTCAGCCAGATCACGCTCGAGCCGGGCGAGGTCGTGAAGCCACACAAGGCGCCGGTGGACGCCTTCTTCTACGTCCTTGAGGGGACCCCGTCGATCGAGATCGAGGGGGAGATCGTGGCGGCCGCGCCGGGCACGCTCGTCCCGAGCGCCCTCGGCCACGTGCACGCCATCCGCAACGAGGGCGACGCCCGCGTGCGCTTCCTGGTGGTCAAGACGCCGAACCCCAAGGCCTGAGGCTGCAGGGGGCCGGGCGGGGGCCGAAGGCGCTCCGCCCGGCTCGCCTCACGAGGCGTCGACCGCGATGAGCGTGAGGCCGAGCTGGTGCTCCGGCTCGCGGATGCGCCCGAGCTGCGCGTCGTCCGGCTCGGCCAGGGGCGCCTGCAGCAGCGGGCCGAGCTCCTCCATGATCGTCTGGAGCCTCTCTTCGCGCGCCGGGTCGAGCGAGCGACAGGAGAAGGCGACGATGGTGAGGCCGAGGTCCTTCTCGAGCGACTGGATCCTCTCGAGGTCGTCGCCCTCGAGCTTCCTCGCGATCTCGCAGAACATGGTGTGCTCCTTGTGACGTCCGCCGTTGTCGAGAGTCTACCCCCGGGCGGTGCCCGCCTCAGGCGATGGGCACGTCGGACGCGGCTTCTTCGGGCAGGTCGAGCAGCACCTGCTGGCCGCGGGCGCCGCGCGCGGTGAGCGTGAAGAGCGCGAGCGCGGCCGCTCCCGCGACGGCGATCATGATGGCCACGGACGTCGCGGTGACCGTGCCGCCGATGCCGATAAGCGGCATCGCCAGCGCGCCGAGCCCGAGCCGCAGGCCGCCGAAGTAGGCGGACGCCGTCCCGGCCACGTCGGGATGGAGCGAGAGAGCCAGCGCCGTGAGGTCGGGCAGGATGACCCCCATGACGGCGACGATCACGAAGAACGGCACGGCCAGGCCCCAGAGGCCGAGCGCCCCGGTCAGCGCCGAGGCGAGGATCGCGACGCCGGCGACCGCGAAGGCGATGAGGCCGGCCGCGAGCAGGCCCCGCGGGGAGAAACGGGCCAGGAGGCGGTGGTTCGCCTGGCCCGCTACCAGCATGCCCACGGCGTTCACGGCGAACAGGATGCTGTACGTCGTCGGCGAGACGCCGTACAGCGTTCTGGAGGACGAACGACGAGCCGCCCAGATAGGCGAAGAAGCCCATGTAGATCAAGGCGCCGGTGAAGGTGTAGCCCATGAACCGGTGGTCGCGGGTCAGCCTCGCCATCGAGCGGAGCGCCGTGCGGAGGCCGCCGGTCGACCGCCTCTCGCGCGGCAGGCTCTCCGGCAGCCAGAGCGCGACGCACACGAGGGCGAGGATGCTGATCGCGGCCAGCGCGACGAACGGCCCACGCCAGCCCAGCAGACGGAGCATCTGGGCGCCGGTCAGCGAAGCCACCAGCGGCGCCACGCCGCCGATGATCACGATCCAGGAGAAGAGCCGCGCGGCCCGGCGACCGCGCGCGTAGTCGGTGACCATCGCGTTGGGGATCGCGAGGCCGAAGGCGGCGGCCATGCCCTGGACGAGGCGCATCGCGATGAGCACCTCCACCGTCGGCGCGACGATGCAGACGAGCGCGGAGGCGGTGAACACCACCAGCCCGACGAGCAGGGTCGGGCGCCGGCCGCGCCCATCGCTGACGGGGCCGGCGATCAGCTGCCCGAGCCCGAGCCCGATGAGGAAGGTCGTGACGCTGAGGGTCACGGCGGACTCGGACGCACCCAGGGCCTCCGCCGCCGCGGGCATCGCCGGCAGGAAGAGGTCGGTCGCGAACGACCCCAGGGTCCAGAGGCCGCCGAAGATGAGGATGATGACGGCGCGGCGGCGGGCCGTGAAGTCGTCGAACGGCGAGATCGCCTCCGCGTCGCTCAACAGACTGCCATGTCCATGGGTGTGCCGATCATCTCCAGGCCGCGGCTGAAGTCGACGAGGGTCTGAGGGCAGGCCACGGCCAACGCACCCTACCGCCTCGCGTGCACCGCGACCAGCGAGAGAACCGCGCCGGTCGGGTAGAGTCTGCACGGTCGCTGTCGCGGCCGGGCAGACAGAAGGAGCAGCCGATGAGGATCCTCTACGGCGTGGCCGGCGAGGGCATGGGCCACGCCACCCGCTCGCACGCGTTTCTCGCCGACCTCGTCGACGAGCACGACGTACTCGTCGTCGCCTCCGGGCGCGCGTACGACTACCTCGGGCAGCACTTCCCGCAGGTGCGGGAGATCCTGGGGTTCTCGCTCGCCTACGAGGACAACGCCATCCGGCGCTGGGAGACGGTCGCCCAGAACCTGCGCGGCGCGGTGAGCGGCTGGCCGGCGCAGGTGCGCAGCTTCTACGAGGTGGCGCGCGACTTCGCGGCGGATGTGGTCGTCAGCGACTTCGAGGCGTTCGTGCTCACGGTGGCGCGCCGGGAGCGCGTGCCGGCGATCAGCGTCGACAACATCATGATGCTCGACCGCTGCCGCCACGACGAGGGCATCGTCGGCGAAGACACGCTCGATTTCGAGCTGGCGCGGCAGATCGCGCGGACCAAGGCCGCCGGCCTGCACTGGGCGATCGTGCCGACCTTCTTCCGCCCGCCGCTGCGGCGCAAGGCGACGACGCTGGTCGCGCCGGTGCTGCGGGAGGCCGTGCTCGCCGCTGAGGCGGAGCAGGGCGAGCACCTCCTCGTCTACCAGACGGCGGCCGGCAGCGAGACCCTCGTCCGGACGCTGCACGAGACGGGCCTGCCCTGCCGGCTCTACGGCGTGCGCCGCGACCTCGACGAGGACCTCGTGGACGGTGAGCTGGTGTACCGCCCGTTCAGCGAGACCGTGTTCCTCGACGACCTGCGCACGGCGCGCGGCGTCATCGCCGGCGGCGGCTTCTCGCTGCTGTCCGAGTGCGTGTACCTGCACAAGCCGGCGCTCTCGATCCCCGTCGCCGGCCAGTTCGAGCAGACGCTGAACGCGCGTTACCTCGCGCGGCTCGGCTACGGCGAGTACGCGGAGTCGCCGTCGGCGGAGGCCATCGGCGCCTTCCTCGAGCGCCTGCCGGATCACCAGCGCAGGCTCGCCGGCTACGAGCAGGACGGCAACAACGAAGCGCTGGCCGCCCTCCGCGAACAGCTCGCGCTGGTCGCACTCGAGCGCGCCGGTAAGGGCGCGCGCCGCGCGCGGCGTTCGCCGGCGAGCCGGACCGCGCCCGCCGACTCCCCCGAGGTGTCGGCGTGACGCTCGCCGTCGCCGCGCCGCTCCTCTGCGTCTTCGCCCTCGTGATGGCGCTCGTCGAGATCGAGATCGAGGGCCCCTACGGCTGGGCCGAGAAGCTGCCGACCCCGTACAGGGTGAGCGGCCCGGTCGCGCGACTCTTCAGCCTCGTGCTCGCCGGCAAGCCGCTCACCGGCTACAACCTGCTGATGTTCGCGGCCACGCTCGTCGCCTTCCACCTGCCGTTCGCGTTCGGTGCCCCGTGGACGGCGGCGAGGGAGCTCTCGGTGCTCGCCGCCTGGGTCGCCTGGAGCGCCCTCTGGGACTTCCTCTGGTTCCAGCTGAACCCGGCCTACGGCTGGCGCCTCTTCCGGCCGGGCAACGTCTGGTGGCACAGCCGCTGGCTGTGGCTCCTGCCGCTCGACTACTCGATCGCGGTCGTGGCTTCTTTCGCGCTCGCCCTGGTGGCGCAGATCCTCGTCTGGGGCGAGCCGGCCGGGACCGGCGGCCCCGGCCCGCTGGCGGCGCAGGCGCTGCTGCTCGCCGCCTTCGTCGTCTGGGCCGTGCTCGCCGGTCTCCTCTCGCCGCTGTACGGCCGGCTCTACGCGCACACGCACGCGGCCGACTTCGACGAGCGCGGCCGGGTCCCCATCACTCCTCCGCCCGGGGAGGCTGAGCGCCGCCGCCGCGAGGTGTAGGCTGGCGCCGAAGACCGTCTCCGAGGAGGGGTGGGATGACACGCGCAACCGGATCCACCGGATCCGCCGACAGGTCGCTGCTCGTCATCGGCGGCGGCATCGCCGGGCTGAGCATGGGCTGCTACGCGCAGATGAACGGCTACCGCAGCACCATCCTCGAGATGCACGACAAGCCCGGCGGGCTGATGACCGCCTGGACGCGCAAGGGCTACATGGTCGACTACTGCATCCACTGGCTGTGCGGCTCCAAGCCCGGCGCGAGCCTCTACCGGCTCTGGGAGGAGATCGGGCTCATCCAGGGTCGCGAGGTCGTCGATCTGGAGGAGTTCTACCGGTACGAGGGCGAGGACGGGCGTACGGTCGTCATCTACCGGGACCTCGATCGCACCACGGCCGGCCTCTGCGAGCTGTCGCCGGCCGACGCGCCGGCCATCCGGGAGTTCTTCGGGGCGGCGAAGAAGCTCATCGGCAAGGACATGATGGCGGACGTGCCGCCGCGCGAGATCATGGGGCTCGGCGGCACGGCGAAGATGCTGCCGCGCATGCTGCCCATCCTGCGGCCGTTCCGGAAGTGGGGGCCGCGGTCGCTCGACTCGGTGGCCGCACAGTTCCAGGATCCTCTCCTCGCGGCGGCGTTCCGGGCCATGTGGCCGATGGAGAGCTCCGCCTTCTTCATGCTGATGACGCTCGCCTGGCTGCACGAGGGCTCCGCCGGCTATCCCATCGGCGGGTCCATGCCGATGGCGCGCAGCGTGGAGCACCGCTTCGCCGACCTCGGCGGCGAGATGAGGTACGGCGCGCGCGTCGCCGAGATCCTCGTCGAAGGCGGGCGCGCCGTGGGCGTGCGCCTCGAGGGCGGCGAGGAGCTGCGCGCCGGCGCCGTCGTCTCGGCCGCCGACGGGCACGCGACGATCTACGAGATGCTCGGCGGCCGCTTTCTCGGCTCTGTGCACCGCGACGTCTACGAAGGCGGCGTGCTGCCGCTGTTCACGTCGCTGCTCTTCATCGGGGTGGGCGTGGACGACCCGTTCACCGACCTCCCGCAGATCGCCACCGGCATCGAGATGCCCATGGCGGCGCCGTTCGAGCTCGGGGGCCGCACGTACCCGCGGCTGCACGTGCGCGTGCACAACTTCGACCGCACGCTGGCGCCCGAGGGCAAGACCGTGTTGACGTGTATCCTCGAGGCCGACGAGACGTACTGGGGCCCCCTGCGCGCCGAGGAGCCCGAGCGCTACAGGGCGGAGAAGCAGCTCGTGGCCGACGCCGTCGTCGCCACGCTGGACCGGCGCTGGCCGGGCACGGCGGCCAAGGTCGAGATGACCGATGTGAGCACTCCGGCTACGCTGGTGCGCTACACGGGCAACTGGCGCGGAAGCTTCGAGGGCTGGCTGCCCACGCCGGAGTGGCAGCTCAAGGAAGTGCCCAAGACGCTGCCCGGCCTGGACAGGTTCTGGATGGCCGGGCAGTGGGTGGCGCCGGGCGGCGGTCTGCCCTCCGGGGTGATGACCGCCCGGCAGGTCCAGCAGCTCATCTGCCACGCGGACGGCGTGCCGTTCCGCACGACCGTGGCCTGAGCCGCGCGAGGACGTGGTCTGTCGGCCCCGCGAAACGTAGGAACTGACCGCCATACGGATACCGTGACCGTTCCGCGGAACGGGCCTTGACCTTGACACCTGCGGCCGCGGACTGTAGTCAGGTCATGTGAGCGCCCCGCAGCACGCCCCCGAAGACATCGCCGGCCGCGGCATGAGCCGCGGCCTCATCCTGCTGTTCGCGGTCGCGACCGGCCAGGCGGTCGCCAGCAACTACCTGGCCCAGCCCCTCCTCGACAGCATCCGGGAGCTCTTCGGGGTGTCGGAGGCCGTCGCCGGTCTCATCGTGACGGCCGCCCAGATCGGTTACGCGGCAGGACTGATCCTCCTGCTGCCGCTCGGCGACCTGTTCGAGCGCCGGCGCCTCATCGTGACGCTGGCGGCGATCACGGTGTGCGGCCTGGCCGCCGGCGCCGCGGCGCCGTCGATCGGTCTCTTCCTCGCCGCCGCGGCCGTCATCGGGCTCACCTCCGTCATGGCGCAACTGCTCGTTCCGTTCGCGGCCACGCTGACGCCGGAGGCCGAGCGTGGACGCGTGGTCGGGTACGTGATGACCGGCCTGCTGCTCGGTATCCTGCTCGCGCGCACCTTCTCGGGTCTCGTGGCGCAGGTCGCCGGCTGGCGCTCCGTCTACGTCCTCGCGGCGGTGCTCATGGCGATCCAGGCCGCGGTGCTGTTCTTCAAGCTCCCGAAGTTCCACGAGTCTGCCGGGCTGCCCTACCACAAGCTCCTCGCCTCGGTACTCAGCATCGCCCGCGACGAGCCCGTGCTGCGCCGGCGCTCGCTCTACGGCGGCCTCTCGTTCGCTACCTTCAGCATCCTGTGGACGGTGCTCGCCTTCCTGCTCGCAGGGCCGCACTACGGGTACGGCGAGGGCATCATCGGCCTGTTCGGCCTGGTCGGCGCGGCCGGCGCGGCCACCGCGACGGTCGTCGGCCGCTTCACCGACCGGGGCTGGACGTACTGGCTCACGGGCGGCATGGCGGCGCTCATGCTCGTCGGGTTCGGCCTGCTGTGGCTCGGCGGCAGCTCGCTGGCCGCGCTGCTCGCCGGCATCCTCGTACTGGACATCGGTACGACCGGCGTGCACATCTGCAACCAGAGCGAGATCTACAGGCTGCGTCCCGAGACGCGGAACCGCATCAACGCCTTCTACATGACGAGCTGCTTCGTGGGGGCCGCCGCCGGCTCCGCCGCGGCGGCCTCGGTCTACGGGCGCTGGGGCTGGACCGGGACGAGCATGCTGGGGGCAGCCGTCTGCATCGCCTGCGTGGTTCGCTGGGCGACCGACCGGCAACGGCCCCTGGCCGAACGTGACCCAGTCTGCGAGGCGCCGCCGCCCGCATGAACCGAAAGGACCTGGCATGAGATTCGTCGACGCCCACCTGCACACCGACATGATCGAGGACGTCCAGCTGCAGAAGCTCGTGATGATGGGTATGGAGGCGGCCGTCATCCCGAGCCCGCACATGTTCGTCGGCACGCACGACGCCGACACGGTGCTGCTCCTCTGGGAGCGCTTCCTCACCATGGAGGCGACGACCGCGCAGACCCTCGGCTACGAGGCGTACACGTCCATCTCCGTCCCGTTTTTCGGTGTCAATCGCGCCGACGCCGAGAAGTGCCTCGAGCGCATGCCCGAGTTCCTCGCCAACGATCGCGTCGTCGCCATGGGCGAGATCGGCCTCGACTGCGGCACGGAGTTCGAGGAGTGGCTCTTCCGCGAACACCTGCGGCTGGCCGGGGAGCATGACCTCCCGGTGATCCTGCACACGCCGATCCGCCTCGCTCCGCAGGGTTCGACGGTGACGCCACGCGTCTTCGAGATCATCAAGGAAGAGGGCTACCCGGTGGAGCGCTGCGTCTTCGACCACGCCGGCGAGGAGACGATGGAGTTCCGCATGAGCACCGGAGGCATGGTCGGCCTCTCCATCTGCTGGGACAAGATGCCGCCGGAGGCGGCGGCTCACATCGTCATCGACCACCCCGAGTGGCGCGACCGCCTCATCATCAACTCCGAACTCGGCGGCATGGGGAACGACTACTTCATGGTGCCGCGCGTGCAGCTTGCGATGAAGCTGTTCGGCCTCGACAAGGAGATCATCGACCAGGTGTGCTTCCGGACGCCGCGCGACTTCTTCAAGCTGCCGGTGGAGTGATCCATGTTCTACGACATCCCGGAGCCGATCGCGGTACGGATGGCCGAGCTCAAGGAGCGCGGCGTGCGCGACCGTGCGGACGGCACGCCGCGCATGAGGCGGCTGCGTGAAGTGCCGCTCGAGGTCGGGCGGTTCCTCGCGATCCTCGCCGCGAGCGCGCCGCCAGGCCGCTGGGTCGAGATCGGCACGAGCGCCGGCTACTCGACGCTGTGGCTGGCGCTCGCCGCGCGGGAGACCGGCCGGCGCGTCACCACCTTCGAGATCCTCGAGTGGAAGGTGGAGCTGGCGCGCGAGACGTTCGCGGTCGCGGAGGTCGAGGACGTGGTTGAGCTCGTGCACGCCGACGTGCGCGCCGGGCTCCAGGACGTGGAGGGCGTCTCCTTCGCCTTCCTGGACTCCGAGAAGGAGGACTACCTCGAGCTGTACGAGCTCGTCGTGCCCAAGCTGGTGCCCGGCGGGCTTCTGGTCGCCGACAACGTCGCCGACTTCCACGACGAGGTGCAGCCGATGCTCGACCGCGCGCTCGAGGACGAGCGAGTCGACGCGGTCGTCGTACCGTTCCTGACCGGCCAGCTCCTCGCCCGCAGGAGGGCGTGATGGCCACGGTCGAGCAGCTCTGGGCGGCGTTCGCGGAGGCTCGGCCGGACCTGGCAGGGCCGGAGACCGCATATGAGGCCTGGCACTTCTGCGACAACCAGGCCGACGCCGACGAGCTCGTGGAGCTCGTCCTCGCCGGGCGCAAGAAGGCCACGGCCGGCGCCCTCTGGTCCTACGAGGCGGAGGGCGAGGCGCTCCCCAAGCCCGGCGACTTCAGCGTGATCATCGACTGGAGCGGTGTGGCGCACGCCGTCATCCGCACGACCGCCGTCGAGGTCGTCGGGTTCGACGAAGTGACCGAGGAGTTCGCCGCTGTCGAGGGAGAGGGTGACGGCTCGCTCGCGTTCTGGCGCGACGCGCACTGGGCGGCGTTCTCGCGTGAATTCGAGGGAACGGGGTTCATCCCCTCACCGGACATGCCGGTGGTGTGTGAGCGCTTCGAGGTCGTCTTCCCCGCCTGACCGTGTTGCCAGCGAAGGCTACGGCGGCGCGGGTATCATGACGCCCATCGCGTCCGGCGGGCTGCGGGGCGCATCTGGCGAACGACCTTCGCTCTCCGGCGAAGGGAAGGGGGGAGAGACCCTATGGACCTCACGACGAGAGACCGCCGGCTGGTCGCGATCGGCGTCACCGTGATCATGTTCCTGGCCCTGCTCGCGCTGGCCGTCGCGGCGCCGCAGGCGAAGGCCGCGGACGTCGGCTACACCTACTACCTCACCGGGGACCCGGCCGACACGGTCGCGGACACCCAGCCGGGCCTGCTGCTGGCCGGCGGCGCGACCGACCAGGACGCCGCCATGCAGTGGTGGCTCGGCCGCGCGGGCGGCGGCGACGTCGTCGTCATCGCCGCCTCCGGCACCGACGACTACGCCTCGTACATCTACGACACCCTCGGCGGCGTTGACTCGGTCGAGACGTTCGTCCTGGGCACGCGCAAGGCGAGCTACGACCCGTTCTTCCTCCAGAAGCTGAACGAGGCCGACGCGATCTACTTCGACGGCGGCAACCAGTGGCTCTACTACTCCTACATGGTGGGCACGCCGGCCGCGGCCATCGTCAACGCGGCCGCCGCGTCCAAGCCGGAGGGAGGCATCAGCGCCGGCCTCGCCGTCCAGGGCCAGTTCGCCTACGTCGCCGAGAAGGGGACGATCACCGCGAAGCAGGCGCTGGCGAATCCGTACCACTCGCACGTCACTCTGGTGAACGACTTCCTGCGCCTGCCGCATCTCGCGAACGTGATCACCGACAGCCACTTCGTGGCGCGTGACCGCATGGGCCGCCACATCACCTTCCTGGCGCGCATCGTGAACGACGGCTGGACGGCGCAGGCCAAGGGCATCGCGGTGGACGAGAGCAACACGGTGACCGTGGACGAGAACGGCAAGGCCATGCTCTACGGCGACGGCGCGGCGTACTTCACGCGGACCAACGGCAAGCCGCAGGTGTGCGCGAAGAACCTGCCGCTCACCTTCAAGAGCGTCTCCGTGTACCGTCTGCGCGCGGGCGGGACGTTCAATCTGCCGAAGTGGACGGGCCAGGGCGGCACCGCCTACAGCATCTCGGCGATCGAGGGCGTGCTGAGCTCGACGCAGCCGGGAGGAAGCATCTACTGAGACCGGTCGGGCGAAGAGCCGGACCGAGAAGCCGTACGCGGACGGGCCCGGCGGAGGCGTAGTGCCTCCGCCGGGCCCGTCTGTCTCTGACGAGGATCAGGCCGTGGTGGTCGGAGCCTCGTCCGCGGGCGGAGTGGCGTCCGTCGTCGGGGCCTCGTCGGCCGCCGGAGCGGCGATCGTCGTCGGGGCCTCATTCGCGACCGGAGTCGCGACCGGAGCGGCTTCCACCGTCGGGGCCGCAGCTGTCGTCGGAGCGACCTGCACCATCGCGGTGGGCGCCGGCGGGGCGGGCGGAGCCGGCGGGTGCTCGATCAGGTCCCCACGACCGCCGGAGACGAAGTAGGCGGCGGCGATCAGGGCGAGCGTGAAGGGCGTCGCGACAAGCCCGACCCAGCCGTTGGCGACGGCGCCGATGGCGAAGACGATCACCAGTAGCACCAGGTGCTCCCAGAAGCCGTTGTCGACGACCTGGTGGTAGCTGGCGGACATCGCGTCGGTCAGGCCCATCTTGCGGTCGACCATGAACGGGAAGACGTAGATCCAGACGGTCGCGAGCAGCACGCCGCCGATGATGGTCAGGGAGGCGAGCCCGATCAGGACGACCAGCACGATCGCCGCCCAGAGGAAGCCCCAGAAGCGGTCCATGCAGGAGAACACGTCGCCGATCCGGGCGGGGCGCCCGTCGCGGATGCGGCCGATCACCATGCTGTACAGCCCTGCGCTCAGCGGGCCGGCGAGGATGCCGATCGTGACGACGGAGAGGATGCAGGCGATGAGTGCGCCGACGATCAGCGCGACGATGTCGGCGGCGAAGGCGTTCCAGCCGCCCTTGAAGGTGAGCCCGACGTCGAGACGGGGTCTTGCGAATGCTGGTGTGGTGGCGTCCACGGTCATGATGGGTTCCTTTCCCCTTGAGTTCGTTGCCTGGGGAAAGCCTAGGGCCGCGCCTGCCGCCCGTCGTCACCCGGCGGGCTGAACCGGGGGTCAACTGTGGGAGGAACCTCGGCGCCGGCGGCATGCCCCTGCGGGGGGACGCCGCCGGCGCCGGAGGGTGAGAGCGGTCGCCGGAGGGGTACTCCGGGCGCGGCGACCGAGCGTCGCGGAGCTTCTAGAACGACATCCGGTAGGTGAGCGGCCAGATGCTCGGCCCCATGCCGCGGCCGATGGCCTTGGCCGCGAGCTGGATCTGGGACCAGCCGTCGTAGATGCTGTGACCGCGCCACTCGTTCCAGCCGGCGGCCCACTCGCGGTCCATGAACTGGAAGAGGCCGTGGTACGGGCCGCTGTCCGCTGTCCGTTGCCCGTTCGATTCGAGCATCATCATGTGGGTGAGCCCCGCCTGGCTCACGCCGTACTTCTTGCAGGCGATCGCGATGAGCGGCTTCCACTGGCCACGCTGGTTCCAGCGGGTGATCCGGATGAGCTCGTGGACGCGCTGCTTCAGCCGCCGCACCTTGACGGTCCAGCGGTGCGCCACACGGGCGATGACCGTGCTGCGCGCCTGCAGCGTCGCGATCTCGTCGGAGGTGACGACGCCATCGGCGAGCAGTGACGCGGCGAGCGTCTGGTCCATGGCGCCCGGCGTCGCCACCGGCGGAGCGGCTGACGTCTGGGCGCCGCCGCCGGCGTTCGTCGCCGCGAAGAGCTCGCGAGCGCCGGACAGATCCACGGCCGCGGCGCTTGCGCGGGCGCGAGCGCCCTGCTGGGACCGCTGCGCATGACGCAGCTGCTGCTTGAGACTGGGGAGTGAGGGGTCGCCCGCCAGTGCCGGTGCGGCGGCGATGCCGGCGACGAGCACGGTGAGGGCGATGGTGAGGGTGAGGGTCCTGAAACGCACGCTGTCCTTCCCACGTGATGTCCCACCAGGCAGCGGTGATGGCCTGTGCCGGGTGGGCGGTCGGCGCCCGCGCAGGCACCCGCCACACGGCACGACCGTCAACACAGAAGGAAAAGGGGAGACGAATCTGCTGGGGAGGGGGCGCCTGCGGGCGCCTCTTGGCGTAGATTCGTGTACCAGTGAACCCGAAACCAGGGTTCGATGCAACCCGATGTGCCTGCCAAGCGCTACGGACCACGCCTGTCGGACTACCTTCGTCGGGTTGACCCGGCCTCGGCCGGTCCCTAACCTCGCCACTTCCGCCCCCGATGGGCGGGACACGGCCGACCAGCGGCCGCGGCGTCATCAAGGCGCCCACCGAGAAGACCGGACGGCGAGCCTCGAGCTCCTCGTCACGGCCATCAAGGAGGCACACCGATGCACCACACTCGCCTGGCCGGCGGTCTCGTCTCCCTCATAGCCCTCCTGGCCCTCCTGCTCCTTCCAAGCGCCCTCCTCGCGGGCTCGTCCGCGGTGACCGCGCCGTCACCCGGCGCGACGCCGGACCCGTCCGGCTCGCCGGCCGCGGCGTCCCCGGCGCCGGCGCCGACCGCCTCGCCAGCGCCGACCGCCACGAGCCCGCGCCCGAGCAGGGCGCAGCGCCGCGCGAAGCTCCGGACGTTGCGCCTCGCGCACAAGCGGCACCTGGTCCTGCGCCTCACGCGCAGGCAGCTCGGCGTGCCCTACGTCTACGGGGGCGCCTCCCGCAGTGGTTTCGACTGCTCCGGACTCACGATGTACGTGTACAAGCGCCTCGGCTGGAGCCTGCCGCACGGCGCCACCGATCAGGCCTCACGCGGCCGGCGCGTCTCGCTGCGGCGGCTCGAGATCGGCGACCTCGTGTTCTACGGCGGCTCCGGCTCCTACAGCCACGTGGGCATCTACGCCGGCCACGGACGCGTCATCGACGCGCCGCACAGCGGCGCCGTGGTGAGCTACTCGCCTGTCGACGGCGCCGCGACGGCGCGCCGCCTGATCGGCTCGTGACGGCGACGGCGGGCGGGGGCCGGTCCGGCTCCGCCCGCCGCTCCGTGTACACTGGGAGCCAGGGCCGTCGCTCCGTCTTCACAAGTGTTGGGGGTGGCACATGAGAAGATCCTCGTCGAAGCGTCGCCACGTCGCCGGCATCGCGCTGGCGCTCGGGCTGCTGACGCTCGCCGCGCTGGCCTCTCCGGCCGGTGCGCTCACCGCCCGCTTCACCCTGAACGACGGCGCCGCCTACTCCCGCCTGCTGAGCGTGAAGGCCGGCGACGGCGGCTACACGCCCTTCTTCCGGCCGGCCGTGGTCGTCTGGGACGGCGGCAGCATCATCGCCGGTCACCGTGCGGACCCCGGCTTCGAGTTCCCGACACAGACGCTCGCCGTGGTGCCGCATGTCTGCGTGAGTCACGTCTCCTCCACCGGCGGCGCCCGGATCGCCGACATGCTCGCCGACGCGCCCCTGGAGGTCGACGCGTGGTATCGGGACGAGGCCGACCTCGACCTGTGCGTCGTCCTGGCCGGCGGCGGGGACTTCCGCAAGGGCCTCACCGCCGCCGATGTTTACCAGTCGCTGAGGACGTACTGTCTTCAGCGCCGGGCGGCGGGCTTCCGCGTGGTGGTCCTGAGCGTCTTGCCCGGTAGCGGGCCGGTGACGTTCGAAGCCTCGCGGCTGGCCTTCAACGCCCTGCTCAGAGACACCTGGCCCCAGTTCGCCGACGGACTTGCCGACATCGCGGCGGACCCCCGTATCGGCGACACCGGTGACAACCTCGACCAGCAGTTCTACATGCCCGACGCGCTGCATCCCGGCAACGCCGGCTACGCCGTCATGGCCGCCGTCACGGCGCCGGTCCTGGACGAGCAGCCGTGGCGGTCGTCGCGCTGCGAGATCCGCCTGCGGGAGGCCGGCGGCGAGTGGGGAGACTGGCGCCTATACGCGGCCGCCACCACGCTGGAGCTGCCGGAGGGGGAGGGGCCTCGCCAGGTAGAGGCCGAGTACCGGATCGACGGCGGCGCCCCGGTCACCGTCGCCGACGGGATCTTCGTCGATACGCTCCCGCCGTCGCCCGTCGCCTTGGGGAACGTCCGCGCGCGCCGCGGTGCGACGGTGCGGCTTCCCTTCCGCATCGACGACGCACAGCCGTGCGGGCCCACATGCACCGCCACGGTGAGGGTGACGACGTCGAGCGGGCGCGTGCTGCGCACCTTCGTCCGCCGGCTCCTGCCGGTGGGTCGCACGACGTCCGTCGCGGTCCGCGGCCTCGGTCGCGGCAGGTATCGGTACGTGGTCACGGCCCGCGACACCGCCGGCAATCCCGAGACCGTCCCGGGGAGCGCGCGCCTGACCGTGCGCTAGGGCGCCGGCCTCGAGGCTGCCGGCATCAGCTCCGCTCCAGCACCTCTCGCAGCGCGGCCTTCGGGTCGTCCACGACCGGCGCCCCGTGCGCCAGACACAGGATGCCGAACGGCAGGCCGAGCAGCTGCTCCACGCTGGTCCGGGTCGCCGCGGGATCCTCGTGGAACGCAGGGTCGATGAAGTGCAGCCCGCCGTCCGCGTCGCCGCTCAGGAGGTCCGAGCAGAAGAGGATCCCCGGGTCGGCCTCGGAGATGAACGAGTAGTGCGGCCACTCCGGGCCCGGCGTGCGGAAGGCGCGCAGACCGCCCGGCAGCACCTGGCCGTCGGCGTAGGTGTGGTCCGGCGCTTCGTCCGCCGCCGCGGCGTCCTCCGGCAGCCAGACCTTCGCGCCGAGCTCCTTGCGGTAGCGCCACGCGGCGCGCTGGTGGCAGCGGGCCGTGAGCAGGATGGCGGTGGGACGCGGCAGGGCGCCGAGGGCCGCGTCGTCCAGGCGGACGGGGTCGATCAGCACGCAGCCTTCTCGCGTCAGCAGGGCCTGCGAGCTCGAGATGTGGCCGCCGATGTTGCTGTTGCTGATGCTCCACGTCCAGAGGCCGGGCGCGACCTCCTCGGCGGCTGGGGCGATCTCTCTCGGTTCGGTCATCGCTCCTCCTTGGGATGCGCCGCCCGCCTGGTGGTCAGCGGGCGGCGGCGCGTGCGTCGATGTAGCGCAGGATGGCTGCGGCCTGGCTCTCACCGTCGAGGCCGGCCTCGGCCAGCACCACCTCGCCGGGACCACTGCCGAGGTAATGTCCCTTGCGGAAGGGGTAGAGGCTGGCGGCGCGGCCGGCATCGCTCGTCACCCAGCGGTACAGCGTCGGCAGGGTGAAGCCGGTGATGCCGACGGCTTCGGCGGCGCGCGCCTCCGGCAGGATCGCGCGCCGCTCGTCCGCGGGCAGCAGGTCGAAGAGCTCGGCGCTGGCGACGTAGTAGACCAGCGCGTCCACGCCCTTCTCCTCCAGCAGCGGCAGCGCCTCGCGCACGAAGGCGTAGGTGACGGCGCTCTCCTGCAGCACCACGGTCACGTCGGGCGTCCCGGTCGCGCGCAGCGCGTACACGCCGGTCACCGCCGCCTCGGCCGGGGCCAGCCCGAGCGCCGGCCGGTCGAGCACCGGCTCCGTGGGCCGCGTCACGAACATCGAGATGACCGCGGGCCGCTGCGCCAGCGCGGCCGCCGTCAGCGTCCAGATCTCCTGCGGCTCCCACGGCGTGAGCGAGACGGCGGTGCCCCTCGGGAAGTCCTCCTGCAGCAGCTGCAGCGGCTGCGGGTCGGCGTGCGTGGGGCCGTCCTCGCCGGTCTTGAGGCCGGCGTGGGCGCAGACGAGGATCATCGGCTTGTAGGGCTCGCCGGAGACGGCCTTGCGCGCCTGGGCGCCGATCGCGTGCAGGCGCGCGGCGATGTGGCTGAGCGGCGCCATGAACGCCCCGTAGGACGAGCCGACGCCGAGGTCGTGCCCGTACGCGGTGATGCCGCTGAGGACGCCGGCGATGGCGTCCTCGCAGATCCCGCCGACGGAAAGGAGGCGTGCGTCGAGGTTCGCGTGGGCGTTCCAGAAGCCGCTGGGGAAGCCGGACGCCACGGTCGAGATGCTGGTGGATCCGGCGAGGTCTGCGGCGGCGACGAGGAACGCCCCGCCGCTGGCCTCCTGAAGGTGGTGCAGCGCCCGGCCGAACTCGCCGCGCAGCGTCGTGAACGTGCCGGGCTCGAGCCGCAGTGCGTCGGGCGTCGCCTCCGGCGCCGGGGCGACCTGCGCCGCCGCCGCCGCGAGCTCGTAGACCTCGTCGACGCGCGGGGCGCCAGGCCTGGGGGCCCGCTCGCGCGCCTCGAGCCGGTCGCGGGCGGCCGCGAGCCGCTCCGCCATCGCGGCCGCCATCGGCAGCTGCGCGTGCACCTGCGTGCGGATCGCCTGCAGCGCGGTCCAGAAGCACTCTTCGCGGACCGCCGCGCCGTCGGCGCCGGCGCAGCGCTGCTCGCCCGGCTCGCAGGTGGGCAGGTCGAGCTCGGCGCCGGTGGTGCGGCTCAGCTCCGCGAGCGCTTCGTAGAAGCCCTCGGAGCAGAGCTTGTGACCGGCGCCGTGGCTGGCCTTGCCCTCGACGCCGTACCGCCAGCCCTTGTGCGTGTGGTAGACGATCGCCGTGGGCTGGCCGGTGTCGAGCGCCGCGGCGTGGCGCTGCGCCGCGACGACCTGCTGCACGTCGTGGCCGTTCGGCACTTCGATCACGTTCCAGTCGTGGAGGTAGAAGAGCTCCCGCGGGTCCCACTGCACGTAGTCGCCGGGGACGACCCCCTCGCGGCAGACATGGTCGCTGTCGATCGAGGCCTGGTTCCAGTCGAGGTGCACCACGAGGTTGGCGAGGGAGGCGGTGCCGGCCGCGGCGAGCGCTTCGCTCACGCGGCCCGGCGTCAGCCCGCCCTCGCCCTCGATGACGTGCACGCGCGGGGTGTCGGCGCCGTAGCGGTCGGCGGCGCCGAAGCCGAGGCCGACCGAGCTGGCGACGCCGACGCCGGAAGCGCCGGTAGCGAGCTTGACGAACGGGGTGGCCGGCGTCGGGTGGCCGTCGAGCGCCCGGGCGCCGAACCGGCGGAACAGCGGCGTCGATGTGATGGGGTTCCGCCTGAATCCGAGCAGGTCCTCCAGGCGCAGGCGCTGCTCGAGGCTCGCGGGCAGCAGCGCCGGGCCGGCCACCGCCGCCACCTCGTCGCGCAGCGCCCACATGGCGTAGAGGCCCATCGCCTTGTGGCCGGCCGCGTAGCTGATCAGGTCGGCGTCCGGCCGGTCGGGGTCGCCGAGCTCGTAGTCGAGCGCGTCGAAGAGGATCGCCTCCACGATCCGTCCGGAGGAGATGGAGCCTCCCGGGTGTCCCGACGTGGGCACGTAGTTGAAGAGGAGGGCGCAGAGCGAGCGATAGAGGAGGTCGAAGGCCTCGAAGTGGTCGAGCTCGGCCGGCGTGAGAGGTCCCACCGCCGGCATCACGTCAGAGATGTCGACGTAGGTGGCGCGCCTCGGTCCGAAGGTGAACGTCATGGTCCCCCGCTCCTTTCGCCCCGGCGCCCCCGCGCGCCGTGTCATCTGCGCCGGATTCTACGACCATTCAGTGCCGGCCGGACACGGGCGCTCCCGCCGCCCGAGCGGTCGCGGCTACTTCAGCGTATAGACGGTGATCTCCCCGTCGTAGCCGGGGCCTTTGGCCGGCGGGAACCGCTGGCTGAAGTAGACGGTGAAGTTCCCGGTCTTGAGCGGGCCGATCGTCATCGCGTTCTCGGTCTGCAGCTTGAACCCCGCATCCTTCGGCGTCATCGAGTAGCCGAAGCCGGTCCCGTAGTCGGCGTTGATGAGGCGGAACGTCAGCATCACCGGCGGCTTGTCGGGTCCCGAGAGCGACCACGCGAGCCGGACCTGGGTGCCCAGCGCATAGGTGCCGAGATTGAGCTTGACCGGCGACTTGCCCGACACTTTGCTCGTCACGACCTCCTGCCACTCGGGAGAGGGGCCGGCGTCCGAGGAGCCGGAGCCGCCGCAGCCGGCGCTCGAGGCCGCCACGGCGCGCGAGCGCGAGCACGGCGGCGAGCAGGACGAATCTGGTCAGTCTGCGCATCGGATCTCCCTCAGGCCTTGGCCACCGTGAAGCTGCTGGTGACGGGCGTACCCGCCTTGAGCATCGCCCACACCGGGCAGATCGTCGACTCCGAGAGCTCCAGCGCGTGCTCGACGCGCGCCGGGTCGACGTCTCCGTACACCGTGAACTCGAGGTCGATGGTCGTGATGACCGTCGGGTGTTCGTCGCGGCGCTGCCCGCGAGCCGTGACCTCGACACGCTCGACCGGCTGCTTGTCGCGGCGCAGCAGCACGGCGACGGAGCTGCCGCTGCAGCCGGCGAGGCTGGCGAGCAGCAGACGGAGCGGCGTCATGCCCTTGAGGTCCCCGTCGCTCCCCGGGAGCGGGTAGTCGATGGTCACTTCGTGTTCTCCGTCGCTGAGCGCGAACTCCATCGGGCCTTGCTGCACGGCGTGGACGGTGAGTTCAGACGGCATGAGGCGCTCCTTCGCCGGGGGTGCGTGTCGGATGCATTCTCTCAGTCGCGACCGCTGCCTGTCGCCCGTCCGGCATCGACGACGTGGCCAGCCTCTTCACCCCGGCCCGGCCGCCTAGTAGGGTGCGGACGGAGGCTGAGACGAGCGACTCGAGGAGGGCGGCATGGCCCCGGACAAGAAGGACGCGCACCTGCCCGAGTACGCGCTGGTGGAGCGCCAGGAGATGCTCCGCGGCATCGGCTACGGCGACGAGGCGCTCGGGCGCATCCAGGTCGGCGTCGTCAGCAGCTGGGGAGAGGTGAATCCGGCGGCGACGCAGCTGGACAAGGTCGCCGCCGCCGTCAAGGCCGGCGTGTGGGCCGCCGGCGGCACGCCGCGGGAGTTCGTCATCAGCTCGCTGTGCACGAGCATGGCCGGCGACGACCGCTACCTGCTGCCGTACCGGGACGTCGCCGCGGCGTACATCGAGACCATCGCGCGGGCGAGCCTCTTCGACGCGATGGTGTTCGTGCCCGTCTGCGACGACGTCATCCCCGGCCACCTCATGGCGGCCGCCCGGCTCGATCTGCCGGCCGTGGTCGTGACCGGCGGCTACATGCGTCTGAACCGCTGGGACGGCGCCGCCGTCGATCCTCTCGAGGTGGCCGGCGGCCACCTCGTGGACCGTCAGGAGGGCAGGACGGGCGCCGCCGACTTCGCCGCGATCTGCGATCGCGGCTGCCCGGGCGGCGGCGCCTGCCCCGTCATGGGGACGGCCAACACGATGGCGGCGCTCTGCGAGGCGCTGGGCATGTCCCTGCCGGGGACGGCCGCGACGCCCGGCGCCGACGCCCGCCTGCTGCGGCTCGCGTTCCGCGCGGGCCAGCAGGCCGTCAAGCTGCACCGCACCGGCCTGCGGCCGTCGGCGATCATGACGCCGGCCGCGTTCGAGAACGCGCTGCGGCTGCTGCTCGCGGTCGGCGGCTCCACCAACGGCGTCCTGCACCTGCAGGCGGTCGCCTCCGAGCTGGGCATCCAGTTGCCGCCCGAGCTCGTCAACCGGCTCAGCGCCGAGACACCCTTCATCTGCGACGTGGCCCCGTCCGGCCCCGGCGGCCACTTCATGGCCGAGCTCGACGAGGCCGGCGGCGTGCCGGCGGTGCTCAAGGAGCTCCAGCCGCTGCTGAACGCCGACGTGCCGACCGTCACGGGCGAACCGCTGGCGTCGACCCTGGCGGTGGCGGAGGTGCGCGACCGCTCGGTGATCCGCCCTCTGGCCGATCCGCTGGCGCCCGAGGGCGGCCTCGTGTTCGTCCACGGCTCGCTGGCGCCGGCCGGGGCGCTGGTCAAGAGCTCGGCCGTGCCCGCGGCGCTGCTGCGCCACCGCGGGCCGGCGCGCCTGTTCGAGAGCGAGGACGACGCCTGCGACGCGCTGGCCGAAGGCCGGCTCGCGGCGGGTGACGTCGTCGTGGTCAGGTACTCGGGTCCGCGCGGCGACCCCGGCATGCGCCTGCTGCAGCGCTTCCTGTGGCAGCTCGCCGCGCGCGGACTGCACGACAAAGTCGCCTTCGTCACCGACGGGCGCATCTCGGGGACCAACAAGGGATGCGCCGTCACCCAGGTGGCGCCGGAGGCGGCGGCCGGCGGGCCGCTGGCGCTGGTCGAGGAGGGAGACGCGATCGTTCTCGACATCCCGGCGGGGACGCTCGAGCTGGACGTCCCGGCGGAGGAACTCCAGCGCCGCCGGGACGCCTGGCGACCGCCGGCGCCGAAGGCTCCCGGCGGCTGGCTCGGCGTCTACGGCCGCCTCGCCCGGCCGGCGACGGAGGGCGCCGCTCTGGACTACTCGGGCTGACGGCCCCCGGACGGCCTCCGGACGGCCGCGGACGGCCCTCGGACGGCCCGCCGGACTATCGCGGCGGCCGCCGGGGAAAGCACCCACCGTCCGCCCGCGAGTGACAAGGAGACCGCCGTGATCGACGTCGTCGTCTGGTCCGACATCGTCTGACCGTGGTGCTACGTCGGCGCGTCGCGCTGGCTCGGAGCACTCGATGAGCTCGGCGAAGAGGCAGCCGGCTTGAGCTGGCGGTTCGCCGCGTTCGAGCTGGACCCGACCGTCCCGCCGGAGGGCATCGGTCTGGCCGAGTACCTGGAGGGCAAGTACGGCCCCGGCGCGCTCGACGGCATGGCGGGCCATCTGGGCGATGCGGCCGCCGCCGACGGGCTGCCGTTGCTGGACCTGCGGACGCTGGAGCGGCGCCCCAACACCTTCCTGGCCCACCGCCTTCTTGCCGGTGCGCTCGAGGAAGGTGAGGACGAGGAGGGCGAGGTCGTCCGGCAGCCGCTGCAGCAGCAACTCGGACTCGACCTGCTCGCGGCGTACTGGGCGCGCGGGGAGGACGTCGGCGACCGCGCGGTGCTCGAGAAGCTGGCCGAGGCGGCCGGCATGCCCGCGGAGCGGGTCGCGGCCGCCCTGGACGACGACGCCACGGCGACGGCGGTGCGCCTGGAAGAGAGCCAAGCGGCCAAGCTGGGCGTCCGCGCCGTGCCCACCTTCGTGTTCGGCGGCCGGTTCGCCGTGAGCGGAGCGCAGCCCCCGGCCGCGCTCGCCGACGCCGCCCGCCGCGCCCTTTCCGGGGCCTGACGCCGCCGGCGCGTCGCGCCTGCGTCCACCGCGGCGGCCGCGGCCGCCCGGCCATCGGTTCCTCGATTGTGGCCCGCGGCGCACGAACGTATCATTGGCCAGGTGAGAGACGCCCCGCGAGGGGCGCCGGCAACGAACAGTCCGGTCCGGGCCCTCCACTGCTGCCGCTGGAGGGAGGCAGTCGCCGAGCCAGTGCCCGCACCGGTACAGAGGAGGCCGCATGACCGACGCCGCCGTCGCCGTGGCGGGTGCCTGGACCACCGACCCATCGCTCCTGCCCGCCGAGCTCCACGGCGCTTTCCGCGCCGTCATGGGCTGGGGCGGCATGGCCGTGTGGGACGACTCCGTCGACATCGTCGACCTCACCCGCGAGTACGCGCGCCAGACCGTGCAGGAGTGCTGCGGCCAGTGCTTCCCCTGCCGCATCGGCATGCACGAGGTCGGCGACATCCTCGAGGAGATCTGCGAGGGCAGAGGCAGCGAGGAGCGCCTGCAGCGCGCCTACGAGCTCGCCGCAGCACGTCGCCGAGGCGTCGCGCTGCGACCTCGGCCGCTCCGGCGGGTACGCGGTGCTCGAGTCGCTCGAGCAGAACCGCGAGGCCTTCGCGGCCGCCGTCGCCGCCCGGAAGCCCATCCCGCGAGGCGACTACGCCAAGGCCGTGGTCGCGCCGTGCATGGCCGCCTGCCCCGCCGGCGTGGACATCCCGGCCTACGTGGAGCAGCTCCGCATCGACGAGGTCGAGCGCTCCTCCGAGGCCGTGCGCAAGCGCTGCCCCATGCCGGCCACCATCGGCCGCGTGTGCGTGCGCCCGTGTGAGGACGCCTGCCGCCGCGGCTCGGTCGACGAACCGGTGGCCATCCGCACGCTCAAGCGCTTCGTGGCCGACAGCGAGGCCGAGGTCACGCCGCGCGAGCTGCCCGGCAAGCCTCGGGTCGCCATCATCGGCGCCGGGCCGGCCGGCCTGGCCTGCGCGTATTACCTCGGTCTCGAGGGCGTGAAGAGCACCATCCTCGAGGCCCTGCCCGAAGGCGGCGGCATGGCCGCCGTCGGCATCCCCGACTACCGCCTGCCGCGCCAGGTGCTGCGCGCCGAGATCGACCGCGTGCAGGCTCTCGGCGCCGAGATCAAGTACAACACCCGCTTCGGCGTCGACGTGACCATGGAGCAGCTGTTCGAGCAGGGGTATGAGGCGGTGTTCATCGCCGTCGGCGCCCACCAGTCCGCGCGCATGGGCTGTGAGGGCGAGGACGCCGGGTACCAGGGCTTCATGCCCGGCGTCGAGTTCCTGCGCGAGATCGCCTTCGGCAACGTCCCGCTCACCGGCAAGACGATGCTGGTCATCGGCGGCGGCAACGTGGCCATGGACTGCGTCCGCTCGTCCCGCCGCATCGGCTTCGACGACGTCAAGCTCCTGTACCGACGCACCGAGGCGGAGATGCCGGCCGACCAGGTCGAGATCGTCGAGGCCAAGGAGGAGGGCGTCGAGATGGTCACCCTCGTGGCGCCGACGAAGATCATCGCCGAGGACGGCGTGGTCAAAGGCCTCGAGTGCAAGCGCATGCAGCTCGGTGAGCCCGACGCCTCCGGGCGCCGCCGCCCCGAGCCGGTCGAGGGGTCCGAGTTCGTCATCCCCTGCGACTGCATCGTCCCGGCCATCGGCCAGGTGTGCTCCGTCGACCAGCTGGTGCCGAGTCACATCGAGGTGAGCAAGTGGAAGACCCTGGAGGTCGACCCGCTCACCATGCAGTCGGCCGACCCGCGCGTGTTCGGCGGCGGCGACTGCTACACGGGGCCGAGCAGCCTCGTCGCGGCCCTCGGCGCCGGGCGCCGCGCCGCCGAGTCCATGCACGAGTTCCTCAAGGGCAACCCGGTCGGGCCGCCCGCGGACGTGCGGCTCGAGCACGCGATGCTCGAGGTCGTGCGCAAGGAGGCCGAGCAGCCGCTGCCGTTCACCGGCAACACCGAGCAGCTGCGTCCCATGGTCGTACCGCCGGAGGTCCGCATCCAGTGCTTCGACGAGGTCGAAGGGCCGGTGAGCGCCGCCGACGCGCGGCGCGAGGCCGAGCGCTGCCTGCGCTGCTACCGCATCGCCGTGGCGGTGGTCTGAGATGGCCGACGTGACGACAGGCGCAGCACAGACCGGTGCCGCGACGACCGGCGCTCCGCAGCTCACCATCGACGGCCGGGTCCTCGCGTTCGAACCCGGCCAGACGATCCTCGACGTGGCGAGCGCCAACGGCGTCGCCATCCCGACGCTCTGCTACCTGCCGGAGGCGGGCCACCGTGACGTGTGCCGCCTCTGCGTGGTCGAGGTGGCCGGCGCCGGCCGGCTCCTGCCGGCCTGCAGCACGCCGGCCACCGAGGGCATGGACGTCCAGACCATGAGCGACCGCGTGCGCAGTTCCCGGAGGTCGACGCTCGAGCTCATCATCGGCTCCGGGCGCCACACCTGCATCACCTGCGAGTCCCTCGGCGAGTGCGAGCTGAGCCGGCTCGCCTACGACTACCAGGTCGAGCCGCCGAGCGAGCTGCCCGGCGCCGAGGAGTTCCCGCTCATCGAGGACGCCTACGTCATCCGCGACTACTCCAAGTGCATCCTCTGCGGCCGCTGCTGGGCCGCCTGCACCGCCATCCAGGTCCACGGCATCGTGCCGCATCCCTCCGGTCGGCGCGCCGAGCGCGCCGGCGGCAAGGACTGGTACCCGCTGCCCGACCTCGACCAGTGCGAACTCTGCGGCCAGTGCGTGGACGCGTGCCCCGTCGGTGCGCTCACGGAGCGCACCGCCAAGGGCGTGGCCCGGCACTGGGAGCTGCAGCGCGTGCGCACCACCTGCCCGCACTGCGGCATGGGCTGCCAGACCGTCGTGCACCTCAAGGACGGTGAGGTCGTCAAGGTGACCGGCGCCGGCGACGTGCCGCCGAACCGCGGGCGGCTCTGCAAGCGTGGCCGGTTCGCCGTGCTCGAGCCCGACGAACGGGCTCGCCTCGAAGAGCCGCTGGTGCGCAAGGGCGGCGTGCTGGTGAAGGCGAGCTGGGACGAGGCGCTCGACCTCGTCGCCGAGAAGCTCGGCTCGGCCGCCGCCGTGGCCGGCCTCATCGCGCCCATCTGCACCAACGAAGAGGCCTACCAGGCGCAGAAGTTCTTCCGCGCCGTGCTCGGCACCAACGACCTCGACCACCGCGCCCTCGAGGCGTCCGCCGTCTCGCTCGCGAGCACGGGCACGGGCGCCGGCGTGTGTTACACCTCCGGCGCCCTGACGGTGCTCGAGGAGGCCCGCGCCGTGCTCGTCGTCGGCGACGGCGAGGTGGCCGACCACCCGGTGGCCGGCACCGCGCTCCGCCGCGCCGTCCGCGACGGCGCGCACCTCATGGTGCTCGACGCCGGCCACAGCGACCTCGGCGACGCCGCCGCGGTCCGCGTGACCGTCGACGCGGCCCAGATCCCCGAGGTGCTCAACGGCATCATCGCCGTGCTGCTTGCCAACGAACTGCACGCCCGCCGCGACGCCGGCGACGAGGTGCCACACGAGCGCGAGCTCGAGGCGATGCTGGCCGCCGTCCTCCCCGAGCGCATCGCCGAGGACGCCGGCGTCGACGCCGCGACGATCCGTGCCATCGCCGCCAAGCTCGTCGACGTGCGGCCGGCCGTCGTCTGCGCCACGCTCGGCGCCACCGACGACCTGGCCGGCACCGGAGCGGCCGTCGTCAAGCTGCAGTCCCTGCTCGACGACCTCGCCGGCGCGCGCAGCGTCTCGCTGCCGCTCGGCGCAGGCAACGTCCAGGGCCTCGTGGGCATGGGCGTCGCTCCCGATGTGCTTCCGGGCGGCGACCTCGTCACCGACGCGGAGGCGCGGCAGCGCCTCGCCGACGCCTGGGGCGTCGGCTCGCTGCCGGCCGCGCCCGGCCGCTCGACGGCGGAGATCGTCGCCGGCCTCGACGACGGCTCGCTGCAGACCGCCTGGGTCTGGGCCAACGAGGCCGCCTCGTTCGGCGACGCCGCCGGCCTGCTGGCGGCGCTGGACAAGGCCGGGTTCGTCGTCGTCCAGGGCGCCGTGCGCGGCGACCTCGCAGAGATCGCCGACGTCGTGCTGCCGGCGGTCGCCTGGGGCGAGGAGGACGGCACCTTCACCAACGCCGAGCGGCGCATCAGCCGCCTGCGGCGGGTCCAGCGCCCGCCCGGCGCCGCTCGCCCCGGCTGGTGGGCCTTCCGCGAGGTGGCCAAGCGGCTCGGCCACGAGTGGCAAGCCGGCTACCCCAAGGCCGTGTGGGAGGACGAGATCTCGCTGCTCATCCCCAGCCTCGGCGGCGTGACGTACGCGGAGATCGAGGAGTACGGCCTGTGCTGGCCGGCTCCGGCGCCGGTCACGGTCTGACAGACGCTTCGTCCGAGCGGCGCGGCGGGACGGCCTGACGGCCGCCCGCCGCGCCGCTCGCGGCTGTGGGTCGCAAACGGTTGGCGCCGAATGACGCGCGGGAAGGCATGACACACGGCCACCCGCGCACCAAGGAGCCATGCCATGCTGTGCAGCCTCGCCACCAAGCTCGACCAGGGTCAGATCGAGGAGATCTCGTCGCTCGAGAAGGAGCTGGGAGTGCCGATCCTCGCGTTCGCCTGTCACCAGATGGACGCGGCGCCCATCGACGCCGCCCAGATCGACCGGCTCAAGGACCTGGAGGACCGGCTCGGCGTGGCTCTCGTCGCCGTGAAGCAGTAGGTCAGAGGCGCGCCCGACGCGCCGCCGCGGCTCGCGCTATTCCCGCGGGTCGACGAGACTGGTCTCCGGCGACTGCCGTCTGGTCGCTTTGAGGCTGCCAAGGCACAGTCACCGGCGGCGACCTCCCCTTCGACCTCGCTCACATCCGGCCGGCTGACCGGGGCCGCGGCGGGCGCTGCTCAGCGCGCTGCGCCGTCCCCGTACGCGCCCAGCACGATGTCGAGGGCCGCGGCGAACTGCGCCGGGTCCCACTTCGCCGTCGCCGCGAGGTAGTCGGCGAGGTCGTCGGCGGGAGCCGGCTCGCCGCCCGCCACCTCGTGTGCGTCGCCCACCGCTGGCCGCTGGTCCGCGCGGCCCTCTGCCGCGGCGGCCTCCCGGGCGGCGGCGATCTGCCGGCCCCAGAGGCTCGCGAAGCCGAAGCCGACCACACAGGCGGAGAGGATGTGCAGCAACTCGGCCGCCTCGTCAGGCGAGAGGCCCGCGTCCCTGAAGATGCGCACCATGCCCGCCGTGCCGTCGGCGGCGCTGGGCGAATAGGAGCCGCCGCGCGCGATGATCGGGATCGCGTTGGGGTGGCGCTGCATGAGCCCGTTGAGCGCCAGCCACATGCCGCGCACCTGCTCGCGCCAGTCCGTCGGGGCTGCGGCCGCGGCCGGAGACGCCGCCTCCGCCGGCCACGTCGCCGGCCGAGCTCGCCTCCGGCGGCGCCATCTCCAGCCACAGCTTCTCGGCGACGCCGGCAAGGATGGCGTCCTTGTTCGGCAGCTGCCGGTAGATGGTGACGGGCTCGACGCCCAGGTCGTGCGCCAGCCGGCGCATGGTCAGGGCGTCGAGCCCCTCCTCGTCGATGACGACGAGGGCGGCGTCGATCACCGCCTCGGCGGTCACCGGCCCCGTCCGTCCTCGTCCCTTCGCGCTGCGCTCGCCCATCGCCCTCTCCTCGTCCGCATCCTGCCGCCGATCTGTGCAGTGACCGTTGACAGTCGTTGTAAACACTGTTACGGTAACGACGTTACAGTAACGCTGTTACCCCATGACGGTACAGCAAAGGCGGTCAGGGCGCAATGCCCGGGAGGCGGACCATGAAGCTCGTGAAGATCTCACTCATCTCGCTCCAGCTGCTCGTGATGCTCAACGCGTTCGGTGGCGGCTATTACGGACTGTCCGGCGCCGTCGGCGTCGATCCCTCGTGGCTCGACGGCACCCCCTTCAGCAGCTACTTCATCCCGAGCCTCTTCCTCTTCACGGTGATCGGCGGCGGGATGGCGTTGGCGACGGCCGCGTGGATCCTCAAGAGCCGCGTGGCCCCCTGGCTGTCGCTGGCCATGGGCGTGACGCTGATGAGCTGGATCGTCATCCAGGTCAGCATGATCGGCTACGTCAGCTGGATGCAGCCGACGTCCTTCGCGGCCGGCGTCGCAGTGACCGGCCTCGCGGCCGCCGCCCTGCGCCGCGCCCGCGTGCGCGCGACGGCCGGCGCTGCCTGAGCCCTCCTTGACAGATGCGTCGTTCTGAGTGACGACGAAAACGGGGCCGGGCCCCGAGGTGAGCGTTTCTGTTCGCCTCGGGGCCCGGTTTTCGCGCATTTCCGGAGTGTTTACGTGCGCCGATGTTCGACATTTTGTGACATACCGCACAATCCTTTACCTACGGTTGCGCCATGTCGTACAGTCGCGCACACTTACGTTTCGGATACCCCCCTAGGTTCCGTCAAGGGGTGACGTCTCGCCTGCCCGGCGACCGCCTCCCCCGGATGGGACATGGCGCGAGGAGGCACTGACCATGGAGCAGCTGGCCCTGATCGTCCCGGGCATGTGGGCCGACCATCACGTGATCGCCGTCCGCGGTCTCTTCCGTGAAGTGGAAGGGGTCGAGGTCTCCGGCGCCAGCGCGATGGACGCGACGCTTCGTCTCGAGTACGACCCAGCGAAGACCGACCCGCAGCGCATCGCCGCCCGGCTCGAAGAGGCCGGCTACGCCACCGGTCGAGGCCCCGGATGCCGACGCACCGCCGACGGACAAGCCGGCGTGGCTCACGTCCGGGGTGCGCGTCACCGCCACCGACGCCGCCGACCTCACCATGTCGGGCGACCACCGCAAGTACTGATCGCCGACCGACCTGTGTGCATCCGCCCGTCCACGATCCGTCCGGTCCCCCCGGGCCGCGCTCAGCGCGCGGCCCGTCCCCGGGCGTGAAGGAGTCGCCTCATGGATGACAAGAGCAACGACGACGTCAAGCCGGTAGCCGCGAAGAGCATCGACCCTGCCGCCCTCGAGATGCTGGCGCATGCCGAGGGCTGTGGGCTCGACACCGCGTTCTCGCGCGCGGACACCATGAAGCCCTGCCCCATCGGCGAGTCCGGCGCCTGCTGCCGCATCTGCTCGATGGGACCCTGCCGCCTCGTCGGCAAGGACGCCGAGGAGAAGACCGGCATCTGCGGCGCCGACATGGGCACCATCGCCTCGCGCCACTTCGCCCGCCAGGTCGCCGGCGGCGTGGCCGCCCACTCCGACCACGGCCGCGACATGGCGATGACGCTGCGCGCCGTCGCCATGGGCGAGGCCGCGGGCTACAAGGTCAAGGACGAGCAGAAGCTGCACACCGTGGCCGGGTACCTGGGCATCCCCACCAGCGGCCGCGAGGTCAACGAGATCGCCCTCGACGTCGCCGACGTCGCGCTGGCCCAGTTCGGCCAGACGCACGGCGAGATCGTCTACACGAAGCGCGCGACCCCCAAGCGCCAGGCCAAGTGGCGCGAGCTGGGGATCACCCCTCGCGCCATCGACCGCGAGGTCGTCGAGGTCATGCACCGCACGCACGAGGGCGTCGACCTCGACGCCGAGAACATCCTCAAGTCGGCGCTGCGCTGCTCCCTCGCCGACGGCTGGGGCGGCGCGATGCTGAGCACCGACATCAGCGACATCCTCTTCGGCACGCCGTCGCCGCTCTCGTCAGCGAGGTCAACCTCGGCGTGCTCAAGGACGACCAGGTCAACGTCATCGTCCACGGCCACGAGCCGACGCTGTCGGCGATGCTGGTCGAGGCGTCGCGCGACCCCGAGCTCATCGCCGAGGCCAAGGCGGCCGGCGCGGAGGGCATCAACCTCGCCGGCATCTGCTGCACCAGCAACGAGATCCTCATGCGCTACGGCATCCCGGCGGCCGGCAACTTCCTGCACCAGGAGCTCGCCGTGCTCACCGGCGCCGTCGAGGTCATGGTCGTCGACGTGCAGTGCATCATGCAGGCGCTCGGGCCGCTCTCCCAGCGCTTCCACACCAAGCTGGTCACGACCTCGCCGAAGGCCAAGATCCCCGGCGCGACCCACGTCGAGTTCGACGAGCACCGCGCCCCGGAGACGGCCCACGAGATCGTCCGCATGGCCATCGCCAACTACGCCGAACCGCGGCCCGATCCACATCCCCGACTACCACGAGCCGCTCGTCGCCGGCTTCAGCCACGAGTACCTCAACTACATGCAGGGCGGCTTCCACCGCGGCTCGTTCCGGCCGCTCAACGACGCCATCATCGCCGGCCGCGTGCGCGGCCTCGCCGGCGTCGTCGGCTGCAACAACGTGCGCGTCACCCAGGACGAGGGCATCGTCGAGATGATCAAGCGCTTCATCGCCGACGACGTCATGGTCGTGGTGACCGGCTGCGCCGCCAACGCCGGCGCCAAGGCCGGCTACCTGAGCCCCGAGATCCTCGACCACGCCGGCCCCGGCCTGCGCGAGGTCATGGAGGCCATCGGCATCCCGCCGGTGCTGCACCTCGGCTCCTGCGTCGACAACTCGCGCATCCTCACGGTGCTCACGCAGGTCGCCACCGAGGGCGGCCTCGGCGAGGACATCGACGACCTGCCGGCCGTCGGCCTCTGCCCCGAGTGGATGTGCGAGAAGGCCATCGCCATCGGCACCTACTTCGCCGCCTCCGGCGCCCACGTCATCTTCGGCGTGAGCAGCCCGGTCAAGGCCTCCACCGAGGCCACCGCCTCATGACCGAGGGCTGGGAGGAGATGGTCGGCGGCGACCTCGAGTTCATCCCGGACTGGGACGCGATGTACGCGCGCTCGCTCGAGCTCATCGACGCCAAGCGCGCGGCGCTCAAGCTCCCGGCCTACGACCCGAGCCAGTACGGCGACAGCGGCGACAGCCTCTTCTTCGCCGAGATCAAGAAGTACCTGGCCGACCAGGCCGCCGAGGCCGAGCGCGGCGTGGAGACCGTCGGCTCGCCCGTCTACCCGCTCGCCGAGGGTCACTCGCACGACCACGGCGACGGGCACACGCACACGCATACGCACGACGAGGGAGAGGCCTGATGTCACGCTACATCGCGACCCGGGCCATCCGCGGCGCCCAGGGCATGGTCCGCGAGGCCGAGGAGGCCGTGAACGCGGCCCTGGCCGAGCTCGGCCCCGACGCCCCGGTCGCCTTCACCAACACCGCCTACTACCTGCCGGTGATCTACGCGTTCACCGGCGAGAAGGTCGAGAAGCTCGGCGACCTGCCGCCGATCATCGAGCGGGCGAAGAGCCTGCTGCACCCGGTCCCCAGCGACAACATGTGGCTGCCGTACCTCGGCGAGACGCTCGACAGCGGCATCGCCACCCTGTTCGCCGAAGAGGCGATGGAGGGCGTGCGCTTCGCCCGCGGCACCGAGCCGCAGGTCATCAAGCTCGACCACGCCCGCGCGGACGGCGCCCGCTTCACCGGCGGCGACCTCGGCGTGCACGGCGACAAGATGAAGCTCAACGGCCCGATCGACGACATCCAGCTGCGGGCCTGGGGCATCCAGCTCGTGGACGGCCGCATGCCCGGGTTCTGCGCCATCGTCGGCTGCGCCAAGAGCAACGAGGTCGCGGTCAAGATCGTCCGCGAGCTGCAGAGCCGCGGCATCCTCATCTTCCTCAGCGGCAACGTCAACGGGCGGAGCATCATCCACCAGCTGCAGGAAGAGGGCATCCAGCTCGGCTACGACACCTTCACGGTGCCGTTCGGCATCGACACCATCTCCGCCGTGTACGCCCTCGGGTTCGCCGCCCGCTCGGCGCTCACGTTCGGCGGCATGGACGCCGGCAACGCGCGCAAGATCATGCTGTACAACAAGTACCGCGTGTTCGCCTTCGTGCTCGCGCTCGGCGAGGTCGACGACCTCAAGTACGCGACCGCGGCCGGCGCCATCAGCTTCGGCTTCCCGACCATCGCCGACACGCGCATCCCGCAGATCCTGCCGACCGGCGTGACCACCTACGAGCACGTCGTGAGCATGCCGTTCGACGAGATCCCCGGCGCCGACGACATGGAGCGCACGGAGAAGCTCATCCAGCGCTGCATGGAGGTCCGCGGCGTCAAGGTCAAGATCGCCAAGGTGCCGATCCCCGTCTCCTACGGATCGGCCTTCGAGGGCGAGCGCATCCGCAAGGACATCATGTACGCGGAGTTCGGCGGCAAGCGCTCCAACGCGTTCGAGTTCCTGCGCATGAAGCCGGCCGACGAGGTCGAGGACGGCAAGATCACCGTCAACGGCACCGACATCGACGGCATGGAGGAGGGCGGCGCCCTGCCGCTCGGCATGGTCGTCGACGTCTCCGGCCGCAAGATGCAGACCGACTTCGAGCCCATCCTCGAGCGCCAGTTCCACTACTTCATCAACGGCGTCGAGGGCATCCAGCACAACGGCCAGCGCGACATCGCCTGGACGCGCGTCAGCAAGAGCACCTTCGGCAAGGGCTTCCGCCTGGAGCACTTCGGCAAGGTCATCCACGCGCGCATCCACGAGGTGTTCGGCAACATCGTCGACAAGGTGCAGGTGCACCTCACCACCGACCAGGCCGAGGTGGACGAGCTCATCGAGGTCGCGCGCGTCGCCTACGCCGAGCGCAACGAGCGCATCGCCAACCTCACCGACGAGTCGGTCGACACGTTCTACAGCTGCCTGCTCTGCCAGAGCTTCGCGCCCAACCACGTCTGCGTCATCAACCCGGAGCGCGTCGGTCTCTGCGGCGCCTACAACTGGCTCGACTGCAAGGCGAGCTACGAGATCAACCCCACCGGCCCCAACCAGCCGGTGCCCAAGGGTCTCGTCATCGACCCCGTGAAGGGCGAGTTCAGCGGCCCCAACGAGTTCATCTACCAGCACTCCAACCAGTCGGTGGAGAGGGTGACCCTCTACTCCATCATGGAGGCGCCGATGACCTCGTGCGGCTGCTTCGAGTGCATCATGGTGCTCGTGCCCGAGGCCAACGGCTTCATGATCGTCAGCCGCGAGGACCCGAGCATGACGCCCTGCGGCATGACCTTCAGCACCCTCGCCGGCACCGCCGGCGGCGGCATGCAGACGCCCGGCATGATGGGCATGGGCAAGTACTACCTCACGAGCAAGAAGTTCATCTCGGCCGACGGCGGCATGAAGCGCATCGTCTGGATGAGCTCGAACCTGCGCGAGAGCATGCGTCCCGCGCTGCAGGAGGTCTGCGAGCGGGAGGGCGTGCCCGACCTGCTCGACAAGATCGCCGACGAGACCGTGGCCACCTCGGTCGAGGAGCTCCTTCCCTTCCTCGAGGAGAAGGGGCACCCGGCCCTGACCATGGACCCGCTGTTCTGATCCAACTTCACTGACACCCGGAGGGTGCAGATGACACCAGTCGAGATCCCAGTAGAGAAGTGGTCCGGCGCCGTACGCGAGGTCACGCTCGGCAGCAGCTACGGCGGCGGGACGCGCGGCAGCACCGTGACCGTGGGCGGCGAGACCGCCCTGCCGTTCCTCGGCTTCGAGGGCGCCATGCCGCACCGGCCGGCGATCGCCGTCGAGGTCGCAGGACATGCACCCGGAGGACTGGTCCGCCGAGCTGCAGGCGGCGTGGGGCGACGCCATGGACGACGCCGCCGCGTGGGCGCAGAAGGCCGTGGAGGCGGGGGCGGACCTGATCGCCCTCAAGCTCCGCAGCTGCCACCCCGACCAGGGCGACAGCTCCTGCGAGGACGCCGTGCGCACCGTCGAGCGCGTGCTGGCCGCCGTGCCGGTGCCGCTGCATCGTCTACGGGCCCGGCTCGGCCGACAAGGACAACGAGGTGCTCGTCGCCGTCGCCGAGAAGACCAAGGGCGAGCAGCTCGCCCTGGGCCTCTGCGAGGACAAGAACTACCGCACCATCGTCGCCGCGGCGCTCGGCAACGGGCACGCGGTGATCGCCCAGACGCCGATCGACGTCAACCTCGCCAAGCAGCTCAACATCCTGATCAGCGACATGGGCCTGCCGCTCGAGCGCGTGCTCATGGACCCCAACACCGGCGCGCTCGGCTACGGCCTCGAGTACACGTACTCGGTGATGGAGCGCCTGCGCCTGGCCGCCCTCATGGGCGACACGATGACGCAGCAGCCGATGATCTGCACGGCCGGCGAAGAGGCGTGGCGCCAGAAGGAAGGCCGCGCCGAGGGCGACGTGCCCGAGGCGTGGGGCGCCCTCGCCGAGCGCGGCGTCGCCTGGGAGATCGCCACGGCGACGACGCTGCTCGAGTCCGGCGCGGACATCCTGGTCCTGCGGCATCCGGCCAGCGTGAGCGCCGTGCGCGAGGCCATCGACGACCTGACGAAGGGAGCCTGAGCGATGGCCCTCAGCGGACTCCAGATCTACAAGCTGCTGCCCCAGACGAACTGCAAGGAGTGCGGGTTCCCGACCTGCCTCGCCTTCGCCATGAAGCTGGCGCAGAAGGGCACCGAGCTCGACAAGTGCCCCTACGTGAGCGAAGAGGCCAAGACGGCGCTGGACGCCGCGTCGGCGCCGCCCATCAAGCTCGTCACCGATCGGCGCGGGCGACCGCGCCTTCGGGGTCGGCAACGAGACGGTGATGTACCGGCACGAGAAGACCTTCGTCCACCAGCCGGGCCTCGTCGTGCGCGTCAAGAGCGACGCCGCCGACCTCGCCGAGGTGGCGGCTCGCGTCGGCGCCTACAGCGTCGAGCGCGTCGGCATGCACGCTCACGCTCGACGGCCTCGCCGTGGAGCACGCCGGCGGCGACGCGGCCGCGTACGCCGCGGCCGTGGCCGCGGCTCGCGCGGCCGCTCCCGGGCTGCCGCTGGTGCTCATGAGCGCCGACGCGGCGGCGATCGACGCGGCCCTGGCCGGCGGCGCGGCCGCCGAGAAGCCGCTCGTCCACGCCGCCACCGCGGCGAACTGGCAGGCGATGGCCGAGGTGGCCAAGAAGCACGGCTGCCCGCTGGTCATCCGCAGCGAGGACGGCGACCTCTCCGGCCTCGAGGAGCTCTCCGGGCAGGTCACGCGGCGCCGGCGTCGAGGACCTCATGCTCGATCCGGGCACGACGACCCTCGCCGCCGACCTCGCCGCGGCCACGCAGCTGCGCCGCCTGGCGCTCAAGAAGGGCGCGCGGGCGCTCGGCTATCCCCTCGTCGCCGTCGCCACGGCGCCGACGTGGCAGGCCGAGCTGGTGCGCGCCACCCAGGCGGTCGGCAAGTACGCCGGCGTCATCATCCTCGACCACTTCGAGCCGGCGGTGCTCTACTCGCTGCTCACGCTGCGCCAGAACATCTACACCGACCCGCAGAAGCCGATCCAGATGGAGCCCAAGCTCTACGAGATCGGCGCCGTGACCGCCGACAGCCCGGTGCTCATCACGACCAACTTCTCGCTCACCTACTTCTCGGTGGCGGGCGAGGTCGAGGGCGCCGGCATCCCCACGTGGCTGCTGGTCGCCGACAGCGACGGCCAGTCGGTGCTCACCGGCTGGGCGGCCGGCAAGTTCGACGCCGAGAAGATCGCCAAGACGGTCAAGGACTCCGGCATCGAGCAGAAGGTCAGCCACAAGAAGCTGGTCATCCCCGGGCCACGTGGCCGGGCTCTCGGGCGAGGTCGAGGAGGAGCTGCCCGAGTGGAAGATCATGGTCGGGCCGCGTGACGCCGTCGACATCCCCAACTACATCAAGAACGTCTGGGGCGCATGAGCGACACTCCTGCCACGAAGCCGCGGACGGCGATGGCGACGATCACCTTCACGCCGTCCGGGGAGACGATCGAGGTGCCGCACGGCACCAGCCTGCTCGACGCGGCGATCCTCTGCGAGCTGGACGTCCCTGCCCCGTGCGCGGGGCAGGGACGGTGCGGCCGCTGCCGCGTGCGCGTCACGAGCGGCGAGGTCGAGCGGCGCAGCAACGCCGGCCTGGCCACCGCCGAGATCCTCGAGGGCTGGGCGGTGGCCTGCCAGACCTACGCCGGCGCCGGCTCCATCGAGATCGACGTGCCCGAGCGGCAAGCAAGGAGAAGGTCCGCCCGCACGGCCACGCCATCGCCGAGCCGGAGTCGCTGCCCATCACCTGCGACTACCTGCAGAACCCGGCGGTCAGGCTCTTCGAGCTCGACATCGAGCCGCCGTCGCTGGACGACAAGACCAGCGACTTCGACCGCCTGCGCCGGGCGCTCTCGCAGCAGCACGGCATCGAGGAGATCCGCGCCGAGCTGCCGCAGCTCAGGCGGCTCGGCACGGCCCTGCGCCACGCCAACTGGAAGGTCACCGTGGCGCTCGAGATGCGCGACTGGGTGTACGGGTCGTACCTGCCGCCGCGCCTGCTGCGCGTGTACCCGACGGCGTTCCCCCAGGCGAGCATGGGGCTCGCCGTCGACCTCGGCACGACCTCGCGTCGTCGCCTACCTGGTCGACTTCACCACCGGCCGCGTCGTCGACTCCGCCAGCGCCTACAACAAGCAGATCGCCTGCGGCGAGGACGTCATCAGCCGCATCATCTACGCCAAGCGCAAGCACGGGCTGGAGCGGCTGCAGAAGCTCGCCGTCGAGACCATCAACGACCTGCTCGACGAGCTGCAGCAGCGCAACGGCGCCGAGATGCGCGAGATCCACGAGGTCGCCATCGCCGGCAACACGACGATGACCCACCTGCTGCTCGGCATGGAGCCGCGCTACCTGCGCGAGGAGCCGTACATCCCGACCATCGCGACGGCGCCCAAGCTCGATCGCCGACGAGCTGGGGCTCAACGCCAACCCGGTGGCGCGCGTCCACGTCCTGCCGTCGGTGGGCGCGTACGTGGGCGGCGACATCACCGCCGGCGTCATCTCGTCGGGCATGTACGCCACCGACAAGCTCACGCTGTTCATCGACATCGGCACCAACGGCGAGATGGTGCTGGGCAACAAGGACTGGCTGCTCTCGTGCGCCTGCTCCGCCGGCCCCGCCTTCGAGGGCGGCGGCGTGCGCGACGGCATGCGCGCCTCTCCGGGCGCCATCGAGGACGTCTTCATCGACGACGCCACCTGCGAGCCGACGTTCCGCACCATCGACGACGCTCCGGCCGTGGGCATCTGCGGCAGCGGCCTCATCGACCTGCTCGGCGAGCTCTTCGTCACCGGGCTGGTGGACAAGTCGGGCCACCTCGACCAGGCAGGCGCCGACCGACCGCGTCCGCGTGCGCGACGGCGTGCCCGAGTACGTCGTGTGCCGGGCCGGCGAGGGCGGCGCGGAGAAGGACATCGTCCTCACGGAGTCGGACATCTCCAGCCTCATCCGCGCCAAGGCGGCCATCTACGCCGGCTTCGAGGTGCTCTGCGCCAGCGTCGGCGTGGACCTCGCCGACGTGGAGCAGATCCTCATCGGCGGCGCGTTCGGCCAGTACCTCAACGTCGAGAAGGCGATCCGCATCGGCCTGCTGCCCGATCAGCCGGTGGAGCGCTTCCACTTCCTCGGCAACACGAGCGCCCTGGGGGCGTTCGCCACGCTGCTCTGCGTCAACGTCCGCCACGAGGTCGCCGACGTGGCGAGCAAGATGACCTACCTGGAGCTCAGCGCCGACAACACGTTCATGGACGAGTACACGTCGGCGCTCTTCCTCCCTCACACCGACCTCAGCGGGTTCCCGAGCGTCCACGCGGCGCTGGCCGAGCGGGCCGACGGGAACGGAAACGGAGGCTGACCCATGACCACCACCATCGCCGTCGCCGGCAAGGGGGGGACCGGCAAGACGACGCTGGCCGGCCTGCTCATCCGCCGGCTGGCGGAGGCTCAGGCCGGCCCGATCCTCGCGATCGACGCCGATCCCGCGAGCAACCTGAACACCGTCCTCGACCTGCCGCTGGAGAAGACCGTCGGCGACGTGCGCGAGGAGACCAGCGAGAAGGCCCGCGCCAACCTGCTGGAGGCGGGCATCGCCAAGCAGCGACCTGCTCGACTACGAGATCAACTCGAGCCTGGTCGAGGGCGTCAACGTCGACCTGCTCGCCATGGGCCGGCCCGAGGGGCCCGGCTGCTACTGCGCCGCCAACAACATGCTGCGCCTCATCATCGACAAGATCGCCGACAGCTACCCGTGGGTCGTGATCGACAACGAGGCCGGGCTGGAGCATCTCTCCCGGCGCACGACCCGCGACGTCGACGTGCTCTTCATCGTCAGCGACGCGACGGTCCGCGGCATCACGACCGCCGGTCGCGTCGCCGCGCTGCTGGGGGAGCTCCAGACCAAGGTGGGGCGGCACTACCTGATCGTGAACCGTGCCGCCCAGGGTCTCTCGCCCGAGCTCGAGGCCGCGATCGCCGAGAACGGCCTCGACCTGCTCGCCGTCCTGCCGGACGACCCGGCGGTCGCCGAGTTCGACGCCGCCGGCAAGCCGCTCGTCGGCCTGCCGGCCGACAGCACGCTGAGCGCGGCGCTCGAGCCTGTCGTCGCCGCCGCGCTCGCCACACCCAAGGAGAAGGAGGCCGCCGGTGCTCATCATCGGTGAGAACATCCACATCATCGCACCGCCGGTGAAGGCGGCCATCGAGGCCCGCGACGCGAAGACCATCCAGGCGATGGCCGTGGCCCAGGTCGAGGCCGGCGCCGGCATCGTCGACCTCAACATCGGCCCGCAGAAGAAGCTCGGCCACGAGGTCATGCCGTGGATCGTCGAGGCGGTGCAGGAGGTCGTGGACGTCCCGCTCTCGCTCGACACGACGAACCTCGCGGCGATGGAGGCGGGCCTCAAGGTCTGCAAGCAGCCCGCCATGCTCAACTCGGCCTCCGCCGACCCCGACCGCCTGCGACAGCGTGATGCAGCTGGCGGCGAGGTACGGCGCCAGGGTCATCGCCCTCACGATGGGCGTGGACGGCATCCCGACCACGGCCGACGGCCGCGCCGGCATCGCCATGGAGGCGCTGCTGCCGGCCGCCGAGGCCGCCGGCATCCCCGTCGCGGACGTCTTCCTCGACCCGCTCGTCCTGGCCGTGAACTGCAACCAGGACGTGGCCATGGAGACCGTCGAGGCCGTGCGCATGTTCAAGATGATGGCCGACCCGCCGCCGACCACGGTGATCGGCCTCTCCAACATCTCCAACGGCGCCCTGCCCGAGGTCCGCCCGCTCATCAACCGCGTCATGATGGTCATGGCCATGGGCGCCGGGCTGGACAGCGCGATCGCCGATCCGCTGGACGGCGTGCAGAACGAGTGGATCCGCATCGCCGAGCAGCGCGACGAGAGCACGCCGCTGGGCAGGCTCATCGTGGCGCTCTACGACGCGGTCGCGGCGATGGACAAGCTCGACCGGTCGGCGGTCGACATGGGCGACCAGGAGCAGGTCGAGCTCTGGAAGACCTACCGCATGCTCACCAACGAGACCCTGTACGCGGACTCGTATCTGCAGCTCTGAGGCCTGAGCGGGCCCGGGGGGACGCGCTCAGGCATGCCGGCCGGGGGGACGGCCGGCATGACCAAAGGGCCGGGGTGGCGCTGGCGCCGCCCCGGCCCTTCACCTGCCGTCAGGTCGTCGGGTCGCCGAAGGCGGGGGTGTCGGCCAGCGAGTCGTCCTCGAGCCACTGCCGCCCGGTGGAGCACTTCTCGGCGGCCGCGCACCAGGCGGCGCAGCCGATGTCCTGGCTTGCGGGTTGGCGTTGCAGGTGCCGCAGGCGGCGCAGTAGCGGCGCGCGTCGTCCTTGAAGAACTCGATGGGCGCGCCGCAGTTCGTGCACGGCACCTCGAAGATGTCGTCCGGCGTCCAGTTGCTCCGGTCCTGGCCGGGGCAGCCTCTGTCCATCGTCATCGCTCCGCCTCCTCGAAGGGGGCCGGGCCGCCTCGCGGCCGCCGGCCCGACGCCTTCGGTCAACCTCAGGATACCCCCCGCCGTACGCCGGCAGGCATGACGTTGGTCAAGTGCGCGCGCGGTGTCCGGCGGGCCACGGGCTACTTCGCATTGCCACCGTCTCCGCCTCCGCAGGCCTGCCGCTTGCGCCTCGATAGGCCTGAACATGCTTCCTGTCTCTGTCGCTGTACCGGCCGCTGCGGCGCAGGTGCGCTGCCGCGTCAATCCTCGAACGCGCCGTCGCTGCATGCCCGAGTGGCGGCCCCAGTCGAAGTCGTCCCACTCGAGCGCCGTGTAGGTCATGCTCGCGGTGAGCGGCTCGCCCAGCGACTCGAGGTGCGCGCAGCTCGGGTGCATCACGAACGGCTCGGCCTTGTGCCGGCTGCTCGCCTTGTCCCACTGGTCCTCGGGGATCTCGTCGCACTTGCGCAGCAGCAGGTCCCACTCGAAGTCGACCCACTCCTGCAGCGTCTCCAGCATGTGCTCGTTGCCGGGGAGCGCCAGGTGGGCGAAGCGGCCCTGGCGCTCCAGCCACTTGCCGAGCGGCTGCTTGTGCCGCGGCCGGTAGGTGAGGCGGTACACGCCCTCGTTGACCTCGAACAGCGGCCAGTAGCAGGTCTCCGTGGCGAGGCGCATGAGGTCGACGCCCTCGTCGTTGTCGGTGCGCCAGCCGCGCGGGCAGGCGGAGAGCACGTTGAGGAAGGTGGGCCCCTCGATCTCCAGCGCCTTGGACGCCTTGTGCGTGAGGTCCTGCGGGTCGTGCGGCGAGGACTGGGCCACGTAGGGCAGGCGGTGCGCCACCATGATCTCGGTGAGGTTCTTGCTGTGGCCGAGCTTGCCCGGCAGTTCGTCGCCGACCGGGCTGGTGGTGGTCCAGGCGCCGTGCGGCGTCGCGCTCGAGCGCTGGAAGCCGGTGTTCATGTAGCCGCCGTTGTCGTAGCACACGTAGAGCATGTCGTGGCCGCGCTCCATGGCGCCGGAGAGCGCCTGCAGGCCGATGTCGTAGGTGCCGCCGTCGCCGCCGAAGGCGATGAACTTGACCCGCTCCTCGAGCTTGCCGCGCTTGTACAGGGCGCGGAACGCGGTCTCGACGCCGGAGAGCGTCGCGGCGGCGTTCTCGAAGTTGGTGTGGATGTAGCTGCCCTTCCAGGCGGTGTACGGGTAGCGCGTGGTGGACACCTCGAGGCAGCCGGTGGCGCCGGAGACGACGTAGTGGCTCTTCACCTGGCTCAGCACCTGGTTGACGACGATGGAGGCGCCGCAGCCGCTGCAGAGGCCGTGGCCGCTGGAGAGCTGCGGCGTCTCGTGCGCCAGCTCCTGCACGCGGCGGCGGTGCTCCCAGTACAGCTCGGTGGGCACGAGCGCGTCGAACTTGCAGGTCTCCATGCAGTGGTTGCAGGTCATGCAGCGCCGCTCGTCGAGCGTGATCGTGCCGGCGAAGTGGCGCTCCTTGCCCTTGCCGTGCGAGCGCGAGGGGTCGAGGCGCACGTCGATGCAGTCCACGGGGCACGCCTTCTGGCAGGCGCCGCAGAAGGTGCAGGCGTGGGCGCCGTCCTCGGTGCGGCGCAGGTCGAACAGGCCGACGCCGGGGAGCTTGTGGACCAGGTCTCGTACAGCGAAGCTGTTCTCCGGGATGGGATGGCCATAGAGGATGGCGTGCTTCTCGTCGGCATGGGTGGGGGTCTTCGGCCTCGCGCTCATGTCGTCCTCGCTGTCGGGGAAGCGGACCATTTTCAGTCCGTAACTGAGGGAAAGGTGAGAAAGTACCATGCCGGCAGTGCGCCCACAAGCGTCGTACCGCGGCCCGGCGGAGGCCGGGCGGGCGCCCGCGGGCCTGCCCGGCTCAGCTAGACTCAGGGCATGGGCGAACCGACGGTGAACGAGAGGCCGGCGCGCCGGCGCGGTCCGCGGATGGGCCGACGGTCCGCGGACCTGCCGCCGCAGGGTCCGCGCGGCGCGACGCGGCCTTCGCCGCCGCGCTCGTCGTCGTCCTCACGCTCTCCATCCAGACGGGCTCGGCGCTCGCCGTGCGGGTCATCGAGTCGGTGGGCGTCTTCGAGGCGCTCTGGCTGCGCACGGCGTTCGCCGCGCTCATCCTCGTCATCGTGCGGCCGGGCGCGCTCCGCCGGCTGCCGCCCAAGGGCCACCGCCTGCCGCTCGCGGCGCTCGCGCGTGGTCCTCTTCCTCATGAACCTGAGCTTCTACGCCGCGATCAGCCGCGTGCCGGTGGGGATCGTCGTCGCCATCGAGTTCGTCGGGCCGCTCGGCGTCGCGGTGCTCGGCACGCGGCAACAGGCTCGACTGGCTGTGGATCGTGCTGGCCGGCGTGGGCGTCGTCGTCCTCGCCGGCCCCTCCGGCTCCGCCACCGGCCTCGGGCTGCTCCTTGCGCTCTCGGCCGGCGTCTGCTGGGGCGTGTACCTGCTGCTGGCCAAACGCGCCGTGACCGGGATGGACCCGCTCTCCGTCACGGCGCTCATGATGGTCGGCGCCACCGTTCTGGCCACGCCGCTGCTGGCGATCGACGGCGTGAGGCTCGCCGGCCACTGGAACGCGGTCGCGCTCGGCATCGTCATCGCCGTGGTCTCGTCCGCCTTCCCCTACTGGC
Source organism: uncultured Thermoleophilia bacterium (assembly GCA_963713475.1). GTDB lineage: Bacteria > Actinomycetota > Thermoleophilia > UBA2241 > UBA2241 > CAIXSE01. The sequence continues at coordinate 248,165 of CAVQLY010000024.1, forward strand.
TGGAGATGGTGGCGATCCGCCGCGTCCGCGCCGCCACCTACGGCGTGCTGCTCAGCATCGAGCCGGCCATCGCCGCGCTGGCCGCGCTCGTCGTGCTCGGCCAGCGCATCTCGCCGCTCGAGGCGGCGGCGATGGGCGCGGTCATGGCCGCCGCCGCCGGCGCCAGCTGGACCAGCGGCGGCGCCGCCGAGGCGGGGGTGGAGCTGCCCGGCGCCCTGACGCGCGCCGGCCCGACCGCGGCGCTCGCCGCCGCGGACGATAGAATCCCACTCAGCGACACGACGAAAGGGGTCAGGATGGCCGAGCTCAAGGGCACCAGGACGGAGGAGAACCTCCTCAAGGCGTTCGCCGGCGAGAGCCAGGCGCGCAACCGCTACACGTTCTACGCCAAGGAGGCGCAGAAGCAGGGCTACGAGCAGATCGGCGGCATCTTCCTCGAGACCGCGGACCACGAGCGTCAGCACGCCAAGCGCTTCTTCAAGCACCTCCAGGGCGGCATGGTCGAGATCACCGCGACGTACCCGGCCGGGCCGCTGGAGGGCACCACGGCCGAGCACCTGGCCGGCGCGGCCGCCGGCGAGCACGAGGAGTGGGTGGAGCTGTACCCGGCCTTCGCGGAGGTCGCCGAGGCCGAGGGCTTCAAGGACGTGGCCACCACCTTCCGCATGGTGGCCAAGGCCGAGGCGATGCACGAGGAGCGCTACCGCAAGCTGCTGGCCAACGTGGAGACGGACGCGGTCTTCGAGAAGCCGGAGAAGGTCCGCTGGATGTGCCGCAAGTGCGGCTACATCCACGAAGGCCCGAAGGCGCCCAAGATGTGCCCGACCTGCCTGCACCCGCAGCCGTACTTCCAGGTGTTCGCCGAGAACTACTGATGCCCGCAGGGCCACGTAGCTGACGGAGTCCTGTAGCGGCCGCCGGCACGAAGGGCCGCGGCGCACGGACTGAGGCGGCCCGCGTACGCACGGACGGGGCGGGAGGTCGTGAGGACCTCCCGCCCCGTCTGCGTACGGGCGCCGCGGCGCCGACTCCGGCGCGCGGCGGCTCCTGGTCGTGACTACTCGAGCACCACGAACGCGTCGGCCGTGAGCTCGTACTCCTCGTCCTCGTTGAGGTCGTGGACCCGGATGCGCTCGAGCTCGCCCTCGCCGAGCAGCTCGAGCGGCTGCGCCTCGGCCAGTACCTTGACGTCGCTGAGGCGCAGCGCCGAGCGGACCGCGGGGCTGACGCTCGGCTCCTTGCCCGTCGTCATGAGGACGACGCGACCGGTGTGCTCGGTGAGGTCCATCGCCAGCCGGGCCGCGTCGTCGCCGGTGTCGAGCACCACGACGCGCTGGTCCGCGAGCACGCCGAGGTCGTCGAGCTTGCGGTAGAGGCCCTTGCCGTCGTACTCGTCCAGCTTCTGGATCTCGACCTCGGCGACCTGGGCCGGGATCGGGTGGCAGGCGGTGCCGCCCGGCGTCTTCTTGGCGTCCTCCGGGCCGACGCCCTCGCGCCAGTTCTTGATCGCCTCGTGCAGCGCGTCCGCCGCCAGGTTGCTGCAGTGCATCTTGATGGGCGGCAGGCCGTCGAGCGCGTCGGCGACGTCGCCGCGGCTCACCTTGAGAGCCTCGTCGAGCTGCATGCCCATGACCAGCTCGGTGATCATGCTCGAGGTGGCGACGGCGGAGCCGCAGCCGAACGTCTGGAACTTGATGTCCTTGATGCGGTCGTCCTCGACCTCGATGTAGATGTCCATCATGTCGCCGCAGACCGGGTTGCCCACGCGGCCGACGGCGACGTTCGGGCCCTCCAGCGTGCCCACGTTGCGCGGGTCGCGGAAGTGCTCGAGGGTCTTCTCGGTGTACTGCGTCGATTTCATCGGCGGTGCCTTTCAGGTCAGGTGACCGCGGCCGTCACGGCGTCGCGGGAGCGTGGGTCTTGTACAAGGGCGAGAGCGCGCGCAGGCGGGAGATCACGCCGGGGAGAGCGGCCATGATGCGGTCCACATCCTCCATGCGGCTCCAGCGCCCGAACGTGAACTCGAGCGAGCCGTGCGCCTCTTCGTGCAGCAGGCCGCAGGAGATGAGCGTGTGCGACGGCTCCAGCGTCTTGGAGCTGCAGGCGGAGCCCGTCGACGCGGCGATGCCGGCGTCGCGGAGCGACAGGACCATCGCCTCTCCCTCGACCGCGTCGAAGCGGAAGTGGGCGTTGTTCGGCAGGCGCTGCTCCGGGTGGCCGTTGAGGTGCGAGTCCGGGATCTCGGCGAGCACCCGCGCGACCAGGGTGTCGCGGACGGCGCGGATGCGCTCGACCTCGGCGGGCATCTCCGCGGCCATGATGTCGGCCGCCGCGGCCATGCCGACGATGCTCGCGAGGTCCTCGCTGCCGGAGCGCAGGCCGCGCTCCTGGCCGCCGCCGAGCAGCACCGGCGCGACCTGCACGCCCTTGCGGACGTAGAGAGCGCCGAGCCCGCGGGGGCCGTAGATGTCGTTGCTCGAGAGGCTCAGCAGGCTGACCGGTGCGGCGCTCGTGTCGATGGGGAGGAGCCCCTCGGCGGCCACGGCGTCGCTGTGCAGGGCGATGCCGGTGCCGTCCAGCATCTCTGCGACCTCCGCGACGGGCTGGACGGTGCCGATCTCGCTGCTCGCCCACTGGAGCGAGACGAGGATGGTCTCGTCGGTGATACGGGCGCGCAGCTTCTTGGGCCTCACGCGCCCGTGCAGGTCGATCGGCGCACGCGTGACGCGGAACCCCTGCTTCTCGAGGTATTTGGCGATGTTGAGCACGCTGATGTGCTCCGCCTCGCTGATGATCACGTGGTCGCCCTTGCGCCGGTTGCGCAGGGCGTAGCCGACGAGGGCCAGGTTCGTGGCCTCCGTGGCGCCGCCGGTGAAGACGATCTCGTTCGGCTCGGCGCCGAAGAACGCCGCGACCCGCCTGCGCGCGTCCTCGAGGGCGGCCGTGGCCACGTCGCCGACGCCGTGCAGCGACGCGGCGTTGCCGAACTTCTCGGTGAGGTACGGCAGCATCGCCGCGACCACGCGCGGGTCGACCGGCTTGGCGCTCTGGTAGTCGGCGTACACGATCCCGTCGCGGCGGAGCGCCTCGCCGGGGTCGCCGATCTGTGGGGCTGTGCCGCGGGCGTCAGTCATCGCGGCGCCTCAGAACCACATCGTCGCGTCGGCGTCCAGGGCGAGGTCGTTGAGCGTCGCCGCGCCGACGATCTTGACGCCGTCGATCAGTTCCACCGTCTCCCAGCCGAGCATCTGCTTGGAGGCCTCGCAGACGTACACGGTGATGCCCATGTCCATCGTCTTCTTGAGCATCTCGGCTACGCTGGGGAAGCTCCCGAGCTGCATCTCCTCGGCCGCGCCCGGCTTGAGGACGGTCAGGCCCATGCCCAGGTAGTAGACGGCCGCGTCGACGCCCATCGCCTTGGCGCTCTGGGCGAGCACGAGGGGGGAGTACTGGCGTTCCGCGAGGTCGCTGGTCTGCACGTACAGGATGTTCTTCTCATCGGCCATGGTGGTCCTTTCGACTTCTACTTGAGCCTGCGAAGGAGAATACGGAGCTCGACGCCGTCGTTCTCGAGCGAGATCACCTCGTGACCGGCACGCTTGGCGAAGCGCTTGAGGTCCTCCTCGGCGGCGGGATCGTCGGCGATGACCTCCAACACCTCGCCGACCTCGATCGCGTCGATGCTCTCGCGCGTCTGGAACAGCGGCTCGGGGCAGTACAGCCCGATGCAGTCGAGCGTGAGGGCCGGCTTCGCTTCGTCTGGCATGTGATCTCCCTTCGCAGGTGCGGAGGCGCGGCGGCACTCCCTCCAGCGCGGTCTATACCCGACCATCGCGGTTGGTATTCACTTCCTGCGGAGAGCGCATCGGTCAGGTTCTGGTACGCTGGCCGGGCAGGCGCGGCGGGGAGGGACGCATGACGCGGATGGCGGGGACGGTGACGGTGGACGGCGGCCGGCTGTTCTTCGACGGCGTCGACGTCGCCGGCCTGGCCGGCCGGGTCGACACCCCCTTCTTCCTCTACTCGCAGGCACGGATCACCGCGAACGTGGCCCGCGTGCGGCGGGCGTTCGCGGCACGGCACGCGGCGAGCCACGTGTTCTTCGCCGGCAAGGCCTGCTCCAACCTCTGGTTCCTGGAGCAGGTCCGCGCCGCCGGCGCGGGCATCGAGGTGAACTCGGGCGGCGAGCTGTGGAAGGCGCTGCGCGCCGGGTTCTCGCCGCGGCAGGCCGTGTTCAACGGCGTCGCCAAGAGCCGGCGCGAGCTCGAGGAGGCGGTCGCAGCGGATATCCGCGCCACCGTGGCGGACTCGCTCTGCGAACTGCGCCGCCTCGAGGAGGTCGCGCGCGCCCTCGGCCGCAGCGCGCGCGTGCTGCCGCGCGTGGATGTCAACGTCAGCGGCGGCACGCACCCCGGCCTCGAGACCGCCAGCGGCGGCAAGGCCGGGATCGACGCCGGCGAGGCGATGGAGGCGTTCCGCCTCGCGACCGCCTCGCCGCACCTCGACCTCGCCGGGCTGCACCTGCACATCGGCTCGCAGATCACCGTCGCCTCGCCGTACCTGCAGGCGCTAGGCGTTGCGCTCGACCTGCTCGACGACGTCGAGCGTGAGCTGGGCGTGTCCGTCCCGGCGCTCGACGTGGGCGGCGGCTTCGCTGTGGCCTACCGCGAGCGCCATCTGCAGCCGGACGGCGACTACTTCTTCACCAGCCTCGGCGTGGAGGACTACGCCGCCGCGATCTGCGCGGAGGTGGCGCGGCGGCGCCCGGGCCTCGAGCTCTGGGTGGAGCCGGGACGCTCCATCGCCGCCGACACGGCGATCCTCGTCACGCGCGTGGAGAGCGAGAAGGCCAAGCGCCGGAGGGACCGTCACGGACGGGTCGTGGCGGAGGACCGCTGGCTGCTGGTCGATGCCGGCTACAACACGTTCTTCGACCCGGTGCTCTACGGCTGGTACTACCCGCTCGTCCCGGTGAGCCGCGCCGGCGCGGCGGCCGACGGAAGCTTCCGCGTCGCCGGGCCCCTGTGCGACGGCGGTGACGTCTACGGCGGCGACGACGACACGGCCTACCGGCGTCTGCCGGCGGCGACGGCCCCGGGCGACCTGCTCGCCTTCCACGACGCCGGCGCGTACACGCTCGAGCTCATGACGCCGTACAACGCCCGGCCGACGGCCGCCGCCTACGCGGTGACCGAGGGCGCGGAGGTGCTGCGCATCCGCGCCCCGCAGTCCCGCGAGGACCTCGTGGCGCTCGACGAGGCGACGCCGCTGCCCTGAGCCGCCGGCCGCTTCCGTCTAGGGCCTTCACCCCATGCGCCGGCGTGGATGACGGGTATAGTTGAGGACAGGAGCCACGCGACCACCAGCGGCCGCGCGACGTCATCGAGTCATCGGGTCGGGGGGACTGGCCATGCACACGATCGTCGACCGGCAGGAGCTCACCAAGCGCGACCTCATCAGCCTCACCCTCGAGGCGCCCCAGATCGCGCGCAAGATCCGCCCCGGGCAGTTCGTCGTCCTGCGCGTCAACGAGACGGGGGAGAGGGTGCCGCTCACCGTCGCCTACCGCGACGCGGCCAACGGCACCGTCACCATCATCTTCCAGGTCGTCGGCAAGAGCACGGCGATGCTCGCGTCGCTCGGCGTCGGTGACGCCATCAAGGACCTGTGCGGCCCGCTCGGCGTGCCGGAGCAGATCGACAAGATCGGCACCGTCGTCGGCATCGGCGGGGGCTCCGGCATCGCCGTGCTGCATCACCTGCTCACCGGGCATCGCGAGGCCGGCAACCACATCATCGGCGTGGTCGGGGCGCGGCAGAAGGACCTCCTTATCCTCGAGGACGAGATGCGCGCCCTCTGCGACGAGCTCATCGTCACCACCGACGACGGCAGCTACGGCGTGCACGGCAAGGTGACCGACGCGCTCGCGACCCTGGTGGAGCGGCACGAGCACATCGACAAGGTCCTCGCCGTCGGGCCGCTCATCATGATGCGCTCCGTGACCGAGATGACGCGCATCTACGGCCTGCCCACCGAGGTCAGCCTCAACCCCATCATGGTCGACGGCACCGGCATGTGCGGCGGCTGCCGCTGCAGCGTAGGTGGGGAGACGAAGTTCGCCTGCGTGGACGGCCCGCACTTCGACGCCTTCAAGGTGGACTTCGACGAGCTGATCCAGCGCAACAGCATGTACGGGCGTGACGAGCGCATCTCCCTGCTGACCTCCATCAAGGCGCGGTAGGAGGCGACCATGGACGGCCTGGATCACGAGCTCGCGACCCTCGCCCAGCAGGGCGACCTCGCGAGCTTCTGTCCCCACTGCCACACGGCGCTGAACGTCTACGACGAGAAGACCAGGCGCGTCTGGGTCAGCCTCGACGTGGAGGTGGACGACGTCTGCTGCGACCTGCTGGTCAACCCGCGGCTCGAGGAGTTCGAGCGCGTCTGCTCTCCCTGCTGGACGGGCGAGGCGATCGCGAGCGACGTCCAGTGCCCGCACTGCCACGCTTCGCTCATCGAGCACGAAGGACTCTGCGGCAAGTGTGAGTCGCGCGTGTTCACCATCGACGTGTCCCTGCACACGCGCGTGGCGCCGCTCTCGTGCTGCACGCGCGCGGACTGCCACTGGCACGGGGTGCCCAAAACGGACCCGCGCCAAGATCCTCGCCGAGGCGCCGCGGCAGAAGAAGCCCGAGCAGGATCCCAGGCTGCGCGTGCGCAACTTCCAGGAGGTCAGCTACGGCTTCGACAGCGAGCTGGCCGTGGCCGAGGCGAGCCGCTGCCTGGACTGCAAGAAGCCGGCCTGCGTGGACGGCTGCCCCGTGGGCGTCGACATCCCCGGCTTCGTCCGGCTGGTGGCGGCGAGCGACTTCGCCGGCGCGGCCCGCCTCATCCGCGAGAAGAACGCGCTGCCCGCCGTTTGCGGACGCGTCTGCCCGCAGGACGACCAGTGCGAGAAGGTGTGTCTGCTGGGCAAGAAGGGCGAGCCGCTCGCCATCGGCGCGCTCGAGCGGTTCGCCGCCGACTTCGAGCGGCAGACCGACCAGGTCGCGCTGCCGGCGCGGGCGCCCAAGACGGGCTGCCGCATCGCCGTGGTAGGCAGCGGCCCGGCGGGTCTCATCATGGCCGCGGACATGGCCGTCAAGGGCCACAGCGTCACCATCTTCGAGGCGCTGCACAGTCCCGGCGGGGTGCTCGTCTACGGCATCCCCGAGTTCCGCCTTCCCAAGGCGATCGTCGAGGCGGAGACCGGCAACCTGCGCCACCTCGGGGTGAGGTTCGAGCTCAACAGCATCGTCGGCAAGCTGTACGGGCTCACGGAGCTGTTCGATCTCGGGTTCGACGCCGTGTACGTGGCCACGGGGGCAGGCCTGCCGGGGTTCATGGGCGTGCCCGGGGAGAACCTCTGCAACGTGGTCTCCGCCAACGAGTACCTCACCAGAGTCAACCTCATGAAGGCCTACCTGTTCCCGGAGTACGACACGCCGGCGCCGCTGGGGACGAGGGTCGCGGTCGTGGGCGGCGGCAACGTGGCCATGGATTGCGCGCGCACGGCGCTGCGCATGGGCGCGCGCGAGGTCACCATCGTCTATCGGCGCACGCGGGCCGAGATGCCGGCGCGCAACGAGGAGATCGAGCACGCCGAGCAGGAGGGGATCCGCTTCGAGTATCTCACCAGCCCCATCGCCTACGAGGGCGACGAGCAGGGATGGGTGCGCGAGATGCGCTGCGTGCGCATGAAGCTGGGCGAGCCGGACCAGTCGGGGCGCCGCCGGCCGGTCCCCGTCCTCAAGTCGGACTTCCTCATCGAGGTCGACATGGTGGTGGTGGCGGTGGGCGCCGGCCCCAACCGGGCCCTCTTCGAGGACGCCCGCGGCCTCGAGCGCAACGAGCGCGGCTACATCAGGACGTTCTCCGAGTCAGGCCGCACCAGCGTGCAGCGCGTGTGGGCCGGCGGCGACATCGTGACGGGCGCCGCGACGGTGATCCTCGCGATGGGCGCGGCGCGCAAGGCGGCCGACGACATGCACGAGTTCCTGAGCGACGGGGCCGCGGCCTGGATGTAGGTCCACGCCGCGGCCCTTCGGGTGACGAGGTCACGGCCCCGGGGCGTTCAGCCGCCGTGACCCCGTCTGGAGGAGCTCTTTCGCCGAGTCAGGCGGATCGGACCTCCGCGCCGTAGAGCCTGTGAGCCAGGTCCTCCCAGTAGGAGGCGACGCCCTCCTCGACCTCGTCCCAGTGCACCGCCTCGAACTCCTCGGTGAGCTCGCGCCGGTCGTTCAGGGTGAGGTAGTGCTGGGCCAGGTCGAAGAAGACCTCTTCCTCGACCTCGATGTGGCAACGCACGATCTCGACGTACTCGCACAGGCACCCGCCGAGCTCCAGCACGGTCTCGCGGTCGCTCTGGTCGATCGTCTCCAGCATGCGCTCCATGGCATCGAGCTTGCCGCGGCACCACTCGTGTTCCCCGAGCATCTGCTCGAGGGGCTCGTCGTCGTCCGTCATGCCGCGACGATGGCAGCGGGCGTACAGCAGCCCCTCCTCTTTGGGGTCGTGGAGGCCGTCGTTGAAGTAGCGGAAGAAGCCGAGCATGTCACCCACCAGGTCGGTGCGGATCTCGCCGGTGTCCTGGATGTGACGGCACTCGGCTTCGGCGGCGTCGGCGACCTCCAGCACCAGGCGGTGCTCAGCCTCCAGGATCTTCCTCCAGCCCATGGCTCCTCCTTCCACGAGCTTTGCGGGCCGCAACGCACATGCGACTCCTTTCACAATCACTGTACCCGCGACTGGGCCATGAAGTGTGTAGTGGGACTCCAATATGGGGTTTTCACCCGATGAGCGGGGTGGGCGCGACCCGGCTCGCAGGCGTGGGCGGCGGTCGGGCCGCGGGAGAGACGGCGAGGGGTGCGGTCCTCCCCAGGGGGAGGCTGCTGGCCGGCGCGCGCCGGCGCAGCGGGTATCATGTCGGGCCAGGAGACGACGCCCGCGGCCGCAGGCGCGCGGGCGGTGACGACGGACGGAGGCGGCATGGGAGAGACGATCACGGGCAAGCTGGTGCTGGCTCTCGACACCGGCACGACGAGCGGCCGGGCGCTCGTCATCGACGCCTCCGGCGTCGTCCTCGCGAGCGCCCAGCAGGAGGTCGGCCTCGGCACGCCGCACGCCGGCTGGGTCGAGCAGGACGCGGAAGAGCTCTGGCAGGCGCAGCTGGCCACGGCGCGGGCCGCGCTCGACAAGGCCGGCGTAGCCGCCTCCGCCATCGCCGGCATCGGCATCGCCAACCAGCGCGAGACGACCATCCTGTGGGACCGCGCGACCTCGACGCCGGTCGCGCCGGCGATCGTCTGGCAGGACCGGCGCACCGCCGGCTTCTGCGAGGAGTTGCGCGTCGCCGGCGCCGAGGCGCTGGTCAGACGCAAGACCGGGCTCCTGCTCGACCCGTACTTCTCGGGCACCAAGATCCGCTGGCTGCTGGACAACGTGCCCGGCGTGCGCGAGCGCGCGGAGGCCGGCGAGCTGGCTTTCGGCACCGTGGACAGCTGGATGGCCTGGCGGCTGAGCGGCGGACGCCGTCACGTGACCGACGCGAGCAACGCGTCGCGGACGCTGCTCTACGACATCCGCGCCGGCGCGTGGGACGACGAGCTCCTGGCGCTCTTCGGCGTCCCGCGCGCGCTGCTGCCCGACGTGGTGGACAGCAGCGGCGTCGTCGGCGCGTCGGATCCGGCGCTGCTCGGCGCCGCCGTGCCCATCGCCGGCATGGCCGGCGATCAGCAGGCGGCGCTCTTCGGTCAGGCGTGCACGCGCCGCGGCGCGATCAAGGTCACCTACGGCACCGGCTGCTTCCTGCTGCTCCACACCGGCGACGAGCCCGTGGCCCCGCCGCCGGGCCTGGTCGCCACCGTAGCCCTCCAGCTCGACGGCAGACGCACGTACGCGCTCGAGGGGAGCGTGTTCATCGGCGGCGCCGCCGTCCAGTGGCTGCGCGACGGCCTCGGCATCGTCGGCAGCGGCGCCGAGGCGACTTCGCTGGCGCAGAGCGTGCCCTCGAGCGACGGCGTGGTCTTCGTGCCGGCGCTGGCCGGCCTCGGCGCGCCGTACTGGGACCCCTACGCGCGCGGCGGCATCTTCGGCCTCACGCGTGGCACCACGGCGGCGCACGTCGCGCGCGCGACGCTGGAGGGGATCGCCTTCCAGGTGGCGGACCTCTACCAGGCGGAGGCCGACGGCGCCGGGGTAGCGCCGGGCGAGGTGCGTGCGGACGGAGGGGCGGCGGCGAGCGACCTGCTGCTGCAGTTCCAGGCGGACCTGCTCGGCGTGCCGGTCACCCGGGCGGGGCAGCCCGAGGCCACCGCGTTCGGCGCCGCCTGGCTCGCCGGCCTGGCTACCGGCGTGTGGGCCGGCGAGGAGGAGGTGGCCGGGCTCTGGAGCGCCGGCGCGACGTTCGCGCCTGCGGCCGAGGCCGGCGCCGGAGACACGCAGCGACGCTGGCGGGCGGCGGTGGACGCCGTCCGCGGGTTCGCGCGCGAGACGCAGTAGCGCAGCCCGGTCAGTGCCGGTGCGGCACCACGAGCACCGGCACGTCGGTGTGGTGGAGGAGCTCGCGGGGGGTGTGCCGGCCGAGCGCCCCGGCGATCGGCCCCTCGCCGTGCGAGCCCACGACGATGACGCGCGAGCCGCGCTGGTGCGCCACGGCCTCCAGCGCGCGCGCCGGGTCGTCCCACATCAGGAGCACCTCGGCCTCGATGCCCGCCGCGCGGACCCGGTCCGCGGCGCGGCGGAGCATCGGCTCCACCTCGGTCTCGATGCGCCGCTCGTAGTCACGCAGCTCCTTGGCGGCGGCGCACCCCGGATCGAGCGCGCAGCCGAGTCCGGGCGGCGGCTCGTGGCAGTACACGAGGACGACCTCGGCGCCGCTGGTGTCGCGGGCGAGCTCGATGGTCTCCTCGAGCGCCGCGGCCGAACAGGCCGAGCCGTCGTAGCCGAGGACGATGGGATGTGTCATGGCGGCTCCCCTTCCCCAGGCCCCGTGCGCTCTGCGGCCTCACGCCGCAGGCGGGGCTCCACACCACGATGGTTCCCGCCGCGGGCCCGTGCTAGGCGCGCGGGACCGGCGTGCGCCTCAGGGGCCGAGCAGAGCGCGCAGGTTGCGGGCGATCAACGCCGGAGAGTAGTCGAGGCCGCAGCGCTCCAGCTTCTCGCGGGTGGCCGCCGGCAGCGCGTCACCCGGCGTGGCCGCGAGGACGGCCGCCGTCTCGCGCTCGTCGAACGCCTCGGCCGGGGCGATGCGGAGCTCCACGGCGGCGTTCTCGGGGCAGGGCTGCTGGCAGCGCAGGCAGCCCACGGCGCAGTGATGCCACGCCGGGTCGACCCAGTCGGGGAACGGAGCCTCGTCCTCGTTCACCGTGGTGAGGCAGCGGTCGGTCTGCAGGAGGAACCGGTCGGGGCGGATGGCGCCGCTCGGGCAGGCGCGAAGGCAGGCGCTGCAGCGCTCGCAGCGGTCCAGCTGCAGCGGCTCGACCCATACCGCGTCCGGCGGCGGCGGGGCGTCCGTGGCGCACGCCGCCAGCATCAGGTAGCTGCCGAGGCCGGGGACGTAGGCGACGTTGTTGCGCCCGTAGGTCGCCAGGCCGGCGCAGGCGGCGAGGGTCTTGAGCGGCGGCTCGAAGCGCGCCGACCTGTGGCCGGAGGGAGAGCGCCTCGCCGAGCGCCGCGGCGAGGCCGTCCGGGACGGTGCGGTAGCCGGCGTAGTGTGGCGGCACCACCACCTCCCGCGGCTCGCCGTCCACGGTGAGCGCGGCGCGCGTCAGCGGGCGGGACGTGGCGGCGACGACGACCGAGCGCGCCGCGGGGACGCCGTCCGGCCAGGAGAAGGCGACCTCCTCGGCCAGGTGCCGGACGGTGGGGCCGGGCAGGTCACCGGAGGTGAGGACTCCGGCCACCCGGTCCCTGAGCTCCTCCAGGCGCTCCGCCGCGACCACCCGCGCCGTCCAGCCGGCGGCGGCCAGCGTGCCGAGCACGGTCGTCCAGTCGGGCATCGTCGTCATGGTCCTCCTCGGGATCGGGCGGTCGGTGCCGAGTGTGCGGCCCGGCCGGGTGCGCCGCAACCGCGGGGACTTGTCGCGGCCGTGCGCCGGCCTCAGACTGTGGTCGTGTGGCCGCGCGCGGCGGCCGCCACGGAGAAGGAGGCTCGAGTGCGGTACGGCGGCGACCTGGTCGTGCTGTTCATGCTCGGCGGCGGCGTGATGTTCACGCTGCTCTCCGTCGCCGCCTGGGTCACGGGCCGCCGCGCCGCCGCCGTCTTCCTGGCGGTCGTCGCCGGCGCCAACCTCGCCTTCGCCATCGGGCTGCTCAACCGGGGCTCGGGCGGCTGACCCGTCGCGCCCGGCGGCCGCGCGCCGCTGGTCATACGTGGTCGCGTCAGGTCCGGTCCGCGAAGTACACGGTCGCGGCGCGGGGCCGCAGGCAGTGGTCCGTCCACATGCCCGGGCTGTAGCCTCCGGTCGAGACGAAGGCGAGCATCTCGCCTTCGCTCACCTCCGGGAAGGGGACGCCGGAGGCGAAGACGTCGTCGCCCTCGTTGATGTGGCCGGCCAGCGTGGTATCCCGGTCGCGCGGCGCCTGGGCTCGGGCGGCGACCAGCGCGTACGGGCGACGGCCGTAGACGTACTGGTCGTTCATGACGTTCCAGCCGGCGTCGAGGCCGACGAAGGTGATCCCCAGGCGGTCTTCGACGCTCACCACCTCGGCGAGGAGGACCCCGCTCTCGTTGGCGAGGAACTCGCCGGGTTCGCACCCGACGGCCACGCCGAGGTGGCCGAAGCGGCGCGCGAGGACGGCGGCGTAGGCGTCCAGATCGAGTGGACGCTCTCCGTCGTGCAGCGGCGTGCCGAGGCCGCCTCCGGCGTTGACCTCGGCCAGCGGACACCCCGCGTCGAGGAGGGTCTCCGCCATCCGGGTCACCGGCTCGAGCGCGGTGTCGAACGCCGCAAGCTCGTCGTCCAGCATGCCGTTGGCGAGGTGCACGTGCAGGGTGTCGATCGTCAGATCGTGACGCCGCGCGGCGTCGACGGCCGCGCCCAGGTCCTCCTCGTAGATGCCGAACTTGGTCGGCCGGGCGCCGCTGTACAGGCTCTCGGCGTGCCCGCGCATGACGCCGCCCCGCGGGTTGACGCGCAGCCCGACCGCGCGGCCGGGACAGCGGCGGCCGTAGCGCTCGATCTGGCTGAACAGGTCGAGGTTCACGTGCACGCCGGCCGGCGCGATCACGTCCAGGTCCCGCTCCGACAGGTTGGTGCCGGTGACGCTGATCTCCGCGGCGGTGAACCCGTGGTGGAGCGCGTGCAGCACCTCGCCGGGCGAGCAGGCGTCGACGCCCACGGCGTCGGGCGAGCCGGGCGCCCCGAGGGCGCGCAGCGCGGCCAGCACCTCGGCCGCGCGCTGCGCCTTGAGCGCCAGGCGCACGCGGGGCGAGAGGCCGGCGCGCGCGAGCGCGTCCCGCAGCGCGCGCGCCTGTTCCGCGACCCGCGGCACGTCGAAGACGTACAGCGGCGTGCCGTGCTCGCGCGCGAGCGCCTCCGCGTCGCGGCCCGCGACGAGCAGGCGCCCGCTCTCGATGCGCACGCCGTCGTGCTCCCATGGCAAGCGCCTGGTCGTGGCCTCCATGAGCGTGAGCCTATCGCAGTCCCCGGTCCGGCAGCGAGCGTGTAGGATGGCGCCACGCCGGGAGGGCCGGCCGCCGACCGGGAGGTGCCATGAAGCTGTCCAGAAGGGGCGACGCGCACGAGGCCGCGGCCGCGCCCGCCACGTCTGCGGCGGCCGAGCCGAGACCCTCTCACCGCGGCTTCATCCCCGAGTGGTTCAAGCGGGCCGGCGTCGGCAGCTGGTACCTCATCGGCATCGTCATCGTCCTCACCGGGCTCGCCTACGCGCTGCACCTGCTGGCGACGCTGGTCGTGCCAACGCTGTTCGCCGTCCTGCTTGGTGCGACGTTCATGCCCGCCGTCGACTGGCTCGAGCGGCGCCACGTGGGGCGTACATGGGGCGCGCTCATCATGACCGTGCTCATCGTGGTCGGGGCGTTCGCCCTGCTCGCGCTCATGACCGTCGGGGTCGTCAACCAGTGGTCCACCATCGAGAACCAGGTCCAGGCGGCCGCGGACTGGATCAACGAGTCGCTTCAGGAGCTCAACATCGACCCCGGCCTCATCGACTCCGCCAGGGAGACACTCACCGGCAGCGTCGGCAGCTGGGCGCAGGGCGTCTTCGGCGGCGCGATCAAGGGCATCAGCACGCTGGCGACCTTCGCCTTCGGCGCGTTCATCGGCCTCAACATCCTCATCTACGTGCTCATCGGCGGGCGCCGGATCGGCCGCTGGTTCTCGGAGCACATGGGGCCGGTGCCGCCGCCGGTGGGCTACGCCATCCTCGCCAACAGCGCGCGGTTCCTGCGCGGCTACATCTGGGGCAGCACGCTCATCGGCCTCTTCAACGGGGCGGTGGTCGGCCTCGGCGCGCTCGTGATCGGCGTGCCGCTGGCGTTCACGATCTTCGTGGTCCAGTGGCTCACCAACTACATCCCGATGTTCGGCGCCTTCATCGGCGGCGCGTTCGCGGTGCTCATCGCGCTGGGCACGGGCGGGGTCAGGGACGCGATCTGGATGCTCATCTTCGTGCTCATCGCCAACGGACCGCTGCAGACCGTGATCTCGCAGTTCGCCCTGGGAGCGTCGCTGAAGCTGAGCGGCCTGGTGGTGCTGTTCGCCACCACCGGCGGGGCGATCCTGGCCGGCGCGCTGGGCGGTATCTTCGCGGCGCCGTTCGTCAAGATCGGCGTGGACGCCTACCACCAGCTCAAGGCCGCCGGCCTCTTCGATGAGGGATCGGGAGGCGCCGGGGACGCGGTGACCGCGGCGCCCGGCGGAGCGGGGCCGCCGGGGCGCCGCGCAGGGGCCGCCGGGAGCCGGCGACGCCGCGGCGCCGGGAGCGGCGCCTGAGGCGGCGCCGGTCGCCAAGGACTAATGCACGGAAGAGCTATTGAGCGGCCGTCCCCCGTAGGGCCGCGGCCGGACTGATGCACGGAAGAGCTATTGAGCGGCCGTCACCCGCAGGGCGCCGCGGCCGACCCAGCACCGGCGCTCACGCGCGGATTGCGGGCCCGGGCAGCGCTCAGGCGCCGGCGAGCCAGGCGCGCAGACTCGCCTCGACCGGCAGTCGGCCGGCCTCGACGCGGGCGTCGAAGCGCCGCGGCCGGGCGCGGACGGCGCGCAGCTGCGGCGGTACGCTCGCCCCGGGCGCAAGGTCGACGACGCGGTCGAGCAGCTCGAGGTCGCCGGCGGCTCCCGGCACCGGCTCGCCGGCGGGCACGCCGGTGAGGCCGCGTACCACGTCGGCCGCGAACTTGCTCCAGTGCGCCGTGCTGGCGACGAGCACCGGCGCGTCACCGGCCAGGCGCTCGGCGGCCTCCCAGGCGACGGCCGTGTGGGGGTCGAGAAGGTAGCCCCGCTCGCGCTGCACCCGGCCGATCACCTCGAGGCAGGTGTCGTTGTCCACCCACTCGCCCACGAAGGACGCGCGCAGCTTCTCGCGCGTCTCGCGGTCCACCTCGAAGCGCCCGCTGGCCTTGAGGTCCGCCATCCACCCCGCGATGCGCCCGGGGTCGCCGGTGAGGTCGTACAGCAGCCGCTCGAGGTTGGACGAGATGAGGATGTCCATGGACGGCGAGGGCGTCTTGACCAGTGAGCGGGCGGCGATGTCGTAGACCCCGCTCGAGAGGAAGTCGTAGAGGACGTTGTTGCTGTTGCTGGCGCAGAGGAGGCGGCGGATGGGCACGCCGATGTCCCGCGCGTACCAGGCGGCGAGGATGTTGCCGAAGTTGCCGGTGGGGACGCAGACGTCCACGGGGTCGCCGTTCGCGACGGCGCCACGAGCGGCAAGGTCGGCGTAGGCGCTGATGTAGTACACGATCTGCGGGAGCAGGCGGCCCCAGTTGATCGAGTTGGCCGAGCTCAGGGAGAGCCGATGTCGCTCGGCCAGCTCCGCTGCGAACGCTCCGTCGTCGAACACCGCTTTGACGGAGGTCTGGCAGTCGTCGAAGTCGCCGCCGAGACGGAACACGGTGAGGTTCTCGCCCGGCTGCGTGACCATCTGCAGCTCCTGCAGGGCCGAGACGCCGGCGTCGGGATAGTACACGCAGATGCGCGTGTGGGCGCGATCGGCGAAGCCGTTGAGCGCCGCCACGCCGGTGTCGCCGCTGGTCGCGACCAGGATGAGGAAGTCGAGATCGGTCGCGCCCCTCGCGTGCGCCTGTTCCAGCGCTTCGCCGAAGTAGAGCGGCATGCACTGCAGCGCCATGTCCTTGAACGCGAGCGTGGGGCCGTGCCAGAGCTCGAGGACGTGCAGCCCCGGGGCCACGTCGCGGACCGGGGCGACCTCGGGATCGTCGAAGTTGGGGCCGTAGGCCCGCGCCGCGATCGCGCGCGTCTTGCCGGCGGCGACGTCGAGCCCGAAGGCCTCGTACACTTCCGCCGCGCGCGCGTGGTACGGCACGTCCGCCAGGGCCACGATCTGCTCCACCGTGAACCCGGGCAGCCGCTCGGGGACGAACAGGCCGCCGCCCGGGGCGATGCCCTCGAGGATCGCCTCCGTGAACGTGCGCGGCCGGTCGCTGGCGCCGCGCGTGTCGAGGTACCGGATCATGGCCCCGGGATTCTACAGGAATCAGGAGCGCCGAAACTCGCCTCCGGGATGGCCGCCCCACTGCGTGTTTCGTGGGTTTGACTTCTGGGAACGATGCATTACGATATATCGCGTTACAGCGATACGAGCGTCCAAGGAGGACGACATGTACGGAAGGCAGCACGCAGAGGGCGGCGAAGGCCGTCCCCACACGCAAGAAGGCCGTGGCCGTCACCGCCACGGCTGCAGAGGCATCGACGACTGCGCCCCGGCGCGCTTCCGCTCCGGCGGCGGCGAGGGAGGCCGTGGCGGCGGTCGTGGTCAGGGCGGCCGTCCCGGCGGCCGCGGCCACGGGCACGGCCCCGGGTTCGGCCGCGGCCCCTGGTCGCGCGCCAGGCGCGGCGACGTGCGCGCGGCGATCCTGCTCGCACTGGTCGACGAGCCGATGCACGGCTACCAGATCATGCAGCGGCTCGAGGAGCGCAGCGGCGGCGCCTGGCGGCCCAGCCCCGGCTCGGTCTACCCCACGCTCCAGCTGCTCGAGGACCAGGGCCTCGTCAAGGGCGAGGAGGCCGAGGGCCGGCGCGTGTTCTCCCTGACCGAGGCCGGCGCACAGGAGGCGGCCGTCGTCAAGGAGCGCCTGGGCGACGCGCCCTTCGGCGCCGAGGGCGGCGAGCAGGACCCGCGCTTC
Organism: uncultured Thermoleophilia bacterium; assembly: GCA_963713475.1. Taxonomy (GTDB): domain Bacteria; phylum Actinomycetota; class Thermoleophilia; order UBA2241; family UBA2241; genus CAIXSE01. The sequence continues at coordinate 265,533 of CAVQLY010000024.1, forward strand.
GCCCTGCGCCAGGCGGTGTTCCAGCTCGGCGCGGCCGTCAAGCAGGTCGGCATGGCCGGTTCGGCCGCCGACGCGCAGAAGACGCTGGAGATCCTGCGCGAGGCCCGCAAGCGCATCTACGCGCTGCTCGCGGACGCCGAATGAAGGAAGGAGGCGCCATGCGGCCCACGGAGACGGAACACCGGATCCCCGGGACGACCGGCGGCCGGCGTTCGACTGCGACCTCTCGGCGGGGGACGGTAGTGGCGACGACATGTGCGTCCGCGAGTACCTGCGCACCCACATCCCGCTGCTCGTCTGACCGCCTGCGATCGCGAGGCCGTCCCCCGGGGCGGTCGCGCCCTCAGCCCCGGCCGGCCGTGACGCCGTCTCCGGGCGCCCCCGGCAGCAGCGTCACGCGACTCGGATCCACGCCCGCCGCGACGAGCGCCCGAGCGGCGGCGGGCGTCGGCACGAACGCCTCGTCGAGGCGGCCGTAGAACCAGGCCCGGTAGCGGCGCCGGAGTCGCCCGGCGAGGTCGCCGGGCGCCTCCGGCGCCCTCAGCCCGCCCGGATCCACGGCGCCGGTGACGGGCAGGTGCAGCAGCCGTGCCGCGGCGAGGGTCACGAGGCCCTGCGCCGCCGCCGAGTCGGTGTGGAGGGCGCTGAACTCCTCCTCCTCGAGGTAATCGATGATCTCCACCAGTGGCGGCACCACCCAGTCCGGCGCCCCGCCGTTCGCCGACGGCCGCCAGGCCAGCGCGCGGAAGTCCACGGCGCCGGCCGGCGCGACGTCGGCGGCGACCGAGCAGGTGAGCAGCGTGACGTCCACGTCGTGCCGCGACGGGGCGCCGGCCACCCCCGCGCCCGGTGCCTCGTCCCGGTTGCCGCCGTCGCCGGACCGCGGCGCCCGCGGCGGCGCCGCGCAGAGCACCGCGACCTTCTCCCGCCGCGTGTGCCGGCGCTCGCCGAGGAAGTAGGCGCGCAGCTGCTCCTGCAGCTCCCGGTCGCGGCTCTGGAAGCTCCAGGCGAAGTAGTAGGGGATCTCGAGGAAGGCCACCATGCCCACCGCGGAGATGCTCTGCAGCCGCTGCGTGAGGGTCATCCGCACGCGCCGGTCGAGGAGCGCCCGCAGGTGCATGCCCATGACCTCGTCGGCGAGGCGCTGGGCGACCACGAAGAGGCGCCGGTTGAGCTCCTTGGCGTCGACGGCGTTGATGCCGTGGGGGCGGGCGACGAGGGTGCCGATCTCCTCCTCGAGGAGAGCCTCCCAGGCCGGGCCCCGGGGGTCGCCGTCCCGGTACAGGCCCGGGGCCATGCTGCGCACGCCGCGGAGGGTCTTCTCGAGCACCGGCACCTCGCGGCCGATGCGCCCGAAGCCCTTGCGCAGCAGACCGAGGGCGCGCCTGTGCTCCTCCCGGTCGTCCAGTCGCAGGATCTCCCGGATCTTCCAGAAGGACGCGGCGTAGATGCTGTGCGCCAGCAGGCGGGCGTCGCCGTCGGCGCCCGCGTGCGCGCAGTCGCCGGACGCGACGGCGCGCAGGAAACCCTCCGCCGTGCCGTCGCCGCCGGCGACGGTGTGGGCGCTCGCCGAGAAGAGGCCGCTGTGGTCGTCGGAGCCGCCGGTGAGCGACTTGCGCCAGGGCGTCTCGCCCTAGGGCTCGATGCCCTGGCGCTCCGCCATCGCCTCGATCTGCTCGCGCGTGAGCGACGCGGCGATGGCGCGCAGGAGGCCGTTGCAGCGGCTCGTGCGCGCGCCGTTGCGGCCCTCGAGCACGTTGAACAGGAGGAGCATGCGCTCGACCGACTCCGGCGTGAGCTTGCCGCTCATGTCGAAGAGCGGGTGCGCGAGGTAGTGGGTGACGTCCGCCTCGCGCAGGCACGCGACCAGCTCGTGCACGTTCCTGCGCGGCGCGTTCGCCTCCGCGAAGGTCCGTTCGTCGATGCCGAGCGCGACCACGTGCACGCGGACGTCGTCCTCCGGGAACCAGCTGTCGAGCTCACAGCTCAGGAAGGTGCCCGGCAGGTGCGCGATCGCCAGCGAGCCCGCGAGCGTGTTGTGGTCGGTGACGGTGACGAAGTCCATGCCCCGCGCGCGCAGGGCGTGGTACAGCTCGACGGGGTCGGTGAACGACTCGGCGCTGCGCAGCGCCCGGATGCCCGCGTTGCCCGAGGTGTCGGAATACCTGGAGTGGACGTGGAGGTCGGCTCTGGACTCTGGGCTCACGCCTTCACTCTACCGCAAGGCGCGCGGCCTAGACGGGTCAGCGCCTCGGCGCTCCTCCACCGCCAGGGCTTTGTCTTTCGGCCGTGATGCCGGTACTGTCTCTCGCATGGAGACCACCCATCACGCCGTGCTCACCGCCGTCGGGGACGACCGCCCCGGCCTCGTCGACGAGGTCACCCGCTACATCACCGAGCGCGGGGGCAACCTCGAGGACAGCCGCATGGTCAACCTGCGCGGCCAGTTCGCGATGATGATGCTGGTCGCCGGCAGCGAGAGCGCCATGAGCCGGCTCCAGGACGGCCTCGGGTCGCTGCGGCGCGACAGCCACGTGCACGCCGAGCTGCGGCCGGCGGACGCCGGGGCGGCGGAGCGGCCCCCGGCGCTGCCCTTCCGGCTCAACACCTGGGCCATGGACCACCCCGGCCTCATGCAGTCGGTGTCGCACCTGCTGGGGCAGATGGGCGTCAACATCGAGAGCGTGGACTCCTCGCTGCGCCCGGCGCCCTACACGAACGCGCCGCTGTTCGAGATGGAGCTGGTGGTCTCGGTGCCGGCGAGCACGCACGTCGCCGGCCTGCGCGAGGCGCTCGGGGAGCTCTGCGACGAGATGAACATCGACTGGCAGCTCACGGCCCTCTGAGGGCCGGCGCGCCCGTCGCGGCCGCCCGCGCGGCCTCAGCCCTCTCCGGTCCCGCCGCCGGCCCGCCAGCAGGCGCGCGGCCTCGTCGGTCGCGAAGTCCGGCCACGGCGCCGGCAGGCCGCGCTCCAGCGCGGCCACCCCGGCGCCGTCTTCCGTCAGCTCGCCGATGCCGGCGGCCGGCGATGCCGGCGGCGGCCAGCGCCGCGAGCAGGGCGGGCGCCTCCTCCGGGTCGCAGCAGACGAGCAGGCTGCCGGAGGCGATGAGGCCCAGCGGGTCGGCGCCGAGCAGGTCGCAGATGCGCCGCGTCCCGGCCGAGACGGGGATGCGGTCGCGGTGCACGAGGACGCCCCTCCCGGTCGCCGCGGCCAGCTCGCGCAGCGCCGTGGCGAGCCCGCCCTCCGTGACGTCGTGCATCGCGCGGACGCCGGCGAAGCCGCGGGCGATGCGGGCCTCCGGCAGGACGCTCGCCCGCTCCTGCAGGGCGCGGCAGGCGTCCAGCTCCGCCGCGCTCATGCCCAGGGCGCGGAGGCGCTCGCCGAGCTCGCCCGGCGAGCAGCGCCGCGCCCTCCATCGCCAGCTCCTTGGTGAGCAGGATGCGGTCGCCGGCGCGCGCCGAGCGCTTGTCCTTGAGCCCGGCCCGGGGCACGGTGCCCAGCGCCGTGAGCGAGACGACCGGCCTGGTGACGGCGTCCGTGACCTCCGTGTGGCCGCCGACCAGCGTAGCCCTCCGCGGCGGCCACCGCGGCCGAGGTCCCGCAGCCGCGCCAGCGCCTGCGACGGCGTGGTGCCCACCGGCAGCAGCACCGTCGCCAGCAGCCAGCGCGGCTCGGCGCCGGCCGCCGCGATGTCGTTGACGTTGACGAGGACGGCGGCGCGGCCTACGTCCTCGCCGCCGAGCGTGATGGGGTCGCCGTGAGCCACGAGCAGCTCGGCGCCGGCCAGGTCGAGCGCGGCGACGTCCTCCCCGACGCGGGGAGGCACGACGACCGCCGGGTCGTCGCCGGCGGCGCCGGCGAGGAACCCGGCCAGGAGGTCGTTGGGCAGCTTGCCGGGTGGCAGCGGCAGGCCGAGGCGCACGACTCCTCGAGCTCCGCGAGGCGGCCGACGACGAAGTCGCAGTCGGCCGCCTCGGGCGCGGCGGCCTCGCCGTCGTCCGGCTCGCCGTGGTTGACGAGGAAGGCGGTCACGGCCCCCGCCGCCCTTCCGGCGCGCATGTCGAGCAGGAAGTCGCCGACGACGAGCGTCTCTTCGGGAGCCACGCCCATGGCCGCGGCCGCGTGCAGCACGCCGTCCGGCGCGGGCTTGGGGGCGATGTGCTCGTCGTCGCGCGTCACCACCACGTCGAAGTCGTCCACGGTGAGCGCGGTGAACCGGCGCAGGGCGCGCTCGACCGCGCGCAGCCCGTTGCGCGTGAGGACGCCGACGGCCACGCCGTGTCCGCGCAGCCACCGCACCAGGTCCTCGGCGCCCTCGTTGGGCGCCGACGCGTCGGCGGCCTCGAGCTCGAACCGCTCGAGCGCGAGCGTCGCCGCGTCGCGGGTCGCGCCGGGCGGCAGCGCCAGGATCCACTCGAGGACGAACTGGTCGGGCGGGCAGCCGACGGCGCGCTTGATGGCGGCGAAGTCCAGCGCTCCGGGGTGCGTCAGCGTGCCGTCGAAGTCGAAGAGGACGGCACGCAGCCGGAACGGCCGCGCGGCGCTCACGCCGGCGCGGCCGTTCTCGCGTCACTCTGGCGAAGGCCTTGATGCAGACATTCATGTTCGCACGCACGCGCGTGACGTCGGTCCAGCTGTGCCGTTGCGGCTCGTGAAGCTCTGGCCCCGCTGGCGCCGACGCCAGCGGCGTCCAGCCGCTGATGCGGCGCTCGGTGGCCATCGGGTAGGTCTCGTTCGGAGAGACGAGCTTGACGGCGACGACGAACGGCCTCCGCGCGTACACGCGCAGCTTCGTGGCGAAGGGGACGGTCATGTAGCCCGGGAGGTCGGCGGTCCCCGAGGCCCGGAGGCTCAGGCTCGAGAAGCTCCTCCCGGCCCACACCTCATATCTCGTCGACGACGACAGCGTGTAGAAGCCGGCGGCGGCGATGGACTGCGTCGCCGCGGCGGTGAACCGGTTGGCCCCCCAGACGCGCGAGATGCCGTAGCCCCAGTGCGAGTTCACGCCGAGCTTGTCGTACTGGTAGATGCGGGAGTAGTTGGACACGTCCTGGACGTCGTGTAGGAGGTGCACCCACCCCAGGTCCCGGTGCCGCGGTCGAGGGCGAACGAGCCGTCGTAGTAGGAGACCCAGAAGTAGCCGCCCTCGCCCCAGCCGTCTCCCCAGGTGTTGCGCACGAGGAAGGCGCCGTCCCCGGGCGGCGTCCCGTCGTCGCCCTGGAAGCGCCCTGGGGTAGGCGTCGTCCCACCCGACGATGGTGACGCCGTGGTTCTCGTTCTCCCACTGGCGGCGAGTAGTAGGTCGCGTGCAGGCCGGCGTCGTCGGTGGACTCCGCTGTACGGGCTCCAGTCGGGGTCGAAGTGCATCCCGGCGCTCAGGGCGCCGTTCTCCAGCACCAGTCGCTTGAGGAGGTCGTTGTCCGCGAAGTGCGAGCGGCCGGGGACCATGACCACGCCCTGGACGTGCTTGCGCGTCCCGTTGGCGCCGGCCCGTGGTCGTAGGGGTCGGCGCTCTCGTCGACGGGGCCGGCCCACCGCGCGAAGTACGCGACCGCCATGAAGTCCCAGCCGCCCCAGTCGTAGCGCTGATCCATCGTCGAGAAGTAGCCGCTGCGCCGGACGACGTTGTCCTCGCTGAAGTCCGGCTCCGGAGACGGCGGGCATCAGCTTCGACTCGAGGGCGGCGGTGTTGGCGAACGCCCAGCAGGTGTTCCAGGGCCCCTGGTCCTTGACGGCGCTGAGGCGGCCCTCGGTGCGCAGGTCGTACGAAGGCGGTGCGGCGAAGCGCGCGGCTCGGCTTCCGCGGCCGCGCCCACGTGCACCTCTACCGGGCTGGGCAGGCGACCCAGGCCGATGCCGACCAGCGGGTCGTGCAGCGCCTCGACGAACGCCGGGTTGAGCGGCCCCTGCTCCGGCTTCGCCGTCGCCGCGCGCCGCCGCGCGCCGGCGGCGCGGCGAGCGCGGCCAGCGCACGCATGCGCGAGGGCGAGGACAGGCGACGGGCGGTGGTCATGGGGCGCCTTTCTCGGCGTGGTCTGCGGGCGCTTCTGCTGTCGGCAACGCGCGTCCCAACGCGAATCCTAGCCGCGCCGTCGCGTCTCCGCACCCCCCGGCCGTCGCCGCGCGTCCCGGCGTTGGGCAGGGGGCGCATCGGAACCGCGAGGCGGCCGTGACGGCTCATCCTCGCTCACGTTCCGGGGGCCCTCGTCCGGGTAGGACGCACCATCTTGTGACCACCTCGCCCGCGCACGCGGCGGGCACAATCGCAGGGGGGACGATGGCGATCATCTCACTCACCGCCGAGGAGCTGCAGGGACGGCAGCTGCTGGACGAGACGGGCCGCGGCATCGGCGAGATCAGCGACCTCTACGTCGACGACGACGGCCGGCCGCACTGGCTGCTCGTGGACACGAGCTTCTTCCCGGGCTTCTTCAGCGTCATCCCGGTGACGGACGTGCTCGTCACCGACAAGGGCCTCGAGGTGCACTACTCCATGGAGAAGCTCACCGGCGCGCCCAACAACATGAAGGACAAGGACTACGCCAAGCACCGCGAGGGCCTGCTGTACGACTACTACCGCCTGGAGGCCCCCGAGGGCGTCGAGGACGCGACGCACCACGGCGAGGCGGACAAGGTCCTGCAGCCGCCGAGCGCGCTCTGCCGCTTCTCGACACTCTCCTGCGAGAACAAGCCGGTCGACTTCAACGCCGAGTAGGCGCGGTCCCGGGCGGGGAGCGGTCGCCGGCTCCCCGCCCCGCCCGTCAGCGGCCAGTGTATCGAACGCGAGGAAGGCAACGCGCCGGAGACGACCCCGCCTGCCAGTCGTCGTTCTTGGTCGATCCTCACGGTCGCGAGCGCGATTCCTGCTGCACAGTTCGCTCACCGGACGCGCCGGGCCGTTGACGCGGCGGGTGCAGCGGCTCCTACGCTCGGGCCATGAGGGCCTGGCACGGCATCCACGATGCATGGAGGAGGCCGCGCGGCTGGACCGGCTGCGCGGTCGGCCCTGCCATCCCTCCCGACGGCGACTGACCGCCCCGCCGGCGCCGGCGGCCGTGCCGTCACCGGCGCCTCACCTCGTCACCACCTGGGAGGGTGGTCATCATGGAACCCGACAGTCCCTTCGAGCGCGCGTCCGTGCTGCGGTCGCTCCGCGAGACGCGGCCAGTCCCCTACTGGCTCGACACCCCCGCCGCCGCCGGCCGCGCGACCGGCGCTCACCGGCGCCGACGAGCTGCGACCTCGCCGTCGTCGGCGCCGGCTTCACCGGCCTCTGGACGGCGCTGCTCGCCAAGGAGCAGGACCCCGGCGCGACGTCGTCGTGCTCGAGGCCGGCCCGTCGGCGGGCAGGCCAGCGGGCGCAACGGCGGCATCTGCATGGCGTCGCTCACGCACGGGTTCAGCCGGGGCAAGGAGCTGTTCCCCGGCGAGAACGCGCGTCTCGACCGAGCTCGGCAACGAGAACCTCGCGGCGATCGAGCGCGCCGTGAAGCGAGCTGCCCATCGACTGCGGCTGGGAGCGCACCGGCGAGATGGAGATCGCCACGACGCCATGGCAGGTCGACGGCTGCGCAAGCTGCGCGACCAGTCGGAGCGCGCCGGGCTCCCCGGCACGTGGCTCGACGGCGAAGCTGCGCGCCGAGATCCACTCGCCCACGTACCAGGCCGGCTTCTGGCACCACGACTCGGCCATCCTCGACCCGGCGCGCCTCGCTGGGGGCTGGCGCGCGCCTGCGAGGAGCGGGGCGTGCGCATCTACGAGGGCACGCCGGTCACCGCGCTGACGCGCGCCGGCGCCGGCGTGGAGCTGCGCCGCCCTGGGGCGAGGTCCGCGCGCAGCGCGCCGTGCTGGCCACCAACGCGTTCCGCGCCGCTGCTGCGCCGTCTGCGCCTCACGTGGTGCCGGTCTACGACTACGCGCTCATGACGGAGCCGCTGAGCGCGGAGCAGCTCGCGGCGATCGGCTGGTCGCGCCGCAGGCGCTGGCGGACGCCGGCTACATGTTCCACTACTACCGGCTCACCGAGGACCAGCGCATCCTCTGGGGCGGCTGGGACGCGATGTACTACCGCGGCCGCCGCGTCCGCCGGAGTACGAGGACCGGCCCGACCTGTCCGCCAAGCTGGCCGGTCACTTCTTCCAGACGTTCCCTCAGCTCGAGGGCCTGCGCTTCACGCATCGCTGGGCTGGCGTGATCGACACCTGCTCGCGCTTCTGCCAGTTCTGGGGCACCGCGCTGGACGGCCGCGTCTCGTACGTGCTCGGCTACACGGGCTCGGCGTCGCCGCCTCGCGTTTCGGCGCGCGCGTGGCGCTCGATCTCGTCCACGGGCGGCGCACGGAGCTCACGCGAGCTGGACTTCGTGCGCAGCAGGCCGCTGCCGTTCCCGCCGGAGCCGCTGCTGTTCCCGCTGATCGAGGCCACACGGCGTTCGACGGAGCACGCGGAGCTCCACGGCGGGCGCCGCAACGCCTGGCTGCGGCGCTCGACCGCTTCGGCCTCGGGTTCGATTCCTGAGCGACGCGCGGGGGCGGGAGGGCTTGTGCGTCCCCGCCCCTCGGCGCGGCCGCCTAGCTGTACAGCTCGTCGATCGCCGCCCCGAAGACCTCGGTGTGCCGGTCGACGTCGGCGTCGCTCGTCGCCGGGCACATGAGCGCCATGTTGTGGAAGGGCGTCATGAAGATGCCGCGGTTGAGGGTGTACAGGTGCATGTACTCCTCGAGCGCGCCGTCGTGCGCGGCGCCGACTCGTTGCCGGTGCGCGGGACGACGGGCGTGAAGCGGTACTCGGCGCGGGCGCCGAGCTGGATGATGACCCACGGGACGCGGTACGCGTCGAGCACGCCCTGTACGCCCTCGGTGTAGCGCGTCGCGAGGGCGATCATATGGGCGAAGTTCTGCTCGGTCAGCACGTGCTCGAGCGTGGCCCGTGCGGCCGCCGACGCGAGCGCGTTGCCGGCGAGCGTGCCGCCGACGCCGCCCTGGTCGACGAGGTCGGCGTCGGGGTCGCCGAGGATCCGGCCGGCGAGCTCCGCCGTGACGCCGTACGCGCCCATGGGGATGCCGCCGGCGATGGTCTTGCCGATGGTCACGATGTCCGGCCGCAGGCCGAACGCGCGAGTGCACCGCCGACGCCGGCGCTGAACGTGTGCGTCTCGTCGTTGATCAGCAGCGTGCCGGTCTCGTCGCACAGCTCGCGCACGGTCTCGAGGAACCGGGCTCGGCCGGCACGATGCCGATGTTGGTCATCCACGGCTCCATGAGCACGGCGGCCACGTCGCGGGGCGCGAGCGCGGCGCGCAAGGCCTCGACGTCGTTGAACTCGACGACCTTGGTGGTCTGCGTCGGGTCGACCTGCGGGCCGACGTTGCCCGGCTTGGCCATCGGCTTGCCGTCCGGTCCGACGACGATGATCGTCTCGTCGACGGTGCCGTGGTAGCATCGCTGAAGACGAGCACGTAGGGCCGCTTCTGCACCATGCGCGCCATGCGCAGCACCCAGCGGTTGGCGTCGGTCGCCGTCAGTGAGAACTGCCAGTAGGGCAGGCCGAAGCGGCGCCGGAGGTCGGCGCCGACGAAGGCGGCATCCTCCGTCGGGAGCATCGTGGTGATGCCGCCCCTCGTCGCGGAGGCGCGCGTCGACCGCGTCCGTCACGACCTCGGGCGAGTGGCCGGTCATGGCTCCGGTGTCGCCGAGGCAGAAGTCGACGTAGGCGTGGCCGTCGGCGTCGACGACCCGGTTGCCGCGAGCCTCCGTGAAGAACAGCGGGAAGGCGCCGGCCAGCATACCCATGAAGCTCATGGGGACGCCGGCCAGCAGCGTCCTGCGGGCCTGGACCGCGAGCTCCTGGGAGCGCGGGTTGGCCTCGACGTAGGCGGCGCGCTCTCGGGCGATGAGGTCGCGCAGGCAGTCGCTGTCGTACGATCGTGCCCTGTGCCCCTCGCTCGGGTTGGTGGCCATCGGTCCTCCTCGTGGTCTTCACGCACGGGACTTGTCCGGGGCGGCGGCGCCGGCCGCCGAGCGTAACATTGAATGGATGTTCAGGCAATACTTGAGTGGGTGTGCGGTTGTTGAACGGTTCCTTGGCCTGGTGAAGGCGAGACTGTAGAGTGCCGTCATGAGGGCGATGACGACGCGCGGACGAACGCCGCGATGAGGCGCGAGGAGTGGGCCAGGCTGCGGCGCCGGGAGATGCTCGCCGCGTACTATCAGGTGCTCAAGGACGAGGGCCTGCAGGGCGCGTCGGTCGCCAAGATCGCCAGACGTATCGACGCGCCTCCGAGTCTGCTCATCCACTACTTCGGCACCAAGGAGCAGATGACCATCGAATTGGTCGACTACCTGCTCGAGGAGTACCGCCACGGCTACGGCGACAGACTGGCGGCCATCGCCGATCCCCGAGAGCGTCTCGCCGCCATCCTCGACACGTTCTTCGACCCGGAGTATCACCAGCTGCTCGACGACAGCGTGTTCTACGCCTGCTTCTACCTCAGCCTGCGGCACCCGGAGGTGCGCAAGAGCTACGCGGCGCTGTACGAGACGTCGCTCGAGCTCGTGGAGACGACGCTCGGCGAGTGCATGGCTGCGGGGTACGTCGCGGCCGACGACGCACACGAACTCGCCGTCACGGTCAAGGCGCTGGAGGAGGGGTACGCCTTCCTCATCGGCGGCGGCGCCGACGAGGCCGCCAAGGCCGAGATCGGCGCCGCGCTCAAGAAGCGCGCCCTGCAGCTGCTCGGCCTCCGCGCCCTCGCCTGACCGCCGCCCGGCTCGCTAGTCCGCCTCGCGCTGGGCCCTCACGGGCCGCGTGTCGCTCAATAGCACTGCGCGATTAGTTGAGCCCGAAGCGGTGCATGTCCTGCTCGCCGGCGCCGAAGTAGTGCGCCGTCTCGTGCAGGACGGTGACGCGGATCTCCTCGCCCAGCTCGTCGTCGTCGGGCACCTCGCGCTCCAGGTTGCGCTGGAAGAGGTGGATGACGCCGATGTCCGGGCCGGGGCCCAGCACCGACTGGTCCGGCATCGCGATGCCGTGGAACAGGCCCAGCGTGCGCGGGTCGAGACCCTCGAGGACGAGGGCCTCGGACGGACGGTCCTCGACGAAGACGGGAACGTTGCCGAGCCGCGCGAGGATCTCTCCGGCAGTTCGTCGAGGGCGGCGCCGGCGAGACGCTCGAACTCGGCCCGCGAGAGGCGCGGCGTCGGGCCGTCGTTGGCCTCGTCGAGGCGCAGCGTGGCCAGCCACTCCTTGACCATGCCCTTGGTGTCGCCCTTCTCCTCGCAGGCGACGCCGAGGAGGTGCCGCGCGTCGGCTTCGTCGAGCGGGTCCAGTCGCGGGCCGGCGAGCAGCTCGCGCAGCAGGCGCGCGGCCTCGCCGGGCTCGCCGAAGTCGACGTAGATCTCGGCCGACCCCAGCCACGGCTCGGGGTCGTCGGGGTCGATCTCGCTCCAGCGACGGTAGGCCTCCAGCGCGCGCTCGGGCTCGTCCTGCTCCCGCGCGAGCGATGCCTCGAGCTCGATCACGGCCGGGTCGTCGGCGGCCGCCTCGCGCGCCGCGCGCAGCGCCCGCTTCACGGCGCGCAGGTCGCCGTCCTCGAGCGCCTCCCAGGCGTCGTCGAGCAGTCGTTCCAGTTCCGGGTCGAGTGCGTGGTCGTCGGTCATGCCGCTACTGTACCCCGGCGGGGTCCCCGGCACAGCCGCCTCGCGGTGCCCGACAGGTGGCGCGCGTTCCCGGCAACAAAGCCTTGAATCGTCACCCTCTGCGCGCAGAATCGTGGCAGGCCCGTCAAGGAGGTGAGTCGTGGCGTACAGTACCAGCCGAAGGACCCGCGCGGCAAGCTGCGCGAGGTCGCGACCAGGTGGACGGCGTCGATGCGCGTGGCCGGGCGCGCCCCCAACCGCGGCGTCGTGTTCGGCGACGAAGCTCGCCGCGCGGGACCGCAGGAGGGCTGGCTGGTCGACGACCGCCGGCCGGCGCCGCCGGCGACCGCTACCTGTCATGGAGGACGGGGACGTCTGGCGCGCCGGCGCGGGGAGGCGCGTCGCCCGGCGCTCACGCCGCCGTGGCCGCGTGGCTGGGGAGCCCAACGACGATCTGGTGATGCTCCTCGCCCGCTCGTTGAGCGACGCGCGCTCGGCGGCAGCGGGTGGCTCGAGAGGCGGACGGACGTCGAGCGCGTCGACGACCGCCGGCGGGGGCGCGGGGTCGCACGAGGGGCCGGAGCGGCGCGACGGCTGAGCGGAGCTGACGCGGCTGACCGGCCGGTCGATGGAGCGCGCCCGCCGCTCTGGTATAAGCAGAGGCGTGAACGACCCCTCCGCACGCTCCCGCAGGCGCCCGGCGTCCGGCGCGCGTCCGCGTGCGCCGCCGCTGTTCCTCGGCGTCGACCTCGGCAAGGTCACCACGTCGCTCGCCGTGGGCGAGCTCGCCGCGGACGGCGAGCTGCGCGTGCTGGAGACCCGGGCGGAGCGCCACCTGGGCGACCCGCTCCGCCCGTTCCTCGAGCTCTACGGGAGCTCGACGCCGGCCGGCTGGCCGGCGTCGCCGCGACCGGCGTGTACGGCGAGCGCCTCGGCGAGCCCGTCCTCGGCGGTGTGCCCGAGGAGATCGCCCAGGAGCAGGCCGCCGCCTGGCTGTACCCGGACGGACCGCTCAACGTGGTCCGGGTCGGCGGCGGCGGCTACTCGGTCCTCACGCGCGACGCCGCCGGCGGCGTGCGGTACGAGGCCAACGAGCGCTGTTCGGCCGGCACCGGCGAGACCGTCGAAGGCCTCTGCGCCCGGCTCGGCCGGTCCCTCGAGGACGCCGTCGCGCTGGCCGAGGCCAGCCCCGACGGCGTCACCGTCACCAGCCGCTGCGCCGTGTTCGCCAAGAGCGAGCTCACCCACTTCGCCAACCAGGGAGAGTCGCACGGACGCATCTTCCGGGGGCTGTTCGACGGCGTGGCGCGCAACGTCCACAGCCTGTACGACAAGAGCAAGGTCGACGGCCCCGTGGTGCTCGATCGGGCACGGGGCGCTCATCACGCCCATCGCGGCCGGCGTCGCCGCGCTCAGCGAGGCGCCCGTCAGCGTCGCCGAGCAGGCCGGCGTGTTCGAGGCGCTCGGCGCCCTGCGCTTCGCCGCGCGCCGGCGGCGCGAGGGCACGCCGCGGCGGCGCGCCGGCGCCGCTGCCGGCGGCCGCCGGGCTTCCCCGCCGACCCCGAGGCGCTCGTCCGGCCGCCGCGCAGCCGCATCGGCCGCCTCGAGCCGGCGAGCGCGGGCCGGGCTCGGTCGCTGCGGCTCGAGCGACGGCGCGTCCGCGGCGGGCCCGGCCGGACGCGCGCCGGCCGTCCTCGGCCTCGACCTCGGCTCCACCGGCTCCAAGGCCGCGCTCGCTCGACGCCGCCACCGGCGCCGTGCTGGCCAGCGTCTACCGGCGCACGGAGGGCAACCCCGTCGAGGCGGCGCAGGCGCTGGTCGCCGAGGTCGCCGAGATGGCGCCGACCCGGTGGTGGCCGTCGGCCTCACCGGGTCCGGCCGCGACGCCGCGGCGGCCGTGTTCCGCGCCGCCTTCCCGGAGCTGGAGAGCGGCTCACCGTGCAGAACGAGATCGTCGCCCACGCCACGGCTGCCGCCGCGCTCGATCCGGATGGCGGCCGCAGCCTCTCGATCGTCGAGATCGGCGGCCAGGACGCCAAGTTCATCAACGTCGAGAACGGCCGCGTCGTCGACGCCGACATGAACCGCGTCTGCAGCGCCGGCACCGGCTCGTTCCTCGAGGAGCAGGCGATCGCCCACGGCGTGGACGACATCGCCGAGTTCGGGCGGCTGGCCGCGCGCAGCGACGGGCCGCCCGACCTCGGCCAGACCTGCACCGTGTTCGTCGCCGACGTGGCCGCCGAGGCGCTCGGCGACGGCTTCAGCCGCGACGACATCTTCGCCGGGCTGCAGTACTCGGTGGTGCGCAACTACCGCAGCCGGGTCATGGGCCAGCGCCGGCTGCTGGGCCGCGTGTTCTTCCAGGGCAAGCCGGCCACCGACCCGGCGCTCGCGCGCACGCTGGCGGCCGTGCTCGAGCGCGAGGTCGTCGTGCCGGCGGACCCCGGCGCGATGGGCGCCGTGGGCATCGCGCTGCTGGCCGCGCGGACGCTCGCCGGCGCGCGGTCGCGGACGCCGCGAGCGCGCCCGCGCCGTCGACCTCGCGCGCGTGCTCGACGCGCGGGTCGGCCGGGCGCCGCGAGTTCCAGTGCGGCGACCGCGACTGCCGCAACAGCTGCCGCCTGGAGCTCGCCGAGATCGCCGTCGGCGGCGCGGTCGAGAAGATCGTGAGCGGCGGCCAGTGCCCCAAGTACGACGCGGTCTCGGCGGCGGGCGAGAAGCTGCCCAAGGACGCGCCCAACCCGTACCGCGAGCGCGACGAGCTGCTGCAGGCGCTGCTGGACGAGGAGACGGGGACGGGCCGGACGCCGGCGACGCGGCGGCGCGGCGGCGTCACCGCCGGCCCGCTCGTCGGCCTGCCGTACGCGCACTACCTGATCGACACGCTGCCGTTCTTCCACACGCTGCTGCGCCGGCTCGGCTACCGCGTGGAGGTGCTCCGCCCGGGCCGCGACACGCTGGCGGAGGGCGACCGGCGCTGCGCCGCCCCGGGCGCCTGCGCGCCGGTCAAGCTGCTGCACGGGCTGGCCGGCGCGGACGTCGACGTCTTCTTCGCGCCGATCTTCGTGCACCTGCCGCTGCCCAACGCCGGCGCGCGGACGTACACGTGCCCCATGGCGCAGGGCGCGCCCGACATGGTGGGCCGGGCGCTGCAGGCCGAGGGTTCGCCGCACGCGCGTGCTGCGGCCCGGTGCTGTTCGAGAGGGAGGGCGACGGGTTCGACGCGCCGCGCGTCGCGGCGCTCGCGTCGCGCCGGCGCATGCGCGCGCCTGGCCGACGGCGCCGGCGACGCGCGGCGCTGACGCCGCGCCGCGTTCGACGCGGCGTATGTGGCCGCGCTCGACGCCCAGCGCCGCTTCGAGGCCGGGCTGCGCGCGATCGGCGAGCGCGGGCTCGCGTGGGCGCGCGAGCACGGCTATCCGGTCGTGCTGATCGCCGGCGAGACGCACGTGATCCACGACGCCGTGCTCGACGCCGGCGTGCACGAGCTGGTCGCGGCCAACGGCGCGCTGCCGCTGCCGGTGGACTGCTACCCGACGCCGGAGGACGCGCCGGGGCTGCGGCGCGTGCACTGGGCCAGCGCCGGCCAGGCGCTGCGCGCCACGGCCGCCGGCGCCGCGGCCGGCGACGTCTACCCGCTGCTGCTCGGCGCCTACGGCTGCGGCCCCAACTCGATGATCGAGCACCTCTTCGCCGACCTCACCGAGGAGTGGCCGCACGCCGTGCTCGAGAGCGACGGCCACGGCGGCAAGGCCGGCTACGTGACGCGCGTCCAGGCGTTCCTGCACAGCGTGCGCCGCTGGCGCGAGACGGCCGCCGACGGCGCGGGCGCGGTCGCGGAGCCGCCGGAGGGCTCCGACCTGCGCGCGGGCGCCGCCGCGGCGGCCGGCCGCGCGGCGGCGCACGACGCGACCGGCGCCGGCATGCAGGCGCGCCTCGCGCGCCTCGACCGGCGCCTCCCGCACAGCCTGGACGCCGGCTACGACCGCTTCTATCTTCGGCCACGTCGGCGGCGGCCTCGGCCGCCACCTCGCGGCGGCGATGCGCGGCGCCGGCTCGACGCCTCCTACGTCGGCGAGCCCGACGCCGCCGCGCTCCGCGCCGCCGGCGCGGCCTGCTCGGGCAAGGAGTGCCTGCCCTACCAGCTCATCTGGGGCAGCTTCGCCCGCTTCCTCGCCGAGGAGGCGCCGCGGCTCGACGGCGAGAAGGCGCTGTTCCTGAGCGCCGGCAACGGCTTCCAGGCGTGCCGCGCCAACCTCTTCCCGCTCACCGAGCAGATCTCGCTGGAGCGGCTCGGCCTCGGCGACCGCGTCGAGGTCGCCGACTTCAGCCTCGTGACCGGCAACGTCCGCATGATGCCGGTCGTGTGGATCGCGCTCGTGGCCGTGGACCTGCTCAACATGCTCCGCTTCTACAGCCTCGCCGACGAGGCGCGAGCCGGGCGCGAGCGACGCGCTGTTCCAGGAGTACTCGGACCGGCTGGAGGCGATGCTCGAGCAGCCCCGGCCGGACGCCGGCGTCGCCGGCGACGTGGCCGGGGCCTTCCGCTTCTGCTGCGAGGTCGAGGGGCTGCTCGGCGAGGCCGCCCGCGCGTACGCGGCGCTGCCGCGCGACGCCGCGAGGACCGCGGGCCTGCGCGACGTGTACCTCTGCGGCGACCTCTACCTGCGCGTCGACGAGTGGGGCAACGACGACCTGCAGCGCAAGCTGGCCGGCCACGGCCTGCGCGTCATCTTCGAGCCGTACGGCGCGTTCTTCGAGCTCCTGCAGCTGCGCCAGATCCAGGACGGCGTGGCGCTCACGAAGCGCCCCGAGAAGGAGGCGACGCTGGCGACGATGCGCTACGTCATCGGCCGGCTGGTCGGGGCGGTGCGCGCCGAGCACCCGTGGGTGTTCTGGAACGAGGTGCGCGACGTCGACCGCGAGAGCCGCCGGCTGGTCGCGCCGTATCCCTTCGGCGAGACGATCCCGACGGTCGGCGGGGCGCTGCTCACCTGGCGCACGCAGCCCATCGACGGCGTGGTGTCGGTGGCGCCCCGGGGATGCGGGCCGGCGCTGATCGCCGAGGCGCAGCTGCGGCGCGAGGCCCGCCTCCCGGCGCTCTTCGTCTACAACGACGGCGACCCGATCGACGAGGCCCGGCTGGCGGGCTTCGCCTGGCGGCTCCGCAGCCGGCCCGCCCGGCGCGCGGCGGCTGACGCGCGCGCCGTCCGTGACGCTATCAAGCGTGCGATCTGCGCGCAGCGTCGTCGGCGCACTGCGTGCCGCTACGTGGGGCGTTCGCTCTATTGATCGCCCCGGGCAGCGATTCGCTACCGTGGCCTCGCGGCAGCGGGGGCGGTCGGCCGAGGTCCTCGGCCTGCGCTGCCCGCCCGGCCGAAGCGCCGGGACCTCAGCGGGCGAACGGAAGGGGGAGCCATGAGGAACGTCCGCACGGTCACTTGTCTGTGTGTCTGGCTGCTCGTCTGATGCTCGGGGTGCTCGTCGTTGCGCCGGCCTCGCGGGCGCCGGCGCGCTCGGCGGCCCGCGGCGACTGCTGGACGCCGCAGCTCACGCGGATCGCCGCCGACGGCATCGGCGACTACCCGGACAGCTGGCAGAACTCCTACCCGTGGTCGATGTGCGATGTTCACGGGGCGACCTGTACGTCGGCACCGGCAGGGTGGGCTGCACCTCGTCGGTGATGTCGCTGATGAGCGGGCCGATGGCCGGCGGGGCCGGCGTGCCGCTGCCCGGCGGCTTCATCCCCGGGCAACGACCCGCAGCCGCCGCCGCTGAGCTCGTTCGTCAGCCCCGACGGCACGAGCGTCACCGACGTCGCCAAGTACACCGCCTTCAACGCGTCGTCGCGCGCCGAGATCTGGCGCCTGCACGGCGGCGTGTGGACGCGCGTCTGGCGGGCGCCGCTGATCGACTCGTACCTGGCCGGCGCGCCGCGCGGGCTCCGCCGCCGCGATCCTCGGCTTCCGCGGCATGGCCGTCATGACCGACAAGTACGGCGTGAAGGCCCTGTACGCCGCGGCCGGCGGGTTCAGCTTCGCCCTCCGGCAGCCGCTGCTCATGCGCTCGACGGACGGCGTCACCTGGACGCCGTGCTACGCCCCGCCGGAGATGGGCCGCGAGAGCCGCGCCATCTTCGCCCATCACGGCAAGCTCTACGTGGGCGTGGGCCCGGCCGAGATCCGCAGCACGGTGAAGCCGGGGGCCTGGGCGAGTGCCGACCCCGCCGACCCGATGAGCTGGAAGCAAGGTCATCGACTTCCCGACGCTCGACCCGACGAACAACAACGTGCTGTCGTTCGCGACGCTCTGCGGCCGGCTGTACGCCGGGCACCTCGAACCGCGACGGGCTTCCAGGTCTGGCGCAGCAAGCGTCTGCGACCCGATGGGCAACGGCGACTGGACGAAGGTCGTCACCGGCGGCGCCGGGAGCGCCGCCAACGAGTGGGCCGGGACGATGAAGGTCTTCAACGGCGCCGTCTACGTGGGCTCGATGCACGTGCCCGGCGTCTCCGGCTCGACCGAGCTCAAGGGCTTCGACCTGATCCGCATCTGGCCGTCCGGCTCGCTGGCAGCTGGTGATCGGCACGCCGCGCATGGCCGAGACGCCGGCCGGGGCGCGGATGGTGACGCCGCTCAGCGGCAAGCCCTCCGGCATGGGCAACCCGCTGAACCTGTACTGCTGGAGCATGGCCGTGCACGGCGGGAAGGCTCTACCTGGGCACCTTCGACCTGACCTCGATGCTCAAGTTCGCCGACCCGAGCGGCGCAGCAGATCGGCGGCCATGCTGGGCCTCACGCCCGGAGCAGGTGCAGGTGCTGTACGCCGGCGCCGGCGCCGACCTGTACCGCACGTGGGACGGCCGCTCCTGGGGGACGGTGACGCTGACCGGCTTCGGCGAGCAGTTCTGCTACGGCTTCCGCAACATCGTCGCGACGCCGTTCCGCCTGTACTACGGGTTCTCCAACCCGTTCTACGGCTGCCAGGTGTGGGACTACCGCAGCCTCTGGTGAGCCGCGCCTGAGGGGTGCAGCGAGCGGCGCGGCGGCCTCACGGCCGCCGCGCCGGCGGTCCCGGACGGGCTGCCGCGGCTACGGTTCTCGTCTCGCCGCTGCGGGAACGTCTCCGCCACGACACCCCTCCCGAGGAGCGCAGCATGACCGAGCAGGCCCGCACCGTGGAGCGCGTCATCACCCCCCAGACCGTGATGGAGGGAGCCGGCGTGCGCCTCAAGCGCAGCATCGCCACCCCGACCCTCGACTACGTGGACCCCTTCCTCCTGTTCGACCACTTCGGCTCGGACCGAGCCGGCCGACTACCTGGCGGGGTTCCCCTGGCACCCCCACCGAGGCATCGAGACGGTGACCTACATGCTCGCGGGAGAGGTCGACCACCGCGACAGCATCGGCAACGCGGGGAGGATCGGCGCCGGCGACGTCCAGTGGATGACCGCCGGCGGCGGGATCATGCACGAGGAGATGCCGCAGCCCGGCGAGGACGAGCGGATGGGCGGGTTCCAGCTCTGGGTGAACCTGCCGGCGTCGCTCAAGATGTCGCACCCGCGCTACCAGGACCTGAGCGCCGCGCAGATCCCCGAGGTACGGCGCGACGACGGGACGGTGATCCGCGTCGTCGCCGGCGAGGTGGACGGCGTGGGCGGCGCGGTGGCGGAGATCTACGCCGAGCCGGAGTACCTGGACGTCGCGCTGCCCGCCGGCGCGAAGTTCGCGCAGCCGGTGCCGCGCGGGCACTCGGCCCTCGCGTACGCGTTCGAGGGCGAGGGCCGGTTCGGCGTCGGCTGCGACCTCGGCTACCGCGGCGATCTCGACGGCGTCCAGCTCACGGCGCCGCAGATGGCGGTCTTCGGCGACGGCGACGAGGTCCGCGTGGAGGCGGACGACGCCCCCGTGCGATTCCTCCTGATCAGCGGCAAGCCGCTGGGCGAGCCCATCGCCCGCTACGGGCCGTTCGTGATGAACACGCGCGAGGAGATCTCGCTCGCGCTGCGCGACCTGCAGAACGACACCTTCGTCTGGCGCGACGACGCGGAGTGGGCGGCGAAGCGGCGGACGTGGTCGCCGGAGACCTGGGAGCGGTGACGCCGCCGCCGGGGCGGCGGGCTCAGCCCGGCCGCAGCGCCTTGACGAACGGCCGCGCCGCGCAGCGGCACGGCGGCTCGCCGCAGTAGGGGCACAGAGCCCCGGTCGCCAGACTGCCCTCCGCGTAGAAGCCGGGGATGTCGGGACGCGCCGCGTAGCCGGCCGCGACGTAGAAGGGGACGGCGTCCGGCTCCGGCCGGCCGGCCGGCAGCCACCCGAACGCGAACGCCGCTCTAGCGCCGCGGGCGAGCGCCTCCTCCTCGGCGCGAGCCAGCAGCCGCGAAGCGATGCCGGCGCGTCGCGCCGCCGGCGCGACGGCGAGCTGGCGGACGTGCAGGACCAGCTCGCCGGGCGTCGCCGGAAGCCGCGCCGGCCGCAGGGCCGTCCGCGCGTCGGCGTCGTCGGCCGGCTCCAGGCAGGCGAGGACCACGCCGGCCACCGCCTCTGCGGCGCCGGTCACGGCGACGAACGACGCCGCGTCCGCGCCGTCGGCGAAACCCCAGAAGCCGGCGCCGACGGCGTCGTCGAGCAGGCGGGCGACGGCGGGCCGGTCGGTCTCGCGCAGGGGGCGGATCACGGCGTCCATGAGCAGCGAGTGTACCGCCGCCGGCGTCACGGGGCGCGTGCGACGTCCGCGCAGGGCGGCGCCGGATCAGGTCGAGCCGGCCGGCCGCAGCGCGACGTCCGCCACCACCGGCCAGTGGTCCGAGGGCAGACGTCCACCCGGCCGGGCGTGGTCGATGCGCGCGCCGAGGACGTCCCAGCGGCGGTCGACGAGGACGTAGTCGATGCGCGTCCCGTCGGTGGACCCGTCCCACGGGTGATGCGTGCCGGCCCGCGGGCCGCGCTCGCCCAGGTGGGCGAGCGTGTCGCGCAGGCCGCCGGCGACCAGGCGCGCGACGGCCGGATCCGCGGCGGTCGCGTTGAGGTCGCCGAGCACGATCCAGGGCAGCGCCGGGTCCAGCCACCCGAGGAGCGCCTCGGCGCTGCGCCGCCGCGAGGCGGCCGAGGCGCCGTCCCAGTGGGCGTTCGCCAGGCCGAAGCGATCGCCCGTGCGCAGATCCACGAACCGGCAGAGCGTGACGATGCGGGCGATCGGGTTGCCCCAGGAGCGCGAGCCCGGGATTCCCGGCGTGTCGGAGAACCAGCGGACCGTCCAGCTCATCAGGCGCAGCCGCAGCCGCGCGATACGCGACCGTGCAGCGTTCGCCGCGCCCGCGGCCGTCATCGCGGCCGGCGCCGGCGCCGGCGTAGCCGGGCAGCCGGCGCGCCAGCCCCCGCTCCTGGAAGAGGCGGACCTCCTGCAGGCCCACGACGTCGGCGTCGAGGCCGGCGATCGCCGCCGCGCATGCGCCGGCCCGCAGCGGCCAGCTGTGCCACCCGTCCCAGCCCACCCCGGTGCGCACGTTGAACGAGGCGACGCGCAAGGAGGCGGGCGGAACCGCCCGCCCGCCTCCTTGCGCGTCGCCCTCGGCGCCGGCGCTCACGTGGGGAAGTGGCTCCGCCAGAAGGTGGTGTCTCCTTCGCTGCTCAGCCGCACGTGCCGCGGCGGGTCGCCCTTGCGGTCCGCCTCGATCTCGAACGCCGCCTCTTCCGCGGCGGTCGGCTTGCGCTGTACCAGGCCGCTCCGCTCGACGTAGTCCTTGAAGACGACGAGGTCGTGGCCGAGCTGGCGCTTGAGTTCCGCGGGGCCGGGACCGTTCTGCGACCTCCTCCAGGCGGAAGATCACCGTCGTCCGGCCGTTCGCCGCAGGTACGAAGTCGACGAGCCCCGACCGCACCGCGTCCACGCAGGCGAGCTCGTCGCAGAGGAGGTGGCCGGGTCCGGTGTGCGCCCACTCGACGAAGTGGACCCAGGTGGAGCGCACGAGAGCCGGGTCTGCGCTATCTCGATCTGCTGCTGGATGGTCGCCATGGTGACTCCGTTCGTCCATCGATCCCGGCAAGCTTGTTCCGAGGCTACCCACTGTGGGGACGGGGAAATCTCACGATTCGCGTCAGGAATAGGTGATCCGTGCGCAGCGGCTCGTCTGGTTTGGCGCGCACCCGGCGGGGCCACACCGTACACTGAGGAGCATGGACGATACGATCGAGACGACCGCCGGCCGGTGCCGCGCCCCAGCCGCCCGGGACCCGGGTGACGTTCCTCGGGCACGCCTCCACCGTCATCGAGATGGACGGCGTTCGCCTCGTCACCGACCCGGTGCTGCGGCGGCTGGTGGGGCCGCTCTACCGGCGCGTGCCGCGGCCGCTCACCGGTCCGCTCGTCGACCCGGACGCGATCCTCATCTCGCACCTCCACCTCGACCACTACGACCCGCGCTCGCTGCGCCTGTTCCGGCGCGACACCCCCGTCTTCGCGCCCGTGGGCGCGGGCCTGTCCCTGCGCTGGCGCGGGTTCAAGGACATCCACGAGGTGACGCCCGGCGAGCGGCTGCGCGTCGGCCCGCTGGAGGTCGTCGCCACGGACGCCAGGCACCGCGGGACCCGCCACCCCCTGGCGGCGCGGACCCCGAGCCTCGGCTACGTCGTCTCGGGGTCCCACGCCGTGTACTTCGCCGGCGACACGGCGTTCTTCTCCGGCATCGCGGACGTGTGGCCGGAGCGGCTCGACCTCGCACTGCTGCCCATCGCCGGCATCGGGCCGCTCATGCCCGAGTTCAAGCACATGAGCCCGCGGCACGCGGTCAAGGCCATGGAGCTGCTGCGCCCGCGCCTCGTCGTGCCCATCCACTGGGGCACCTACCACCTGCCGGGGACCGCGTTGTTCCGCTTCGGCCCGGACTTCCACCGGCGCGCGCCGTTCCTCTTCATGGCGCAGGCGGCGGCGCTCGAGCCCGACGTGCACACCGTCATGCTGCGCCCGGGCGAGACTCTCGCCCTCGAGGAGACGCTGACCGGCCACGAGGGGCACGCCGTGGCCGGCTGGCCACCGCGGCCCCAGGACCCCGGGCCCTCCGAGCTGGCGGGGCCCGGCGTGCCCGGGGGCATCCTCTAGCGAGATCCGCGGCTCCGGCGCGGCGGCCGCGGCGCAGGTTCCGCTGGGGGCGCTCGGCGGGGAGTATGGCGTTGGGGGCCGCCGGGGTGACATGATGGCGGCCTGCGACCCGGAGGAGAGCGATGGTCAAGTCGAGTGGGCACGCACGCATCGGCGTCATCTCGGACACGCACGGCCATCTCGACCCCCAGGTCCTCGAGGAGTTCGCCGGCGTCGACCACATCATCCACGCCGGCGACATCATGGACGGCGCCACCCTCGAGGCGCTTGACGGCGATCGCGCCGGTCACCGCCGTGGCCGGCAACATGGACGAGGGCAAGCTGGGCAAGCTGCCGCGCGAGGTCGCCGGCAAGGTCGGCGGCGTCCGCTTCATCGTCGGCCACAAGCGCAAGCGGCTGCTCAAGCGGCTGGCGGCCGGCAAGATCGACGGCGTCGGCAAGCACGACGCGCCCGACCTCATCGTGTGCGGCCACGACCACCTCCCGGCGGTGGAGTGGGTGGACGGCACGCTCTTCCTCAACCCGGGGTCGGCCAGCGCTCCCCACTACGAGGACGACGACCCGACCATCGCGATCGTCGAGACCGGGCCGGTGGGGCTCGGCGTGCGCTTCGTGCGCGTGCCCAGGCGGGTCGACGACGAGGGCTGAGGGCCGGTGAAGGCGCACACCGTCTACAAGACCTTCCGCGTCCCCGAGCGGCGCGCGTTCGTGCGCATCACCGAGGACGTGCAGGAGGCCGTCGACGAGAGCGGCATCCGCGAAGGGATGGCGCTGGTCGCGGCCATGCACATCACCGCCGGCGTGTGGATCAACGACGACGAGCCGGGCATCCAGGCGGACGCGCTCGAGTGGCTCGACAAGCTGGCGCCGCCGTCCTGGCAGCCGCCGGCGAACGACGTGGCCCGGCAACTGATGCCGGACGAAGGAGACTACCGCCACCACCGCGGCGGCGAGGACAACGGCGACGCCCATCTCAAGAACCTGCTGGTCCACCACCAGGTGATCGTGCCGGTCACGGACGGGCGCCTGGACCTGGGCCCCTGGCAGGCCGTCTTCTACTGCGAGTTCGACGGCCGCCGCGCCAAGCGGCTCATCATCAAGGTCCTCGGGGAGTAGACTCCCCGCCGAGGGCCGTGGCGGCCAGAAGGGAGCGGAGGCGCACATGAACGAGTACGGGAACGAACCTGACCGGCCGCGTCCGGAAGTGGTGAACGAGACGGTGGTCGTCGTCGACGGTCGCCGGGCCGCGAGCGGGGCCTGGGGCCTCGTGCTCGCCGTCGGCATCGTCGCCGTCGTCTTCGGCATCCTGGTCCTTGCCAACATCTGGGGCAGCGTGCACCTGGTGGCCATCTTCGCCGGCCTCTTCCTCCTCTTCGCCGGCATCCTGCAGTTCTTCATCGGCGGCGGCGGCAAGACCGGTCGCATCGTCGCCGGCGTCATCGCCATCGTCGCCGGCATCGCGCTCATCGCGTGGCCCGAGGCGTCGGTGAAGACCGTGGCGGTCATCGTCGGGCTCGCGTTCCTCATCTGGGGCGTGTCCGTCGCCGTCGCCGCCATCGCCGCGCGCGGAGAAGGCTACGGCGTCGTCGTCGGCTTCGGCTTCGTGCTCGCCATCGTCGGGCTCGTCTTCATCATCTGGCCCGGTCCGACGGTGACGCTGCTGATGATCCTCGTCGGCCTGTCCGCGCTGCTCTTCGGCATCTCGGCGATCGTCCAGGCGTTCGCCCTGCGGCGCGCGCTGCACGGAGGCTGACCCGGCGGTGACGCCGCGCCGAAGACACGCGCCGCCCGCCGTCGCGACATGATCGGGCGCATGGTCGCGTCCAGCCGCTTCTTCGTGCTGATCGCGACCGTGAGCCTGTTCCTGGCCTTCATGGCGGTGATGGTGTCGACGATGATCGTCACCGTGACGACGATCATGCACGCCGCGCAGAGGGCGGCCTCTCGCCAGAACGAGATGATCGGCAAGCTGATCAAGCAGGCCGACTACGCGCTGCTCGCCACCGTGCTCTACGTGCTCGCGCTCGGCCTCTACAGCCTCTTCGTCGACGACCGCGTGCCGATGCCGCGCTGGCTGCGCATCCACGACCTCGGCCAGCTCAAGGAACTGCTCGCCGGGGTCGTCGTCGTGGCGATCGCGGTCATCTTCCTCGGGCAGGCGCTCACGTGGGACGGCACCACCGACCTGCTCGCGCCCGGTCTCGCCTCGGCGGCCGTCATCGCCGCGCTGGCGCTGTTCCTGTGGCAGGCCGCGCGCGAGCGGCACATGGAGAGCGAGAGCGGGGACGTCGTCGGCAAGGGCGCGGGCGCGGGACCGACGAGCGGCGAGACGACGCCAGGGAGCGCGGGCGCCACGGCTGACGCGCGCGGCGGCCGCCGGCTCAGGAGCGCAGCAGGCCGAAGGCCACCGACGCGGTCACGACGAGCGCGGCCACGAGGGGGACGACCCGGGTGGTGTGCACGTGACGCAAGGTTCACCGCCTCCTGTCCATGCGGCGCTTCATACCAGATTGAAGCGCTCGGTGTAGATGCTCGGCCAGGGGACCCCGGCGTGGAGGAGCGACCGCTCCACCGCGTCCATCATCGCCGGCGGCCCGCAGACGAAGTACAGGTACGCCGCCTTGTCGTCCGGCAGGTGAGCGGCGAGGAGCTCCGCCGTGATCCGCCCTCTGGCTCCCTGCCAGTCGGGCGGCGCCTCGGAGAGCACGTACACGATCCGCAGGTCGAGGCGCGCGCGCAGCGCGTCGAGCTCCTCGCGGAACGTCACGTCCTCCCAGCGGCCGGCGCCGTACACCAGGAGATGCGGCCTGTCGTCGCCGCGATCGGCCAGCGTGCGCAGCATGCTCATCACGGGGGTGATGCCGACGCCGCCGGCAACGAACACGCAGCCCTTGCCCTCGTACCGGTCGATGCTGAAGGCGCCGTGTGGGCCGTCGAGGTAGGCCGGCGTACCCGGCGTCAGGGCGCCGACGCCGCCGTGAAGTCGCCGGCCTCCTTGATCGTCATCGCGACCCGTTCGCGGTCCTCCGCGCTGGAGGAGAACGAGAACGGGTGATCCTCGATCGCGAACGGCGATCGTCCGATCGTGAGCCAGGCGAACTGGCCGGGGAGGAACCTCAGGCCGGGGTGGCCCACCGGCCGCAGCACGAGCGTCCACGCCCGGCCGCGCTCGCCGACGACCTCGTCGACGACCCACGGCAGGCGGAGCAGCCGGAGGGGGACCACGAAGCGCACGTAGAGGAGCAGGCAGACGACCGCCAGGGTCATGGCCGCCCACAACAGACGCTTCCAGGGCAGGTCCACGTACCAGCCGACGAGCTCGATGTGGACGAGAGCGAAGGTGACGGCGAGCACGGCGAGGACGCCGTGGGCGGCGCGCCAGTGCTCGTAGCGCAGCCGCAGCTGCCGACGCCAGACGGAGATCGCCACGAGGACGAGAAGCGCCAGCGTCCCGGCGACGGCGAAGCGGGCTCGCCACGGCGCCGTCAGGACGTTGAGCAGCTCCAGCGCATCCTCGCGCGTGGCGAAGAGGATCAGCGGGTGCGCGACCGCCAGGGCGACCGCCAGGATCGAGATCTGCCGGTGGAAACGCAGGACGAGGTCGATGCCGTACGGCGCGGCGACGTGGCGGAACCTCGCGGTGATGGCGAACTGGAGGCCGATCATCGCCAGCGCGACGAATCCGAGGGCGACGGAGAACTCCGTCCAGAAGTCCCGGGGGGGGTGGTCGCGATAGACGAACGCCACGAGGAGCGGGGTGAGCGACAGAGCCACGTAGAGCGACAGCCAGAACGTGCCGCCGGCGACGCGGCGCAGTCGCGAGTCATACGCGTTCATGGGCGTAGTGTACTGTGGAGACGGACGCGGTGCCGGATGCCTCAGGCGCCCTCGTCCGGCCCCGGCGCGCCGGCCGTCAGGGCGTCGTCCGGCACGTCTTCCGTCGCCTCCGCTGCGACGGTCTCCTTGTGCAGTTCCTCCTCCATCCTGCGCCCCATCCGGCTCTGCTGCCCGAGGTTCTGGACGACGAGCGCGACCACGGTGATGAGGTAGAGCTGGCCGAAGATCGCCTCGAGTACCGCCGTCATGCGCCCGAGCCGGTCGGCGGCGGTGAAGTCGCCGTACCCGGTGGTCGTGATCGTCACGAAGCTGAAGTAGAGGTAGTCGATCGGCCGGCGTGTCCTGGGGGGCCACGGTGAGCTGGGCGAAGAACTGGTCGCCGCTGATCAGCGCGATGAGGCCGTAGACGGTGGCGAAGAACATGGCGATGAGCAGGTAGACGCAGACGGCGCCGTAGAACGTGTTGAGACTGATGACGGGGTGTTCCACGAGGCGCCTGAGGATCGCGACCGGCGCGACGACCACCAGCAGGACGGTGAGGACCTTGCTGACGATGCTGGCGGTCTGGTCGTTGCCGACGAGCACGAGGACGATCGGCCAGGAGGGTGGCCAGCGGGATCAGGGCCAGCGCGAGCGCAGGATGCGGCGCTTGACCTGCGCGGCGCGCAGGGCGAGCCAGGTGGTCGTCGCGAAGATGACGATCGAGACGATGCGGCCGGCGTCGCCGTCGCCTGCGCCGGCGATCACGAAGTAGCTGAGGATGAGCAGCAGGAGGACGAGGCCGAAGCTGTCGGCGAACCGTGGCGACTCCGCCAGCAGAGGTCGGCGCCTGACAGGCGGGTCCCGCGTCGGGTGTCACGGTCGACTGGTCCATCGTCAGGCGACACTGTATCCCAGAGCGTGGTCGTGCGAAACGGGCGGGCGCTCACACGGCCGGCAGGTGCCGCCGAGCGCGGGGCGAAACCCCTCCTGTACACTCGCCGAGAGGTCCCTCAGCCCATGCAGGACGGCAACAACTCCACGTACGCGTCGCGGTCCACCCGCGACCGGCGCCGCCGCAGGCGGCGGGCGCGGCGCCGTCTTCTCGTGCTGGTGGTCGTCATCGTGGTCGCCGTCGTGGCCGTCGCCGCCGCGGTCGTCGTGCGCAGGGGCGGCGGCGACGGCGCGGCGCCGGCAAGACCGGGCGGCGGCGGTCGGCGCCACGTCCTCGCCGAGCCCCACGCCGACCGTCCCGCCGCCCAAGGTCTGGGTCGCGAGCGCCGGCGACCCGGTCCGCATGTGGGTCGGCGGCGACTCGATGGGCGGCGAGCTCGGCTGGGCCCTGGAGCCGGTCCTGCAGGACGCCGGGGCGTTCAAGCCCGTCACCTTCTACAAGGAATCCAGCGGCATCTGCCGCTACGACTTCTTCGACTGGCAGCGGCAGATCGAGACGGTGGTGAAGTCGAAGAAGCCGCAGGCCGCGGTGATCATGATGGGGACCAACGACACCCAGTCGGTCTGGAAGGACGGCGACTGGATCCCCTACGGCAAGATGGCCTGGAAGCAGGCCTACGAACGGCGCGTGGGCGACATCATCGACGCGCTGCTCGAGGGCGGCGCGCGCCGCGTGTACTGGGTCGGCATGCCGATCATGGGGGAGGACTGGCGCAACTCGCGCATGCGGCTGATCAACAGGATCTTCCAGAAGCAGTCGGAGAAGCGGCCCGGGGCCGAGTACGTCGACATCTGGGACCTCTACACCACCGCCGACGGCTCGTTCGACGCGTCGCTGCGGCTCGCCGACCAGGTGCACTTCACCGCGGAGGGGCAGGAGTTGCTGGCCGAGGACGGTCTACAAGGCCATCGAGGCCGACTGGCTGCCGCCGGGGTCGGCAGCGCCGGGCGCCTCGCCGCCGGCGAGCCCCTCGGCCTCCGCGGCGACGCGCTGACCGGCCGCGCGCCGGCGTCCGCGCTCGCGTCCGTGCGGGCGCCCGTCGCGCTCGCCGCGCGCCCCGGCGGCCGGCGATGATTCCGCTCGCCGCCGCGGGAGGATAATGGGAGTGCCATGACCCTTCTGCTCGCCGCCATCCCCGGGAACGTGCTCGACGACGCCAGGCGCCCGCTGTTCGTGCTGC
This sequence comes from uncultured Thermoleophilia bacterium, assembly GCA_963713475.1. Classification (GTDB taxonomy): domain Bacteria; phylum Actinomycetota; class Thermoleophilia; order UBA2241; family UBA2241; genus CAIXSE01. The sequence goes on from CAVQLY010000024.1 coordinate 294,220, forward strand.
TCGTCGGCTTCATCGTGACGTTCCTCATCGCCCGGCTCAACACCCGTCTGACCCGGCGTCACGGCCGCTCGCGCATGGGCATCGCCAGCGTCGTCACGCCGGGCGGCCTGCACATCCACCACTCGGTGTTCGGCATCATCGCCATGGTGATCTTCGGGATCCTCACGTTCGCCCTGCAGCCGGGGAGCCCGTGGCTCGAGGTGCTCGCCTTCTTCTTCGGCGCCGCCGCGGCCCTCACCCTCGACGAGTTCGCCCTGATCCTGCACCTCGAGGACGTGTACTGGACCGGCGAGGGCCGCAAGAGCATCGACGCCGTCATCCTCGGCATCACCTTCATCACGCTGCTGCTCACGGGGCTGCTGCCGCGCACCTTCAGCGAGCTCGGCGACTACGTCACCACGTCGCGCTGGGCCCTGTTCGTGCTCATCCTGAGCGGCGCCATCTTCGTCGTCGTGAGCTACCTGAAGGGCAAGCTGTTCGTCGGCACGGTGGGCATCTTCGTTCCGCCGGTCGCGCTGGCCGGTGCGCTCCGCCTCGCCAAGCCGGGATCGCCGTGGGCGCGCTGGCGGTACGGGGACAAGCCGTCGACGCTGGAGCGCGCCCGGCGCCGCGACGAGGGCTTCCACCAGAAGTGGGAGCGGCGCAAGCACCGCCTCTGGGACGTCATCGGCGGCAAGCCGCACCTCCCCCTGCCGCACCGCGACGTCCACCGCGACCGCCACGACCGCGGTCCCAAGGGCGGCTCGCGCGAGTCGCACGTGTAGCCGGCGGCCGGCGTGACGGAGGCCGGCCGGGGAGGCCGCCCGCCGCGCGGCGTCAGCCGGCCGGGGCCGGCGGGTCGCCGGTGGCGTCCTCCTCGAGCTCGCGCGGCACGCCGCTGGCGTAGGCGCCGAGCGCCAGTTCGTACACGACCAGCGCGAGGACGACGACGATCACGGCGGTCGGCGAGCCCGTCACGAAGAGCAGCACGACGACCGCGACCACGACCCCCAGGATCCGCAGCAGGTCGAGGTGGGCCGCCATCCAGCGGCCTGCGCGCGTGTCCGGGGTGGAGAGGTCGGAGGCGACGCCGAAGAGCTCTGCGACGCCCCGCCCGATGGCCTCCAGCCACGCCGGCCGGCCGGCGAGGAGGGCGGCCACCGCGACGATCGCCCCGGCGACCGCGATCCAGACGAAGAACGCGTCGAGGCTCCGGATCGCGGAGCCGAGGACGGACCGCGCCACCGCGGCCCCACCCTGGGTCTCCACCGCGTCCACGACGGCCTGCTCCAACCGCACCTCGAGCGCCCGCGCCACCACGAACGCCAGCAGCGACCCGAGGCCGAGCCAGAGCGCCGTGCGCAGGCGCCGCACGGAGACGAGCAGCGCCGCCACGATGAGCGCCACGGTCAGGACGACCACGAGGATCACGAGGTCGTCGAACAGCGTGAGCGCCTGCTTCGCCTCGTGCGCCTGGGTCCCGGTGAGCAGCGTGACGGAGCCGAGGTCCGCCGGCAGTTCGCGACCGAGGGCGTCCTGCAGCAGCGTCCTGATCTCGTCGGGCGCGCGGTCGGGCTCGATCGCCGGGAGGGTGACGTCGCGCCCGAGTATCCCGGGGACCTTGCTCTCCAGCTTCTGCAGGGCCACCGCGACCAGTGGCAGCAGGTCGAGCCGTACGTCGCTCCTCGCCCACCGCCACGGCGCCGTCCTCCTCCTGCAGGGCGGTGATGAGCTGCCGGTGGGCGAAGCGGTTGCCGTCCGCCCAGAGGCGCCGCGCGTGCTCCGTGCTCAGGAACCGGTCGATCTCCCCGACGAGGAAGGATTGGAGCGAGCTGGTGAGCGCGGGGGCGAGGACCTTGCCGCCGGAGGGCAGCGCGTCGTCGATGCGCGCCTCCAGGTCCGCGGCGCGGACGGCTCGTGGCGGCCACGTACTCGCCGACCGCCTCGCGGGCCGCCGCGTCCTCGAGCACGGGGGCGACCGCGCCGACGTAGGTGTCGGTGTCGAAGACGAGGCCGTGCGCCCACAGGGTCAGGGCGCTCACCATCACGGCGAGCACCGAGGCCGCCACGAGGAAGGCGGCGACGCCCGTGCGGATGCGGGCGCGCGCCGGGAGGTCAGGCGCGCGCGTCACGGGCGACCGCGACCGGTCACGCGGCGCCGTCCAGAGCCTCGGTCACGGCGGCGCCGAGCCGGCGGGCGCCCTCGGCGAGGCTCGCCTCGTCGTAGAGGCTGAAGGCGAGCCGCAGGCTGCGGTCGTCGCCGTCGGCGCAGAACCGCCGGCCCGGCGCGAACGCGACGCGGTGGCGCTCGGCCACCGGCAGCAGGCGGGACGCGGTCAGGCCCGGCGGCAGCGTGACCCAGAGGAAGAAGCCGCCGGCGGGCACGGTGAAGGCGCATCCCGCCGGCAGGTGGTCGCGCAGCGCGGCGGCGAGCGCGTCGCGGCGGGAGGCGTAGGCGTGGCGCAGCACGGCGACGTGGGCGCCGTAGGCGCCCGCCGCCAGCAGCGCCGCCACGACGTGCGCGGAGAACTGGCTCACGCAGCCGCCGCTCTCGAGCGTGCCGTACGCCGCCAGCCGCTCGCGCAGGGCGGCCGGGGCGTCGATCCAGCCCAGCCTGAGGCCGGGCGCCAGCGACTTGGAGAACGAGCCGAGCCGGATGACGGGCGCCGCCGGGTCGAGGGCGCGGAGCGCCGGCGGCGCCTCGCCTTCGTACACGAGCTCGCGGTAGACGTCGTCCTCGACGAGCAGGAGGTCCTCGCGCCGGGCGAGCTCGAGCAGCTGCCTGCGCCGCGGCGCCGAGAGGCTCACGCCGGCCGGGTTGTGGTAGGTCGGGATGGTGTAGAGGAGCCGGGGGCGGCGGCCGGACGCGCGCGCGTCGCGCACCGCCGCCGCCAGCCCGTCCACGTCGATGCCCTCGCCGTCCAGGGGCACGCCGACCACGTCGACGGGGTGGTCGGCGATGATCCCGAGGGCCAGGTTGTAGGTGGGGCACTCGACGAAGACCACGTCGCCCGGCGCGGCGAGCACGGTCAGCACCTGGTCGACGGCCTGCGAGATCCCGCCGCTGACGAGCACGTCGCTCGCGGCCAGGGCGAGGCCTTCACGCGCGGCGGTGCGCTCCGCGATCGCCGCGCGCAGCGCCGCCGGCCCGGCGCTGGATCCGTAGGCGAGCGCCGCGGCGCCCTCGCCGCCGAGCGCCCTCGCCGCGGCCTCCCGGACGAGCCCGACCGGCAGCAGCGCCGGGTCGGGCTCCCCGAAGGCGAACTCGACGAAGCCCTCGCGCATGACGTTCTGGGTGAAGACGGGAGGCCGGCTCACGGCGACATGATACGCGATGCGCCTCGCGCGCGGGCGGCGGCACAGTGCGCTGCGCGGACCGCGGCTGGCGACCGGCCGTCCCTTTCCCTAGACTGGGGACCAGAACCGCCGCATGCTGTTCCCGACCATCACATTCGCCGTCTTCTTCCTGCTCGTCTTCGTCGGGAACTGGCTGCTCATGCCCAGGCAGCGCGTGTGGAAGCCGTTCATGCTGGTCGTCAGCCTGGTGTTCTACGGGTGGTGGGACTGGCGCTTCGTCCTCCTCCTCGCGCTCAGCGCCGTCGCCAACCAGTTCTTCGCGCTCTGGATCGCGGGGATGCCGGAGCGCGGCACCCGGCGCACGTGGGCGCTGGCCGCGGCCGTCGCCGCCAACCTCGTCGTGCTCGGCTGGTTCAAGTACTACGGCTTCTTCGTCACCTCCGCCGCCGACGTCCTCGAGGCGCTGCACCTGAACGCCGACCTGCCGCTGCTGCGCATCGTCCTGCCGCTCGGCATCTCGTTCCTCACGTTCCGCGTGCTGAGCTACGTCATCGACGTGTACCGCGGCACCCTGCGGCCGGCGTCGCTGCTCGACTTCTCCGTGTACGTCGCCTTCTTCCCGTACCTCGCCGCCGGCCCCATCGCCCGCGCCTCGGAGTTCCTGCCGCAGCTGCGCGGCCCGCGTGACCCACGCAACGTGGACACGGCGCGGGCCTTCTTCCTCATCTTCGGCGGCCTGGTCAAGAAGATGCTGATCGCCGACTACCTCGCCACCCACATCGTGAACGGGGTGTTCACCACGCCGGGCCAGTACTCGTCGCTGGAGGTGCTGCTCGGCATCATCGGCTACTCGGTGCAGATCTACTGCGACTTCAGCGCCTACGCCGACATCGCCATCGGCGTCTCGCTGCTGCTCGGCTTCGAGCTGCCGGACAACTTCGACGCCCCCTACACGGCGCGCTCGGTGCAGGAGTTCTGGCGCCGCTGGCACATGACGCTCTCGCGCTGGCTCCGCGACTACCTCTACATCCCGCTGGGCGGCAACCGCAGGGGCCGCACGCGCACGTACGTCAACATCATGCTCACCATGCTGCTCGGCGGCCTCTGGCACGGCGCCGGCTGGACGTTCGTCTTCTGGGGCTTCCTGTACGGCGCGGCCCTGATCGTCGAGCACCTGCGGCTGGACCGCCGCAAGGAGAGGGCGCTCCTCGTCCAGCGCCAGCGGCTCGAGCTGGCGGCGGCGTCCGACGGCCTCGCCGCCTCCGCGCCGGCCGCCGCAGGGGCGCCGGCGCCCGAGGACGCAACGGCGGGCGCTCCGCCGCCCGGCGCGCCGCTCGAGTACGACCGGCAGCCGTGGCCGGGCGTGTGGGGACCGCGCATCGGCGTGTTCGCCTTCGTCACCTTCGCCTGGATCTTCTTCCGCTCCGACAGCTTCGCGGCGGCGCTCGGCGTCATCGCCCGGCTCTTCCAGAGCTGGGGGACGATCGGCGCCGCCGTGACGCCGGGCGTGCTCCTCGCCATCGCCGTCGGGATCGGCGTCCAGTACGTGCCGCGCTCGCTCTGGCAGCGCGGTGAGGCCAGGCTCTCCGCGCTCAACCCGGTGCTCCAGGGCGTCGCCCTGGCGGTCGCCTTCATGCTCCTCGACATCCTCGGGCCGACGGGACCCGCGGCGTTCCTCTACTTCAGGTTCTGATGGCCGGCGACCAGACACCTCACGACGAGCGCCGCGACGGGCCTGCGCCCGGGGACGAGCGCCGGGACGCCGGGCTGCCGTTCGGCCGCCGGCGCCGCACCGCCGCCAGCGCCCTCGTGGCGATGCTCGTGGCGCTGGCGCTCGGCGCGCTGCTCAACGCGCCGGCGATGAAGAAGACCGCGCTCGCAGCAGCCCTTCGGCGCCGAGCGCAGCTTCCGCCTGGCCCTGGTCGACCCCCTGGCGGCGGTGAGCCACTGGCTGTTCCTCGATCGCCCGGCGAAGCTCACGGCGGTCGCGCTCGGCAGGCCCGATCCCGGGCCCGCCGGCGCGCCCGGTCGTGGTGGTCAGGCCGACCCCCGGCCCGACCGCGGAGGGCAAGCCGGGGGACGAAGGCGACAAGCCCCGCAAGTCGCTCCAGGAGCGCCCGCTGCCCAAGCCGTTCAAGGGGCACCCGATGCACCTGTACATCGCCGGCGACTCGATGCTGGGCCTGCCCGGCATGGCGCTGACCAACCTCTCCAACAAGACCCGGCTGATCAAGCCGATGCTGGACTACCGGATCTCCACCGGGCTGGTGCGGCCGGACGCCTTCAACTGGCCGGCGCAGCTCCAGCAGCAGGTCAGGGCGTTCCGCCCGGGCGCCGTGGCCGTGATGTTCGGCGCCAACGACAACCAGCCGCTCCAGACCGCGCTCCGGCGAGATCCACCAGTTCGGCTCGGACGGCTGGAAGCAGGAGTACCGCAGGCGCGTCCGGGACGTCATCGGCCTGCTGTTCCAGAACGGCGTGCGGCGCGTGTACTGGATCGGGCAGCCGGTCATGCCGGAGGCGTCGTTCAACGGCCAGATCAGGCTGATGAACGAGATCTACCGCGGCGTCGCCGAGAAGACCTTCGGGGTGCGCTACATCGACGCGTACAGCCTGCTCGCCAACGGCGGCGGGCAGTACGCCCAGTACCTGCCCGACGAGCGCGGCGAGCTGCAGCAGGTGCGCGAGCAGGACGGCGAGCACCTCACGTACGCCGGCGGCCTGCGCATCGCCGCCGCCGTGCTCGACGAGATCAAGAGGGAGTGGCTGCCGAGGAAGGGCGAGGGAGACGCGCCGTCGCCCAGGCCGGGCGCGTCCGCGACCCCCGACGCGCCCTGACCCCCGCGCGTGCTTCGCCGCCCGCGGCCTCTGGTGTAGCATCCGCAACCAGCAGGCGGGGCCGCCCGCGCGGCCCTCGCGCACCCGGGTGACAGACAGGCGGCGGCGTGCTCTTCCCGACCATCACGTTCGCGATCTTCTTCCTCGTCGTCTACGTGCTGAACTGGCTGCTGATGCCGCGGCTGCGGCTGTGGAAGTGGTTCATCATCGCCGCCAGCTACGTGTTCTACGGGTGGTGGGACTGGCGGCTGGTCTTCCTGCTCCTGGGCGCGACGCTGGTGAACCAGGCGCTCGGCGCGCAGGTGCACCGCGCGCTCGGGCGGCGCCGCTCGCGGGCCGCCGCCCGCCCCTGGGTGGTCCTCGCCGTCGCCGCCAATCTGGTCACGCTCGGCGTCTTCAAGTACTTCGACTTCTTCGTCGTGAACCTCAACGACGTGCTCGGCGCCGTCGGCCTCGACGCGCCGCTGCCGCTGCTGCGCATCATCCTGCCGGTCGGCATCTCGTTCCTCGTCTTCCGCATGCTGACCTACGTGATCGACATCTACCGCGGCCAGCTCGCGCCCGGCGCCGGCGCTCGACTTCGCGGTGTACACGGCGTTCTTCCCGTACCTGCTCGCGGGCCCCATCGCCCGCGCCCGCGAGTTCCTCCCGCAGCTCACCTCGCCGAGGAACCCGCACACGGTGGACTCCTCGCGCGCCTTCGTGCTCATCCTCGGCGGCCTGGTCAAGAAGCTGCTGATCGCCGACTACCTCTCGACGCACATCGTGAACGGCCTCTTCGCGTCGCCGCAGACGTACTCGTCGTGGGAGACCCTGTGGGGCATCGTCGCCTACTCGGTGCAGATCTACTGCGACTTCAGCGCCTACGCCGACATCGCCATCGGCGTCTCGCTGCTGCTCGGCTTCGAGCTGCCGGCCAACTTCGACGCGCCGTACACGGCGCGCACCATCCAGGACTTCTGGCGCCGCTGGCACATCACCCTCTCCAGCTGGCTGCGCGACTACCTGTACATCCCGCTGGGCGGCAACCGCAAGGGCAGGGGCAGGACGTACGCCAACCTGGTGCTCACGTTCCTCCTCGGCGGCCTGTGGCACGGCGCGGGCTGGACGTTCGTGTTCTGGGGGCTCCTGCACGGCACCGGTCTTGCGGTCGAACGGGCGCGGATGGACGTGCGTCACTCGGCGGGTCTGCCCGAGCCGGGCGCGACCGCCGGCGCGCAGGGCGCTCCAGCGTCTCTGGGTGTTCGTGTTCGTCAGCGTGGCGTGGGTGTTCTTCCGCGCGGAGTCGATGGGCAACGCGTTCGCGGTGCTCTGGCGGCTGGTCGCCGGGATCGGGTCCATCGGCGCGGCCGTGACCCTGCCGGTGGTGGCCCTGTGCGTGCTGGGCATCGCCATCCAGTACGTGCCGCGGCGGAGCATCGAAGGCCTGGAGGCCGGCTTCAGCCGCATCGGCTGGGTGGGCCAGGGGCTGGTGCTGGCGGCGGCCTTGTTCCTGATCGACGTGCTGGGGCCGGCGGGGCCGGCCGAGTTCCTGTACTTCAAGTTCTGAGCAGCGGACGGACGACGGGCAGACGAGGACGATGACGGACGACAGGCCATACGAGGACGGGCGCCCGCGACTGGCGCGCGCCCGAGTACCCCACGGGGTCAGGCCGGGCGCGCCATGAGCCGGCCGGCGGCTACGCGGCGTCCGAGGAGTGGGAGGAGTGGCTGGAGCCGGAGGTCTCGCCCGGGCCCGCGGACGACCGGCCCCCGCCGCGGCGCCGCAAGGGAGCCGCGCCGGCGCCGCCTCTCGGCCGGCGCGGTGCTCCTCGCCATGCTGCTCGGCTTCTTCCTCGCCGGGCTGCTGGACGCGCGCACCATCAAGAAGGACGTCGAGGCGCGCCCCTACGGCGCGCTGCGCACGCTGCAGCTCGCCCTGCTCGCGCCGATGACGGGCCTGAGCGGGCTCGTGCGCGCCGACGACCTCGGCACCGCCGTCGCCGGCGCCCTCGGTCGCGGCGAGGAGGAGCACCACACGCTCGCCGAGGTCAAGAAGACCAAGAAGCCGCTCTGGCCGCGTCCGATCACCGAGAAGCGGCCGCTGCGCCTGTACGTGGCCGGCGACTCGATGGACCAGGTCTTCGGCTCGTCGCTCGTCAACCTCGCCGAGGCGACGGGGCTGGTCAAGGCCAAGAACGACTACCACGTCTCGAGCGGGCTCAGCCGGCCGGACTTCTACGACTGGCCGCAGCGCCTCGTCGACCAGATCGTCGACTTCCGGCCGGACGCGGCCGTCGTCCTCTTCGGCGCCAACGACGGCCAGAACGTCCTCTACAAGGGCGAGGTCCTCAAGGTGGGCACCAAGGCCTGGCAGGAGGTCTACGCCAGGCGCGTGGGCGAGGCGATGGACATCCTCACCACCCGCGGGCGCAGGGTGTACTGGGTGGGCAACCCGATCATGAAGGACTTCGGCTACCGCGAGCGCATCGCGATGATGAACCACATCTACGAGGCGGAGGCGAAGAAGCGCCCGGGGGTCACGTTCGTGAGCACGTGGCGCGCGCTGGCGAACGAGAAGGGCTCCTACGCGGAGTACCTGAAGGACGAGAACGGCGACCAGGTCCTGATGCGCGCCCCCGACGGCATCCACCTCACGCGCGCCGGGGGCGACCGCATGGCTCGGGTCGTGCTCGACGCGATCATGAAGGACTGGGGGATGGCCGGACCCGGCTCGCCCAGTCCGGCCCCCTGACCCTCAGTCGTCCATCCAGTCCCGGGTCAGCACCAGCCAGAAGGCGAGCCCGGCGTGCTCGCGGTAGCGGCGGAAGCGCCGGGCGATCGTCGCGTCGGCGACCAGCTTCCCGGCCGGCCGGCCGCGGCAGGCGCGCGTACTTGGGCCGCGTCCAGGAGTCGAGGACGAGGCGCGAGTGGCGGCCCAGCAGCAGCATGACGTGGGCCGCCGCGTACGGCCCGACGCCCGGCAGGGCGAGGAGGCGGCGCTCGACCTCCTCGTCGGGCAGCTCGTCGCGGCCGGCGGAGAGCAGCTCCTCGAGGTCCAGCTCGCCCGAGGCGACGCGCCGGGCGATCTCGCGCAGGTACGCGCCGCGGTAGCCGGCGCGGGCGACGGCGGCGTAGAACTCCTCGCCCGCCGCGGCCATGGCCGCAGGCGAGGGGAAGGATCGACCGGCGACGCTGTCGGGCGGCGCCCCCGGGGCCGGCTCCCCGAGCCGGCCGACCAGGGCGCCGACCATGCGCTCCGTCGCCGACCAGGCGCAGTTGGTCGTGCAGACGGTCTTGACCACGTCCTCGAAGACCGTCGGGCTCCGCAGCAGCCGTCCGGCGCCTCGCGCCGCCCAGGCCAGGTCCGGGTCCGCCGCGACCGCGGCGTAGAAGCCGCTCAGGTCGTCGTCGAGGCAGAGCATGCGCCGCAGCGTCGCGGTCAGGGCCGCCGCGACCGGCGGCGTCGGCGGCGGCCCGGCGTCGGCCACGTCCACCGTGACGGCGGGCGCGCCGCCGCGCGGTCCCGGCGCCTCCCCGAGGCGCACCGTCCGCGGGCCCTCCGGCGTCGCCAGGGTGATCGCCGCGCCGCGGCGGTCGCCGTCGATCTGCAGCGGCGGCAGCTCGGCGACGCCGTGCGAGCCCAGCGTGCGCCGCAGGTCGACGGGCTCGCCGCCGGCGCCGCGCAGCGCGATGAGGGCGACCTGCGTCATCGTGAGGTCCGCCGTCGGCGCAGCACGGCGCTCACCGTGCGGTCCCCCTGCGGCGGCCCCCACGATGACGTGCCTGCGGCGATCATCCGGCGGCGATGAGGGCGACACCGGCGAGGGTCGCCGCCGCGCCGGCCAGCTGGTGCGGCGCGATGCGCTCGCGCAGCACGCCGAACGCGAGCAGCACCGTGACGACGGGGTAGAGCGAGCCGAGCACCGCGACCAGGCTGAGGTAGCCCTCGGTCGTGGCGAGCGCGAACAGGCCGTTGGCGCCGGTGTCGAGGATGCCGACGGCGACGATGAACGGCAGCGCCGAGCGCTCGACCTTGACGCTGCGGCCGCAGCACGAAGAACAGGACCGCGAAGAGCACGGCGGACGAGAGCCTGCCGCCGAGCATCGCCCACAGCGGGTCGTAGCGCGAGGTGGCGTCGTAGCCGACGAGGACGAGGCCCATGCAGACGGCCGCCGTGAGCGCCAGGGCGATGGCGCGTCGCTGGTCGCGCCGCGCCGGGCGGGCGACCGCGCCGTGCGCGGCCGTCGCGGGCCGGGCGGCCTCGTCTGGTCGCGCGCCCGGGCGCGGAACAGCGCCGCGGCGCCGGCCGGCTCCACCGCCGGCTCGCCGGGGAGCGCCGCCGCCCCGATCGTCTCGCCGCTGCGCGCCGGCTCGATCGCCACCAGGATCACGCCGGCGGCGGCCAGCGCGACGCCGGCGAGCTGGGCCGTGGCCGGCCGCTCGCCGGCGGCGATGCCGACGACGAAGGGGATCAGGGCGTTGGTGGCGCTGATCGGCGCGACGATGCTCATCGTGCCGATGGCGAGCGCCTTGTAGAAGCAGGAGATGGCGACCACGCTGGCGAGCCCGCCGAGCATCACCGGCCACACGGCCTGCAGCCCCGGCCAGCCGTGGCCCGTGCCGAGGGTCACCAGCGCCGCTCCCGCGAGGCCCACGGCCTGGCTGCCGATGACCACCGCCCAGAGGCTGGCGCGCCGGGTGCTGAAGCCGCCGAGGAAGTCGCCGGAGCCCCAGCAGACGGACGCGGCGAGGGCGAGGGCGATGCCGAGCATGCCCAGAGGCTATCACGCGGTGGTGTACGCTCCCTGCATGGCCGAGCCGATCGACATCCCCGAGAGCGACGACGCTCTCCTCGCGCAGTGCGACGTGCACACGTTCCGCGCCGGCGGGCCCGGCGGCCAGCACCAGAACGTGACCGACAGCGCCGTGCGGCTGGTGCACCGGCCCACCGGCGTCACGGTCACCAGCCGCGCCCAGCGCAGCCAGTACCTCAACAAGATGGACGCGCTGCGCCGCCTGCGCCTCAAGCTGCGGCGGCTGAACGCGCCTCCGCCTCCGCCGCGCCGGCCCACGCGGCCCTCCCGGGCCGCGACCGAGCGGCGCCTCGCCGAGAAGTCGCGGCGGGCGGTCGCCAAGCGCCTCCGCCGCCCGCCCTCGGGCGACGAGTAGGGTCCGGCCCGTGGCGGTCGTCATCGGCATCCTGGTCGTGGCCTTCGTCGCCGGCGTCTTCGGGAGCATGCTCGGCGTGGGCGGCGGCATCATCATGGTCCCCGTCCTCAGCCTCGCCTTCGGGGTGCCGATCAAGACGGCCATCGCGACCAGCATCATCTGCGTCATCGCCACGTCCTCGATGGCACAGACGACCTTCGCCGCGCGGGGGATGACCAACATGCGTCTCGGCATGTTCCTCGAGGTCGCCACCACCGTCGGCGCGCTGGCCGGCGGCATCACGGCGGTGCTCATCGACGGCGGCATCCTGCAGGCGTGCTTCGCCGTCCTGCTGTTCTACGTGGCCTGGCAGATGAGCCGCCGCCGCGGCGACGTCGTGCCGGTGGAGGGGCCGGTGATGCCGTCGAGCTACTACGACCCGGCGCAGGGCCGGCAGGTCAGCTACGGCGTGCACGGCCTCGGCGTCGGCTTCGCGCTGTCGATCGTCGCCGGCAACGTCTCCGGGCTGCTCGGCGTCGGCGGCGGCGCCTTCAAGGTGCCGATCATGAACCTGCTGATGGGCGTGCCCCTCAAGGCCACCATCGCCACCAGCAACCTCATGATCGGCGTCACCGCCGCCACCAGCGCCGCGATCTTCTACGGTCGCGGCTACGTGGACCCGCGCTGGGCCGTCCCGGCCGCGCTCGGCATCCTGGTCGGGGCCAGGATCGGGCCGCGGTTCGCCATCCACCTGCCGGCGAGAGTCCTCGTCCTGATCTTCGAGGTCGTCCTCGTGGTCTTCGGCGTGCTCATGCTCGCTCAAGGCGCTGGGGGTGGGCGTGTGAACGAGCGGCCGGCGCACGTCATGGATCCGATCGAGCGCCTGGTGAGCCGCGTGCTCGGCGTCGGCATCGTCGTCGCGGTGGCGCTCATGCTGACCGGCCTGGTCCTGGGCGTCGCGAAGGGTGAGGGCGTGCCGGCCCACGTCGTGCCTCTGGCGGACCTCGTGGCCGGGCTGACGGCGCTCGATCCCGCCGCCTGGCTCTCCGCCGGTCTGCTCGTGCTCGTCGCGACGCCGTTCGTGCGCGTCGGCGGGTCCATCGTCGCGTTCGCCGTGGAGCGGGACCGCCGCTACGTCCTCGTGACGGCGGTCGTCCTCGCGGTCATGTGCCTCGGCGTCCTGCTCGGCAAGGTGTGACGGCGGGCTACAGGGCGCAGGAGGGCGGCACGTCCAGCCCCCTGACCGCCGCGGCCGCCCGCCGGCCGGACACCATCGCACCCTGGATCGAAGCGGTCCCGCGGTGGTCGCCGCAGACGAACAGGCCGTCCTGCAGCCGCGCCGGCCGCTCCACGGGGGAGACGGCCGCCGGCGGCTGCGCCGGCAGGGCGAAGGGGATGCGGAGGGCGCGCAGGAGCCGCCAGCCCTGTACCTGCGCCCCGAACCAGCCGCGGAGCTGCTCGCGGACGGCCGCGTCGAGCTGTCCGTCCGTGAGCGCCGGGATGCCGAGCACGGTGGCCGAGACCAGCGCCGCCCCCGGCGGCGCGTAGCTCGGCGCCACGTCGCTCGGCACGCACAGGTCGTTGACGGGGCCGCGGCCCTCGCCGTTCAGGACCAGCAGGGGCTCGCCGACGGGCGAGCGCTCGGCGGCGTAGTGGAGCGTGGTCACGGCCCGCGGCGCCGGCGCCTCGAGGGCGCCGGTGAGCCGGGCCGCCTCCGGCCCGTCCGCGGCGACGACCACGGACCGGGCCGTCAGGCGCTCGCCTCCCGCGAGGACGACCTCGCCCGGGGCCGCCGACTCCACCGTCGCGCCGTAGCGGACGGCTTCCTCGGGCAGGCCATCGGCCAGCTGCCGCGGGATGGCCTGCATCCCGGCGGCCGGCAGCGCCGCCTCGCCTTCGGAGAAGAGCTTGAAGACGAAGGCGAACAGGCGGCTCGACGTCTCCAGCGACGGGTCGAGGAAGATGCCGCCGAGAAACGGCCGGAAGAAGGCGTCGACGAAGGCGCCGGAGAACCCCTCGCGGCGCAGGGCCTCCGCGGTCGTGACCTGCGGCGCCGTGAGCAGCTCGTTCAGCGAGTAGCGCGAGAGGCGCCTCGCAGCCTGACGACCCTGAGCTTGTCGAGGAGGCTGCCGGGCGCGCCCAGACCCTCGAACGCCTTGACGCGGGTGCCGCCGCGGGTCGGCGAGGCGCGCGAAGCCGCCGTCCCGGCGGATCAGCGCGCCGCTCTCGAACGCCCGCAGCCCGAGCCGGTCGTAGTCGAGCACCCGGCGCGCCTCCGGGTACGCGGTGAGCAGCACCTGGAAGCCGCGGTCGAGCTGGAAGCCGTCCACGACGTCCGTGCGCACGCGGCCGCCCGGCGCGTCCGATCGCTCCAGCACCAGGACGTCCAGCCCGGCGGCGCGCAGCTCGCGGGCGCAGCAGAGGCCCGAGAGGCCCGCTCCGACGACGACGACGTCAGGCATCGTCGTCGCCACAGGCCGGACGCGGCGGCCGCTGCCCGGCGCCGCGCGGCGCCACTCCGCGTCCGTGCCGGCGGCCCCCGGCACCAGGCGCTCCCAGTACGCCGCCAGCCGCCGCAGGTCGTCGTCGGCGAGCCGGTCGAGGAACAGCCGTCGTACCCCGGCCAGGTGGGTCGTCCGCGCCTCCCGGAGCCGGCGGTCGCCCGACTCGGTGAGCACGGCGTAGTACCCGCGCCCGTCCTCCGGGCAGCGCTCGCGGCCCACCAGGCCCTCGCGCTCCAGCCGGTCCACCAGGCGCGTCACGCCGCTGGGGCTGACCAGCGCCGAGCGGGAGAGGTCGCTCATGCGCAGCCGCCGGCGCGGCGCGTCCTCGAGCAGCAGCAGCACCTCGTAGGACCGCAGGGGGAGATCGTGCTCCGCGACCAGTTCGGCGTCCAGTTCGCGGAAGAACGAGCTCTGGACGCGCAGGAAGCCGCGCCACGCCGACAGCTCGGCGGCGCTGAGGCGGTCACCGGTCTGTCGCTGCGTGGCCACGGACCTCCTTTCGCTGGGGTGGTCGATGGCAGTATACCCGGGCGGCGAGAGCCCTCAGAGCGGCAGCCGCGTCCCCGCCCCGCGCTCGCAGCGCGCGCTCGTACAGCACCCTGGCGGTGACCATGTCGTCCACGGCGATGCCCATGTTCATGGAGAAGATGCGCTCGCCCGGCGTGCTCGCGGCCCGGCTTGAGTCCTGCGGCGAGCTCGCCCAGGTCGGCGTGGATCGACGTCCGGGATGCCGCCGAAGTACACGCCGTGCTCGCGCGTCGCCAGCAGCTGCGGCACGTCGTCCGCGCAGAACTTGTCGCAGCCGCGCATCGCGGCGCTCGTCCACGCCGAGTCGTAGTCGAGCGAGACGGCGAGAGCCGCCCTCCTTGAGCTCTCCTGCGTCGAGCTCGGGCGTCGGCTCCGTGACGATGGGGATGGCGGTGACGACCACGTCGGCTTCGCGCGGTGGCCTCGGCGGCGCTGCCGCAGGGACTGAAGCGCAGCGCCGGGAAGGCCGCGCGCCATCTCGGCGATGAAGGCGGCGGTCGCCGCCGGGAGCAGGTCGTAGCAGCGCACGTCCGGAGCGCCGGCAGCGTCTCCACGAGCGCCGCCAGCGACTGGGCGGGCCTGCACGCCGCAGCCGATGATCGCCGCCACGCGCGCTGTCCGGCTCTCGCCAGGTACTTCGCCGAGATGCCGGCGCTGGCGCCGGTGCGCATGGCGGTGATCCAGGCGCAGTCCATCACCGCCAGCGGCACGCCCGTCTCCGGATCGTTGAGGACAGCAGGCCGGTGATGTACGGCAGGCCCTTGGCCGGGTTGGGCGGGTACCCGCTCACCCACTTGAGCCCGCCACCTCGGGCTCCTGCACGTAGGCGGGCATCGCGTGGATGAAGCAGTCGGGGCGCGTGTGGATGCCTGGCTTGGGCGGCATCTCGGTCTGCCCGCGGCCCTTGGCCGCGAACCCGTCGTCCACGGCCTCGCAGCACCTCGCGCATGGTCACGCCGAGCCCCTCGACGTCGGCGCGGCTGAGGTACAGAAGTTCCATGTGGCGGCCGGCCGTCACGTCACTCGGTGAGCTCGCGCCCGCGGCCGCGGCCTGGCACCAGCAGGCGTCGTTCCACCACTCGATCTGTGACGAGATGAAGGATCCGAGCTGGTACCCCGGATTGGCCGTTCTGCCCCAGCCCCAGATGAACAGGTCGTAGTTGGGGGCGTACGTGTAGCCCTTGTAGGCATAGATGCCGTCGTTGATCGTGCCGTCGTTCTCGACGCTCAGGACGATCTTCAGGCCGAGCTCTTCGAACGACACCGCGATCAGCTTGCCGGCGCGCTGCTGTTCCGGCGACTCACTCCGGGTCCAGAGCCGCAGCTCGATCGGCTTGCCCTGCTTGTCCTCCCTGATGCCGTCGCCGTCCGAGTTGGTGTAGCCGGCCTCGTCGAGCAACTGAGCGGCCTTCGCCATGTCGTAGCCGAACGTCTCCTCCGGCGTCGGCGTCCAGGCGTAGTTGGTGAACGGCCCGATGATCGACTGGCCGACCTCTCCATACCCGCTGAGGGCCGTGTCGACGATCTTCTGCTTGTCGACCGCCCAGCTGATCGCCTGGCGGAACTCGAGGTCGCGCAGCACGGGGTTCGCCTGCGAGTCGTCGCTGTCGTAGACGTTCATGGCCAGCTCGACGAAGTAGCGGAAGAGGGCGGCCTTCGTCGTGATGCCGGGTTCGTTCTTCAGGGCGTCGAACTGCGCCGCCGGCAACTGCACCGCGACGTCGATGGCCCCGCTCTTGAGATCCATCGCCATGGTGTCCTGGTTGGTGTAGACCTCGAGGATCACCTCATCGACCTTGGGGGCGCCCTTCCAGTAGTTCTTGTTGGCGGCGAAGCGGATGTACGAACCCTTCTTGACCTCGATCGTCTGGAAGGGGCCGGAGCCGATGACCGGCGGCTCGGAGTTGAACGTGGCCGCCTTGTCGCCCGGGATCTTGCTCCAGATGTGCTCCGGGACGATGGGGATCCACAGGCGCAGCATGGTGGCCTTCGGCTTCTTGAGCCGGAACTCGACCGTGGCGTCGTCGATGGCCACGGCCTCCTCGATGTTCACCGTGCTGCTCCGACTCCCCATCCTCGACCCCCCGTGTGGTGACGTGCGACGACCGGCGGCTCCCCGCCGGCGCCGGGCTCTCCGCGGTAGCATAGCCCGTCGCCGGCATGCGTTGCCGCCGGCGTGCGCTCGGCGACGCCTTGCCGCCATGGGTCGAGGGCTGCACCGCCTCACCGGCGGCGACCTGCTGCGCGAGGAGCCCGGCGCCGCGCCCGGCGGCGCGCGGGTCACGCCCTGATGCGCTCGCGCTCCTCGGCGCCCCACAGCACGACCGTGTCGCGGCCGTCCGCCTTGGCCCGGTAGAGCGCCTTGTCGGCGAGCTCCATGAGGTCGTCGAGGACGGTCGCGTCCCGCGGGCAGGTGGCGACGCCGACGCTGATCGTGATGTTCACGTCGGGCGGGAGGCCGAGGCCCGTGTAGCGCGTGCCGCCGAGCGTCCTGCGCACGCGCTCGGCCACGTGGTACGCGCTGTCGCCCGGCGTGTTGGGCAGCAGGACGGCGAACTCCTCGCCGCCGTGGCGCGAGCAGATGTCGTGGCTTGCGCAGCGACGTCCTTGATGCGCCCGCGCGACCGTCTGCAGCACGCGGTCGCCGGTCGCGTGCCCGTAGGTGTCGTTGAACTGCTTGAAGTGGTCGATGTCGATCATGAGCACGCTGAGGGGCGCCTGGTGACGCAGGCTGCGCTCGATCTCCTCGCCGGCGCGGTTCATGAAGTAGCGCCGGTTGTAGAGGCCGGTGAGGTGGTCGGTGACCACCTGGCGGCGGATGGCGTCGTACTTGTGGGCGTTGGTCAGCGCGCTCTGGACGTGGTTCCGGAGCGCGTCCAGGATGTCCCCGGTCAGCAGCTCCGCGTACTCGCCGCTCGTGGAGGTGGTCGAGCAGCGCCATGTCCCCGACGTTCTCGATCGCGACCGGGATCACCAGCTGGTGGGTCATGGTGTGCGGGAACAGGGTGCAGACGTGACCCTCGGCCCTCGTGATCCGCCCCGAGGAGACCGCCTGCCGCACGGGGCAGTCGGGCGTGTAGGCGCAGCACTCGGCGGAGAGCGTCGGCGTCAGCACGCCCTGGGCGCCCTCGAGCGTGAAGGAGCGCGCCTCGGCGTCGAGCAGGAGCAGCGCGCCGAAGTCGGCGTGCAGGAACGTGCGGCTGCGGGAGAGCACGCGCTCCACCGTCTCGCGGTACGGGAGCGCGGCGTTCATCTCGCGCCCCAGCACGCCGACGTCCATGAGCTGCCGGTTGAGCGCCTGCACGCGGATCAGGTCGTCCTTGATGCTCTGCGAGACCCACTCCTTGTCCTCCGCGGCGAGGAACACCGCGATGAGCGTGCCGACGAGGTGGCCGAGCTCGCGGACCTCGTCGCGGTAGAAGGGGTCGTTGCGCGCGTAGTTGCCGCCGAGCCGCGTGCGCGAGCGACGGATCAGGTCGTTGACGGGCCGGTACACCCAGAGGTCGAAGGTCACGGCGATGACGGCGAACAGCGCCAGGAGCACGGCGGCGACCTGCACGACCGACGTGCGGTCGACGACGGAGACGAGGAGGGCGAACGCGGCGGCGAGCCCCACGGCGACGACCGCCGTGGTCTTCAGCTCAAGGCTGATGCCTCGCTTGTGGCCGAGGCTTCCGCCTCGCTCCTGCTCCGGTGACTGGCCCGTGACTGGCCTCGATTCGGGGGCTTCTCGTGCCTAGATACGGGTATCGGCAGAAGCACCTGCGACCATGATAGAGGGCGCCTCTGCGCGTGGCCGGCCGCCGGGACGCGCGGCCGCGCGCCGGCCGGTCAGCCCTTGAAGCGGTTCAGGATGCGCCGGTCGCGGGTCGGGCGGTGGACCGTCCGGCGCTCGCCGATGCGGCGGTCGCGCAGGTAGTACGGACAGACGGCGCAGTAGCAGCTGCAGCTCAGGCGGGTGTCGACGTCGGCGACGCAGATGAGCGGGGGCTGGGGGGCTGTGCCTGGATCCTTCACGAGTGCATCACGTGAAGTGTACGGCGCGGACGCGCTCGCTCCTGCCCGTCGTCGTCAGCCCTGGCGACGGGCTTCGCCGGCACCCTGCTCAGGTCCAGGTAGCTCTCCACCACGGAGAGGACCTGGGCGATGCGGAACGGCTTGGTGATGTAGCCGTCGATGCCGACGTCGGTGGCGCGCTCCATGTCGGTCGCCATCGCCTTGGCGGAGAGGCCGACGATGACGATGTCCCGCGTGTCCGCGTCGGCCTTGAGCTCGGCGACCGCCTCGTAGCCGCTCACGACCGGCATCATCATGTCCATGAGGATGAGGTCGGGGTGGTGCTGGTGGGCGAGGTCGACGGCTTCGCGCCCGTTGGTGGCCTTGTGGACCGTGTAGCCCTGGGTCTCCAGAGACATCGAGACGATGCTGAGGATGTCTGGGTCGTCGTCGGCGACCAGGATGGCGTTCGCCACGCTGCGCTCCTCCCCTTAGCTGATCTTGCCCGCCGCCAGCGGGTCCGCCGGCGTGGTTGATATCGGCATGGTGAAGATGAAGCTGGAGCCCTTTGCGAGCTTGCTCTGCAGCCGGATGGTGCCGCCGTGCAGTTCCACGAGCTCGCGCACGATCGCCAGCCCCAGCCCCGTGCCTCCCTGGGAGCGGGTCGCCGACGAGTCGATCTGCGTGAACCGCTGGAAGACCTTGTCCTGGTCCTCCTTGGCGACGCCGATGCCGGTGTCGGTGACCCAGATCTCGACCAGCCCTTCCAGCGGGCGCGCCTCGATGCTCACGCTGCCGTTCTCGTGCGTGTACTTGATGCCGTTGGTGATGAGGTTCAGGAGGATCTGGTTGAGCTTGGCCGGGTCCGCCCACACGAGCGGAAGGTCGGTGGGCAGGAACGTGGAGATGCGGATGCGCTTGTCCTGGGCACGCGGCTTGACCACGGGGAGGACGCCGAGGAGGGCCGCCCGCAGGTCGACCGCTTCGCGGTTGAGCTCCAGGCGGCCCGCCTCGATCTTGGTGAGGTCGAGGATGTCGTTGATCAGCCCGAGCAGCGACTCGCCGCCCTTGAGGATGCTGTCGACGAACGCCGACTGCTTCTCGTTGAGCTCGCCGGTCATGCCGCTGAGCAGCATGTCGCTGTAGCCGATGATGGACGTGAGCGGGGTGCGCAGCTCGTGGCTCATGGTCGCCATGAAGTCGCTCTTGAGCTCGTCGAGGTGGGTGAGATCGCGGTTCTTGCGCGCCAGCTCCTCGTTGTACTGGATGTTGCGCAGCACCAGCGCCACCTGGTCGCAGAGCGCGCGCAGAGTCGCCACGGCGGCCTCGGGCACGGCCTCGTCCGCGCGGTGGAGCAGGCAGATCACGCCGAGCGTCTCGTGCTTGGCCTGCAGCGGCGCGACGAGGAAGCCGCGGAAGCCGTCCTTCTCCATCGCCTTGAGCAGCTGCCTGACCTTGGGGTCCGTGACCGCCTCGTAGAGCTCGGCGCCCGCCTGCGCGACGGCGACGATGCCGAGCTCCTTGTAGCCGCGCACGGCGTCCGCCGTGACGTCGCCGGTGAGCGCGCGCTCCTCGAAGTCCTGGGAGTTGTGGTTGAGGATGAGCGCGAACCCGCTGCGCACGCCCGTCGCGCTCGCGATCTGGTCCAGGGCTTCGGGGACGAGGCCGGCGGCGTCCTGGTGGCGGAGGAACACGCGGCTGCTCTCGCTCATCACGCGCAGCTGTTCGTTGGTCGCCCGCATGCGGCGCAGCTGCGCCTCGGTGTCGGCCTTGGCGCGGGAGAGCTGGGTCGAGCTGCCGATGAGCGCCTGCGCCAGCCGCCCGCTGAGGAGCGCGACCAGCATGAACGCGGCGACGTGCAGGCTGACGGTGATCAGCATCCAGTTGGCGGGGACCTGGATCTCGGCGACGACCGCCGGCACGTCGAGCCAGCCGACGTGCTGGAGCTCCCAGACGGCGACGTACGCGACGCTGGCGACGGCGGCCGCGGCGTACGGCGCCCACGCCGCGAGGAACACCGCGGAGAAGACGATCGGCCAGACGTAGAAGACGCCCTCGGGGCTCAGGGTGCCGCCGGCGAAGATCACGCCGGCGGTGACCAGCACGAGGTCGCTCCCCACGATGATCGCGGCGGTCGTGCGCGTGGGGAGCCGCCGCTCGACGATGTACATCGGGAGGTTGACGAGCGCGACGATCGCGACTCCGATGAGCAGCTCGGCCGCCGCCACGCCGTGATCGTCGATCTGCACCCAGAGGACGCCGGTGAGGAGCGCGATGGTGAAGAGAACGCGCACCCACATGGCGTCGTGAAGCTGCTTGCGCAGGTCCATAAGGTCGGCTCGGTCCTCCTGAAGACTGGTAGAGTATTCTATCCCGGCCCCCCGGAATCCGCCCTGCGGGCACGCCGGTCCGCGGCCGCCCCGGGAGCCCGGCCGAAAAGGAGGACACCATCACGTCCGCCCCTCGCCTCGTCGTGTGCGGGCTGGAGCCCGGTCCTGCCGTCGCGCTGGCCTCCGGCGCGCTGCTCGCCGCGTTCGCGGACGAGCGCGCCGTCCGCCCCGTCCTTCTCGGCGCCGACCTGCCGCTCTGGCGGCTGCTGTACGCCGCCTCCGCCCGCGCCCCCAGGATCCTCGACCCGCGGCTCGTCGACGACGCCGTCGCCGGAGAGCTCTACGACCTCTGGGCCTCCGGCAGCGACCTCACCGCCGTCGTCGCCGTGGAGCCGGCGCTCGACCGCTGGGAGGGCGTCAAGGGGTCGCGCGCCGTGGACGTGGCCGCGGCGCTCGACGCCCCGCTCGTGCTCGTCGTCGACGCCCGCGAGCGCGGCGCCACCGCGGCCGCGGCCGCCTGCGGCGCGCGTCTGCTCGCCGGCGGCGTCGAGTTCGCGGGGGCGATCGTCGTCGGCGGCGACGACAAGGGCGCCGCCGCCGATCTGCGCCGCATCCTCGAGGAGACCGCCAAGCTCCCCGTCCTCGGGTGGATACCGCCGCAGCTGAGCGAGCAGTTCGCGCGCCAGTACGGCGGCGGCCAGAGCGGGCTGCGCCAGATCGGGCCGCAGCCCGTCAAGGGAGGCGAGACGGCGCTCTGCCGGGAGGCCGGCGGCTTCCTCGACCGCGAGGGGCTCGCCGCCGCGGCCGCGCGCCGCGGCTATCTGCCGGCGCCCGCCCGCCGGCTGCTCTCACCGCTGCCCGCGGCCGCCGGGCTGACGCTCGCCGTGGCCTGGGGGCCGCCGCTCGAGCCGTTCGCCCTCGACGCCGTCGACCTCTTCAAGGCCATGGGGCTCACGCTCGAGCCCCTGCGGATCGGGAGCGACAAGGCCCTGCCGGAGGGCGCCGCCGGCCTCCTGCTGGCGGGGCTGCTCGACGAGGAGCAGCTGCCGGCGTTCGCCGGCAACGACGCGCTCAAGTCGCGGCTCTCCGCGGCCGTCGCCGGGGGGCTGCCGGTGCTCGCGCTCGGCGGCGGCGCCCTGCTGCTGCTCCGCCGCCTGGCCGACAGCCGCGGCCGCACCCACGAGCTCGCCGGCATCCTGCCCGCCGAGGCGGAGCTCCTCGAGTGGTACGAGCGGCCGCGGTACGTGCGCGCCGCCGCGGCGCGCGAGAACCCCTACGCCGGGGGGGAGGTCACCCTGTACGAGCTCTTCGACCTCGAGTTCCTCACCCTCCAGCAGGAGGCCTTCGCCTGGCGCGTCGGCGACCCCGGCGGCGAGGGGCAGGTCGAGGGCTTCGTGCACGGGCGCTGCCTCGCGACCACGCTCGTGCCCTCGCTGCCGGCGACGCCCGGCCTGGCCGAGAGCTTCGTGGCGGCGATGCGGCTGGCGGCGCCGGCCGGGTGAGCCTCCCGGCGCTCGAGTCCTGGCTGCGCACCAGGCGCGGCCTGCTCACGCTCTGGCTCGTGACCACCGCCGCGGTCGCGCTGGTCACGCTGCTCATGGAGCTCGGGGGCGTGCCCGGATGGGACGACGCCGCCCACGCCTACAAGGTCCACCTGCTGCGCGACGGCGACTCCGTCTTCTGGGACACGTACTGGTACGGCGGCGGCTACGGCGCCATCACCTACGGCTTCGTCTTCTACTGGCTCGCGCAGTACGTCTCCGGCGCGGTCATCGTCATCCTCGTGGCCGGCTCCATCCCGGTCTCCTTCTTCCTCTACGTGCGCGACCTGTGGGGCATCGACGACGTGTGGCCGGCGTGGGGCTTCGCGCTCGTCATGACGCTCTACCTCGCGCACGGGCAGGACCCCTTCGTGCTGGCGCTGGCGCTGACGCTGGCCGGCCTCGCGCTGCTCGCGCGCGGCCGGCCCGTGTGGGCGGCGCTGCCGGTCGCCCTCGGCATCTTCGCCAACCCGATGGGACTGGTGGTCGTGGCGCCCTTCGTGCTCACGGACCTCATCGTCCGGCCGGCGGCGCGGCGGCGCTACGCTGGTGTTCGCCGCCGCCCTCGCCCCGGCCGTCGTCGTGCGCTTCGCCATCGGCCTCGGGTTCTCGGAGCCGGGCTCGTACCTCAACGAGACGTCGCAGCTCATGGTCTTCCTCGGCTTCGCCCTCGTCGGCGTGGCGCTGGCCGGCGTGAACGCCGTCCACCCGCGCCGGCCCTTCATCGTGCTCTTCCTCGTGTACGCGGGCCTCTGCGTCGGGTCGTTCATCACCCCCGGCAGCCCGATCGGCAACAACAGCGGCCGCTTCTTCATGGTCTTCGGGCTGCCGCTCCTCCTGCTGCTCCGCCACACCCGGCTGCGCCGGCCGTTCCGCTACGGCGAGCTCGCGATCATCCCCATCGTGCTCTTCTCCCTGCTGCAGTTCGGCACCGCCACCAGTCACTTCCTCAACGCCGTCGAGCGCCCGCAGACCACGCGCGCGTACTTCGCCCCCGCCCTCGCCGCCGCCAGGGACCTGTACGACCCGAACTACCGCTTCCACGTGGTGGCGCTGCGCCGCCACTGGGAGGCGCTCTACTTCCCGGAGGCCGGCTACCCCATCACCCGCGGGTGGTACCGCCAGGCCGACGCCATCCACAACAGCCTCTTCTACACGCCCTACGACGCGGCCGAGTACGCCGCCTGGCTGCGCAGCATGGGCGTGGAGTACATCTTCTCCCCGGTCCAGGGACCGCTGGACCCGTGGAGCAGGCGAGAGGCCCGGCTGCTCGAGAGCTCGCCGGCCTTCGCCTTCGTCGAGCAGACCGGCGCCTGGCGCATCTACCGGCTGCTCGACGCCGAGCCCATCCTGGTCCCGGATCCCGCCGTGCCGGCCGCGGCGGCCGGCGGCACGCCCGGGGAGGGCACGATCAGCTTCTTCGGGCACGAGCGCATCATGTTCAGCGTGACCCGGCCCGGGACGTACTGGCTCAAGGTCACCTCGTCGCCGTACTGGGTGCTCGAGGGCGGGCCCGGGACGGTGGTGCCGCGCACGGACCGGTTCATGGACCTCCGGCTGCGCCGCGCGGGCGCCTACACGCTGCGCTTCGTCGTGACGCCGGCCAGGACGCTCGACGTCATCGGCGGCAGGTTCGGCCTGTAGCGACGGCGCCCGCCGCGGTCGCCGGCCGCGGGGGTACAATCCGGCCATGCCGCGCTCACGTCTGGCCCCAGAGGTCTTCGCCCTCCCCGTCGACAGGCTGCGGGAGGGCTACTACACGGACGCCTACTTCAACGGCGCCAAGCGCGTGCTCGAGACCAAGGACCTGCATCCCCGCGTGACGATGCAGGTCTTCCAGAAGACCGACGGCGCGGTCCTCGGGGGGATGGACGAGGCGCTGGCCATCCTGAGGCTGTGCACCGGGACGCTACGTCGCCGCAGGCGACGAGCGGGTGTGGGTGGACGGCTGGGACCAGCTCGACGTGCGCGCGCTCTACGACGGCGACGAGCTGTCGGGGTGGGAGACGGTGCTGACGATCGAGGGCGACTACGCCCTCTTCGCCCACCTGGAGACCGTGTACCTCGGCGTGCTGTCGCGGCGCACGCTCATCAGCACCAACGTGCGCCGCGTCGTCGACGCCGCGCGCGGCAAGCCGATCCTCTTCTTCCCGGCGCGCTTCGACCACTACCGGGTGCAGACCGGCGACGGGTACGCCGCCCACATCGCCGGCGCCATCGGCGTCAGCACCGACGCGCAGGCGTCCTGGTGGGGCGGCAAGGGCATCGGCACGGTGCCGCACGCGCTCATCGCCGCCTACGGCGGCGACACCGTCGCGGCGGCGGCGGCGTTCGCCGACGTCCACTACCCCGAGATCAACGTCACGGCGCTGGTCGACTGGGACAACGACTGCGTCGCCACCAGCCTCGCCTGCGCGCGGGCGCTCGGCGAGCGCCTCTGGGGCGTCCGCCTCGACACGAGCGAGACCATGGTCGACCGCTCGCTCTGGGACGACATGGGCTCGTTCCGCCCCAACGGGGTCGCGCCGGAGCTCGTCCGCGCCGTGCGCCGCGCGCTCGACGACGAGGGGTTCCAGCACGTCAACATCGTCGTCAGCGGGGGCTTCGACGCCGAGCGCATCCGGCGCTTCGAGGAGGCCGGAGTGCCGGCCGACGCCTACGGCGTCGGCAGCAGCCTGCTGCGCGGCAACACCGACTTCACCGCCGACGTCGTGCTGCTGGAGGGCCGGCCCTGCGCCAAGGTCGGCCGGCGCTACAGCCCGAACCCGCGCCTCGAGCGCGTGACCTAGAGCCCGTCGCCGGGTATCGCACCGGTATGGCCGGGACCACCGCACACAGCGGCGGGCGTTCGTCGTCGTCGACATGCTGGTCTGCTTCTGCCGGCGCGGCGCTCTCTACAGCCCGCGGTACGACAGGATGGTGCCGGAGCTGGTCCGCCGCCTGGCCGCCGAGGAGGCGGAGGGCACGGCGCTCGTCTTCCTCGTCGACACGCACACGCGCGACGACCCCGAGTTCGCCATGTTCCCGGAGCACTGCGTCGAGGGGTCGGGGGAGGACGAGGTGATCCCCGAGCTCAGGGCGTTCGCCGAGCGCGGCACCGTGGTGCGCAAGCGCACCTTCTCGGGGTTCCACGAGACGGAGCTCGAGGCGGTGCTCGAGCGGCTGGCGCCCGACGTGGTCGAGGTCGCCGGCGTCTGCACCGACATCTGCGTGCTGCACACGGTCGCGGGGCTGCGCGCGCGCGGCTACGAGGTGGTCGTGCGCAAGGACCTCGTCGACACCTACGACGCGCCGGGGCACGACGCGGAGGAGTTCAACCGCTTCGCGCTCGCCCACATCCGCGACGTGCTGGGCGCGCGCGTCGAGTAGCCGGCCGGCCGGTCTAGTCCGCGGCGGGCGCGCCGGACTGCTGGTCCTCGAGCAGGTCGACGAAGCTCTGCGAGCGCCTGCCCGTGAGCGACCGCGGGTCGATGCCGGCCGCGGTCTGCCACTGCTCCTTGGCCTCGTCGACGCGTCCCGCGGAGAAGCAGACGATGGCGAGCGAGTAGTGGGCGTCCTGGTCGTCGGGGTGTTCCTCGATCACCGCGCGCAGCATGGACTCGGCGCGCTTGGAGTCGCCCTGCGCGTGCCGGACCATGGCCAGGCCCACCTGCGCCGCGGCGTTGTCCGGCGCCAGGGCGCGCGCCTGCGAGTACGCCCGCTCGGCCTGCTGCAGGCGCTGGGCCATGAAGTAGGCGTCGCCGAGCTCGAGCAGGACGGCGACGTCGCTCCGGGTCCTGCCGGCGCCGCTCCTCGAGCTGGGCGATGTCGTCGCCGGAGTCCGCGTCCCCGTCCTCGTCGGCGTCCGCGTCCATCGCCCTGCGTCCCCGGCTCGTCCTGGTCGACGGCGACGGACGGGTGCCCGGAGGGAAGGCCGCCGCCTGCCGTCGGGTCGCCGGGCGCGCCCGCGGACTCGGCGCCACCCGAGCTCATGCCGGCGACGATCACCGCGGCCGCGACGGCCACAGCGACTCCGGCGGCGATGAGGGCCAGGGATCGTCTCACACTCGTCCTTCCGTGGGGGACGCGCTCGCAGGCGCACACAGCAGGATAGCATCGGCCTCCTCCGCCTGCGACCGAGGGTTTTCCCCGCAAACCGGCACTAATCGCGGGAGCGACGTGCGGCGTCGCAAAAGCTTAACCGCCGCTTAACATCACGCCGGCGACGGTTGACCGGCGAAGGCCTCCGAGGATACAGTGCCAAACAGACCGTTTCTGTCCGGTCTCTACGGAAGGCAAGGACCATGGGACTTCAGCTCACACGCGGCGCCGAGTACGCCATCCGGGCGATGACGTACCTCGCCCGGTTCCCCGAGGGGCACGTCGCGTCGCTGCACGAGATCGGCGAGGCGCAGGACATCCCCGAGAGCTTCCTGGCGAAGATCCTCCAGAGCCTGGTGCGCGCGGGCCTCACCGTGTCGCAGCGCGGCGCCCACGGCGGGTTCGCGCTCGCGCACCCGGCCTCGGAGATCACCATGCAGCAGGTGATCGAGGCGGTCGACGGGCCCATCTCCGTCAACCAGTGCGTCCTCAGCCCCGAGGACTGCGCGCGCAGCGCGTCCTGCACCGTGCACGAGGCCTGGCTGCGCGCCCAGGGTCAGCTCATGGACGTGCTCGGCTCCATCACGCTCGAGTCGCTGGCTCCGCGGCCGGCGGCCGTCGGCTGACGGCCCGGCGCCGGCACTTCGCCGGACGCTCACGCCGGACCTCAGCGTTCCGCGTACCCGTCGCGGGTGCGCGCGCATCCACGCCCACGCGTCGGCGACGGCGTCCGTGAGGCTGCGCCGCGGCCGCCAGCCCAGGAGGTCCGCCGCCCGCCGGTTGCCCGCCACGAGGACCGGCGGGTCGCCGGCGCGGCGCGGCGCCGTCTCGCGCGCGAGCGCGAGCCCGGTGACCGCCTCGACCGCGTCCAGCACCGCCCGGACCGAGTCGCCCGTCCCCGTGCCGAGGTTGAACGCGCCCTGGACGTCCGGGAGCGCCTCGAGCGCGGCGATGTGGGCGTCGGCGAGGTCGGCGACGTGCACGTAGTCGCGCACGCAGGTGCCGTCCGGCGTCGGGTAGTCGTCGCCGAACACGCGGATCGGCGAGCCGTCGCGGGCGGCGCGGAGCGCCAGCGGGATGAGGTGCGACTCGGGGTCGTGGTCTTCGCCGCAGGCGCCGTCGGCGCCGCAGGCGTTGAAGTAGCGGAGGGCGGTGGCGGCGAGCTCGCCGCGTGAGCGCGCCTGCTCGAGCAGGCGCTCCCCGGCGAGCTTGGTCTCGCCGTACGGGTTGGCGGGCGCCAGCGTGTCGCCCTCGTCGATCGGCGTGCGCTCGGGCGCCCCGTACACGGCCGCCGTGGAGCTGAAGACGAGGCGGGCGGCGCCCGCGGCCACGGCCGCCGCGATCACCGCCGCGGTGCCGTCGCGATTGACGCTGGCGTAGCGCTCCGGCTCGGCGACGGACTCGGCGACCTCCGCCAGCGCCGCCATGTGCACGACCGCCTCGCAGCCGCCGTCGGCGAGGGCGGCTCGCACCGCGGCGGTGTCGCGGATGTCGCCGCGCACGAGGGGCACGCCCGCGGGGACCGCGGCGGCGTGCCCGCGCGAGAGGTCGTCGTAGACCACGCACGTCGTGGCCGCGCGCCGCGAGGCGCGCGACGATGACGCTGCCGATGTAGCCGGCGCCGCCGGTGACGAGGACGCGCATGAGCGGATGCTATCAGGCGCCGGACGAGAAGAGGGGCGGGGCGGCCTCGTGGCCGCCCCGCCCCTCGAGCCTCACGGCGCCGGACGGTCCGGCGACGAGGCTGATCCTTCGCGGCGCGACCGCGCCGCCGGGGATCAGCCTCAGCCGAAGGGGCTGCCGCTCGGGACGGCGCACCCGCCGCCGGAGCTGCTGCCCCCGATGTTCTTGAGGAAGCTGGAGAACTTCTGCCGCACCTCGGTGCTGCCGCAGTCGGGGCAGACCCGGTCCTCGTCCTTCAGGAACCCCTGCCGGAAGACCTCGAAGTCGTGCCCGCACTCGTCGCAGACCAGATCGTAAGACGCCATGACCCTCCATCGCGGTGGTGGACTACATACCCTGGGGGGTATTATACGCGAGGCTCGCCGGTGCGCAAACACTGTGGGGGCAGAGTAAACTGGAGACGCGGCCGCCGCCACCGGCGCAGCGGGCGGACGAGGAGGGGCAGGATGAAGACCAGGACCATCGGGATCGTGATCGTCGTCGCGGTGGTGGTCGTGGCCGCCGTGCTGGCGTTCGCCTCGCGCGACTCCTCGTCGGCGGGGCCTCGGGCGGCTCGTCCTCGGGCGCGTCCTTCGCGGGCCCGATCATGGCGCCGGACGAGTTCGCCGTCGCCGACTACGCGGGCAAGCCGCTCGTGATCAACCTGTTCGGCTCCTGGTGTCCTCCCTGCAACGCCGAAGCCCCCGACCTCGCGACGTTCGCGGCGGAGAACCCGGAGGCGCAGGTCGTGGGCATCGCCTGCGAGGACACGGAGGAGGACGCCGTCGGCTTCATGGAGGAGTACGGCCTCACCTATCCGCTCGTGATGGACGACGGGACCCTGGTGCAGGAGTTCGGCATCCCGGCCTACCCGACGACGATCTTCTTCGACGCGCAGGGGAACGAGGTGGACCGCCTCGTGGGCGCGGCCACCCTCGACCAGTTCAACGCCTCGCTGGCGAAGGCGCAGTGACGCGCCCGGCCGCGCGCTGACGGCCCGGCGCCCGCGCCGCCGATGACCGCGGTCGAGATCACCTCGCTCAGCCTGACGGCGATCGGCCTCGCCTTCGCCGCCGGCCTGCTCTCCTTCGTCTCCCCCTGCGTGCTGCCGCTGCTCCCGGTCTACCTCTCGTTCATCTCCGGCGTGGGCGTCGAGGACCTGGGACGCGAGCATCGCCGCCGCCTGCTGCTGACCTCGCTGCTCTTCGTCGCGGGGTTCACCGTGATCTTCGTGCTCATGGGCGCCGGCGCCGGCGGCGTCGGCCGGCTCCTCATCGAGTACCGCGACGTGCTGATGATCGCCGCCGGCGCCTTCATCGCCTTCAGCGGCCTCGTGGTGGCCGGCTTCATCAGGCTGCCCGAGCCGGTGCTGAAGGTGGCGCCCAAGCGGGCCGGCGCCGGCGGCGCGTTCCTCACCGGCGCCGCGCTCGCCATCGGCTGGACGCCGTGCGTGGGCTACGTGCTCGGCGCCATCCTCTCCATGGCCGCGACCAGCCAGAGCGCGCTCTCGGGCTCGCTGCTCCTGCTCGTCTACTCCATGGGGCTGGGCGTGCCCTTCGTGCTCGCGGCGCTCGCGTTCGACTGGGTCAGCGCGAGACTCGGCTGGGTGAAGCGGCACTACAGGGGCATCCAGGTGACGGCCGGCGTGGTCCTCGTGGTCTTCGGCGTGCTCATGATGTTCGGGGTCCTCCAGCAGCTCTCGCGCTGGATGCCGGTGGTCAGCCCCGGCGGGCTCTGACCGCCGGTCCGCGCGGCGCCGGCCGCGCGGGCGGTATCCTTGGCGGCGTGAGCGCTCGTCATCGCATCCGGGAGCTCGTCGCCGGCGGGGCGCGCCGCAGCCGAGGCGCTGCGGCGTGACGTCGCCGGCGAGGTGTGGACCTCGCCGCTCCGGCGCTGGCTGTACTCGACCGACGCGTCCGGACTACCGGATCGTGCCCGAGGTCGTCCTCGTGGCGGCCGTCGCCGGACGACCTCGCGGCGGCGGCGGCCGTCTCCGCCGAGACCGGCCTGCCCGTCGTCGCGCGCGGCGCCGCCTCCAGCCTGGCCGGCCAGGCGATCGGGCCGGGCATCGTCGTCGACTGCTTCAAGCTCGACCGCATCCTCGCGATCGACGGCGACGCGCGGACGGCGCGCGTCCAGCCGGGCGTGGTGCAGGCGGCGCTCAACGCGGCGGCGGCGCCGCACGGTCTCGAGTTCGGCCCGGACACCTCCACCGTCGACCAGGCGACCATCGGCGGCATGGTCGGCAACAACTCGTCGGGCTCCCGGTCCATCGTGTACGGCGAGAGCAAGGACAAGGTCGTGCGCGTCGACGGCGTGCTCGCCGGCGGCGAAGCGGTCGACGTTCGGCGCCTGCGCCGGGGGCGACCTGGCGGCCGGCGTCGCGCGGGCCGGCGGGGGAGAGGCTCGCGGCGGCGCTCGCGCTGGTGCGCGAGCGGTACCGCGAGCCCATCGCGACCGGCTTCCCGCAGACGCGCCGCTGCACCTCCGGCTACAACCTGCGCGAGCTGCTCGCGCCGGAGCCCAACCTGGGCAGGCTGCTGGCCGGCTCCGAGGGCACGCTCGCGCTCTTCACCGAGCTCGAGGTGCAGCTCGACCCGCGGCCCGCCCGGCGCGCCGGCGCGGCGCTCACCTTCGCGACCCTGCGCGCGGGGCTCGAGGCGAACCTCGCCATCCTCGAGACGGGCCCGTCGGCGGTCGAGTTCCTCGACCTCGCGCCGCTGCGCCGCGCGCCGAACGTCGCGACCTTCCGGCGCATGGCCGGGCTGCTGGCCGGCGACGAGGAGGCGATGCTGACCGTCGAGTACCAGGGGAGCGAGGAAGAGGCGCTCGCCGGCCTGGCCCGCCTGCGCGCGCTGCGCGGGCGAGCTCGGCGCCGTGCAGGTGGTCGTGGCTCGAGCGAGCCGGCGGACCTCGCCGAGGCGGCCGCACTGCGCCGCGCCGTCCTGCCGCTGCTCATGGGGGCGCCGGGCGCGGAGCGCCCGGCGGCCTTCGTGGAGGACACGGCGGTGGCCCCGGAGCGCCTCGCCGACTTCGTCGCCGACCTGCAGCGCGTGGTCGCCGCCCACGGCGCCCGGGCGAGCTTCACCGGTCACGCGTCGGCCGGGTGCCTGCACCTGCGGCCGCTGCTCGACCTCAAGACCGCGGCCGGCGTGGCGCGCATGGAGGCGCTCGCGACCGACGTCGGCCGCCTGGTGCCGGAGTACCACGGCGCGATCTCCGGCGAGCACGGCTGCGGGCGCTCGCGCAGCTGGTTCCTGCCGCAGCTCCTGGGCCCGCAGCTCTACGAGGCGATGGTGGCCGTCAAGGACGCGTTCGACCCGCGGCGGCTGCTCAATCCCGGCGTCGTCGTCGACGGACCGCCGGTCTCGGAGTCACTCCGGTTCGGCGCCGACTACCGCGGCGATCACGGCTGGACGCCGCGCCTGTCCTACGCCGCCGAGGGCGGCTTCGGCCCGGCCGTGGAGAAGTGCTTCGGGGCCGGGCTCTGCAAGAAGCTCAGCGGCACCATGTGCCCGCCGGGCATCGCGACGCGCGACGAGGCGCGCACCACGCGGGCGCGCGCCAACGCCCTGCAGGGAGTGGTCTGCGGCGCCGTGCCCCTCGGCGGCAGATCGCGGCGGACGAGTTCCGGGACGCGCTCGGCACGTGCGTCGCCTGCAAGGCGTGCAAGACGGAGTGCCCGGCCGGGGTGGACATGGCCGCGCTCAAGGTCGAGTGGCTCGCGGAGGTCCGGGCGCGCGAGGGCGTGCCCCCGCTCGCGCGGGGGATCGGCGACTTCCGCCGGCTCGCCGCCCTCGCCGCGCCGGTCGCGCCGCTGGTGAACGGGCTCGGGCGCACCCGCGTGGCGCGCGCGCGTGGCGAGCCGGGCCGGCGTGGCCCGCGAGCGGCCGCTGCCGCGGTTCGCCCGGCGGCCGCTCACGCGCCGCCTGTCGGCGGCGCCGCACCCGGCCCGGGCGCGTCCGGCGGCGGACGCCGCGGCCGCGCTGTTCGTCGACTGCTTCATCCAGTACCAGGAACCGCGCATCGGCGAGGCGCTCGCCCGCCTGCTCGCCGCCGCCGGCCTGCCGCTGGCCGGGCCGACGCGGGCTGCTGCGGCCGTACCGCGCTCTCGACCGGGCAGATCGAGAAGGCGCGCGACCACGCGCGGCGGGCGCTCGACGGCCTGTACCCGCTGGCGTCCGCCGGGCGCCGAGATCCTCTTCGTCGAGCCGTCGTGTCTGTCCATGGTGCGCGACGACTGGGCGCGCCTGCTGCCGCACGACCACCGCGTGGCGGAGGTGGCGGCCGCGAGCCGGCCGGCGCTGGAGCTCGTCGCCGCGCTGGCCGCCGAGGGCCGCCTGCGCTTCCGCGCCGGCGGCCGCGCCCTCCTCCACAGCCACTGTCACGAGAAGGCGCTCGGCTTCGCCGCCGCGACCGCCGCGGCGCTGGCCGCCGTGCCCGGCCTCGAGGTCGAGGACCCCGACGCCGGCTGCTGCGGCATGTCCGGCGTCTTCGGGTACGAGGCCGGGCACTACGAGCTCAGCGTGGCCATGGCCGAGCGCGCGCTGCTCCCGGCCGTGCGGGCGGCGAGCCCGGAGACCGCCGTCCTGGCCACCGGCACCTCGTGCCGCACGCAGATCGGCGACCTCGCCGGCCGGACCGCCCTGCACCCGCTCGAGTTCCTCGCCGCCCGCCTGCAGCCCTGACGACCGCCTTCGCCGACCGTGTACGATGGCGGTCGTGAACTGGGTGATCCTGATCGCCGGCGTCGCGGGTCTCCTGGTCGCCGGCTACGGGCTGGTGACGCTGACCGCGCACGCCGTGCGCGCGCGCCGCTACTGGGACATCGCCATCGGCGTCGCCGTGGTTGTCGTCGTCGTCGTGCTGCTGGTGGCCTTCGGCGACCGCCTCATCCGCTGACCGGCGGCGCCGGCCCCTAAGGTTCGCCCGGTGTTGCCGATACTGGGAACGCCGGTCGGAGGGAGGATGGGGTGTCGGAACGCGTGTCGCGGGCGATCAGCCGGCCCGGTCGGGAGCGAGGACTCGGTGGCGAGCACGCGCGGCCCCCGACCCCGGCGGCAGGAGAGTGAGCGATGGCAAAGCGAATCCTCGTCGTCGACGACGAGCCCGACATCAGGCGGCTCGTCGCCGAGGCGCTCGAAGTGACCGGGTACGACGTCCACACGGCCGCGAACGGCGGTGAGGCGCTGCGCACCGCGGGCCTCTACCTCCCGGACCTCGTGCTCCTCGACATCATGATGCCGGACATGGACGGGTTCGCGGTGTACGAGAGGTTGCGCGAGAAGCCCTGCGAGCTGCGCTCGCCGGTCATCTTCCTCACCGCCCGGCGCGAGATCAACGACAAGCTCCTCGGCTTCGAGAAGGGCGCCGCCGACTACATCACCAAGCCGTTCCACATCAAGGAACTGCTGGCGCGGGTCAAGGTGCACCTGGGCGAGCTCGGCCCGCCCAAGGGCGACGTGCCCAACCCGATGACCGACCGCGAGCTCGAGGTGCTCGGCCTGCTGGCGAGCGGCAAGACGTACAAGCAGGTGGCGCGGGCGCTGGACCTGAGCCAGAGCACGGTGCGCAACCACCTGCACAACGTCTACCACAAGCTGAACGTGGTGGACCGCGCTCAGGCGGTCATCGTGAGCCGGGAGAACGGCTGGATCTGAGGCTGGTGGCGCGTCAGGAGGCGGAGAACGGCATGTCCGGCAGCGACCACGCCGGGCTCTGCGCGCGACGGTCGCCGCTCCTGCGCTCGGTGAAGGGGCCGGCGCCGCTGCCCCAGCGGGGGCGCCGGCGCTCGCCGACACGCCGGTCGACGACCACGCGGACGTCGTCGCGGGCGGCGAACTCCGCCGTCAGGCGCTCGTAGAAGAACCCCTCGAGCTGGCGCGGGATCACGATGACTCGCGGCTCGGCGCTCTGCGTCGTCCCGGGCATGCACGACCTCCTCCGACACTACAGACGGTACCACGTGAGATGCGGTGTCATTCGCCGTGCGGGGGCCGTTCTCCTCGGCTCGAGCCTGAAGAGCCGCGCGCCGGCGTTGTCCGGACGGGCGACGCCGGCGGCCGCGCCGTCAGAGCGGGTCGGCGCCGGCGGTCTCCGCGAGCGCGACGTCGGCCGGGCCGTCGGAGGCGCGCGGCGCGGTCTCGTCCTGCGCGTCCTTCACGTGGCTGCGCAGCAGGAGCGCGCAGCAGACCGGCCATCCAGGCCAGGCCGGCGGCCAGCAGGAACATGCCGGCGCCGCGAAGATGATGACCACGGACATGGGCACCGGCGGCGAAGTTGAGGCTGCGGAAGAGTGAGAAGTCGATGAGCGGCTGCCGCACGCGCTGCTCGCGCCGGTAGAAGCGGACGGCGGTGACGGCCGCGAAGGCGAACAGCCCGAGGATGATGCCCGAGGTAGACTCTGGTCCGGTGATCCCGCTGCACGACGACAACCCGGTGCGCCGCTTCCCGGCCGTGACGGCGGCGCTCATCGCCGCCAACGTGGCGGTCTTCGTCGTGCAGCTCTTCCTGCCGCGCTGGGGCCTGACGCTGGAGGGCTGGTACTACCTCCTCGGCGCGCGACCCTTCGAGCTCACGCACCGCGTGGACATCCCGCCCTTCGGCTGGTTCCCCTGGTGGGCCACCCTGTTCACGTCGATGTTCGTGCACGGCGGCTGGCTGCACCTCATCTTCAACCTGTGGTACCTGTGGATCTTCGGCAACAACGTCGAGGACGCGATGACGCGGCCGCGGTACGTCGTCTTCTACTTCGTCTGCGGGATGGCGGCGACCACGGCGCAGGTGCTGGTCGCCCCCTCGAGCGACGTGCCGCTCATCGGCGCCAGCGGCGCGATCGCCGGCGTGCTCGGCGCGTACCTCGTGCTCTTCCCGCGCGCCCGGGTGCTCACCGTGATCCCGCTCATCATCGTCTGGCCGGTGTTCGAGGTGCCGGCCTGGATCCTGCTCGTGGTCTGGTTCGCGCTGCAGGGAGTGGGCGGAGCGCAGTCCTACGGGTCGGGGGAGGCCGGCGTCGCGTTCTTCGCCCACCTCGGAGGGTTCGTCGCCGGGATGCTGCTCGTGCTGCTGTTCGCCCGCGAGGCGCCGGGCCGCGGGCGCGCGGCGGCGGGTGTAAGCTTGCCGGCACGGGCGGGCCGCCGCGCCCCGGTCTCTCATGATCGCCGACTACCACATCCACACCGGCATGTGCCGCCACGCGGAAGGTGAGCCGCGGGAGTACGTCGAGCGCGCCCTGGAGCTCGGGATGACCGAGATGGGGTTCACCGACCACCTGCCGTTCCTCGGCGGCTGGGAGCCGCGCCACGACCTCACCGACGACTGGGCGATGCCTCTGGACGAGCTGGACGACTACGTCACGCTCATCCAGGACCTCGCCCGCGAGTACGCGCAGGACGTGCGCATCGTCCTCGGCATCGAGGCCGACTTCATCCCCGAGACCGTGGAGGACACGGCGGCGGTCCTCGCGCAGTACCCGTTCGAGTACGTCATCGGGTCGGTGCACATCGTCGGCGACCGCTTCGGCTTCGACCATCCGGAGATGGAGGGGCGCCTCGGCGCCTACGGGATCGGCCGCATCCACCTCGAGAGCCTCGACCTGGCGCGGCAGGCGGCCGAGTCGGGGCTGTTCGACGTGGCCGGCCACCTCGACCACGCGGGCAAGTTCGGGCCGCCGGAGGACGCGGAGGCGGTCGCGGCCGCCGCGTCCGCGGCGCTGCGCGCCGTGGCGGCGGCCGGCATGGCCCTCGAGATCAACACCGGCGGCCTGCGCAAGCCCATCGGCCGGGCGTTCCCGGCGCCGGCGCTGCTGGCCGAGGCCAACGGCCTCGGCATCCCGCTCGTGCTCGGCTCGGACGCGCACCGGCCCGGCGACGTCGGCCACGGCTTCGACCACGCCGCCGGGCTCGCCCGCGCCGCCGGCTACACGGCGCTCCGCTCCATCGCGTCGGGCGAGCAGGAGCCGCTGCCGTGACGGTCGCGGGCAAGCGCCTCGCCGCCATCTTCAACCCGCACTCGGGCGGCGGCGGGTACAAGCGCGACGTGCCGCTCATCTTCGACGCGCTTCGCGGCCTCGGCTATCGCGTGGAGGGGCTCGAGACCCAGGAGCCCGGCGACGCCAGGCGCCTCGCGCGCGAGGCCGTCGCCGACGGGTTCGACCTCGTGGCCGCGCTCGGCGGCGACGGCACCGTCAACGAGACCATCAACGGCCTGGCCGGCAGTGAGGTGCCGCTGGCGATCATCCCCACCGGCACCGTGAACGTGCTGGCCATGGAGCTCGGCATCCCGCTCGAGCCGCCGGACGCGGTGCAAGCTCCTCGGGTCCGGCACCGTCAGCTGGATCGACCTCGGCCGGGCCGGCGACCGCTACTTCGGCCTCATGGCCGGCGTGGGCATGGACGCCGCCGTGGTCGCCTCCATGCACCCGGCGATGAAGAAGGCGCTCAAGGAGGCGGCGTTCGCCGTCCAGGGCGTCGGCACCTACCTCACCCACGAGGACCCGCTCTTCCGCGTGACCGCCAGGGAGCGCACCGTCGAGGGCTACTTCGCCGTGTTCGGCAACTCGTCCAACTACGGCGGCGCGTTCGGCATCACGCCGCTCGCCGACATGCGCGACGGCCTGCTGGACGTCTGCGTGCTCAAGGACAAGTCGTTCGTCAGCACGGTCTGGTACTGGACGGCCGCGCTCAT
The DNA here is from genome assembly GCA_963713475.1 of uncultured Thermoleophilia bacterium. Taxonomy (GTDB): domain Bacteria; phylum Actinomycetota; class Thermoleophilia; order UBA2241; family UBA2241; genus CAIXSE01. The sequence goes on from CAVQLY010000024.1 coordinate 330,791, forward strand.
CAACGCGCACATCAAGCACCCCAAGGTCGAGTACTTCCGCACCGAGAGCGCCCTCGTGGAGACGGTGGAGGGAGACCAGGAAGTGCTCGTCCAGACCGACGGAGAAATGGCCGGCAAGCTCCCGATGGAGTGCAAGGTCGTGCCGCGCGCGCTGCGCGTCGTGGTGCCCTGAGCGCTCCCTGTGCCGCCGGCCGCGAGCTGGGCGGCCGCTGGGTCCTACAGGCCCATCACCTGCCCGAGCGTGCGCAGGCGTTCCGTGTACTCCTTGCGCGCCTTGGGGTCTCTCTGGCGCAGCTCGTCCGGCGTCGCCACGGGCACGACCTTGAACGACGGGTTGTCGAACAGCCGCAGCTCGAGCGAGTCGCCGGGCTCGTAGGGGCGGTTCTTGAAGAGCTTGCCGAGCAGGAACCGCGTGGTCTCCTCGCCGACGGTGAGCACGTAGTGCGGCGTGGTGATCGTGAGCTCCTTGGAGAGGTGCGGGTAGCAGTTCTCGAGCTCCTGCTGGTCCGGCTCGCGCACGGCGCCGTCGCTGCGCGGCACGCACTTCGCAAGAGCGGTGACGTACACCTGGTCGCGGCTCGTGGCGAGGGCCGGCATGAACTCGGCGAGGTCGGCGAGCAGGGCCTCGCCGGCCAGGCGACCGTCCGGCTCGTCGGCGGGGTCCGAGGCGAGGGAGACGACCATGACCGCGCAGTGCGGGTGGCCGCCTCCGGGTACGGCGCGGAGCCGGCTCGCCACGAGCTGCTCGCAGCGGGTGCACTCGCCGACGCTCCGCGCCAGGTTGTCCAGTTGTTCGACCGCGTCTTCCATGAGGGTCTCCTTGGTCGGTCCTGCCGGCTGCCCGGCAGGGCGGTCAGGCGCCTGGCTTGATGAGGCGATACTCGCAGAGCAGGGCGCTGGGCAGACCCGCGAGCACGAGCATGAGCTCGTCGCCGAAGGGCGCGAGCACGAGGTTGAGGCCGTCGAAGTCGACGGAGATGTACCTGGCCTCCGGCTGGCCGAGCTCGACGGCGAGCCGGGCGCCGATGTCGATGACGCCGGCCACCTGGGCGGCGACGGCGTCGGCCTTGAAGCCGGCATCGGCGTCGGCGGCGACCACGAAGCCGTCGCGCGAGACGAGCAGGGCGGCGACGACCCCGGGCGTCTCCCGGTACGGGGCCAGCTGGGCGGCGAGGATGTCGGCCTGGTCGGTCATGACGCCTCCAAGGCGGTCTCGAGTTGGGTGCGCACGGCGGCGGCGAACGCCTCTGCGGCCGCCGCGCCGGCGAAGGTCCGGGTGAGGCCGTCCCGGCGCCCGGCGAGCTCGCTGAGGTAGATGCTCATGCGGGGGACGGGAGAGCCGTCGAGGTCGGGCAGGGCGCCGTCGAGCGGGAGCTGGACGAGCGTGTCGCCGCTCACGAACAGCCGGCTGGTCTCACGCCCCGAGAGCCGTACCTTGACCTGGACGGCCACGCCCTCCGGCACCTGCTGGCTGGTGATGTCGATCTCCACAGCCGAAGACTAGCGAGGCGCATGGGGAGTGGCAAGACGCGGGCCGTCGCGGCCCGCGTCTTATTGTGCGGCCGCCAGCGGGACGACGGTGCCGGCCACCTCGGTGGAGACGGCCTCCGGGAGCGCCTCGTCCCGGGCGGCGCCGAGCAGATCCTCGATGCTCCGCAGCGTGGGGAACGAGGCGGCGCCGGTGGCCAGCGTCTGCCGGCGCCCGGCGATGAGGCTGCCGCCGACCTCGCGCGCGAGGTCGCTCGCCGTCTGCCGCGCCTCGGCGAGCGAGAGGCCCGGCAGGACCAGCACGAGGCCGTCCGGCCGCACGCGGAAGGCGCGCCCGTCGGCGCACAGGCTGCGTTCGGCGCGCCGCGCGACGCCGCGGACGAGCCCCTCGCTGCCCTCGGCGCCGAGGAAGTTGCGGCTGTCCTCGTAGTGCTCCAGCCGCACGTACACCACGCTCAGCGGCTGGTGGTCCGCGAGCGCGGCCGCGGCGGCGCTCTCGAGGAAGGCGGGCAGGCACGCGCCCGTGGAGAGCCCCGTGCTGACGTCGACCTTGGGCGCGTGCGCCCGGCGTGCGCGCGGGGCGGGGCGTCGCCGGAGCCGCGTCGCCGCGACGCAGCCGCCGGCGACGAGCACGGCGACCTTGGCGACGGCGCCGACGCGGCTCCCGCCCAGCGACGGGTCGGCGATCAGCGAGGACGACGAGCAGCAGCAGCGACGGCCCGACGAGGAACGGCCACTCCCCGAGCGACGTCCCGGCCAGCTGGCCGAGCGCCAGGAACGGCACGGTGACGAGCAGCCAGCTCTCGGCGCCGCCGGAGAGCGCCAGCGCGACGCCGAGGAGCGCCCAGTCGAGCACGACGAACGTGTGCGCCAGCTCGGCGGGGTGCTTGCGCGCGACGCGGATGGAGAAGAGGCCGATGAGGGCGCCGGCGGCGGCCGGCGCCGCCGCGGCGCGGTACCCGAGCGCCAGCGCGAGCGCGGTGAGGAGCAGGAAGAAGAGGGTCCGGTAGCGTGCTCGCAGCAGTGCCGGGTCGCGGCGTCTGCGAGAAGGACGGCTCACCAGGGGGCCGTCCGAGTCATGCGAGGCGTGACGGTTGCGCGCTGCATGCCGTGAGTATTCTGACAGGCGGACGCGAATCCTTCAAGGTCTGGTTAAGGGTTGAGGTTGAGGCTGGAGAGATGATTATCGCGCGCAGGCGGTCGCCTTCCGGTGGCAGCGAGGCGCGCGAGGCGGCGGGAGTGGCGCGCGGCACTCCGGCTCGGCTAGAATCGTTGCCCCCATGGAACGCCAGCTCTTCTTCTCCGGGAACGAAGCGATCGCTCACGGCGCCGTCCGCGCCGGGGCGGGGTTCGCCTGCGGCTACCCGGGCACCCCCTCCACGGAGATCATCGAGGACGACCGCCAGGCTCGAGGGCATCCACAGCGAGTGGTGCGTCAACGAGAAGGTCGCCCTCGAGACCGCGGTGGGGGCGTCGCTCGCCGGCGTGCGCACCATCGTCACCATGAAGCACGTGGGCCTCAACGTCGCCGCCGACCCGTTCATGACGCTGTCGCTCACCGGCGTCAACGCCGGCCTCGTCGTGATCAGCGCCGACGACCCCGGCATGCACTCCTCCCAGAACGAGCAGGACAACCGCAACTTCGCCAAGTTCGCCAAGGTCCCGATGCTGGAGCCGTCGGACAGCCAGGAGGCCTACGACTTCGTCGCCGAGGCCTTCCGGCTCTCCGAGGAGTTCGACACGCCCGTGCTCCTGCGCACCACCACGCGCATCTCCCACGGGCGCGGCCAGGTGCTGCCGCGCGTGCCGGTCGAGGTGGAGCCGCGCGAGTACGCGCGGGACATCAGCAAGTACGTCATGGTCCCGCAGTACGCGCGGCAGCGGAACCGGCTGGTGCTCGAGCGCCTCGAGAAGCTGCGCCGGCGGGCGGAGGAGAGCCCGCTCAACGTGCTGGAAGCGGGCTCGTCGGACTTCGGCATCATCGCCTCGGGCGTGGCCTACGCGTATGCGCGCGAGGCGTTCCCGAAGGCCTGGTTCCTCAAGCTGGGCATGTCGCACCCGCTGCCCTACGCCAAGGTCACCCGCCTGTACGAGCACGTCTCGCGCGTGGCCGTCGTCGAGGAGCTCGACCCGTTCTTCGAGGAGCAGGTGCGCGCCCTCGGCCTGCCGGTGATCGGCAAGGCGGCCATCCCGGCCGACGGCGAGCTCGACCAGGAGCTGGTCTTCCGCGCGCTGGAGCCGTACGTGCAGCGCAAGCCGCCGCGGCGGCGGAGGCCGGTCATGCCGCCGCCGCCCAGAGCTGGCCACGCCGCCCAAGCCGGCGGCCGGCCTGCCCGTCAGGCCGCCGGTGCTCTGCCCCGGCTGCTCGCACCGCTCGGTGTACGCCGCGCTGCGCAAGCGCCGCCTCGCCCCGATGGGCGACATCGGCTGCTACACGCTCGGCGCGCTGCCGCCGCTGCTCGCCCTCGACAGCTGCCTGTGCATGGGCGCGAGCATCGGGATGATGGCCGGCTTCAACAAGGCGCTCGGGCGCAAGGCGGCCGTGGGCGTCATCGGCGACTCCACCTTCTTCCACTCCGGCATCACGCCGCTCATCGACGCCTTCTACAACGAGGTCGAGGGCATGGTCGTCGTCCTCGACAACCGCACCACCGCGATGACCGGTCATCAGGGGCACCCCGGCACGGGCGCTGCACCCGGACCGCTCCCAGAGCCCCACCGTCGACATCCAGAAGACTCTGCGAGGGGATCGGCGTGCGCTGCGTCACCGTCGACGCGACCGACCACAAGGCCCTCGACGCGGCCATCAAGGACGAGGCGAAGGCGCCGGGGCTCGGCGTGATCGTCGCGCTGGCGCCCTGCGTGCTCATGACGCGTGAGGTGGCCGGCGAGGTCGTGGTCGACGAGGAGCGCTGCAACCTCTGCGGCGTCTGCGTCGACCTCGGGTGCCCGGCGCTCGCCCCCGGCGACGACGCCGATCTCGGTGCTCGAGACCTGCACCGGCTGTGGCCTGTGCGTCGAGGTGTGCAAGCGCGGCGCGCTGAGCCTCGCGGGCGCCGGGGACGAGACGTGAACGGGACGACGACGGTCTCGCTCGTCGGGGTCGGCGGCCAGGGCATCCTGCTCGGCGCCGCGATCCTCGCGGAGACGGCCGCCGGCGCCGGCCTCGAGGTCAAGGCCAGCGAGGTCAAGGGCATGGCGCAGCGCGGCGGCAGCGTGCTCAGCACCGTGCGCTTCGGCGAGCACGTGTGGTCGCCGGTCGGGCCGCGCGCCGACGTGGTCATCGCCACCGAGGTGCTGGAGGGCATCCGCGGCCTCGGCCTGCTCGGCCCCAAGGGCACCCTGGTCTGCGCCTCCACCACGCGCATCACGCCGGGCAGCGTGCTGCGCCGCGAGGAGGACTACCCGGACGACGTGAGCGGCGCGGCCGCCCGGCGCGGCGTGCGCCTCGTCACCGTGGACGCCGAGGGCGTCGCCAGGGAGGCGGGCACCGTGCGCGCCGTCAACGTGGCGCTGCTCGGCGCCGCCTCCACGGTGCTCCCGTTCGGCGAAGAGCAGTGGCGGCGCGGCCTGGAGGCCGCCGTCCCCGCCAAGATCCTCGAAGTCAATCTGCGCGCGTTCGAGCTCGGGCGCGCCGCGGTCGCGAGCCAGGAGGTCGAGTCGTGAAGGTCACGCAGCTCACCGTGTTCCTCGAGAACCGCAGCGGTCGTCTCGCCGAAGTCGCCGACATCCTCGGCCAGGCGGGCATCAACATCCGCGGGTTCTCCACGACGGAGGCTGCCGAGTACGGCATCGTCCGTCTCATCCTCACCGACCCCGAGCGCGCCCGCACGCTGCTGCACGACGCCGGGTTCACCACGCACTTCTCGGAGGTGCTGTGCGTCAAGGTCGAGGACGTCCCCGGCGGGCTCGCGCAGGTGCTGGACCAGCTGGCCGAGGCCGGCGTCTCCATCGACTACCTGTACAGCATCTCGTTCTGGAACATCTGCTTCGCCGTGCGCGACATCGACCGCGCCGTCGAGCTGCTCGCCGGCAAGGTGACGCTGCTCACGCGACGAGGAGGTGCGGGCGCTGTGAGTCGCTCCGCGACAGCCGAGGAGCACCTCACCGGGGATGCGGCCGGCGGGCTGTACTGGCAGCCGGCCGCCGAGACCCTGCCGGTCCCGCAGCTCGGCGAGCTCCAGATGGAGCGGCTGCGGGCGACCCTCGAGAACGCCTGCGAGAACATCCCGTTCTACCGCAAGAAGATGGACGAGCTGGGCGTCAAGCCCGGCGACGTGACCTGCCACGGCGACGTCGCCGACCTGCCCTTCACCACCAAGATCGACCTGCGCGACCACTACCCGTTCGGCATGTTCGCGCGGCCGCGCGACCAGGTCGTGCGCGTCCACGCCAGCTCCGGCACCACCGGCAACCCGACCACGGTCGGCTACACGCGCGGCGACCTCGACGTGTGGGCGGACCTGATCGCCCGGACCCTCGCCGCGGGCGGCGTGGCGCCGGGCGACCTCCTGCAGAACGCGTTCGGCTACGGCCTCTTCACCGGCGGGCTCGGCCTGCACCTCGGCGCCGAGCGCCTGGGCTGCACCGTGGTGCCCATCTCGGGCGGCAACACCGAGCGGCAGCTCAAGATCATGCGCGACTTCGGCGCCACCGCCCTGAGCTGCACGCCGTCCTACGCCATGTACCTGGCCGACGCCGCCCGCGACCGCGGCCTGCGTCCGGAGGACCTGCCGCTGCGCGTCGGCTTCCACGGCGCGGAGCCCTGGACCAACGAGCTCCGCGTGCAGATCGAGGCCGGCCTCGGCGAGCACGCGCTCGACATCTACGGCCTCTCCGAGATGGGCGGCCCCGGCGTCGCCTACGAGTGCCTGTGCAAGGCCGGCATGCACGTCAACGAGGACCACTACCTGGCCGAGATCATCGACCCGGAGACGCTGCGGCCGCTGCCCTACGGCGAGGTCGGCGAGCTCGTCTTCACGACGCTCACCCGCCAGGCCCAGCCGCTCATCCGCTACCGCACCCGCGACCTGTGCATGCTCATCGCCGAGCCGTGCGCCTGCGGCCGCACCTCGGCGCGCATGAGCAAGCCGATCGGGCGCAGCGACGACATGCTCATCATCCGCGGCGTCAACGTGTTCCCGAGCCAGATCGAAGAGGTGCTCATGAGCATCCCGGCGATCGAGCCGCACTACCAGATCGTCGTGGACCGCAAGGGCTATCTGGACGTGATCGAGGTCTGGGTCGAGGTGGGCGAGGACATCTTCGCCGAGACCATGGGCGACCTCGAGCGCTTCCAGCGGAACGTGCAGGCGCAGATCTACAACGTGCTCAACATCCAGGTGGCGGTCAAGCTCAAGGAGCCCAAGACCATCCAGCGCTCCGAGGGCAAGGCCGTGCGCGTGGTCGACAGGCGCAAGGCGCTGTAGCACGCCGTTCCCTCTCGAGACCCGCAGGCTGACGCTCCGGCCGCTGACCGCGGCGGACGCGGCGGACGTGTTCGCCGTGTTCGCGGCGCCGGCGGTGATGCGCTACTGGAACAGCCCGCCGCCGAAGGACCTCGCGGAGGCCGGGGAGTGGGCGGCGCACCTCGAGGACATGCAGCGCCGGCTCGGCTACGCGCAGTGGCGCGTGGGCGAGCGGGCCGGCGACCGCCTGGTCGGCATCGCCGGCCTCCAGCCGCTCGACGGCGGGCCCGAGGTCGAGCTCACCTACGCGCTCGAGCCGTCGGCGTGGGGCAGGGGGTACGCGACCGAGGCCGGCGCGGCGGCGCTGGAGTACGGCTTCGGGGAGGCCGGGCTCGAGCGCGTCGTCGCCATCGCCAAGGAGGAGAACCGCGGGTCGGTCGCCGTCCTGCGCAGGCTCGGCCTGCGCCCGCTCGGCGCCGCCCGGTACTGGGGCAAGCCGTGGGCGAAGTTCGCGCTGCCGGCGGGCGCCTGGCGGGAGGAGCGGGCGGCGGCGACGCCGCCGCTGCGCACCGAGCGGCTCGAGCTGCGCCGCTTCGCGGCGCGCCGACCGCGAGCCGCTGGCCGAGGTCTTCGGCGACCCCGCGGTGATGCGCTTCGTCGGCGCCGAGCGGCGGCCGCTCGACGCGCCGCAGCTGGCGGCGGCGCTGGCGGTCGCCGGGCAGCACTGGGAGCGGCTGGGCTACGGGCCGCTGGCCGTCGTGGAGCGGGCCTCCGGGCGCCTCGTCGGCGAGGCCGGTCTCCAGCCGCTGGACGGCGGCCCCGACGTCGAGCTCACCTACACCTTCGCGCGCGCCGCGTGGGGTCGCGGCTACGCGACCGAGGCGGCGCGCGCCGTCCTGCGCTGGGCGTTCGCCGGCCTCCTCCTGCCCCGGGTCGAGGCGGTCGCCGATCCCGGGAACCACGCCTCGCTGCGCGTCCTGGAGAAGCTCGGCATGGCGCCGCTCGGGCCGCGCGAGTGCTACGCGTCGGTCCTCGCGGAGTGGGGCCTGACCTTCGGCGCGTGGCGGGAGCTGGCCGGGCCGGCGCCGGCGCGCGGCTGACGCGCCGCGAGCCGTCTATACTCGAAGGGTGACGCCTCCCGCCTCAGCGCTGCGGCCGCTGCGCGGCCTCCGGCTCGACCTCTCCCGCCGCTCCTGCGGCGAAGAGGAGCTGCCGGCCGACGTGGCGCGCGCCTGGCTCGGCGGCCGCGGCCTCGGCGCCTACCTGGCGCTGCGCGAGCGGCTGTTCGAGGTCGAGCCGCTCGCGCCCGGAGAACCTGCTCGTCTTCGCGCCGGGCCCGCTCACGGGCACCGGCGCCCCGGCGAGCGGCCGCTACAGCGTGACCGGCCGCTCGCCGCTCACCGGCACCGTGTTCGACGGCAACTCGGGCGGCAACTTCGGCAACGCGCTGCGCCGCCTCGGCTGGGACTACCTCATCGTCACGGGAGCGCTCGAGGAGCCGGGGTACGTGACGCTGGGGCTGGACGGCGCCGGCGGGAGGCGCCGCGCCGGCCGGCCGAGCCGGTCGCCGGCGCACAGCCGCTCGGCGGGTCCGGCGGCGCGACACTGCGCCCCGCCGCCGGCCTCTGGGGCCTCGACGTCCCGGCGTCGCTCGAGCGCCTGCGCGAGCTGCACCCCAGGTCCGAGGCCGCCGTGATCGGCCCGGCCGGCGAGCGCGGCGTGCTGTTCGCGAGCATCGTCAACAACCGCGGGCGGTCCATCGGCCGCGGCGGCCTCGGCGCCGTGATGGGCGCCAAGCGGCTCAAGGCGCTCGTCGTCGACGGCCACGGCCGGCGCAAGCCGCCGGTGGCCGACCCCGAGCGCCTCGAGTTCATCGTCTACGAGGCCGAGAAGCTGCTCAAGTCGAACCCGATCACCTCGACGGCGCTGCCGGAGTTCGGCACGTGCGGTGCTGGTCAACGTGCTCGACCAGGCCGGGGCGCTGCCCACGCGCAACCACCGCGAGAGCCGGTTCGAGGGCGCCGCCGCCATCTCCGGCGAGGCGCTGAAGCGCGAGCACGTGCAGCGCCGCTCCGCCTGCCGCGGCTGCATCATCGGCTGCGCCCGGCGCACGACGGCCGGCGGCGAGAGCGGCGAGGGCCCCGAATACGAGAGCATCTGGGCGTTCGGGGCCGAGTGCGGCGTCTCCGACCTGACGGCGATCGTGCAGGCCAACTACGCCTGCAACCGCGCCGGCATGGACACCATCACCATGGGCGTCGACCATCGCCTGCGCCATGGAGCTCACGGACCTCGGCCTGCTGCCGGGCGGCCCGCGCTTCGGCGACGCGCGGGCGATCATCGACCTGGCCGAGGCCACGGCCGCCGGCGAGGGCCTCGGCGCCGAGCTCGGGCTCGGCTCGGCGCGCTTCGCCGCGCTCCACGGCCGCCCCGAGCTCTCCATGAGCGTCAAGCAGCTCGAGATGCCGGCCTACGACCCGCGCGGCATGAAGGCCCAGGGCCTCGCCTACGCCACCAGCAACCGCGGCGGCTGCCACCTGCGCGCCAACATGCTCGGCCCCGAGATCCTCGGCGTCCCCAAGATGGTCGACCGCTTCGCGACCCTCGGCAAGGCCGGTCTGCTCATCAACCTCCAGAACCTGAACGCCGTGCTCGACTCGCTCAGCGTCTGCAAGTTCACCGCCTTCGCGATGAAGGAGGACTACTTCGCCCGCCAGCTGAGCGCCGTGTGGGGCGAGCCGGTGGAGCCGCAGGAGCTGCTGCTGCTGGGCGAGCGCATCTGGAACGGCGAGCGGCTCTTCAACCTCGCGGCGGGGTTCACGCGCGCCGACGACACGCTGCCGCCGCGGCTGCTGCACGAGCCGGTGCCGGCCGGGCCCTCCGCCGGCCAGGTCGTAGACTTGCCGCCGATGCTCGACGAGTACTACATCTCGCGCGGCTGGGACGAGGGCGGCGTGCCCTCGGCGGCCAAGCTGGAGCGCCTGGGCCTGAGCGAGGTCGCGGCGGCGGCGGGCGTCGCGCCGGGGACGCCCGGGCGGCGGGACGGCCGCCCGGTGAGCTCGGCCGTCCTCGAGCAGTTCCAGGCCATCGGCCGGGACCTCTTCGTCGCCGGCGCCATCAGCTCGCACGGCGGCAACCTGAGCGTGCGCATGGGCGACCGCATCCTCATCACCCGACGCGGGTCGATGCTCGCGCGTCTCGAGGAGCGCGACATCATCGAGACGGGCCTCGAGGAGAACGACGCCAACGTCATGCTGGCCAGCACCGAGATCAACGTGCACCGGGCGATCTACCTGGGCACGGCCGCGCAGGCGATCGTGCACGCGCATCCGCCCTACGCCATCGCCCGCTCGCTCATGTGCGACGAGATCGTCCCCATCGACAGCGAGGGCTCGTACCTGCTGCACAAGGTGCCGGTGGTGCACACCGAGCTGACCGCCGGGTCCAAGGAGGTCGCCGAGCTGCTCCCGAAGTGGCTCAAGGAGTACGACCTCGTGATGCTGCGCGGGCACGGGCCGTTCGCCATCGGCCACCTGCTCGAGGAGGCCTACCAGCTCACCAGCGTGCTCGAGATGTCGTGCCGCATCATGACCATCGCCGACGGGCTCGGCGAGCAGGTCAGGGAGTATCGCAAGGGGTCGGAGCGGTACGAGACCTGGTGAACGTGAGGGCGTCGTTTGCGGGGGTTCGGCGAGTTCGCCGGTCTCGCAAGGACGCATCCTCGCAGGGTGCGGATGGACGTGGCTCGCCACCAAGGAGCGGGAAGCGCGACGATGGCCGCCTCCTGTCGTATGGGGGCGAGGCGGCGATCGCCGCGGCGGTCACTCGCGTCGCCGTCCTCGTCGCGGTCATCGCCGGCGCCTACGTCGCGTATCGATACGGGGACCACGCCGGGGGGATGTTGAGGCGACTGCTGCAGGTCCCCTGGATGCGCAAGGACGCGGGGTGGTTCGTCCACATCGCTCGCGAGGGCTACGGGGGCAATCCGGGACGTCCTGCGTTCTTCCCTCTCTACCCCCTGTTGGTGAGGGTCGCGTGCATCGTCACGCTCGGCAAACGGCTGGCCGGGCTGGCCGTCTCGTCGCTGCGTCCTACGCGGGCGCCATGGCGCTGCTCTTCCGTCTTACGGCGAAGAGGCGAGTCGGTCGCCGCGAGCCGGTCCGTCGTGCTGATCTCCGTGTTTCCCACGGCGTTCGTCTTCAGCGCGGTCTACAGTGAGTCGCTGTTCCTGCTGCTCAGTGTCGCCGCCTTCTTCTTCGCGCGGCGGCGGTACTGGGTGGCGGCCTGCGTCGCAGGGTTCCTGGCCACGTGACACGAGCAGCGGCATCGTGCTCATCGTGCCGCTGCTGCTCATCTTCGCGGACCGCAGGGCTGGGGATCGCGTCGCCCTTCCTTCTCGCGGCCCGGGGATGCCCGGGTCGCGTGGCTGCTGCTCGTGCCGGGCGGTCCGATCGCCTACATGGCCATCCTCTGGGCCAGGCTCGGGGACCCGACGGTTTCATCGAGGTGCAGCGGACGTACTGGCACCGCACCACGACCTGGCCGTGGGTCGACGTCTGGAGAGGCGCGCGTGGCGCGGCGAGGGGGACGGCGCCATCGTCGGTGACCTGTCGCTGCTCCCCTCAGGTCTGCTGCCCGGAGAGCGGCTCGAGGTCCTCTTCGCTCGAACGATACTCCCGTTCGCCGCGCTGTTGTTCGCCGCGTTCTGCCTGGTCCCGGTGTTTCGACGGCTTCCGGTCCCCTACGGCATTGACTGCGTGCTGGCCCTTCTGGTGCCGCTCCTGGCGCCCTCGAGGCTCGTGCCGCTCTACTCCTACCACCGCTTCGTGCTCGTCGTCTTCCCGCTGTTCATGGGGCTGGGCGTCGTGCTGGAGAAGAGGACGAACTCTTCTGGATCCTGGCCTCGCTGTCGTTCGCCCTGATGCTCTACCTGGCCATCGTCTTCACGAGCACGTCGCTCGCCGCGCGCGGCGTGGTGTGAACGAGGCGCTCGCCCGGCTTGCGTCAGCCGGGGCGTCTGCGGCGCACCAGCACGATGCCACCGATGAGCGCGGCCGCGCCGACGGCGAAGAACCAGGGCACGGCCGCCAGCCTTGCCTTCGCCTGCTCCAGCCGGTCACGCCGGGTAAGGGACGGGTGGTCGCGGGGGCGGGACTGCTCCCGGTGTCCCGTCGCCCTTCGCGTCGCTGGACCTCTCCTGCTTCTCGTCGTCGGCTCGGCGTTTCGTTGTGATCAGGCGTCGCTTTCTGGCGGGCGTCACCTTCGCGGGCGTCGGGGTCGGCGCGGGGGTGCGACTGGGAGTCGGACTGGGCCGGGGAGTCCGGGTGATGGAGGCCAGGTAGTCCACCAGCACCCCCTCGATGTCGCTGTACTGCATGTACGCGGGGTCACCGCGCACCACGACCAGCGCCGCGCGGACCGCGGCCGCGCTGTACATGCCGTCGACGACGCCGTCCGACGCGTCGTCGAGCAGGGTGCGGATCGTCGCCGGCGGAGGCTGAGGACGCGACCAGACCAGTGGCGACGAGCAGAGGGATGAGCACGCCATCCCCTCGCCGCGCTCCTCATGCTGCCGCCTCCTCGTGACTCCGTCGCTGCTCGGTGATGCCATCGCGCTGCCGCACTCCTCAAGCCCGTACCGCGCACCAGCGTCCCCTCCCGCTCACCTACGCTCGGCACGAGTCCAGTATACTCGTGCCCGGCCGCTCGGCCGACCGTGTCGGGGAACCGCGATCAAGGAGTCACGCGCTGCACCCAGAGCTTCCCTCGCTCGGGCGGGACGACCTCGGGCAGACCGTCGGCGCGGTCACCCGCCGCGAGGGCGCGCCGGCACGGCGGCGCGCGCTCGTTTGCCGCGCTCTGCATTCTGGCCCTGCTGGGGGCTGCGGCGGCGTTGAGCTTCCTGTCAGGCGGGTACATCCTCCGGCTGACGGCGCCGGTCGTGTTCGCGCTGGCGGCCATCGCCGTCGTCGCAGTGTGGCGCGCCCAAGGCCTCGTGCGTCCATCCCGCCCATACCTCGTGGCTGTGGTCGCCTTCGCGGCCTCCGTGGCGTGGACCGGCTTGTCCATCTTCTGGTCTGCGGGTCCCGACCTATCCTGGATCTCGTTCGACCTCGCCCTGGTCTACCTGCTCGTCATGATTGCGATCGGTCTGCTGCCCGGTGGACCGCTCCAGCTTCGCCTCGCGGCCCACGGGTTCGGCGTCGTGGTGTTGGTCGTCGCCGCGTATGCCTTGCTGGGCAAGGTCGCCCCCGACCTCGTCACTCACGCCCATCTCTTCGCCCGCCTCCGGGCGCCGGTGGGCTACTGGAACGTGCTCGCCGGCCTGATCGTGATGGCGATCCCGGTCTTCCTCGTGATCGGCCTCGAGCAAGGCGACTCCACCGGGTCCGCGGGCTGGGGGCCGCAGCGGGCTCGTCGTTGCTCCGGTCCTCTCCTTCTTCTTCACCTTCTCGCGCGGTGGGTACGTCGCTCTCGCCGCCGCGCTGCTCGTGTTCTTCGTCTTCACGACCCGCCGCCTGTCGGCGTTCGCGTCGCTGGCCGTCGCCGCGGCACTGGCCGGCGGAGTCCTCCCGGCCTGCGCGACCTGGGTACGCTGTTCGTAGCCACCGTGGATAGCGACCTGCGTTCGTCGCAGGCGCACGCGCTCGCGATCTGGCTGGTCTTCGCGCTGGCCGTGGCCTTTGCGGCGCAGGTCCTTGTCGCCGTGGCAGAGCGCCGGTGGACGCGGCCGGCGCGGCAGGCTCGCCTCGTCGGCACGACCGTGGTCGCCGTGCTCGTGATCGCACCGCTCGCCCTCGAAACCGTGCTTCATCCTTCAGCACGGCGGCGGGGAGTGGGTCTCGGCCCAGTACCACGCCGCGCTCTCACCGTCGGGCCCCGCCAATACTGACGCGCCAGCGCCTCGCTGGGCAGCAGCGGCCGCATCGGCTGGTACCGTGCGGCTCTGCGCGGCTTCAGGCATCACCCCGTCGCGGGCACCGGCGCGGGCACCTTCCCTTCACCAACGTCCTCTATCGGGAGAACACCCTGGTCGCGAAGCATAGCCACAGCCAGTGGCTCGACGTGCTGACCGAGCTGGGAGTGGTCGGCTTCGTCCTCTTCGCGCTCGCCATCGGCGGTCTCGTGGCAGCGGCCTTCGGCCGTCTGTTTCGGGACCGCCGCGACCCTCACCGGCGCTGCTCGCCGCCTGCCAGGCGGCGATCATCGCGTTCATCGTCCACATCTCTGTGGACTGGGGCTGGGACATGGCGGCCATCACGATCGCGTTCCTTCTGTGGCCGGTGTCAGCGCGTCCTACGTCAGGGATCGGAGCGCTGCGGCGCAACGGGGGCGGGCGTCGGAACGGGCTGGACGCAGGGCCGCCGGCTCCGGCCTGAAGCCGGAGCCCGGCGACGCGTGCAGCAACCCCGTCCCTCGGCGTTCGTCTGCTCGCCACCGGTGTGATCCTCTTCGGCGTCTGTGCTCGGCGTCGCCGGTACCTTCGCCGAGGGCGCGACGGCCAGGGCTCAGACCGGCTGAGCCGGGGGCAGGTGGCTCAGCGGAGGCTGGCCAGCGCGCGCGGCTGCTCTCGATCCCCTCGCCGTCGACCCGTTGCTCACGCTGGCCGCCGTACACGCACAGAGGGGCGATCTGGAGGCCGCGGCCGCCACGCTGGAGCGGGCCATGAGGCTGCAGCCGGACAACTACGAGCCGTACTACCGGATGGGCAATCTGCAGCTCAAAGGCTTCGACGACAAGGCCGCGGCTCGCCTCTGGTATCTGAAGGCCCTGGAACTGAACCCCATGGACCGGGCACCAGGAACATGCTCGGCATGCTTTAGGGTCTGGGCCGATCGCCGTGTTGCGGTGAGTCGATCGATTCCGCCGTGGATCGTTCGCGCAGGATGCTTCAGGTGCCCCGTCCGGCGCTTTAACGCGGGCGCGCTACGCTCCCGGCGAGGCGCTCGTAGGCGTCGGTCACGGCCTCCCACGAGAACAAGGCTCGGGCCCTCGCCGCTGCGGCTGCCCGCAGCGTGACCATCCTGTCCGGGTCCGCGAGCAACTCTCGCAGCACCACCCGCAGCGCGTCGGCGCCGCCCTCGCCGCGGTACCAGACAGCGGCGTCGCCAACGACCTCGAGGTTTCGCCCGTGGTCGTTGACGACCACGCAGTTGCCCGCGGCCAGGGCCTCGATGAGCACCGGATGGCTGCCGCCGACTTCGGTGGCGACCACGAAGACGGCGGCATTCCTGGCGAGCTGGTGATAGCCGTCGCCGAAGACGTAGCCGGTCGAAGAAGGACGCGCGGGTCTCTGTGACAGACCTTCAGTGACTTCTGATATCATCTGCGTACGGCGCGTCGCCCACGATGACCAGCTTCAGATCGGTAGCGAGAACCTCGAACGCGTCGAGGAGGACGTGGGCGTTGTTCTCGGGCACCAGCCGGCCGACGAAGAGCACGTAGCCGCGCGAGCTCAAGCCGAGACGCTCGAGATGAGTCTCACCGCGCTGGGGTCAGGGATCTCGGCGCCGTAGGGGATGAACGTCGTCTCGGCGCAATGCTCTCGAGGTACACCCGCTGCAGTACCCGTGAGTCGGTGATCACGCGCGTGGCGAAGCGTGGCGCGTTCCGTTCGGCCCAGCGCAGGTAGTACTTGGCCGGGCTTCGACCACTTGGCGCGCCGCGAGTCCAGGCCGTCCACGTTCAGGATGCTGGGGACGCCGAGCAGGCGAGACAGCAGCGAACGGGCTGTTGCCGGCGATGAAGTAAAGGCCGCGTCGGGTCGGACGAGAGCGCCATGTGGACCGTGGAGACGAAGGTGTGGACGATCGTCTCGAGGTGCTTGCTGCGCACGGTGGGCAGGTGCACCAGGCGCATACCCTCGTAGCGGGTGCAGCGACCCTCGACCATGTGCGGCCGGCAGTAGACGGTGACGTCGTGACCGCGCTGGCGAGGCGCCGGCCGAGTCTCCACCGCCGTCTCGAAGCCGCTGTAGGCGGCCGGCACGCCCCGGGTGGCCACGAGCGCGAGCCTCACGAGGGCACCCCGGCTGCTCGCCGCAGCAGGTCCTCCAGCCGGGGCGCGAAGACGGTCTCCGTGAAGCGCGCCTCGTAGGCCGCTCGCGCGGCGGCGCGCATACCTCGGTACCGCGCCTCGTGCCCAAAGGTCGCGGACCTCAAGGTCGCTCCCCGCGATGTCGCCGGGGTCGAGGCGCAGCCCCGTCTCGCCGGCGGCCACGGTCTCGGCCAGTCCGCCGCCGTCCGTGGCCAGCACCGGCACGCCGAGCGAGTAGCTCTCCGGCACCACGAGCCCGAACGGCTCGTCCCAGAGCGAGGGCACCACGGTGAGGAAGCTGTCTGCCCAGGCGGCCGCCTTGTCGTGCCCGCGCAGCAGCCCGCGAAACGTGACGTTCGCGAGCCGGCAGCGGCGGGCCGAAAGAGAGAGAGAGAGAGAGAGAGAGAGAGAGAGAGAGAACAAAACAGAGAGAGGGAGAGAGAATCTGAGCGCGGACTCCTCGGCGCCTGTGCCGATGAGGTGCACGTCGAAGTCGGGGGCGCCGCGGCGAGATCGGGCGATCGAGGTCCTTTGGCGCGGATAGCGTCCGACGAAGGTGAGCTTCGGCCTTCCGCCGCGCTCACCGGGCCGATCCTGCGACTCGGCGGCGGTGAGGAGCGCCGCGAGATCGTCCGCAGGGTTGTGAAGTACCTCGATGCGCTCCCGCGGCAGCCCGTACGCATATCACGTCAGCGGTATGCCTGCTGTTTGCGATGTACAGATCGGCCGCGGAGCCGCGCTTTCGCCCGCGTGCGGCATCTCTCCAGCCGCGCTACGACCAGACCTGCGCTTGCGACCGAGGAGCCGCGGTAACAGCGATGAGCCGCGCAGGCCAGGAGGCGGTCCGCACACAGTCATCGCACGGCCTCCCGTCCCGGAAGGCATAGGAGGACAGGCAGAAGGCGCGGTAGTTGCGCAGGTGCTGCACCGTCGGGACGCCGTGGCTGCGGCACGCGTCGTACGCAGCGCCGGTGACGAAGGGGACCAGGTTGTGGAGATGCACGACGTCGACACGCTCGCGGGCCAGCATCCGGTCCATCTCGCGGTACGCGGCAATGGAATACACAGAGGAGGCGAGCATCGCGGCCCGCCTGGCCGGGGCCGCCCGTTCGAAGTCGCGGTTGTCGCGCTGGAAGACGGAGACATCGTGTCCGAGCCGTCAAGGCCCGCACCTCGAGGTCCACGGAGGCGTCGATGCCGCTCCCGTGGCGCACGAAGTTGTTGACGACGAGGATCCTCACAACGCGGGAGTCCGCTCCCGCACGACTTGGGCAGGAATGCCGGCCACCACGGTCATCGCCGGCACGTCGCGCGTCACCACAGACCCTGCGGCGGCGCCGACCCGCTCCCGACGGATCGCCGGCGAGGACGACACTGCCGGCGCCGAGCCAGCAGTCGTCGTGGATGACGATGCCCATCCGGGTGACGCCCTCCGCTTGATCGGCGCTCTCGTCGTCGAAGTCGTGGTTCTCTCCCAGGAGGGTGACGCGAGGTCCCATCAGGACGCGAGCGCCGATCTCGATGTAGCCGGAACACCCGACAAAGGCGAAGTGGCCGATATTGGAGTTGTCGCCGACCCTGAGCCCTTCTCCTAGCTCTCCCCCGAAGATGTTGGTTGGACTGATCATCGCTGCCGCCCCCGGTGCACCGGTCGCCGAACACGATCCCGCGCCAGGAGAGCCCCATGATCTGGCAGCCTCCTCCAGGTTCAGGTCGCGGCCCGAGACACGTGACGGGCGTGAAGCACCCGGACGTTGCGCTCGCAGAACACGGGGCCCTTCGCCCGGCCCATGCGGGCTCGCAGCACCAAGCCGCGCGCGATCCGCCGGCCAAGCATCCAGCCCAGACTCGCCAGCTCCGGGCCGCGCCACTCGCGCAGGGCCTCCGGGTCGCAGCCGTCCTTGCGGCTCGCCAGCATTCGATGGAGTCGTTCGTAGTCCGTTTCAGCCCCCGTGGATTCCCGAGGGTATCGGACAATGCTCCAGCGGGGCGATCCAGGACGCGCCGGTAGAGTTCCTGGATGCGTTCGTCCACGATCTCCTGCGTGTGGTTGTGGAGGACGTAGTCCCGACCTGCCGCACCCAGCCTCGCCCGCCGCGCCGGATCGGCCGCCAGGCGGGCGACCTGGGCGGCCATGACTGCTGCGTCGAGAGGCGTCGAGACGAACGCTTCACCGTTGCTCGCCTCGACGCCGCTGAAGGCCTGTGGCGTGCCGATCACCGGCTTGCCCATGCCATCGCCTCCAGCGTCTTGTTCTTCGTCCCGCCGCCAAGGCGACGGGCACGAGGACGATGTCGGCCGCACAATACAGGGGGGTGAGGTCGGGCACGTCCTCGATATACTCGACAACCGCGGCTCGGGCGAGCCGACGCGCGCGCGGCGCGCGGCGCGTCCCGCGATGGTCAAGGTGAACGGCGTGCCTCCGGCCCTGAGTCGCGGCGCGAGCGCTTCGCTGATGAAGGCCGCGGCGGCACGATTGGGATGGTGCAGGGAGTTGCCGACGAGGACGCGTCGCTGCCGCGCCCTCCACCTCGCTCGCTGCCCCGGTCCGCCCGGTCACCGCATCGCCTCCGCGGACGGCACGAAACGGCCAGGGGCACCACGGTGGGCTCGATGCCGAGCCGTCGCACGCGCGCCGCATCCTCACGGTTGATGGCGATGACCGGGCCATGCGCGCGAGCTCCCGCCGCTCCGCGCGTTCGCTCGTCATCCGCTGGATATGCGCGAGCCCGTAGCGCACCGGACGGGCCGCCGCCGCCGCGTCGCACAACCCGCTGACCACGTCCAGCAGGTCGATGACAGCCGGTACCCGCTCGTCGCGATACCAGCAGTACATACTCACGAGGTGCATGACATCGGGGGACAGCTCGTCCGCTGCGTCCCGCACCAACCGCCCCATCGTCTCGGAGTGACTCCGGCTCAGGAGTGGCACGGGAGTGACCAACTGCCGTGCCCGAGCGACCGCCGAGCCGACGGCCGACCGAGCGTAGGGGCTCGTCGAGGCACCTCACCCTGGCGCCGCTTCATCGGGCACAGACCGCATCGGCGGGCGCCGCCCCCGTCACGACGACGTCGAAGCGGCGGGCGAGCGCGCGGATGACCGAGAGCGGGCGCGTGTGCGCCCCGGTGAACGGCGGATCGGGGGAGCTCCGGGGCGACGACCAGGACGGCGGCGCAGTCGCCCTGGTTCGTCTCATTGAGCAATCATACTGTCGATTTGAATGCGCATCTCCACGACCTGACAGCTGCTCCAAGAGCTACGGGGATCGGACAGCTATGCACGACACCGCGCCGACCAGAGACGGTCACGCCGCGAGGGATGCCTGGTCAGCGGGTCGCGGCGGTCCGGACCAGGTTGAATGACGTGCTGGGGGTCACCAGATAGGGCGTCTTCACGTCCTTGATGAAATGAAGGGTCAGCCTGCTTCCAGTAGTCGTACATAGCGAAGCCTTGGCTGTCATGGATGGACAGGTCGATGGAGTGAAGCCCATCGCTGAATACGTTCGCCACTGACCACTGCACCCGCACGCGTTCGCCCTTCACAAGGCTGCCGCATCTCTGCTTCTTCACGAGTGAGTTCGTGCCGAGGATCGGAGTCCCACTGGAATTACTAATGAGGAAGCCGAAGACGGCCTCCCTGGACGTCCCGTTCCGCGACTGCCTCAGATCACGACCAACTCGGCCTCGTCTGTCAGGTATTCCGGCACGTTGACGTTGTGGGTGGACATCCCCCTCGCCCCACCGGCGTTCGGGATCAGCCTCGAGCTCTGAACGGACTATCGACGGGGTCGGGGCGAAGAGCTTCGTGTATTGCTCTGCGATGTCTTCTGCGCTCCCCTCGATGGAGGATTCGGCTGTCTTCGATGAGGATCGCGCGGTCGCAGAACTCGCGCACGCTGCCATGTCGTGGGTGACGAAGACGACCGTGTCTGCCTTCTTTGAGCGCGCGGAAGTACTCGAAGCACTTCCGCTGGAACGCAGCGTCGCCGACGGCGAGCACCTCGTCGATCAGCAGCACGTCTCCGCGTGCCTCGTGGCAGAGAAGGCGATACGGACCTGCATGCCCGAGGAGTAGTTCTTGAGCTTCTGGTCGATGGAGTCCTCGAGCTCCGCGAAGGCGATGATCTCGTCGTAGCGCTCGTCGACCTCGCTTCGGCGAGAACCCCATCATGGCCCCGTTCAGGTAGACGTTCTCGCGCCCGGTGAGCTCGGGGTTGAACCGACCCCGAGCTCGATGAACGGCGACAGGCGACCGTGAGCGAGACTCGCCGCGGTCGGCGTGTAGATGCCGGCCAGGATCTTGAGGAGCGTGCTCTTGCCGGAGCCGTTGCGCCCGACGATCCCGAAGAACTCCCCGGGCCGACGTCGAAATCACGTCGCGCAGCGCGTGCTGCACCTCCAGGACCGCTGGCGGCGACACGTTGACAAGCGGCACTTGAGCGTGTGCTGCCGCAGGTGCGGCAGCAGGAAGTCCTTGCTCAGACGCCGCGGACCTCGATGATGCCGCCGGCCCCGCCATCAGACCTCCTCGGCGAAGAACCGCGAGCGGCTGCGGAAGAACAGGACCGACGTTACGCCCAGCACCAGACGATGCCCACGGGGATCAGGCGGGCCCACGGGGTGCCGAACACCTGGGTCATGGTCACCGTCTGGTCGGTGACCAGGCAGTAGCGTGCGTCCTGGATGATCTGAGCCATGGGGTTGAGCAGCAGAAGTCTGCGCCCAGACGTAGCGGGACGAGGCTCAGCGGGTAGATGATCGGCGTGGCGTAGAACGCGGCCTGCAGCACCACCTCCCAGATGTAGCTCAGGTCGCGAAAGCGCAGGAACAGCGCGCTCAGGAAGAACGCCAGCGAGAGGGAGAGCGCCGAGGAGTTCGACGAACAGCGCTGGCAGCCACAGCACGTCCAGCGCACGGGCACCCGCGCAACGTCATGAACAGGACGATGACGATCATGCTGAGGCCGAAGCGTGATGAGCGCGGAAACACAGACGGAGAGCACGACCACGTAGCGCGGGAAGCTGATCTTGCGCAGCAGATCCGCGCGCTGAACGAGCGACCCGAGCCCGACCGTGGCCTCCTGCGAAGAATCCCCAGATCACGATGCCGAACAGCAGGTAGATGGCCTGGGTACGGGGTCGCGACGCCGAACTTGAGGAGCTGGACGAACACCATGTAGAGGATGGTGAAGATGGCCAGCGGCTTGAGCAGAGTCCACAGGTAGCCGAGCAGCGAGGCCTGGTAGCGGAGTTTGAAGTCGGTGACCACCATCGCCCGCAGCAGGATGCCGGGGTATCTGTAGCGAGCCGCAGCCGTGCGACGAGTGCGTTCAGGTTCAATCACGGGTAGGGGAGTAGGGCCAAGCGGCAGTATAGCCCACGCCGGTCCTTCATGAAGGGCGCAGGATGGCGTCGGCACATGTAGAGTGTCGGCAGGACTGACCGACTCGAGCCAGCGGCTGACCGTCCGCAACACTGGAGAATAATGCTCGACTACCTCGAGCTTGACAGACCTCCACCGCTCGAGGCAGCCGCGCACCTATCTCGAGATCGGGATCATCGCGGTGACGCCCTGCGAATCGCGTCCCGAACGCACGCTGTGCGGTAGGGGTGGATCCAGAGCCTCGGTCCCGCCTCTTGACGCACATCGCTGGCACATCGAAGCGACGACGAGCGATGAGTTCTTTGCCGGGCACGCCCTCGGGAGCTGTTCGGCGGGCAGCCGCTTGACCTCGTCTTCATCGATGGCACTGCATCTCTTCGAGTCCGCTCTGCGGCGACTTCCTGAACGCGGAGGCGTTGTCGAGCCCCGAGTCGCTCATCGCTCCTGCATGATTGCCTGCCGATGGACGCGGTCCCGCGTCGCCGGAACGCACAACGGATCACTGGACCGGCGAGTGTGGAAGCTTGTCCTCTGCCTGCTCGATCGACGGCCCGACCTCGATCTCACGACCATCGACGTCGCCGCCTTCGGGGCTGCTGCCTCGTCCGCGCGCCTGGATCCGCGCAACACGGCATTCCTCGCTGAGTACGGCGACATCGTCGAGCAGTACGGCGCGCTGGAGCTTCGACGAGTGGCGCGGAGGCGGGACGAGGTGCTGGATCTGCACGAAGGGGTCGGCCGAGACCGCGCGGCTGGTCGGCGAGACAGGCTTGATGAGCGTCGAGAGAGCTGAAGGAACTCAAGGACGAGACCAGCGCTGAGCGAGAGGAGCTGCGCCGGCGGTTCGAGGCCAGACTGGCCGAGTCTTCAGGGCGCCGTGCGCGTCGGCGGCTGGAGGTCGACGGGAGCTGCAGAGAGCCGAAGCTCTGGAGGAGGACTGCGGAGGCAGCCGGCACACGCCCGCCGCGCGGGACGAGGCGGTCTGCTGCGCGAACTCCAGGTCGGACGAGCGTCTGATGCGGCCTTTGCGTTGGCTCGCGCGCCTGGACAAGGTGGCCGCGTCCAGTCGGGCTGCGTCACCGCGCAAATCTGCCGCGACTGGCGGCCGCCGCGCCGGTTCTAGACGACCCGATGCCGCGCTCAGGCACGCGAGGCGCGGCCATTCGTAGGTGTCGCGCGGATAGCGGCGATATGTCGCGCCCCGTCCTCCGTGAACTTAGGGCCGGTCGGGAACACCACGACGCGCGCGCAGATGGCGTCCGTGACCGGAAGACCGACACTGGCGTACTCGTGCATGGCCGAGTAGGGCTTCATGCGGTGGCAGCCCGGCTGGAAGTAGCGCCGCGCCAGGATGTTCTCGGCGCGCAGGACCGCGATGACCTCGTCGCGGTCCATCCCCGGTCTCGGTCGCGTCCACCTGACGACGGCGTACTGGTAGTTGAGCCCCCATCCTCGGGGTACTCGATGAGTTGAGACCGGGCATCGTCTCGGCATCTCCCTGGCGTATGCCCGGTAGTCGCCTCGTTCAGCGCAACGACGTGGTCCATCTCCTCCAGCAGCGTGAGCCCCATGGCCGCGCTGATCTCGTTCATCTTGCCGTTGGTGCCGAGGTGCGTGACGCAGTCTTCGCCCGAGAACCCGAAGTTGCGCATGAAGCGCATCTTCTCGGCGAGCTGGTGGTCGTCGGTGCAGACCGCCCCACCCTCCAGCGTGTTCAGGAACTTGGTGGCGTGGAAGCTGAACACCTCACAGGCCCTGACCCACCCACCTTGCGCCCCCGCTCGCTCCACGCCGAGCGCGTGGCAGGCGTCGAGTACAGGCGATGCCGTGGCGCGCCGCGATGGCCTCGAGCGCCTCCGACGTCGCAGAGCTGACCCCACAGGTGTACCGCCAGGGATGCCGCTCGTGCGGTCGCGTGATGGCCGCCTCGACGGGGCGGGTCCACGTGGTGGCGTGACCGGGTCGATGTCGCAGAACACCGGCCGTATGCCCTGCCAGAGGAGCGCGTGGGCAGTAGCCGATGAAGGTGAACGAGGGAACGATGACCTCCTCGACCAGACCGAGAGCGCGGCGTGCTATCTCGAGGGCGATGGTGCCGTTGGACATGGCGACGCAGTGACGGGTACCCGGTGAGGTCGGCGATGCGCTCCTCGAACTCGCGGACGAAGGGGCCGTCGTTGGTGAGCCAGGACGACTCCAGCACCTGGTCCTCGACGCCGCTCCAGGAATACCTGCCCGGGTCGCCGGTGTCGGGCCGCCCCACGTGGAGCGGCCGATGGAACTCGGGGACGCCGCCGTGGACGGCCAGGTGTGGTGATGCTCATGCCCCTCCGCTATGCTCGCGCCGATCGGATGGTTGCGTCATGCTCCCGGCTTCATCCGCTTCCGGAGCTCGCACGCCGCCTCGAGCTGCCAGGAGGCCGCGCGCGAACGCGGACGCAGAAGTCGGGGCGGGAACGCCCACGTAGATGCCCCAAGCGCTCGAGGTCACTCGTCCACCAGCGTCATGGCGCCTGTCGCGCTGCCCTCCCCGACGGTGACCCCGGCAGCACCATGCTACCCGGCGCCCAGGACGACGTGGCGCCGGAGGGTGACGGGGCTGCGGCGTCACGCGGTTGAACTCCAGGGACGGTCGGGATTGGTCAGACGTCCCCGCCGTAGTCGTCCGACACCGAGTAATGGACGAGCGCCCCGACACGGTGACGAAGTCCTCGACGACGATGCCGCCTCCGCCGTACAGTGCGGCGTGCTGCAGGCGAGTGGACGTGGTCCCCGGTCCGCACGCTCGGCCTCGGGCCGCAGCGAGACCACGGCGAAGTCGTCGACGCGCACGTGGTCGCCGAGGTGAGCCACTCGGGGCCGTACAGGACGCCTTGCGGCTGATCAGGACGTCATGGCCGCATGACGCCAATCCCAAGCGCAGTAACTCCGCCGATGTGTGGTACGAGGTCACGTCGATCTTCACGCTCCGCAGGCTGGCGCCGATTGCCTCCGCCACGTGCGATACGCCTGGTCGCGCCGTCGCCAAGTGGTGGACTGGGCAGTAGTATACGCTTCACGTCCGCACGCAATCATCACGGCTTGGATCACGTACACCTGTCCCGGCCTAAGGAGCACTCTTCGAAGCTCGTCGTGGCCCTGAGCGAGGGGGAAAGATGAACCTGCACCTTGGATCCGGCTCCGTCAGACTGGATGGATGGGTGAACGTGGATCTCGATGCTCCTGAGGCGGACATGCACATGGATCTCCGGGAGCCACTGTCCTTCGAGGATTCGTCCGTGGCGTTCATCATGAACGAGCACTTCATCGAGCACCTGACCAGGGAGGAAGCCCTGTCGTTTCTCCGGGAGTGCCGGCGTGTGCTGCGTCCAGACGGGGTCTTGCGCCTGTCAACGCCGGATCTCAAGTTCCTGACGGAACGTTACCTTTCGGGGGCTCTCGACGAATGGGAGGGCCTGTGGATGCCGGCCACCCTCTGTCGGATGATGAACGAGGGCATGCGATCGTGGGGCCACCAGTTCCTGTACGACCGCGACGAGCTCTCCGGCATACCTGCAGAGGCCGGCTTCGCCGACGTGCGGTACGTGGCATGGCGCGAAAGCGCAAGAGCGGAGTTGGCTGGACTAGAGGCGCGGCCATTTCACGGTGAGTTGATCGTTGAGGCGTCGGGCCGCATTTCTGACTCAGGTGCGGTGGAGACGAGCCGGAGTCGCAGTGGTTGGCGACGTCGACTGAAGGCCGCAGCGCAGAGTATCCCACCCGGACAGCACCCGAAGACATGACTGCGGAGGGCCACGAGTTCCGGCTGTCCGTCCTCCTTGTGACGTACAACCAAGAACAGTATGTCGGCGATGCCCTCCAGTCGCTCTTTGGGCAGATGATCGACGGACCTATCCAGCTGGTCGTCGCGGACGACGGTTCCACAGACGGCACGGTCGAGATCATCTCAGAATGGGACGGGCGGGACTCCAGATTCCACTTCACGTATCTCGACCGCTCCTCGAACAGAGGAATCACGAGGAACTATCAACGCGGATTCGCCGCGTGTGCGGGCGACTACGTTGCCGTTCTGGAGGGCGACGACTACTGGACAAGCCCCTCGAAGCTGCAGCGCCAGGTGGACTTCCTCCAGTCCCACTGGGAATGTGATATGTGCGCGGTGAACTACTTCATCTATCGCGAGGCGAGAGCCGAATTCGCGCCCAGGACGCCGGTCGGGCAGGGATACAGGTACCTGAGCGCCAGGGACCAGATAGCAGACAACCTGGCGTCCAACTTCTCCACCTGCATGTATCGCCGTTCCGCTCTGGAAGCGCTGCCCGCCGGCCTCTTCGAGACGACGTCCTATGACTGGATCGTCAACATCTGTGTGGGCCGGCGCAGCCTGATCGGCTTCCTCGAGGAGCCTATGTCTGTCTATCGGCTGCACGAAGGGGGGATCTGGACGAGGACTCCCTGCCTCGAGCAGTATCGGGCACAGCTGGACCTGATTCCGTCGTACGACGCGCTCACCAACAACCTGGTTCGCCGAGGAGTTCGCGGCGCTCGCCGACCGACTGAGGAGCGCGATCCTGGACGCTCGACTGGCGACGGCCTCGCATACCGGACCGCGATCTTCAAGGGACCCCCGAGCACTTGCCTTTGCGCGCCTCACCAATCATCTGCCACCTGAAGTCGTGGCGCTGGCGCGTGTGCTGCTGCCCCGCGCCGTCAAGCGCGTGGTGGTCATCATGTTTGCCACCTGGATCAGTTCCGATGACGCAACCTCAAGTCTCGGTGGTCATGGCCACGTACAACCACGCGGGCTTCGTGCGTCAGGCCGCTGAGAGCGTCCTCCGCCAGCGCGGCGTCGAGTTCGAGTTCCTCGTCGCCGACGACGGCTCGACCGACGGCACAAAGGAGATGGTGGAGTACATGCAGAACGGCTTCACTTCATGCCTCATGCCGTGAACCGCGGCGCCGGCGTGGTCACCAACGAGCTCATCCGTGCCTCGCGCGGCGAGTTCGTCGCGCTCATGAACTCCGACGACCAGTGGATCGGCGAGGACAAGCTCGCCCACCAAATGCAGGTCCTTCAGGACAATCCCGCAGTCGGAGCGAGCTTTGGGCGCGCCCGCTTCATCGACAGGGACGGGCTCTGGATCCGCAAAGCCACCGTCCCCGACGGGTCCGTCTTCGATCAGGAGAATCGAACGCGCGGGAGCTGGCTGAGGCACTTCTTCGACCGAGGGAACTGCCTGTGTCATCCCACGATGTTGGATCAGGAGGGCCTGCTACGACTCAAGCGGGGCTCTACGACAACCGACTGCGCCAGTTGCCCGACTTCGACATGTGGGTACCCTCTCGTCAAGCGCTACGATATTCACGTCAGCGACAAGGACCTGATCGAGTTCCGACACCTTCCCGGCGAGAACGCAAGCGCGGTCACCGCCGACGATTCCCGCCGCGCCGTCAACGAGATGTACTTCATCTTTCGCACCTTCTTCGATGACATGCCGCTGGAGGTGTTCCTGGACGGGTTCGGTGATCTCCTGAGCGGCGGTGAGGTCGTGGACCTGGCGCGCGCCGAGATTGAGCAGGCCCTTCTCTTCCTGCGAAAGGACGGCCACGCCACCTACGTGCACCAGCTGATCGGACTCGAGAAGCTTCATGCGCTGCTCGGAAGCGAGCGACAGCGAGCGATCCTCGAGGACGAGTACGAGATGAACGATCGCACCTTTCAGTCCATCTCAGGCGAGATCGGGGGGCTGGATGATCCCGCCGGTGAGCTCGAGGCGCGCTTCAACCGGCAACTGCGCGGGATCGAGCAGAGCATGTCCTGGAGGGTGACCACAGGCCCTTGCGCAGTATCGACCAGGTGTACCCGCCGATGCGCTGAAGCTGATGGCTTTCAGTGAAGCTGTACCTGGGCAGGAGTAGAAACCGCGTCAGCCTCTGAGCCCGTTCAGATACCAGGAGCGGGCACAGCGGGCAGGGAACGACGTCCCCGCGCCATCCCCATCGCGTCGCCGCGAACGCGGCCCTGTCCACGACGCCCAGATGCCGCATGAGCGTCTCCGCCGCCTCGAGGTTCCGCTCGTAGAGCGGGTCGCCGGCGAGCAGTTGACGAGACGCGTCAGAGAGGAAGATCCGTGTGAAGCGAAGCGTGAGCTGCCGCGCGATCACCGTGGATCCCTCACCCGTCGCGAAGCGGTCCATGAGCTTGCGCCAGTATCGCAGACCGCTCTCGACCATTCGCTGCGTGTGGCTGGCGCTCGTCGGGTGGATGCGCCAGAGAAGCGTAGATGCCGGGACGTACCGCAGCCTGCCGGCCGCGAGCGATCGCACGAAGAGGTCGTCGTCCTCGTAGCCGGCAAGGTCTTCGTCGAAGCCGTTGAGGGCGTCGAAGAAGTCGTGCCGGATCGTCATGACGCCCGGCATGACGAACACGTTCTGGAAGATCGCGTCCTCCGCCCGCTTCTTGGGATGGCCGCCGCCTCGGCCAAGCGAGTGATGGTGTCCGCACGTCACGCGTCGTCCCATTCTCGTCGACGGTGTCCGCATCCGTGTACACGAGATCGACGTCGCCCTCAAGGTATGGCCGCACCGTGCGAAGATGGTCCTCGGTCCACATTTCGTCCTGGTCAAGGAAGGCCAGCCAGGAGCCACGACTCTCCCGTGCCCCGGCGTTGCGCGCGCTGGATTGGCCGCCGTTTGCCTTTCGCACGACCCGCGCCGAAAGCCCAGGCCAACGCGCCAGGAGGTCCGAGACCAGCTCGGCCGTCTCGTCCGTCGAGCCGTCATCCACCACCACGAGTTCCATCGCGCCGTCGTCTTGCGCGGCCACGCTCTCGAGCGCTGCGCGGAGGTACGCCTGGCCGGTCGTCGCGGCGTTGTACACGGGCGGGGGATCGCCGAGACGAGCGAGTCATCGGTCTCGGTCTCCTCGTCGCGTGGTCGGGATCGGCCGCTGAAACGGATCGCTGCCGTGCGGACGGGCCGAGGTCGCCGATGCGCCAAGTGTCCCGCCGGTCCTTCCTGCGCGCATGACCCCGGTGAACGCCACGCGAGCAGCAAGGCGGCACGTGCCCCCGATGTAGCCGAGCGCCAGGCTCATGGAGCCGTCCTGGGTGAACCTTGGGGCTGCCGCTTGCGCTTCGTCGTCGGCCGGCCATATGCGGGCGCCGGGGCGGAGCAGCCTGTGCGTGCGCCTGATGGAGTCGGCCTCGATGTCGCGTCCCATCGCCCAGAGCAGGAACTCCCGCGCGGTCAGCACCGGCCCGATCCCTTGCCGAAAGACAAGAGCAGCGCTGTGGCCCTCCCATTTCTCCAGGAGGAGCGCATTCGCGGAGATGACGCGCGCCAGTGAGAGCGCGCGATTAGGGGTGCTCTCACCCCCTGCATGCACTGCACGGGCGCGCGGCACCAGCAGGACCCGCAAGCCCAGTGCCCGCGCGCGGCGCCCGAGGTCCTCGTCCTCCGAGTACAGGAAGAACCGCTCGTCCAGCCCGCCGGTATCGGCAAGGAACGTTCGGCGCACGAGCAGCGCCGCGCCCCAGAGGTAGTCCACGGGCAGCGACGCCGGCGAAGCGGCCAGGCGGGCCGCGTCCTTGTAGTCGGGCGTGGCGAGCTGCGGCCGCCAGATCAGCGGCACGTGCCACAGCAGGCGGTTCAGCACGGTGGAGAAGCGCCTGGCGCCGAGCTCCAGCCGTCCGTCCGTGCCGATCAAGACGGGGCCGGCCATGGCCGCGTTGGCGTCGTCTTCAAGCGCTCCGGCGAGTGCATCGAGAGAGGGCGGGTCGATGCGGGCGTCAGGGTTCAGCAGCAGCACGTACGGCGCCGTCACACGCTGCGAGT
>CAVQLY010000025.1:0-155764 GCA_963713475.1 uncultured Thermoleophilia bacterium
GACGGGCACGTAGCGCGCCGACACGGTGTTCCGCGCGACATTCGCGTGCGGGAAGACCGCCGCCACCAGGTCGGGTGCGCGGCCGCCGGTCGTCGTCGCCTGCGGATAGGAGCGCGCGCAGAAGGGCAGTGTGCGGAGCCGTTCGGCCACCCGGCACGCGGCGCGATCCGCGTCCATGCGCCGTTCGAGCCGCGCTCCGGCGCGCGAGACGGTGACGACGCACAGCGTGACCGCTGTCACCGTGATCAGCACGACCGCGGCAGCCGTCACGGCCTCCAGAAGCGTGAAGCCGCCGGCGGCGCGAAGCGACGACCATAGGCCGGATTCAGCCGCATCGCACGCACCCCGAGAGTTGGATGGTCACGTTGCGAGACGCCGTCGCTCCCTCCACGCTGAAGTGCCCGGCGCGCGGACTCGAGGAGCCGGGCAAGCCGGCCCAGCCCCGGCCGCTGAACTCGATCGCTCCGTCCGGGTAGGTGCTGACGACGCGCGCGTCGAGGCGGCCGCTCATGAGTCGCTCCGAGTCCGCGGTCACCACGTAGGAGCCAGCGCCGTCGACCTCGACCCGCACGGAAGATGATCTGCTCTGCGCCTCGGCTTGCGCCGCGCGCAGCACGAGCGCCAGCCTCCGAGCACCCTCGGCGCTCGAAACGGCCGAACCTACGTGCGCCGCACTCGGTACGGCGACCGACACGAAGACGGCGGCTACGGCCATCACCGTCACGAGCTCGAAGAGCGTGTACCCACTCTGGCGTTTCACCGCATCCTCCGCCCCGGGGTTCGGCCGGCCCATTCAAGCCGGCGAGTCAACTGCAGGCTACGACCGCAAGGCGGCGGTCGCGAGGATGACGTAGGCGTCAGCGGGATGACGTTGATCCACGCCGCACGCCGGCTAATCGGGCGGCTGGCGTGGAGCGCCGCCCGGACGGCGTGATCTCAGCGCCCGAGGGCCAAACTGAGGTAGGCGTCGATGATCGGCGCGCCGGCGAAGAGCGCGACGACGGCGCCGGCCGCCAGGAACGGTCCGAAGGGGATCGCCGTCTTCCCGCCGCCCCTGCTCGCGGCGACGATGATGACGCCGATGATCGCCCCACTCAGAAAGCCGATGAAGAGCGCCGGGACCACGGCGGCGCCAAGGTAGATCCCCATGCACAACCCCAGCTTCACGTCGCCGAACCCCATGCCTTCGACGTGCCTGACGCGGTAGTACACCTCGCTGATGAGGAAGAGGAAGCCGGCCGCGCCCAGCTCCGGCCGCCAGCCACTCCCACCACGGCCCGTCGCCGAACAGGATCATGAGCGGGCACGCCTACCGCCGCGACCGGAAGGATGACGGCGTCGGGGATGATGCGGATCTCGAGATCGACCTGGCTGACGAGCACCAGCGCCGACACGAAGAGCAGGTGCGGGACGAGCACCCAGCTCAGCCCGTCCATCAGGACGACGCCCACGTAGATCGCGGCCGTGACCGCTTCGCCGAGCGGATAGCGCCAGCTGATCGGCGCGCCGCAGTCGCGGCAGCGTCCGCGCAGCAGCAGCCAGCTGAGGACGGGGATGTTGTCGTAGGCGCGGATCTGGTGGCCGCACTCGGGACAGTGAGAGCGGCCCTTCGTGATGCTCTCGTGGTGCGCCAGCCTCCAGGCCCAGGCGTTCAGGAAGCTGCCGATGAGCAGGCCGTAGACGGCCGCGATGATCACCAGCAGGGCCGTCACGGCACGATGAAGTCGGCCTGCTTCTTCAGGAAGACGACCAGGTGATACGGCCGCGGCTGCGGGCCCGCCGACATCGCGCTGGTAGAGGTAGTTCGCCGGGCGAGCGCTCCGTGACCGTGTGCATCCGCACGCCGTCGTCGAAGGGATTGGCCGGCCACTGGCTCGGGACGAGATACGCGGCGAGCGTGGCCGGATCGCACGACCGCCGGCCACGGGTCATCGGCATCGGAGTCCAGCACCGCGACAGCAGGGCGGTGGCGATCTGCCTGCCGCCGGCGCGCGTGGCGGCGTCCTTCGCCCGGTCGCGCTGTCCCAGGTACATGGGGATCGCGATCGCCGCAAGGATGGCGATGATGATCATGACGACCAGAACCTCGATCATGCTGAAGCCCGCGCGCGACGGCCGTCTCGCACGCCGACCGCTCACTGGTATCCCTTGAACAGCTCGGCGATCAGCGCGTCGAACTCGGCCTTCGGCATGGTGTCGTAGAGCGGAGCGACCGCCTTCATCCGCGCGTCCTTCTCCTTGGGCAGGATGTACTCGAGGCCCGTCGACGGCCTTCTGCCGCGCGTACTTGTCTCCGGCCAGATACGCCTGGCCGAACATCAGGATGGCCTTCTCCTGCTCGCCGCCCTTGGCGAGCAGCGCCGCGGCGAGCCGCGGAGGTAGTCGGGACTGCCGGGGATCTCAGCGGCCTTCTGGTACCAGCGCGCCGCCACCAGGTCCTTGTCCTCGCCCGAGCCGTACCGGTAGGCGAAGAAGCCGAGGTAGGCCGGGAAACGCCAGTCGTCCGGGTTCTCCTTGAAGCCCTTCTTGAGGAGCTCGTAGGCGACGTCGGGGCGCCCGGCGTCGATCAGGGCGAACGCGCTGAACAGGTAGGCGCGCGTGAAGTGCGGGCTGAGCGACGTGACCAGCTCCGCCATCGCCGGCAGCGAGTCGAGCTTGCCCGTCGCCGTTCACGTGCTCGCCGTAGTACTGGACCATCATCAGGTAGTAGGCGTCGGCGATCGACGTGCGGAAGCTCGGCGAGAAGTCCTGGAAGAACTGCGGCGACGGGACGAAGACCCTCGGGTTGGCCGGCGCCCGCGCCGGCCGCGTCACCTGATAGGCGACCACGCCGGCCGCGCAAGCCAGGACCACGAGGACGACGACGACCCGCCGCAGCACGTCAGAACTCCTTGCGGCGGAACACCAGCGTCGCAAGCGCCAGGACGACCACGACGTAGGCCAGCAGGTAGCCGGTCCACAGGCCGATCTCGCTCCACGAGAGCGTGCTCTCGCCGACGACTCCCGCCTTGACGTCCACGGCCGAGAGGTTCGGGATGACGACGTACACGACCCAGGAGAGCGCCTCGGTGACGACGTTGTGGCCGAGGCGCGTCAGCGCGAGCACGTTGTGACTGAGCTGGCCGGCGACGAAGACGCAGATGCCGAGCACGCTGGCGAGGATGGCCGACCCGAGCGTCGAGAAGAAGATCGTCACGGCCATGATCGCCAGCAACTGCACGTAGATCATGAGCACCGCGACGAGGAGCATGCCGGACGCGTCGCCGGCGACCACCCACACGAGCAGGAACAGGAACACGCCCATGCCGGCGAGCACGACGGCCATGGTCCCGCACAGCCCGATGAACTTGCCGGTGATGAACGCCGCGCGGCTCACCGGCTTGCTGAACAGCACGAACACGGTGCGCTTCTCGACCTCCTTGTGCACGAGGCTCGCGGCGATGAACACGGCGACGATCAGCCCGAAGAAGGTGACGGCGACGAGCCCGAAGTCCTTCATCATGCGGCCCTGCTCGCCGAGGCTGATGCTGCCGAGCCAGAGCCCGCCGGCGATCATGACCAGCGCGAACACGACGATGACCGCGAGCACGCGGTCGCGGATCGTCTCCCTGAAGGTGTTGACGGCGATGGCCCAGACCTGGTTCACGCCGTCACCACCTTGATGAAGAAGTCCTCCAGCGTCGGCGCCTCGGCCAGCGCCTCGTCCACGCCGCCGGTCCAGACCACGCGCCCCTCGCGCATGATCGCGATGCGCGTGCAGAGCTCGCTGACGTCGCTCAGGATGTGCGAGTTGAAGAGCACGGTCTTGCCGCGCTCGTGCAGCCGCTCGATGATGCGCTTGACCTCGACCCGGCCCACCGGGTCGAGCCCGGTCATGGGCTCGTCCAGCAGCACGAGCTCAGGGTCGTTGACGAGCGCCTGGGCGATGCCGACGCGCTGCAGCATCCCCTTGGAGTACTTGCGCAGGTGCGTGTCGGCGGCGTCGCTCGAGGCCGACGTCCCGGAGCAGCGCCTCGACGCGCTCGCGCCTGCGGCTCGCGTCGAGGCCGAACAGCCGCGCGCAGAAGCCGAGGAACTCGCGGCCGGAGAGGTAGTCGTAGAAGTACGGGTTCTCCGGCAGGTAGCCGACGTGCGAGACGCCCGGGACGCCCAGCTCCACCGTGCCGGACGTGGGCCGCATGAGCCCCAGCGCCACCTTGACGGTGGTGGTCTTGCCGGCGCCGTTGGGCCCGAGCAGCCCGAACACGTCGTTCGGGCGGACCTCGAGGTCGACGCCCTTGAGGATGACGACCTTCTGCCGGCGGAAGCCGACGTGGACGGTCTTGTGAAGGTCGCTGACGCGCAGCGCGCTCTGCGCCTCCGTCACGCGCCGCCCTGCCTCACGGAGCCGTGATGACCGGAGTCGCCGCCGCTGCCGTGCCCGACGAGCGTGAACGCTGTCAGGCCGGCTCCTGCGTGTACGTCGTAGTCGCCCTCGTCGGTGCCGTCGCGCCATGTCGCCGCCGGTCCACGGGATTCTGCGGCCAGTTGTCGACGTAGCTCGCCGTCGGCGTCGACCAGCGTCGTCGACGCCGCGCCGTCGGCCGGATACATGTCGCCGTGGTCGACGGCGTAGCTGGCGATGCCCAGCTCGATGTTGTGCACGCCGCCCTTGACGGCCGACTCCTTGGCCTTGTCGCGCTGGCCGAGGAACATCGGGATCGCGATCGCGGCGAGGATGCCGATGATGATGATCACGATCAGCAGCTCGATGAGGGTGAAGCCCCTCGCGTCTCGCGTTGCTCTGTCGTCATCGTCCTCTCCCCCACTGCGGCGCGGCGCCTCATGACAAGAGCCCGCGGCCGCATCGTGCAACCACAGGCTCGAGGTGTCGTCAGTGCGGCAGCCCGGCCGACTCAGGGAGTCCCGTGGCTTTGCGCCCCACCCTCGCAAGTGGTTTGCCCTTTGCGCCTCCACACACACTGTGCCCAAGTGCGGATTCGCCGGACAGCCCTGCGTCTCCTCGTCGGCCGACTCACGCGGGCGCAGTCCGCAGCCAGCGCGACGGCCACGAGAAACGCCCGGGGCGGCTGCCTGCGCAGCCGCCCCGGGCGTCAGACGCCTGCGTCAGGCGACTGCTCAGATCACGGGACGGTGATGACGCGGTGCGTGCCCTTGCCGAGCCCGATCGAGCGTGAACGTGTCGTCGCCGGTTGCGTCGTACGTGATAGTTGCCCTGGCCGCCGGCGTTGTCGACCATCGGCGCACTCGGTCCACGGGTTCTTCGGCCAGTTGTCGACGTAGGTGCGCCGAGCGGTCGGCGTTCACGTGCGCCGTCGGCCGGATACGCGTCGTCGTTGTCGACGGCGTAGCTCTGGACGCCGACCTGGATGCTGTGGACGCCTTCCTTGACGGCCGACTCCTTGGCCTTGTCGCGCTGGCCGAGGAACATCGGGATCGCGATCGCGGCGAGGATGCCGATGATGATGATCACGATCAGCAGCTCGATGAGGGTGAAGCCCTCGCTCTTGCGGAACCTCTTCATGTGCCTACCATCTCCTCTCTTCTCTGTGACCTTCTGACTTGCCTGGCTTGTGGCTGCGAATTCTACTCTGCCGCGTGCGCATTCTCCTCCAGATTCCGTGGCCTCCGACGCAAAAGCCTGCGCTGCTCGATTCTCGGGGCGCCACAGGCTGCGAGGTGCGACTCTACTGGCGGCAGCCCAGCCGACTCAGTGAGTCCTGTGGCTTTGCGCCCCACCCTCGCAGGTGGTTTGCCCTTGTGCGCCTCTGCCCCTATCTGCCTCCTCCGTCGGATCCTAGACACCTATCTTCGGCAGCTGCGCCAGAACTCTTTACCGCTCTGACACACACTCGGTTGCCCCTCGGCTCGATCGGCGCCGGACTAGAACAAATGTCTAGACGAACGTCTAGAAGACCTTCTTCCCCATGACTTCTTTGAGCCGCCCGAGCGCCTTGATCGATTCGCGCGATACCTTCTTCTGCGTGAGGCCCATTTCCTGCGCCACCTCGCTCTGCGTGAGGTCCTTGAAGAAGAGGAGGTAGATGAGGCGCTTCTGGAAGGCGGACAGCCGGTCCATGGCGGCGTACAGGGCGATCTTGTCCTCGATCGGCAGCGCGAAGGACGTCTGCCGGATCGAGTGCACCAGGTGCGGGTCCGCCCCGGCCTGCAGCTGGGCCGACGTGAACGGCTCGTCGTGGCTGTGCAGCTGGATGCGCGAGTACAGGTTCATGACCTCGAGGATGCCGTCTTCGTTGATGTTCAGCGCCTGGGCCAGTTCGGCCACCTCGGGGGGACGTCCGAGCTTGTGCATGAGTTCGTTCGACTTGTCCTGGATCTGCTGGTACACCTTCTTGACCCACCGGGGCTGCCGCATGAGCAGGGAGTCGCGCAGGTGGTGGCGCAGCTCGCCGTCGACGATCGCCGTGGCGTAGGTGCTGAAGCGCACGCCACGGCCGCCGTCGAATCGCTGCGCCGCCTTGATCAGCCCCAGGTTCGCGACCTGCAGCAGGTCCTCGTAGGGCTCGCTCGCGTACGCGAACCGCTTGAGGATGTGGTGCAGCAGGTTCTGGTTGCGACGCACGATCTCGTCGAGCGTCGCCGCCGAACGCGTCTCCGCATAGACGGCGAGGAGTTGCTCGTTCTCCACGCCTCTGGCCCCCGGAGTTACTTGACGATGTTCATCATGTTGAAGATCGGCAGGTACATCGAGATGACGACGGTCCCCACCAGCGCGCCCACGAAGAGCATCAGGATCGGCTCGAGGATCGAGGTGAGCGACTTGACCGCCGCGTTGACCTCGTCCTCGTAGAAGTCGGCGATCTTGCCCAGCATGGCGTCCAGCGACCCCGTCTCCTCACCGACGGAGATCATCTGCGTCACCATCGCCGGGAAGACCGAGACCTTCTTCAGAGGCTCGGTGATCGACTGGCCCTCCTTGACGCTCTGCTGGACGTCCTCCATGGCGTCCTCGATCACGACGTTGCCGGCGGCCTGACCCGTGATCTCGATGGCCTGCAGGATGGGGACGCCGGAGGTGATGAGCGTGCCGAGCGTGCGCGAGAACCGGGCGATGGCGAGCTTGCGGATGATCTCGCCGATGCCCATGGGGATGTGCAGCTTGAAGCGGTCCCACGACGTGCGTGCCGCGGTCGGTCCGCTTGAGCCGCAGCAGGCCCCAGATGGCGGCGATGATCGCGACGAGGATCACGATGTTCCAGGGGAACGTGAGCATCGCGTCCGAGATGCCCATCATGATGCGCGTGAGGAACGGCAGCTTGGCGTCGCCGAGGTCCTTGTACATGGCGGCGAAGATCGGGATGAGGAAGAGCACCATGCCGAGGAGCACGATGATGGCGAAGCTGCCGATGAGGACCGGATAGACCATCGCCGACTTGACCGCGCGGCGGATGCTGTCCTCCTTCTCGAGCTGCGTCGCCAGGCGGTTCAGGACCTCGTCCAGGATACCGCCGAGCTCGCCGGCCCTGACCATGCTCACGTAGAGCCTGCTGAAGACCCTGGGGTGCTTCTCGAGAGCGTCCGACAGGCTGATGCCGGCCTCCACGTCGGCGCGGATGTCGGTGATCACCGCGGCGAGCTTCTTGTTGGGCGTCTGCTCCTCGAGGACGTACAGGCAGCGCAGCATCGAAAGACCGGAGTTGACCATGGTCGCGAACTGGCGTGAGAAGACCGTGAGGTCCTTGGACTTGATGCGGCCGCCGATGGTGATCTGACCCCACCCCTGCTTGACCTCGTTGAGGTCGAGCACGGTGAGGCCCCGGCTGCGCAGGGCGGCGGCGACGGCGGCCTTGCTCTCGCCCTCGATCTCCCCGGCGGCCTGGGTGCCGCGCCCGTCGAGCGCTTTGTACGCGAAGTTCGTCATTGCCTCTCCCACGCCCCTCTGGCGGCCGGCTGACCGGCGCGCCTGTCGACGACTGGCGTTGCTACCCTGTCTTTATCGGCCTGAGCCGTCGATTCCTGCAGCGCTCAGCGACCAGCGGCCGCCGCGGTGGGCTGGCCCAGCAGCCGCTCGAACTCCGCAGGCGTGCTCGAGCGGTTCTTGGCCAGCTCTCTCGTGATGATGCCGCGGCGCACGAGGTCGGCCAGCGCCGCGTCCATGGTCTGCATGCCGAAGGCCGTGCCGGTCTGCATCGTCGAGTAGATCTGGTGCGTCTTGCCCTCGCGGATCAGGTTCCGGACCGCCGGCGTGGGGATGAGCAGCTCGCAGGCGACGCAGCGACCCCTCCCGTCGCGCGTGGGCAGAAGTTGCTGCGTGCAGACTCCCATCAGCGTGGTCGAGAGCTGCACGCGGATCTGCTCCTGCTGGTGCGGCGGGAAGACGTCGATGATGCGGTCGATGGTCTGCGGCGCATCCTGGGTGTGCAGGGTGGCGAACACGAGGTGGCCGGTCTCGGCGGCGGTCAGGGCCGTCGCCATGGTCTCGGTGTCGCGCATCTCGCCGACGAGGATGATGTCCGGGTCCTGGCGCAGCACGCTCTTGAGCGCCCGGTTGAAGCTCTTCGTGTCGGCGCCCACCTCGCGCTGGTTGACCATGCACTTCTTGTGACGGTGGAGGAACTCGATGGGATCCTCGATGGTCATGATGTGCTCGTCGCGGGTCTCGTTGATCTCGTCGATCATCGCGGCCAGCGTGGTGCTCTTGCCCGAGCCGGTGGGGCCGGTGACGATGCAGAAGCCACGTGGCTTGCGTGTCAGGTCGTGCAGCGACGGCGGCAGGCCGAGGTCCTCGAGCTTCTTGATGTTGATGGGGATCAGGCGGAAGGCCGCTCCCAGGCTGTTGCGCTGGAAGTAGGCGTTGACACGGAAGCGCGCGCGCCCGGGGACCGAGTAGGAGAAGTCGATCTCCCACTCGTTCTCGAGTCGTTGACGCTGGTCCTGCGAGAGGATCGAGTAGATCAGCTCCCGCGTGTCGTTGGCCGAGAGGCGCGGATAGTCCAGGCGCTCCAGCTGGCCGTTGATGCGGATGATCGGCGGCGACCCCACCGTGAGGTGAAGGTCGCTCGCGTCTCGCTCCAGTACTTCGAGAAGGACGTCGACCAGATCCATGTTCACTTCCTCGCCAGGGTTACCAGATCAGATGATCACGCGGGCGATCTCCTCCACGGAGGTCATGCCCAGCAATACCTTGTCGATGCCGTCTTCGCGCAGCGACTTCATCCCCTCCGCAGCTGCGACGCGGCCGATCTCGTCCGCGCTCTTGCGTTCGACGGTGAGCCGGCGGATCGCCTCGCTGACGATCATCACCTCGTACAGCCCCAGCCGCCCCTTGTAGCCCGTATTGTTACACCTCGAGCAGCCTTTGGCACGATACAGGACAACGTCATCCCGGTCACAAACCTCGGGCGGGAAGTCGTTCTTGCGCAGCATCTCCTTCGTCGCCGTGTACGGCTCCTTGCACTGCGAGCAGAGACGGCGGGCGAGGCGCTGCGCCAGCACGGCGTCGACCGCGGAGGAGGTGAGGAAGGGCTCGATGCCCATCTCCGTGAGCCGGGAGAGCGCGCCCGGGGCGTCGTTGGTGTGCAGCGTGCTCAGCACGAGGTGGCCGGTGAGCGCCGATTCGACGGCGATCAGGGCGGTCTCGCGGTCACGGATCTCGCCGACCATCACGATGTCGGGGTCGCAACGAAGGATCGAGCGGAGCGCGGCGGCGAACGTCATCCCCGCGCGCGTGTTCACCTGGACCTGGTTGATGCCGGTGAGGCGGTACTCGACCGGGTCTTCCACGGTGATGATGTTCTTCTCCGGGCTGTTCAGGATGTTCAGCGCGGCGTAGAGGGTCGTCGACTTGCCGGAGCCCGTAGGGCCGGTGACGAGGATCGCGCCGTACGGCTTCGAGAACGACTTCTGGAAGCGCTTGAGCGCCTTCTCGGCGAAACCGAGGTCCTCAAGGTCGAGCATCACGTTGGACTTGTCGAGGAGGCGCATGACGATCTTCTCGCCGTACACGGTCGGCAGCGTGGCGACGCGCATGTCGATCGGCCTGCCGCCGACCATGAGGCCGATGCGACCGTCCTGCGGCACGCGGCGTTCAGCGATGTCGAGCTCGGCCATGATCTTGAGTCGGCTGATGACGCCGTTCTGCATCCGACGGGGGATCGACATGATCTCGTGCAGCACGCCGTCGATGCGGAAGCGGACCATGAGTTCCTTGGCCTGCGGCTCGAAGTGGATGTCGCTCGCTGAGTCGTCGACCGACTGCGCGATGACGGAGTTCACGAGCTTGACGATCGGCGCCTCTTCGGTGGCGTCGCGGATGTCGGCGATCGATTCGTCTTCGAGCTCGCCGGACACGTCGCTCCCGCTCGTGCCGATCTCTCCCCTCTCGCGGTAGATCTTGGCGATCGCCCCGAAGACGTCCTCCTCGCTGGCGATCGCCGGCTGGATCTGGAAGCCAGTGATGATCGCAAGGTCCTCCTGAGCAGGCAGGTTCTGTGGGTCGACCATTGCCACCAGCAGCGTGTTGTCCTCGAGGAAGCGCACCGGAACGGCGCCGTAGCGCCTGGCGAGCTTCTCGTCGATGTAGGCGGTCGCGGCGCCGTCGAATCGGGTCGCGGTGAGATCGAGGAAGCTCACGCCGAACTTCAGAGCGAGCGCCTTGGTGAGATCGAGTTGGGTGACGATGCCATCTTCCAGGAGAAGCTGGCCGAGCCGCTTGCGGGTCTCCTTCTGGCGACCTAGCGCACTTGCGACCTGCTCATCGGTGACGAGGCCCATCTCCTTGAGGAGGTCTCCGAGGCGCAGCTTGCTCGTTCGCTGGCTGCGCACGATGGGCTCGAAGTCGTCGACGCCCACGTCAGCCGAGGGCGATGCGCCAGACAGCGGCGGTTCAACGAAGGCGGGCTCGACAAGACCTGGGGACTCGAGCCCTTCGATGTCAGCCGTCACGCCGTTGCCATTGCTGCCGCCGTCCTCGTTCAGCAGGTCATCGACGACGTCCGCCGCCGAAACAGGCGCGGGCTGCAGTTCCTGAGCATCAAGACTCCCCGCGGGATCCATGATCGATTCCAGCTCGTCTCCTTCGGGTCCGGTCAGGACTCCACGCTTCTTCCCGGTCCTCTTCTCACCCTTTGACGGCATCTCTCATCACATCCAGCGGCGCCGGTACGCCCGTCCAGAGGCTGAACGCCTCAGCCGCTTGCCCCAGCAACATCGTCAGGCCATCGACGACGGTAGCTCCACGGGACTGCGCCGCCACGAGGAAGTCGGTCGGCGTGGAAGCGTATACGGCATCGAATACGACTTGCCCCGCCGTTACGTTATCGGCGAGGAGGGCAGGGACTTTACCCTCGCCGCGCATGCCGAGCGAGGTGGCGTTGACGACGACTCGTTGGCGCTGCACTACCTGCTCCGTCAAAGCAGACAACGCAAGCCAGCCGCAGGATGCCCCAGGGACGCCCTCCAGGACGAGCGACGAGAGGCGTTCGGCCGCGGAGGGCGTACGATTGACGATCACGAGCGGACACCCGAGCCGTGCCAAGGCGAGGGCGGCGGCTCTCGCCGCCCCTCCGGCGCCCAAAATAAGCGCCGGGTCGCCGCTCAGCGAATCGCCGGCGAGGG
Source organism: uncultured Thermoleophilia bacterium (assembly GCA_963713475.1). GTDB lineage: Bacteria > Actinomycetota > Thermoleophilia > UBA2241 > UBA2241 > CAIXSE01. The sequence continues at coordinate 11,578 of CAVQLY010000025.1, forward strand.
CGACGAGCGCTGCGCGCACCCCTTCCACATCGGTGTTGTACCCATGCAGGTGGCCATCGTCCACGACGATGGTGTTCACCGCCTGGGCAAGACGGGCGTCCTCGGAGAGCTCGTCCAGGTACGGGATCACCGCGCCCTTGTGCGGGATGGTGACGTTGGCGCCGCGGAAGCCGAGGGCCGCGAGGCCCCTGACGGCTGCGCCGACGTCGGCGGCGCAGACCGGAAGCGGAACGTACACATAGTCCAGCCCGAGCTTCGCGAAGGCGGCGTTGTGCAGCCGGGGCGAGAGCGAGTGCGACACGGGGTCGCCGATGATGCCGATCACGTGTGTGCTGCCGCTGACCAGTGCTGCCCCCTTCGCCCGGCGCGGGAGCGCCGAAGGCGTACTGCTAGATTGGCCGCACACCGCCGGGCTCCTGCCCGCGACGCCCACCAGGTGCGCCTCCGGCGCTCCCCACGAGCGGCGCTGCGTCGGCTACTGTGCAGTGCGCCTCCGGCGCTCCCCACGATAGCGGGGCTGCGTCGGCTACTGTGCGGTGCGCCTCCGGCGCTCCCCACGATAGCGGGGCTGCGTCGGCTACTGTGCGGTGCGCCTCCGGCGCTCCCCACGATAGCGGCGCTGCGTCGGCTATTGCCCGTTGGCTTGGGCCTTCGCCTTGTCGACCAGGAACTGCTCGTACGTCGTCGAGAAGTAGTGGCGCCCGGTGCCGTCGTTGCGGGCGACGTAGTAGATGTACTTGTCGTCTGTCGGATTGGCCGCAGCCTGCAGCGCCGCCAGGCCGGGATTGGAGATGGGCGTCGGCGGCAGGCCGGCATGCTTGTAGGTGTTGTATGGCGAATCGATCTTCAGGTCGTCGTAGGTGAGCAGCGGCTTGGTCTTGCCGAGCGCGTACTGGATGGTCGCATCGATCTGCAGAAGCATGTCCTTGCGCAGCCGGTTCCAGATGACAGCGGCAACGATGGGTCGCTCCCCCGGCACCAGTGCCTCTCTGTCGATCATCGAGGCGATGATGACGACGTCATACTCCGTGAGGTTGGCGGCGCGCGCGCCGGACATGTCGACCTTCGCGAAATTGGCGTTGAAGGCGTCCAGTTGATCCCGCACGAACGTCGGCGCGGTAGCCTTCTTCGGGTACACCTCATAGGTCGCCGGGAAGAGCATCCCCTCGAGCGTGGTGCCCTTCTTGTAGCCCTGGAGCCTGAAGGGCGGCGGGTCGTCGCGCGCCGCCCTCGTGTAGTCGGCGGCGGAGATCCTCTTGACATCGCCGGACACGATGACCGCCGCCTGCTTGAGAGTCGTTCCCTCCGGGATCGAGACCTTGACGGTCGGCGGTCTGGTCCCCTTGAGCAACTTGGCGATCAGGACGGGGTAGGACTCGTTGACGTGGAGCTGATACGTGCCCGGCATGAACCGCGTCGCGTAGCCGTCGGCGTCGGCGCGGATCTCGAAGGCCCGCCCGTGCTTCACGACGCCCTTCGCTTCAAGCTGGTCCGCGATGGTGCGCAGGCTCGACCCCTCTTTGACGACGACGGTCACGGTGCCGCCGAGTGCCCCGTCCGAGAAGTATGCGCGGGCGTAGCCGACGCCCGCGCCGATCACGAGTGCGAAGACGGCGACAAGGAGGTAGCCGACGAGCCGGCCGCGGCGGCGGCGCCTGCGCCGGCCGTCGTCGTTGCGCGGGGCGCGACGGCGCTCGATGCCGAGCCGGTCGTCCGACTGCGCGCGCCCGGGCTCGTAGCGAGTCCAGCCGGCGCCGGGCGGCCGCTGCCCCATATGGGCAGCCCGGTCCCGGCCTTCAGACGCGTCAGGTTCCCTGGCCATCCACCGTCCTGAGGTAGTCCTCGAGCAGCGTCGCCGCGGCGCGCGCGTCGCGCGCCGCTGCCCCACCTCGCTGGTCGGCGAGCTTGGACGTGAACCGCTCGTCCGCCAGTTCGACGGGGACCTCGACGGCGGCGGCAAGGCGCTCAGAGAACGCTCTCGCGGAACGCGCCTGACCGTGCTCCCGGCCGTCGAGTGACAGCGGCAAGCCTACCACGATGCGCGCGGGTCGCTCTGCCTCGAGGAGGGCCAGCAGCGCCGCGAACCCGCGCTCGGTCCCGACGCGCTCTACGACCGTGAGCGGGCGCGCCAGCGTCCCGGTCTCGTCGGAGACGGCGACGCCGGTGCGGACGGTCCCGTGGTCGAGTGCGACGATCTTCACTCCGCCCCGCGGCCGGGACCGTGTTGCGGCGAAGCACTCAAGACCACTCCGTCCTCTGCGTACTCTGCGGGCATCAGTCAGCCGCCGAGGACGTCCTTGACCGCGGCCACGCCGGCCTCGAGCGCAGCAGCGATCCCGCCGATCTCGGAGCCGCCGCCTCGCGCCAGCGTCGGCTTGCCTCCGCCCTTGCCGCCGATCGCCGGCAGCATGGCCTTCATGACGTCGCCGGCCTTGACGCCGCGACCCACGGCGGCGTCGCCGGCGGCGACGACGGAGGCCACCCGGCCGTCCACTTCGGACGCGAGCAGGACGACGCAGTCGTCGCGCCTGGCGCGGATCTCGTCGACCAGCGTCAGCAGTTCGTCGGCCGACTCCACCTGCGGCGACCCGGCCACGAGCGCGAGGCCGCCTGCCTCTCCAGCGGCGACGAGCAACTCCGCGGCGAGGTCGCGGCGCTCGCCGCTCTCCGCCGCCTTGAGCTTCTTCTCGAGGTCGAGTACGTGTGCCGCGAGCTTCTCGATCGTCGCCGGGACACGATCCGGCCTGACCTTGAGCTCGGTGGCCAGACCATCCCACTCGTGCTCGAGCCCACGATAGTGCTCGATCGCCGCAGCGGACGTGATGGCCTCGATGCGCCGCGTGTTGGCGCCGACGGACTGGCTGGACATGATCTTGAAGAGTCCGATCTGCGACGTTGACGAGACGTGCGTTCCGCCGCAGAGCTCGCGGCTGAAATCGTCAATCTCGAGCACGCGCACGAACTCACCGTATTTCTCCTCGAACTGGCCGATCGCACCGATCTCGGCGGCATACTCTCGCGTGGTCTCGAACGGGCGCACAGGGTGGTTCTCGATGATGCGCCGGTTCACGAGGTCCTCGACCTGCCGCAGTTGCTCGGCCGTCGGCGCCTCACGTACCGAGAAGTCGAAGCGCAGCCGCTCGGGACTCACCAGCGAGCCGGCCTGCCGCACGTTGCCTCCGAGTGCGATGCGCAGCGCATTGTGCAGCAGGTGTGTCGCGGTGTGGTTGCAGGCCGTCTGGTGCCGCCGCACGGCGTTGACCATCGCCTTGGCGCGCTCGCCCTCGATGACCTTACCCTCGACCGGACGAGCCACGATGACCTGGTCGTCGACGAACTTCACGACGTCCTCGACCTCGAGCTTGCCGGAGTCGGTGTGGATCCAGCCCGAGTCGGCGATCTGCCCGCCGCCCTCGGCGTAGAACGGGGACTCGGCGAGCTTGACGGCGACGCGACCGTCGCCGAGCTCACCGAGCGCCCGGATGACGGTGAAGACTTCGAGACGCTCGTACCCGACGAAGTCGACGGCCACGCCGGTCATGCGCCGCTGGAAGTCCTCGACCTCGCCGGGGCCGGAGGCGAACGTGCCCTCCTTCTGCGCAGCGCGAGCACGCTCGCGCTGCTTGTCCATGAGGTGGCCGAAGCGCTCTTCGTCGACGGTCATGTCCTGTTCGGCGGCGATCTCCCGCGTGAGGTCGAACGGGAAGCCGTAGGTGTCGTGCAGCTCGAAGGCGACCTCGGCGGGGAGCTCCGTCCCGGCGTCGCGCGCACGACGGAGCGCCTCTTCGAGGATCCCCATGCCCTGCTCGAGCGTGCGCCGGAAGCGCACCTCCTCCTCGTTCACGACACGGCGGATCTCCGGTTGGGCCTCGACCAGGCTGGGGTAGGCGCTCTTCATCTGATCGACGACCGCATCGGTGAGCGTCGCGAGGAACGGCTCGTCCACGCCGATGGCCACGGCCTGCTGCACGGCCCGGCGGATGATGCGCCGCAGCACGTAGTCACGGCCGTCGTTGCCGGGAAGGACGCCGTCCATGATGAGGAACGACGCGCCGCGCGCGTGTTCGGCCATCGTGCGGAGTGCACGGGTGACGGCCGGCGAAGAACCGGACGGGACGCCGGCCAGCTCCGCGCCGCGCTCGACGAGCGGGGCGAACAGGTCGGTCTCGAAGACGTTGGTGACGCCCTGGGTGATGCTCGCGATGCGTTCGAGCCCCATGCCGGTGTCGATGCTGCCCTTGGGCAGCGGCGTGAGGGTGCCGGCCTCGTCCATGTCGTATTGCACGAACACGAGGTTCCAGTACTCCAGGTAGCGATCGCAGTCGCAGCCGGGCTTGCAGTCCGGGTCGTCGCACCCCATCTCGGGACCGAAGTCGTAGTAGAGCTCGGAGCAGGGGCCGCAGGGCCCCGTCGGGCCGGCCGGGCCCCAGAAGTTGTCGCTGCGCCCGAGGCGGACGATGCGGTCGTCTGTGAAGCCGTGGGACTTCCAGAGCGCGACCGCCTCCTCGTCCGCCGGCACCTGGGCGTCGCCTCCGTACACGCTCACCCACACCTTGCTGCGGTCGATGCCGAGCTTGTCGGAGAGCTCCAGCGCCCAGTCGATGGCCTCGGCCTTGAAGTAGTCGCCGAACGAGAAGTTGCCCAGCATCTCGAAGAAGGTGAGGTGGCGCGCGGTCTTGCCGACATTCTCGACGTCCGACGTGCGGAAGGACCGCTGGCAGGTGGTGATGCGCGTCGCCGGCGGAGTCTCGACGCCAAGGAAGTACGGCTTGTACTGCTGCATCCCCGCTGTGGTGAAGAGGACGCTGGTATCGCCCGCCGGCACCAGACTGGCAGGCTCGCCGGCCAGGTGCCCGTGGGCGACGAAGAAGTCTCTATAGAGGTCGCGGATGTCGGCAGCGTTCACGTGGGAGTCCTTGTGACGTGGATGTCGGTATGAGCCTAGCGCTCGTCGTCGGACGAACGCGGAGGCAGCGGGTTGTCGAGATCGCCGATCTCCTCCCGCAGCTTCTCCAGCGAGCGCCTGATGAGGCGCGAGACGTGCATCTGGGATATTCCCACGCGCTCGGCGATCTGACTCTGCGTCAGTCCCTCGAAGAAGCGCAGGTGGAGGATGTAGCGCTCGCGCTTGTCGAGCTTCGCGAAACCGGGCGCGAGCGTCGTGCGATCCTCCATGGTGTCGTAGGCCTCTTCCTCGCCGCCGAGGTAGTCGATGAGGCCGGCATCCTCTTCCCCGCCCTCGCCGTTGGGCGACGCCTGCAGCGAGACGGAGTTGTACGCCTGGCTGGTCTCGAGCGCCTCCAGGACCTCTTCGGGCGTGGCGTTGGCGGCCTCGGCGAGCTCGTTGATGGTCGGCGAGCGCTGCAGCTTGGGCACGAGCTCGTCGATCACCTTGTTCAGGCGGATGTTGAGCTCCTGCAGGCCGCGCGGCACGCGCACCGACCAGCCCTTGTCACGGAAGTAGCGCTTGATCTCGCCGACGATGTTGGGTGTGGCGTAGGTGGTGAGCTCCACGCCCCTGCTCAGGTCGAAGCGGTCGATGGCCTTGATGAGGCCGATGGCGCCGACCTGGACGAGGTCGTCGAAGTGTTCGCCTCGTGACGCATAGCGGCGCGCGAGCGAGCGCACGAGCGGGAGGTACATGGTGATGAGCTGCTCGCGCGCCTTGCGGTCGCCGTACAGGTGATAGCGGCGGAGCAGGTACTGATCGAGCTTCTCGGAGTCGTCCTTGCCTCGACCCTCCGAATCCGCGGAGGGCCCCTCCTGCGCCGTCTCCGGGCCTTCGGTCTCCTCGTCGTCGTCCGGCACGTGCCGTGCCTGGCCGGGCAGCGACTCGAGGTCGAGCGGGTCGTTAGCGCGCCTGTCGTCGCGACCGGTCATGCCGAGGTCCCCGAGCGACGCTTGATGATCACGACGCAGAAGGAGTCGTCATCCTCCTGGACGACGACGTCGTCGACCAGCCGCTGAAGCAGGGTGCACAGATCGATGCAGCCGCCGGGCGTGATCGCGACCTGGTCCCGAAGCTCGTCGGAACGGAACACGCCGGCGGAGATGCGGAGCGTGCCGGCATCGACCATGACGAGGACGCGAAGGCTGTCGAGTTCCTCGGCGTCCAGCGCCGCTTCCAGCAGGCGGTCGGTCGCCAGGAACAGGTCGTCGATGTCTTCGAGAGAGAAGTCGAGGCGCGCGCCCAGGCCGCCGAGCACCATGCGCACGGTCGAGAGGGCGCTCAGCGTCGCCGGCACCTCGAGGGAGATCCTCTCGGTCACGATGACCTCAGGCGCCGGGTGGCGCACCGGCGGAGAGCAACTGCCGGGAGAATTCCTGGTCTCGGTCGCGGGCCGCGCTCTTGCCCTCTTCGAGGGCCTTCGTGGCCCGCGCCTTGGTGTCATCGGCCCAGCGCAGCACGTCGCCGGGCAGGCGGCGTACGATGTGGAAGTAGCTATCGCCGGTCCGCTCCCGCTGCGTGCGGACGTAGTACGCCAAGGCGGCGCCGGCCACGGCGCCGCTCACGATCAGTTTCGTCGACAGTCCCATCCTCAGACCTTCGCGTCGGGCTCCGCAGCCGAGGCCGCGGTATCGGCGACGTCGGCCGCCGCGGCCGTGGCGCCTTCGGCGGTGTCGGCCGCGGCCGCCGCGCTTTCCGTGGCCACGTCGGCCGCGCCGGAGGCTGCCGCCGACGTCGCGTCGGCTGCGGCCGAGAAGGACTCGGCGGCGCCGGACGCGGGGGCGGTCCAGCCGCCGGACGCGGCGCCCGAGGCAGCGGCGCCACCGGCAGGAGATGCCTTGTCACGGCGCATGAAGCTCGAGACGGCGCCCTGCACGCCGGCACTGAACGACGCGGCCTTGCGTGCCGGAGTGCTCACTGCGCCTTCGACCGCGGTCGCCATGGCGTCGATCTTGTCGGTGATATCGGCGACATCCTTGGTGATCTGATCGACGTTGCCGAGGTTGGCGTTCACGCCGTCAAGCGTCGTGCCGGCCTTCTGCAGCAGCGGCACGGCCTCGCGGTCGACGTCGCTGAGCACGGTGTCCACGCGCCCGAGCGTCCCGCCGGCCTTGAAGAGCGCGTACGCCGCTGCGATCGCCACGACGACGAAGAAGAACGCCGCCGCGTAACTCAGGACGATGGTGGGTGTGCTCATCGCGAACGTCGCGAACGAGGAGTCCATGCAGCGCTCCTTTCGTGGGTCAGGTGCCGCCTGTCGAGTGTCCGAAGCGTATCATACCGCGTGCGGCGCTCACTCTGGCGCGCCGCACAGACGTCGCCCCATGAACGCACTCGCCAAAGAGCATACGCCGGGACACGAAGGTCCCGCAGTCGCCCGCCGGGACCTGGTCGTCCTTCTGGTCGCGGCGGCCTTTCTCCAGGCCATCGCCTGGGCTGTCCTGCTCGCCCTGTTCGCGGCCGGCTGGATGGGCTACGACCTGCACCAGCTCGCAGACACGTTTCTCTACCACTTCTATGCGTCGTCGTTCTCGCTCGGCCGGTGGCCCTATGCGCAGGTCCCCGTCGAGTACCCGCCGTTGGCGAACCTCGCGTTCATCCTTCCCCCGAGCGGCGGGAGCGTCGCCCAGTACGAACGCTGGTTCAGCGCCGCGATGATCGCGGCGACCACGTCGGCGGCCGTGCTCACCACCGCGGCGGCCACCATCGCGTGGCGTTCGGCCACCCGAGGATTCACCGTCGCGGTCGCCTACGCCGTGCTCACGCTGTGCTGCGGCGCGCTCGCCCTCAACCGCTACGACCCGGTGGTCGCCCTGGTCGTCGCGGCGGCTCTCTTCTTTCTCGCGGTGCGCCGCCGGCTTCCGGCGGCGATCACTCTTGGTCTGGGGTTCGCTCTCAAGCTCACCCCGGCCCTGCTCCTGCCGCTGGTGCTCCTGCTCGAGGAGCGCCGCCGGGCCGTCCTGGTGCTCATCGCCGGATTCGCCCTGGCAGCCGCACTGCCGTTCGTGCCGTTTGTCGTCAACGACCCAGGGTCCGCCGCGACGCCGTTCACGTACCACGCGCGCAGGCCCTTGCAGCTCGAGAGCGTCCTCGGCACGCCCTGGGTCGCTGCGACGCTCGTCGGTGCGGCTCATCCGCGCATCGTCTCGGGGTACGGCTCGCGGAACTTCGCGAGCTCGGCGACCGACTTCGTGGCCACGGCGTCCCCGTGGCTGCTGGCAATTGCTGTGGCTGCCGTCTACGCGGTGCTCTGGCGGAAGCGGCGCGTGCTGAGGGCGTCGCCCGCACTCGTGCCTGTGGCCGCGCTCGCCCTACTGCTGGTTGCGGTCTGCGCGAGCAAGGTCCTCTCTCCGCAGTTCCTGATCTGGACCTTCCCGGTCGTCGCGCTGTGCGTCGCACAGCCCCGCTGGCTGCCGCGCCTCGCCGCGGTCACGGTCGCTGCGGCCACCGCCCTCACCCAGGTCGAGTTCCCCGCGCGCTACTGGAGCCTGGTCGCCCTGGACGACGGTCCATTGGCGATCCTGCTCATCCGGAACCTGCTGCTGGTCGCGGCGGCGGTCCTCGCAGTGGCTGCCGTCGCCACCCTGCGGCCCGCGGGACCGGCGGACGCTTCTACTTCCAGGTCGTGAACGGCGTCAGGAAGGCGTAGTAGTCGAACGGCACCGGGAAGCCGATGACGAAGGGCACGTAGAGCGCGCCGATGAGTGCGCAGGCGAGGCAGAACGCCCAGGCAGCGAGGCGTCGGAACCGGTGCACGCCGCCCACCGGCGCCGTGATGCCGAGCGCGGCGCCCGGAGCCGGGACCCAGGGATCGCCGACCAGCCTCGCGAGGCCCGTGGCGAGCATGATCGCCACGAATGGGATCACCGGGACCATGTAGTAGATGTAGGTCTGGCGCGAGGTGAGCAGCCACGGCAGATACAGCACGGCGACCAGTGCCGGCGCCACGCCGAGACGCCAGTCGCGGCGCAGGATCGCCAGCAGGCCGAGCACCGTCCACGCCGCGATGCCCGCCCACCACACCAGGAAGTTGCCGATCGCAAGCAGGCCGCTCGTGCCGTCCGCGCCGATCGACCACTTGTACCAGATCGGGTAGGCGTCGAACGGCCAGGTGACCGGCCGAGACGCGAACGACCGGTCGCCCTTGACGTCCCAGCCGAACGAGGCCATGTAGCGCTGGAGATGCAGCCAGTCCGCCGGTCCGTGACCGGCGGCGAAGTACGGGACGGACGCCGCCACGTAGACGGCCAGCGGCGTCAGGACCAGCGCCCCGAGCACCGGGAGGAGCCTTACCTTGCCTCGTCCGTGCTGGACGATCGGCGGAACCAGCACGAGCAGCGCCGCCGGAACGGCGAGCACCCCCGACCACTTGCAGGCGACGGCGGCGCCGATGGCCGCGCCGCAGGCCACGAGCCAGCCGATACGGAATCCGGATTGCACGTACCTGAGCGCCAGATAGACGACGGCCGTGGTCGCCAGCGCCACGAACACGTCGAGGACGGCAAGCCGAGACTCGAGCATGAGCATGGGATCGGCGGCGGCAAGGATCAGTGCCGCCAGAGCCCACTCGTCGCTCAAGCCCAGCCGCCGCGCGATCGGGAACACCAGCGCGATGAGGGCCACGCCCGCCAGAGCAGCGGGGACGCGCCACCCCCAGGCGTTGTCTCCCAGGACCGCGATGCCGGCCGCGATCGCGAGCTTGGCCAGGTCCGGATGGGCGGCGGAGCGCACGGCGGCCGGCTTCCACGGCTCCGCCGTCGAGCCGGCCAGGTCGCCGCGCAGGATCACTGCAGCGTCGTGGGCGTAGTAGTGCTCGTCGAACACGGTGTCGGGATAGCGCCCGAGATCGACGAGACGGACCACCGCGGAGAGCGCGATGACGAGGACCACGAGCGCGAGGAGGCGGCGGGAGAGGCGAGGACGGGTCGCACGGGGTGCTGGCGGCGCGCTCGTGCTCCCGGTCTCCGGACCCGTCATGGCGCGAATGATAGCACCGCGCGAGACCGGCGCGGGCCGGAGAGAGGGTCAGCCTGCGCTGCGGACCGGATGATCCACGGCGACGCGTCCGCCGCCGACGACCACGTCGTCTCTGTAGAACACGGCCGCCTGACCGGGCGCGAGACCCGCGAACGGCGCCCCGAGCGTCACCCGCAGTCCGTCGTCGCACCGCTCGAGGGTGGCGACCGCGACCGGCGCGGAGCGGTAGCGCAACTGGACCTCGAGACCCTCCCCATCGCCCAGCGCCCGATCGATCACGTCCCGCACGCAGACCGACCGGACGTCCAGCTCGTCGCGGCCGCCGACGACGACTTCGTTCTCGGCGGCCCGCCGCTCAAGCACGTACAGCGGCTCTGCGGCGCTCACGCCGATGCCTCGCCGCTGCCCGATCGTGTAGCGCCAGTGTCCCTGATGGCGGCCCACCACAGCGCCGGCGGAGTCGATGAGGTCGCCCTCGACGGCCTCGACGCCACGTGCCTCGAGGAAGTCCTGGTACCCATCCGCAGCGAAGCAGACCTCCTGGCTCTCCGGCTCGTCGGCGACTTCCAGGCCGGCCTCAGCCGCGGCGGCGCGCACCTCGTCCTTGGTCAGCTCGCCCAGTGGGAACTCCAGACGGGCGAGCACGGCCGGAGGCACCGACCACAGCATGTACGACTGGTCCTTGCGCCGGTCGGCGGCGCGCGCCACGAAGGGCTCGCCGTCCCGCCAGACCAGCCGCGCGTAGTGCCCGGTGGCGACGCGCGCCAGCCCGAGCGCGCCGGCGAGGCCGGCGAGCGCCGCCAGACGCATGGGATTGCAGTCGACGCAGGGGTTGGGCGTCTCGCCGTCGAGGTAGCTGCGCTCGAACGGGCTCACGACGGCGACCTCGAACTCGGCCTCGAGGTCGAGGACGTGATGGGGAAGCCCCAGCTGCGCGGCGGTACGGGCGGCGCGCTGCAGAGCACCGGGAGAGCAGCAGCTGCGCCGGTCCGTCCCGGGCCACAGCCGCGCCGTCGCCGTCTCGAGGCTGCGGCCCTCGTCGACCAGCCGCAGCGCCGCGACGGCGCTATCGACCCCGCCGCTCAGTGCGACGAGTGCTCTCGTTCTTTTGGGAGTGCCTTGAGGATCTGCTCGACCTCGGCCTCCCGGCCGCTCTTCACGAGATAGTCCTGGATGGCGAGATGCAGCGCGTCGGCCGCCAGGTTGGAGCAGTGCATCTTGTTCGGCGGAAGGCCGCCGAGGGCCTCGGCCACCGCTTTGTTGGAGATGTCGGCCGCCTCTTCGAGGCTCTTGCCCATCACCATCTCGGTGACCATGCTCGAGGTGGCCACGGCGGCGCCGCAGCCGAACGTCTTGAACTTGACGTCGGCGATCCGGTCCTTGCCGTCCACGGCGATGCTGATGCGCATCACGTCGCCGCAGACCGGATTGCCGATCTGCCCGACGCCGTCGGCGTCCTCGATCTCTCCCACGTTGCGCGGGTTCGTGAAGTGATCCATCACGAGGTCGGTGTACATGTGTCAGCCTTTCACGTACAGCGGGCTCATCTGCCGCAGCTTGTCGACGATCGGCGGGAAGGCCTCCAGGAACGCGTCGGCCTCCTCCTCCGTATTCTCCCTCCCGAGACTGATGCGCATGCTCCCGTGCGCTTCCTCAGCGCCGAGGCCGAGGGCGAGCACCACGTGCGAGGGTTCCAGAGAGCCGGACGCGCAGGCGGACCCGCTCGAGACCATGAATCCCTGGGAGTCGAGCTGCAGGAGCATCGACTCGCCCTCGACGTAGCGCACGCTGAAGGCGACGTTGCCGGGCAGCCGCTCGGTCGGATGTCCGAGATAGGTGACCTCCGGGATGCGCTCGACGACGCCGGCGGCCAGCTTGTCGCGCAGCCGCTCGAGGCGCGGGCGTACCTCCGCCATCTGCTCGGCGGCGACGGTCATGGCCTCGCCCAGCCCGACGATACCGGGGACGTTCTCGGTACCGGAGCGCAGACGCCGCTCGTGGCCGCCGCCGTGCAGGATGGGCTGCAGGCGCGTTCCTCGCTTCACGTAGAGCGCCCCGATGCCCTTGGGGCCGTAGAGCTTGTGCCCGGAGAGGCTGAGCAGGTCCACGCCGAGCTCTGTGACGTCCACAGGCACGGATCCCACGGCCTGCACGGCGTCCGTGTGGAACAGGGCGCCTTTCTCGTGTGCGATGCGGGCCAGGGCGGCGATGGGCTGGATCGAGCCGACGACGTTGTTGGCGAACATGATCGACGCCAGCCGGGTGTCGTCGCGGAACGCCTCCTCATAGGCATCCATGTCGACCATGCCGTCGCCGTCCACGGGGACGAAGTCGACAGCCCAGCCGATGCGGTTGAGCGCGCGTGCGGCCTCCATGACCGCCGGGTGCTCGATCGCGCTGACGATGAGGTGGCCCGGCTGATACCGTGCGAGGCCGCCGAACAGGGCGAGGTTGTCGGACTCCGTGCCGCCGGCGGTGAACACGATCTCCTTCTCGCCGGCGCCGAGGACCGCGGCCACCCTGGCGCGCGCCGCTTCGACGGCCGCCCGCGCCTCGCGTCCCAGCCGATGCAGCTCGGACGGGTTGCCGTACTGCTCGGAGAAGTACGGCAGCATCGCCTCGAGCACCTGCCGGTCGACCGGCGTCGTGGCCGCGTGGTCGAAGTAGACCGTCTTCATGGTGACACTGCCTCCTGTGTCAGATCCTCGAGGGTGATGCTGTTGAGGGCGCCGCTGATGGCGCTGTCCAGACGGCGCCACACGATGCGTGACGCGCAAGAGTCGGCGCGCGCACAGGCTCCGTCATCGGGCACGCACCCGACGAGTGACAGGGGACCCTCCAGCGCCGTGACCACGTCGCCGACGGCGACGTCAGCGGCGGCCTGCGCCAGCTGGTAGCCGCCGCTGACCCCGCGCGTCGCCTTGACGAGCCCAGCCTCGCGCAGGCGCGCGAGGATGCGCTCCAGGAACGGCGCGGGGATGCTCTCCTCCGCGGCGATCTCAGGCAGCGGAACCGGCCGGCCATTGTCGTGACCGGCCAGGTAGACCATCGCCCGCAGACCGTATTCGCAGCGCGATGAGATGCGCATGCCACTCCCCGTCGTTTCGGTGGTGCCGAATCCCAACCAATAGAGTCGGCATTATGCTACCACAGGGTGGCGGGGGGTCAAACGGAAACGGCGCCCCGGAGGGCGCCGTCGGAAGTGCTTCGCCTGAGGCCGCGGTCAGAGCCCGCGGACCGCGTCGGCGACCTCCTGCTCCATCACCTTGAAGCCGATCCAGCCCGTGTAGAGCTGGGCCACCGTGCCGTCGCCGCGGATGATGGCGAGGATCGGCGGATCGCTGACCCGCAGCTGAGTGAGCGTGTCGCCGAGCTGCTTGGACTCGCGCGCCTCGAAGGAGAAGAACGAGCTGTCGGCGGCGTAGTTGGCCTTGATGTCGTCGAAGTAGGAGAGCATCTCCATGTCGTCGGCCGCACCCTGCACGTACACCAGGAGGACGATGCCGCGCTTCTCGTCGAGGCGCTTGGTGATGAACTCCGGCGTGTCCGCCGTAGGCGTGATGGTCAGCGGAGCGTAGCCGGTCATGCCGAAGCTGCTCACGGTGTTGTAGGAAGCGGGCTGGGTCGCCGCCGGCGCAGGTGTGGCATCGCCCTCCGCCATCACGCGCACGGCGATGACACCGCCGAACAGCAACGCTCCGACCACGAGGATCAGGACGGCGCCGACCAGGAATGTCCGGTTACGTTTGAAGATGCCCATGCCGGCCTCCCCCCAAGAGAGAAAGAGCTCCACCTTGCCGTGCTCGCGTTATTCTCGAACCTGCTCTCGCAGGTGGGTGCTCTCCCGAACCGTCCACGGACGGCCCGGCGATCGAGCTCCCGATGTGTTCGTGTTGGCTCGAGAATGTGGCGAGGTCACGAACAAGGTCGAGCCGCGCCATCCTAGCAAACGTCCACTGATTCAACAATCTTGTCGGCACCCCTGCAAAAAAGCTTGAGGGCGAGCCTGACGCGGACGCTGCCCTATGCGAGGCGGATGCGCAGGTCCTTGAGTTGCTCGGCCGTGACGCTGCCGGGCGCGGACGTCATGGGGTCGCCGCCGGACGACGTCTTCGGGAAGGCGATGACGTCGCGGATGGAGTCGGCGCCGGCGAGCAGCATGATGATGCGGTCGAAGCCGAGTCCGATGCCGCCGTGCGGCGGCGCGCCGTACTCGAGCGCCTCGAGGAACCAGCCGAAGCCCTCATCGATGCGCTCGTCGCTCATTCCGAGGGCGCGCAGGATGGAGCGCTGCACCGCGGCGTCGTGGTTGCGCAGGGAACCGGAGCCGAGCTCGACGCCGTTCAGCACCAGGTCGTACTGGGCCCCGCGGACGGCGAGCGGATCGCTCTCCATGAGCGGCATGGTCGCCTCGGTCGGCAGGCTGAACGGGTTGTGGCCGTAGGTGAGCGTGCCGGTCTCCTTGTCGATCTCGAAGAGAGGGAACTCCTCGACCCAGAGCAGCGACCAGCGAGCCGACGGCTCGGGCGCGAGCAGGCCGATGAGGGCGAGGCGCAGCGCGCCGAGCACCCCGGCGGCGACGAGCGCCTCGTCGGCGGCGAAGACGACGAGGTCGCCGGGCGCTCCGCCGACCTTGTCGACGAGCGCAGCCTGCTCGGCCTCGGCGAGGAACTTCACGATGGGGCCGCGCAGCGCGCGGCCTTCTTCCACGTAGACGTAGGCCATGCCTTTGGCGCCGTGCTCCTTGGCGAGCTCCGTGAGCTTGTCGATCTGGGCCCGGGAGAGGGAACCGCCGCCGGGCGCCCGGATCGCGCGGACCACGCCGCCGCCGTCGACGGCGCCGCGGAAGACCTTGAATTCGCTGGCCGCGAACGTCTCGCTGAGCTCGACGATCTCGAACCCGTAGCGCAGGTCGGGCTTGTCCGAGCCGTAGCGCAGCATCGCCTCGTCGTAGGAGAGCCGAGGCAGCGGCGTGGCCGGCGGGGTCTCCCCCACGCCTTCGAAGATCGCCGTCATGAGGCCCTCGAGCAGCTCGCGGATCTCGGGCACCTTGAGGAACGACGTCTCGAGGTCGATCTGCGTGTGCTCAGGCTGGCGGTCGGCGCGCAGGTCCTCATCGCGGAAGCAGCGCGCGAACTGGTAGTACCGGTCCAGCCCGGCGACCATGAGGATCTGCTTGAACATCTGCGGCGACTGCGGGAGCGCGTAGAAGTGATGGGGCTGCAGGCGCGAGGGGACGAGGAAGTCCCTCGCGCCCTCCGGCGACGACTTGGTCAGCTCCGGCGTCTCGACCTCGATGAAACGGTTGGCGTTCAGGTACGCCCTGGCGGCCTGCGTCGCAGAGTTGCGAAGCTCGAGGTTCGCGAGCATCGGCGCGCGGCGCAGGTCGAGGTAGCGGTACTTGAGGCGGAGCGTCTCGTCGACGTCGACCTGCTCGGCCGACTCGACCTCGAAGGGCGGCGTCTTGGCGCGGTTCAGGATCGCCAGCTCGACGATGTGGACCTCGACCTCGCCAGTCGGGAGCTTGGGGTTGACGGTCTCAGGTGAGCGGGCGAGCACCTTACCGGCGACGGAGAGCACGTACTCGGGCCGCACCTGTTCGGCGAGCGCGTGCGCCTCAGGGGCGTGCGCGGGGTCGACGACGAGCTGGACCATGCCGCTGCGGTCGCGGAGGTCGATGAAGATCAGCCCGCCGTGGTCGCGACGGCGAGCCACCCAGCCCGCGAGAAGGACCTCGCGGCCCACGTCGGCGGCGCGGAGCTCGCCGGGATACGCATCACGCAACATCAGGCCTCACTCTCGAGTGATCGGTGCGCCTGCGGAGCCCCGCTCGATGGCGCGACTGCGCCGGCCATTCGGGCGGCGACGAGCGCCGGCAGATCGGCGGCGGCGACGTCCTCTTCCCCGCCGCCGGCCAGGTCCTTGAGTCGCACGGCGCCGTCGGCAAGTTCGTCCAGGCCCAGCAGCACGGCGAAGCGGGCGCCGCTGCGGCTCGCCTGCTTGAGCTGGCCCTTGGGGCTGCGCCCGGCGAGGTCCAGCTGCGCCGGCACGCCCGCACGGCGCAGCCGCTCCGCGACGGCGAAGGCCGCGGGGCGGACGTCGTCGCTGAAGGCGACCACGTAGACGCCGGTCGAGGCGGGGACGGCGAGCGGCTCGCGCATCGCCAGGGCGATGCGCTCGAGGCCGCTGCCCCAGCCCACGCCCGGCGTCGCCTGCCCGCCGATCTGCTCGACGAGCCCGTCGTAGCGGCCGCCACCGCCGACGCCACTCTGGGCGCCGAGGCGGTCGGAGTTGAACTCGAAGGTCGTGCGCGTGTAGTAGTCCAGACCGCGCACGAGCCGGTAATCCAGATTGGGCTCGAGGCCGGCCGCGCGGACCAGCGCGAGCACGGCGTCGAAGTGCTCGCGACACGCCGGGCACAGGTGGTCGCTGATGCGCGGCGCCTGGTCGAGCACCGCGCGGCAGCTCTCGACCTTGCAGTCGAACGTGCGCAGCGGGTTGATGTCTATCCGCTCGAGGCAGTCGCCGCAGAGCTCGCCCTCGTGGCCGCGCAGGTACTCGCGCAGCTTCTCGACGTAGACCGGCCGGCACTGCGGGTCGCCCATGCTGTTCATGTTGAGGCTGACGCCTTCGACACCGAGCTCCGAGAAGATGGCGGCGAGCATGACGATGACCTCGGCGTCCACCGCCGGGTCGGCCGAGCCGATGGCCTCGGCGCCGATCTGGTAGTGCTCGCGGTAGCGCCCGGCCTGCGGCTTCTCGTAGCGGAACATCGGGCAGTAGTACCAGAGCTTCACCGGCTGCGGCAGCTTGTGCATGCCGTGCTCGACGTAGGCGCGACAGATGGGCGCGGTGCCCTCCGGCCGCAGCGTGAGCGAGCGGTCGCCCTTGTCCATGAAGGTGTACATCTCCTTGCGCACGATGTCCGTGGCCTCGCCGACACCTCGCTCGAACAACCCCGTCTCCTCGAACTCCGGAGTGACGACGTGGCGATAGCCGTAGGCGGCGAAGACGCGCGCCGCGGTCGCGACGACGGCGTCGCGCTCGGCAGCTTCGTCAGGCAGCAGGTCGTAGGTCCCCTTGGGGGCGCGCGGCGAGCTCACCAGCGGTGCTCCGGGTCGTGGCGGATCGGCGAGAGGAACGGGTTGAGCGCCAGCTCACGGCCGAGAGACGTGTCCGGGCCGTGACCGCTGTGCACGATGGCGTCGGGCGGGAACCGCCGGATGAGCGTCGCGACGGAGTTCAGCAGCTGGTCCATGTTCCCGCCGGGCAGGTCGGTGCGGCCGACGCTGCCCTGGAAGAGCAGGTCGCCGACGAACAGCTCCTCTTCGCCGATAGCGAAGGTGTAGGAGCCACGCGAGTGGCCGGGAGTCGGGATGGCAAGCACCGAGATGGGCAGGTCGAGCGTCTGCTCGCCCTCGATGGTGATCGCCTTCTCCACGGGCTCGATGTCGAAGCCCGCCATCGCGCCGAGGCCGCCGTCGGCCATCTGGCCGGCGTCCTCGGCGCCTACGTATACGGGGATGTCGAAGTGCCGGGCGACAGGTGTCACCCCGCCGAAGTGGTCGAAGTGGCCGTGCGTGACGAGCACCGCGGCCGGCGCGAACCCGAACTCGGTGAACGCCTGGATCACGATGCTGGCCTCGTCGCCGGGGTCGATGACCAGCCCCTGCTCTCCCTGCACGACGATGAAACAGTTGGCCTGGAGCGGGCCCAGCGGCACGGAGAAGACTTCGACGGGTTCAGGCATGGGTACCTCGAGTGGTCGGCGTTCGGCTCCAGAGCGTATCAGACGGCGGCGAACAGGGTCGACCGCCCCGCCGGGCGGGGCGGCGGCAGCGCGCGCCTAGCCGGCGACCACGCGGTAGGCGTCGTAGACCGTGTGGATGCTGCGGATGTTGGCGAGGATGTTGTCGAGCTGGCGGACGTCGCCGACCTCGAGCGTGAACCGGTCGCGGACGACGCCGTCCGGCAGCGTCTGCATGCTGCCGCCGAGGATGTTGACGCCAGAGTCGGACAGCGTGCGGGCGAGGTCCTCGAGCAGATGGTTGCGGTCCAGGGCCTCGACCATGATCTCGACGCGGAACGCCATGCCGCCGAGCCCCTGCCAGCCCACCTTGGTGAACCGCTCCGGGTTCTTCATGAGGGCGCGCGCGTTCTTGCAGTCCTTGCGGTGGATGGTGATGCCCTTGCCGAGCGAGATGTAACCCACGATCTCGTCGCCGGGGATGGGCTTACAGCACTTGGCCATCCGCACCATGATGTCGCTCATGCCCTCGACGGCGATGCCGAACGCGCCGGAGAGCGCCTGCGGCTCCTCGACGTCCTGGACGGGTCGCGACGGCAGCATCTCCGGAGGGGGCGTGGCCTCCTTCATGGTCCCGGCGCGCTGCATCACCTTGTGGGCCACCGTCTTGACCGGCAGGCGGCCGGAGCCCAGCGCCACGAAGAGGTCGTCGGGCTTGTTGTAGCCGACGTCCTTGCAGATCTGGGCGAACACCTTGGAGCTCAGGATCTTCTGCGCCGGCAGTCCCTCACGCCGCAGCGCCTCCTGCAGGAGGTCGCGGCCGGAGTGCTCTGAGTCCTCACGCTGCTCACGGCGGAAGTGCTGGCGGATCTTCTGTCGCGCCCGCGGCGAGTTCACGATGTCGAGCCAGTCCCGCGACGGCCCGTGGCTCGACTTGCTGGTGATGACCTCGACGATGTCGCCGCTGGTCAGTGTGGTGTGCAGCGGCACGATGCGGCCGTTGACCTTGGCGCCCACCGTGTGGTTGCCGACGTCGGTGTGCACGGCGAAGGCGAAGTCGATCGGCGTGCTGCCGGCGGCGAGGCTCTTGACGTCGCCCTTGGGCGTGAAGACGAACACCTCGTCCTCGAAGAGGTCGACCCGCAGGGTGTCCATGAACTCGCGCGGGTCGCCCGTCTCGGACTGCCACTCCATCATCTGGTGCAGCCAGGCGAGCTTGTCCTGATCGCGGTCGCCGCGCTCCTTGTAGAGCCAGTGCGCGGCGACCCCGAACTCCGCCGTCTGGTGCATGTCGAAGGTGCGGATCTGGATCTCGAGTGGCTTGCCGCCCGGGCCGATCACCGTGGTGTGCAGCGACTGGTACAGGTTGAACTTGGGCATCGCGATGTAGTCCTTGAAGCGTCCCGGGATCGGCTTCCAGACCGAGTGGATGATGCCCACAGCGCCGTAGCAGTCTTTGATCGACTCGACCAGGACGCGCAGCCCGGTGAGGTCGAAGATCTCGTTGAACTCCTTGCCGCCACGGCTCATCTTCATGTAGATCGAGTAGAAGTGTTTGGCGCGGCCGGTGATGTCGGCGACGATGCCGGCCTTCTCGAGCTCGCCGTTCAGATAGCCGGCCGCCTCGTCGACGTAGTCCTCGCGGTCGGCGCGGCGCTGCGCGACCCACTTCTGGATCTCCTGGTACTTGCGCGGGTGCAGCGAGGCGAAGGAGAGATCCTCGAGCTGCCACTTGAGGTTGTGGATGCCGAGGCGGTGCGCGAGGGGCGCGTAGACCTCGAGCGTCTCCTTGGCCTTCTGGATCTGCTTCTGCTTGCTCAGGTAGCAGAGGGTATGCATGTTGTGCAGGCGGTCGCAGAGCTTGATCAGGATGACCCGGATGTCGGTGGCCATCGCGATGATCATCTTGCGGTAATTCTCGGCCTGCTCCTCCTCCTGGGAGGTGAAGTGCATCTTGGTGAGCTTGGTGACGCCGTCGACGAGCATGGCGATCTCCTCGCCGAACTCGTCCTGGATCCAGGACAGCGGGGTGCCCGTGTCCTCGACGACGTCGTGCAGCAGCGCTCCGGCGATGGTGACGGAGTCGAGCTTGAGCTCGGCGGCGTTGAGCGCCGTGCCCACCGGGTGGTGGATGTAGGCCTCGCCGCTCTTGCGGCTCTGCTGGCCGTGGAGGATGCAGGCGGCCACGAACGCACGTGTGATGAGATCACGGTCGGGATCGGGGTTGTAGCGCTCGACCGCCGAGAACAGGTCGTCGAGCAACGGCCCGTACTCGTCGGGGACCTGCCTCAGAGCTGCGCTGTCAGGCAGGTCTGCAGGAAGTCTGGTGTCTGATACCTGTTGCGCCATCTTCTCCACGCGTCCGTCTGGGTGGCGTCGACCTTACTCTGCGGCCGTTCGAGATGGTAGCCGCCGTCAGGCTCCGTGACGAGGAGTCCCGTCTCGCGAAGCGCCTCGAACGCGGCCGCCACAGAGGCGACCGGGGCCAGGACGGCTCCTCCCCCAAGGAGTTCCTGCTCGAGCGCATCGTCAAACCGGCCCGAGCCTGCGGCGAGGGCCTTCCAGACGCGGCGCATGGCCGCGTCCAGGTCCAGCTGGTTCTCGCGGACGCGGCCGGCGAACGCAGCCTCACCGGCCCCCCAGAGCGCGTGCAGGTACGCGTCGGGCGCCGTGGCGGCGAGCCCCGCCCACATGCTTGCGGTGAAGGGCGGGTCGAGCAGGACGATGTGTGCGAACGAGCTTGCGGACGCCGGTGCGTCGAGCGCGAGGTCCGGCGAGGTCAGCACGGCGCCGGTGCCCTCGGTGGCGGCCAGGCGATGCCTGCACGCGGCTTGTACGTAGGCGCCCGAGCAGCCGATCCCCGGCGTCAGCACGTCGCGCGTGAGCAGCGGCCGCCGGCGGGCGACATCGGCGGCCAGCACGAGGACCGGCTCGCCGCCGGCGAGGAGGCCGGCGAGCTGAGAGACCGCCGGACGGCCGCGCCGGTCGACGAGGCGGCCGTCGGCGCGCGCCGCGCGCAAGGCAGCCCCCGCCGCGTCGGCGCCGGCGTCTGCGGGCGCCGGCGCGCCGGATGCGCCGTCCGCGAGCAGCGAGGTCCACAGGTCATCCCCACACAGCCGATCGCGACACCGCAGATCGCATGCCGTCGGGCAGAGGTCCGGCTCGGCCGATTCGAGGCGGTGCAGGCTGCGCACCTGCACCTGCGCGCTCACGGCGCCGTTGTACTCGTTCTTGCTGAGCGCCAGGGCCACGTCGTGGCGGCCGGGCCGGGTGAGGCCGGCGAGATCGTCGAAGTTGAAGTGGATGGCCTGGCAGGAGGCGCCGTCGCAGCGCACCCGGTACTGAGCGTGCCGCTTGTCGCGCGTCAGCCGCGGCGCCACGACCTCCGCACCGTGCAGCAGGAGCGTCACCTGGCGGTTGCCGAACCCGTGCGGCGCCAGGAGTTCAAGCTCGTCCGCGAGGCCGAGCGTGAGCTCGTCGCCGCCGACGACGGCGTCGACGTGGCGCACCCGCTGCAGGTCGTCGGCGCTGAGCGTCGCCGCGGCCTCGGCGACGAACGCGTCGCGAAACGCCGGGATCGCGTCGCGCCGCAGCCGCAGGCCGCAGGCGGCGCGGTGCCCGCCGAACGTCAGCAGATGATCCGACGTGCGCTCGACGGCGCCGAGCAGGTCGAACGCCGGGATGCTGCGCCCCGACCCCTTGGCCTCGTCGTCGCCCTCGCTGAGCAGGATGGCCGGCCGGTGGAAGCGCTCGGCCACGCGTGAGGCGACGATCCCGACGACGCCCTCGTGCCAGTCCGGCGACGAGAGCACCAGCGCGGCCGGCGGCGGATCCGGCACCATGGCGACCGCCGCCTCGAGGATGCCCGCCTCGATGGTCTGCCGCTCGCGGTTGAGCTCGTTGAGCCGGAGCGCGAGCGGCAGGGCCGCGTCGCGGTCACGGCTGCCCAGCAGTTCCAGCGCGATGGATGCGTCTTCGAGGCGGCCGGCCGCGTTGAGCCGGGGACCCAGACGGAAGCCCACCGCGCCGGCGTCGGCTGCTTCCGGCCGGCCGCCCGCGACCTCGAGCAGCGCCGCCAGCCCCGGCCGCGGCGCGCTGCGCAGCCGGCCGAGGCCGATGGTCGTGAGCACGCGGTTCTCCTCCACGAGCGGGACCACGTCGGCGATGGTGCCGACGGCGACGAGGTCCGTGTACGGGCGGAGCGCCAGCGGCAGGTCGACGAGCGCGTCGCCCGGGATCCTCGAGCAGCGCGTGCGCCAGCTTGAAGGCCACACCGACCCCGGCGAGGTGACGACATGGATATGACCCGAGCTTGGGCGTGACCACGGTGCAATCCGGCAGCTCGCCCTCGAGCTCGTGGTGATCGGTGACGATGACGTCCATGCCGAGCGCCTGGGCCCGGGCGACCTCGTCCCGGGCGTTGATGCCGCAGTCGACGGTGATCATGAGCTTGACCCCGGCGGCGGCGAGTTCGTCCACGGCCGTCGCCGAGACTCCGTACCCGTCGCTGAACCGGTTGGGGAGCCGCCAGCTCACCTCTGCCCCCAACTCGCCGAGGACGCCGACGAGCAGGAACGTCGCGGTGATGCCGTCGGCGTCGTAGTCGCCGTGCACGGCGATGGGTTCGCCCCGCTGCAGCGCCTGGTCGATCCGCCGCCGCGCCGCAGCCACGCCCGTCATGAGGTACGGGTCGTGAACGCGGTAGTCTGGGTGGAGAAAGGCGCGTGCCGCGGCGGGATCGCCGAGCCCGCGCCGCACGAGGACCTGCGCGAGGACGTCGCTCACGCCGAGCTCCCCGGCGAGCCGCCGGACGTCTGCGAACGGCGCCGGCGCGATACGCCAGGAGCCGGGATCGTTCACGAGTGCATCACGATGCGAGTGTACCGCCCGGAGGTGACGGACGCCGCGGGGTCGCGCTCAGGAGGACGGTGCTCGGGCCGGTCGGCAGCGTCCGCCGGCACGGCCTCGGCGCTCTCGCCGGCTTCCGGCTCCGCCGGAGCCTCGTCCGCCGGCGTGCCGGCCATGGTGATCGCGGTCTGCTCGGCGGCCGGCTGGTCCGCGTCATCTCCAGCGGCCGGCGTCTCGTCTGCTGCAGCCGTCGCCGCCTCGTCGCCGTCGACCACTGTGACGGCCTCGCCGTCGACGACGGTGACGTCTTCTCCGGACACCTCGGTGACCTCCACGGTCTCAACGATCGTGGCGGGCTCAGGCTCTGCGACGGCGGTCGCGGCGACCACCTCGGCGACCGGCGCCTCGGAGGCGGGCGCGGGACGCGCGGCCAGGGCCTCGGCCTCACGCAGGCGCTCGTAGGTGGACTGCAGTTCGGCTTCGAGCTTGCGCCTCGACCCCGTCATCGCCGCCTGGGCGAACCAGGCCGCGGCGAGGCCGACGACGAACACGAGGGCCGCCAGGACGGCCGACACCCACAGGAGCGAGACCGACGTGACGGTCCCGGCGACGTAGTCGACGTCGAAGGCCGTCCCGTTGTTCAGCGCACCCACCACCAGGATGAGCAGGGCGACGACGGCAAGAAGGATGAGAGCTTTCCGCACGGGGGACCTCCGGTAGTCTCTGTCGCCGCGGAGTATAGCAACCGTCCCGGCCGGCGACACGGCGGGCGTCAGGGTCGCGTCACTGACGCCTTGGCGCGGGCGGCATCCAGCCAGGCATCCAGCGCCGCGAAGCGCTTGCGCCTCGTCAACTCCTGGAGGATCTTCTGCTCGACCTCCGAGAACGGCGGAATGCCTCCCGACGTGCGGTCGGCGGTCCTGAACAGATACCAGCCCCCCGGACCCTGCACCGGCTTGCTCACCTGTCCGTCCGGCGTCGCTTCGACGGCCTTGCGCAGCGGCGTCGGCAGCGACGACAGCGTAACGACCCCCATGTCCCCCCCGCGGCCTTGGCCTCGGGATCGGTCGAGAACTGCCGTGCGACCTCGTCCCACGGGCGACCCTCTCGCAGGCGCCCGAGCGCGCTCTCCGCGATGCGTTCAGCGGCGACCTGGATGCTCCAGACGTGCGCGGAAGCCGTCTGACGGAACTCGGTCCGGTGTGCGGCGTAGTACTCCCTGGCCGCCGCGGTGGAGGCTGCCATCTCTTCGTACTTGGCGTCCTGGAGCGCCTCCCGCAGCACGCCGTCCGTCAGGCCGCTGCGCAACTGCACGTCCGTCATCGGCACGCGCTCAAGCGCCGACACCAGCCCCTGCTCGCCGCCGAGTTGATCGACCATGGCCAAGCGGCGCGACTCGACTTCCTCCGGATCCGCGACGACGCCCAGTCTCTCCGCCTCCTTGCGGACAAGCTCCCGGCGCGCGACCTCCTTCTCGGCGCGAGCCTCCGTGTCCGCCGTCCCGCCGAGGCGGAACTCGGCCCGCACCGCGTCCACGGCGCTGCGCAGGACGGGGCGGCCATCGACAAGGAGCACGACCGGGTCGGACGAGGGGGACGACGAGACCGTCGCGTCGCCGCTCGTGGCGCCGCAGGCGGCGAGCGCGGCGGCGCCCAGCGCCACTACGAGCGCCATCAGGACGACCGGGAGAAGGGTGCGGGGCCGGCTCATACTCTCCGGAGTGACGCGAGCGCGCCGGGGCGCGTTCAGGCCTTGGGCTCGGGCAGCGCGTCGGTGTAGGGCTTGTCCGAGACGACGCGCTTGCCGTCGCCGAACCGCGCCGGGAAGTAGCAGGCGACCTCGTGGCGTTCCCCGGCGTCGCCGGTGACGGTCAGCTGCGGCATGGCCGTGGTGCAGATCTCCTGGGCACGCGGGCACCGCGGATGGAACACGCAGCCGCTCGGCGGATTGGCCGGGCTGGGCACGTCGCCCTCGAGCACGATGCGCCGGCGCGCCCGCTCCGTGTGCGGGTCCGGGATCGGCACCGCGGAGAGCAGCGCTTCGGTGTACGGGTGCTGCGGCATGGTGTAGAGGACGGCACTGTCGCTGATCTCGACGATCTTGCCGAGGTACATCACGGCCACGCGGTCGGAGATGTGCTTGACGACCGACAGGTCGTGGGAGACGAACAGATACGTCAGCCCGAACTCGTCCTGAAGGTCCTCGAGCAGATTGAGCACCTGGGCGCGGATGGATACGTCGAGCGCGCTCACGGGCTCGTCGAGCACGATGAGCTTGGGATTCAACGACAAGGCGCGGGCGATGCCGATACGCTGCCTCTGCCCGCCCGAGAACTCGTGCGGGTAGCGCTCGGCGTGCTCCGAGTTGAGGCCCACCGTCTCGAGCAGGTCGGCGACGCGCTTCTTGCGCTCGGCCTCGGTGCCGATGCCGTGGATCTTGAGCGCCTCGCCGACGATGTCGCGGATGCGCATGCGCGGGTTGAGCGAGGCGTACGGGTCCTGGAAGACGATCTGCATGTCCTTGCGCAGCGTGTTCATGTCGCTGCGCGAGGCCTTCATCACGTCGATGCCCTCGAACGTGACCCCGCCGCCGGTCGCCTCGGTGAGGCGCAGCACGGTGCGGCCGACGGTGGACTTGCCGCCGCCGCTCTCCCCCACCAGACCCATCGTCTCGCCCTTCTCGACGTTGAAACTGACGCCGTCGACGGCGTAGACCCAGCCGGTGGTGCGCTTGAACACGCCGGTGCGGATCGGGAAGTGCTTCTTGAGGCCGCGGACTTCGAGGAGGCTCATGCGGCCGGCTCCTTGAAGTGCGGGAGGTCCGCGCGGATGGCGATGCGCTCCTCCACCGGGATCCAGCAATGCACACCGTGGTCCGGACCGACCTGCTCGTGTGCCGGCCAGTTGTCCCGGCACTGCTCGCGACGATACGGGCAGCGCGCCGTGAAGGGACAGCCGGGGGGCAGGGTGATGAGGTTCGGCGGCTGGCCCAGGATAGGTGTGAGCCGCGTCTTCTCGGACTCGTCGAGCCGCGGCAGCGACGCCAGCAAGCCCCACGTGTACGGGTGATGAGCGTTGTAGAAGATCTCGTCCACGGGGCCGTACTCGACCGTCCGGCCGCCGTACATGACCATGACCTTGTCCGAGATCTCGGCGATGACGCCGAGGTCGTGCGTGATGAGGATCACGCCCGAATCGAACTGCGCCTGCATCTCGCGCACGACGTCGATGATCTGCGCCTGGATCGTCACATCCAGCGCCGTCGTGGGCTCGTCGGCGATCAGGACGTCGGGGTTGCAGCTGATCGCCATGGCGATCATCGCCCGCTGGCGCATGCCGCCGGAGAACTCGAACGGGTACTGGTCGACGCGCTTGTCGGCGTCGGGGATGCCCACGCGGGCGAGCAGCTTCGCGGCCATCTGCCACGCCTCACGCTTGCCCTTGTCCTGATGGAGCGTGATCGCCTCGGCGATCTGCTTGCCGACCTTCATGACCGGGTTCAGGCTCGTCATCGGGTCCTGGAAGATCATCGCGATGTCGTTTCCGCGCACCGCCCGCATCTCGTCGTCGGACATGGTCCGAAGATCGCGGTCGCCGAGCATCAGCGAGCCCTCGACCACCTTGCCCGGCGGATCGGGGATGAGGCGCATCAGCGACATGGCCGCGACCGTCTTGCCCGATCCCGACTCACCGACGATGCCGATGGTCTCGCCGCGGTCCAGCGTGAAGCTCACCCCGTTGACGGCCTTGACCACCCCGGCATGGGTGAAGAAGTGCGTCGAGAGGTCCTTGATGGTGAGAAGGCGGTCGCCCATGCCTATTCCTTGAGCTTGGGGTCGGTGGCGTCACGCAGGCCGTTGCCGAACGAGATGAAGCCGAAGACGGTGGTGACGAGCGCGAGGCTGGGGAACAGCAGCCACCACCAGTTGCCGGCGGCCAGGTAGTCCACGGAGTCTGAGATCATGAGGCCCCATGACGAGTTCGGGGGCTGGATGCCGATGCCCAGGTAGCTCAGCGCGGCCTCGGTGGCGATAGCGCCGCCGATGGCCATGGCCACCGCGACGTAGACCGGCGCCATGCTGTTGGGCAGCACGTGGCGGAAGATGATGCGCAGATCGCCGGCGCCCTGCGCGCGGGCGGCCTCGACGAACTCCATCGACTTGACGCTCAGGATCTGACCGCGCACGACGCGGGCGAAGGTCGCCCAGCCGAGCACACCGATGGCGATGAAGACGTTCTGGAAGCCCTGTCCGAGCACGCTCATGATGAGCAGCACGAACAGGATGTAGGGGAAGGCGAAGAAGATGTCGGCGGCTCGCATGATCACCGAGTCGACGGCGCCGCCGTAGTAGCCGGACACGGGCCCCAGCAACAGGCCCAGTGTGAGCGCGATGGCGACCGCGATGATGCCCACCAGCATGGCGACCCGGGTGGCCACGAGCGTGCGCGAGAACACGTCCCGACCGAGGTAGTCGGTGCCGAAGGGGTGTGACCAGGACGGCGGCGATCCCAAGCCTGCCGGAGAGAGATCGTAGTTGGTCTCGTTGGGGTCGTAGGGCGCGAGGTAGCCGGGGGCATCGGCGGCCTCTGCCTGCGCACTGGCGCGAACGTGCCAGTGCATCTGGTAGAAGACGGCCTCGACGGTGCCGATGCTGATGAAGACGACGATGATGCCCAGGCCGACGAGCGCCAGATGGTTGCGCTTGAGGCGCCGCCACGTGTCGGCCCACAGGCCGAGCGGCTTGGTCTGCTCCTCGACGACCTCCTCGACGACCTCCTCGGTGCGCCGGGCGTCCATGCCGTCGGCCTCGGTGACCCAGGCCGACCCGTAGGTCTCGCGGTCTTCCTGCTTCCTGTCGTCCCAGTCGGGCATATCAGTCTTCCAGCCGGACGCGTGGGTCGACCCAGGCGTAGCCGAGGTCGACGAGCAGGTTGGCGAAGACGAAGAAGAACGTCGCGAAGAGCACGCCGCCGGCGATGACCGCCGTGTCGCGCTGGCCGATGCCATGGTAGATGAGCAGGCCGATGCCGGGCCGGTTGAAGACCGTCTCGGTGATGATGGCGCCGCCGATGAGGGCTCCCAGGTCGATGCCGGCGATGGTCATGACGGGGATGACGGCGTTCTTGAAGCCGTGGCCCCAGATCACCTTGCGCTCGCTGAGGCCCTTCGCCCGAGCGGTGCGGATGAAGTCCGAGCGGCTGACCTCGAGCATCGAGGCGCGCTGCATATAGGAGATGTAGGCGATCTCGATCACCCCGAGCGTCAGGGCCGGCAGGATGAGCGTCTGCCAGCTCTCCCACGTGGACGGGATGATGCCGAGCACAGTGGGCCCGACACCACCGATGGGTAACCAGTCGAGCTTGAGTCCGAAGATGTACATGGCGAAGTAGCCGAGCACGAATACCGGGATGCCCCAAAGGATGAGGGCGGCGGTCGTGAGGGTGGTATCCCAGAACGAGTACTGGCGCAGTGCCGAGAAGACTCCCAAGGGGATGCCGAGAAGCTCGATGAGGACGGCGGCGACGGCGAGCTGGATCGTGACCGGCGCCGCCTCGCGGATCATCTCCGCCACCGGGCGGGCCGTGTAGAGAGACTCGCCGAGATCGCCGCGCACCAGCCGCTCGACGTACTTGACGTACTGGACGTAGAAGGGCCGGTCGAGGCCGCGCTCGTGGCGCACGAAGGCGATCTTCTCCGGCGTGGCGTTCTTGCCGGCCAGTGCCACCGCGGGATCCCCGGGCACGAGCTTGAGCATGCCGAACGTGATCAGCGTGACACCGAACAGCACGACGACGAGCTGAAGCAGCCGCCGGATGATGTACGCGATCACTGCAGCGCTCTCACGAAGAAGGAACCCCTTGCGTCCGCCCGGGGACGCGTCCGTAGTCAGTACGCGAGACGGCCCGCGACCTGGGCCGCGGGCCGTCTCGCCTGTATTGCTGGGTGAAGTTTACTCAGGCGCCCGTCACCGGGCAACCGCCTGTGACGCTACTTGACCCAGACATCCCACATATTGATCTGACCGAACGAGTTGTACGTGAAGCCGGCGATCCGGTTGTTCGTCGCGCGGGCGTCCCGGTACGTGTACACGGGGACGCACGGAGCGTCGGTGAGGATCATCTTCTGGGCTTCGTTGTAGAGGTCGTTGCGCTCGGTCTCGTCGACCGTGGCGCGCGCCTGCTCGAAGAGCTTGTCGACCTCCGGGTTGCTGTAGAAGCTGTAGCTTCCGTACTTGCCGCCGGAGGTGGTGAACAGGTAGATGAAGTTGTCGATCGACGGGTAGTCGGCGATCCAGCCCATGCGGACCAGGCCGTCGAACTTGTTCTCGCCGGCCTGCGTCCAGTAGCTGTTCGTCTCGACGCCGTTCAGCTTGAACTTCGAGCGACGGCATGGCCTTGGTCCAGCCGTCGACGAGCGCCTGGGCGATCTTGTCGTGGCCGGCGCCGGAGTTGAACCAGTACGGGATCTCCGACGGAAGCGTGCCGGTGAACTCGTCGAGCTTCGGCTGCGCCTTGGCGGGATCGTACGGGTACGGGTTGATCCCCTCGACGTAGCCGGGGATGGTGACCGGCACGATCGAGTCGGACGGGATCGAGATGCCTTCGTTGACGATGTTGCTGACGACCTCGCGATCGGCCGCGTAGTTGAGAGCGGCGCGGATCGGCAGGTTGGCGTCGCCACCGAGGGTCGGCTTGTTCATCGCCACGCTGATGAAGTAGACGGACGTGCTCGGGTAGGCCTTGACCGTCCAGGTGCCGTCCTGGGTCTTCGGGTCGTTCTGCGCGGCCTTGAAGTTGCCGGTCGGGAGCGAAGAGTAGTCGAGCGTGCCCTTCTGGAAGGCCAGCCACTCGGTGCTCACGTCGGTGTAGATCGGCATCTCGATAGTGTCGACGTAGCCCGGGGTGGCCGAGTTGCCCGAGTTGCTGGTGTTCCAGTAGTCGGGGTTCTTGACCAGAGTGATCGACTGGTTGTGCTTCCAGCTGTCGACCATGTACGGGCCGGTGCCGACCGGCTTGTCGAAGAACTTCTTGGTGCCGATCTCCTTGGCGTAGTCCACCGGGAAGACCTGGGTGATGGGGTGCACCAGCGTCGCCGGGAAGTCGGCGAACGGATACTGCAGCGTCACCTCGAAGGTGTACTTGTCGATCACCTTGAGGCCGCTGAGCTCGGGGCCTTCGGAGTACCCGGTGTCCGGGTTGATGCCCTTGATCGGCGCGATGATGTACGTGGTCGCCGACTTGTTCTTGGGGTCGGCGTTGTAGTTCCAGGAGTCGACGAAGTCCTGAGCCGTCACTTCACGGCTCACCGGCGCCTGGAACATGACGCCCTGCTTGATGGTGAACGTGAAGACGGTCGCGTCCGCGTTGACCTCGGTCTTCTCGGCGAGGTCGGGCACGGCTTTGGTCGTCGTACCGTCAGGCTGGATCTGCAGGCAGTAGAGAGACTGGAAGACCTGGTGGTTGACGTGCCAGCCCTCTGACTCCTGCGTGTTGAGCGGCTCGATGCTGATCGGCTCGGCGCCGAGCGGGAAGTTGTAGGTGCCGCCGGCCTTCGGCTCGCCGCCGGCCGTCGGACTGCTGCTGCTCGACGTGTCGCTGCTGCCGCACGCGGCAAGCAGCATCGCGGCGACGATGAGGACTGCGGCCACGATCAACAGGCCGCGCCATCTCCTCACGGGTTTCTTCACGGTGACCTCCTTGATGACTGACAGAGCCAGACTCCCCCCGGAGTCTCTTACGACCGCCACGCCCCTCGTGGAACTGCGGTCAGGACAACCTCTTTGACGCACCTCCCCTTGCCTTGGTGGGCACTGTGCCGTTCCCAGCGCCGACTTGTCAACTTTACTCCACTATGCAATCGACTGCAGACGGGGGCGTCTACTCGACCCAGACCATCCGCATGTCGGTGGTGCCCATCGGGTCGACGGTGAAGCCGTGCACCCGGCCCGCGGCGACACGGAAGTACCGGTAGAAGTACAGGGGCGCCGCCGGCATGTCGGCCAGGATGAGCTTCTCCGCCTGGGCGTACAGGTTGTGCCGCTGCTGCGCGTCGGTCGTGGCGCGCGCCTTCTGCAGCAGTTCGTCCACCCCAAGGTTCGAGTAGAAGGTGTAGCTGCCCGTGGGCGACTGGTCCGATTGGAAGAGCGGATACAGGAACGCGTCCATCGCCGGGTAGTCCGCGATCCAGGAGACGCGGAAGAGCTGGCTGCCGCTTCCCTCGTCACCGCGCGAGAGCTTGTCGAGGAAGGTCCCCCACTCGTAGTCGCTCGCCTCGACGGTGAGGCCGGCCTGGGCCCACGAGGTGACGAGCGCGTCGGCGATCTGTCGATGGTCCTCGCTCGTGTCGTACCAGTAGTCGAGTGTGGGGATGGCGCCGAGCGCGGTGACCAGCGATGTGGCGCTCTCGAGGTTGTAGGGGTAGGGGTTCTGTGCGGCCTTGTAGCCCGGGATGCCGGGGGGCACGTAGCCGCCGGCCACCTCGGCCACGCCCGGGCTGACACCATCGACGACCGCCTGCGCATCCGCCGACTGGCTGATCGCCTTGCGCAGATCGAGGCTCGGACCCAGCGTCGGGTCGGTCATGTTCATCCCGACGAAGTACAGCGCCGCCGCGGGCCACGAGCGCGCCGTCCAGGTGCCGTCCTTGACCTCGCTGCCGTCCGCGATCGTCTGCGCCTGGTCCGCAGGAGCCTGCGAGCAGTCGAGCTCATCCGCCTGGAAGTCGGCCCACATGGTCTCTACGTCGTCGTAGATGGGCAGGTCGACCTCGTCGACATAGGCGGGATGCTCGACGTCCCAGAACGCCGGGTTCTTGACGAGCGTGATCTCCTTCCCCCGCTTCCACGAATCGACCACGAAGGGGCCGGTGCCGACGGGCTTCTTGGCGAAGACCTTCGCCCCGACCTGGTCGATATAGTCGACGGGCGTGACGGCGGTGACGGGGTGGCCGAGCGTCGCCGGGAAATCGGCGAACGGGTAGCGAAGCGTGACCTGCAGCGTCTGGTCGTCGATCGCCTGGACCCCGGTCAGGCCTTGAGCCGGATCGGTCTGGTAGCCGCGGTCGTCGCACCCCTCGATCGGCGCCAGGATGTACGCGACGTAGGACTGGTTCTGGGGATCGGTGACCCTCGTCCACGAATCGACGAAGTCCTGGGCGGTGACCGGACGGCTGACTGGCGACTGGAACGTCACCCCGGGCTTGAGATGGAAGATCCACGTCTGTGCATCGGTGGACTCCCACTTCTCGGCGATGTCCGGCTCGGTCCCGAGCACGCCATCGTCGTTGAGGACCCACTTCGTGAGCCCCTGGAACACCTGATGGGCGACCTGCAGGCCGGACGCATCCTGCGCGTTGAGCGGCTCGATGGAGAGCGGCTCTCCGGGCAGCGGAAAGGCGAACGTGCCGCCCGGCTTGGGCGTGCCGGCGTCGCTCGTCGCGCCCCCGCCGCCCGAGGAGCCCGAGCCGCAGGCGGCGAGAGCCGCCGCCCCGACGAAGAGGAGGGCGGCCATCGCCAGGAGGACGGCGGTCCTGGTCGGACGGAGGGACATCAGCGAAGAGGGGCGGGCGCACCTCCGCCCGGGGTCTGGGCGGCGCGAGCGCGCGGAGAGCGGATCGCCGCCCGCGCCTGCGCGGCGGAACGGGGAGAGCTGCCCGCGGTCGGCGTCAGCCCAGCCTCCAGACGAGGACGAACGTGTTCACGAAGAACACGACCGCCACGATGATGGTGTAGCGGGTCAGGTTGCGCTCCATGACACTCGCCGACGAGGCGAACGAGAACCCGGTGACGCTGGCCATGCCGGCGTCCTTCCCGGAGTGCAGCAGGATGAGCACGATCACGAGGATCGCGAGGATGAGCTGGATGGCGACGAGGATGGCGTTGAGCAAGACAGTTCTCCCCCTGAAGGCGGGCGTGGACGCGTGCGAGCATATCATTGTTGCACCCCGGCGGGCCGCCGCCAAACGCCGCGGCCGTCCCCGCTCGATGCGGCCGGCGCGCCGGCCGCATCGACTCAGGTGGCCGGTTCGAGCAGGTCGAGCCCGGTCATCTCCGGCGGCTGCTCGACGCCGAGCAAAGCCAGGACCGTCGGCGCGAGGTCGCAGAGCCGGCCACCCTCGCGCACCCGTACGCCCTGCACCGTGGCCACGAACGGCACCTGGTTGGTGCTGTGGGCGGTGTTGGGGCTGCCGTCCGGTTCCAGCATGTGGTCCGAGTTGCCGTGGTCGGCGGTGACGAGGCAGGCGCCGCCACGGGCGAGCGCGGCCTCGACGACCCTGCCCAGGCACCCGTCGACCGTCTCCAGGGCCCGGATGGCGGCCGGGATGACGCCGGTGTGGCCGACCATGTCGGCGTTGGCGTAGTTCACGACGATGAAGTCGAAGGCGTCCGCCTCGATCCTGGCCACCAGCTCGTCGGTGACGCCGACGGCGCTCATCTCCGGCTTGTGGTCGTAGGTCGGCACGTCGCGAGGGCTGGGCACGAGCACCCGCTCCTCCCCCTCGACCTCCTTCTCCACCCCGCCGTTGAAGAAGAAGGTCACGTGGGCGTACTTCTCCGTCTCGGCGATGTGCAGCTGACGCAGCCCGTGCTCGGCGAGGACGTCGGCGAGCACGCGCGTCGGGTGGTCCGGCGGGAACGCCACCGGCAAGGGGAACTCCTTCTTGTACTGCGTCATGGTGACGAAGTCGGTGGACGGCGGATGGGCGCCCCGGTCGAACTCGGTGAACCCGCGCTCGGTCAGGGCGCGCGTGAGCTCACGGGCGCGATCCGGGCGGAAGTTGAAGAACAGGCACACGTCGCCGTCGCGCACGCGCGAGTCGTACTCGGGGGCGACGATGGTGGGGCGCACGAACTCATCGTTCTCGCCGCGGGCGTAGGCGGCGTCGACCGCCGTCTGGGCGTCGGCGGCGAAGAACCCCTCGCCGTAGACGAGGGCGTCGTAGGCCAGCTTGACGCGGTCCCAGCGCGTGTCTCGGTCCATCGCGTAGTAGCGGCCGCTGATGACGCCGTACCGGCCGGTGCCCAGGCGGTCCATGGCGGCCTGGATGGTCGCCAGATAGCCCTTGGCGCTCTGCGGCGGCGTGTCGCGGCCGTCCAGGAACGCGTGCACGGCCACGTCGCGGACCTTCTCGCGAGCCGCCAGTTCGAGGCACGCCTCGAGGTGTCCCATGTCGGCGTGGACGCCGCCACCGGAGACGAGGCCCATGAGATGCAGGCGGCTGCCCCGCCCGACCGCCTTGGCACAGGCCTGACGAAGGACCCGGTTCTGGAAGAAGCTGCCGTCCTCGATGGCGAGGTTGATGCGCGTGAGGTCCTGATAGACGACGCGCCCGGCGCCGATGTTGAGGTGGCCGACCTCGGAGTTGCCCATCTGGCCCGGCGGCAGTCCCACTGCCGGGCCGGACGCGTCCAGGACGCCGTGTGGATACTCGGCCGTCAGCCGGTCGAACACCGGCGTGTCGGCCAGGCTCACGGCGTTGTCCGGGCCCGGCGGGGCGACGCCCCAGCCGTCCAGCACGATCAGGACGACCGGGCGATACGCCGCCCCGCCCGATCCCGGATGCGTCACGCGGGCTCCACGAACTTGACGATGCGGCTGAACCCTTGCGGGTCGAGGCTGGCGCCGCCGACCAGCACGCCGTCGATGTCCGGCTGCGCCATGAGCACGTCGATGTTGTCGGGCTTGACGCTGCCGCCGTACAGGATGCGCACGCCGTCGGCGGCGTCGCCGAAGCGCTCGCGCACCTTGCGCCGGCAGAACGCCACGGTCTCCTGCGCCTGCTCGGGCGTGGCCGTGACGCCGGTGCCGATGGCCCAGATGGGCTCGTAGGCGATGGCCACGTTGGCGAGCTCCGCAGGGCTGATCTCGGCGAGGCCGGCCTCGAGCTGGCCGCCGACCTTGCTCTCGGTCTTGCCGCCCTCGCGCTCCTCCAGCGTCTCGCCGCAGCAGAGGATGGGCCGCAGGCCGGCGTCGAGCGCCGCCCTGACCTTGCGGGCCAGGTCGGCGTCGTTCTCGTTGTAGTACTGCCGGCGCTCGGAGTGCCCGAGGATCACGTAGGGGACGCCGATCTCGACCAGCATGCCCGGCGCGGTCTCGCCGGTGAAAGCGCCCTCGTCCGCGTAGTGCATGGTCTGGGCGCCGACCTTGACGTCGGTGTCGACGACGCACGACAGGGCGGCGTGCAAGCAAACGGTGGGCGGACAGATGAGCACGTCGCGGTCCTCCACCCCTGCCACCAGGGGCCGGAAGGCCGTGAAGAACTCCTTGGTCTGGGCGGGCGTCTTGTACATCTTCCAGTTGCCCGCCATGAGCGGGCGCCTGCCGGCCGTCGTCGCAGCCGTCGTGGGATCCATCAGCGCCTCCACGCCGGGCAGTGCCCGGCCCTCCAGGAATTCCATGGAGGCGCCGCCGCCTGTGGACACATGGGTCAGGCGGCCCTCCAGGCCGAAAGAGCGGACGGCCGACACGGTGTCGCCGCCGCCGGCGACCGTCACGGCGACACCGCCGGCGATGGCCTCGCCGACGGCGCGCGTCCCGGCCGCGAACTCAGTGATCTCGAACAGGCCCATCGGCCCGTTCCAGTAGATCGTGCCCGCGCCGCGCAGCTGGTGCACGAACTCGGCCGTCGTCTCCGGGCCGATGTCGAGGGCCATGTCGCCGGCGGCGATGCCGTCGGCGCGCACGACCCGCGAAGGCGCGCCTGCGGCTGCGTCGCGCGCCACCACGACGTCGGTCGGGATGATGAGCCGGCCGCGCGACGTGCCGGCCTCGGCGAGGATCTCGCGCGCGACCGTGACTTCGTCCCCGGCGCCCTTGGACGCGCCGACCTCGTAGCCCTTGGCGGCGAGGAACGCGTTCGCCATGGCGCCGCCGATCAACACGGTGTCGGCGATCGTGAGCATGTGCCGGATGAGGCTGATCTTGTCAGACACCTTGAGGCCGCCGAGGACCACGACGAACGGCCGCGCCGGGTCGCGGAGCAGGCGGCCGAGGACCTCGAGCTCCTTGGTCATGAGCAGGCCGGCGACCGAGGGAAGGTAGTGCGTGACTCCCTCGGTG
Source organism: uncultured Thermoleophilia bacterium (assembly GCA_963713475.1). Lineage (GTDB taxonomy): Bacteria > Actinomycetota > Thermoleophilia > UBA2241 > UBA2241 > CAIXSE01. The sequence continues at coordinate 47,156 of CAVQLY010000025.1, forward strand.
GAGGCGTGCGCCCGGTGCGCCGTGCCGAAGGCGTCGTTGACGTAGACGTCGCCGAGCGCCGCCAGCTGCTTGGCGAACCCGGCGTCGTTGCCGGTCTCCTCCGCGTGGAAGCGGAGGTTCTCCAGCAGAAGGACGTCCCCGGCCTTGAGCGCGGCCGCCGCCTGCGCGGCCGCGGGACCGACGCAGTCGTCCGCGGTCGCGACGGGGCGGCCGAGCAGCTCGGAGAGGCGCGCCGCCACGGGCGCCATGCGCAGCCCGTCGACCACCTGCCCCTTGGGCCGGCCCAGGTGGGACATGAGCACGACCGGACAGCCCTGGTCGAGCAGGTACTGGATCGTCGGCAGGGCGGCGCGGATGCGGGTGTCGTCGACGACGCGGCCTTCTTCGAGCGGCACGTTGAAGTCGACGCGCACGAGCGCGCGCTTGCCGGCGAGCGGATAGTCGGTGAGCGAGCGCTTCATGGCGATGTCAGCCTCCCGGGCGTGGTCTTGAGTGTCAGAGAACCATCTGCACGAGGTCGACGAGGCGGCACGAGTAGCCCCACTCGTTGTCGTACCACGAGACCACCTTGACCAGCTTGCCCTTGGCCATGGTGAGCGCCGGGTCGAAGATCGACGAGTGGCTGTTGCCGACGATGTCGATGCTGACGATGGGGTCTTCCTGGTACTGGAGGATGCCCTTCATGGGACCGCTCTCGGCGGCGGCCTTCATGGCGGCGTTGACCTCGTCCGGCGTGACCTCGGTGCGGAGCTCGGCGACGAGGTCTGTGGCCGAGCCGTCCGGCGTCGGCACGCGCAGCGCGAAGCCGTCGAGCTTGCCTTCGAGCTCGGGGATCACCAGGGCGACGGCGCGGGCGGCGCCGGTCGTCGTCGGGATGATGCTGAGCGCGGCGGCGCGGGCGCGGCGCAGGTCCTTGTGCGGGAAGTCGAGCACCTTCTGGTCGCCCGTATAGGCGTGGATGGTGGTCATGAAGCCCTTCTCCACGCCGAAGTTGTCGACGAGCACCTTGGCCATCGGCGCGAGGCAGTTGGTGGTGCAGCTCGCGTTGCTGATGACGTCGTGGGCGGCCTTGTCGTAGGTCTCGTCGTTCACGCCGATGACGATGGTCGCGTCGGCGCCCTTGGCCGGCGCGGAGATGATGACCTTCTGGGCGCCGGCCTCAAGGTGCAAGGCAGCCTTGGCGCGTTCGGTGAAGCGACCGGTCGACTCGATGACGACGTCGGCGCCGAGGTCGCGCCACGGCAGCTTGGCGGGGTCGGCCTCGGCGGTGACGCGGACGCGCGCGCCGTCGATGACCAGTGCGTCCTCTTCGACCTCCACGCTGCCCGGGTACAGGCCATGCACGGAGTCGTACTTGAGCAGGTGACCGAGGGTCTTGGCGTCCGTGAGGTCGTTGATGCCGACGAACTCGATATCTGCGCCGTTACGCTTCGCGGCGCGGATGACGAGGCGTCCGATGCGACCGAATCCGTTGATGCCTACGCGCACAGTCATGTGGTCCTCCCAATCGTGTTGAAGGGACAGCTTACCAGAGGGATGCGTACGATAAAGGGGTGAATTGTTCACTTTTGCGCGAGTCTGCCACGGCGCTCCACACGACCCGCCGTCGGTCGGTCCTCAGCGGGCGGGCGGAAGCGGCGGCTGTGCCGTCGTGGGTATGCGTCCGAAGAAGATATTGCCCGTCCGGCCGTCGATGGACACCCAGTCGCCGACGGCGAGCTCGCGTCCCGCCAGCCGCACCGTGCCCGTCTTCTCCGCGACCTCGAGGTCGACGCACTCGACCACCGCCGTCTTCCCCAGCCGCTTGGCGGTCACCGCGGCGTGCGAGGTGGTGCCGCCGCGCGCCGTCAGGATGCCGCTGACCCGGGTGATCATGCCGATGTCCTCGGGCACGGTGTCCGGGCGGAGCAGGACGATGTTCTCCTCGGGGGCCTCCGCCACCAGGCGATCGATCTGCTCGGCGTTGACGGCCACACGTCCGGAGTAGGCGCCGCCGGCCACTCCCATGCCGACCGCGACCGGCGGCCCGTAATTGGGCGACGTCGTGTCGAAGTAGGCGGCGTCGCGGGTCTGCTCCTGCACCGCCGATCGTTTCTGCAGGATGTAGAGGTCCGGCGCCGCCGGAGACTCGAACGTGAACTCGATCTCCTGCGGATCGAACTCGCGCTCGCCGACCAGGTCGCGGGCCACGGCGAGAAGTTGCTGGTAGACGTCGGGGAAGTCCCGTTCGAGGGAGTGCTCGGTCCCCCGGTAGGTGAGGCTCCCGAGGCGCTGTGCCTCGGAGATCGGCCACGGGAAGACGAGGCCGCCGACGAGGTCCTCGCCCTGGCTGCGCACGGCGAAGTCGCCGAACAGGCGAACCTGGCGGCTGTGCGGCTCGAGTGGGTTGTTGGTGAAGGTGACGCCCGAGCCGGACTCCCGGCTGAGATTGCCGAAGACCATGCGCTGCACCACGACCGCCGTGCCCCACTCCTCGGAGACCCCGAGGTACTGGCGGTACACGCGCGCCGGCGCCGAGTCCCACGACTCGAGCACCTTGCGCATGCAGGCGACGACCTGGCCGAAGGGGTCGTCGACGAACACCACGCCGTGATCGCGGGCGCGCGATTTGTACGCGAAGGCGATCTCGCGCATCTGCTCCGCCGTGAAGTCGAGCTTCTGCCCAACGCCGTAGCGGGCCTTGAACTCGGTCATGATGGCGTCGAAGAAGTCGCGGTCGATGCCGTAGGACATCGCCCAGGACTGCAGGAAGCGGCGGTAGCTGTCCCAGGCGGCCCACGCCGTCTCCGGCCGCCCCGCGAACGCCTCCACGAGCTCGTCGTTCAGACCAACGTTGACGAAGGTCGTCATCAGGCCCGGCATGGAGATCGCCGCGCCGGAGCGGATGGAGAGCAGCAGCAGCTTGCGCGGATCGCCGAGGCGCAGGCCGATCTGCCGCTCCAGCGCCCCGACCGCCTCGCGTACCCGGCGGATGGTGTCGTCGTAGAGCGGCGGGTACGACATGGCCGGCATGGCGCCGAAGAGCTCGGTGCTGAGCACGAAGCCCTCGGGCACCTGGTGGCCGTAGGAGGTCATCTGCTTCAGACCGAGCCCCTTGAAACCGAGCGTGGTCTGGTCATCGGTGCCGCGCCTGGGCTTGTGGATGGGCGAGACCAGCCGCTCGGGGTCGTAGTTCATCATGCGCGTGAGCCCACGGTTGTCGAGGCGGCCGTTGAGCAGCGAGATCTGCCGCAGGGCCGCCGACACGTAGCGGTCGAGAGCCTGCAGGCCGACGCCGGAGACGAGCACCTCGCGGAGGACGAGCTCGGCCACGGCGTCCACCGACAGGCCGCGCGCCTCGCACTGCCGCGGGTCGTTGACGAGGACGGCGTGCAGCACCTGCTCGTGGCTGAGGACCGACGTCGACGACAGTTCGGTGACGCTGTTGGCGAGGAACTGGAAGACGTTCTGGTACTGACGGAAGGTGAAGTTGCGCAGCGCGAAGCTGGACGCGAGCATGTCGAGGTTCGCGTCGAGGGCGCGCGAGTCGACGCCGTCGGCGGCGAGCGCGCGTTCGAAGCGCCGCAGGGCCTCCTGCATGCGTCGCAGAGACGCGCGCGTCACGTACAGCTCGATGCCCTCGGCGACGACGTCGTCGAGCAGCCGGCTGAGGAGGTTCTCGACGCGGAACGAGAGGCCGAGCGCGTCGAACCTCGGCTCGCTGTAGTTGCCGTAGATCGACGGGATGCCGGCGGCGATGTGCCGCTTCTGGTAGATGTTCTCGGTGGCGGAGGCCGCCGCCGGGCTGAGGATGACGGCCTTGAGTGCCTCGAGGACCGTCAGGCAGGCGTCCAGCAGTGCGTCACGCGTCCGCCGACCCGGACGGGCCTGCCAGCGAGCAAGGGCGGTCTCGAACCGGTGCCTGATCCGCGCGTCGAGCTTGAGGTCGCGGGCGAACGCCATGCCGATGTCGTCGGCGGAGAGTGAGTACTTGCGCGCAAGAAGCTGGTGCGTGCGCATCAGGAGTACCACGCGGCGCTTCGCGACGGCCGCCGGCGTGAGATCGCGGCCGTCGCCGTCCGATCCGATCCCGAGGCGGGCGAGGAGCTCGTCCGGGGCCAGCGCCAGCAGCTCGGCGAGCACTTCGTCAGGCCCGCCCTCGATCTCGGCGGCGAGCCCGGCGAGCACCTCGTGCGGTCCCTCCGCCCACTTACGCTCGCCGCGCACCGCGGCGAGCGTGTTGGAGGAGAGGAACGGCTCGAGGCACTCCGTGTCCATCGTGAGCCAGTAGCGCAGCACCTCGTGACTGAAGGCGATCAGCCGGTTGGAGGACTCCGCGTGCACCTGCTTGCGCAAGAAGTGCATGAGCGTGTCGCGCCGGTTGCAGATCTCGTCGATGCGCGTGGAGACGGCGCGCAGCTCGCCTTCGGCACCCACCTCGTTGAAGTACACCGGCAGTGTCCGCAACAGCTGTTTGGCGACGAAGTAGATGGGCCGGATGTCGGCGTTGAGGAAGCGCGTGACGTCGCGCTGGAAGAGGTCGGTGTCGGCGATGAACACGCCGCCCAGCTTGAGCTGCACGTTGAGCGCGGCGGCCAGGCGCTCGAACAGCGCCGGGTTGGACTCGATGATGCGCATCCAGCAGCGGATCTTGGGCAGGTGATACGGGTTGACCACCGTCTCCCACTCGTCGGTAGCGCCGCGGATGTCGGGGTACTGGAACTTCCAGTACAGGATGTCCTCGATGAGGTGGTCGGCGGCCTGCACGTTGCCCGCCTCGCCGATCGCGACGCCGATCGCTTCGTAGCAGGCGAAGCGTGTGAGCAGGAACTCGTTGTCGCGATCGCGGAAGAACGCCGTGAGCCGCTTCAGGACGCGGATGGCGTCGGTGTGCCGGTCGGGCTGCATCATCTGCTTGACCACGCCGAGGAGGTCCGCCATCACCTCCTTCTGGCGGTAGCCGAGCGTCTCGTCCTTGAGGAAGAACAGGCAGACGGCGAACCGGTCCTCGAGGTTCTCCACGCGGAAGAGCGCGTCGATGGCTTCGCCCAGGACCGTCGAGAAGACGGGATACGTGGGCGAGAGCAGGCGGTCGTCCGGGGCCGCGTCGAGCGCCTGGATCAGGGTCGAGAGCCGGCGTTCGGTGAGGAACGCGAACTTCCCTGCCACGGCGCCCGGGTCGGTGAGGTGCTCGCCCTGGGAGAGCGCCCACGCCGGCACGTCGAGGTGGTCGCGCACGCGCCGGTAGCCGGCGGCGAGGACCGCGCGGAAGAGAGCCAGATAGTCCCCCGCGATCGCCGGCCGCAGCGCAGCCTTCTGGGTGAGGTTGCGCAGCAACGTGTCGCGCTCGAGGAACTCCGCCTCGTGCTCGGGAAGCAGCCGGGTGAGCGCGCCGGCGAGCCCGGCGAGCGCCGCGTCGTACTCGTCCGCGTGGACGCCCGCAAGTACCTCGGTGGACCAGGTGAGCAGCGCCCTGAGCAGCAGAGAGAACTGCTCGCCGCTCAGCCCGGACTCGAGGAGACCGACGACCAGTTCCCCGAGGAGGCCGAAGAGGTCCTCGCGCTCTTCCGAGCGTTCGAAGTAGGACCAGTTGCGCAGGAGCGTGGTCTGGAAGCCGTCGACCAGCAGCTCGGCGCTGCGGAACGTGTGGAAGTACTCGTTCATGGTCTCGGCGAGCGCCGCGCGCACGCCGTGCAGGCCCTGCACGGCGTCGAGGAGCGGCAGATAGCGGTCCGGGATGACCACTTCCTGCGCCGTCGTCGCGAGATTGGCGCGAAGGGCGTCCGAGTCGAACGGTACGGGTGAAGTCCTCACGAGGCCATGATACCGCGCCGCAGTCTGCGACGACTGCGGTAGGATTCTCGCGACCGCACACGCGAGCGGCCGCCGGAGAGGCCCGTCCGACGGGGAGGTTCCGGGGTCGCGACAGGAGGTACCGCAGGGATGGCCGCACAACGTACCCTCGGCATCAACGGTATCGGACGCATCGGCAAGCTCACGCTCTGGCACCACCTGGGGCGCGACGACTTCGACCGCTTCGTCGTCAACACCGGGCGCCCGGTCGGCACCTCGCTCGAGTCCGTCGTCCAGTACCTCTCCAAGGACTCCACCTACGGCCCGTTGCACCGCTTCCTCTTCGGCCGCTCCGGCGTCCGCGACATGAGTGTCGTGGACGAGGCGGGCGGCCTCATCAGCGCCTACGGCAAGGAGATCGTCATCCTGCGCGAGGCGCGCAACCCCAAGGACATCCCGTGGCGCGAGCACGGCGTCGCCCTGGTCGTGGACGCCACCGGCACCTTCCGCGACCCGCACGCCGAGGCGGACGCGCCGCGCGGCGCCCTGCGCGGCCACCTCGCCGCCGGCGCCGCCGTCGTCGTGCAGAGCTCGCCGTTCAAGAGCAAGCAGAAGACGGCGCCGCTGCCCGCGGACGCGGCGATCCTCGTCCACGGCATCAACGACTACGAGTTCGACCCGGCGCGGCACACGCTCGTGTCGGCCGCGTCCTGCACCACGACCGCGCTCGCGCACATGATCCGCCCGCTGCTCGACCGCGACCTCACCAAGGACATGATCACCGCCGGCATGAGCACGATCCACGCGGTGACCAACTCGCAGCCGGTGCTCGACTCGGTGCCCAAGGCCGGGGCCACGGACCTGCGCAAGACGCGCGGCGCGATCGGCAACCTGGTGCTCACGTCGACGAACGCCGCCGCCGCGCTGGAGCAGGTCATGCCCGAGATCGGCACCATCGGCTTCATGGGCGATTCGGTGCGTGTGCCCACCCAGAGCGTCAGCCTGATCATCCTGAACGTCACGTTCCAGAGCGAGACCTTGCCCGACGGGTCGGTGTCGGTGGAGCGCGACGCCATCAACGCCATCTACAAGGACGCCGCCGGCGGCGAGGCCAGGGGCCTGCTCAAGTACACCGACGAGCAGAACGTCTCGGTCGACATGCTCGGCGAGGACGCCGCCGTGGTCATCGAGGGCTCGGAGACGCACACGCGCACCGGCTTCATGAACCTGCACGTACCGCCGCGGACGCCGGAAGAGGCTCCCGCGGCCGACACGGTGCGCGTGCCGCTCACACACGTCAAGGTGTTCGGCTGGTACGACAACGAGATGGGCAGCTACACGTACCGGCTCGGCGAGCTCACCATCCGCGCCGCGCGCAACATGTGAGTCAGCCGGAGAGGCCGTCCGCCAGAGCGGCGAGCCGGCGCAGGCGGTGGTTGAGCGCCGAACGGCTGAGCGGCGGGTCGGCGATGTCGGCCAGCTCGGTGAGGCTCAGGTAGGGATACTCGACGCGCAGCTCTGCGACTTCGCGGAGCTGTGCCGGCAGTCCGGACCATTCCGGCGACGCCATGAGCGCGCGCATCTCTGCGGCCTGCCGTCTTCCGGCGGACGCCGCGCGGCGCGCGTTGGCCGCGTCGCAGTTGGCGAGCCGGTTGGCGCTCTCGCGCACCGTGCCGAGCACCGCATGCTCCTCCCAGCGCAGACACGAGTCGTGGGCGCCGATCACGGCGAGCAGGTCTGCGGCCGTCTGTCCGCGCTTGGTGTAGCAGGCGACGTTGCGCTCGCGGGCGGTCAGGGAGAACGACAGGTCCAGGCGCGCGAGCAGGCGCTGGACCTGCTCGGCGAAGCTCGCGTCCTCCACCGTGAACTCGGCGTGGACCGGCGCTCCCGGCGCCGACATGGAGCCGCAGCCGAGGAAGAGCCCGCGCAGGAACGCGACGAGGCAGCAATGCCGCTCGACCAGCCGGCGCGGCACGGTCATCTGCACGGTGACCTCGTCCGACAGCACCCCGAGCTCGTTGAGGACCTGCAGGTCGCGGCCCTCGTCCCCGAGGAGGATCTCGTAGCGGAGACCGATCGGCGCGCTGTCCACGGTGCGCAGCGAGGCGTCCACACGCAGAGGCTTCAGCAGCGCGAGGAGGTGCCGAGCCACGGCCGGCAGACCGGTCGAGACGCGCACGCCGTAGTGCCCGTGCGCCAGGATCTCGAAGACGCCGCCGCCGAAGAGCAGGCCGGAGAGCTGCGCCCGCCGGCAGTGGTCGGCAGCGGGCATCACCGTCACCAGTTCCAGCTTCACGTCGCGGCTGAAGCCCACGGGTGTCACCTCACGAGGCGCAGGAGCGCCTGGGAGAGGCGCTCGGAATCGTGGCGGACGACGCCGACCTCCGTGGCGATCGGCGCATGGACGACCTTGACGCCGAGCGCCCTGAGCCGGTCTTCGTCGACGACCACCGGCCGCGCGCCGAAACGCTCGTAGCTGGCCAGCATCTCCTCCGAGACGGGCGCGTCGTTCACGAGGACGGCGTCGATCACGCCGGCGAGCCCATGCCGGTGCAGAGCGTCGAGGTGATCGCCGGCCGTGTAGCCGTCGGTCTCGCCCGGCTCGGTCATGACGTTGCAGACGTAGACGACCCAGGAGCGCGAGTCGGCGAGCGCCTCGCGGATCTGCGGCACCAGCGCATTGGGGATGACGCTGGTGTAAAGGCTGCCCGGGCCGAGGACGACGAGGTCGGCCCGGGCGATCGCGGCGACCGCCTGCGGCACGCCGCGCGGAGCCTCAGGCGTCAGCCAGACGCGACGCGGCAGCCGCTCGGCCGCGGTGATCGTGCTCTCGCCGGACACCTGCCTGCCGCCCTCGAGCTGGGCGTGCAGCACCACGTCGTCGAGCGTGGACGGCAGCACGCGGCCGCGCACCTTGAGCACGTGCGTCGCCTCGCGCACCGCGTGCTCGAAGTCGCCGGTGACTTCGGACAGCGCGGCCATGAAGAGATTGCCGAAGCTGTGGCCCTGCAGGCCGCCGTCCTCCGGGAACCGGTACTTGAACAGCTGGCTCATCATCGACTCGTCGTCGGCCAGCGCCACCAGGCAGTTGCGCAGATCGCCGGGCGGGGGCATGCCCATGTCCCGGCGCAGGAGGCCGGAGCTGCCGCCGTCGTCCGCCATGGTCACCACGGCGGTGAGGTTGCTGGTGTGGGACTTCAGGCCGCGAAGCAGGGCGGCGAGCCCGTTGCCTCCGCCGACCGCGACGACGCGCGGCCCGCGCGCCAGACGGCTGGCGGCGCGGATCTCCCCCGCGGACTCGGGCGTCGTCCTCTGGAAGATCCAGACCCGGCGGGCGCCGTAGGCCAGCGCGAACAGGCCGACGGCCATGCCGTCCACCGACAGGAGCAGCGCAGCCCAGTGACGGTTGTGCAGCCAGCCCATGCCGAGGCCGCCCATGAGCTGCGGCGACCAGAGGACGCCGATGCAGAAGAGGACCGCGTAGACCAGCAGCACGCCGCCGGCGAACGCCAGCAGGATCCAGCGCTTGAGCCCCAGGCCCGGGGCGAGCCACTCCAGCGATCGCCGCATCAGACTGTTCTAGTCTCTCGTGAGGTCCCGGTGGCGGACCACCGTGTAGTAGCCCTGCTTCTCGTAGCGCTGCCCGATGAGCTCCGCGATGGTCACCGACCGGTGGCGCCCGCCGGTGCAGCCCACGCCGATCGTCAGGTGCGCCTTGCCCTCCGCCGCGTAGCGCGGGAACAGGAAGTCGAGAAGCGGGAACAGGCGCTCGAGGTACTCGCTCGTCCCGGGGGACTCGCGCACGAACGTGCTGACCTCCTCGTCCAGGCCGGTGAGTTGACGCAGCCGGAGGTCGTAGTGCGGGTTGGGCAGGAAGCGCACGTCGAACAGCAGGTCGGCATCGATGGGGATGCCGTACTTGTAGCCGAACGACACGACGGCGAAGACGATGTTGGTCCGCCGCGTGTGGTTGATCAGGTCCTCGTTGAGACGCGCCTTGAGCTGGTGGATCGAGATGTCGCTGGTGTCGATGATGAGGTGGGCGCGCTCGCGCAGGCCGGCCAGGCGCTGACGCTCCAGGCGGATGCCGTCGATGACGCTGCCGCGAGCCGCCAGCGGGTGCCGGCGGCGCGTCTCCTTGAAGCGCCGGACCAGCGCCTCATTGGAGGCCTCCAGGAACACGAGCGTGTACTCCACGCCGCGCTCGTGCAGCTCGTCGAGCAGCTGCTCGAGCGCACCGAAGTACTCGCCACCGCGCACGTCGCTGACAACGGCGACGCGGTCGACCTTGCTGCCCTCGCGGCGGAACAGGTCGACCAGCGTCGGCACCAGCTCCGGCGGCAGGTTGTCGACGCAGAACCAGCCGGCGTCCTCGAACGAGTCCATCGCCTGCGATTTCCCGGCTCCGGAGAGGCCCGTGATGATCACGAACTGCAGCGCCTCGGTCACATGACCCTCCCCTCCACCACACGCACGCCCTCGAGCGCCAGGAGGCGCTCCTTCCAGGCTGGGTCGCTGCCGTAGAAGCCGAGCCGGCCGTCGTTCTTGATGACCCGGTGACACGGCAGGATCACCGGGAGCGCGTTGCGCGACATGGCGGAGCCGACCGCGCGATACGCGTTGGGGCGGCCGGCCTCCCGCGCCAGGTCGCGGTAACTCACGGCCTCACCGTAGGGCACCCGCGCCAGCGCCCGGTAGACGTCGCGCTCAAAGTCGGTGAAGCCGTGCGCGGCCGCGTAGGCGTCCACATCGAGAGCGAAGGAGACGCGCTCGCCGGAGAAGTACTTCTCGAGGGCGAGCACCCAGGGGCTGCCGGCGCAGTAGCCGGGCGGCGCCCAAGCCTCCCGGTCGGGCAACTCCAGGGCGAGCGGCAGGTCGCCGGCGAGCAGCAGGTGGCCGACGCCCAGCGCGCAGACGTAGGTCTCTTCCGTGAGCCGGCCGAGGCCGGCGATCTCATCCGGTCTTATGGAGGTGCGCATAGATCTCCCTCGCGACCTTGCGCGGCAATCCCGGCACGCGCTCGATCTCTTCCCGGCTGGCGCTCAGGAACCGCTCCGGGCTGCCGAAGTGCTCCAGGATGCGCCGGCGGCGCACGGGGCCGACCTGCGGAAGCTCGTCGAACACCGGCGAGCGGAGCAGGCCTGCGTCGCGCCGCTGCCTATGGTACGTCACCGCGAACCGGTGTGCCTCGTCGCGCACGCGCTGGAGCAGCAGGGACCCGGGATCGTCGGCCGGCAGCGGCAGGGGCTCGCGGCGGCCCGGCACGAACACCTCCTCGCGCTGTTTCGCGAGGCTGACGAGGTCGACGTCGACTCCGGCGTCCGCGAGCGCCGCGACGGCGGCGGAGAGCTGCCCCTTGCCGCCGTCCACGACCACGAGGTCGGGCAGCGTCGCGAAGCTCTCGTCGTACTGACCGGCGTCTTCGCTGCGGCGCTCGAAGCGCCGCCGCAGCACCTGGTTCATCATCGCGAAGTCGTCCTGTCCGGTCGCGTCGCGCACGGAGAACTTGCGGTAGTGCGCCTTCTTGGGGACGCCCCCCTCGAACACCACCATCGAGCCCACGGGATGCTGCTCGCCCAGGTTGGAGATGTCGTAGCACTCGATGCGCAGGGGCAGGCGATCGAGCGCCAGGCCGTCGCGCAGACGCTCGAGCGCCTCGATGCGCGAGGACGACTTGCGCGCCAGGCGCTCGGACTCGGTCTGCGCGGCGAGGTCGGCGTTGTGCTGCGCCAGTTCGAGCAGCCGCCGCTTGGGGCCGCGCTTGGCGGCGCGCACGGAGACGATCGAACCGCGACGCTCGCCGAGGACGGCGCCGAGGCCGGCGCCGTCCTCGAGCGGCGCCACGATCTCCGGCGGGACGACCGAGCCCTCCCAGTAGAACTCGAGGAGGAACTCCTCGAGCACCTCGGCGGTCTCGCGCCCGGCGGCGTTCTCCAGATAGAAGGCCTGACGGTCGACGACCGCGCCGTCGCGCACGCGGAACACCTGCACGTTGGCGCCGGGGTCCTCCAGCGAGAGCCCGATGACGTCGAACGCCTCGCGCTCGTCGACGTGGATGGACTGGCGCTCGTGCACGTGTCGTACGGCGGCGAGCCGGTCGCGAAGCAGGGCCGCCTTCTCGAACTCCTGTGCCTTGGCGGCGGCCGCCATCTCGCGCCCGATGTCCTTCTCGACCTCGCCGAGGCGGCCGCGCAGGAAGTCGATCGCCTGGTTGACGGCGCCCAGGTACTCCTCGCGCGTGCACCGGTCGTCGCACGGCCCGAGGGAGCGCTTGATGAAGTACTGGAGGCAGGGCGAACCGCTCGGCCGGCCCGGCTGCGGGCCGCGACACTTGCGGTAGGGGAAGATGCGGCCGATGAGCTCGAGCGTGTCGCGGACCTTCCGCGCGCTCGAGAACGGACCGAAGTACAGGTTGCCGGGCACGCGGCGGCCGCGGAAGAAGCGCACGCGCGGCCACTCGTCGTTCAGCGTGATCTCGATGGACGGGTAGCTCTTGTCGTCGCGCAGGCGGAGGTTGTACGGCGGGCGCTCCTCCTTGATGAAGTTATCCTCGAGGAGCAGCGCCTCCGACTCGGACCCCGTCACCACCCAGTCGATGCCGGCGGCCTGCGACAGCATCTCGCCGGTGCGCCCGTGAGGCGTGGCCGACGGGCGCAGGTAGTTGGCGACGCGCTTGCGCAGCGCCTTCGCCTTGCCCACGTACAGCACCGTCCCCTCGGCGTCGAGGAACCGGTAGACGCCGGGTTCGTTGGGGATGCGCTTGAGGGTGGCGCGGAGGTCGTCGAGGCGGTCACGATGCTGCGGAGGCTCGGTCATCACGCCGATTGTACCGCCGCGGCCGTCACATCCCGCCCGCGCGACGGCGACGGACGCCAAGCCCATGGGTACGATGAGCCCGGACCGTCCGCGCGACCGAGGAGCCCGCCATGGCATCAGCGCCCATCCCTCCGCAGAAGCAGATGAGCGGGATGCTCGGGCATCCCGTGGCGGAGAACCCCATCGACCTCATGTTCGACGCCGTCTACGCGCACTACGGCCTCCCGTGGACGTTCTGGAAGTGCGACGTGGCGGCGCAGGACCTGGGCGTAGCCATCGCCGGCACCAGAGCCTTGGGCTTCCGCGGCTACGGCATCACGGTGCCCTACAAGATCGACGCCATCCCCTTCCTGGACGACGTCGATGAGGACGCGCGTGCCATCGGCGCCGCCAACTGGGTGACCAACGAGGATGGGCGCCTCATCGGGCACAACAACGACGGCAAGGGCGTCGTGAAGGCGATCGGCAAGGTCACGCCCATCGCCGGCAAGCGCGTCGCGATGATGGGCGCCGGAGGAGCCGGGCGGGCGATGGCCGTGGAACTCGGCCGGGCCGGCGCCTCGCACCTCACGGTGATCACGCGCCGGGAGTCCCAGGGTCGCGAGGTCGCCGACCTCGTGCACCGGGTCGCCGGCATCGCCACCGCGTGGCAGCGATGGGACGGCGACGTCGTCCTGCCGGACGGGACGCAGATCGTGATGAACGCCACCCACCTCGGGTGCGCCCCGGCGGTCGAGCCGGTGCCGCTGGTGTGGGAGAGCCTGGACCCGTCGGCGACCGCCGTCGACGTCATCACCAACCCGCGCGTCACGCCGTTCCTGAAGACCGCGAGGGCGCGAGGCTGCGCCGTCGTCGACGGCGTCGAGATGCTCGTCCAGCTGGCGATGGAGCTGTTCGAGGCGTGGACCGGCGTGCAGCCGGAGGAAGGGGTCTTCCAGCGCGCCGTCGCAGCGGCGCTGGGTGAGTGACTCAGGCGCCGCTCGCGTCCGCCGCGAGGATGACCTTCGCGTCGGCCTCGCACGAGGCCGGCACGAGGATCTCGACGGGCCCGGCGCTGGTCTGGACGCCCGGGTAGAGCCAGCCCCGATTGGCGCTCCTGACCTCGACGGGGATGCCCGCGGACTCGAGCGCGGCCGCCATGATGGAACCCATGATGCCGTCGGCCGCGGTGGCGACCACGACAGGGCCCTCGCCGGCGGTCACGACACGCCTGCCTTCTGCGCCGGCGCAGCGCTGTGCGCCGGCGCCGGGCGCGCCGCGTCGGCGGCCAGCGCCCGCGCCAGGAACTCGCCGGTATGCGAGAGCTCGGGCAGGCCGGCAAGCTCCTCCGGCGTGCCGGACGCGACGACCCGGCCGCCCTCGTCCCCACCCTCGGGGCCGAGGTCGACGACCCAGTCGGCGCTCTTGATGACGTCGAGGTTGTGCTCGATGACGACCACGGTGTTGCCCTGGTCGACCAGGCGCTGGAGCATCTCGAGCAGTTTGTCGATGTCCTGGAAGTGCAGGCCGGTGGTGGGTTCGTCGAGGATGTAGAGCGTCTTCCCGGTGGCGACCTTGCTGAGCTCGGAGGCGAGCTTGACGCGCTGAGCCTCGCCGCCGGAAAGCGTCGTCGCCGGCTGGCCGAGCTTGACGTAGCCGAGGCCCACTTCGTCGAGCGCCCTGAGGCGCCGCGCGATGCGCGTCACGTTGGCGAAGAACTCGACCGACTCCTCGACGCTCATCTCCAGCACTTCGGCGATGTTCTTGCCCTTGTACCTGACCTCGAGCGTGTCGCGGTTGTAGCGCTTGCCGTGGCAGGCCTCGCAGGGCACGTAGACGTCGGGAAGGAAGTGCATCTCGATCTTGATCTGGCCGTCGCCCTTGCATGTCTCGCAGCGGCCGCCCTTGACGTTGAAGCTGAAGCGACCGGGCTTGTAGCCGCGCAGCTTGCTCTCCGGCGTCTGCGCGAACAGCTGGCGGATGTGGTCGAACACGCCGGTGTAGGTGGCCGGGTTGCTGCGCGGCGTGCGGCCGATGGGCGACTGGTCGATGTCGATGACCTTGTCGAGGTGCCTGGCGCCGTCGATGCCGTCGTGATCGCCGGCGCGCAGCTTGGTGCCGCGGTTGAGGCGCGCCGCCATGCCCTTGTGCAGGATCTCGTTGACGAGCGTGGACTTGCCGGAGCCCGAGACACCGGTGACGCACGAGAACGCACCGACCGGGAACGAGACGTCGATGTCCTTGAGGTTGTGCATGCGGGCGCCGCGCACGGTGAACCACTGCAGCGGCATGCGGCGCTGCCCGGGGAGCTCGATGCGCCGCCGGCCGGCCAGGAAGTCGCCGGTGAGGGAGCGCGGGTCGGCCATGACCTCCTGCGGCGTGCCCTGCGCCACCACCTCGCCGCCGTGCTCGCCGGCGCCCGGCCCCATGTCGACGATGTGGTCGGCGAGGCGCATGGTCTCTTCGTCGTGCTCGACGACGACGACCGTGTTGCCGAGGTCGCGCAGGCGCAGGAGCGTCTCGATGAGGCGGCGGTTGTCGCGCTGGTGCAGGCCGATGCTGGGCTCGTCGAGGATGTAGAGCACGCCGACGAGCGCCGAGCCGATCTGCGTGGCGAGCCGGATGCGCTGCGCCTCGCCACCGGAGAGCGTGGCCGAGGCGCGCTGCAGCGTGAGATAGCCGACGCCGACGTCGTTCAGGAAGCGCAGGCGCTCGCCGATCTCCTTGATCACACGGCCGCCGATGAGGCGCTCGGTATCGCTGAGCGACAGGTCGCCCAGGAAGTCGAGCGCCTCGCGCACGCTCAGCAGCGTGAAGTCATGGATGCTGCGCTCGCCGACCGTGACCGCGAGGCTCGTGGGCTTGAGCCGTGCCCCCTTGCACTCCGGGCACGGCCGGTCGGCCATGTACTCCTCGATCTTCTGGCGGACCTGCTCGGACTCCGTCTCCTTGAAGCGTCGCTGCAGGTGCTTGAGGATGCCGGGGAAGCTCGAGTTGTAGTGGCGCATGCGCCCCTGGTAGTTGCGGTAGCTGAGCGGGATGCGCTCCTTGCCGGTCCCGTTGAGGAACAGGTCCTGGTCCTCCTCGGACATCTCGTCCCACGGCACGCTCGTGTCCACGCTGAACGTCTTGGCGACGCTCTCGAACACCTGCTCGAGCCAGCCGAAGGAGAGCTGCCCGTACGGCAGCAGGGCGCCCTGGTCGATGCTGATCGAGCCGTCGGGGACGACGAGACCGGGGTCGATCTCCTGGGTGAAGCCGAGGCCGTGACAGGCAGGGCAGGCGCCGTGCGGGTTGTTGAAGCTGAAGATGCGCGGCTCGATCTCGGGCAGCGAGATGCCGCAGTGGACGCAGGCGAACTTCTCGCTGAAGGTGAGCGTGCGCGGGTCGTCGCCGGCGAGCTCCACGTCGACGAGGCCGTCGGCGAGGACGGCGGCGGTCTCGATGGAGTCGGTCAGCCGCCGCCTCAACCCCTCCTTCATGACGAGCCGGTCGACGATGACGGCGACGTCGTGCTTGAACTTCTTGTCGAGCTCGATGTCCTCCTCCAGCTCGCGCACCTCGCCGTCGACCTTGACGCGGGTGAAGCCGTCGGCGCGGAACTGCTCGAAGAGCTTGCCGTATTCGCCCTTGCGCCCGCGCACGACCGGCGCGACCACGCTGAAGCGCGTGCCCGTCTCGAGCTCGCAGACGTGGTCGACGATCTGCTGCACGCTCTGTCCCGAGATGGGCCGCCCGCACTGGGGGCAGTGCGGGTGCCCGACGCGGGCGTAGAGCAGGCGCAGGTAGTCGTAGATCTCGGTGACCGTGCCGACCGTCGACCGCGGGTTGCGGGAGGTGGTCTTCTGGTCGATGGAGATCGCCGGCGAGAGACCCTCGATGCTGTCGACGTCCGGCTTGTCCATCTGGCCGAGGAACTGGCGCGCGTAGGCCGAGAGGCTCTCGACGTAGCGGCGCTGGCCCTCGGCGTAGATGGTGTCGAAGGCGAGCGACGACTTGCCCGAGCCCGAGAGGCCGGTGATGACGATGAAGCGGTCGCGGGGCAGCCTCAGGGAGATGTCCTTGAGGTTGTGCTCGCGCGCGCCGTTGATGATGAGGTCGCTGGTCATACTCTCAGTCTGGCAGACGTGGCAAGCCGGCCGTCAGTGTGCGGTGTACCTGCGGTGCCCCGCACGTTGATTTGGCTGCGCCCATCAATCGATGAGGAGGAGGCCGGTCCAGGCCGGGTGGTCCGTGGCCGGCAGCTCGACGCTGAGGCCGGCCGCCTCGGCCGTGGCGACGACGTCGATGCCCACGGCCTCCATGGACGGCCGCGCCTTGAACGGATGCCGGCAGGCCTCCCCGGATCCCTGTCCGACGCACTCGTCGCAGAGCACGCACTCGCCGCCCGAGAAGGCCGCGGCATACCGGTAGCCGAGCTTGAACGCGGCGCGCTCCAGGTCGGTCATGAGGTGCGCGAACCGGTTCTGGCTCTCCTTCAGGCCTTCGATCTGGTCGGCGTCCGTCTTCGCGTCGGCGTAGGTCTTGCCGGCGAGCTGCTCGTCGACGCAGTCCTGGGTGAGCGGGATGTCGAGCTGTACGACGAGCGCGTCCTCGTACTTGCGGAGCACGTCCCGGGTCGCGTCCGCGGGCATGACGGCCGGCGGGCACATGAGGTTGTGGCCGTATCCCGAACAGAGCGGCACGCGGCACTTGAGGTTGACGCGGTCGTCGACGACGATCGCGGCCGCCGGCACCGGAGCCGCGCGGTCGGCGCCGAGGCCCTCCGCCTCGCTGATGAGCCGCTGCAGGTGCATGGCGTCAGCCAACTGCTTCTCCTCTCCGGGCGAGCTCCTTGCTGAGCTCCTTGATCTCGTCGCGCAGCTTGGCCGCGTACTCGAACTTGAGCTGGTCCGCGGCCTCGAACATCTCAGCCTCGAGGCTGGCGAGCAGCTTCTCGAGGTCGGCGCGCGGCATCGCGACCTTCTTGGCCACGGACTTCGCGGCGCGGCGACCCTTGGTGGGCACGGCGGCCGCGTCGCTGAGCATCGTCGAGATGTCGCTGACGCCCTTGATCACGCTGACGGGCGTGATGCCGTGGTCCTCGTTGTAGGTGGTCTGCCGGGTGCGGCGGCGGTTCGTCTCACCGATCGCCACCTCCATCGCCGCGGTCATCTTGTCGGCGTACATGATCACTTTGCCGTCGATGTTGCGGGCGGCGCGGCCGATGGTCTGGATGAGGCTCGTCTGGCCGCGCAGGAAGCCCTCCTTGTCGGCGTCGAGGATGGCGACCAGTGTGACTTCGGGGAGGTCGAGGCCTTCCCGCAGCAGGTTGATGCCCACGAGGACGTCGAACTCCCCCAGCCGCAGGTCGCGTACGATCTGGATGCGCTCGAGGGTGTCGACCTCGCTGTGCAGGTAGCGCACTTTGAAGCCGTTCTCGAGCAGGTAGTCGGTGAGGTCCTCCGACATGCGCTTGGTGAGCGTCGTGATGAGGACGCGCTGGTCCTTGTCCACGCGGCGCCGGATCTCGTTCATGAGGTCGTCGATCTGCCCCTCGGTGGGTCGCACCTCGACCTCGGGGTCGATGAGACCCGTGGGGCGGATGATCTGCTCGGCGATGTTGACGCTGTTCTCCAGCTCGAACTGGCCCGGCGTGGCGCTCACGAAGATGAGCTGCGGCACCTTCTCCAGGAACTCGGCGAAGCGCAGCGGCCGGTTGTCCAGAGCGCTCGGCAGGCGGAACCCGTAGTCCACCAGCTGCTGCTTGCGCGACTTGTCGCCCTCGGACATGGCCCGGATCTGCGGCAGCGACATGTGCGACTCGTCGACGAAGCAGAGGAAGTCGTCGGGGAAGTAGTCGAGCAGGCAGTTGGGCGTGGCACCCGGCTCCTTGCCGAGCAGGATGCGCGAGTAGTTCTCGATGCCGCTGCAGTAGCCCATCTCGCGCAGCATCTCCATGTCGTACTGCGTGCGCTGCCGCAGGCGATGTGCCTCGAGGATCTTGCCGTTCTCCTCGAACCAGGCACAGCGCTCGTTCATCTCCCGGCGGATCTCGACGAGGGAGCGCTCGATGGCCGGGTCGTTGGTGACGAAGTGGGTCGCCGGATAGATGGCGACATGCTCCGGCTTCTCCAGCACCTCGCCGCCCACGGGGTCGTAGCTCACGATCTGCTCGACCTCGTCGCCCCAGAGCTGCACGCGGATGGCAGTGTCCTGGGACGCCGGCCAGATCTCGATGGAATCGCCGCGCACGCGGAACTTGCCGCGCGCGGGCTCGAAGTCGTTGCGCGCGTACTGGATGTCGACCAGCTTGCGCAGCATCTCGTCGCGCTCCACCGTCTGACCGACCTGGAGCAGGACCATCTTCTCCAGGTAGTCCTCCGGAGAACCCAGGCCGTAGATGCAGCTCACGCTGGCGACGATGACGACGTCGCGACGGAGGAAGAGCGACGTGGTGGCCGCGTGGCGCAGGCGGTCGATCTCGTCGTTGATGGACGAGTCCTTCTCGATGTAGAGGTCCTGCGCCGCCACGTAGGCCTCAGGCTGGTAGTAGTCGTAGTAGCTGACGAAGTACTCCACCGCGTTGTTCGGCAGGAACTCGCGGAACTCGTTGCAGAGCTGAGCCGCGAGCGTCTTGTTGTGGGCGATGACCAGGGTGGGCTTCTTCACCTTCTGGATGACGTTGGCCATGGTGAAGGTCTTGCCGGAGCCGGTGACGCCGAGAAGCGTCTGGTAGCGGTCACCCCGGGCGACGCCCTCGCTGAGGGCGTCGACGGCCTCGGGCTGGTCGCCGGTGAGGTCGTAGGAGGCTTGGATTGTGAACTCGGTCATGCGCCCTCGACTCTAGCAATACGAACACGTGTTCGCAAGACCCGCGTGAGGTGGTCCCGGACCGGCACGAGCCTAGCGCCGCAGGCGGTCGCCGTAGGTCTCCCGATACACCCGGCGCGCCTCGAGGACCTTCTGCACGTAGGCCCGCGTCTCCGGATAGGGGATGTCGCGGATGCGGAGCGCGTGGCCCTCGGCGGCGGCGGTCGCGCGCCACTCGGACACGGCACCCATCCCGGCGTTGTAGGACGCCACGGCGGCACGCACGTCGCCGTCATAGGCGTCCAGGGCGTGGCGCAGGTAGTAGCTCCCGTAGCGGATGTTGACCCGCGGGTCCTCGAGGTCGGCGGCCGTGAAGGTGACGCCGCCGGATTCGTCGGCGATCTGCGCCGCCGTCTCCGGCAGGATCTGCATGAGGCCGACGGCGCCCTGCGACGAGAGCGCGTGCTCGTCGAACTTGCTCTCGGCGTAGATGACGCCGGCCACCAGCGTGGGGTCGAGGTCGTAGCGCCGGGCGCCGTCGCGGATGGCGTCGGTGTGCTCGAGGGGATATGCGGTCTTCGTGACCCACGACGGCCCGCTGGCGCCGAGCAGCGGCGCCGCCCAGCGGGCCACCCCGATCACGGCCGCCAGGGCGGCCACGACCAGGACGACGGCGATGACGGCGCGCCTCACGGAGCGCTCTCGCCGGCGCCGTCCCCCACGGCGGGTCGCTCGCCGGCGAGGATCGTCGCCACCGTCTGCCCCACGAACTCTCTCAGGTCCTTGCGCGACCCGATGTTGTCGAACACGAAGTCGCTGCGCGCGACCTTCTCGTCCTCGGGCATCTGCTGCGCCCGGCGGCGGCGGAACTCGCTGTCGGTGAGCTTGGCCGTGAGGCGGCGGCGGCGCACGTCGTCGGGCGCCGTGATCAGCATGATGAAGTCGAAGCGCTGCTCGAACCCCGTCTCGAACAGCAGCGGGACCTCGACCACGATGAGCGCCGGGCGCGGGCGCGACTTCTTCTGCTGCTCGATCCATGCGGCGACGGACTCGCGCACGAACGGGTGCAGCAGGTCCTCCAGCCAGCGCAACTCGGCCTCGTCGGCGAAGACGATGCCGGCGAGCGCGGGCCGGCTGATCCCGCCGGCGCCGTCGATGACCGCTTCGCCGTAGTGCGCACGGATGAGGTCGACGACCTCGGCGGTCGAGTACAGGCCGTGCACGATGTCGTCGCTCGAGACCGTGGCTGCTCCGAGCTCGTGCAGGTAGGCGAGCGCCGTGGACTTGCCGGAGCCGATGCCGCCGGTGAGTCCGAGGAGCGGTATGTGCGTTCGCGATGTGGTCATAGGGTCCCTTACGCAGGCCGGGGGCGGCGGAAGCGCTGACGCGCCTCCGCCGCCCCCGCCCTCAGGCGTCAGGCTTCCGGAGACTCCTCGGCCGTCTCGGCCGCGGTGTCCTCGTCGTCCGCGGCCGCACCGGCCGGGAAGACGTCGTCGCTCAGCCCCAGCTCGGGCTCATGCTCGGCCACGAACTCCTCGGCCGCCTCTTCGACGACCTCTGCGGCGACGGCGACGACGACGGCGTCCTCGATGGCCTGCTCGACCTCTTCGGGCGTCTCAGCGGCGGCGAGCTCCTCCTCGACGACGGCCGCGGCCACTTCGACCTCGGCCTCCGCCTCGAGGATCTCCTCGGCCTCTTCGATGGTCTCGATGGCCTCGGCGATCTCCTCAGCCTCTTCGGCGATCTCCTCGGCCTCTTCGGCGTCCTCGTCGACCTCAGGCTCGAGCGGCCGCAGCGGCTTCACGTTGTCGCCGTCGACGCGCTTGATGCTGAGGCTGAGGCGACGGCGCTCGGAGTCGACCTCGATGATCTTGACGTTGACCTGCTGGCCGACGGAGACGACCTCGTCCGGACGCTCGACGTGGCGGTTGGCCAGCTCGCTGATGTGCACGAGACCCTCGATGCCCTCGTAGATCTCGACGAAGGCGCCGAAGGCGACGATCTTGGTGACGCGACCCTCGACGACGTCGCCGACCTTGTGACGGGCGACGATCTTCTGCCACGGGTCTTCCTGCGTCTGCTTGAGACCGAGGCTGATGCGCTGGCGGTCGCGGTCGATGTCGAGCACCTTGACCTTGACCTTCTGGTTGACCTGCAGCACCTCGGACGGGTGGTTGATGTGCGTCCAGCTGAGCTCGCTGATGTGGATGAGGCCGTCGATGCCGTCGAGGTCGACGAACGCGCCGAAGTCGACGATGTTGCTGATCGTGCCCTCGACGATGTCGCCCACGTTGAGCTCGTCGATGATCTGCTGGCGGACCTCCTTGCGCTCCTCCTCGAGGACGGCGCGGCGGCTGAGGACCACGTTGTTGCGGTTGCGGTTCATCTCGATGACGCGGCAGTTGAGCTCCTGGCCCACGTACTCCTGGAGGTCCTGCACGCGGCGGATGTCGACCAGCGAAGCAGGCAGGAAGCCGCGCACGCCGAGGTCGAGGATGAGGCCGCCCTTGACGACCTCGATGACCGTACCGGTGACGGGCTCGCCGCTCTCGAAGGCGCCTTCGATGCGCTTCCAGGCCTTCTCGAACTTGGCGCGCTTCTTGCTGAGGATGAGGCGCCCGTCGGCGTCTTCCTTGGTCATGACGAGGGCGTCGATCTCTTCGTCGAGAGCGACCTCCTCGGAGGTGTTGACGTTCTTGCGGATGCTGAGCTCGTTGACCGGGATGACGCCTTCGGACTTGTAGCCGATGTCGACCAGCACCTCGTCCTTGTCGATCCGGACGACCTTGCCGGTGACGATGTCCCCTTCGCTGAAGTTCGTCAGCGTCATGTCGTAGTTGGGGACGATCTCGCCGTCCACCTCGATGAGGTAGCCCT
Source organism: uncultured Thermoleophilia bacterium (assembly GCA_963713475.1). GTDB lineage: Bacteria > Actinomycetota > Thermoleophilia > UBA2241 > UBA2241 > CAIXSE01. The sequence goes on from CAVQLY010000025.1 coordinate 69,392, forward strand.
CACTGCCCTCTACGATCCTGGGGTCGTTCGCTGCTGCGAGCTGAGTGTCGATTGGTTTGTCTGCCATGTGGTGTCGTTGCCTCCCGGTCACGTATGCGATCCGTCGTTTACAGATGGGAAAGGCCCGCGGACCGCAGCGGGCCGAAACTACAGGAGTATAGCACGGGGACGAGGACCCTCGCGAGACCGGCGCAGGCTCAGGCCTTGGCCGCCACCCAGTCGTCGCCGACCCCGATCTCGACCTCGAGCGGCGGGTCGAGGTCGAGCGCGCCGCACATGGCGTCGCGGAGCAGCGGCCGGCACTCGTCCACCTCGGCCGCCGCGCACTCGAGGACGAGCTCGTCGTGCACCTGGAGGACGAGCCGCGAGGCGAGCTTGCGGCGCTCGAGCTCGCGGCTCACGGCGAGCATCGCCACCTTGATGATGTCGGCCGCCGTGCCCTGCAGGATCGTGTTCACGGCGAGGCGCTCGCCCAGCGAGCGGTTGCGGAAGTTGGACGAGCGCAGCTCCGGCACGGCGCGCCGGCGCCCGAACAGCGTCGTGACGTAGCCGTCCTTGGTGGCCTGCGCGATCACGCGCTCGCGGAAGGCATGCACGAGCGGGTACTTGGCGAAGTACGCCTCGATGAAGGCGCGAGCCTCGTCCACCGGCATGTCGACCTGCTCGGACAGGCCGAAGGCCGAGAGCCCGTACATGATGCCGAAGTTGGTCGCCTTGGCGCGCTCGCGCTGCTTCTTCGTGACGTCCTCCACGGCGATGCCGGCGACGGCCGCGGCCGTCACGCGGTGGACGTCCTCGCCGCGGTGGTAGGCGTCGAGCAGCGCCGGCTCGCCGGAGAGCGACGCCATGAGGCGAAGCTCGATCTGGGAGTAGTCGGCGACGAGCAGCCGGCAGCCCTCCTCGGCGACGAAGCAGGAGCGGATCTCGGAGCCGAGCTCGGTGCGCACCGGGATGTTCTGCAGGTTCGGGTTCGAGCTGGACAGCCGGCCGGTGGCCGCCACCAGCTGGTTGAAGGTGGTGTGGAGCCGGCCGGTGGCCGGGTCGAGGCGGGCCGGGAGCGGTTCGAGGTACGTGTTGAGCAGCTTGGTGAGCTCCCGCCACTCCTCGACCGCCGGCACGATCGGGTGCTGGTCGCGCAGCCCGCGCAGCACGCGGGCGTCGGTCGAGTAGCCCGTCTTGCCCTTACGGCCCTTGTCGAGGCCGAGGCGCTCGAAGAGGACCTCGGCCAGCTGCTGCGGCGAGCCGATGGTGAACGGGCCGCCGGCCAGGCGCGTGATCTCGTCGGAGAGTTCGTCGATGCGGTCGCGCACGCGCGCCGTGATCTCGCCGAGCCGGTACGGATCCATCTTGACGCCGGCGGCCTCCATCTGTGCGAGCACGCGCACGAGAGGGAGCTCGACCTCACGGAAGAGCCGCTCGAGCCCAAGCTCGACCAGGCGCGGCCGCTGAGCCTCGGCCACGCGCCACGTGAGCGTGGCGCGCGTGGCCGCGGCTGCCTCGGCCGCCGGCCCCTCCACGAGCTGCGCGCCGTCGTCGGCGCCGGCGAGCGCGAACAGCGTCCGCTCCTTCTCCGGCCGCTCCGGCGCGAGCAGGTAGGCCGCCACGGCCGTGTCGAACGCCGGACCGACCGGAGCGCTCACGAATCCGGGCAGTGACTTCGCGTCGTGCGCGACGACGTGGCCGGCCAGCAGCCACAGCGATGCGGCGCGGCCGGCGTCGCCGGGAGCGACCAGGCAGGCCTCACCGCCCGCGTAGGAGGCTATGGCGAGGCCGTCCGTGTCGACGCGCGACTCGAAGGCGAGCGCGGCCTCCCCCTTCTCCAGCTGCGCCGCCACCGGGCCGACGTCCGGCTCGGAGGCCAGATGGACCAACCCTCCGGACACCGCCGCGGCGGGCGCCGCCACCGGGGCGGCCGCCGGCCGCGAGACCTCCTTGAGGCGGCGGCGCAGGTTGTTGAACTCGAAGCGCTCGAAGACGGCGTCGACCTTCTCCACCGGGAGGCGGTACCCGCAGCTGGTGACGAGTTCGACCAGATCGTGCTCGAGCGGCACGTCGAGGACCATCGTGGCGAGCTGCAGCGAGAGGCGCGCGTCCTGCTCGTGCTCCGTGAGCAGCGCGCGCCGCTTCTCGGACTTGACCTCGTCGAGACGCGCGTACAGCTGGTCGATGGAGCCGAACTGCTGCAGCAGCTGCGCCGCGGTCTTCTCGCCGACGCCGGGCACGCCGGGGATGTTGTCCGACGAGTCCCCCTTGAGGCCGATGTAGTCGGGGATCTGGGCCGGCGTGACGCCGAAGCGCTCGAGGACCGCGGACGGCGTGTAGATCTTGACGTCGGTCACGCCACGGCCGGTGCTCATCACCCAGATGTCGTCGTCCACGACCTGCATCGCGTCCCGGTCGCCGGTGACGACGATGGAGCCGACACCCTGGCGCTTGGCCTCCTCGGCGAGCGTGCCGAGGATGTCGTCGGCCTCGTAGCCCGGCTTGACGAGGTTGGTGATGCCGAAGCCTTCCATGAGCTCGGGCAGGAGGGCCCACTGGGCGGACAGCGCCTCGGGCATGTGCGGGCGCTGGGCCTTGTACTGGTCGTAGAGCTCGTCGCGGAAGGTCTTCTCGCGCGCGTCCCAGGCGCAGACGATGCAGGCGGGACGGTACTCGCTGACGACCTTGAGCAGCATCTGGCTGAGGCCGAACAGCGCGTTGGTCGGCTGCCCGGCCTGCGTCGTGATCGACTCCGGCAGCGCGAAGAACGCGCGGAACGCGAGGCTGCTGCCGTCGAGCAGGAAGAGGCGGTCGTAGAGATGAGGATCGGCCATGACGCGATTCTACGTCACGTGACCGGCGAGGGCGGCGCCTACTCCTCGCCGCCCGGTCCGCCCTCCGCGCCGCGAGTCAAAGAGAGGTTGAGTTGCCACTCCGGGATGCCCAGGTCCTTGAGGACGCTGGCCCTGACCTTCCAGAGATACGACGCGAACCGCTCGCGCTCTCTCTTGGTCAGGACCGAGAAGATCTTCTTGTCGATCTCCGTGCCGCGCGACATCTCCAGCACTTCGCTGCCGTGCTCGGTCAGCCGCACCTCGACCTTCGACCGGCCGGTCCCCTTGTGCCGCGAGACCAGCCCGGCGGCCTCCATGCGGCTGAGCATGCCCGTGACGGAGTGGAGCTCCCGGAAGAGCTCCCGCGCTATGTCGACGGGAGTGGCGTGACCACCGCTGTTCTCGAGGATGTACAGGATGGCGCGCCGCTCGTTGTTGAGGCCGAAGCGAGAGTACTCCCGCTCTCGCGCCCTCGAGATGGCGTCTTTGGCCTGTGCGATGAGCACCCACAACAGGAAGTACTCATCGGGCTCGGGTCTCTGGTCGGCATCCGGCATCTTCGCTTCCGATCTTGACGGGCCTCGCGGCGTTTCCCCCGAAATCGGGGCTCCGTCCCCATCTGGAAGGCGCGGAGCCTCGAGGTGATTCTAGTGCTCTCTCAGGCGGTTGCCGAGAACCGCGCCTTCGGCGCTCACGGGTGCCACTTCGTCGCCCCCGTCGATAGTCCGCCTTCGGCCTCTACTGAGCGGTGCGCCTCCGGCGCCCCGCTCGGTAACCCCGCTGCGCAGGTCACTCACCGTGGGGAGGGGCCTCGTTGAGCACCAGCCAGTACAGGCCCAACTGATTGACCGCCTCCATGAACTGGGTGAAGTCCACCGGCTTGCGGATGTAGCTGTTGGCACCGAGGTCGTAGCTGCGCGCCAGGTCGCTCTCCACGTTGGAGGACGTGAGGATGACCACCGGAAGACGTCGCGTGCGAGAGTCGCCGCGAAGCCGCTCCAGCACCTCGAGACCACCGACCTTAGGCAGCTTCAGGTCGAGGAGCACGAGATTCGGAGTGTCCCGCACATCGCGCCCGGCGTAGCTGCCGGTCGCAAACAGGTATTCCAGGGCCTCCGCACCGTCGCGCACCACGTCGACGCGGTTGGCGACGCGGTTGCGTCGCAGGGCGCGCAGCGTGAGCTCGACGTCGTCGTCATTGTCTTCGACGAGAAGGATCAAGCGCTGTTCCCTCATTCGACCTCCCCCGGGCACCCAAGCGTGAACCACACCGTCGCTCCCTTACCCGTTGCACCATCCGCCCAGACACGGCCCCCGTGCCTGCGGACTATCCTCTGCACCGTGGCGAGCCCGATACCGGTGCCCGGGAACTCGCCGTCCCCGTGCAGACGCTGGAACGGCGCGAACAGCTTGTCCGCGTACTGCGCATCGAAGCCGGCGCCGTTGTCGCGCACGAAGAACGCTCTCTCCTCACCGTGCATCTCGGTCCCGACATCGACCTGGCGCCCACCGTCTTCGCCGTGAGTCTCCACGCGTTCCCGAGCAGGTTGCGCATCGCCACGTCGAGCAGTTGGGCGTCCCCATCGACCACCATCTGGCCCGACGCCGGGAGCCGAAACGACCCGACTCCGGCTGCCCCTACGTTCGCTGTTTGACCAGGAGAACCCTCGTGCCCATCGGTCCGCACGTGTAATGCACAGCGTCGGCCAGGGCGCGCATGAAGTGGATCCCTCGTCCGCTGGTCGCGGCGTCTGGAGGAGCGCAGATGGGCGTGGCTGCCATCCCCTCCCCACCGTCGACCACCTCCACGGCGACCTCGTCCTCGTAGCAGAAGAAGCGCACGCGCACGTCGTCGTCGGCCCCGTTCGGCGACCCGTGGACGACGGCGTTGGCAAGTGCCTCGGCCACGGCCACGTTAAGCTCGAAGAGCTCGGCGCCGTCCAGCCCGGCCACCTCGGCGAACGCGGCCACGCGGCGGCGCGCCGTGCGGAGCTGGCGCGTCGTGGCCGGAAACGTGAACTCATGCTCCCAGCGCGGTCGGATGCCGGTGCTGAGGGGGCCGTCGTCGTCGCCCTCGGGCGGCCCCGGGACCGGGGGCACGGCGCGCATGAGCCCGGCCCCGGCCAGCGCCGCCCGGGCCTCAGGTTCTTCGACGGCCACGACCAGCTCGCCGCCGGCGGACTCGAACGTCGTGGCGGCCGCGCGAAGCGCCGTCAAGCCCTCGTCGTCGACGGGTCCCCACGGGTCCAGATCCACGACCACCGCCGAGGCGCCCGAGCCGAGGCAGCGCGCCAACTCCCCCGGCAGCTCCGAGGCCAGGCTGGCGCCGTCGACGCCGCCGCAGTGGATGACGCAGACCTCGCCGCGGACCTCCGTGCTGACGCGTTGGCCCCGACCGGTCACCCGGATCAGCCTTGTCCCGGCCGCGCGTCGCTGTCGTAGGCCACCGGCGGCTCGAACCGGCACTCTTCCTGACCGGGCCAGCCGCCGAACGGATACTCACAGTGCATCTTGTGCACCTGCTCGCCGACGTCGTCGAACCGCGCGTGGATGCGCTCCACGATCTCGTCGGTCATGGTGAAGGAGCGGACTCCATCGGTGAACGCCTGCCGCAGGGCGTCCATGCGCAGTTCGAGCTCGTCGAAGTCGGCGCGCCACTGCTGCACGTCCCCCGATGCGGGATGCCGCAGATTGCGTGTCTCGCTCATGCTGATGCCTCCGGGGAGATCTCTCGGTCGGTCGTCCTCACGGTCGTACAGGCTCATACCCTGCGCGAGTGACCCTGACACGGGAGCCGACGGCCCGCCGCGGCTTGACTCACTCGCCCTCGTTGTACACTCCGGCGGAGAGCCGGCGGCGGGCCGGCTCGCGCACGTTGGGAGGACGCACGATGGGATCACGGGAGTTCGCACGCGGTCGCCGCGTCGTGGCCCGGTTGCCGCACGGCGGCGACCTGCTGGAAGAGATCGCCGCCGTGGCGGACGCACACGGGATGCGGGCGGCGGAGTTGCGCGCCATCGGTGCGCTGCAGACCGCCCGGCTCGCCTTCTACGACCAGGCGTCCCACGAGTACGGCGAGTTCGCCGTGGACGCGCCGGTCGAGCTCGTCGGACTGCTCGGCAACGTCTCGCGGAGGGACGGCGCCACCGCCGTGCACGCGCACGCCACGCTGGCCGGACACGACGGGAGCTGCGTCGGCGGTCACGTGGCAGCCGGGGTGCGTCATCTTCGCGTGCGAGCTGGTCCTGCAGGAGCTCGTCGGGGAACCGCTGGAGCGGGAGCTCGACGAGGTCACCGGACTGCCGCTCTGGCGCGGCCTCTGAGCACGTCCGCGCGACGTCGTGGGGCAAGCGCGGCGAGTGAGGAGAAGAGTGGTGTCGGAAGGGGGACTTGAACCCCCATGAGGTTATACCCTCACTAGGCCCTCAACCTAGCGCGTCTACCAATTCCGCCATTCCGACACTGAGGGACCGCGATTATAGGCGGTCGCGAGCCGGGCGGTCAACGCGAGCCCGGCCGGCGTGGTTCATGACGATGGGCGGGCCCGCTTGCTGCAGCCCGCCCATCGGCGGCGCCCCCTTCATCTGCCTCCAAGAGCCCGAGGCCGTGGTCTGCAGAGACCGTGGCGCCGACTGAGCTTTCGCCCGCAGTATAGGCCCGGCCCGCAAGGTGGTACAACGTTGCTGCACCGCGCAACGACCTCGACTGGGGGAACCACGATGCCAGCACGGATCCTCGTCGGCAGCTGCTCCTGGACCGACCCTACGCTCATCGCCTGCGGGCGCTTCTACCCGAAGGGGGTCACCAGCGCCGAGGCTCGTCTGCGCTTCTACGCCGAGCAGTTCGCCATCGTCGAGGTGGATTCGACGTACTACGCGCCGCCGTCGGCTCGCAACAGCGAGCTCTGGGCGGCGCGCACCCCCGCCGGCTTCGTGTTCAACGTGAAGGCCTTCGGCCTGTTGACCCACCACCCGGCGGTGGTGCAGCGCCTCCCGGACTGGCTGCGCAACGCGCTGCCGGAGGAGGCGCGCGGCAAGCGCAACGCCTACGCCAAGGACCTGCCGCTCGAGGTGATGGACAAGGTGTGGGCGCTCCACCGGGAGGCGCTCGAGCCGCTCGCCGCCGCCGGCAAGCTCGGCGCCGTGCTGTTCCAGTTCCCGCCCTGGTTCGTGCGCTCCCCCGACAACCGCGAGTACCTGCTGCGGCTGCCGGACCGCCTGCCGGGCTGGCCGCTCGCGGTGGAGTTCCGCGGCGGCGGCTGGATGACGGACGAAGCCGCCGCCGGCACGCTGCGGCTGCTGGAGCAGGCGGGGCTGGCCTACGTGGCAGTCGATGAACCCCAGGGGTTCCCGAACAGCACTCCTCCGCTGGCCGCCGTGACGGCGCCCCTCGCGATCGTCCGCCTCCACGGGCGCAACGCCGGCACCTGGGAGAGCAGGACCGGCGCCGCCTCCGATCGCTTCAAGTACCTCTACAGCGACGACGAACTCGAGGAGTGGGTCCCGCGCATCCACGAACTGGCCGCCCAGACGCAGGCCGTACACGTCCTCTTCAACAACAACTACGAGGACTGGGGCATGCAGAACGCGCGGCGGATGGGGCATCTGCTCGGCGTGGGAACGCTGCCGCCGCAGACACAGCTCGAGATCAGCTGAACGAGAACCCGTCCTCGAACAGGCCACCGCAGGCGTCGGTGACGTCGGCGTCGTACACGATCGCGCGGCCGGTCTCGACCTCGGCCAGGGCCTGTTCGAGACCGAGGGCCGGACGGTAGGGACGGTGCGAGGACATCGCCTCGACCACGTCGGCGACCGCCTGCCGTCACCAGCCCCGCTCCGGAAACGTCGAAACCGCGCCTTTCCGCGACCGGCGCTGACGAAACCTGTTCGAGGCGCCCGCGACCCGCAGGTGGCGCACGAGACGCAGGAGGAGGGGTCAGCCGGGCGTGGCGAGCACCTCTCGCATCTGCGCGTCGACGGTGGCGCCCCAGCGGGAGAACTCGGCGAAGAAGGCCTCGCACGGGACGACCTGCTCGGGCACGAAGACCCCGGGGCCGGCGATGTCGCCGCGCGCCAGCATGCGCGCCACGATGGCCGGCGGGATGCCCGTGTCGACGTCGCCGCCGCCGGCGCCGTACTCCTTGTGGGCCGGGATCGTGGCGCGCACGCGCCACTCCACCCGGCGTCCGTCCTTGAGCCCGCGCACGACGCCGAGCAGGTAGTCGACGTCGTCGAGCACCACATCGGTCGGCCGCGGGATCTCGCTCACGACCTTGAGGAGCACGTCGCGTGGCCGCACGTGGACGCCCTTGACCTCGACGTCGTCGGTGCGCGTCATGCCGATGGTGTTGAGGAACCGCATCTGACCGGTGAACTCCGCCGGCAGCGCGAGCTTGAAGGTCGCGGTCTTGAGGCCCTGGTCCTTCCAGGTGTGCCAGAACGTGAACGGCTCGGAGTGGATCGTGTAGTGCGCCTCGAGCATGCCGGCCGGCTCGCCGAAGTCGAGGTCCTCGGCGCCCTCGCCGCCGGTGATGTCCATCACCCAGTGGCCGTCGATGAACTCGGGGGCGACGACGCTGAACTCGTCGCACAGCGTCTCGAGCGAGTAGGGCACGACCCAGCCGTCGTAGCCGCTCCAATCGGTGTCGTCGACGTTGCCGCACAGGGCGTGCGCCTCCTCGACCACATCGAGGCGGTCGGCGCCGTACTTGGCGAGGATGTTGGTGACGCCGGGGGCGCCGCCCATGGCGATGACGGCGGTGACGCCGGCGCGGCGGAACTCCTCGTGCAGCTCGACCTGCTGCTTGGTGACGTGGAACAGGCCGCCCATGTCGGTATAGTCCACGCCTGCCGCGGCCGCCGCGTGCATCACGGTGATGTTCCAGAAATGCTGCGTCGCGTTGACCATGGCGTCGCAGCCGGCGATGGCGGCCCGCACGCTCTCCTGTTCGCGGGCGTCGACGAACCGGCCGGCGGCCTTTCCGCCACCGTGGCTGGCGGCCACCTCACGGGCCTGGTCCTCGTTGAAGTCCCCGACCACGATCTCCGTGACGTCGGGACTCAGCCCCAGTTCCTTGACGGCCCAGCGGCCCATGGCGCCCGCACCCACGACGGCGATCTTCATCTTCCCCTCCTGCGCGCTCAGACGATGGCTAGCCTGCAGTCGAGCCTACGAGACTCGCGGGGCGAAGTACAGACGGCTATCATGGGGGCGCGGAACGTCGCTCCACCCCCTCTCGCAAGGACGGTGACCGTGGTCAGATACGGTCTGGACGAGCACGACTGGCAGGCTCTCGAGGACGAGGTCCTCGGGCTGTTCACTGCGCTCCTCCGCATCGACACGACCAACGGCAACGAGACCGAGGCGGCGCGCGTCGTCCAGGCGTATCTGGCTGAGAACGGCATCGCGAGCGAGCTCGACGGTGAACTCCCCGAACGGCAGAGCCTGGTGGCCCGGCTGGACGGCGTGCGACCGGGCCCAACGCTGACGATGATGGGCCACCTCGACGTCGTCCCCGCCGACGCCGGCGAGTGGAGCGTGCCGCCGTTCGGCGGCGTCGTGAAGGACGGGTTCGTCTGGGGCGTCGGCGCCACCGACATGAAGAACCAGGTTGCTGCCGAGGCGGTCGCCCTCGCCCGGCTCAGGCGCTCGGGCGCCGACTTCGCCGGCACACTCAAGTACGCCGCCACCGCTGACGAGGAGGACGGCGACTTCTGCGGCGTCCAGTGGCTCTGCGAGCACCGTCCGGACGCGCTGCGCGCCGACTACCTCCTGAACGAGGGCATGGGCGGCCTCTGGCTGCCGGTGGACGGCCGCAAGGTGTTCCTGCTCGCCGTCGGCGAGAAGGCCTTCGCGCAGTTCCGCATCCGGACCCGCGGCCGCGGTGGTCACGGGTCCGTGCCCGAGAAGGAGCGCAGCGCCGTGATCGACCTGGCGCGCGCAGTGATCGCGCTCGGCCTCGCCGACCCGCCGGCGATCGTCTCGGGCACCACGGCGCGCTTCATCGACGTGCTCGTGCCCGACGCGGCGCTCGCCGCGCGGCTCAAAGACCCCGCCACGGCGCGCACCGCCGGCGCCGAGCTCCGCCGGCTCGATCCAGTCGTGGCCGGGCTGATCGAGCCGCTCTTCGGCGCTACCCTCACCCCCACCATCCTCGACGCCGGCAAGGCCGTCAACGTGATCCCGACGCGGGCGGAGGCGTGCATCGACTGCCGCATCCTGCCGGAGATGACGCACGAGGATGTGGAGGCCTACGTGGCGACTCTCCTCGACCCACTGGGCATCGAGTGGGAGTTCGAGTGGGTCGACGTGACGACGCCCAACGCGTCGCCGCCCGAGACGCCGTTCAGCGAGAGCATCGCGCGCGTCCTGCGGCGTGACGTCCCGGACGCGGTGCTCGCGCCGATGACTTCGGGCAGCTTCACCGACTCGCGCTGGGTGCGAGAAACCTTCCCGGACTGCGTCGCCTACGGGTTCGCGCCCTTCCTCGCCGAGAGCTTCCACGCCATGGACGGCGGCCGCGACCACGAACCCGACGAGCGCATCCTCGTCGAGGACGTCACCTACCAGGCGCTGTTCTTCGAGCGACTCGCGAGGGACCTGCTCGCATGACTCCGGCGCCTTCGGCAGACGTCCTCCGCGACCGCTTCCGGGGCACGCTGCTCGGCCTCGCCGCCGGCGAAGCCCTGGGCGCCCCCGCCGAGTTCCTCACGGCCGAGCAGATCGTCGAGAAGTACGGCGTCATCACCGAGATGATCGGCGGCGGCGTGTACGACGTCGAGCCCGGCGAGATCACCGACGCGACCGAGATGATGCTGTGCCTCGCCGAGAGCCTCGCCGACAACGGCCGCTTCGAGCCCGAGGACATCATGGCGCGGTACGGAGCGTGGCTCGAGGGCCAGCCGCGGCACGTGAGCCTCACGGTGCGCGCCGCGCTCATCAGTTACCGCTCGGGCACACACTGGGACGTCGCATCGCGTCGCGCCTTCGAGATCCTCGGCGGGCCGACCGCCGGCAACGGCAGCCTCATCCGCTGCGCCCCCGTCGGTCTCCTCTACAGCGGTGACGCGCCGACGCGCCACGAGTTCTCGCACCGCGAGTCGACCCTGACCCACTTCGACAGGCTCGCCGGCTGGTCGTGCGCCGCGTTCAACGACCTCATCTGCGCGGCGCTGGCCGGCGACCTCGAAGAGGAGATCCCGGCCATCGCGCACACCTTCGACTTCGAGGACAAGCGCGTGAGCGCCGTGCTGCGCGACACCCCCGTGGCCGAAGCGGAGGAGGTCATCAGCTCCTCGTTCGTCCTGGACACGCTGCAGACGGCGCTCTGGACCGTCCTGCACGCCACCGACTTCGAGCACGCGGTGACCATGGCCGTGAACATGGGCAACGACGCCACCGCAGCCGGCGCCACGACCGGCGCGCTCGCCGGCGCCGTCTGGGGCGAGTCCGGCATCCCCGCCCGGTGGCTGGAGCAGCTGAAGGTCCGCGACCAGGCGACCGAGCTCGCGGACCGCCTGGCCGTCCTCGCCGGCGTCGCCTGAAGCCGGACCGCCCGGGCGCGGCCGGCGATCCGCCCGGGTTGTGTTCACTCCGTTCACTCTGTAGTTTACGTTCCTGCTATTGGGCGACCGAGGGAGGGCGGCCGACATGAAGGCCGAGATGACCAAGGAGCAGCGCGAGCTCATCGAGGAGTTCGGGTTGCTGCAGGAGCAGATGGGAGGCACCCGGATGACGGGGCGCGTCTCCGGGTGGCTGCTCCTCTCCGATCCCCCCGTCCAGTCGCTGACCGAGATCGCCGAGGGGCTGGGCGTGAGCAAGGCCGCCGTGAGCGGCGCCGCGCGCCTGCTGCTGCAGGGCCGCTTCATCGAGCGCGTCGGCGAGCCCGGGCAGCGCGGAGACTTCTATCGGGCGCTGCGCGCCGACCCCGACGAGATCCTCCCCATCGACCACATCCGCACCATGCACCGGCTGATCGAGCGCGGCCTGCAGACCGTCGCCGGTCGCGACCAGTCTCAGTCGAACTACGCGCTCATGCACGATCTCCTCGAGTTCGCCGCGTTCATCGAGGCGGAGCTGCCCGAACTGCTCGCCCGCTGGCGCGAACGCCGCGCGAACGAGCCGACGACTGAGGCCGCCGGCGGCGGCGACCACTCCCCACTGCACACTGGAGGCACCCCTTGAGCTGGCTGACGAAGATCTCCCTCCGCAACCGTTCGATCGTCGGACTGGCCGTGCTGGCCGTGCTCCTGTTCGGCGCCTTCGCCATCACCGGCCTCAAGCAGGAGCTGATCCCCGACCTCACGTTCCCGTACCTCACCGTGTTCACCGTCGCTCCGGGCTCGTCGCCCAAGGACGTCGAGCGGACCATCACCACGCCGATGGAGCAGGCGGTCAAGACCACCAGCGGCGTCAAGGCGTTCGACTCGTTCTCGAACGACGGCATGAGCATCATCACGATCGAGTACGAGTTCGGGACGGACATGCAGGAGAAGGAGGCCGAGATCCAGCAGGCGATCTCGGGCGTGCAGGCAGATGCTGCCGACCACCGCCCAGGCGCCCGCGGTCGCGGCCCTCAACTTCAACAGCATGCCGGTCGTGCAGCTGGCGGTGTCGTCCGACCTGCCGCCGGAGCAGCTGGCCGCGCTGCTGGGCACGCGCGTCGTGCCCCGCCTGCAGGCCGATCGACGGCGTGCAGGCGGTCACGCTCTCGGGCGTGCAGCAGATGCAGCTGGAGATCCGGCTCGAACCCGAGAAGGTCGCCGCGCTCGGCGTCGACCCGACCCAGATCGCGACAGCGGTCACGCAGGCCAACGTGGCCACCGGCGCCGGCACCGTGACGTCCGGCAGCATCGTCTACCCGGTCACGGTGAGCGCCTCCGCGCAGACGGAGAAGGCGATCGAGGACCTGGTGCTGCCGTCGGCCTCCGCGGCGACGGCCGCGACGGGCTCCGCCGGAGCCGCGGGCGCGGCCGGAGCGTCAGCCGCCAGCGCGCTCCGCGGCCTCCGCCGCTGCCGGCGCCTCCGCTGCTGCGGCCGCCGAGCCGGTCAGGCTCGGCGACGTCGCCGACGTGAAGATCGGCCCGGCTCCGCTCACCGCCATCACGCGCACCAACGGCAAGGCGTCCATCGGCATCTCCGATCAGCAAGGCGAGCAGCGGCAACACCGTCGACATCGCCAACGCCATGGCCGAGGAGCTGCCCCGCGATCAGCAAGGACCTCGGCGGCCAGGCCACGGTCACCACGGTCGTCGACCAGTCCGTCTTCGTCAAGGACAGCATCAGCTCCCTGCTGCGAGAGGGCCTCATCGGGGCGGCGTTCGCCATCATCGTGATCTGGGCGTTCCTGCGCAGCTGGCGCTCGACCGTCATCGCCGGTCTCTCCATCCCGCTCAGCATCATCGGCGCGCTGATCATCCTGTGGAGCAGGGGCAACTCCCTGAACATGCTCACGCTCGGCGGGCTCACCATCGCCATCGGCCGCGTGATCGACGACTCCATCGTCGTCATCGAGAACATCCACCGGCACCTGCAGGAGGGGGACAGCATCCGCTCCGCCGCCTTCACCGGCACGCGCGAGGTGGCCGGGGCGATCACGGCGAGCACACTGACGACGGTCGCGGTCTTCCTCCCGCTCGGGTTCGTCAGCGGCCTCGCCTCCGAGTTCTTCCGGCCGTTCGCGCTCACGGTGACGTTCGCCCTGCTGGCCAGCCTGATCGTGGCGCTCATGGTCGTCCCGGTGGTGGCGACGTGGATGCTCTCCAAGCGCCAGGTGGGCCACCGCGACGAGAAGGAGCTCACGCACCTGCAGAACGCGTACCTGCCGGCGCTGAAGTGGGCCCTGAACCACAAGATCGTCACTCTCGTGGCGGCGTTCGCCGTGTTCGCCGGCACGATGATGCTCTCCCCGCTGCTCAAGACGAACCTCTTCGACAGCTCCGGGCAGAACACCGTGAGCATCACCCAGACCATGCCGGCCGGCACCAGCCTCGACGCGACCATGGCGGCCGCGGGCAAGGTCGAGGCGGTGCTGAAGGACACGCCGGGCATCGACATCTATCAGGTCACCGGCGGCACGACCGGCAGCCTCTTCGGGGCCGGCGGTGGCATCAACGCTTCGTCCAACCTGGCCACGTTCGCGGTCACCACCGATCCGGACGCCGACAAGGACGCCATCATGGAGGACGTGCGCGCCGGGGTGGCCGAGCTGCAGAACGCCGGCACCATCACCGTGACCGGCGACGACGCCTCCATGGGCGGCGGCATGTCGCTGCTCGAGGTGCGCGTGGCGGCCGACGACCCGGCGGTGCTCAAGGAGGCGAACGATGTGGTGCTCGCCGAGATGAAGACCGTCGACGGCCTCGCCGACGTGACCTCCAACCTCAGCGAGGGGCGACCGTCGGCGACCATCGTGGTCGACCAGGCCAAGGCGGCGGCGGCCGGCGTGACGCCGACCACGCTGAGCCAGTACCTGACCCTGATCCTGAACGGCTACCCGCTGGGCACGGTGCCGACGACGGTGGGCACGCTCCCCGCCCAGGTCATGGTCGGCGACATCACGGTGCCGCCGCTGCCGGGCGCCGTGAGCAAGGCGCTCGCGGCGATGCCCGTGGCCGGCACCGCCGGCATGGTCCCGCTGGGCACGATCGCCAAGGTAGCCGAGGTCAAGGCGCCGGTGCAGGTGACGCATGTCGACGGCGCCCGCACGGCCAGCGTGACGGCGACCTCCGTGGAGAACAACATCGGCGCCTCGTCCAGCGCGGTCACCAAGGCGCTCGACGGCATCGAAGCTCCCCGAGGGCGCCACCTGGGAGCTCGGCGGCGCCACCGAGGCCACCAACGACGTGTTCCGCACGCTCGGGCATCGCCATGCTCATCGCCATCCTGCTCGTCTACATCATCATGGTGGCGACGTTCCACAGCCTGCTGAACCCGTTCATCCTGCTGGTCAGCATCCCGTTCGCGGCGGTCGGCGCGGTGCTGGCGCTGGTCATCACCGGCACGAGCCTCGGCATGCCGAGCCTCGTCGGCCTGCTGATGCTCATCGGCATCGTGGTGACCAACGCCATCGTGCTGCTCGACCTCGTGGAGCAGTTCCGGCGCAAGGGCATGGACGCGCGCACCGCCGTGATCGAGGGCGGGCGGCGGCGGCTGCGGCCGATCCTCATGACGGCCGTCGCCACCATCCTCGCGCTCGATCCCATGGCGCTCGGCTTCGGCGGCGAAGGCGGCGGATTCCTCTCGACCCCGCTCGCCGTGGTCGTCATCGGCGGCCTGTTCACCTCGACGTTCCTCACACTCATCCTGGTGCCGGTGCTCTACCTGGCGTTCGACCGGCTGCGGCCGGAGGGCGCCTACGAGCCGGACGACGAGGATTCGGCTCGGCGGTCGCGGCGGAGCCCGCTCCGGCCGAGTGAGCGCGCGGCGCCGACCGGCCGGGCCCGCAGCGGCGCTCGCCGGGCGGCAGCCCGGCGAACGCCGCCGTTGCGCTGCGGTATCTCTTCTGATGCGGCGGCGGCCCGCACGAGGCCGGCCGCCGGACCGACACACGAGAGGAGAGCCCGTGGCCAAGCCAGCCCCGAAGAAGTCCGCGAGCAAGGCGACCGCCAAGCCGCGTACCGCGGCCGACATCGTGCGCGGCACCCCGCGCAAACTCACGCGCGCACAGCTCATCGACGAGCTGAACAACGACCTCGCCAAGGAGTTCCAGGCGCTGGTGCAGTACGTGCAGCACGCCGCAGCCATGAGCGGCCCGCAGTACGACGCCATCAAGGCCGAGCTCGTGGTCCATTCCAACGAAGAGCACGCGCACGCCATCTCACTGGCCGACCAGATCGACTTCCTCGGCGGCGTGCCCGGGGTGGATGTGGCCCAGGCACATGTCTCGCCGGACTCCAAGGTCATGCTCGAGCAAGACCTCGACGGCGAGCTCGACGCCATCGCGCGCTACCGCGAGCGCATCGCCCAGGCGGAGATGCTGCAGGAGTACGGCCTGCGCCGCGCCCTCGAGGACATCCTCATCGTCGAGGAAGAGCACGCCCGCGACCTCCAGGACGCGCTGGACCTCTGAGCGGACGGGCGGGGGCCCGGGCGCGGACGCTACGCCGTCGCCCGGGCCTCCGCCGCCCTCACCTTGCGCCGCCGCCAGCCGGGCGCCAGCGCCAGGAAGGCCCCCATGCCGGCGAGCCCCACCAGGAGCAGCACGACGAAGGCCTGCCGCCCCCCGATGTTGTCCATCGCCCAGCCGCCGAAGGCGGGGCCAAGGGCGGCGCCGCCGTTCCACACGACCGTCCAGACGCCCATGTAGCGGCCGCGCAGCGCCTCCGGCGCGAGGTCGGCGACCTCTGCCGACGCCACCGGAGAGAGAAGCGTCTCCCCCAGGCTGAGGACGACGATGAGGATCACCAGCGACCACAGGGGACCGGCGAACGCCGATCCCCCGATGCCGAGGGCGAGCAGCCCGCTGGACACCGCGAGCAGGATCATGCGATTGCGGAAGCGGAGGGCGGTGACCAGCGGGATCTGGACCGCCACGACGATGAGAGCGTTCAGCGTGAGCAGATACGCCCATTCACTGCTGGGCACCCCGAGGAAGCTGGTGATGTACACGGCGTAGATGGAGCCGAAGTTGCCGATGCAGAACACCGGGAGCACCGCCGCCAGGCAGAACACGATGAACACACGGTCGTGGAACACCCGGCGATAGCCGCTGCGCCCCTGCTTGTCGGCCTGCCGCACAGGGTGCACGGCGCTCGCCGGCCGGCTCTCGCGGATCCACACCGCCATCATCGCGACCATCAGGAGACAGCCCGTGGCGGCGGAGAGGAAGAGCACCCGGTAGCTCACGCCGAACCCAAGCGCCTGGGCGGCGAGCACCGGGCCGACGACGACACCGAAGTTCATCGCGGCGCGGGTGATCCCGAACCCCTCCTGCCGCTGTTCCGGCGGAAGGAGGTCGGCGATCATCGCGTTGCTCGCCGTCTGGAACAGCGGCCAGCCGAACGCGCTCTCCAGCGCGACGAGCGCCGCCACCTGCCAGAGCTCCGTGATGAAGGCGAAGCCGACGAACCAGACGACTCCGACCAGCACCGACAGCATGATGACCTTGCGACGTCCGAGCCTGTCGGTGAGCTGCCCGCCCCAGAACTGCACGGGCATGACCGCCAGAGGGACCAGGCCGAAGACCACGCCGATCATCGTCATCGACGTGTGCAGGTTCTGGCGCAGGTAGATGGCCTCGAACGGGAACGCGAGCGCCGCGGCGCCCACGTAGATGAAGATGCCGATGGTGAGCACCCAGAACTGGCGCGGGAAGCCGCGGAGGCCGCGAAGGAAGCGTCTGAGACGGGTGATCATGCGCCAATGCTATCTGAGCCGACGGGGGATGCGGCCGACCGGACGCCGTCCGGGCGCGCGCCCGACGCTCATGCGCGCGTCTTCCGAGTTGTGAGCTCGCAAACCATCGGAAGCGATTGTCGCAAAGCGGTGCTTTGCAGGTCAGTTACGGGGTGGAACTTCCCGGCGCCTCTCGCAGAACTGCACCGCGTTGACTTCCCGCAGCGCAGCCGCTAGGTTCCGCGGCGTGTACCTGAGCGTGCAACAAGCAGCGCGGCGGCTCGGCGTCTCGCCGGTCACCATCCGCCGCTGGACGGCGACCGGCTTCCTGCCGTGCACCCGCACCGCCGGCGGCCACCGGCGCATCGACGAGCACGACATCGACGACCTCGCGAAGGCGATCGGGGGCAGCAACCACCTCGCCGCCCAACTCGCGCGCGAGCGCGAGGTCGACGTCCTCATCAACACCGCGACGGCGCTGTCGGTGAAGCTCGACCTCACCGAACTGCTGCTCGAGATCGCGATGCGCATGACCAGCCTGCTCGACTGTCACTTCTGCGCCATCTCCGACTACGACCCCGACTCCGACACCACGCGGACGCTGGCCGAGTACGACCACGCCGGCCAGCGCCTCCCGGACGCGAGCCCGTACCGACTGCGGGACTTCCCACTCACGCGACGCGTGCTCAACGAGCAGATCACCGCGGTGGTCAACGTCGACGACCCCCACGCCGACCCGGCCGAGGTCGCCGAGCTGCGGCGCGAAGGCGACCGCAGCCTGCTCATGGTGCCGCTGGTGGTACAGGGACGCAGTCTCGGGCTGCTGGAGGTCGTCGACCAGAAGCGCTCGCGCCAGTATTCGCGGCAGGAACTGCGCCTCGCCGAAGCCATCGCCGGTCAGGCCGCAGTCGCGATCCAGAACGCCAAGCTCTTCGCCGAACGGCGGCGCAGCGACGAGGACGTCGCCAGCCTGCGCCGGGCGCTGTCCAGCCTGACGGCTCACGTCTCGGATCTGGGCGAGGGTGGCCGCAGGAGCGATGCGCTCGGCACGGTCGCGAAGGCGATCTGCGATGCCCTCGGCGCCATCTCGTGCGTCGCGAGCCTGGGCGGCGAGAGCGCCGGCGCCTTCGGCGCGGGCCGGGTCGCCGCCCCCGAGCACGGTGATGAGCACAGCGCCAACGCCAATCTGGTGGTCGCGCACGACCCCTCCGGGCGCACCGACCTCACGCTCGCCGTCACCCTGCCGCACCCGCCGGGCGAAGGTCAGGTCGAACTGCTCGACTTCGTCGCGGCGATCACCGCGACCGTCGCCGCGCGCTGAGCGCGGCAGGTCCTCCCCGCCGTCCCGAGCGGCGCCCGCGCGACGACTCCTCCACGTCGCCCCTGCACCGAAGGACGAAAACCTGCACGTCTCGTTCGTCGGCTCGCCTCGCATTCACGCCTATTTGCTCGACTTCTTGCGCTGAAGGGCGCTCTGAGAACTTCGCAGGGCATCTGCACTGAAGTTCGCACGAGTTGACGACCCTCCGGAGCGACGATACGGTTTGCACATGTATCTGAGCGTCCAACTCGCGGCACGTCGCCTCGGCGTCTCCCCGCACACGATCCGCCGCTGGACGGCGTCCGGCTTTCTGCCCTGCACGCGCACGGCCGGAGGCCACCGCCGGATCAAGCAGGAGGACATCGACGAGCTGTCGCACCTGATCGGCGGCCGCAACCACCTGGCCGCCCGCCTCGCCCGGGAGCGGGAGCTCGAGACCCTGGTCGCGACGGCGATCGCCGTCTCGAGCCAGCTCGACGTCACCGCCCTCCTGCGTGAGGTGGCGAAGCAGATGACGACGTTGCTCGACGCCCACCTCTGCGTGATCTCCGACTACGACCCCGTCACGCGAAGGGTCACGGTCAGGGCGGAGTACGACGATGTCGGCAACCGGCACCAGGACACGATGACGTACACGCTGAGCCAGTTCCCCATGGCGCGGCGGGCGATCGAGGACCACGAGAGCATCACCATCAACGTGAGCGACCCGCACGCCGACCCGGCGGAGGTCGCCATCATGCGCCGCGACGGCGACAAGTGCCTGCTCATCCTCCCCATGGTGCACCAGGGACAGAGCATCGGCCTCATCGAGGTGCTCGACCACCAGCGCGAGCGCAAGTTCAGCCGCCAGGAGATGCGGCTCGCCAACGCCGTGGCGGCGCAGGCGGCGGTCGCGGTCCACAACGCCACGGTCTTCGCGCAGCTCACGCGCAGCGACAAGGATGCGCTCGCCCTGCGGCACGCCATCGAGACCATCTCGGCCGGGTACACGACCCTGCACGACCAGACTGCGGCTGCCGGGGTCCTGCAGGCCGCCGCGGAAATCGCGGCGCAGGCGCTCGGTGCCATCTCCTGCGTCGCCAGCCACGGCGGCGAGAGCGCCGGGGCCTCGGGCCTGCGTCCGGGCGACCAGGCCGCGCAGAGCGGGACGGCGCACGTCATCGTGTCGTCCGCGCCGTGCGGTGACGGCGAGGTCGCCCTGACGCTCACGCTCGGCGGCGACGCCGGCGACGGCCAGGCCGAGCTCCTCGGCCTCATCGCCACCATGGCCGCCGGCGCCATCGCCGGCGTCCGCTCCTAAAGTCACCCGCGCCGCCCGTCGCGCCGGCGGGCGGACCCGCCTCCTCTGCTATCCTCGGCGCATGCCCCGCCCCCGCCCCAGGTTCGTCGTCATCGACACCGAGACCACCGGTCTCGACCCGCGGACCGACCGCATCATCGACATCGGGGCCGTCCGTCTGGACGAGGACCTCGCGGTCATCGACCGGTTCACGACGCTGGTCGACCCTGAGCTGCCCATCCCGCTGTTCGTCGCCCGCCTCACCGGCATCTCCGATGCCGACGTGGCGGGCGCGCCGGGGATCGCGGATGCTCTCGCCGGCCTGCATGAGTTCGCCGGCGACGCGACCCTCGTCGGGCACAACGCCGCCTTCGACCGCGAGCACCTGGCGGCGGCGGCGCGGCGCAGCGGTGCGCCGCCGCTGTCCGGCGACTGGTTCGACACGCTCGAGGCGGCGCTCCTCCTCTTCCCCGAACTGGACCGCCACGCGCTTCCCGTGCTGGTGGAGGAGCTCGGGCTCTCGTGGCCCGCCCACCGGGCGCTGCCGGACGCGGAAGCCACCGCGGCGGTGCTCGCCCGGCTCGCCCGGCGGGCCGCCGGCCTGGCCGAGGTGGAACGGCGCCTGCTCGAGAGCGTCTCCTGGGCGCCGCTGAAGGTGCTGGACGCGTGTGCGGCCGCCCCCGAGGAGGCCCCTCCGCCGCTCGTGGCCGACGAGCCGCCCGAGGGACCCGGCCCGCTCGCGATCCTCCCCGTGAGGTCCGACGCCTGGCGCCCCGAGCTGGGTGGCGACGGCGACGAGGCCACCCCCGGGCTCACCGGCCGTCTCCCCGGCTTCCGCCGGCGCGCGGGACAGGTGGCGTACGCCGACGCCGCCGCCCACATCTTCAAGCGCGGCGGCATCGGCGTCTTCGAGGCGGGGACCGGCATGGGAAAGAGCCTCGGCTACCTGCTGCCGGCGGCCTACGCCGGAGCCGCCACCGGCCGCCGCATCCTGGTGAGCACCAAGACCAAGGCGTTGCAGCGGCAGCTGGCCCGCACGGAGCTGCCGCTGGTCGCCGCCGGACTGCCGCCCGGGTGGCGCTGGGCGCTGCTCATGGGCCGCGAGAACTACCTGTGCCGGCGACGCGTCGACGAGGCGGTGGCCGCCGAGAGCGAGACCCTGCCGGACCCGGACCGCACGCTCGCCCTCGCCTACCTCGTCGGACGCGCGCGGCGCGGTGACGTCGACCTCTCCGCGCTGCCCTATCGGGCGACCCAGGTCCTCCCCGCGCTCTCGGACCTCGCCCGAGAACTGCGCTCGTCGCGCGCGACGTGCCTGGGCCGCTACTGCCCCGCACGCCGCGGCTGCCACTGGCGGCTGGCCCGGGCCCGCGCGGAGGCGGCGCACCTCGTCTGCGTGAACCACGCCCTGCTGCTCTCCGCCCGCGACACGCTTCCCGCGTTCGACGACGTCGTCATCGACGAGGCCCATCTGCTCTACCACGAGGCCACGGAAGCGTTCAGCGACCGCGTGGATGCGCGCTCCGTGGAGCAACTGCTGGGCGACCTGCGCGGCCGCCACCGCCAGAGGCCGCTGCCGCAGCGGCTGCGCGTGGCGGCGCGCCGGCTGCCGCCGGACGAGGCCAGGGTCCTCGTGGCCGCCGCGGACGCCTGCGAGCGCGCGGCCGAGGAGGCGCCCGCGCTCAGCCGCGCGCTGGGCGACGCGATCACGGCGCTCGCGGTCGCGGCCGCACGGTCGGCGCAGGACGCCGACGGAGGCGGCCGCCAGGCGGACGAGTACACCACCACCATCTGGCTCACGCCCGGCCTCCGCGACCAGCCCGAGCACGACGTCTTCCTCGTGCACGCCGGCTTGCTGGCCGAGAGCCTGGCCAGGCTCGCGACGGCTGCGTCGGCCGGCGCCGAGTCGCTCCCCGAGGACCACCGCGAGCGCGCCGCGCTGGTGGCGCTCTCCGACGACGCCGCCGTCGCGTCGGAACTGCTGGGAGAACTGCCGGATGGCGGCGGCCCTGAGACGGTCGCCTGGGCCGAGCTCGAAAGCGTGGCGCGGAGCGTGGCCGGCGCGCCGCGCTGGGCGCTCACCAGGTCGCCGGTCACCCCGGCAGGCGGCATCCGCGAGATCCTCTGGGACCGGCTGCGCAGCGCCGTGCTCACGAGCGCCACGCTCACCGTCGCCGGCTCCTTCGCGTATTTCCGCGACATGACCGGACTCACCGGAGACGTCGACGCGCGCGAGCAGGTGTTCCCGTCGCCGTTCGACTACCGCCGCCAGGCGGTGCTCGTGCTCGAGCACGATCCGGGCGGCGCGTGGCGACCCGACGAGCTGGCCGGCCGCCAGGGCGAGCGCCTGAAGCACATCGCCGAGGTCACCGGCGGGCGTACGCTCGCCCTCTTCACCAACAAGCGCGACATGCACCGTGTCGCGGCGGCGGTAGGCGCACATGTGGAGGAAGACGGCGTCCTCGTCCTCGCCCAGGGCCTGCACGGGAGCGCCGCCAGCCTGGCCGACGAGTTCCGTACCCACCCCGAGACGATCCTCTTCGGCGTGGACACGCTGTGGACCGGCCAGGACTTCCCGGGGGACGCGCTCACCTGCCTGGTGATCGCGAAGCTGCCGTTCCCGCGCCTGGACCCGCTGTTCCGCGCCCGCCGCAAGGCGTGCGAGGAGGCGGGCGAGCGCTGGTTCGAGCGCTTCTACCTGCCGGAGGCAGTGCTCAAGTTCCGGCAGGGGTTCGGCCGGTTGATCCGCACCGAGAGCGACACCGGCGTGATCGTGGTGCTCGACCACCGCCTCACGCAGAAGACGTACGGGCGGGACTTCCTCGCCAGCCTGCCCGACATGGACGTGGTGGAGGCGGCTCCGGACGAGGTGGCCGCGGTGGTGGAGTACCACTTGCGGCGACTCACCGCCGCAGTGGGCGCATCCGCGCCCGGCTGACCGCTACTTCAGCAGCTTGCCGGAGCCCTTGGCCTCGCGTACGCCCACGCGCTTGACCAGCCGCGCCTTGGTGTTCTTGCCGCAATGGGGGCAGGTCAGCTTCTTGTAGCTGTAGTAGGTGCCGTCGGGATTCTTGCCGACGCTCGAGGTCGTGAAGAAGTTGACCGTGGTCGGCACCTGGAAGGCTTTGCCGCAGCTCGCGCACAAGTACCCGGACGTACGCGAGATGAGACTGATGTACATCCACAGGCCCGCGAGGATGAGGATGATCGTGGGGAGCCAGCCCTTCCACGGGTAGACCACGACGATCGCCAGAAGCACGATGCCGATGAAGATCGCCAGCTTCCAGATCGTGCTGAACCAGTCGTACTGGTTGCGTTCGACGTAACGGGCCACGCGAGTGCCTTTCCATTCGAGCCCGGCGGACGCGCGCCGGGCGACGGGCGCAGGCGGGACGGGGCTGAGCCCCGGACGCCCTCGCCGGTCGGCGTCAGCCGCCGACCGGACCGGCCCAGTAGCTGACCAGGGTGAAGATCGTGAACAGGACGGCGAGGACGACGACGACGAACGCCAGTGTCGAGAAGAACCCGGCAACCAATCCTCTGGTCTTCATGAACTCCCCCGTCGCAGTAGACCGGCCGGACGCCCGCCTCGGCGGCGGACGTCAGGGTGTGAGTATGCCACTCCGCGCGGCGCGGAGAAAGCGAGAGGGTGCTCGCCGGCATGTCTGCTGCTCAAGCTTGAGGGGTAGTCTGGCCGATGAACCCGCGAGGCGGCGTGGCCGCTCAGCGCCGGGAACGTCGTGGACCCGGTGGACACCGAGGAGGACACCCATGGAAGTCACGTTCGAGAACGGCCCGGCCTTCACCGTCGCCGTCGTGAAGATGGCCCCCGGCGAGCAGCTCCGCTCAGAGGGCGGCGCCATGCTCAGCATGACGACCGGCACCCAGATCGAGACGTCGACGCAGGGCGGCATCCTGAAGGGACTCAAGCGCTCCCTGTCGGGCGAGTCGTTCTTCATGAACACGTTCACCGCTGCGCCGGCGGGCAGCGAGATGGTCCTCGCTCACTCCCTGCCCGGCGACATGTCGTACATCGACCAGCAAGGCGACACGTGGCTGTACCACCGCGACGGCTTCGTCGCCTGCGAGATGGGCATCGACCTCGACACCAAGTGGGGCGGCCTCAAGGGCGCGTTCGGCGCCTCGTCGTTCTTCGTCGTCAAGTGTTCGGGGCGCGGCAAGGTCATCTTCGCCACCTACGGGGCGCTCCGGCGCGTCGACCTGCAGGCGGGCGAGCAGTACACCGTCGACAGCGGGCACCTCGTGGCGTGGCACGAGGCCATGCCGATCGAAGTGCACAAGGTCGGCGGCCTCAAGTCGCTTATGTTCTCCGGCGAGGGCTTCGTGGTCACGCTCACGGGACCGGGGACCTTCTTCACCCAGACCCGGAGCGAGGGCGCCTTCATCAGCTGGCTCGTGCCCTACCTGCCCAAGAGCTCCAGCTGACCGCGAGACGCGTCGGCGGCGCCCGGGAGGGGTAGAACCACAGGTGAGATCGTCGTCAACGGAGGTCGAAGCATGAGACCGGACGACCAGAGCGAGGGGCAGGACCGCAAGGGCTCCTCGAAGAAGCCGAAGCACCCCCACGAGCGCTGGCAGGTCCAGCAGACCACGGGGCAGGCGCCCCGCTCGTGGACCAACAAGACGATGCACCATCCCGCGACCCGGATCGGCGAGATCAGACACGGGAAGTAGTGACGGCGGCAGTGGTTCGCCGGCGAGGGTCGCGTGTCGAGGGCCCGGGGGCCGAAGAGCCTCCGGGCCCCGGTACGTACGCGGTCAGGCCGGCTGCGGCGAGAGCGTCGCCAGCAGCGTGCCCGCGAGCTCATCCACGTCGGCGGCCTGCCGCCGCTCCGAAGCCCCGGCGAACGGCATCGCCGCGTCGACCACCCGCATGCCGTGCGCCTCGAGACGCCGGCGCACATCCGCGGCGACCGCGCCGGCGCCGCTGCCGGGCGGACCGACCACCACGACGGCCGGCTTGCCGGCCAGCCGCGTGTCGCCGCGCTCGCGCCGGTCGTGTTCGAGCCTGATCAGGAGTTTCTGCGTGGCGGGGCTGCCGTGTGCGCCGTAGACGGGCGTGCCGATCACGACGGCGTCGGCGGCCTTGATCTTGCGCACGCAGCGTCGCAGGCCGTCTTCGGGCGGGCTGGAGCAGCCGATGTCGCAGGGCCGATGAGCACACTGCCCGCACCCGGTGCAGCCCGTGAAGCGGATCTTCTCCAGTCTCACCAGTTCGGCCTCGACGTCTTGTGCCCGGAGGCGCTCGACCAGACTGGAGAGGCGCACCCCGACCAGCCCGCGCGGCTCTCTGCTCCCGTCGAAGACCACGACCTTCATCGGCTCCGCCTTTCGACTGTCCCTGACCTCATATCTCTCGTCGCTGATGGTGCCCGCGTAAGCGCGAGATGAAGCCCCGGGGACGTCCGCCGCATCCGGCGGAGTCCGCAGGCAGTCAGGCGTTGAGCTTCTTGAGCGCCCAGGCCATGTTCCGGCCCAGGGCGACCATGGTCTCCATGCCTTCTTCGTCCTGCTCGACGTCGCCTTTGCCGAGGCCGATGCCCATGTTCCAGTAGCTCGAGCCCGTGATGAGCATCTCGTTGATCAGGAACCAGTGGTTGATGCTGTCGAACGCGTGGATGGCGCCGCCGCGCCTTACGGCGATCACGGCGGCGCCCACCTTGCGCGCCAGCGGGTTGCCGCTCTTGCGGGTGGCGTAGCCGGCGCGTTCCATGAGGGCCTGGGTGTTCGCCGTGCAGTTCGCGTAGTAGGTGGGCGAGGCGATGATGATGCCGTCGGCCTCGACCATCTTCGCGATGCACGCGTTGATCCCGTCGTCCTTCTGTCCGGGGCACGTGCTGTCCTCGGTCTCGGCGCACTTGAGACAGGCGATGCAGCCCCGGAAATGCCTGTTGTAGAGCTGCACCAGCTCGGTCTCGATGCCCTCGGCCTCGAGCTCCGCGAACACCTTGCGCACCAGGATCGCCGTGTTGCCGTCCTTGCGCGCGCTTCCGTTGAACGCCACGACCTTCATGTCATCTTCTCCTCACAGCACCTCGAGCGCATGCGCGAGGTCGGTCATGTGCCGCTGCGCCTCACGCGCCGAGCAGGACACGCCGGGCAGCGGGAACGCGAACACCCGGCGCCCGAACGTCCGCGCCAGGTCGTCGTTGAAGCCGTAGCCGCTCTTGTGGTCCCAGCCGTAGGAGTAGCGCAGCACCCTGTCGAGCGAACCCTTGTAGACGAACACGAGGATCCGCGGCCGAAGCTCGGCGATGATGGCGTTCACGCGCTCCCAGCCCGCCTGGTACTCGTCGCGCACGGGCTCGTCGCCGAACGGCCGCGGCACCTTGCAGAGGTCCGTCACGCCGAAGCCTTCGTCGAGGAGCGCGTCGTCGGCGTAGCCGTCTGACGACGCGCTCAGGATACCGGCGTCCCCCAGCCGCTTCCAGAGGCCCTTGCCCATCTTGCCCTCGAAGTAGTGGCCGACCTCGACGCTCGCCGGCGACGGCGTCTTGCCGATGAACAGCGCGCGCAGCGCGCCCCCTCGCTCGGGCAGGATGTCGGCGAGCGTGGGGACGGACGCGCCGTCGACCTCGATCTGCGTCAGATGGCTCACTGCGGTGCGTCCGCGGTCGCGAACCGGTGCGCCACGCGGACCAGGGCCAGCGTGTCCAGGGAGCAGTACTCGAGCAGCGACCGCCGGAGGGTCTCCCGGCGGTCGTCCTCCGTGGCCGGATCGGACGCCTCGTGGTAGGCGGCCTGCGCCGAGAGGCCGTCCTGGACCTCTTCCAGGAGCGCGTGGTCGAGCTCGGCGTCCACCGTCGGCAGAACGACCTTGAGCGAGTAGGAGCCGTTGAGGGCCGGATGCTGGTAGTGGTCGCGCGTGAGCCGCAGGAGGTCGACGAGCCGGCCGGCCACGGCGTCGAGCGCCGGCTTGAGGTCGGGCAGCATGGCCGCCATCTCCATGATCCGCCACTTCTCGAAGTCGTGGTACACGAAGATGGGACCCTGGTCGCCGAGCGCCTCAAGCAGGGCCTCCGCGGCCTCGCGCATCGGGGCTTCGCCGCTGGTATCGAGGAACTCCCGGTGGCTCAGTTCGCCGGGCGTCTGCTCCTCGTGGCACGACCACTGGAAGACGACCTGCTGGAAGGGCCGCGTGCCCGCCCAGATGGGGACGGCGAACTGCACGGTCTCGAAGTCGAGGTAGTAGCGCGGGTAGGGCAGCGTGGCGAGGAACGCCGTCGCCGCAGGGTCGAGCCGCCCGAGCGCGGGGTCGGGAGGCACGGCGCAGGCGCCGTCCTCATCGCGCTCCTCACCGGGAGCACAGCGTGTCTTGCCCTCCTGCCCCTCGCAGAACGCGACGAACGGGCACTCGAACGGCCGCCGGCACTGGGCGCCGGTCCGGATCGCCGGCAGCGGGCCGGCGAGCAGCTCGTTGAGCCCTCGTACCCACCCTGGGATGTGCGCCATCAGAGGGCGCGCCTGATCGGCGACGGGGATCTCCCGCAGCAGGCCGCGGTAGTCGTCGTCGCCGGGATACACGTAGTCGGTGTCGATGACGGCGACGCTGAGTCCGTCCAGCTTCACGCCGGCGCCCTCCGTGACCCAGCCCTGGATGGCGATGTCCTGCAGGTGGTGCTCCTTGAGGCGGGTGGCGGACTTGACTTCCACCATGCGGTAGCGCCCGGCGCACCGCTCGAGCACGTCGGAGCGGATGAGCACCCCGCGGTGGCGGAACGTCGCCTCGTACAGGATGACGTCGCCGGGCTGCGCGAGCGCCTGCTCCGTCTCGCGAAGCGCCTGGCTCAGCGACGCGCCGTCGCCGATCAGCACGCCGCCCGGATACAGCTCGCGGGCCACCTCGCCGACACCGTGCCCCGCCGCGAAGCGGCGTTGGGTGTCGGCGCTGTAGATCTCGAGTTCGGGACGGTGCACGGCAAGCCACAGCCGTTTGCCGCACTGCAGGCCGGCGGTGATGCGTGACTTGGAGAGGCGGAAGGTGCGCACTGGGACCATTGTATCCCGCCGGAGCCTGCGGAGCCTCCGTAGGCCCCCCCGGCGACGTCCGGACCCTGTGGTAGGGTCGCCGCCATGAGGCTCATCCACACGGCCGACTGGCACCTCGGCCGGCTCTTCCACAACCAGCACCTCACCGACGACCAGGAGTACGTGCTCAGGCAACTGGTCGAGCTCGCCGCGGAGGTGGAGCCGGCGGCCGTCATCGTGGCCGGCGACCTCTACGACCGCGCCGTCCCGCCCACCGAAGCGGTCGAGCTGCTCGATGGCGTGCTCACCGAGCTCGTCGACCGCCTCGGCATCCCGGTCATCGCCATCGCCGGCAACCACGACAGCGGCGCGCGCGTCGGGTTCGGATCCTCGCTCCTGGGTCAGCGGGGGCTGCACGTGGTCGGCCGACTGTCCCAGGCGTCCGCGTGTATCGTCCTGCACGACGAGCACGGCCCCGTCCGCGTCAGTGCTCTCCCGTTCGCCGACCCGGCCGAGGCGCGCGCTGCGTACGGCGACCTCTCGATCCACGACCAGCAGGCCGTCTGCGCCGCCGGCGCGTCACGAGCGCTCGCCGCCGCAGACGCGCACGAGCGCCACGTGCTGGTCGCGCACGCGTTCGTCACCGGCGGCCTCGAGAGCGAGAGCGAGCGGCCGCTCAGCGTCGGCGGCGCTCAACAGGTCGCAGCGAGCACGTTCGCCGGATTCGACTACGTCGCCCTCGGCCACCTGCACCGGCCGCAGAGCTGCGGCTCCGACGCGGTGCGGTACGCCGGCTCGCTCCTCAAGTACTCGTTCGCCGAACACGCGCACGACAAGTCGGTCAGCGTCGTCGACATCGGCGCGCGTGGCGGCGCCCCGGGCGAGGCCGGACAGGCCGGGCGGGCGGCCGTCGCCGTCGAGACCGTGCCGCTCACCCCACGCCGCGACGTGCGTCGTCTCGAGGGCACGCTCGCCGCACTCCTCGAGCGTGGCTCGTCGGACCCACGTCGCGAGGACTACGTGCTCGCCTCGCTGCTCGACGACGGGGCGCTCTTCGACCCCATCGGGCGTCTGCGCGCCGCCTACCCGAACACACTCGCCATCGAGCGGCCGGCCTACGAGCGCGCCGGCGCCGGTGGCGCGGACCGGCCGCGCCCCGGCTCGGTGAGCGACGTCGACCTCTTCGAGGCCTTCTTCGGCTATGTCACCGACGGCGAGCTGGGCGACGCACGCCGCACGGCGCTCACCGGCGTCATCGACACGCTGGAGCGGCGGCGGCGGGAGGCGGCCTCATGAGACCGTTGCGCGTCGTGATGCAGGCCTTCGGCCCCTACGCCGGCGAGCAGACGCTCGACTTCGCCGAGCTCCGGGGCGCGAGCTTCTTCCTCATCACCGGACCCACCGGCTCCGGCAAGACCACCGTCCTCGACGCCATGTCGCTTCGCCCTCTACGGCGTCACCAGCGGCGGCCCCGAGAACGAGGGAGGGCGCTCAGGAGCGGCGATGCGCAGCGACCACGCCGATCCGGAGCTCCTCACCCGCGTGACCTTCGACTTCGCGCTGGGCGCCGAGCGCTTCCGGATCGTGCGCGAGCCCGAGCAGGAGCGCCCCAAGCTCAAGGGTGACGGCGTCACGAAGCACAACCAGACGGCCACGCTCTGGCGGCTGCGCGACGAAGACGACGGCCTCGAGGAGAGCGGCGGTCCTCTGGAGACGGGCTGGACGAAGGTCAGCGCCAAGTCCGAGGAGCTCCTTGGCTTTCGCTCCGAGCAGTTCCGCCAGGTCGTCATGCTGCCGCAGGGCCGCTTCCAGAAGCTGCTGGAAGCCGACTCCAGGGAGCGCGAACAGATCCTCAGGGCGCTGTTCGACACGGGCCACTACGCGGCCCTCGAGCTGGCGCTCAAGGATGCGGCCAAGGGGCTGCGCGACACCGCCGCACGCCTCGCGGCGCAACGCGCCGAGGCGCTGCGGCAGGCCGAGACAGAGAGCGCGGAGGATCTCGCCGAGCGCCGCGACCGCCTGGCGCTGGGCGCCACCGAGGCGGCGGCGCACGCCGGCGAGGCGGAGAAGGCACGCGACGAGGCGCAGCGGCGGCTGCAGGTCGGCCGCGAGGCCATCGGCCGGCTCGACGAGTTGGCCGCCGCCGAGGCCGCCACGGCCGCAGTCGCGGGGCGCGAAGAGCTCGTCGCGGCCGCGCGGGCGGAGCTCCACGCGGCCGAGCAGGCAGCCACCGTGAACGAGGCCGTGAGTCGCGTCACGACGGCGCGCATGGCCGCCGCCGAGCGGCGCGCCGCCGCGCAGGCGTGCGAGGCCGAACGGCTCAGCCGCTCCGAGGCCGCCGCGGAGGCGGCGGCCGCTCTGGAGGCCTCCGAGGCCGCAGGCGCGGACCGCGAGGCGGCGGCGGACGAAGTCCGGCGCCTCAAGGCGCTCGTCGGCGTCACGACCGATCTCGCGACGGCCCGCGCCGCGGCCGGCCAGTCCGAGACGACCGCGAAAGCCGCACGCGACGACGCCGCGGCGGCGGAGAGCGCCTGGACGACGGCCCGCGACCGCTCCGCAGCGGCCGACGCAGCCTGGCGCGAGGCGCAGGCGGGGAGACTCGCGGAGGGTCTGCGGGCGGGCGATCCCTGCCCCGTCTGCGGCTCCACCGACCACCCCTCCCCCGCCTCCCTTCCCGACGAGACTCCAGGGCAGGACGAGGTCGAGTCGCTGCGCGCCGCGGCCGACCTGGCCTCGGCCGCACGCGACGAAGCCACGAAGCGGCTGGTCGCGGCCGAGGCGTCGTCGGCCGCGGCCGCGGCGCGGCTGGCGGAACGCGAGCAGGCCGCGTCGGTCGAGTTCGCCGACCCGCCGGCGCTCACCGCCGCCATCGCCGCCGCCGACACGAGGTCGGGAGACCTCATCGCCGCCCACCGCACTGCCCAGACGGCGGCGCACGAGACGGCCACCGCCGCCGCGACCGCGGCGACCGCGGCGGCGACGGCTGCCGAAGAACTCGGCCGCGCCGACGAGGAGGTCGGCCTCGCCTGCGAGGCGCTGGCCGAACGCCTCGCGACGGCGAGCTTCCCCGACGAAGAGGCGTGGAACGTGGCCTGCCGGGAGCCCGGTGAGGTCGAGCGTCTACGCAGCGAGATCGCCGCCCACGCCGACGAGGTCGCCCGCGCCGCGGAGCGCCTTCGACTGGCGCGCGCCGCCGCCGAAGGCGTCACCGCTCCCGACCTCAGCGGCCTCGAGACCGCCGCCGCGACCGCGGCCGAGACCGCGCTGGCCGCGCGCACCGCCGCCGTCGAGCTCTCCGCCGCCGCGGACACGGCGAGCCGCCAGCTCGAGCGGCTCGCGGAGCTCGATCGTGAGGCGGCGAGCGTGTACGAGCGGTACGAGGTCATCGGACGCCTCGCCGACGTCGCGAACGGAGACAACCCCCGGCACCTCTCGTTCCAGCGCTACGTACTCGGGGCTTTCCTCGACGACGTGCTGGTGGCCGCCTCGCAGCGCCTCCATCTCATGACCAAAGGACGCTACCGCCTGGAGCGCACAGAGCGGCGCTTCGGCGGCAAGGCGGCAGCCGGGCTCAACCTCGAGGTCTACGACGCCTGGACCGGCATCGCACGCCCGGTCGCCACGCTGTCGGGCGGCGAGAGCTTCATGGCCGCCCTCTCCCTGGCGCTCGGCCTCGCCGAGGTCGTCCAGGCTCACGCCGGTGGCATCCACCTCGAGACCGTGTTCGTCGACGAAGGGTTCGGCGCACTCGACGACGAGTCCCTCGACCTCGCAGTCTCGGCTCTCATGGGCCTGGGCGAAGACGGCCGCCTGGTGGGCATCATCTCGCACGTCAGCGAGTTGCGAGAGCGTATCGACGCGCGACTCGAGGTGAGCGCCGACAAGTCGGGCAGCCGCGCGAGGTTCCGCGTGGCCTGAGTGGCCACGGGCACGCGCGGGAACACCCCTGCCATGTACCTCTATCGCCGGCACGCAGCACTCGTGTTGATGCTCATCGCCCTGACAGCGGTCACGCTGTTCGCCCTCGGCCTGACGCTCTGCATCGACTGGGGCGGCGCCGGCGCACCGCCGCGCGACTTCGGCCAGCCGGCGGCGCTCGTCCTCAGCCTCTTCTGACGCGCGAGAAGGGCGGGGCCCCTCCACGGCGGCCCCGCCCCTGACGATGCTTCCTTACCCGGCGCAGCCGACCGTCAGCGCGCCGCCCTCACCGTGAGCGTCCCTGTGGCGTAGCCGGTCTTCTTCACGCTCACCTTCAGCTTGCCCGGCCTGGCGGCCTTTCGGACGTCATGCCGTCCCTCCAGTCGTGTCGTCTGCCGGCGTGCCGGCGCCGGGCGGCCGGGCGGCAAGACGTAGAATCGCACAACCACACACACCGACCCCGGAGGCCCGATGTCCGCTCAACTGCAGCCCGATGTGCACACTCTGGCCGCCGCTCTCGATCTGCACACCCCGGTCATCGGTCTCTACGACGCCCCGGAGCCCGACGCGTTCGCCCCACTGGTGCGGCCTCCGGCGGGGCCGGGCCGCGGCGCGTGCCTCTTCAACTACTACCGACGCTGGGAGAAGGGAGAGACGCTGCACCTCACCGCCGACAGGTTCGGTTGCGGCGGCTGCGGGCGCTCTCTCTTCGGCGTCCAGGTGCGCGAGCGCGAGGACTTCATCGACTTCCTCTGGAAGGACGAGGGCCTGCGCGCGAGCCGCGAACTCATGGCCGAGTGGGTGGACAGCGCGCCGACGTACCGGCCCGAGCACGCCAACGTCCTGGTCGGGCCGCTCAAGCCCGAACTGGCTGCCTACCTCAAGACGGTCACCTTCTGGGTGAACGCCGATCAGCTCTGCGTCCTCCAGCACGGCGCCTACCATCACCACCGGTGGGGCGAGCCCGACCCGGTGACGGTGCCGTTCGGGTCGGGCTGCTCCGAGCTCGTGGTGCCGTTTCGCAGCCTCGACGAGCCTCAGGCCGTGATCGGCGGCACGGACGTCGCGATGCGCGACGGGCTGCCGCCCGGGGTGCTCGCGTTCACCGTCACCGTGCCGCTGCTCGAGCAGCTCTGCGCGCTCGATGACGAGAGCTTCCTCGGCAAGGGGTTCCTGAGCCGGCTCCGCAAGGCGCGCGGCGGCTCGCTGGCCTGAGGTTCGGTCGGTCGCCGTCGGGTGGACGGCGGGGCGACCCACACCCGCCCGCGGGACCCGGGCCGTGTCGGAGTCCCTCGACGGTCGGCGGTGCGTAGGGCATGATGTCTCCTGAGCGGACCGGGCGCCAGCGAAGCATCCCCGCCTTCCTCCCATCGTCGGTCGATGGGCCGCAGCGGGACCCGGGCGCGACGGAGGGGCCTGATGACGAAGCCAGCGATGCCGCAGTCGAGACGGGGCGCCGTCCCGCGCAGTCGCGCCCACGCCGCAGCTCTCGTCCTGACGGCGCTGGCCCTCGTCCTGCTCTGGTCGGGCTCGGCCCTGGCGGCGCCGGGCGACGTCGTCTGGAAGGACTTCTCACAGCGCGCGCCGGCCGCCCTGGACACCTACACCGCCCTCGCGGTCACGAGCGCCGGCGAAGCCTGCGTCTCCGGCGCGACCGCCGCCGCGCCCGACGCCCCCTCCGACGTCCTCGTGCGCAAGTACGGCGCCGGCGGCGCGGCGGTCTGGCGACGTGTGTGGACCTGGCCGGGCCAGAGTGATGACGCTGCGGCCGCGCTGGTCCGCGATCGGCGCGGCGGCATCATCGTCGCCGGCACCAGCGGGTCCTGCTGGCTCCTCCTCAAGTACACCGCCGGCGGCTATCTGCAGTGGGTCCGCCGCAGCCGGGCCTCGTTCTCATCGGCGGCGTTCACGGCGGTCGCCGTCGACGGCTCGGGTGACATCTACGCCGCCGGCGCCGCCACGCCGGCCGGCGGCCACTCGCAGTTCCTCCTTCGCAAGTACTCCTCAGCCGGCGTGCTCCGCTGGCAGAAGACCCTCGGCTCGAGCGCCGGCGACGCCGCGGCGGTGGCCGTCATCGTCGGCGACGGCGACGTCTACGTGACGGGCAGTTCGCGCACCGGACCGACGACGAGCGCGGTGACCACGGCGAAGTACTCCCGCACGGGCGCCCGGCGCTGGGTGCGCACCTACGCCGCCGACGGCGCCCAGGCGATCCGACCCACGGCCATCGGCTACGCCGCCGGGCCGTTCGTCGCAGGCTGGGGCGCCGCGGCCGGCGGCGCTGCGCAGGGATTGGTCGCCCGCTACACCGCGTCCGGGAGGCAGGCGTGGATCGCCGGCTACGAGGGCGCCGGCGTGACCGCCGACCGCTTCGACGCCGTGGCGGCGGACGCCGCGGGCGCCTGCGTCACCGGCTCGCGCTGGCTCGGCGAGGAGCAGCAGATGATCACCCTGCGCTTCGACGCCCTCGGGGCGCTCGTCTGGGAGCGGGTGCGAACCGAGTCGACGCAGGGGCTGGCGGTGTGCCGCCTCGGCGGCGGCTTCTGCAGTTCCGGCGGCGGCGACGCCGCGACCGCCGGCGTGGTCACGCCAGCCGGTGCACCCGTCTGGGAGCAGTCGGTGTCGGCGACAGGGTACGAGGACTTCAGGCCGGTCGCGCTGGCGACCGCCGGCAACGAGTATCTCTACGCCGCCGGCTCCGCCGCCAGTACGTCCGGCGGCACCGCCGCCATGCTGATCCGCTACCGCCCGTAGCGAACGAGCGCGAGTTCACCGACGTCCGCTGCCATGCGCCCATGACCTCCCGCGAAGCACTCCGCCGCCTGGACCGCAGTCGCGAGAAGCTGCGCACGCACCACGTGCGCCACATCGCCGTGTTCGGCTCCACGGCGCGCGACCAGGCCACCTTCCACAGCGACGTCGACCTGCTCGTCGAGTTCGAACCCGGGGCGCCCGTCGGCCTCTTCGCCTTCGTGCGTCTCCTCGACTTCCTGACCGACCTCATGGACACGCGCATCGACCTCGCCACGCCCGGCGCCCTGCGCGCGGAGATGCGCGACGAGATCGTCGCGGAGGCCATCCGTGCCTTCTGACCGGCGCTCGCCGGGGCCGGGGTACGACGAGCGCCAGGCGAAGCTGCGCTTCCGGGATTGGCGCTTCAGGGTCCGCGACATCCTCGCCGCCGTCGAGGCCGTGGGCGCCTACACGGACGGCATGACCTTCGAGGAGTTCGTCGGCGACCAGCGCACCCGCGACGCCGTCGTGCGCAACCTGATGACGATGGGCGAGTCGGTGCGCTGGATCCCCGATGTGATCCTGGGCGCGCACCCGCAGGTGCCCTGGCACCTCATGCGCGGCGTGCGCAACGTCGTGGTGCACGAGTACTTCGGCATCGACGACACCATCCTGTGGCAGACCGTCCGCGGCGACCTTCCTCCTCTCGTACCGCTCCTGGAGGCGGTCCTCGAGTCGTGAGACGCGCGGAGGGCGGCGGCGAGCACTTCCGTGCCCGCCGCCGCCCTCCGACAGTGCCGTGTCTGCCGTCAGCCTCCTACTTGAGGACCGGCAGGAGGTCGGCGTCGAAGATGACCTTGGACTTGTCGAGGTTGACGCCGAGCACGCTGAAGATGGCGGCGTCGCCGGCGTCCGTCAGCTTGAACTGCACGCCGTCGATCTTGTACGACTTGCCGCTGTGCGTGATCTTCGGCGCGTGCGTCGACGTGGCGAGGTCCACGCGCGCGTACGGGCCCGCCGTAGTCTTGTAGCTGACGGACATCGTGTAGCTCGTCTTGCTGGCGGCGATGATCCGGATGCCCTCGGCGCGGAAGATCTCGTGCGTGCCTCCCGTCGCCTCGACGAAGCGGATGGAACCGCTGTGGTAGAAGGTCCCCTTGCCGGTAGAACGGGTTCCAGTTCGACGTCTTGCCGCCCGAGGTCTTCGCCATCGGTACGCGGAACCAGTAGTACATCTGGTCCTTGGCGGTGAACTTGGTCTGCATCGTGGCCGGCGAGACGGCCGCCAGGTCGATGTGCTGGTTGGACAGCTCAGTGGCGTACCGTGACGACCCACGGTCGCGATCGGTCGCCGCTCTCCACCCAGCATCGACCGCCGGCGCGCCATTCTTGAACTGCGGCGCCCTCCTCCCGCGTCGCCGGGGGCCCGGACGTGTACAATCGGCGCTCCATGCAACCCGTCATCCAGGAACAGGTCGACTACGCCAGCCTCGCCTGGCGCTTCACCGCCGTGCTCATCGACACCGTCGTGCTGCTCGGCCTGTGGATCAGCGTGCTGATGATCTACATCCTGGTGCTCGCCGGGCAGGGCAAGATCGATCCCAACGACCCCGCGGCCGCCCAACAGCTCAGCCAGGAGCTCGGAGGCTCCGGCGTGCTGAACGTCGTCATCCTGGGCTCGCTGTTCATCTACTACGTGGTGCTCGAGGCGATCTTCGCGGCCAGCGTCGGCAAGCTCGTCTGCCGCATGCGCGTCGTCATGGCCGACGGGTCGCGGGCGACCGGGCTGGCGGTCGTCGTGCGCAACGTGATCCGCGTGCCGGAGGCGATCTTCTTCTACGTCCCCTCCGGCATCTCATGCGCAGTCAGCCCGCACCGCCAGCGGCTCGGCGATCACGCGGCGCGCACGGTCGTCGTCCGGCGGCGCATGACGATCGCCGCACCGGGGATGCAGGCCCAGCCTCCGGGCGCGCAGCCCTACGGCGCGCCGCGATCCGGGCCGCCCGTACTCGGCGCGCCCGTCCCGCCGCCGCCGGTCGCGCCGGCTCCGACGGCGCAGCAGCCGGCCTGGCCGGCCGCCGAGCCCGCCGTTCCGGCCGGCCCCCCGCCGCTCGCGGACGCACTGCTGCGCCTCAAGACCGCGGCCCTCGCTTCCCGCGGCGCACACCTCAACTACCTGCGCTTCTCCGAGCGCGAGCTCACGGCCGGCGCCGACGATCCGGCGAGGGCCTACTCGGAGGAGTACGTGAGTGCCTGGTTCACGCTCACGGACGCGGTCGTGGCGCTCCGCACGGCGCGCGACGACGCCGCCGCCGCCGCGGGCGTCGCCGGGCGGACGCTGGAGGAGGCCTGCGCCGGGCAGCCGGACCTCGCGCACCTGCTGCGCGAACTCGCGCCGTACTTCACGGCCGAGGGCGACGAAGGGATCCACGAGGCGTTCCTGGTCGTCGCCCGCTCGGAGGCGTCGGCCTCCTGACGCGGCGATGGGCGGCGTCCAGGAGACGCCGCCCATGCACCAGGGGGACTTCGGAGCGCCGCCGTGGCGCGTCGTGCGCGCCGGCAGCCTCGAATCACTTGACCTTGAACACTCCAGGCGCCTGGCGTTCCTGCTTCCACCCGGCCAGGTCGACTGCCTCGACGCGCCAGCTGTACGACCCCGACGGAAGCCTGAGCCGGAGAACGGCCTTGCCGGCGCCTGTGCGCAGGTTGCCCAGGTCGAAGCGCCGGGTGGCGCCGTGTCCGCGCACCACGATCGTCGCGCTCACCCGCGGCGATCCCGCGTCGCGGACCACGAACCGGAACGCGTATCGGTCCGCGCCTGCGCGCGTCACCGATGCAGCGGCGGTGATCGGGCCGGTCGTATCGACGTCGATCGCCGTCTTCACGATCGGACTGACGCTTCCGTCTTGCGCGCCGAAGCGCACCAGCAGGGTCTTGTGGCCGGACATGCCGCCGAGCACCCAGTCACAGGGCTCGCCGGTGTACGGCACCGCGTACCAGTCCCGACCGTCCTCCGAGAGCTGGACGGTCGTGACATGGCTGGAGTCGTTCGTGGCGTGATTGGCGACGGAGACGTTGAGCAGCGGTACCACCCCGGTCCCTTCTGGATCGGCGATGGCCGCCTGCGCGCCGGTCCAGGCGGCCAGCGCGACGCCGGGGGTGGCCGCGAGCAGGAGAAGGATGCCGCCGAGCAGCGCGACCAGGACTCCCATCCTCGCCTTGCGCGCACCGTCCATGGTGGCCTCCTCTCAGGTCGCCTCGCCTTCACTTCTGGGCATCGGGCGGTGGTGAAGCCGCGACGATAGGGCCGGGTCCCCTACCTCGGGGGCTCCCTTCCCCGGTGTGCGGGGCACGCTGCCCGGACGGGCAAGGCCGATGCCTCAGGACCACCGGGAAGCGCCGCTGCGCCGCGCCTGCGTAGGCTGGGCGATGGACGTTCGGGGTACTATGTCTGCAGTGATGGTCGACGAGGAGGGGGCGGTCATGACCATGGGGACATCGTCACG
Source organism: uncultured Thermoleophilia bacterium (assembly GCA_963713475.1). Lineage (GTDB taxonomy): Bacteria > Actinomycetota > Thermoleophilia > UBA2241 > UBA2241 > CAIXSE01. The sequence continues at coordinate 107,288 of CAVQLY010000025.1, forward strand.
CAGGGCGATCCGGGGCGTTGCGCTGCTCGGTGCGCTGGCCGTGGTCGCGGCGGCAGCGGCGTTGCTCGCGCCCGCCGCCGTGTCGGCCGCTCCACGGCCGTTTCCCATCTGCATCCAGATCGGCGGCCAGGCGGGCCCTGAGATCGCCGGGCCCATGACGGTGTGGACCGACAACCGGAACGGCAACCTCGACATCTACGGCAGGAACCTCGACACCGGCCGCGACTACGCCGTCTGCACCGATGAGGCGCAGCAGGACAACCCCTCGGTGACACGGTACGCCGTGTCCGGCAAGATCCACTACGTCGCCGTCTGGGTGGACAAGCGCAACCACCCCACCGGCGAGTCGAGCGACATCTACGGCCGCGACATCACGACCGGCGAGCGCTTCAAGGTGGCCGGGGGAGCCACGATCAAGTGGTATCCGGAGATCGTCGACAACTGGGTGATCTGGATCGAGGCGGACGACGCCGCCGGTCCGTACCGCGTCAAGGTACACGACCTCGCGACCGGGACGACCTACCCGACCATCGCCACAAGCAGCGTGCTGAGCACCGTGGGCATCGACAGTCGCACCGTCGGCGGGCGCACCGTCTACACGGCCGTCTATACGTCGGGCAAGGGGAACATCAGCGGGCGCAACGTCCCCGACGGCGACCCCTTCGTCATCTCGCAACGCAACACGTTCGAGTGGATGCCCGACATCAGCCACCACCGTGTGGTGTGGTGGGAGTCGGGCGGGCGCATCATGATGCGTGACCTCCGGACGCACCGGCGCACCTTCGTCCACACCGGGTCACGACCGCGCATCGACGGAGAGTTCGTGACGTGGGACGGCGGCGGACACGGTGGTGAGTTCGTGATCTCCTACCTCAAGGGCGCCAGGATCTACGTGCGCAACGTCGTGCGCACCTCCAGCGTGGTGACGATCGCCCAGAAGAACCTCACCTGTCTCTTCCCGTCCATCAGCGGACACCGGGTGGTCTGGGAGTCCGGGCCTGCGCGACGCGTCCTCAGTCACATCCACATCTACGGGGCCCGGGTACGCTGACCGCGGCGAGCTCGCGGGCGAGCCACAACGGCGCCGGGGTTTGTCCGGGCCGCCGGCGGTCGATAGAGCCTCCAGGAGGATGCTCTGACGACGGAGACGACCGTGGAGCGACAGACGCACAGGCGGGGGGCCGCAGTGCAAACGCGAGCTCACGACAAGCTGGGCACAGACCCGGCGGTGGCTTTCCTCGTCGCCGTGATCTCCGTACTGCTCGCGCTCGCCCTGGGCACCGCCCTGTTCCTCATGCTTCCGGCGGCGATCTGAGCCGCCGCCGCTGAGTCCACGCCGGCCGCGGCGCGGCGATCACGGCGTGAACTGGAAGCCCTGCTCCACGATCACGCGCTCGAGTCGACGAGGGCGACCTGCCACGACTCGTCGGCGAGCGCTGCGCGGAGCGCATCCTCGGTCTGCACCCTGTCCCACTGCGGCTCGAGCCCGGCGTCTCGCAGGCGTCGCAGTTGCAGCTCGACGTCGTCCTGGCTGTCTTCGACGAACAGGATCCCGACGGTCACCCGGCCCCCTCGATCCACACTCCCCCTGCGCGCGAGGCATACCCACCGGGAGTGGTCCACGGAACGTGCTCTTGACGCGGGTCCGTCGGCGGCGCGGCCGGCGGCGCGGCCGCCACGCTCAGCAGGAGGTGAGGAACGCCTGGGCCTTCTCCATCCACTCGGGGATGGCGATGCCCTGCGGGCACTTCTCCACGCACTCGCCACAGGCGGTGCACCGGTCGGCGCGCTCGCTCTCGTCCCAGAACGCCCGGTACACGAACTGCGCGCGGTCGAGGTTCTGGTACATGTGCGTGTCGTTGTAGAGGCCGAACACCTCGGGGATGGCGACGCCCTGGGGACACGGCATGCAGTAGCGGCACGATGTGCACGGGATGGGGCTGAGCTCGCGGTACAGGTCGCGCACGCGCGCCACCAGCGCGAGCTCCTCCCGGGTGAGCAGGCCGGGCCGCGAGCGGTCGGCGAACGCGAGATCCTCCTCCACGTGCCGCATCGTGCTCATGCCGCTGAGGAGGAACGACACGTCGGGCTCGTTCCAGACCCACTGGAGCGCCCATTCGGCCGGGGACCGCTTGATGGGCGCCTCGTCCCACACGGCCTGCACCCGAGGCGGCACGTTGCGCGCGATGGCGCCGCCACGCACCGGCTCCATGACGATGACGCCGAGCCCCTTGCGGGCGGCCAGCTCCAGCCCTTTGCGGCCGGCCTGGTAGTCCTCGTCCATGTAGTTGAACTGGATCTGGACGAACTCCCACAGGTCGGTGCCGGCGACGATCGTCTCGAAGTCCTCGTAGAGGCCGTGGAAGCTGAAGCCGAGGTGACGGATACGGCCGTCGGCCAGGGCCCGCTCGGCGGACGCCAGCTGGCCCTGCTCCAGCACGGTCTTCCATTGGTCCGCATCCAGCCCGTGCAGCAGGTAGAAGTCGATGTGGTCGTCCTGCAGGCGCTCCAGCTGGATGCCCAGGATGCGGTCGAAGTCGTCGGGCTTCTTGACGTTCCACACCGGCATCTTCGTGGCCACCTTGACGCGTTCGCGGTAGCCGCCCTTGAGCGCCTCCCCGAGCCAGACCTCGCTCGTGTCCTCGTGATACATCCAGGCGGTGTCGACGTAGTTCACGCCGCTGTCGATGGCGTGGTGGAGCATCTTCGTGGCCAGGGGATAGTCGATGCGCTTGAAGTCGGGCTTGCCGTCGTCGTCGGTGAGCACGGGAAGGCGCATGGCGCCGAAGCCGAGGGCCGAGGGCTTGAAGTCGATCTGTCCGAAGTCGCGGTACTGCACGTGCCAATGGTACCCGATAGACTCGGGCGCAGTCGTCCCGAGGAGCACCACCATGCCCAAGCCCGTCCAGCACCCCGAGATCCTCGTCCAGGCCCGCCGCGGCGGGACGGTCGAAAGCCTGCACCGCGCCTGCGCTGCGCTCGCCGGCGCCGACGGCGAGATCGTCGAGCGCTGGGGCGACCCGGGCATGGTGACGTACTGGCGGTCGTCGGCCAAGCCGTTCCAGGCGCAGACGTGGCTGGCGGACGGCACCATCGAGCACTTCGGCTGGGGCGCCGAGGAGCTCGCCATCATGAGCGCCTCGCACGAAGGCCTGGACTTCCAGGCGGACCTCGTCCGGCGCATGCTCGCCGACCTCGGCCTCACAGAGCAGGACCTGCGCTGCGACGCCACGCTGAAGGCGCGGCACAACTGCTCGGGCAACCACACCGGGTTCCTCGCCGCCTGCGTCCACCACGGCTGGGACGTCCCCAGCTACCAGCAGCCGGACCATCCCGCCCAGCAGGCGGCGCTTCGGGCATTCGCGGCGCTCACCGGCGTGGACGCGACGGCACTGGCGACCGGCGTCGACGGCTGCGGCATCGTCTGCTACGCGACGCCCGTCACGGTCGCCGCTACCACGTTCGCCCTGCTACCGGAGCTGCTCCCGGAGATCGGCGCCGCCATGCGCGCACACCCCGAGCTCGTGGAGGCGCCAGGGTTCATCGACACCGAGGTCATGCGCGCGCTCCCCGGCGCCACCAGCAAGTGCGGCGCCGAAGGCCTCAGCTGCTTCTCGCTGCCGGACGGCCGGGGCCTCGCCGTCAAGGTCGTCGACGGCGCCGACCGCGCTCACGAGCCGGCCGGCCTCGCCGCGCTCGAGGCGGTCGTCGGCGCGGAGGCCATGAGCGACGAGCTGCGCCGTCTGGCGCGGCCGCCCATCAAGAACGACGCCGGCGACGTGGTCGGCGAGCTGCTCGCCGTCGTCCCCGAGTGACGGCGGGGCGGCGCCGGGCTGCCGGCGCCGCCTTCGGATCGGCCGACCCGCTCGGACCCGTACGTGCGGCGGGGCGGGGCGCCACCGGCGCCCCGCCCCGCCGCGTTCACGGCTGAGCACCGCCGAAGCGGCCCCCCGCTCAGCCCTCTTCGGCCTTCGGCTTGCGCCGGAGGAGGAGCAGCACGATCGCGACCACGACGACGATCACGGCCACGACGACGATGATCATGGTCGTGTTCGACCCGCTCGCCGTCTCAGTCGTCTCCGCCGCCTTGGGCGCCACGTTGTAGTAGTTGCTGACGTTGTCGCTGATGTAGGCGACGGCGCCGTTGGGCTGCGGGATGCGCTTCCAGCCCTCCCACTTCTGCGTGTTCCACGCCTCGAGCAGCTTCGGGTAGGTCAGGATGATGTACGGGGACTCCTCGTAGATGATCTCCTGCATCCGGTAGGCGATCTCCTTGCGCTTCTGCGAGTCGAGCTCCTTGGACTGCTGCAGCCACAGGTCGTCGTACTCCTTGTTCGACCAGCAGGCATCGTTCTGGTTCTCGATCTGCACGGTGCGGAGGTAGCCGAGGCGGCGACCCGGGTCGGAGCCGCTGGGCTGCCACGCCCAGATGTAGATGTCGTAGTCCGGCTTGTAGGTGTCGCCGGCATAGTTGTAGCCGCCGTCGATGAGCGTGCCGTTGTCCTCGACGGTGTACTGGATGTCGAGGCCCAGGCCCTGCCACCAGCCGGTGATGAGCTTGCCCATCACCTGGCTCTGGGCCGACTCGGTGCGCGACCACAGGCGCAGCTTGATGTTCTTGCCGCCGTTCTTGGGATCGTTGAGGATGCCGTCGCCGTCGGTGTCCTTGTAGCCGGCGTCGGCCAGAGCCTGCTTGGCCTTCTCGAGGTCGAACGTGTACTTGACGTCGGCCGGCGGCTCCCAGTGCCAGTCGAGGTTCGGGTCGTAGAAGTTGACCTCGAAGATCGACGTGGCGGGGTCTGCGTAGGTCTGATAGGCGAGGGCGGTCAGCTTGTCCTTGTCGACCGCCCAGTTCAGTGCCTGGCGGAACTTCATGTCGCGAAGGACCGGATTGCCGAGCGACGGCCCTTCGTAGCAGTTGAACGAGAGGTAGTCGAAGGCCTTCTGCGAGCAGGCCTCCGAGGCGAGAGCGGCGTCGCCCTGCAGCGGCTTCACCTGGGCGGGCGGGATGTTGATCGCGAGGTCGATGGCGCCGAGCTTGAGGTCCTGCGCCAGGGTGTCCTGGTTCTTGTACGCCGAGAAGATGATCTCGTCGACCTTGGGCTTGCCGCCCCAGTAGTCCTTGTTGGCCACCGCGCGGACGAACTTGCCCTTCTGCCACTCGACCACCTGGAACGGGCCCGATCCGACGATCGGCGGGTTGTTGAGGTACTTCGTCGCCTGGTCGTAGGTCTTGAACTTGCTCCACACGTGCTCCGGCACGATCGGCACCCACATCGAGAGGATGTCCGCCTTGGGCTGGCTGCATTCGATGACCACGGTCACGTCGTCGGGCGCCGTGACCGACTTGATGCCGTCAAGCGCCGAGAGGAAGGCGGTCAGTTCGAGCTTCTTCTGGTAGGTGTAGCTGAAGGCGATGTCGCGGGCCGTCAGCGGCTGGCCGTCGCTCCACATGACCCCCTGGCGGATCTTGAACGTCCAGGTGAGGCCGTCCTCGCTCTTGGTCCAGCTCTCGGCGAGCCCCGGCTGGGTCTCCAGGTACTTGTCGCCATAGTTGGTCAGGAAGTCGTAGCTCACGTGGAACAGCTCGTAGCTGGACTGTTCGATACCGACGAACGGGTTGAGGTTGTCGGGATCGGTGGTCCAGCCCACCTTCAACGTGACGTTGCCGGCGGCGGCCGACGGGCTCGAGCTGGCCGCGAACGCGCCGGCGAGCCCCCAGACGAGGCCGGCGGCAAGCGCCAGGACGAGGGCGAGCAACAGTACTCGGGACGAGAGATGCGAACGCGCAGTCATGAGCCATCCTTTCTGCGCCGGCAAGCGTTGGACGACCACTGGGCCGGGGTCGCGCGGCGCCCCCCGGCGCCGCGCTGAAAGGGTATTCAATGGATCCGTCCCGGCGCAAGGGCCGGCCGGACCGCAGTCGAGCCGGCCGAGGCGCCTACTCGCTCAAGTAGAACCCCTGCGCAAAGACGCGCGCGCAGGCGGCCGCGGAATCGGGGTCGTAGAGCCGCTCGAGCCCTGCTCGATCTCCGCCAGGCCGGCTCCAGGCTCATCGCCGGCCCGTACGGTCGATGCGAGGACATGGCCTCGACGACGTCGGCCACGTTGATCATGCGCGCCGCGTCCAGAGGGACCGTGTCGTGGGGCGCGAGGCACGCCGCGAACGGAGGTCGCTGCGGCGCCGTGGTCGGCCTTGTCCTGTAGACTCGCGCTCACGCCCCGAGAAGCCGGCGCATGGGCGCCGGCCGCACGACCCACGGAAGGAGGGGGACATGACACTCAAGCTTGGCCTGCCGAAAGGTAGCCTCGAGCACGCGACGATCGACCTCTTCCGCCGCGCGGGGTTCCTGATCACCGTGGCGGAGCGCTCGTACTTCCCCGCCATCGACGACCCCGAGATCGAGTGCATGATGGTGCGCGCCCAGGAGATGGCGCGTTACATCGAGGACGGCGCCCTGGACTGCGGCCTCACCGGGCGCGACTGGGTGGTGGAGAACGAGGCGACGGTGCACACCGTCACCGACCTCGTCTACGCGAAGCAGAGCTTCGGCAAGGTCCGCTGGGTGCTCGCCGTCCCCGACGCGTCGCCGGTCCGGTCGGCCGCCGACCTCCAGGGCAAGATCGTCGCCACGGAGCTGGTCGGCGTCACCAGGCGCTGGCTCGCCGAACGCGGCGTCACGGCCAAGGTCGAGTTCAGCTGGGGCGCCACCGAGGCCAAGCTCCCCGAGCTGGCCGACGCGATCGTCGAGGTCACCGAGACCGGGAGCTCGCTGCGCGCCAACAAGCTGCGCATCGTCGAGACGGTGCTCGAGAGCACGACGCAGCTCATCGCCAACGAGGACAGCTGGCAGGACGCGGACAAGCGACGCAAGATCGAGGACATGTCGATGCTGCTGCAGGGAGCCATGGCGGCGCTCGACAAGGTCGGACTCATGCTCAACGTGCGCGCCGGCGACCTCGACGCCGTCCTCGCCGTCCTCCCCGCGCTCCGCAAGCCCACCATCTCGCACCTCAGCGACGCCGGCTGGCTCGCGGTGAACACGATCCTGGAGGAAAGCGTCGTGCGTGAGATCATCCCGCGGCTCAAGGAGGCGCGGGCGGAGGGCATCGTCGAGTTCCCGCTCAACAAGATCGTGATGTAGGAGCGCCGGCGGGGGTGCCGCAGCCGGCACGCCGCGCGAATCAGCCGCCGAGGCGGCGGGCGGCCGCCAGCGCCTCCCGCTCGTTCAGCCGGCCGTAGGACGGCAGCAGGTCGTGCTCCGTGATCGGCAGCCAGATGAAGCCGTCGCGTTCGTCGCCGACCGGAGTGGCGCGGCCCTGCACGAAGCGCCACGCCGTGAGCGCGGCGGCGAGGGCGTCCAGCGAGTCGTGGTCGAAGTACTCGTCCCAGACGATCCCGGAGGCGCGCAGCGCCGCGACGCGCACGTGCAGCCCGGACCGCGAACTCTTGGGAGGCGGCGTGCCGCCGAGCAGGGTCGCGAACGTCCCGTGCGGGTAGACCTCGAGCGCCGCCGGCGCCTGACCGAGCGCTCCCGGCAGCGAGCCGTCGGCCGGCGGCTCGAAGCCGCGCCGGCCCAGCTCGCGGAAGTACTCCCAGCCGGTCTCCATCCACGTGTACCGGCCGTCCGCCTCCGCCGCCATGGCCCGCGTGGGCACCTGGTAGATGGAGATGCGGCGGTGGGCCAGGTCGGCGTCGCAGGCGCGCGGCCGGGAGGCGGCCGCCCCCCGGGAGCGGCGCGGCCGTTGCGGCGCGTCGACGCCGACCGCGACGGGCCGCAGGTCGTCCAGCCAGTCGAAGAGGCGGGCGCGGTCGCCGGCGATGCGGTCGTCCGACTCGGTCCAGGAGACCACGTCGAGCGCACGCCCGCAGCGTACCGCGACGGCCACACACGGCCTGCTCGCGGCGATGTCGATACCGACGACCACCGGGCCCGGGTCCATGCGCGCAGCCTAGCAGACGCGGGCGAGCTCGCGAAGGCCGGACCAACGCCGCCGAGAGTCTCCCCTCTGCGGCGATCTCAGACCGCGGGACCCCGGAAGGTCACGGAGCAGTCAGGGTGACTTCGCGAACGCCCCACTTGTGCCAGACCGGATACGCGCCCTCGGCGACGAAGCCGATCACGTTGCGGCCCTTCGCGTTCAGCGACGCCGCGGGGATCGTGACCTCTTGGAACGGGCTGAACGACTTGACGCCGCCTGCAGGCAGGATCCCCATGTCCTGCCAGTTCACGAGCAGGTGGACCCCTCCGGCCTCGCGATCGTAGAGCCGGAACCGCAGCACCCGGTCACCCTTCTGCTTGGTGGTCTGGTAGAAGACCTCCTTGGGGTGCGACCGGTCGGCGCCGCAGTACCCGAGGGGCGCCGCGTACGGCAGGTCCAGGGGCAGCGCCGGCGATTGGCGGGGGTTGAAGCGCACGTTGCTGAGTTGCGCCCACGACGCCTCGCTGGTGGTGTTCCAGTCGTACAGGCCGCCGCCGAGGGCGCCGTTCTCGCGCAGGGCGCGGACGTAGGCCGTCGTCTCTTCCTCGGACGACTTGTTCGAGTCGCCGCCGATGACGTGGATGGGGATCGACGGCCGGCCCGTCTGCTCACGGATGATGCGGATGTTGTCCCGCGTGTCGCGGTAGGCGTTGGCGTAGCCGTCGCCGTGATACGTGTAGTAGCCCATCGGCACGAAGACGTCGTAGATGGTCGCAAGGCCGGCATACGGGAAGCCGGGCCAGATACTCGGGGACTTCGTCATCCCGGCCGGCGACATGATGCACGCGCCGAGCGGGTACTTGCTGCCGACCTTCGCGCGGATCTTCTTCGAGAGCGCCAGCAGGCGCTTCGTGCGCTTCGTCGCCGGCTTCACCATGGTCGCCTCGATGTCGAGCGTGAACGAGTCGAACTTCTGGCCGCCGGCGCTCCGGAAGTCGATGGCGGCGCGGGTCCGCGCCCAGTCCTTGGCCAGGTTCGTGAATCCCGGAAGGTACCAGGCCACGACCTTGATGCCCTGGGCGTGGCACTGCTCGATGATCGGGCCGAGGGCGTCACGCCGGTAGATGGTCTCGGCGCCCTCGGGCATGTGGTAGTTGGCCGTCTCGATGAAGAGGGTGGTGACGCCGCGCGCCTTGATCTTCACGGCCAGCTTGGCGGCCGCCTTGTCCGGGTTCTTCCAGGTGTTCGGGCTGTAGTCGTACATGTCCCACCAGGTGCCGAGGCCACGGTAGGCGCGGATGGGCGCAGCGGCGGCGGCGGCCTGCGGCAGCGCCGCGGCCGCTCCCAGGAGCAGGACGAACGCGAGGACGAGCAGCGCCGGCAAAGCGGGCGCCGGCCGGCGCCCCGCATGTACGTGGCGATGCGGTCTGAGGAGACTGGAAGGACGGACGATCACGAGCACACCCCCCACGGTGGCTGTCGGTGCGTGCCCCAGTATAGCCGTGGTAGGGTGCAGCCGACACCGGCCGCGAGGAGGGGCATGTGAGCATCGAGTACGTGCAGCAGCAACTCGGCGCCGCGGAGAGGATCCTGTACACCGAGCGCCATCACTGGGTGTTCTTCGTCGCCGAGATGATCAAGTGGATCCTGTTCGCGGCCGCCGTGCTCGCGCTGATCATCCTCCTCAAGGTGTGGTGGCTGCCGGATGCCGGCTGGGTCTGGTGGCTTCTCCTCGTGTTCATCGTCCCGGCCGCACGCATCGCCTGGGGCTTCCTCTCCTGGAAGATGAACGTGTACGTGCTCACCAATCGAAGGGTCATCGAGTCGACCGGCGTGCTCAGCAAGCGCGTCGCCGACTCGTCACTGGAGAAGCTCACGGACATCGTGCTCAAGCAGTCCATCGTGGGTCGCGCGCTCAACTACGGCGACATCATCGTCCTCACGGCGGCGGCCGGCGCCGGCATCAACAACCTCAAGCAGATCCGGCGCCCCATGGAGTTCAAGACGCAGATGCTGAACGCCAAGGAAGAGCTGGAGAAGGAGCTGGGCGCGAGCAACTGACGCGCCGCGTCAGGCGCCTCGCGCCGGCGCGGCTCAGGCGCAGCGCACCACGCCGCGCGCCCACAGGCAGTCGCCGCACGTCGGGTGCGGGTTGCCGAGGCAGTCCTCCTCGTTGGCCTCGGCCAGCTCGCACCCGCAGTCGGTGCACGGCGGGAAGTCGAAGCGCCGGACGCGGTCGCGGAACGCGACGTACTCCGGCGCCGCCCACACCGCCGCCAGCGTCTGCCCGGGCAGCCTCCCCACTTCCCAGCGCAGCATCCGCTTCGCGCGCCCGCGGACGAAGCACGTGTAGGTGTGCAGGAGCGGCGGACACGGGCTGACGCCTCCTCGCCATCCCACCGCGCACGCATCCGCCTCCACGAAGGGGCAGTGACTGCGCGTGGCCTCGGGGTCGGCGCCGAAGAACGAGATGGGGCCGGACCTCTCGAGGGCCTCGCCGAGAGCGGCGCCGAGCTGCCCGTCCCAGTCGAACGCGGGCAGCCGCCAGCGCGGCGCCGCCGACGTCTCCGCGCCGCTCAGCAGGCTTGCGCGGTGGTCGTACAGCGTCTCCTCGAGCAGCTCGGGCGTGTAGGCGAGCACGTTGCTCACGATGATGAAGGTCGCCCCCAGCTGCGCCGCCAGCCGGCCGAGGCCGGGCAGCTCCCCGATGTTGGAGCGCATGGCCACGAACTCGACGCCGATGCGCACCCGCGGGCCGTAGTTGGGCCCGCCCCCGTCCTGCAGGCGGCGCACGTTGCGCACGACCTTGTCGAGCGAGGCGCCGGAGCGCACGCGGCCGAAGGCCTCGGCGGAGGCGCCGTCGATGCTCACGACGAGCTGGTCCAGGCCGGCCTCGAGGAGGCCCGCGGCGAGCTCGTCGTCGAGCAGCAGCGCGTTGGTGGTCACCTCGGCGCGCAAGCCACGCTGCTTGGCGAGCCGCACCATGTCGAGGAGCCTGGGGTGCAGGAGCGGCTCGCCCAGTCCCATGAAGGCGACGGCCGGAGGCGCTTCGCCCGCCCGGCCGCCCTCGTGGGCCGCCGTCAGCCCGTCGACGACCGCCTCGAACGTCGCCCACTCCATGAACCCCTCAGGCTCGTCCCAGGCATGCCGGATGCACGTGCTGCACGCGAGGTTGCAGGCGTTGGTGGGCTCCAGGTAGACCTTGCGCGGACCGGCGGGCTCGTCCTGCACGGCTCACTCCCCTCGGCGGGCGCGCTTGATGTCCTGGACCGTCGGGAACGAGATCGCCTCAGCCTCGCACAGCGTCGCGCAGTGCGAGCAGCCGGTCACGCAGTGCGTCTTGAAGGCGACGACGACCCGGCTCTCGTCCTCAGACCAACGGAAGACATCGTTGTGGCAGAAGTCGATGCAGACGCCGCAGCCCGTGCACGTGCCGGCGTCGATCGTCGGGCCCCACTCGATGTCGACCTTCCGTGCCTCGTCGCTCCTGTCGCTCCCGCTGCCCTCGCCGAAGGGCAGCGGGCGGTGAGTGCAGATGGTCGACCCAGCTTACCTCGCCGGGAGGCTCAGCCCTCGGGCACGTAGTCCTTGCCCACGCTCCAGCACTTGGCCACCGGCTCGCCGAGCCCCCAGTACTTCTTGCTCGCCATGTCGAAGAGCAGCGGCCTCAGCTTGGCGATGTCGACGATGCCGTTGGTGAGCACGTCGATGTCGGCGTAGGTCCCGACGATCTCGCCCACGAACAGGTCGTGAGTCGGCAGCTTGACGTGGTCGATGAGCCTGCACTCCATGGTCACCTTGCACTGCTCGATCATCGGCGCCGTGTCGAGCTCGCCGTAGAAGAGGTCGAAGAGCTTGCTCTTGTCCTCCTTCTTGCCGCTCACCATCCCGATGTGGTCGGTGATGGCGACCATGTCCTCCGAGGGCAGGCTCACGCTGAACGTCTTGTTCTCGATGATGCCCTTGTTGGTCAGGTGGACGTTGCCCATGCCGAGCGTGATGCCCTTGAGGTGGGCGATGCCGACGTGGGCGACGGTCGCGAAGTCGGGGCTTCCGTCCACGGTCGCCCCCACGATGGCGGTGACGAGCGGGTAGAGCGCATTGGTGGGGCCGAGCTTCTCCTTCACGATGACCTCGCTGGTCGCGGTGACTGATTCGTGACCGCTGCATACCCGCGGGAGGGCAGAGACGTAATCGGCGGGGAGAGGAAGGGGGGGACGGGGCGGAGGGGGCGCCGCCCGCGGTTTCGTCCGGCGCGCCCAGCCGTCATCATGGGCGCATGCCATCGGACGCCGAACGCACCGCGCGCCGCCGCACTCGCCGGCCCCGGCGGCGGCGGCTGCTCCGCGCTCTTCGTGATCGTCCTGGCCGGTCTCGTCGCCGTGATCGCGGCGTTCGCGCTTGCCAGCGCGCTCGACGACGACCGGCCGCACGGCCCCTATCTGATCGGCGCCTGGACCTTCGGCGACCGCCCTTCGCTCGAGGCGGCGGTCAAGGCCGGCGCGATCGACGAAGTGAGCGCCGACTGGCTGCAGTCGCGAGCCGACGGCAGCGTCGCTGCGCCGCGCCTCGACACCGATTTCATCGCCGAGGCGAAGCGCAAGGACTGCCGCGTCTTCATCACCCTCACGGACTACGACGAGGCCCAGCACACGTTCGACCCGGCGATCTCGGCGGCGATCCTGGCGACGCCCGAGTCGCGCCGCCGCCACGCCGCGGCGGTCGCCGCCTGGTGCAGGGCTTACGACGTAGCCGGCGTCGACGTGGACTGGGAGGCCGTCCAGGGAAAGCACAGGGACGCGTACTCGGCGTTCGTCGAGGATCTCGCACGGCGCCTCCACGCCGACGACCGCCTCATCGCCGTCGACGTCTACCCCAAGCTGAAGGAGCCCGGCGGCTGGGACGGTCCCCGGGCGCAGGACTGGGCGCGCCTCGGCCGCGCCGTCGACCAGTTCCGGGTGATGACCTACAACTACTCGGGCTCCTGGTCCGGCCCGGGACCGCTCTCACCGCCGGACTGGATGAGCCGCGTCATCGGCTTCGCCGAGACCCAGGTCCCGCCGCGGCGGATCGTCATGGGTCTCGGCTTCTACGGCCGCGACTGGCGCGGCTCGGTCACGACCGACCTGATCTGGGACGACGTCGCCGCCATCCGCGCGAGCTGGGACCCGCGCGAGCGGCGCGCGGCGTCCGGCGAGCTGTTCCTCGAGTACGAGAAGGACGGCCACACGCACCAGGCGTTCTTCCCCGACGCACAGGCAGTGCGCGTCAAGGCGCGCATGTTGCTCGCCGACCACCCTCACATCCGCGGCGTCTACGCCTGGCAGATGGGCCAGGAGGACCCTCGCGCCTGGCGCGAGCTGCGCAAGGCGCTGCACTAGGCGGGCGACCTCCGGAGGGCTGACCGGACGCGCGAGAGGGCGGCCCCGGCGGCACAGCGCCCGCCGGCCGCCGCCGGCTCTCTCCTACCGTGGTCAGTTGCCCGGCGGGGACCAGGACCGTGTCGATGACGTGGATCACGCCGTTCGCCGTCTCGATGTCCGCCGTCACGACCGTGGCGCCGTTCACCGTCACCGTGCCGTCATCCGCGACGTTGATGTCGAGCGGCTGGCCGTTGACCGTCTCGGCCTGCATGCCGTCGCTGAGATCGGTCGACATGACCTTGCCGGGGACCACGTGATACGTGAGGACGTCGGTCAGGGCGCCCTTGGGGTCCGCCAGCAGAGCGTCGAGTGTCTCCTTGGGGACCGCCGCGAAGGCGTCGTCAGTCGGGGCGAACACCGTGAACGGACCCTCTCCGCGCAGCGTCTCCTCGAGCCCGGCCGCCTGCACGGCGGACACGAGTGTCGTGAAGCTGCCTGCTTCCACTGCCGTGTCGACGATGTCCTTCTGCGCCATCGTCGGCGAGGGTGACGGCGATGCGGCCTCCTCAGTCGTGCTGCCACACGCCGCGACCACCAATGGAACCACCATCAGAGCTACCACCATGAGGATGATGCTCCGTGCTTTCATCGTTGTCCTCCAGCTATCGGGGTCCGCCACGGACTCGTCCAGGACGGGATTTCCGCGACGCCACCGGTTGTGGCATCGCCTGGAGGTCTTCTTCCCTGCTCTACTGTAAAGTAATCACTTCTATAAAGTTACTTGTCAATCGCGCTATATCTGCGAGTTCCGCGGACCCGTACGTGGCGGCAGCCGGCAGGCACAGCGCCCGCCGGCCGCCGCCGGCCACCACCGCCCGGCTCATGCCGGACGGCCTCTCGCCGGACGTGCGAGCACACGTCCGTGGGTGGAGCCTCAGCCTTCCAGCTGCGCTCTCCGGGGCTGGTATCGCTGGGTCGCCCCCACCCATGAGCGGATTCTTTCGTCAGGATTGTCGACAGGCGGTGACATCCGGCATCCCGGCATGCTCAGGTCAACCGTGGATCGCCACTCCGAGAGGAGCTTCCGGGTCAGCCCATCTGTCCGGGCGGCGCCGGTGGCGCGGGAGGTTCCGGCGCGGAAGGCACACCGGCATCCGTGGCGGCCGTCTGCTCCGGAGCGGCGTCGCCGGCCGGCTCAGACGGCCCAGGCTGCGAAGCCGGCGCCGCGAGCGGCGGAGGCGGAGGCGCCTGCCCCGCGAGCGGGTCCGCCGCGGCCTTCCAGGCGTCGTCGCCCCCTTGCCGCGGCAGTCCTGCGGGGCCGCCGTGGGCCCCTGGAGGCCTGGCCGCCGACGGTGGGCGAGGCCGGCGTACCGAAGGCCGGAGGAGCCGGCGGAGCCGGAGGGATGCCGGGCAGCCCGCCGCCGACCGGCGCCGGGACCATGTCCCCGCCGGAGGCGATGTACAGCACGCTGACGTAGCAGATGCGCGTAGGGCGGGAAGAGGACCGTGAACAACAGGAACAGCAGGATTCCGCTGACGATCCCCACGGATTCGTTCGTCTTGTAGAAGGCCCAGGCGATCAGCAGGATGACGACGAAGGCCGCCAGCGAGGCGAGCCCGAGCAGGACCACCATCCCGAACGTCCACCACCAGCCGGCGTTGCCGACCATCTGCTTGCTGCGGCCGGCCGCCTCCATGAAGCCGACTCCCTGGTCGGCGATCAGCGGCAGCACGTACATCCAGATCACCGTGAGCCAGATGGACACGACGAAGGCGATGAGGGCGCCGAGGAACGGGAGGAGGCCGAGCACGTTCAAGCCGAGCGAGACTCCGAGCAGGACGAGGGCATAGACCACGTAGGCGCTGAAGTGACGGAATCCGGCGAACAGGTCGCCGAAGCGCACATCCCTCTTCTGCCGGTATGCGCCGATGACCATCTCGAACATGCCGCCGTAGAACGTGATCCCAAGGACCTGGACGAGGAAGATGGCGATGACGTAGACGATCAGGCCGAGCACGCCCAGGCCGGCGCCGAGCGCGCTCAGCGACGAGCCGGAGTCTGCTCATGAGATCGTTGCCGGCCGTCGAAGCCGCCCCGGCGACGAGAGCCGAGATGATGCCGAAGATGATCGCGAAGGTCAGGGCCATGATCGCGCCGACCACGAGGCCGGCGAGGATCAGCCAGCCGATACTCTTGCGCCAGAGATCCCACGCCCTGGCGAACACGTCCCCGATAGTCAAGGTCCCTCCTGCTCTTGTCGTGATGGCCACGCCTGCGGTGCATCGCCGCCAGCATGCCCCGAACGCGGAGTGCCGAGTCAAGTTCTTTCGGGACCCGCGCCGGGACGCGTGAGAAGCGACGATAGGTGAGTTCGCCCACGAGGCCTGCTACCCTTGCCCGGACATGCGCGACTGGACCCGCAGGGAGTTCCTCAAGTTGGCCGGCATGGCGGTCGCCGGCGCGTCGGTGGCCGCCACCGGCTGCGGGACGCAGCCCGTGACGGACCCCCCGAAGGAGGGCCACCTCTCCTCCCCGCTCCCCGGTTCCTCGAACGGCAAGCGGACGAAGCCGGCCCTCGCGGTGGCGCGCGGAAGCAGCCCCGCCGATATCACGGCCGCGGCGGTCGCCGCGGTCGGAGGCATGGAGGCGTTCGTCACCAAGGGCGCCGACGTCATCGTCAAGCCCAACATCTGCACCGGCTACCACGGGCCGGAGTACGCGGCGACCACCAATCCCGACGTCGTCGGGACCCTGGTCGCCCTCTGTCTCCGGGCAGGAGCCGGCCGCGTGCGCGTCATGGACCTCCCCTTCGGCGGGCCGGCCGAGGAGGCCTACAAGGTCAGCGGGATCCAGGATGCGGTCGAAAGGGCCGGCGGAGAGATGCAGCTCATGTCCGCCGCCGGCTTCCGCACCTACCGCATCCCCGACGGACTCGACCTCACGTCGTGGCCGATCTCCTCCGACGTGCTGTCCTGCGATGTGCTCATCAACGTGCCGATCGCCAAGGACCACGGCGCGACCCGGCTCAGCCTCGGCGGCAAGAACCTCCTCGGCGTCATCCTCGACGCCGGCGAGATCCACACCAACATCGGCCAGCGCACCGCCGACCTCGTCAGCGTGTGCCGCCCGACGCTGACCGTCGTCGACGCCGTGCGGGTCCTCACCGCCAACGGACCCACGGGCGGGGACCTGAACGACGTCGAGCGACTCGACACGGTGCTGGCAAGCACGGACATCGTCGCCGCCGATTCCTATGCGGCGACACTGTTCGACCTCTCCGGCGCCGACATCCCCTACGTGCAGGCCGCCTACGACATGGGCCTCGGCGAGATGGACCTCGAGAAGGTCGACGTACGCACCGTCAAGGCCTGACGCCGGTCGCCCGCCGGCCGGGCGGGTAGAATCGCCCCGCATGGACGCCCACACCACCTCCCGCCTGCACGACGCGGCGCTCGACTCCGCGATCCGCCGCCACGAGCGTCTCATGGCGGAGGCCCACGCGATCATCGACGCCGGCAACGAGCGCGGCGTCATCCTCCGGCTCACCGGAGGTCTCGCCGTACGCCACTACGCCATCGACCTCGAGTTCGCGGAGCGTGAGTACAGCGATATCGACCTCATCGGCCTCAAACGCCAGGTGGTCGGGGTCGGCGACGTCTTCCGCGATCTCGGCTACGTGGAGAACCGCCATGTCGCCATGGCGACCACCAACGGCCAGCTCCAGTTCTTCGTCCGCGACCCTGCGTCCCCCGGCGCGGAAGCCGGCGGCCCCGATGACCTTCCCGTGTTCACCGAAGTGCCGCCGAGCGACCACATCGACGTCTTCCTGGACGCCATGCGCATGGACCATCAGGTGGACTTCCGCGACCGGCTCGAGATCAACACCTATGCGATCGACCCCGCGGACCTGTTCCTCAGCAAGCTGCAGATCGTCAATCTGAACGAGAAGGACGTCCACGACGTGATCACGCTCGTCAAGGACGTCTACGTGGACTTCCAGCCGCACCCGGGCGTGCTCGACCTCCATCACGTGGCCGGGATCTGCGCCGCCGACTGGGGCCTGTACATCGACGTGATGAACAACCTCGACACGGTGGTCGAGCACGTGGCCGACTACGACCTCGGGCCGCGGGACGCGGCCCGCGTGCGCCGCACGCTCGAGCTGGCTCAGGACATGATGACCGAGCAGGCGAAGACGCTGCGCTGGCGCCTGCGCGCGCGCATCGGCAAGCGTGTGCGCTGGTACGCGGAGGTCGAGGAGCAGTTCGGCGGCCGCACCGAGGACGCTTCACTCGCCGTGCGCACCAAGGCGGGCCGCCCCGCCGGCTGAGTCCCGCGCGTCAGGCCGGAGGAGTCCCCTCGGCCTCCACGGCCGAGAAGTCGAGGTCGCCGCGGCCGGCGGCGAGCGCCGCGGCGTACAGCCCACGGACGGCATCCAGCAGCGGCAGGTCCGCACCCGCCGCCTCAGCCGTCGCCTTCATGAGCCGCAGGTCCTTGTCGGCGAGCGCCAGCGAGAAGGCGGGACGCAGGTCGCCCTCACGGAGTCGCTCCAGCTTGCCGACCGCCCAGGCCGGCAGGATCTCGGTGCGGGACAGGCCCGTGAGGAGCGCCGCCGATTCGACGCCCTCGCTCTCGCCGAGCCGCACGGCCTCGACCGCCGCGGCCATGGCCGCGAGCAGGAACGCGTTGGCGGCCAGCTTGCCGGCGCTGCCGGCCCCGCTCGGGCCGAGGTGCACGGTAGCCCGGCCGAGGATGTCGAGTACGGGCCGGGCCGCGGCCACGTCGCCGTCCGTCCCGCCGGCGAGCACCACGAGCATGCCCCTCTCGGCGGCGCCGAGGCTGCCGGAGACCGGCGCGTCGAGCATGCGCACGCCGCGCTCGCCGGCCGCCGCGGCGAACTCCCGCGAGTCCGCCGGCGCCACGGTGGAGAGGTCTATCCAGAGGGAGCCGCCGCCGATCCCGGCCAGCAGGCCCTCCTCGCCGTATGCGACCGCGCGCACGGCGGTCGGATCGGCCAGCATCGTGAGCAGGACCTCCGCTCCAGAGGCGGCGTCCCTCGGCGTGGCCGCGACCGTCGCCCCCGCGGCGGCGAGCGCCTTCGTCCGTTCCGCCGTGCGGTTGTGGACGGCGAGCTCGTGCCCCGCGTCGAGCAGCCTGCGGCCGATCCGTTCACCCATCATGCCGGTGCCGATCAGCGCGAGTCTCATGACGAGGCACCCCCCTGTTCTTCGACGATGTTCCACCATGCGGCGGCGGGTGCCGACGCGAGCCCTGAGGCGCCACGCCAGCGTCTTGGGCGCGCCCTCGATGGCTCCGGTGAGGCGGGCGATCGAGGGCGGCCGCCCTGTCCTGCTCCTCCCCGGTCAGATCTGCCGTCTCCAGCGCTTCGCTGCACCGCTGCAGGTTGAGGGCCACGTCGTAGAACAGGCCCCAATCGTGGGCGCAGAGTCTGCCGAGGTAGTCGGCGTCGATGGCGTCCGCTCCGGGGCCTTCGGCACGCGCCGTGGCGAGGAGCATGAGCGCGTCGCGCACGTCGCGGGGCTCGGGAGCGTGCATCTGCAGCTTCGTCGCGAGCGCATCGGTGAGCGGGATCGCGTACTCGTGCAGAGCCAGGCGCGAACGCAGGTCGATCACGTGGTCGAGCTTGAACCGGTCGAAGAAGACGTCCACGTGGTCCTCGGGATGTTCGCGGCCGCCGTCACCGTCGAGGTGGACGCAATCGCGCACGAACTGCGCCTGGCTCAGCCCGGTGGCCAGGCGCACGTGCAGCCGCTCTTCGTACCCCAGCTCACCGAACACCTCGATCACCTCGCCGGTCTGCCTGCGCAGGCCGGCGAGGTCGAGATCCAGATGCTCCCGCCGGCACGCCGTCACGCCGGCGCAGTACTCGTGCACCGCCAGTCCTCCCAGAAGACGCAGGACGACGCCGCGGCCGCGCGCCGAGTCGACGATGCGGCGACCCTCCTGCGCCATGAGGTCCTGCGTCTCCACCAGCGCGTCTCCGAGGTGCGGGGCATCCATGGCACCTGTGTGCCCGGTACGCCGGCCCCAGAAGCCCCCGAGGATCAGGGATTCGGCCACGCCGGAGGCGATGGGATAAGGCCCCAGCCGACGCCGTCCTCCAGCTCGCGAACGGCGGCCCAGTCTCCGGGCGAGAAGTGCCGCAGCGCGAGGGGTTCCAGAAGGCGCTCGTCCTGCGCGAGGAGGTCCTCGAGGGCGTCCACCAGCCGGCCGCCGGCCTCCGCGACGGAGGTGGCGTCGTCGCGCTCGACGGCCAGGCGCAGGCGGCGGAGCGTCTCGAGCGTCTCCGTCTGACGCGCCACGAGCAGCGCGTGCGGACCGTCGACGGCGTGGACCTCGAGGGCGGGCAGCCACGCCTGCTGCTCGCGACGGAAGCGGAGCTCCACGGCGGAGAGGCGCTCGACGAGGCGGGCCACCAGCGGCTTCTCGCGCTGCCAGCGCCTCCGGGTGGGTGAGCCGCCCAGCCGCTCGAGCTCGCTCCTGAGCGAAGCGGCCAGGCGGCGGATCTGCTCGGCCTCGCGCCGCAGCGTCTCCAGGGGGTGACCGGGCGGCGGCGCCCCGCCGCCGGCCTCGGCGTCAGGCTGCACCGGCCGCACCCCGGTGGCTCGCCCGCCGACGGCGGCCTCGGAGAGCGCTGCGTCCAGCGCTGCCGACTCCGCCTGCTCGAGGTCGGAGGTCGCGTCGCGCCAGCGCTCGGCCATCTCGAGCAGCGAGCCGCCCGCCTCGAGCCCGTCGACGATGTCGCGCAGCTCGCCGAGTCGCCGCTCGTCGTCGACGATGCGGCGCGGCGCGTCGGCCACCCGCGCGGGACGCCCCACGCCGCGCTCGACCTCGGCGGCGATCTCCCGCACGAGTTGCTGCCACGGCACGTTGAGCCTGACCCCGACGTCGTCGAGCGTCATCATCCGCGCCCAGCGCGTCCGCGCGCGCTCGTCGGCGAGGGCCTCGAAGCCGCGGACCCGCGCGAGAAGGAAGGGCTGCAGGAACGGATACGCCTGGAGCAGCGTCCACACCGTCGTGCGCGGCCCGATGAGGATGTCCTGCGAGCGTCCGACGCTCATGATGGGCGGCACCTCCTTCGTGTCCCCGCGGCCCGGCAAGGGTAGCAGGGGCGCACCGTGCCGCGCACGTTGCCCGTCCGGCGCGCCCGGTGTATCCTGCCGCTCCCGCCTCTCTCCTCCAGTCGCCGGCGGCCACGCCATGAGCATCATCACCTTCAACAACGTCGAGAAGTCGTTCGCCGGACAGCGGTTGTTCACGACCGTGTCGTTCTCGGTCGACGGGCACGACCACGCGGTCCTCGTGGGCCGCAACGGCACCGGCAAGACGACCCTGCTCCGCCTCGTCTCGGGCGACGAACACGCCGATTCCGGGACGATCGCGCGCGCCCGCGGCCGCAGGATCTGGCTGCACGAGCAGACCCCGGAGCTCGAGCGGGACCGGCAAGTGCGCGAGTATCTCCTCGAGGCGTTCGGCGAAGCCGTCGAGCTCGAGGCCGCGCTCCGCTCGACCGAAGAGCGGCTCTCCGGCCTCGCCGAGCACAGCCCGGAGCTGCGCGACACGATGAAGTCCTATCAGCAGCTGCAGCGGCGCTTCGAGGCCGCCGGGGGCTACGGGTACCGCGACCGCCTCGGCGGCGTCGTCGAAGGCCTCGGGCTCCCCGACGACATGCTGGAGCGCAACCTGCTCTCCCTGTCCGGCGGCGAGCTCACGCGCGTCACTCTGGCGCGGGCGCTCCTCGCCGACGCCGACCTCCTCCTGCTGGACGAGCCGACCAACCACCTCGACATCGACTCTGTGGAGTGGCTGGAGACGTTCCTCTCCGACTACGAGCGCGCCTTCATGCTGGTGACCCACGACCGCCGCCTGCTCGAGAAGGTCGGGCGGCGCGTCCTCGCCGTGGAGCACGAGCACGTCGAGACGCAGGGCGGCGATTTCGCGACGTACCTGCGCGAGAGCGAGGCGCGTCTCGACCTCATGCGCCGCGAGTACGAGCAGGACCTCGAGAAGATCGAGCAGCTGCAGCGCTTCTACGACCGCTTCCACGCGAAGAAGGACAAGGCCAAGCAGGCGAAGGCCAAGCTCACGCAGATCGAGCGGATCAAGGCCGGGCTGCGGGAGCCCCCCAGGCAGAAGCGGAGCTTCAAGCTCGGGCTCCCGCAGCCCAAGCCCTCCGCCCGCGTCGTGCTCGAGCTGAAGGCGCCGGCGGTCAGCGTCGGCTCCGCCGACGACCGGGGCGGCGCCCACACCCTGGTGCGCGACGTCGACGTGGTGCTCGAGCGCGGTGAGAAGGTCGCCCTGCTCGGGCCGAACGGCTCCGGCAAGACGACCCTGATCGAGACGGTGGCCGGCCTCCGCAGCCTGGCGGCCGGCGCCTCCCACCTCGGCCACAACGTGCGCCCGGCCTACTACTCCCAGCAGGGCCGCGAACTGCGCGAGCAAGAAACCGTGCTCCAGACCGTGCTGCCTCTCGTCGGCCAGGAAGAACAGGCGGCGCGCGGACTGCTCGGGCGCTTCCAGTTCGGCCCGGACGAGGTGGAGAAGCGGGTCGAGATGCTCTCGGGCGGGGAGCGCAGCCGCCTCCGCCTGCTGACGCTCCTCGTCGGCGACGCCAACTTCCTGCTGCTCGACGAGCCCACGAACCACCTCGACATGGGCTCGGTCGAGGCGCTGGCCGACGCGCTCGAGGACTACACCGGCACCATCCTGCTCGTCACTCACGACCGGCACCTCATCGACCGCGTCGCGACCCGCGTGCTCGAGATCAACGACGGCCGCCTCCTGAACCACCTCTCGGCCGCACGCTACTGGGAGGCGCGCAACGAGCGCCTCGGCATCGTGCCCGCGCCGGTGCAGGAGGCGAGCGCGCGGGACGGCAAGCGCGCCGCGAAGGCGGCGCCGGCCGGCGCCGCCGCGACGCGCGGCAAGGAGAGCGCCGAGGAGGCGCGCCGCCGCCGCGCCCGCCTGCGCGGCGTGGAGGCGGCGATCCTCAAGGCCGA
Source organism: uncultured Thermoleophilia bacterium (assembly GCA_963713475.1). Lineage (GTDB taxonomy): Bacteria > Actinomycetota > Thermoleophilia > UBA2241 > UBA2241 > CAIXSE01. Next base: position 129,595 of record CAVQLY010000025.1, read on the forward strand.
GAAGCGGCTCGGAGAGATCGACGCGGAGCTCGCCGAGCCGGAGACCTACGCGGACCGCGACGTCCTCAACCGGCTGCTCGACGAACGCGGCGTCGTCGAGACACGGCTGCAGCGCGAGTATGCGACCTGGGAGAGACTCGTCGACGAGCAGGGCTGACCGCTGCGACCGTCTGCTAGGCTTCCCGGCGATGGCCCTCCCCGCGTACGACAGATGAGCCCTGCGGACGCCTCTCCTCTTCCGTCGGCGCGACGCACCCGTGCGCTCCAGCAGCGCCTGCTCGCGTGGTACGCCGATAACCGGCGCGACCTGCCGTGGCGCCGCACCACCGACCCCTACGCCGTCCTGGTGAGCGAGATCATGCTGCAGCAGACGCAGGTGCCCCGGGTGACGCCGCGCTTCGTCGCGTGGCTCGAGGCGTGGCCGACGCTCGAGAGCCTCGCCGTGGCGCCGTTCGCCGAGGTGCTCCGGCGCTGGCAGGGCCTCGGCTACAACAACCGGGCGCGGCGGCTGCAGGAGTGTGCGGCGCTGGCCGTCGCGGCGGCGGCGAACGAACGCCCTGCGGAGCTTCCGCGCACCCAGGGCGGCCTGCGCGCACTCCCCGGCATCGGCCCGTACACCGCGCGCGCCGTCCTCGTCTTCGCTCACAACGAGGACCTGGCCGCCGTGGACGCCAACGTGCGGCGGGTCCTCACGCACGAGCTGGGACTGCCCGGCGACCTCACGGACGCCGGGCTGCAGGCGGTGGCGGATGCGGTGCTGCCGCGGGGGCGCAGCCGGGACTGGCACAACGCGCTCATGGACTACGGATCCCTCGTGCTGACGGCGCGCGCCACAGGCATCGCGTCGCGCTCGCATCAGAGCACGTTCGAAGGATCGCGCCGGCAGAAGCGCGCCCGCCTGCTGCGGCTCCTCCTGGACGGCGGGCCGCAGTCACTCTCCGAGCTCTCGGCCGCGTTGGGGCAGCCGTCCGAAGAGACCGCCGACCTCGTCGAGCGCCTCCGCCGCGACGGCCTGGTCGCCGAGGCCGGCGGGACCGTGAGCGTGGCGTGAAGCCGGCCGTGCGCTAGGCTGACGCCGTGCAGTATGACGTGGACATCGTGAGCGTGCCGGCCCGAGCCATCGTCTCCCTGCGGCGCCGCGGGCCGCTCGCCGACATCGGCTCGGCGATGCGACGGCTGCGGGAGCTGGTGGCGGAAGCCGGCCTGGAGACGTCCGGCCCGATGATGGCGCGGTTCTACGACGACGCCGCGCCCGGCCGAGATGCCGGCTTCGACGCCGACTACGACGTCGCCATCTCCGTCCTCCCGCGCGCCGGACGGGTCCGTCCCCGACACGGTCGCCGAGGCGCGCGGCGAGTGGATCCCGCTCCACCACGTCCTCGAGGCCGTGCACCGCGGGCCGCACGACCAGATGGACGACGCCTGGGCGGCCGTGCGGGAGGCGTGCGCGGCCGTCGGCTACACGCCCGCGGGGCCGGTCACCGAGGTCTACGAGGTCACGCGCGCGGACGGCGTGCCGCCGGAGCAGTACCTCACCCGGGTCCAGCTCCCCTACGCGCGCTGACGCACTCGACCGCGGTGCGGAGCCCGCGCCGTCCTTCGCCTCACCCCGACGACCGTCTGCTCACGTCCGGAACATCGTGAGCAGGAAGACGAGGTCGCCGCGCGCCACGACGGCGTGTTTGAGCTCGGCCGGCATGTAGTAGAGCATCCCCGGCCGAGCCTCGTGCTCCTCGCCGCCCAGCGACACGGTCCCCACCCCCTGCAGCACCTGGATGACGGCGGGCACGCTGGCCGTGTGCTCGCTCAGCTCCTGCCCGTCCGCCAGCGTGAAGTGGATGATCTTGTGGTGTTCGTTCTCGACGATCGCCTTGCTGACGATGCCCTGCTCGGCGACGTCGACCATGGCGTCCAGGTCGGCGACGACGGGTGTCGCTGCGTCCATGCTGTCCTCCCGCATCGGTGGTGCTTCCTGCAGCGAACGTACCCGCTGCGAGCACACTCCGCCCTTGACCTTCGTCAGTCGCACAGGGGTTTGACAGAATGCAGGAGCGGACATATACTTTGTGTCGGGTTACACAAGATATGATGTTTTTTACCGGAGAGGGGGTTGCCATGGCTGACGGTCTCGCCAGCATCAAGCGTTTGGTAGAGGTCGCGGTGAGTTCAGTGACGACCCCGCCTACCGGCGTCAGAGGTCCACTGCGCGGCAGGGACTTCATGCTCGATGACCTTACTCACGGCGCCGATCGCGACGGGCGCTAGACACCTGGAGGGGTGAGTAGCATGCAGAATCGTCTTCTTCGCTCGATCGGCCGCTTCTTCGAGGGCACTGGTTCGGTGCTGGGCTCGCCTTCCGGCGACGCTCGCGGCCTGGTACGCGTTTACGCGGACCGGGAGAACGAGACCGTCAAGGTCGGTCGCTCCTTCTAAGCTCCATCAAGTCCTCCGTCCCGGTCGCGATGTTCCCCCACCTCGCGACACGGTAGACAAAGGACCTCTCGCCCCCCTGGTTCCGGCCCCGAATCCCAGGGAACAAGGGCGAGGGGTCCTTTCCCCGTTAATGGACCGGCGCAGAACGCGTAGGGAATCGCGGACACGCGCGTGGGAGCAGGTGGAGCAGCACCCATCGCCGAGAGAGACCGCGGCGGCGGTGCTCAGACGCCGAAGTACGAGGGGTAGCGCCGGGTCTTGTGCTTGCGGCGCTGGTAGGTGCGCGCGAGCTCGATGAAGATCCCGACGTCGCGCTCCAGGTCGCCCTGGGTGCCGTCGAAGTAGAACACCCGGATCGGCAGGTCGTCGAGGTCCTTGGAGAGGCTCGGGTAGACCGCCTCGGTCACGATGCCGTTCATGCAGGTGAACGGGCTGATATCGATGATGCCGTCGGCGCCCTTCTCGTACATGTAGATCGACTTGCCGCTGCTCAGGACCATCTCGCCCAGGGCGCCGGTATACGGCAGGTACGGGAAGCTCATGTCCAGGACCTCGCGCACGTCCTCCGGCTCTTCGTAGCCGACGAAATCGTCGTGGAACGGGCCGTACATGGCGTGCTCGTCCCTGCGCATGATCTTGTTCTTGATGAAGCGGATGGCGCCGTCCTTGCTGACGCGGCGCCCTTCGTCGATGAGCCGCCGGCGCTGTTCGTCGTCCGTGTACCAGACCCACTCGCCGATGTCCGACAGCCAGCACTCCCCGCCCTGCTCCTCGACCACACGGATGAGGTCGAAGTTGGAGAAGTGGTTCTGGCGGCAGAAGATCTCGCCGACGACTCCGATGAGCGGCCGGCTGGGGTCGTAGTCGGCCGGGATGGCGCGGAACCGGTCACGGGCACGGATCATCACCGGGACGAGGCCTTCGAGCTGCTGCCTGTGCGAGATGCCGACCCGCGCGATGGCGTCGCCGGCCTCCTCGAGGCTGGTCTGGTAGACGGCGTCTGCGGCTCCCTTTTCGCGCTCGTAGGGGCGTGTCTTGAGCAGCAGCTTCATGAGGATGTCCTGGGCGAGCACCGCCCGCCAGGCGGTCCGTATGAGCTGCTGCGAGTAGGCGCCGATCGACGAGTAGCCGTCGTTCGAGGTGATGCTGATGACCGGCACGTCGTCGTAGCCGAGCTCGTCGAACTTCGCGCGGATGAGGTGCAGGTACTGACCGAAGCGGCAGGGCCCGTTGGCCGAGGGCATGAGGAAGGCGACGTTGTCGCGGCCCTCGTCCTCGATGATGCGCAGGAAGTCGCCGAGGACGATCTTCTGCGGGTAGCACTCGTCGCCCGAGGTCACGCGACCGCCGAGGTCCAGCGTTCGTTCGTCGGAGTTGGTCGTCACCCACGCGTCGAAGCCGATCGAGCGGATCGCCGCCGCCAGCAGGTAGGAGCCCCCGTAGGGCATCTGCGGCAGGTACAGCCTGCGGCCCTCCATCCCGAAGTCGGCGATGGCCTGCTTGATGCGCGGGTCCTGGACCGTATCACTGGACACCGCCGGCCACCTCCTCCCGGCACGCGAGCGCCTCGTCGGCCGCGTCCTGCGACCACCAGCGGAGGAACCCCTTGCTGTCCAGATACGCCTCGCAGCGCGTCATGGCGCCGGCGTCGTTCTGGTGTTCGTCGAACTGCAGGGTCAGGAACGGCTTGCCCGACGCCTCGCGCACGTAGTGCTTGATGTACGAGTCGGGGCCGCACTTGAAGTTCGTCATGTAGATGAGGTGGAGGTTCTCGCGGTCGCGCACGAACGTCGCCGTCTGCAGGATCTTGCGCCCGTAGTTCCAGTACATGTTGGGCACGATCGGGTCGATGTCGATGCCCTTGATCGGCAGGAAGTCGAGCGGGATGACGTTCACCCCGTAGAACTTGCGCAGCTTGCGCGGGATGTCCATGTTGACGCCCTTGTCGTACATGTTGTACGGGCGGCCGATGAGGACGACGCCGAGCTCGCCGGCCAGCTCCAGGCGCTCGAGCGCCTCGGCGCCGGCGGCCAGCAGCTTGTCGCGGAACTCGTCCTGCGCCTTGTAGGCGGCGTCGAGCGCGGTGCGCACGCGCGCCTTGCTCAGGCCCAGCTTCTGCATCATGCCGGCGAAGTCGCGGAGGAGACCTTCGCGCCCGTCACGGAAGCGCACCCGCGGTTCCAGGACCTGGTCCTTGTGCGCTTCGAGGCCGGGCGCCGTCTTGATCACGAACGGCAGCGTCTGGCCCCAGGGGCAGGCGTGGGAGTTGTACTGCTCGAACTCGGTCTCTTCGTTGACCTGGTTGGGCACGAAGACCCAGTCGACACCCTGGTCGAACAGCCACTGCACGTGGCCGTGCGCGACGCGGATGGGGAAGCACGGCTCGGCGACGGTGAGCGCCACCCCGGCCTCGCGGATCTGCTTGTCGCTCTCCGGCGACAAGCACCGGGCGCATGCCCAGCTCGGCGAAGAAGGTCGACCAGAAGGGAAGCCGGTCGTAGGTGTACATGGCGCGGGCGAAGCCCACGGTGGGCGCCGTCTCCGGCACGCGTGCGCGTGCCGCCTCATACGGCGCCAGCAGCTGCTCTTCGCGGAAGGCGACGAGGTCGGCGATCACCGGCTCCTTGTCGACCTTGGCCGGCTTGCGATAGCGGTCGGAGCACTTGTCGCCCCAGTAGGTCTTCTCGCCCTCGATGGTGAACTGCCGCACGTCGCACTCGTTGGAGCAGGCCTTGCAGACGAAGTCCACCACCGTGTAGTCGACCTCCGCGAGGTCCCAGCCGCGGAAGCTCGTCGGCTCGCCGGTGCGGGTCACGCGCTCGCGCGCGAGCAGCGCCATGCCGAGCGCGCCCATGACGCCGTTGTGCGGCGGCACGATGACATCCTTGTCGAGGATCTGGCTGAACGCCGCCGCCACCGCGTCGTTGTAGGCCGTGCCGCCCTGGAAGAAGATCACATCGCCGACGTGGCGCTCGCGCACGAGGCGGTTCAGGTAGTTGGTCGCGATGCTGAAGGCGAGGCCGGCGACGAGGTCGTCGCGACGGGCGCCGCGCTGCTGGTACGCCATGACGTCGCGCTCCATGAACACCGTGCAGCGCTCACCGAGCCGGATCGGCGCCTCGGAACCGAGCGCCAGCTCGGCGAACTCGCCGACGATGTTGATGCCCAGCTTCTCCGCCTGCTCCTCGAGGAACGAACCGGTGCCGGCGGCGCAGGCCTCGTTCATGGCGAAGTCGACGACGATGCCGTCCTGCAGGCTGATGAACTTGCTGTCCTGGCCACCGATCTCGAAGATCGTGTCGCACTGCTTGCCGATCTTGCGGCCGATGTAGTCCGCCCCCGTCTTGTGGGCGGTGATCTCGTCGGTGATGATGTCCGCCCCGGTGAGCTCGCCGATGAGCTCGCGTCCGGAGCCCGTGGTGCCCACGCCCAGCAGGTTGATGCGAGCGCCGATCTCGCTCTGGATGTCGGTGAGGCCCTTGCTCACGACCTCGACCGGGCGCGCGTCGGTCTTGGTGTAGATCTCCTTCATGACCTCGCCCTCGTCGTTGATGACGACGAGGTTGGTGGAGACCGACCCGATGTCGATGCCCATGTACGCGTTGACGACGGACCCGTTGCCGTCGAACTCGTACGGCTTGGCCATGTCCCTGAGCAGCACGACGCGGTCCATCGAGAGGCGCTCGGTGAGCGGGAACTCCGCCGCCGGCAGGCGCTCGACGTCGAGTCCGAGGATGGCGGCGTCGCGCGCCGCTTCGAGGTCGGCCTCGATGAGCGCGGCGCCGATGGCGCCGATGCTCGCGTGGTACTCGGGGATGAAGAGCTGGCCGTCCTCGAGGGCGAAGGCCTCGCGCAGCGAGCGCACGGCGCCCTCGTTGGCGGCCACGCCGCCGATGAACGCGACGGGCGGCTCGATGACCTTGCCCTTGGCGATGGTGCCCTTGAAGTTGCGCATCACCGCATCACAGAGGCCGCGGAGCACCTCGGGCGGCTCGTAGCCCTTCTGCTGCGCGTGGATCATGTCGCTCTTGGCGAACACGCTGCAGCGACCGGCGATGCTGGCGGGCTTGCCGGCTTCGAGCACGATGTCGCCGACGTCCTCGATGTCGTAGAGCAACCGGCTCGCCTGCTGGTCCATGAACGAACCGGTGCCGGCGGCGCAATCGCCGTTGGTCTGGTAGTCGGTGATGCCGGCGCAGCCGATCTCGCTCGCCTCCAGGCGGATGAACTTGGAGGTCTCGCCGCCCATCTCGAAGATCGTCTGCGTCTCGGGATTCAGAGCCGAGATGCCGCGCGTGATGGCCTTGAACTCGTTCTCGAAGGCGGCGTCGAGCGCCGGAGCGACGAGGCGCCCGCCGGAGCCGGTGACGCGGGCGCCGTGCACGGAGCCCTCGGGCAGCACCGCCAGCAGCTCGCCGAGCAGGGCTTCGGCCGCCTGGGCCGGGCCGCCCTTGATGCGCCGGTACTGCGCCACGAGGACCGGCGCGCCGTCGACGACCGTCAGCCCGTCGCGCGACGCCTCGAAGAGACCGGGGTGCTGCGAGAGAAGGTCACGGAAGAGGTCCTGGTCATCAGCGGTGCCGACGAGTGCGGCTTTCAGGCTGATGCAGCCGATGTCGATACCAAGCGTGGTCATGGGTGTGTTACAGGGTCCTCCTCCGGGGGGCGGACCGCCCCGCCGACTGCAAAGCCTACCCTCCGCGCTCGCTCGGAGCAAACCCGGTAGAAAGCAGACTATATCAGTCCGCTTTCAGCGTCAATGCGGCTCCGTCGACGCTCGCCGGAAGCACCGGCCAACGTGACCCCTCACGGACCTGCAGCGTCACCCATCCGGAGGTTTCGTGAGCCTGTGCGGCCGGCCGGCGCGCCTCTAGCATGCTCCTGCGGCGCGCCGGCCGGCCGCCCTCTGCACATCACATCACCCGTGGGGGCATCCGTGAACGAATCGACCACGCTCACCAATCGAGAGCGCCGCGAGAACGTGGCGTTCCTGGGGCAGGCGTTCCTCGCCGCCCAGAAGCTGCCGGCCGAGATCCTCGACGCCGAGCAGCGCGACCGCTTCACCTCCGACGAGTCGGAGCAGAGCGGCCTCTTCTACACCCTCCTGTGCTACGGCGCGCTGGCCGCCCAGCCGGCGCCGGAGTCGGTCGTCGACGCCGACTGGCGGCGCTTCGGCGACGCCGGGGTCGTCGACGCGCTCTTCGCCGACGAGTTCGACCTCAAGCGCTACGCGCTCGATCCGCCGGTCTCGCGCAACGACAGCAAGGGCAAGGTCATCGACTTCATCCGCCTTGCCGAGACGCGCGACATCTGGGGCCGGCTGCTCCCGCAGCCGCCCGACCCGGACGTCGCCGTGGACGTCCTGCACGCCGCCTCCGGCGGCGCGCTCAAGTCCCGCGCGTTCTGGGCGGTGCGCGAGATGCGCCGCTACGGGCTGTGGGACGAGGAGGCGCTGGACCGCTTCGCCTGCGTCCCGGACGGCCGCGTGCGCAAGCGCGCCGTGCGCATGGGCCTGGTGGACCTGCCGGAGAAGGCCGACACCTTCGCCGACATGAAGGCGGTGTCGCGGGCGCTGCACGCAGTCCTGCGCCTGGGAGAGTCGCCGGACGGCTGCTTCGACCTCCCCGTCAGCATGGCCGACCAGCGCTGCGAGGTGTGCGACGCGGCGCGCATGGCGGCCTGCCCCATGCCGCACTGCCGCTGGCGGCGGGAGCACGCGGAGAGCTGACCGCGGAACACGATGCGGCGGCGGCAGTTTCGAGCGCCGCCGCCGCATCTACCCTCAACCCCCAGGGTCATCTACGGGTAAACCCGTATGGGATCGCTCACGCGCACAGGGAACAGTATGAGCGAGGACCGCGGACAGCGGTTCGGCGCGACGGAGGAAGGGGTCACGATGTTCTGGGAGATCCTCGCATGGGCGGCAGTGGTGCTGCTCACAGTGTTCCGTGTCGCGCTGGTGGTCGGCGTCGTCGCACTCGTCTATATGATCGTGCGAGCGCTGCGCGCCCCCAAGCAGCCGGTGAGGCACGCCGGGGCGCCTGCACGCAAGTAGCACGGGCGAGTACGAAGGCCCCGGTTCCCGGCAGCGGGACCGGGGCGTTAGCGTGCTTGGAATCGGATCTCGAGCGGCAACGGGCGTGATCGCCCGGTCTTCCCCTTGGGCGCCCACCGCACCCGCGCCCGGCGTGCCCTCGTTCAGCGTACCCGCGCTCAGCGCACCCGCAACGACGTGACCGCCGCCGACGCCTGGCGGTTGCCTCCCAGGTCGATCGCCCGGAACTTCACCGTGTACGTCCTGCGCGCCTTCGGCCGCCACGCACACGTTTGGGGCACTCCCTGCTTCACCCATCCGCAAGGAACCGTCGCCATGACCACGCCCTTGGCGTTCGTGATCGTCGCGGTCACCTTGACCAGCGGGCTGAAGGCGTCCTTGACCGTGAACGCGAGCTTCGCCGTCCTGCGATAGCGCACCGACGCGGTCGCCGGCGCCTTGAGCCTGGGCGCCGACAGGTCGACGGTCAGGTCCTGAGCGACGGTCGTGACGCCGAGGTCGCCGGTGGCGGACACCCTGAGAGAGTACGCGCCGCTCGTCGCCGAGCCTCCGGCGGCGAGCTTGCCGTCCCACTCCACGGTCTGTGCGCCCGCGGGGAGCTTGCCGAGCCGCATCGTCCGGACGGTGGAGCCGGAGCGCACGACGGTCGCAGTGACGTCGGCAGGTCGCGTGAGCCTGAACGAGAGCGTGACGGCGTCGTTGACGCCGTCCTGGTTTGGCGAGAACGTCTTGCGCGAGACCGACGTCAGCTTGAGGGTCCTGTCGACGGTGACCTTCCGCCGGGCGGTCGTGGCGTTGCCGGCCGCATCGCGGAGCTCCAGGAGGAGTGTGGCCTGGCCTTCGGGAGCTGCGCGTGAGACCCGAGTCGGACGAGATGCGCCCGTCCCAGTGGGCCTTCTGCGCGGACGTGGTGACCTCGTCCCAGCCCGTCACGCGGCGCAGGACCGAGTCGTCGTCGGCGACGACCGACACCCGCGCGGTCCCGTCCTCGCCCGGCTCGAAGGTCAGCACGGCGTCATCGTCCAGGCCGTCGCCGTTCGGACTGAAGGGGTCGGGCGCGACGCCGGCACTCTTGATCTCCGGGGCGACCGTGTCCAGCCGCAGCGTGGCCGTCGCGGAGCGCGCCTCACCATCGGCGCTCGTCGCATCGACCTGCAGCGAGTACAGGCCGTCCGGCTGCTGCTTGCCGGCATCGTCCTTGCCGGACCACGTGGTCTCGACGACCGTGCCCTCGCCGCTCTGGCTGCGAACCAGGTTGCCGGCGCTGTTCCGTATCTCGAGGCGCCAGGTCGCCAGCTGGGAGAGCGTGAAGCCGATGGTGGCGCGCTCGCTCACGCCGTCGCCGTTCGGGCTGATCGCTGGATCCTCGACGATGAAGCCGTAGATCTTGGGCTGGCCGGTGCGGGCCACGACCTTGCGCACGTTGGGCAGTTGGATGTACAGCCGCCCTCCGGGGCAGTCCGTGTAGTTGGCGTCGCGATGTCCGGCGATGGCCGGGAACGTCACGCGCTGACCGGTGGCGTACTTCTGCCCGTACCCGCAGACGAGGGTCCCCGTGCCCTGCGGGTCCACGTGATGGACGTCCAGCTTCCACTCGAGCAGCTTCTCGAGAGACGTGACCGACGCGGATGTGGGCTGCGCGCTGGTGAAGGTGCCGATGACCGAGATGCCCGTGCTCCCCGTGTTGAAGCCGAGCACCTGGGCGCCGATCACCCCACGGGTGATGCCACCGAAGCGGCCCTCGTAGATGGTGCCGTAGCGGTCGACGAGGAAGTTGTAGCCGACGTCGCTCCAGTGCAGCGACTTGGCGTGGTAGGCGTAGACGCCGCGCATGATCGCGGGGGCCTCCTCGGGAGAGTAGTCGTTGCCGCTGTCCGTGTGGTGCACGAAAGCCATCTTCACCGGCGCGTAGTCCGGCGACCCCGAACGCCAGGATTCGTTGGCGCCCCACTCCGACCGGCTCACGATCTGCGGCTTGGTCGTCATGGCCGAGGCCGTCTGGGTCAGACGGAAGCCGGCGACGGTGGCCGCCGCGCGCCGGATGACGCCGACGACCGCGGACGCGCGGTCGGCGTCCTCCGTGCTGTTGATCGCCACCACGCGGACGTCACGCAGGCGGGCGGGCGCCGATCCGGTGTCCCCCGCCCGTCGCGCGCTCACCTGCAGATAGCGGCCGGAGCCGGTCCAGATGGGCTCGGTGAAGGCCTTCTCCGCCCCGCCCTCTTCGGCGACGCGCTCGAGCGCGACGGTGTACCAGCGGCTCCAGGTCCGTCCGTCCTCGCTGGTCCGCAGCAGGACGTCCACGGCGCCGGTCCCGCGGGGTGGCGCGCAGGTGACGCCGGCCATGGTGAACCGCATGCCGGGGTCGATGGTCGCCGCGCCCGGCAGCGCCACGGAGCGCGCGTCCGACGGCGCCACGGCGCGCGCGCCGGCGACGGACGGCTGTCCGACCGGCAGCGTCGAGGGGAGGGCGGCGGAGCGGAGCTCGACCGGAGGGGTGCTCATCCACGCCGCGACCGCATCGCTGACGCGGGGTGCGGCCCAGATGCCGACGACCGCCCCGAGCACGGAGAGGATGGAGATAGCCGCGAGACGCGCGGCGCGCTTGTGGGGGTGAGGTCTCGCCATAGGCCCGTTCGGCTGACTTCCGGTTTCGACAGGGTAGCACGAAACCCTCAGTACAGCCGCCCGCCGCGCCCGGCCGGGCTCGTCCACGCCCAGGACGGCCCGCGGGCACGGGCCCCGCAACGAGAGCGGGCGGCGGGGCCGATGGCCCCGCCGCCCGCGACGACGCTTGAGGTTGCCGGCGTCAGCCCACCGGCACCTCGTCCTGCTGCGCGGCCTCGACGATCGCGGCCGTCTTGGCGTGCAGGTCGGCCGCGTCCTCCTTCTCCGCGCTCAGGCAGCTCCAGATGGGGCTGTAGAGGCGGTCGACCCGACGCGAGTACTCGTCGAGCTCGTCCTGGAGGTCGGTGATCATGACGTCGCCGCCGGGGTGCGTCGGCTGCGCCCCGGTGGCCGCCATGATCTCGCGCGCCTGCGTGGGATTGTCGATCCACATGCACGGCATGAGCAGGTTGTGGTTGAACGGCTGCCGGCGGCGGATCTCCTTGAAGAAGTCCGAGTTGAACGCCTCGAGGAGGCTCACGTCGCGGATGTTGTCGGTGGCGAAGTGCGTGAAGATGCACGGCTCCACCCAGCCGCCGCTGTTGATGTGCATGTAGTGCTTGCCGGCGATGCACCCGTTGACCCACGGCGCGTCGCCCCAGAAGTCGACCGGGAAGAGCGCCTTGGTGTCGCGGATGCGATGGATGTCGACGCGGAACTGGTTCCGCTCCTCCGCCGTCAGCATCATGCTCGTGTCGGGCTCGCGCCCGACCGGCATGTAGAGGAAGTGCCACGCCAGGAGCGCGCCCTTGGCGATGAGCGGATCGACGAACTGGTCGCTCACCACGGCCTTCCAGTTGTGGCGCGTCACGGTGCAGGAATAGCCGAAGAGCACGCCTGCCTCACCGAGGCGGTCCATGATCTCCATGACCTGCTCGTGGACGCCTGAGCCCCGCCGCTCGTCGGTGAGCTCGGGTGAGCCCTCCAGGCTGAGCATCGGGGCGATGTTGCCGACCTTGGCGAGCTCGTCGATGGTGTCGTGATCGAGGAGCGTGCCGTTGGTGAAGACCTGGAAGTAGGCATCCTTGTTCTCGCGCGCGAAGTCGAGCAGTTCGTCCCACATGAACGGCTCGCCCCCGAGCAGCGTGAACAGGTAGACGCCCATGTCGTTGCCCTCGTCCACGATCTTCTGCATCAGACTGCGGTCGAGGTCCTGGTCGGGTGAGTATTCCGCTGCGTAGCACCCGTCACAGGTGAGATTGCAGCGCATGGTCGGACTCATGAGGATCGTCGTGGGCGCGCTGTTGCCGGTCGAGTCGACGAGCTTCCTGCGCTTGTCGACGCCGCGAAGAAGAGTGTTCACGATAAGACATTCGATAAAGGCATCGCGGCAACGCGGACTGAGCTTCGACGTGACGTGCTTGGCGATCAGCAACGCCGGGTGGTCGTCCTCGACCTTCTCGGTGACGAAACGCACTGAGCCCTTGTACTGGTCCGGTGTGATCTTCTCAGCAAGCTGGAACGCCCTGACGATCTTGCGCTTGTCGTCGCTGGCCGCCAGCTTGAGCATCTGGTTGATCACCTGCCGCTGCGCGGCAGTGTAGAGACCGCCCGTACGGCTCATCCATCTCCTCCTTTCATCGACGCGCCCGCGTCCACTGGAGCGCGTACCTGTCGTGAGTGGTCGCAGGGGAGGTGCCGGGCGGATTCGACACCGGGAGGCTGTCCGCCCTGGACGCGTCGGCTCCCCCCAACGGTCTCGATGTGTTGTCTGCCCAGTCTATCACCGGCCTACGCAATCGGACCGACGCGGCCCGAAAAGGAAATCCTCGCGTCGGACTCCGTCTCGCGAAAGGTTCTGGGGGGCTGGATCGTTACAGGAGGGAGAGCGGACCTCGTCCGTTGATCGCCTCCAGCTGCCAGGCTGGCTGGCTGACCGCCCGTGCCGGATCGCTCCACACCGGCGCGGGCGGTCGCTTCTGTGCTCGCGGCCGCCCGTAGCCACGATGGAGACACTTCCTCTGTCAATTCGTCTAAGAAGTGCTTAACTTCAGCGCGCGAGCGACCGATACCCATTCACGAACGATAAAGGCAAACCTGTCGTGAGGCAGGGACGCAAAGCCAGAGGTCTTGGATGATCAAGATAGCTCGGTTGCCGAACCCGACTTTCGCAGTCGCGGATCTCGATTCCAGCGGCGAGCGCCTCTCGCGAGTCCCTCCTCGAGACACCGACACAGAGCACTGTCCGCCGGCCTTGAGCAAGTCGGCAGGCCCAAGGAGCACTGGTGTGGAGGCGATGAAGATGCGAGCCAAGTATTTGATCCTCGCGATCGCGCTGCTCTGTCTCCTGGCCTTGCCCTCGACGGCACTGGCCACGGATAACGGCGACAGCGCCAAGATCGACAGCAGCGTCACCACCGTCCTGGAGGCGACCGGCGGAGACGTGGCCGTTCCCGTGCTCGTGTACACCGAGCCCGACGCAGCCGCCGTCGTGGCCGACGCCGTCCCGGACGGCGTCGCGACGACTGAGCTCACGGAGTTCGACGCCGTGGCCGCGTACCTCACCCAGGACGAGATCCAAGCACTGTCCGCTGAGGCTTCGGTCGCCATGATCGTCTCCGACAACCCGGTGTTCGGGCTCGACTACGCCAGCTCGCTCGATATCACCAACCTCGCGATCGGCCTCGACAGGGTCGCTGCTCCCGCCGCCGGAGGCCCGACGGGCGCCGGCGTCGGCGTCGTCGTCGTGGACAGCGGCGTCGCGACGACGTCACCGGATCTCGAGAACAGCCGGATCATCGCCTGGAAGGACTTCGTCAACGGTAAGACTGCAGCCGTATGACGACGCCGGTCACGGCACCTTCGTCGCCGGGCTCATCGCCGGCGACGGCACCGCATCACTGCCGCTCGACCAGGGCGGCTACGCCGACATGCAGTTCCGAGGAGTCGCGCCCGCCGCCGACATCATCGGCGTCAAGGTGCTCGACGAGACCGGACAGGGTCGCGCTTCCGCCGTCATGTCCGCTGTGCTGTGGGCCGTCGTCCACAAGGACCAGTACAACATCAAGGTGCTCAACCTCTCGATCGGAAGCAACGTCTCGGCGCCTGTCGAGTACGACCCGATCGCGTCGGCCGTCGAGTTCGCGTGGAAGCACGGCATCACGGTCGTCTGCGCAGCCGGCAACGAGGGTGAGTTCGGCCCAGGGGGCGTCACGTCGCCCGGCAACAGCCCGTATGTGATCACCGTCGGCGCGAGCGACACCGGTCAGACGGAGAGCACCACGGACGACATCATGACGTACTACAGCTCGGTCGGGCCGACGCTGTTCGACGAGTACGCGAAGCCGGATGTCGTGGCTCCGGGCAACCACGTGATCTCGATCAGGGCACGCGGCTCGTACATCGACGTGAACTTCTCGTTCAACCAGATCCCGGTGGCCACCTACGCACCCACAGCGCCGGCCGGCACCGAGATGGACTACCTGAGCCTCTCCGGGACCAGCACGTCGGCGCCGGTGACCGCGGGCGCCGTCGCCCTGCTGCTCAGCGCCGATCCGACGCTGACCCCGGACGACGTCAAGCTGCGCCTGATGAACACGGCCGACCCACTGCCCAAGGCCACCCGCTATCAGCAGGGCGCGGGCGCGATCGACGTCGCGGCAGCACTCGACGACGCCTCCCGCGCCAACGGCTACGCCCTGTCCGAGGACCTGGGCGACGGCATGACGATACTCGACCGGGACGTCTACTCTGCATGGGATCAGAGGGTTTGGTCGAAGTATGGATGGACGAAATCCAAGTGGTCCAAGTTCCAGGGGTCCAAGTTCAAGTGGTCGAAGTTCAAGTGGTCGAAGTTCAAGTGGAGCGACGTCGGCTGGTCGAAGTTCAAGTGGTCGAAGTTCAAGTGGAGTGATGTTGCCTGGTCGAAGTTCAAGTGGAGTGACTTTGACTCCTCGAAGTTCAAGTGGAGCGACTTCGACTCCTCGAAGTTCAAGTGGAGCGATTTCGACTCCTCCAAGTTCAAGTGGAGCGACTTCGACTGGTCCAAGTTCAAGTGGAGCGACTTTGACTCCTCCAAGTTCAAGTGGAGCGAATACGATTGGGCCAAGTTCAAGTGGAGTGAGTACGAGTGGGCCAAGTTCAAGTGGAGCATCCTGCTTCAGGGGCAATAGCCGCGGAGCACAGCGTGAATGACGCGGGGAACACGGCCGGGCGGGCACGCCCGGCCGTTTCTCTCTATGTCGGCGCGGTGACGCTGGCCGCGGTCGCCAGCTTCGCCTGGGTGACGTACCGCGACGGCGTGTCGCTCTCTTGGGCGCTCGTCGCCTTCGCCATCCTCGCCGCCATCGCCGACGTGCGCGAGATCCGTCTCCCTGGCGTCGGCCACGTGGGCATGTCGTTCGTCCCCGTCCTTGCCGCCCTGGCGGTCCTTGGTCTGTGGCCGGCCATGGTAGTGGCGACCGTGTCCGGAGCCACGGCGCTCAGCGTCACCAAGGACCCTCAGAAGATCCTCTTCGACATCTCGAACTACGTCCTCTCGACCTTCGTGGCCGGGGTCATCTTCATTGCCCTGGTGCCGGCGGACGCGGGCTTCCTGGAGATCGTCGTCCCGGCGTTCCTGACGACAGCCGTAGACTTCCTCGCCAACACCGTCGTGCTTGCCGGCGTGGTCGCCCTGAGCACCGGCGAGGGCCCTCTGGCGGTCTGGCGCAAGAACTACCAGTGGGCCCTGCCGGGTTACCTCGCGGGCACCACCTTCGCCCTTCTGGCGGTGCTGCTGTACGACCTCCTCGGCATCGCCGGGCTGGTGCTCGCCGTACCGCCGGTCGTCTTCATCTACTACTCCTACGAGATCTACGTCAGCCGGGCGCGGGAGCGCGTGACCTTCGACGCCGAGCGCGACAGCTTCCAGCAAGAGCTGTCCGCCTCTGTGGAACTGCACGACGAACTGCGGGCGGCCCAACTCAAGGTCGCGGCGGAGATCGAGCGCGCCCGCCGCATCCAGACGGACCTCCTCCCCACCTCGATCCCGCACGTCGAAGGCATCGAGCTGGAGCAGCGCATCGAGTTCCTCGGCGACATGGGCGGCGACTACTACGACTACATCCCCTTCGGCGACGGACGCCTGGGGATCGTGTGCGGCGACGTCATGGGCAAGGGCCTCGCCGCCGCGCTCATCATGGCGATGGCGCGCTCGCTCCTGCACGACGCCATCGCCCCCGGCAAGCAGCCCGGCGACGTCATGGCGGAGGTCAACGACGGGCTCACGCGAGACCTCGAGGGCCAGCGCCTGCCGTACTTCCTCACGCTGGCCCTGGCCGCCTACGACCCGTCCGACCGCAGCCTGGTGATCGCCGGCGGCGGCCACAACCCGGTCCTGATCGCCGACGAGTCCGGCATCAGCCAGGTGCCCTCTCGCGGCGCCGCCCTCGGCGTCCGCACCGGTCTGCAGTTCCCCGAGGACCGCGTGGTCCTGGGCGCGGGCGCGACGGTGGCGCTGTACACCGACGGACTCACCGAGGCGCGGGACCCCGCCGGCACTCTCTACGGCCTCGAACGCCTCGAACAGTCGCTCGAACGGTGTGAGAGCAGCGCGGTTCGTGACACACTTGACGGTGTGTGGGGCGACATCACCGCCTTCCGCGGCGAGAGCGCCCCGACCGACGACGCCACGCTCCTGCTGGTGCGCCTCACGTGAGGCGGCGGAGCGACAACCGCGACTGACGGGATGCTTTGACGATGACCGACCAGACGAGTCCCTCGCCGGCCTCCCTGCAGGTGTACCGCTACCGGGCCGGCGACGACCGCGTCGAGGCCGTCATCGGCACCCTGGAGCCCGAGCTCCCGCAGGAGGACCTCGTCGCGCACGCCACCGAGGCTCTCGAGCGGGCGACGTTCATGTGCTACGCGGTGTCGCAGCCCGACGACTTCGTCGCCGACGAGCTCTGCTTCGTCCCGCAGGGCGACCAGTGCGACATCCTCAGCATCCGGACCAACGGCTGGCAGCGCCACCACGGCGACCACCGCCGCAGCCTGGTCGAGATCCTCAACAACCTCGCCGCCGCGGTCGCCTGCAACAAGCTCCGCATCCTCGACCCCCAGCAGCTCGTCACCGAGACGGAGCTGGGCCACGAGGTCATGGACTTCGAGATCGGGGACACCACGGAGCTCCAGCGGGCGAGGGAGGCCGTGGACGATCAACTCCAGCAGGCCGGCCTCGACGACATCAACCGCCAGCGGACCATCCTCTGCATCTCCGAGGCCGTGACCAACATGCTGCTGCACGGCGGCGGACACGGCCAGATGACGGTGCGGCGCCTGGGCGACCGCCTGCGCTTCATCGTGGCCGACGAGGGACCCGGCCTCAGCTTCATCAACTGGATCGAGCCGCCCTCCAAGGGCGGTCAGGCGTCGATGGGCTACGGGTACAAGATCATCCTGGACTATCTCGACGCCGTCGCCCTGCATACCGGCCCGGGCGGCACTACGCTACTATTGGACCGATTGACCAACTGAGCCAGGAGAATCCATGCTTCGCACTTCGATCGCTCAGGGCCCGGCGCCCACCGTCTACCTCGCCGGCGAGATGGACCTCGACTGCGCCGACTCCCTGCGCGAGGCGGTCACCGAGGCCGCGAAGGGAGCGCAGATGGTCGCCCTGGACTTCGCCGGCGTGGAGTTCATCGACTCGTCGGGCACGGGCATCTTCGTGCGGCTCGCCCTCGACCTGAAGAGCCAGGGCACCCCGCTCGTGGCCCGCAACCTCTCCCCTGCCGTGCGCGGGGTCTTCGACATGCTCCGCGTGCGCGAGCTCGTCGGGGACGAGGTCTTCCCGGACTAGCTCGGACCGAGCTCGGACTGGGCTCGTCCCCGCGCCGCGCCGGGCGCGTCAGATGCGCCGGAGCGGCCCGCTTCCCGCGAGCACGACCACAGTCGCGGCATCCGTGCCGTCGCTGATGCTGGCCACGTACGCCTCGCCGCGCAGCTGGGTGCCGTCGCGGGTGATCATGTTGAACGCCATGGACGACCCGTCGTGCAGGTGGTCGCGGAACTCCTCGGCGCTCGACGGCGACTCGATACGCAGGCTCCAGTAGGGGTCGCGGCCTCCGTCCTCGGCCACGCTCGCGCTCAGGAACCCCAGGTCGGTCCGTTCATGCCTGAGTCTGAGGAGTCGCTTCGTCAGCATCCCTGGTCCTATCGGCCGCCAGGCCGGAGAACCTGAGCCTGCGGCCGGGCGACAGGGCGAGGCTCAGATGGTCCCGGACTCTTCGACTTGGGCGTCAGCGCGGGCGTCAGCCCGGCCGTCAGCCCCGACCGCGCCGCCCGCCCCGCTTCTCGTCCCCGCTGACGGAGACCACGTACGGCAGCAGAGCCATCTCGCGCGCGAACTTGATGGCCGTGGCGACCTGGGCCTGGTGCCGGCGGCAGGCGCCGCTGACGCGGCGCGTCTTGATCTTGCCGCGATCGCTGACGAAGCGGCGAAGCGCCGTGATGTCCTTGTAGTCGACCTCGTCGACCTTCTCCTTGCAGAAGGAGCAGTAACGCCGCCGCGCCGGATCGACGGGGCGGCCCTTCTTGGGGCCTCTTGATGGAGCCTTGCTCTTGGCCATGCAAATCCTTTCGGAACCGTGATCAGGTGAGGGCGCCCTGGGGCGAGCCTACAGGAGAGACTATCATCCGCGACTCTTCCCGGCTCGAGTCCGCCGCAGTCGCGCAGACATCAGGGTAGCTCAAGTTGACGCTCGCTGCGCCACACGCGGACCACGCGGAGCCTGTCGTCGTCCAGCCGGCGGGCGAGGGCAACCGTCCGTGGGCGCTGAAGAGGGGCTTCGACTCCGGTCATGCTCCCAGGATCTCGCTCAGGCCCTCGATCACCCGCGCGACCTCCTCCGGCGAGACGGTCCCGAGCTTGCGGCCGACGCGCTGTACCGACAGCGTGCGGATCTGGCTGATCTTGATCCACGCCGGCTTGGGGAGTTGCCCGGGGCCTACCTCCAGCGTCAGGGGGAACCCGGCTCGTGGAGGCTGGGTCGTCAGCGCGACCGCGATCACCGTGCCCGAGCGATCGTTGAAGACGTCGGCGCTCAGGATGAGGACGGGCCGCCGGCCCGACTGCTCGTGCCCGCGAGTCGGGCTCAGATCCGCCCAGCGGACCTCGCCCCTCAGTATTCTGGCCACTCGGCCAGCTCCCCACCCATGCCTTCCTCGGCCAGTGCCTGCTCGAGACCCGCGTCGAGCTTCGCGCACTCCTGCGCCAGGCGGCTGTGAGTCAGCCGCGAGAGCTTCTCGTCCAGGGCCTCCTGGATGGCCTGGCTGCGATTCGGGAAGCGGTGCTCGGACACCAGCCTGTCGATCGCACCGAGCGTTTGTTCATCGATCGTGATGGCGATCTTCGAGCGTCCCATGATGCACCTCCGGGTATGATGATACGTCATACCCGACGGCCCTTCAAGGCACTCCGAAAGCGCCGGCCCTCCGCCATCGTGTTCATCCATCCGGCTCATGCGACCCGGAGCGTAGTCTGAGTCGCAGTCGCGCACGAGGATGACGATCGAGCGATAGAGGTTACGTTCAGCCCTCGCTCACGCCGCGCATGTACTGCATGACCGCCGGCCAGTCCGGGAACCGCGACGAGCAGAAGTGGATGAACCCGTCGCCGAACCGGTCGGCGCCGTTGGTCGGCCAGTTATCGATCAGGAAGTCGCCGCGGCTGAAGTCATTGGCGAACCCGGACAGCGGGCACGCGCACGAGCGTGCACGGCGTTACCAGAATGCCCCGACCTGAAGGGAGAGAGTGGTGGCGAGGGTCAGAATTGAACTGACGACACCACGATTTTCAGTGGCTATATGCCGTATTTGCAGGCATTTTGTCTGTCCCCTGCCGTGCCTGCCGGTACCCTTTCGTCCCTTGCCCGGCCCACCCGATTTTGGCAGATTTTGGCAGACGAACCGCGGTGGAAGGAGCAGCAAGCAGACCTAGTGACGTCGACCTGGCGGGTACGGACCCCGCCGAGCACGAAACACGGGCGGCCCTACGTCATGCGGGCCGCCCGTTTGCCCAGACACCGGGAGCGCGAGCCTTCGCCTGAGTCGAAGCTGTACATCCGCCTGGATGAGCCCGAGGGCTCGCACCCGCACACGATACACAATCGTGCCAGCCGCGCAGTCGCGCTCTCTCCGCTCGACTGGCCGCCGTTCGGGGACTTCGCCCACACGCGCAGAACGACCGGTCATGGGCGACCGTGGCCTGCCCTCCCGACGACCCGCACGGGTGACAAACGCTTGTCGGCATGACGAACCGGGCGTACAAGTTTCGTCATAGGGGACTCCCGACAGCGGACCGGCACGGGAGTCCGACGTGGTCGCACGATGGGAGAGATCGGGGACATGAAACGTTCTCGTCTGAGGGAGTCCATCTGGGCTACCACGCTGGCGGCGATCATCGCCGGCGCACTCGCTTTGGCCGCCTGCGGCGGGTCGGGCAGCCCGACCCCGACGCGCCCCTCGACTTTGCCGATGCGGAGCACTCCCGTCCCGGCCTACTCGTTCGACCCTGGGTCCGGCACCACCGCGACGTTCAGGAAGAGCACGGACGGCCTGGAGTTCGTCCCCTGGGTCGACATGGAGGTCAGTGCGCTTGGCGACTGCGACGCCGGTGGGGACGGGCTCCTGAACTCGCACACGGTCGGCATCTTCGACGCTGACACCAAGGTGCTCGTCACGCCCACCGTCGTCGTCGACAACGAGAGCGTTCTGGACGGCTCCTACCGCTACGAGCCCATCACGCCGGTAGTCCTGAAGGGGGGAAGGTCCTACATGGTGGTCGGCGACTGTGAGCCACCCTTCGACCCTCTGGCCACGGGCGGGGGCGCCAACTGGGAGCCCGAGATGCGGTTCGTCGGGCACAGCGAGAGCTCCGGCGACTTCGAGTTCCCAGGGTGGCGGAACCGGTACTTGTGGATGGGTCCCAACTTCAAGTTCATGCCGGTCCCGGCTTCCTCGCCTACGCCGTAGATACCGGGAGAGCGTGGGCAGCCGAAGGCCCGCCACCCGTGAGGCCAGTGGGTCTCGTTCGTGACCCGCCAAGGCTTCGGGGGCCTCGCCCACACGCACAGAACGTCCGGCTAGATGCGACCCTAAGTTGGGCGCGATCAGCCTGCACGGGCGACAAACACTTGTTGGCACGGCGAGCCGGGCGTACAAGTTTGGCCATACGGGACGCCCTGGAGCGGATCGGCAAGGGAGTCCGACGTGGTCGCACGATGGGAGGGATCGGGGCCATGAGGAGTTCACTTCTGAGGAAGATCATCTGGGCCGTCGCGATGGCGGCGTTCGTCGCCATAGCGCCGGCGCTCGCCGCCTGCGGCGGCTCGGACACCGCGCCTACCGACCTGCCGCCGCGGACCACCCCCGTGGCCGCCTACTCGTTCTCTTCGCAGAAGTCTGTGGGCGAAACTGACTACGCTAGGGAAACGGATGGCCTCGAGTTCGTGCCCTGGGTGGATGTCGAGGTCACCGCCCTGGGCTACTACGACGAAGGCGGCGATGGACTCGTCAACGAGCACACTGTGGGCATCTTCGAGAAGTCGAACCGGCAGCTCGTCAGCGATACCGTCACGGTCGACGGCGGCAGCACGTTGGAGGGCTCCTTCCGCTACGAGGCGATCACTCCCGTGGTGCTGAAGGGCGGCACATCCTACGTGGTGGCGGGTACCACGAAAGCCCCCTACGACCCCATGGCTGGGGGGGCTGGGGGCACCGCCGCCGCCTGGGCGCCCGAGTTGCGGTACGTCACGTACTGCTACGTTATTGGCGACTTCGCGTTTCCATGGCGGACAAACGCGATTCATCTTGAGAACGTGTTCACCACCAACTTCACGTTCCGCTCACCGTCGAGTGCCGCGCCAACAGCGACGCCATAGGTCGGTCTGTGACCGGACGGCGCAGTTCGCCTCGCACAGAGGCCCGCCACCCGTGAGGTGTGGGCCAAGTCCCCGAGACGGTGGCCGGTCGCGCGGAGGGCGGCCGCGCCGTCACAGCCGATGATTGGCGCAGGGTTCTTTGCCGACCCTGGCTTCCGGCCGGAAGTCCGCGCCGCACTTCGCTACGAGCTTCGCCCATGTCCCCGCCGTTGACCTGCCCCGGCGCGGGCCCTACTCTCGCTCTTGGGACATCGCGTCCCTGCGCTCCAGGGGACGCGCGACGAGGGGGGAAGCATGAAGGGGACGTCACCGAGCGCCTGGGTGTGCCTCGCGATCGTCGCCGTGGCGCTCACGCTGCTCATGGCCGGCACGGCGAACGCGGCGGACTACAACCTCTACTTCGGCGACCTGCACGCGCACACGAACTACTCGGACGGCACGGGCACGCCGGAGGACGCCTACTCCGCAGCCTACGCGGCAGCCTTGCTTGGCGAGGCCGACTTCTTCGCCACGACCGACCACAACCACTGCAGCTATGGCGATGGCTGGATGACGACCGCCAACTGGGCCGACACCCTGGCTGCCGCCGACGCCTACAACCAGCCCGGCGTCTTCGTCACGTTGCCCGGGCTACGAGCTGTGGCTGCCGTGGATGACGGCGGGCGAGATGAACATCCTCAACGCGTCCGAGATCTTCGGCCAGGCTGGCAACCCGGCAGGCAACGGCTACAACAACGGCCACAAGCTTGGGATGTGTCGACGTCCTTCCGAGCCTGTACGACTGGCTGGCGGCCAAGCGAACGCCGTCGGCCAGTGGAACCATCCCGACTACTACGGCGGCGACAAAGTCGGCCAATCAGCGACTGGTACGACTTCGGCTACTACACGCCGAAGCGCGACCAGGCCGTCAACATGATCGAGGTCTGGAACGAGATCACCTACGAGCCCGCCTACATCAGGGCGCTGGACGCTGGCTGGCACGTCCTGCCCCACAGCCAACTCCGACACCCACGATCCCAACTGGATCACGGGCTGCGATGTCAGGACGGTCCTGCTTGCGGAACACCTCACAAGGGGCTGACCTGGCTCGCCGCGATGCGGGCCAGCCGCGGCTATGCCACCGAGGACAAGAACCTGGAGATTCGCTACACGCTCGGCGGCAAGGTCATGGGTTCGACGCTGACGCCCAAGAGCAAGCTACGCGGCATCGATCCAGATCCACGACCCAAACGGCGCCGCGGATGCCGTCAAGCTCGTCGAGATCGTCGTCGGACGGCGGCAAGGTCGTGGAACGGGCAAGGCTATTTGACAGCGCCAACGTGAGCTGGACGACCCGGCGCTGGCCGTCAACCGACGAGCGCTACTTCTACGTGCGCGTGACGACGGCGTCTGACTATTGGGGCAACGAGGGCATCACGGCCTGGACGGCGCCGGTGTGGACCGGGCGGTGAGGCAATCGGGCGGCAAAGGCGCCTGCCTACCGGCGCTTCAGCCGCTTGGTCGGGCTGGTTTTCACCACCTCGTGGGCGGTACTCGCCGCCTTCGACGTGCTCGGCGGCGGTACGGATATCGCCAGGAAGTAGGCTCTCCCGAAGCTGTCCCGCCTGACTGCCCATGTCACTCGCTGTAGCAGAGGCCCGCTGCCCTCACGGGTGGCGGGCCTATGTCAGAGACAGACTGCCCTGCTTGACCGCGTCGGCACGTAGTCGTCCAGGAACCCTCTCGCCGACGGCGTGTCCACACGTTGGTTCACCGTCAGGTTGCGGCAGGGGATGTCGCCCCACGAGGTCACAGCGACCACGACGTTCGAGGTACCGAGGAAGTTCGGCCCTCCCGAGTCGCCGTAGGAGCTACCGCCGCGGCGAGGGCGAGCGATGCCATCACTGGCGGCACCAGCGGCAGAGGAGCTACGCCGAACCGTCGCTTCGCGGCTCCATCCAGATCACGGCAGCGTGTACTCGACTCGCGCTCCTGCGAGTCGGCAGCCGTTCACACCCGGCTCCCACTTCAAGCCGTAGGCGTACTGGGTGTTGTCGATCACTTGCCCCGGGGTGAAGGTGCGCACCACCTGGTGGGGGCCACCACCGGCGTCATCCGTTGCACTCGCTCCGTAGCCGATCGAGCTGCCGACGAGAGTGTGGCGGGTGAACCAGAGCGTCCCTGCGGTCCCGGCCCCCCCGTCCTCCCAGTAGAAGAAGGTGAGCTTGGTCACCTTCGCGCCCTGGGGCAGCTGCATGGGTGCCGTGAACAATCCACCGACAGACGTTCGTTGAAGCATGCCGGAGTTTCCCACCGAGTAGGTCGTCGTCGATTCTCCCGGCTGGAAGTCCCACCCCGAACAGCTCAGAGCAGTGCCGAAGACGCTCGCGCTGACCCCGCCGAGCGTCGTCGCGTTGTCGCGCTGGTCGCGTGCGTCGCGTTGTCGGCGCTCGTCGCGTGGTCGGCGTTGGCCGCCGACGGCACCTTGCCGAGGCTCGACTCCAGCACCTTCTCGCCGGTGACGGCATCCGCGGCGACCTTCGCGGTGGTGACGGCCCCGGTTCTGATCTTGGCGGCCGTCACGGCGCTGGCCTTGACCTTCGCCGTCGTCACCGCACCGTTCTTGAGCCGCTGGGTACTGATGCTGCTCGCGGCCAACGTGGTCGCGGCGTAGGAGGTTCCTCCGAGCGCGATGAACAGCGCAATGAAGGCGATGATGTCGCCGCGCATGAGACCGACGATCGTTCGAGACATGACCCCTCCCTTTCAGCGTAGGCCGCCGCCCGTCCAGGGTCACCCCGGCCCGGCAGCCCCGTATGACGAAACTTGTACGCCCGGTATGTCGTGGCGACAAGCGTTTGCCACCCGCGCAGGTTGACGGGTGGGTAGACGACCGTCGGGCGTGACCGGACGTTCGTGTGCGTGTGGGCGAAGTCCCCGAAACGGTGGCCGGTCAATGAAGAGGCCCGCTGCCCTCACGGGTGGCGGGCCTCTCCTCTGGCCGCTACTCACTGCACCGTGAAGCTCAGCTTGATGATGTCCCTGAAGGGCTTGATGACCATCAACTCGCCAGTGTCCGGGACAGTGAACTCCATCGTCGTGGTCAGATGCGCGAGGTACGTGACCTGGTAGGTGCCCGGCGGAAGGTATCCAAGAGGCACCTGCCAGTGGCGGCCCCACGAGGGGAGCGGGGCCATGCTAGCGAACGGATCCCACCCGATGGGGCCCCAGAACTGCGCCGACTGCTCCTCGGTCGTCTTGACGACTACGTCGCCATTGGCGGCCTTGACCGTCAGGCTCAGCAGGATGATCTGCGGGAACTGCTCCACCAACGACCTGTCCGGGATCTCGACCGCCTCATACATCATGATGAAGTCCTGGGCCGGGATCGGTGTGCCGGGATCGTAGTTCGTGGAGCCGCACCAGCCATACCCACCCGACCACCAGTTGCCGTCTTCAATATGGAAGTACGCCACGGCTGGCGTCGCCACCTGCGCCTCGCCGCCGGCTCCCGCGGCGGCCGGCGATGCCGCGATGGCCAGCATCGTGAGCGCGGCGAGGCAGAGGACCAGCACCACCCATGCCTTGCGACTCATGCTTCCTCCCTTCTCTCCCGCTCCTCCCTTCAGCGGGTCGTGCGGGAGTGCCTCAGATCACCGGGATGAGATGTTCCATGCGCCGCTCCCCTCCGTCCCCAGGTGGACGGCCTCCCGAGCGACCGGCCCTCAGGAACGCAAAGACCGGCCTCGCGGGCCGGTCTCACCAGTGGCTCCCCGCCGGTGTGTGGTGGCCGCGAAGTGCCGCCGGCGGATCAGAGCCTCCCGTATGACGCGCTGCTCATGTCAGGAGTCTCGTACCCTTGGCGCTACCCATCTCGGCTAGACGTAGTCCCGTTGGGCGATCGTCACCCTCGCCGGCTGACCGCCGCGCGAGCTTGCGTCGGCTCTGGCCGCACGTGCCAAGGGAGGAAGGCGCTCAGGGAGTCCGCAAAGTGCCCATCCCTATCTATCCGTCCGCTCGTCGCTAATAATGCTCTTGGGGCCACTCCTGGGAGGGATCATGAGGCTTGTAGCGTGCGTGGCCGCGGCCGTGGCACTGCTGGCGGTCGCCGGATGCAGCGGATCAGTGACCGGCGAGGTGTCCAGCAAGACCGAGCAGAAGCCGGTGCCGGCGG
>CAVQLY010000026.1:0-66363 GCA_963713475.1 uncultured Thermoleophilia bacterium
CGCTCATCTCCTTGACGTAGGCGAGCCCCACCCGCAGCGCCGTGCCGTCCTTCTCCACCTCGAACCACTCGCCGCTGAGGTTGACGTCGAGCGGCAGCACCGCGAGCCCGAAGCGGCGCGCGTCGTTGAGCACCACCCGCGGCGAGTAGAACCCCATAGGCTGGTTGTTGAGGATGCCGGCGTAGAACTCGGCAGGGTAGTGGGCCTTGAGCCAGGCCGAGGCGTTGCAGACGATGGCGAAGCAGGCGGCGTGCGCCTTGTTGAAGCCGTAGGCGGCGAACCCGCGGAGCTGGCGGAAGACTTCGTCGGCGACCTCCTGCGTGGCGCCGAGGACCATCGCCTTCTCGACGAAGTTGCGGCCGATGGCGTCCATCTCCTCCATGGAGCGCTCGTGGGTCATGGTGCGGCGCAGCAGGTCGGCCTCGGCGAGGCTGAAGCCGGCCACGGCCGCCGCCACCTCGATGACCTGCTCCTGGTAGACGATGACCCCGTAGGTGCGGCGCAGGACGCGCTCCATGGCGGGGTGCGGCACGACGACGGGCTCCTTGCCGTGCCGCCGCCTGATGAACGGCGCGATCATGTCGGCCTGCAGCGGCCCCGGGCGGAAGAGCGAGATGGCCGCGATGACGTCCTCGAAGTCGCGCTCCTGCAGCCGCGTGGCGAGGTTGCGCTGCCCCGAGCTCTCGAGCTGGAACAGCCCGACGGTGCGCGCCGACCTGATGAGCTCGTAGACCTTGGGGTCGTCGCGCGGGAGCTCCCAGGCGCGCACCTGCTCGCCGGTGCGCGCCTCGATGCGGCGCACCGCCTCGGCGATCGCCGAGTGCATCTTGAGCGCGAGGATGTCCATCTTGACGAGGCCCAGCGTCTCGACGTCGTCCTTGTCGAACTGGGCCACCACGACGCCCTTGGCCGCCCACTGCAGCGGCACGCGGTCGGTGAGCGGGTCGCGCGAGAGGATGAACCCGCCCAGGTGCGTGCCGAGGTGGGCGGGAAACCCCGACAGCCGCTCGGCGACGTCGACCAGGCGGCGGTAGTGCGGGTGCTGGAACTCGTGGTCGGCCAGCTCGGGGCGCTCGGCGAGCATCTCCCCGAGCTTGGACGCGCTGCCCCACGGCACGCGCCGGGAGAGCCCGTTGATCTCCTCCGGCGTGAACCCGAAGGCGCGGCTGACGATGCGCACCGCCGACGGCGCGCGCACGGTGTTGACGGTGGCCACCATGGCGACCCTGTCGTGGCCGAAGCGCTCGTAGATGTACTGGATGACCTCGTCGCGGCGCGCCGAGCAGAAGTCGATGTCCACATCTGGCATGCCGCGGCGGTACGGGTTGAGGAAGCGCTCGAAGAGCAGCTCGTTGGCGATGGGGTCGGCGTCGGTGATGCGCAGCACGTAGCTGACGATGCTGTTGCCGGCGGAGCCGCGGCCCGAGTAGTAGATGCCGCGGCCCAGGGCGAACTCGACGATGTCGCGCACGGCGAGGAAGTACTCGGCGAAGCCGAGCTCCTCGACGACCTTGAGCTCGCGCTCGAGCCGCGCCGTGACCTCGGCGGTGAGCGGCCGGTAGCGCTCGGCGGCGCCCTCGAAGCAGCGCTTCCAGAGCAGCGAGAAGGCGGTCTCGCCCGGCGGCAGCGGGTAGGCGGGGAAGAGGAGCTTGCCGAGGCCCAGGTCGAGGTTGCAGCGCGCGGCGATGCGCTCGGCGTTGGCGTAGGCCTCGGGGTAGCGCTGGAACAGGCGCCGCATCTGCCGCGGGCTCTTGAGGTAGAGCTCGGCGTTCTTGCGCCCGAGCGGGTTGGGCAGCGGCTGGTTGGCGGCCTCGGCGGCGAGCACGTCGTGCAGGCCGGCGTCGCCCTTGACCGTGTAGTGGACGTCGCCGGTGGCGACGGTGGGGATGCGCAGCTCGTGGGCGAGGAGGTCGAGGGCGCGCAGCGAGGTGTCCGAGTCCGGCAGCAGCTCGTGCTGCAGCTCGATGAAGTAGTCGCGGCCGAAGATGCGCTGGAAGACGGAGGCCGCGGCGCGGGCGCCGGCCTTGTCGCCGGCGAGCAGCCGCGACCAGACCTCGCCGCGGCGGCAGCCGCTGAGCGCGACGAGGTGGCCGCTGTGTTCGGCGATGGTGGCGAGCCGGGCCAACGGAGGCTCGCCCGGGTGCTCGAGGTGGGCGGCGCTGATGATGCGGCAGAGGTTGCTCCAGCCGGCGTAGTCGCGGGCGAGGAGCACGAGGTGGTACCCGCCGGCGCCGGAGGCGCGGGCGGCGGAGGGCGGCACCGTGGCCGCCGCCTTGAGGTGGGCGATGCGGCCGTCGGGGGCGAGCGCCGCCGCCGCGGCCGCCTCGGAACTCGCCGCGCCGGCGGGTCCGGCGAGCGCCGCTACCGCCGCCGGGTCGGCGACGACCGGCGCCTCGCCGCCGGCCGGCCGGCCATCCGCGCCGGGCTCCCAGGCCCGGCCGCCGGGGCCGATCGCCGGCTCGACCGTGAGCTCGATGCCGACGATGGGCTTGATGCCGGCCGCCTTGCACGCCTGGTAGAAGCGGACGGCGCCGTACAGCCCCTCGTGGTCGGTGACCGCCAGCGCCGGCATGCCCAGCTCCGCGGCGCGCATGACCACCTCGTTGACGCGGCAGGCGCCGTCGCCGAACGAGAACGTGGTGTGCGTATGGAGATGGACGAAGGTCATGGCATACTGCCGCAAAGCGATGGGAGGGACCTCATGCTGGGATTGCCGGAGATCATCATCTTGCTCGTGATCTGGGTGGGCCTCGTGGTGCTCACCGCATGGCTGGCGGCGAAGAAGGGATACGGCCCCGCCCTCTGGACGATCATCGCGATCTTCTTCCCGCTGATCGCGTTCATCGTCGTGCTGGTGCTGCCGCGGCGGTCGCAGGCCGCGTGATCCGGGCTCAACTGAGCTCCCTCTCCAGCGCCCACGCCTTGCTGAGGCGGTCGTAGCGCAGGTCGACGACGCGGCCGCCGGCGCGCACCCGCCAGTACGAGCGGCTGACGTGGCCGCCTTCCTTCCACCAGCCCGTCTCGAGCACCCACGTCTCGAGGACGCGCTCGACGCGGTAGGTGCGGCGGCGCCAGACGAAGGCGACCGGGCGCCGCGCCCGCTCGTCCCAGCTGACGGCGACCGGCACGGCCTCGCCGTTGCCCGGGCGGCCGGCGCGGGCCCGGGCGGCGCCGTTGCGGCGCTCCGCCCGGGCGTCGGCCGCCGCCGCTTCGGGGGGCTCGGGTCTGTCGCCGGAGGTGGCTCCGCCGCTCGGCATGTGGGGCTCCTGACGTGCGGGTGGACGGTGCTGCGGGGGCAATGAGCGTAACACGAACATATGTTCGTGTAAACGTCGGACGGAAAACGCGGGCGACGCCGGCCTGACGTCCGCCGGCTCCCTTGACGCAGTTCGCCGCCGCGGCGTCTAATCGGACCGACGGAGGCGCGCTGGGGCGCGGGCGGGCGGCGCTTCGCCGCCCGCGGGCGGCTTCTCGCGACCATCCGTCTCACCGACCGGAGGGGGGCCAGGATGAGTCATCCCACGCAGGGACGCACCGGGACGCACTCCACCATCCTTGCAGGCGTGCTGCTCGCGGTGCTGCTGACGCTCGCGCTGAGCGCCGCCGCGCTCGTCGGCTCGCCGCCGCCTGCCGCCGCCGCGTCGTCGCCCGCTGCCGCGTCGCCGTCGGGCGGCCCGCTCACCTATCGCATCGGGATCGCCCAGGACGTCGTCGACGGCGTGAATCCCTTCAGCTCTCAGAGCGGCATCGCGTGGGAGAGCTTCCGCCTCAGCTACAACTTCCTCACCTGGTACGACGCCGACTACAAGCCCGTGCCCGACGCCGCCGAGAGCTGGGAGGTCACTCCGGACGGCTTGACCTGGACCTTCCACCTCCGCCCGGACCTGAAGTGGAGCGACGGCCGGCCGTTGACCGCGCACGATGTCGCCTTCACCTACAACCTGATCCTCGACACGCAGCACTGGATGTACATCCAGTACCTGGTGGGCGTGTCCAGCGTGACGGCGCCCGACGACGCGACCGTCGTGATCGTCTCGAAGAAGCCAAGCCCCGGCATGCTGGCGCTGTACATCCCGATCCTGCCCGAGCACGTCTGGAGCAAGGTCGATCCCGAGAAGCTCGACTACTTCAAGAACATGCCCATGGTGTGCTCCGGCCCGTTCCGCGTGACCGAGGTCAAGAAGAGCCACTGGGCCACTCTCGCGGCCAACCCGGACTATCCCCAGGCGCTCGGCGGGCCGCCCCGCATCCAGACCGTGCGCTTCGAGATCTACCAGACTCCCGAGACCATGGTCGCCGACTACAAGGCCGGCAACCTCGACTCCATCAGCTCGTTCACGGCCCTCGACTACAAGACGCTCAAGGGCATGCCGGGGACGACCGTCGACGCCGGGCCGTCGATCGGCTTCCATCAGCTCAGCTTCAACTGCTGGGACTCGCCCAAGTCCAACGGCAACCCGCTGACGCGTGACGTGAGCGTCCGCCAGGCGGTCGCGTGGGCCATCGACAGGGAGAAGATCAACGCGATCTCGATGGGCGGGCTCTCCACGACGGGCGCGGCGATGTTCGGGCCGGCCCAGCCCTACTGGCAGTGGACGCCGCCGGCCGGCCAGGACTACACGTACGACCCCGAGAAGGCCAAGCAGATCCTCGATGCCGCCGGCTACGTCGACGGCGACGGCGACAGTGTGCGCGAGGCGCCGGACGGCGAGCCGCTCACCCTCCGCCTCGTCGCCCTGAACGAGTACCCGGAGGACGTCAGCGCCGCCAAGATGATCGTGGCGTGGTGCCGAGACGTCGGTATCAAGCTGAAGCTCGACCTGATGGACGAGGGCGCCTTCACCGATCAGTTCTACGACAATGCCAACTACGACCTGTTCATCTGGAGCTGGGGCGGCGACATCGACCCCGGGTTCATGCTCTCCACCTACACCACCACGCAGATCATGAACAACAGCATGAACCAGTACTCCAACCCGGAGTACGACGCGCTGTTCGACGAGCAGGCCCAGGCGCTCGATCCTCTCCACCCCGACGATCGGAGCAAGCGGCAGGCGATCGCCTTCGAGATGCAGGAGATCATCCACCGCGATTGCCCCGACATCGTGCTCTGGTACAACGTCAACCTGGCGGCCTACCGGACCGACCGATGGACGGGCTACGTGAGGGCGCCGGGCCCGACCGGGGCGCCCTTCTGGAACATGATCCGCACGACCTATCAAGACCTGCAGCCGAAGGCGGCGACCGGGAGCACGGCCGCCGGCTCGTCGCCCACCGTCTGGATCGTCGTCGGCGCCGTCGTCGCGATCGTCGTCGTCATCGTCGCCCTGGTGCTGGTGCGGCGCCGTCCGCACGCGGTGGAGGACGAATGAGCCGGCCGGGCAACGCCCGGCCGGCTCCCGGCCACGCCGTCAGCGACGGCTTCGCGCTCCTGTCGGCCGGTGACCTGATCGCGACGCGTCCGCTCGCGGCCAGGCTCGCGCGCGACCCGGGCTTCTCTGCCGTCGCGCGGCTGCTCGGCGAGGCGTCGCTGGCGGTCGGCAACATGGAGACGTCGCTTGTCGACATGCGCACGTTCGGCGGCCACCCGCGCACCGTCGACGACTGGTGCATGTCAGCGCTCCCCGCCGTGGCCGGGGACCTCGCCGATCTGGGCTTCGGGCTCGTCTCTCGCGCCAACAACCACTGTTGCGACTGGGGCATCGAGGGCATGCGCGAGACCGGCCGGCACCTCGACGCGGCCGGGATCGTCCACGCGGGCGCCGGAGAGACGCTCGCCCACGCCCGCGCCCCGCGGTACGTCGAGACCGACTGCGGCCGCGTCGGGCTCGTCTCCGCTTATGCGGCGCAGAAGTGGGACAACGACGCCGCACTCGACCAGTTCGGCGAGGTGCCGGCGCGCCCGGGGCTCAGCGCCCTGCGCATCGCCCTGACGGCGACCGCCCCGAAGCCCGTGGTCGACGGCTTGCGAGACGTCTACCGGAAGGCCTATCCGGGCTCGGCCGATCCCGGCGACGGCGACCTCGTCATGTGGGACACGACGTTCGTCGAGGGCGAGGCGACCGCCGTGCGCTGGGCGGCCGACCCCGCGGACGTGGCCGAGGTGCTGCGCAGCGTGCGCCTCGGCGCGCAGCATGCCGATCTGCTCGTCGTCTCGCTGCACGTGCACGAGGAGGAGGGGAGCCCCGCCCAGCCGCCGGCCTTCCTCGTCGACCTGGCTCACCGGGCCATCGACGCCGGGGCCGGCGCGGTCTTCTGCCACGGCTCGCACGTGCTCGGGCCCGTGGAGATCCATCGCGGTCGGCCGATCTGCTACGGCCTCGGCAACTTCTTCTGGTCGGACATCGTGGAGTGCCTCCACGGCGCCCTCCACTCCGCCGCCCGCGAGCGGTTCGGCGACGCGCTCGGCGACGCCTGGACGGTCACCGACGCCGACGTCAACCGGGTGTTCAACGCGAGCGAGTTCGCCGACTCCCGCTTCTTCGAGTCCGTGCTCGTCGAGCTCCGTTACTCCGGCGGCGATCCCGCCGTCCGCCTGCTGCCCATCGACCTGCGCTACGGCACGCGGCTCACCGAGAGCGGCGTGCCGCGGCTCGCGAGCCCCGAGTTGGCGCGGACGATCCTCGAGCGCCTCGACGCCATGTCGAGACCGTTCGGGGCCACGGTCGAGCTACGTGACGGCGTCGGCTGCGTCATTCCCTCCTGAGAAGCACGAGATGCGGACGCGCAGGCGGCGCTCGAGGGCATCGGGCAGTTCATCCGTGCCGCGGAGGTGAAGCCCGGCGTCAGGCGGTGACGCCCACCTCGGCGAGGTCGTCCACGACGACGTCGGCGCCGGCCTCGGCGAGCTCGGCGGCCTGACCGAGCCTGTCGACGCCGATCACGAGGCCGAACCCGCCGCGCCGGCCGGCCTCGACGCCGGAGAGCGCATCCTCGACCACGACGGAGCGCGCCGCGTCCACTCCCAGCCGGCGCGCCGTCTCGAGGTACATCGCCGGGTCCGGCTTGCCGGGGAGGCCCACCTCCGCGGCGACCACGCCGTCCACGCGCACCTCGAACAGGTCGGTCGTGCCGGTGACGTCGAGCACCATGGCGGTGTTCTTGCTCGACGACATGAGGCCGACCCGGATCCCCAAGTCGCGTAGCTGGTGGATCAGCGCGACCGTGGACGGGAAGGTCTGAACGCCGTGCTCGCGGACCTCGGCGTTGAAGAAGTCGTTCTTGCCGTTGCCGAGCCCGCAGACGGTCTCCCGTCCGGGCGGGTCGGACGGGTCGCCCATGGGCAGCTCGATGCCGCGCGAGGCCAGGAAGTCGCGGACGCCGTCGTAGCGCGGCTTGCCGTCCACGTACAGGCGGTAGTCGGTCTCGAGGTCGAACGGCCGGAGCGCGTCCAGGGCGCTGCCCGCGGCGTCCGTGCGGGCGGCGCGCTCCGCGAGGTACGCGTCGAAGAGCCGCTTCCAGGCCGCGGCGTGCACCGCGGCCGTCTGGGTGACGACGCCGTCCAGGTCGAAGATGACGGCGTCGAACCGGCTCTTCTCGATGCTCACCCGGGTGGAGTCCATGCATCCCTCTCGTTCGCCTCGCGGTCCTGCCTTCATGATAGACGCTTCCCCGGGCGTGTGAGAGCATGGTCGCCGAGCGTCGTCGCGCCACGGGGGAAACGAGGCGCGCCGCCGCCGGGGCATCATCGGTCAAAGGGGGGATCGTGAAGCAGCAACGGCACGTACGGCCTGTTCTCGTCCTGCTACTGGTGGCGGCACTGCTCGTCCTGGGGCTCGCATGGACCATCGGCGCAGCCGCCAGCGAGAGTCCGACGCCCACGCTCGCCGGGGACAGCGCGTCGCCCGCTGCGTCGCCGGGCGCCGGCGGCGATACGATCCAATACAAGGTCGGCATCCTCGCCGAGCCGGACAACCTCAACCCGTTCGTGGGCTGGCTCTGGTCGTCGTTCGAGATCTGGTATCTCGCCTACGACCCGCTGGTCGGGTTCGACTACGGCGAGCTCAAGCCCATCAAAGGCGAGGACTCTCCCGGTCTTGCCACCGACTGGACGGTGACCCCGGACGGCAAGACGTGGACGTTCACCATCCGCAGTGGCGTGAAGTGGCAGGACGGCCAGCCGCTCACCGCCAGGGACGTGGCCTTCACCTACAACTACATCAACGACAACGACCTCTCGAACTTCACGACCGCGACGGAGGGCATCAAGAGCGCCGTCGCCGTCGACGACACGACGGTCAAGTTCGAGTGCGCCAAGCCCAAGGCCAACATGCTCACCGTGTGGGTGCCGATCCTGCCCGAGCACATCTGGTCCAAGATCTCGGGCAAGGACGCCGGCAACAAGTACCCCAACACGCCGCCGTTCGTCGGCTCCGGGCCGTTCCAGTGCGTGGAGTGGAAGAAGAACAGCTATGTGAAGCTGGTCGCCAATCCGAGCTACTGGCGCGGCACGCCGACGATCCAGGAGCTCTACTTCGACTACTACACCAACGCGGACACGATGGTGCAGGACCTCAAGGCCGGCACCATCGACGGCGCCACCGGCCTGCTGGACGCGCAGTACCGCCAGCTGCTCAACGTGCCCGGCATCCAGGCGCGCACGATCAACACGAACGGCTTCGACGAGATCGCGTTCAACTGCTACGACGGCCCCAGCCGCGGCAACCCCGTGCTCAAGGACTGGAAGTTCCGCCAGGCGCTCAACTGGGCGATCGACAAGGAGAAGATCGCCTCGGTCTCGTACGGCGGCCACGCCGAGCCGGCGACCACCATCATCACCGCCGACTACTACACCGACCCCGACTGGCACTGGGAGCCGCCCACCGACGTCGCCTACGGCTTCGACCTCGAGATGGCCAAGCAGAAGCTCGAGGAGGCCGGCTACAAGGACGCGAACGGCGACGGCGTCCGCGAGTACCAGGGCAAGCCCATCACGCTGCGCCTGTGGGCGCGCTCCGAGTCGACCATCAGTCAGAGCGTCAGCAAGCTGGTGGCCGGGTCGCTCAAGGACGTGGGTCTCAAGATCACGCTCCAGACCATGGACGACGGGGCGCTCACCGACCAGATCTACGCGACCAAGAACGACGAGTTCAACCCCGACTACGACCTGTTCCTCTGGGGCTGGTACAGCGACCTCGACCCCAGCCCGATCCTGAGCTACTTCACCACCGGCCAGATCAACGGGTGGAGTGACTGCGCCTGGTCGAACAAGGAATACGACCAGCTGTACGAGCAGCAGGCCGTGACCATCGACCCGACCGCGCGCAAGGCGCTCATCGACAAGATGCAGGAGATCATCTACCGGGAGTCGCCGTACATCCCCACGGTGTACTCCAACGACCTCGAGGCCTACAACGTCGACAAGTGGGAGGGCTACGAGGCTTCGCCGAGCAAGATCGGCAACGTGCTGTTCCCGCCCTACGGCCAGGCCGGCAACGAGAACTTCCTGCTCATCCAGCCCAAGACGGCCACGTCGACGACGGCCGACACGGGCGGCGGCAACACCACGCTCTGGGTCGTCATCGGCGTCGGCGCCGTGATCATCATCCTGCTGCTGGTGCTCGTGCTGCGGCGCAAGCGGCCGCAGACCGAAGAGGACTGAAGGACGACGGCCTCCCGCCGCGGCGGCGTGAGGTCACGGGACTGAGCGAAGGGGGCGGGCGGCGCGCGAGCGCCGCCCGCCCCCTTCGCGCGCCGCCTCTTCCGCCTCCGGGCGTTCAATCCCGCCGCGCCGCTGCCGATACAGCTCGTGAGCGGCGCGGGCCCGTGCAGGCCCCGCGCCGGAGGGCACGGGTCGAAGGAGTCGCGAAGTGGATCAGCGCGGAGGCGCCGCCGACACGGAGTCGGTCCAGCTCTACAGACTGCTGCGGTGGGGCCTGATCGTCGAGGTGCCGATCGTCATCATGATGGTGGCCAGCGCGCTGCTCACAGGATCGGCCGCCCTCATCGCCATGGCCGCGCAGTCCGGCGTCGCCCTCGTGATCAACGCCTTCGCCGTGTACGCCATGCGGCAGGTGCTGCGGCACAACGTGTACAGCCATCCCTACGGCGCCGGCAAGCTCGAGAACTTCTCCGCCTTCCTCTGCGGCGTGCTCTACATCCCGTCCGGCGTCTTCGTCCTCGTCGACTCCGTCGAGCGGCTCCTGCACCCGCCGGAGGTGGGCTATCTGATCGGCCTGGTCCCCGTGGCGATCACGTTCGCCAGCGGGGCCGTGTTCTTCACGCTGGCGGCCCGGCTGCTGCGCCGCACGGTCGCCCCGTCACCACTGCTCATCGCCTATCGCGCCGACTACCTCATCGGGATGCTCACCGACGGCGGCGTCCTCATCGCCTTCGCGGTCGGGACGGTGCTGGTCAGCCTCGGGACCCCGGGGCTCGGCGATCGCATCGACCCGATCGTCGCCCTGGTCATGGCCGGCTACATGCTGTGGGTGGGCGTGGACCTCGTGCGGCACAACTTCCGCGCGCTCATGGACCTGCCCCTGCCGGAGGAGGACCAGCTCACGATCACGCGCGTGCTCGCCGCCCACTACTCCGACTACGACAGCGTGGGCACGCTCTACACGCGCACCAGCGGCAACCGCCGGTTCGTCGAGGTCGAGCTCGGGTTCGACGGCGAGCGCACCGTGGATCACGTGCGCAGGCTGAGCCGCCATATGGAGCGAGACCTCGCGGCGGACGTGCCCGGCCTGCGGTTCCGCATCGTCCCGAGGTGGGGGCTGGGGGAGTCCCACGCCGAGCCGGCCAGGGAGCGG
The DNA here is from genome assembly GCA_963713475.1 of uncultured Thermoleophilia bacterium. Classification (GTDB taxonomy): domain Bacteria; phylum Actinomycetota; class Thermoleophilia; order UBA2241; family UBA2241; genus CAIXSE01. The sequence goes on from CAVQLY010000026.1 coordinate 10,755, forward strand.
GGCGCCCGAGCAGGCGCGCGGCCGGGCCGCGGAGGCCGCGCCCGGCGCCTGAAGCGTCGTCAGGCGCCGGCGAGCGAAGCCTGCGCCGGCGCTGCGGCGCGCGCGCCGTCGCGGTCCGCCGACTCACCCGAGGCGGCCAGGCGGACGGCGCGCAGGAGGCGGGCGGCGGCGGACGCGGCGTCTTCGCCGCCCGCCACGAGCGCGCGCAGGTCGACGACGCCGGGAGAGGCGCGATGCGCCTCGGTCCAGGAGTGCACGAGCAGCATCTCGTCGATCGCCGCCGCCGGCAGCGGCGGGTGCGGCGGCTCGGCCGCGGCGAGTTCGGCGATGACGGCCGCCGCGGCCTCCTCGGCGAACGCCCCGCGGCCCACCTCACGCTCCAGCACGATGCCGCCGGCGCGCACGCCCCAGAGGGCGATCCAGCCGCGCCGGTGGGCCGGGTAGACCAGCACGAGGTCCTCGCGCTGGGCGGCGCGCAGGCGCAGCACGCCGCGCACCACGCGCTCCAGGGTCTCGCGCTGGTTCTGCAGGCGCGCGGCCTGTTCGAAGGCGAGCGCCTTGACCAGCACCGCCTGGCGCTCGACCAGCCGCCGGTCGAGCTCGTCCGCATCCCCCTCGAGCAGGCGACGGACGTCGGCGACGACGGCCGCGTACTCGCCGTTGAGAGGTCTGCTGCACGGCGAGAGGCAGGCGCCCGTGCCGGCCCGCTGGCAGGCGTGCTCGCGGGCGCTCCGCGGCAGGTGCGCGCAGGTGCGCAGCGGGTACGAGCCGTTCACGCAGTCGACGAAGCGCCGGGCCAGGCTGGCCTTGCGGAACGGCCCGGCGTAGTACGAGCCGTCGTCGCGCAGGTTGGGCGTCGCGTACAGGCGCGGGTACTCCTCGGCGCTCAGCTTGACGTAGTGGTAGCTGCCCACCTTGGTGCCGTGCGAGTTGTACGGCGGCCGGTGTTTCGCGATCAGCCGGCTCTCGAGCAGGAGCGCGCCGAACTCCGAGCCGGTCTCGATGACGTCGATGCGCTCGAGGAGCTCCAGCGCCTGCCGCGCGTAGTAGGCCTGGCGCTGCAGGAAGTGGTCGCGCGTGCGGCGCCGCAGGTTCTCGGCCTTGCCGATGTAGAGCGGCGCCCCCTTGTCGTCCCTCATGAGGTACACGCCCGGCGTGGTCGGGATCTTCTCCGTGAGCGAGATCTTGTGGTAGTTGCGGCGCGTGCCCGGCTCGCAGAAGCGCGCCACCTCCTCGAGCGTGTTCATGCCCTGCTCCTGCAGCCAGGAGAGGAACAGCAGGAGCAGCTCCGCCGTCGCCTGCGCGTCGTGCAGGGCGCGGTGGACCGGCTTGACCCTGGTGTCGAAGCGGTAGGCCAGCGCCTTCAGCGAGCAGCGCTGCTGCGGGCAGAGCTTGCGCGCCAGGCGCAGGGTGTCGAGCGCGGGCCGCGGGAACGTCTGCCCGCGCTGCCGGCCCAGCTCGTAGTCGAGGAACCCGAGGTCGAACGGGGCGTTGTGCGCGACCAGCACGGAGTGCGCCGCGAAATCGACGAACTTGGGCAGGACGACCTCGATCGGCGGCGCGCCGGCCACGGTCTCGTCGTCGATGCCGGTGATGCCGGTGATCATGGGCGGGATGGGGATGCCGGGGTTCACGAGGGCGGAGAAGCTGTCGACCTCCCGCCCGCCCTCGACGCGCACGGCGCCGATCTCGGTGATCTTGGAGAAGCCCGGCGTGGCGCCGGTGGTCTCGAGGTCGACCACGGTGAAGGCGACGTCGGCGAGGTCGCGCCGCCGGGCTCGCCAGGCCACCAGGCCCACGTGCACGTCGCTCTCCCAGGCGAAGCGCTCGTCGCCCTGGACGATGTCGTCGACGAGCTTGCGCATGAGCTCGGGAGGGCAGTTGGCGACGGGGAAGAGGCGGGGCCACACCTCGCGGTAATCGAGGGCTTCGCCGGCCTGCTCGAGCAGGCTGTGGAACTCGTCGACCGTGGTGAACGCCAGCTGCACGCGATAATCCTATGCCGCCGCGGCGACGGATGCACGGAACGTCGCCCGCGCCTGTGCTCTTGCTCCGCGCGTCGTTACGCTCGCGAGCGAACCGGGTAGGTGCTGGACGAGTTCCGGAAGTCAACGCCCCGGCGGCGCTTCGCCGGCCGGGGCCCCTGCGCAGAGGAGTCACCCCGTGGATGTTGAGAAATTGCACAACGAGGTCCTGCGCGCCTTCAACGATTCGTGTGTGATCGCCACCCGGCAGTACAGCGGCCGGGGCTTCCGTCCCGCCGCGGACGCCTTCTTCGAGGAGGACACGCGCGAGATCGTGGTGCGCTTCGACCTGGCCGGCATGGCGATGAGCGACATCGAGCTCCTCGTCGACCGGCGCGAGCTGATCGTGCGCGGTGAGCGCACGTTCCCTACTCGTGAGGGCCGCGTCTACCAGCAGGTGGAGATGGACTACGGCCCCTTCGAGCGCCGCGTGCGTCTCATGGTCGACGTCGACCCCGAGGTCACCACGGCGACGTACGAGTCGGGCGTCCTCGAGGTGCGGCTGACCCTGACCGCACAGGAGCCGGGCGCCCGCAAGATCGACATCCAGACAGGGGGAGGTGGCGAATGAGCGATCCAGAAGAGGCCCAGATCCAGGAGGCAGCCGCGCAGGAGATCCCGGCGGTCCTGCCGGTGCTTCCCCTGCGTGACACCGTCGTCTTCCCAGATACGATGATCCCGCTCACGATCGGCCAGGAGCGGAGCATCAAGCTCATCGACGACGTGCTCGCCGGCGACCGCCTGCTGGCGATGGTCACCAGCCGCGACGCCGAGATCGAGACGCCCGGGCCCGACCTCCTCTACCCGGTCGGCACGGTCGGCCTGGCCCACAAGATGATCAAGCTGCCCGACGGCACCATGCGCATCCTGGTGCAGGGCCTGCAGCGGGTGCGCGTCAAGGAATACGTGAGCGAAGAGCCGTACCTGGTCGCGCGCACCGAGAAGATCGAGGACGTCGCCAACGAGTCCAAGGAGTCGGAGGCGCTGCGCGCCAGCCTGCTGAGCGTCTTCAGCAAGATCGTCGCGCTCGTGCCGTACCTGCCCGAAGAGCTCGAGATGGCGGCGGCCAACGTCGAGGAGCCGGGGCCGCTCACGTTCCTCATCGCCAGCACGATGCGCATCAAGGCGGAGGACAAGCAGGCGCTGCTCGAGGAGGACGACGTCGAAGCGCGCATGCGCAAGCTCATCGGCATCCTCACGCGCGAGCTCGACGTCCTGGAGCTCGGCTCCAAGATCCAGAGCGACGTGCGCGGGGAGATCGACAAGAGCCAGCGCGAGTACTTCCTGCGGCAGCAGATGCGCGCCATCCAGCAGGAGCTGGGCGAGACCGACGACCAGGAGGCGGAGATCAACGAGCTCCGCCAGAAGGTCGAGGAACTGGCGCTCCCGGAGGAGGCCGACAAGGCGGCCCGCCGGGAGCTCGACCGCCTCAGCAACATCTCGCCGCAGAGCGCCGAGTATCCGGTCATCCGCACGTACCTGGACTGGATCATCACCCTGCCGTGGAACGTGCACAGCGAGGACAACCTCGACGTGGCGCACGCCCGCGAGATCCTCGACCGCGACCACTACGACCTCGAGAAGGTCAAGGACCGCATCCTCGAGTTCCTGGCCGTGCGCAAGCTCAAGGACGACCTGCACGGGCCGATCCTGTGCTTCGTCGGCCCGCCCGGCGTGGGCAAGACGAGCCTCGGCCACAGCATCGCCGAGGCGATGGGCCGCAAGTTCGAGCGCATCAGCGTCGGCGGCGTGCGCGACGAGGCCGAGATCCGCGGGCATCGCCGCACGTACGTGGGAGCGATGCCCGGCATCATCGTCCGCGCCATGCGGGACGCCGGCACCAACAACCCGCTGTTCATGATCGACGAGATCGACAAGATGGGCGCCGACTGGCGCGGCGATCCGTCGAGCGCCATGCTCGAGGTGCTGGACCCGGAGCAGAACGTCACGTTCCGCGACCACTACATGGACCTGCCGTTCGACCTCAGCCGGGTCCTCTTCATCACCACGGCCAACCAGCTCGAGCCCATTCCCGGGCCGCTGCGCGACCGCATGGAGATCATCAACCTCGCCGGCTACACCATCGAGGAGAAGCTCCACATCGCGAAGAAGTACCTGGTGCCCCGGCAGATCGAGGCCAACGGCCTGAAGCCCAACCAGGTCACGTTCAAGGACGAGGCGATCGTCGAGGTCATCACGAGCTACACGCGTGAGGCCGGTGTGCGCAACGTCGAGCGCGAGATCGGCACGATCTGCCGCAAGCTCGCGCGCGAGGTTGCCGAGGCGAGCAACGGCAGCCGCAAGCGCTTCACCGTCAACGTGAAGCGCGTGCACGACCTGCTCGGCCGGCCGCGCGCCTACAGCGACGTCAAGCGGCGCACCAGCGACCCCGGCGTGGCCACCGGCCTCGCCTGGACGCCGGTGGGTGGCGACATCCTCTTCATCGAGGCGACGGCGATGCCCGGCAACGGTCACCTCACCGTGACCGGCCAGCTCGGCGACGTCATGAAGGAGTCGGCGATGGCGGCGATGAGCTACGTGCGCACGCACTCGCCGGAGCTCGGCCTGGAGGACGACTACTTCCAGACCCACGACATCCACATCCACGTGCCGGCCGGGGCGATCCCCAAGGACGGCCCCAGCGCCGGCGTGACCATGGCCAGTGCGATCTGCTCGCTGGTCACCGGCACGCCGGTCAACAACGACGTCGCCATGACCGGCGAGGTCACGCTGACCGGACAGGTGCTGCCCATCGGCGGGCTCAAGGAGAAGACCCTGGCCGCGCAGCGGGCCGGCATCACCACCGTGATCCTGCCGAGCCGCAACGAGGCCGACCTCGAGGACGTGCCCGAGGAGCTGCGCAAGGGCATGACGTTCATCCCGGTGGACCGGGTGGAACAGGTCTGGGAGGCCGCCATGGGTCTCCGGCTCGACGAACGCGCGGCCCAGCTCATCGAGGCCGGCGACCTCATCGAAGAGGCCGGGGAGCTGCTCGAGAAGGCGCGCCGCAAGGCCGGCAACCGGGTGGTCGCGGCCGCCGGCGACGAGAACGGGCGGCCGGCGAAGAAGCCGGCCGCGCGGAGGCCGGCCGCCGGGAAGCCCGCGGCCAAGAAGCCGGCGGCGAAGAAGCCGGCGGCGCGCAAGCCCGCGGCGCGCAAGCCCGCGCCGGCCGCGGGCAAGACGGCGCGGCCGAAGGCGGCGCCGGCCAAGCCCAAGGGCGCCGCGAAGAAGACCACGGCCGCGCGCGGCCGCAGCGGCCGCAAGAAGTAGCCGTCGAGGCATCCCGCGCGTCCGCGGCCGCGAGCTGCGGAATGACGACGGGGCCGGGGAGCGTTGTCTCCCCGGCCCCGTTCCTTTTCCGCCGGCGCGTCCGCGGGTACGATGGGCGACGACCGACCCCGCGGCGGCCCAGCCGGCCGCGGCGGCAAGAGGATCCGCAGTGAAGTCGCGGCGAGACGGCGGCAAGACGGAGGAGGCGGCGTGGCGGACGAGTCACACGGCACGGCCGAGCGCGTGTTCGCCGGCAAGGTCGAGGCCGTCCCCGCCATCATGGCCTTCGTCGCAGGCGCGGCGCGCGCCTGGGGCGTGCATCCGACTCGGCTCATGCAGCTCGAGCTCGCCGTCGAGGAGGCCGTGGTCAACATCTGCCTCTACGCCTACGAGGTCCCGCCCGGCGAGGTGCTCGTGCGCGTGGAGCCGGAGGAAGACCGGTTCATCGTGGAGCTCGTCGACGAGGGCGTGCCGTTCGATCCGCTGGCGGTCGAGGAGCCGGACCTGCGCGCCGGCGCCGGCGAGCGGGAGCTCGGTGGCCTCGGCATCGTGCTGGTCCGCCGGGTCATGGACGAGGTCGGCTACGCACGCGAGGCCGGGCGCAACGTCCTCAGATTGGTCATCCGGCGCACGTGACGCGTGCGCCTCACGAACGGGAGGGAACGATGGAGGTCGAGACCGTCGACGAGGTGACGGTGGTCACGCTGCCCGCGAGGGTCGACACGACGAGCGCGGGCACCGTGGAAGCGGAGTTCAAGGCGCTCCTGGCCGGGGGCGCGCGACGGCTCGTCGCCGACTTCGCCGGCAACGAGTACGTGTCGAGCGCCGGCCTGCGTGTCTTTCTCAGCGTCCTCAAGGCGCTCGAGAAGGAGGGCGGCCGGATGGTGCTCTGCGCCATGCCGCCGTTCGTGCTCGACGTGTTCACGATCTCCGGGTTCTCGGGGCTCTTCACCATCGTCGGCGGCCGCGACGAGGCCGTCGCCGCGCTCGCCTGAGGGTCGCCGCGGCGGAGGGAGTGTCCGCCTTCGCGGTGGCATCATCGGTGATGCCACGGGTGATGCCACCGGTGATGCCATCTGAGATGTGACCACACCCGGGCGCGCGGCCGCGGGCGGACGAACGCCGGCCTCGCGGTCAGACGGTGCGGCGGAAGCCGAGCAAGCGTGAGGTCGTCGTACTGCTCGGCCCCGGCGGAGAAGTCGTCGACCGCCGCGCGCACCTCCGTCGTCAGCTGGAGCGCGCTCTGCGGCGGTCCCGCGTCCCGCAGGGCCTCCTCCAGCCGCTCCGTGCCGAACATCCGCTGCTGCGCGTCCATGGCTTCAGTGACTCCGTCGGTGAAGCAGAGGAGCGCGTCGCCCGGCCCCAGCTGGAGCGTCGCCGTGCCGAAGGCTGCCGCGGCCGTGACGCCGAGGCCGGGCCCCTCGGTCTGCCGTGGGGTCTCGACGCCGCCGTGCGCGCGGAGCACGTACGGCGGCGGGTGTCCGCCGCACGAGTAGGTCAACTCGCCCGTACTGATGCGGTAGACGCCGTAGAAGACGGTGACGAACATGGCGGCCTCGTTCTCCCGGCACAGGGGCGCGTTCACGAGGGCCAGCACCTTGGCGGGGTCGTTCGCGTCGTGTCCGGCGGCGCCGCTGGTGTCGTGCCCGGCGGCGCGCAGCAGGGTGATCGTCACGGCCATGAAGAGCGAGGCCGGCACGCCCTTGCCGGCCACGTCGCCGATCGCCAGGCAGAGGTGGTCGTCGTCGAGCAGGAAGAAGTCGTAGAGGTCGCCGCCGACCTCCCGCGCCGGCTCGAGCGAAGCGTGCAGGTCGAACTCCCTGCGCTCCGGGAACGGCGGGAAGATGCAGGGCACGATGGAGCGCTGGATGTCGCGCGCCACTGACAGCTCGCCCTCCATGCGCTCCTTCTGCGCCGCGGTGAGGCGCTCCCGCTCCTCGTTGTGCACGATGAACACGAACAGGCCCATGCCGGCGGCGTTCACCAGGATCATGGGCACGATGACCTGCTTGACCAGCGCGAGTGCGTCGTCGAACGGGCGCGCCATGAGCAGGTTGAGGCCCATCAGGACGCTCTCGGTGAACACGGCGAGGAGCATGGCCGCCCAGACAGGGGCGACACGCCGCTTGTAGAGCAGGAAGACGACGCCGCCGGCGACGCCGGCGGCCACGGCGCCAAGCGCCGACGGGACGGCGGTGTAGCCGCCCATCGCGAGGCGCTGGACGGCGCCGATGAGGCCGGCGCCGATGCCGACCACCGGCCCGCCGATGAGTCCTCCCAGGGCGGGCCCCAGGTCTCGCGTGTTGGCGATCGCGCCGTTGATGTTCACGCCGGACAGCGTGCCCCAGACCGAGAAGGCGCCGAAGATGAGGACGAGCAGCAGGCGCCCCGTCCGGCCGAGCTGCCGGTCCAGCACCTGGCGGTACAGCGGGGTACGCGTGAACAGGTACGCGACCACGATCACCACGGCCATGCTCTTGACCAGATCGATGATCAGGTCGAATTCGAGGCCTTCGATGCTCATGCGCTCTCGCGCGGGTCGTTCGCGCGGATGGTGGCCAGCAGCTCGCGCGTGGCGTCGTCCTCCACCTGGATCGAGTCGTAGTCGACGAGCACGCCGTTGAAGTACTGCATGATCAGCCAGTCACCGGAGCGGCCGCCGGGGAGGATGCCGGTGAACAGGAAACCGGCCTCCTCGAGGGCGGTGGCCACCCGGCCGGTGCCCGGGGTGCTGAGGTCCAGGTACACGTTGACGACGACGACGTTGTCGCGCAGCTGCCGCAGCACCTCGCTGCGGATGTGCTGCGGCAGGTCCCGGCCGTAGGTGGGGATCCGCACCGTCGCCACCGCGCGCTTGGGGTTCACGCTCACGTAGAGGCGCGGCTCGCCCCGGTGCGCCGCGCGCGAAAGGGCCGCGAACTCCACCCTGACGCCCAGCCGCTCGTAGATGCGGGCGATCGTCTCGCGGTGCCGCCTGGGCGCGTACACGCGGGTCACCTGCGGCTCGGTCAGGTACTTGAAGCCGAGGATCACGGAGCGGCGCGCGCCCGTCTCCTCGGCGATGCCGGTGAACGCCATGGTGGACGGCGAGTACGCGAGCAGGAAGCCGGTGTCCACGAAGCCCATGCGGTGGCAGAACTTCTGCGTGAACGTGTGGACGGTGACCTCTTCGATGAACAGCCCGTGCAGGCCGCGGGCCAGCGCCTCGGCGTCCAGGTACTCTCCGAGGCGCCGGGCGATGGACTGCCCGCGGAACTTGGCCTTCGTGGCCACCACCGCGAGGTCGGCGATCTCATGCGTGTCCTCGGGGAAGACGAGCGCCGCGTGCCCGGCGACCTCGCCGTCCGGCGCCGTGGCCACCGCCGAGACCATGTCGCCGCTCTCGTTGAGCGCCACCACCCTGTCCGGGTAGTAGAGGTGCTCGTTGACGTAGGTGTACCGGTACGCGTCGTAGATGCAGCGGCACACCTCGATGGCCTGTTCGGGACGCAGCGGGCCGATCTCGAGCGGCACGCGCTCGGCCACCGGCACGTGGTCCGGGGCCTCGAGCGGTGATGCCTCCGCCGGCGGCGCCGAGGTGACCGTGTCGGTCGGCAGGTACTTGACGATGACCGTCTCCTTGCCGCGGCTGCCGAGGTTGTGGAACTCCACGGCGTCGGCGATCTGCTGCATGAGGAAGCTGCCGAGGCCGGCGCCGGTCTGACTCTCGAGGTCGGCGCCCGGATCGTAGTCGGGGGTGAGCGACGGGTCGTAGGGCATGCCCTCGTCGTGCACGGTGATCTCGATGCCGGCGGGGATGCGCTCGCAGGCGACGTCGAAGCCCCCGGCCTCGTCGCCGCCGAACGCGCCCTCGATGACGTTGGTGGCCGCCTCCTCCATGACGAGGTCGAGGCGGTCCAGCTCCTCGGACGGGAATCCTGCGTCGCGCGCGTACTCGCGCACGAAGCCCTGCACCATGGGCAGGAACGCGAGCGAGCTGGGCACCGTGAGCGCGCAGCGGCGCGTGGCGAACGGATCCGTCTCGGTCATCTGGCTCCTCTGCTCTCCCTGCTCCCCGGCCCCGTGAGGCCGGCTCACGGGAGGTATCGGCCCGACCATTCCCCGACTGGACCCCCGGCAGGACCGTTGGGGCTCGCGGCGTGAGTCTACTATGGCCGGCGTGGACGGAGGGCCGGCCCCTGGTGCGCGCAGTTGCCTCCGGGAGGCGCGCCGCATACGCTGGCGTGGTCCCGCGCCGGCACAGCCGGCGCGGTCCGCGCGAAGGGACCGGATGGCCGACGAGCCCACCACGAACGAGAACGTCGCAGGCGCGCCGCAGGTGGCGAGCGCCGCCACGCTGGCGCGCGCGATCCCCAGCTTCGCCGTGCTGCTGCATCGCCGACGCGGCCGCGGTCTGGGCCGCGGTCAGCGGCTCGTGGACGGCGCTCGTGGTCGTCGTCGTCTGCGTCATCGACGGGCTGGCCGACGGCATCTTCGCCTGGCGGCGCGCCCGCGCCTCGTTCGCCGCCGGATCCGCCACGGACAGCGCGTGACGAGATCCTCGTGCGCGAGTTCCTGCGCACGTACCTGGTCGTCGTCGGCGTGCAGGCGGTCGTTGCCTACATGGTCTTCGGCGGCCTGCTGCTCAAGCCCGGCGGCAAGGCCCCGGTGGAGCCGGGCGCGCCCTTCGTCACCTGGCAGTTCTGGGCCGTGATCGCCGGCCTCGTCATCATGCGCGGCTTCATCTACCTGTGGGACTTCGTGCGCGGCGGCGAGGCCTCCGTGATCCCGCCGGAGGCGGCGGTGGCGGAGCCTCTCCGCCGCCTCTTCGTGCTGCAGTTCGGCGTGCTGGCCGGCGGGCTGATCGTCTACTGGTTCTTCGACTCGTCCGTCACCGGCCTGGCGATCCTGCTGATCGCGAAGACCGCGGCCGACCTCGTCCTCGCGGTCCTCGAGCGGCTGCGCGCGGCGCGCATCGAGGCGGCCGTGGCCGCCGGCGTCGCGCCCCGGGGCCGGACGATGTCCGGCCCCAAGCCGCGCGCCCCGCGCGGCGGGCGCAAGCGCCGCCGCTGACCCGGCGCCCTCTTGCCTCGGCCGCCGGTCGTCGGATACGATATCGCCATACCACGATGCGATATGCGCGGCCGTCGCACTGTCGGGCTGGTACGCTTCGTCCAGTCCGCGGCCCGGCTCTTGACGCGGCGTCCGCCGCGTGTGATTGCCTCGCTTCTCGCCGGCGTTCTAGGATTGCGGTCTACCGGGAGCCTGTCCCCCCGTCCTCGGGGAGGCGCAAGTCTGTGAGGGGGTACTCATCTTGAGCGCTCAGGAGCGCGAGACGGCCAACGTCGGCGCCGGCCTGTGGAAGGGCATCGGCATGTGGGCCTGGATCCTCTTCCGCATCAGCGGCCTCGTCCTCGCCGCCTATCTGTTCGTGCACGTCTGGGTCATCTCCCAGGGGCGCGTCAACGGAGCGGACACGCTGGACAGCTTCTTCTCGTTCTTCGACAAGCCGTTCCTCGTGTTCCTCGACTCCGTGCTGGTCGCGGCGGTGCTGTACCACGCGCTGAACGGCGTGCGCATCATCCTGATGGACTTCGGGATCGGCATCCAGCGGCACAAGGCCGTCTTCTGGATCTGCATGCTCGTCGCCATCGCCGTGTTGTGGGCGTTCGCCTACAAGGCCATCCCCTTCATCTTCTAGGCACGGAGCGGACCTGTGAGAACCGAGACACTCGATCGCAGCCGCGGCGGGATGTGGCCCTGGCTGGGCCAGCGCGTCACGGCGGTCGTCATCATCGTCACCATCATGGTCCACCTGGTGCTCACGCACTTCGTGGCCATCGGCCAGCTGAGCTACGACAACATCGGCGAGCGGCTTGCCACCACGGCGGTGCTCGCCAACGACGTGCTGCTGCTCGTCGCCGTCACGTATCACGCCTTGAACGGCGTGCGCATGGTCGCCCTCGACTGGGGGCTCTCCGGCAGGGGCGTGCGCCGCGGCTTCGACGTGTTCCTGTGGGTCGTCGGCATCCTCGGCGTCGTCTACGGCATCTGGGCCCTCTGGGTCTGGGTGAGCTGAGGGGAGCGGCATGCCACACCATCAGCTCATCGTGGTCGGCGGCGGGCTCGCGGGGCTCCGCGCCGCCGTGGAGGCCAAGGCGGACGGCCTGGACGTGGCGGTCCTCAGCCAGGTCCACCCTGGCCGCAGCCACTCGAGCGCCGCGCAGGGCGGCATCAACGCGGCGCTGGCCAACCACCCCGACGCCCACGACGACACGCCCGAGAAGCACGCCTTCGACACCGTCAAAGGCTCGGACTACCTGGCCGACCAGGACACCGCCATCCAGATGACCAAGGACGCCCCCGGGGTCATCTTCGAGATGGACCACTGGGGCTGCCCGTTCAGCCGCTTCGACGACGGGCGCATCGCCCAGCGGCCGTTCGGCGGCGCCGGGTACCCGCGCACCTGCTACGGCGCCGACAAGACCGGCCACTACCTGCTGCACACGCTGGTCGAGCGCGCCTACGAGCGCCAGGTCAAGATGTACATCGAGGTCTTCGTGACCTCCCTCATCGTCGACGAGGGCCGCTGCCGCGGCGTCGTCGCCTACGACATGATCAACGGCGGCTTCCACGCGTTCACGGCCGACGCCGTGGTCATGGCCACGGGCGGCGCCGGCCGCATCTACGGCAACTCCACCAACGCCATCATCAGCACCGGCGGCGGGGCGGCGATCGCCTACCACGCCGGCGTGCCCGCCGAGGACATGGAGTTCATCCAGTTCCACCCCACGGGCCTGCTCACCTCGCACATCCTCATGTCCGAGGCGTGCCGCGGCGAGGGTGGCTACCTGGTCAACAACGAGGGCGAGCGCTTCATGGCGAAGTACGCTCCCAAGGCCATGGAGCTGGCGCCGCGCGACATCACCGCGCGCTCCATCACCACCGAGATCATCGAGGGCCGCGGCATCAACGGCGAGGACTACGTCCACCTCGACCTGCGGCACCTCGGCGCCGAGAAGATCATGGAGCGGCTGCCGGGCATCCGCGACATCGCCATCCACTTCCAGGGCGTCGATCCCATCGAGGAGCCGATCCCGATCAAGCCGGTGCAGCACTACACCATGGGCGGCATCGACACCGACGTCGACGGGCGCACGAAGCTCCCCGGCTTCTACGCCGCCGGTGAGTGCGCCTGCGTGAGCGTCCACGGCGCCAACCGGCTCGGCGGCAACTCGCTGCTCGAGACCATCGTGTTCGGGCGCCGCGCCGGCATGGCCGTCGTGGCCGACCTGCAGAGCGGGGCGGCCGGCGGAGGCGACGTCTCCGCCGCCGGCAAGGCCGCCGTCGCGGCCATGGAGGCCCGGGTCGCCGAGCTCGCCGCTCGCGGCGCGGACGGGGCCGACCCGTACGCCATCCGCGCCGAGATGATCGCCACGACGCGCGACTACTTCGGCGTGTTCCGCGAGGAGGCGGTCATGCGCACGGGCCTCGAGACCCTGCGTCGTCTCAAGGAGCGCTGCGGCTCCATCGGCCTGCGCAACGCCGGCGGCGTCTTCAACCTCGACCTCATGCGCACGCTCGAGCTCGAGGGCATGGTCGACCTCGCCCTGTGCGTCGCCGAGGGCGCGCTGGCGCGCACGGAGTCGCGTGGCTCGCACTCGCGCACGGACTATCCGGTGCGCGACGACGAGCACTGGCTCGTGCACACGCTCGCCTACTACACCCCCGAGGGCCCGCGGCTGGAGCACGCGCCGGTCACCCTCGGCACCTTCGAGCCACAGGAGCGGAAGTACTGATGCGGACCGTCAACTTCCACATCAAGCGCTACGACCCGGCCCGCGACGCCAAGGGCACCTCCCGGGTCGAGGCCTACGAGATCCCGTACGAGGCCAGCCTCACCGTGCTCGAGGGCCTGTTCCACGTCCAGGAACACCAGGACCCGTCGCTGTCGTTCCGCTACTGCTGCCGGGCCTCCATCTGCGGGTCCTGCGCCATGTACATCAACGGCCGCTACCGGCTCGCCTGCCAGACCAACGTCCTGCACCTGCACACCGACGAGGTGCACATCGAGCCGCTGCCGCACCTGCCGCTGGTCAAGGACCTGGTCTGCGACATGGACGACTTCTTCGCCAAGTACGAGTACGTGCAGCCGTGGCTCATCCGCTCGTCGCAGCCGCCGGCGAAGGAGATCCTCCAGTCGCCGGCCGACCGCCACAAGCTCAACATGCCGATCGACTGCATCCTCTGCGGCGCCTGCTACAGCAGCTGCCCTTCGGTCTGGACCGAGGACAACTACCTCGGGCCGGCCGCGCTGCTCAAGGCGTACCGCTTCGAGGTCGACTCCCGCGACGAGGCTCGCAAGGAGCGCCTGCCGCGCTGGGACAACGAGCGCGGCGCCTACCGCTGCCACACGATCGCCAACTGCATCGAGGCCTGCCCCAAGGAGCTCAGCCCCACCGAGGGCATCCAGTGGCTCAAGATGGCGGCCGTGCGCCGGAGGTTGTTCGGCCGCGCGAAGTGACGCGGGGGCGCAGCCTCAGGTGAGGCCGTCGAGCGTGGCGATGAGCACGCCGGTCACGGTGACGACGGCCGCGAGCGTGAGGCGCAGGCCGGGCCGCTCGCGCAGGAAGACGACGCCGAAGACGATGGAGAACACCGGCGTCGTCGCCATGATCAGCATCGCCAGCACCGGCCCGAGGGCGACGATGGTGAGGTAGAAGAGCACGCTCACCGACGCCTCGAGGAAGCCGGCGAGGACGATGAGCCAGAAGGCCGCGCGGCGCGCCTCCGGCGTGAGCGGCCGCGCCGCAAGCGGCGTGCGGCGCAGCAGCAGCAGGCCGCCCAGCATGAGCGCGCCGAGCACCTGGCTGAGGAGCATCATCGTCGCCGTCGCGTGGCCGTAGGCGTCGGCGGCCATGTCGATGAGGACCGGACCGAGGCCCCAGCCGGCCGCCGTGAGCAGGGCGAGGCCGATCAGCCTCGCCTTGGTCGCCGTCGTGTGGGCGATCGGAGCGGCCGGGCGCGCCCTCGCGCTCCCCTCTGCGCGTGAGGAGCCTTGCGCCGGATACTCCGCGTTCGGCGCCGGCAGCACGTCCCCGTGCGCGGCGGCCGCCAGCGCCCCGGCGCCGGTCAGGTCGGCCCCCGGCGCCTCGGCTCCCTCGTCCATCCAGCGGGAGATCAGCACGACGCCGGCCATCGTGACGGCCATGCCGGCGAGCGTCGCCGCGCCGAACGCGGCGCCGACGATGACCCACGCGAAGAAGGCGGTCCAGACCGGATCGGTGCTCGTGATGGGGGCGATCACCGCCACTCGCTCTCCGCGGAGGGCGAAGTAGTAGGCGTTGAAGGCGATCACCCAGGTACCCACGGCCGCCAGGGCGATCCACCCGGCCGCCTCCGCGTTGATGCCGAACCCGTTGCTCCAGAGGTCGAACACCGTCAGCGGCACGGTGATCGCCAGGAGGCCGACGATGGCGGCGAGGCGGATGAAGAAGTTGACCGCGATGGGGGTCACCGACTCGAGGATCTTCTTGTTGACCACGACCACGAGCGCCCACAGCGCGGTCATGCCGAAGGCGGCGGCGATCCAGATGGCGTGCGTGCTCGTGACGACCCCCCGAGGCTCCTGCGCAGTCTACCTCGGCAGGTATAATCCACCGAACGCGGATCCCTGCGCCGGCGGCGCAGAGTGGAGGACAGATGAAGACGTCAGTGGGCAAGACCAAGCTCGAACTCGCCAACGGCGACATCACCGAGCTCGAGGTGGACGCGATCGTCGCGCCTGCCTCCACGGAGCTGTGGATGGACCACGGCGTCGCCGCGGCCATCAAGCGCGTCGGCGGCGAGGCCGTCGAGAAGGAGGCCGTGCTGCAGGGGCCCGTGCAGGTCGGCGAAGCCGTCGTCACTACGGGCCACGACCTCAAGGCCCGCTGGGTCATCCACGTCGCTCTCACGGACGCCGGCCCCACGGCGGACGCGGCCGGCGTCACCGCCGCGACGCGCGCCTCGCTGGCCGCCGCCGAGCGCGCCCACGCCCGCTCGGTGGCCCTTCCGGCGCTCGGCACCGGCGCCTGCGCGTTCCCGCTCTACCAGTGCGCCAGCCTCATGGTCGGCGAGGTGGTGGCCTATCTCAAGGCGCACCCCCGCACGGCGCTGCGCCACGTGATGCTGTCTGTCTACGACGACGCGGCGAGGGCGGCGTTCAAGAACGCCATGGCCGGCATCGACCGGATGTAGCGGCCGGCGGCGCCCGCTCCGCCGATGATGCCCCCGTCTCTCGTCGGCTCGATGGTCGGGACCGAGCAGGCGCTCGTCCTGCTGCTCATCATCGCGGCCGCCGTCGCCGTCCTGGCGCGGCGCATCGGCGTTCCGTACATCATCGGCCTCGTCTTCGTGGGCCTGATCGTCGGTCTCGGGCTGCACCTGGACTCGCTCCGGCTCTCCAGCGACCTCGTCTTCTACGTCTTCCTCCCGATCCTGCTGTTCGAGTCGGGGTACAAGCTGGAGGCCACGCTGCTCCGGGACCAGTGGCGGCGCATCGCCGTCCTCGTCGTGCCCGGTGTTCTTGTGGCCTTCCTTCTCACCGCTCTGGGCGTACATCTGCTGGGCGGCCTCGCCTGGTCGATCGCGCTGCTGTTCGGCGCACTGATCGCCGCCACCGATCCGGTCAGTGTGGTCGCGCTGTTCCGCAAGCTCGGAGTATCCGAGCGTCTCACCACCCTCGTCGAGGCCGAGAGCCTGTTCAACGACGGCGCGGCCGCGGTGCTCTTCGCCGTCGTCGTCGCGGTCGTCGTCGACGGCCGGGCCTTCTCTCCGGGCTGGGCCATCGGCTCGTTCCTGTGGATGTCGCTCGGCGGCACCGTCGTCGGGCTGGCCGTGGGCTACGGCGCGTCCTGGATCCACCGACGACTGGACGACCACCTCATCGAGATCACGCTCTCGACGATCGTCGCCTACGGGTCGTTCCTGCTCGCCCAGGCGCTGGGCATGTCCGGCGTCGTGGCGTGCGTCACCGCGGCCATCGTCCTCGGCAACCTGGGTCGTAGCCGCACGATGAGTCCCGTGACCAGAGTGACGCTCACGACGGTCTGGGACTACGCGGCGTTCGTCGCCAACTCGCTGATCTTCCTGTTGATCGGCCTGAGCGTGCACCTGGATCTGATCCTCGAACACCTCGGGACCGTTCTGATCGCTTTCGTGGTGGTGATCGCCGCGAGGGCGGTCACCGTCTACGGCTTCGGGGCGTTCGCCAGGGTGTTCCGGGCCGGCCCGCCGCTCAGCTGGCAGCACGAGCTTGTCTGGGGCGGGCTCAGGGGGACGATCGCGCTCGCGCTGGTGCTCAGCGTGCCGGCCGCCACTGCCGGGCGCTCCGAGCTGGTGACGGTGACCTTCGGGGTCGTTCTGCTCTCCCTGCTGGCGCAGGGGCTGACCATACCGTGGCTGACGCGCAGGCTCGGTCTCGCCGGCGAGGCGCGGTCGGCCGGCGAACGCGATCGCGAGGTGCTGCTCGACGGCTTCGTGCGCGCGCACGAGGAGCTGGTGCGGCTTGAGGACGCCGGCGTCGTGGGGCGCGTGGAGCGCAGAGACCTGGAGCGCGCCATCGATGCCGGCGAGACGAGCGTGCTCGAGGGCCTGCCCCCGCTGGTGGACGAGCCTGAGCGTGGGGAGGCGGGACTGCTCGTGGAGCGCATCGGCGAGCTCGTCGCGCAGCGCCGGCGCGTCGACGCGCTGCTTCACGGCGGCGCGGTCACCGCGGAGGCGGCCGCATCTCTGAACGGCGGGATCGACGGCCGCATCGCAGTGCTGGCGTCCCGGCTTGGTGAGGCGGTCCCGGGAACGGGCTCGACGGGTCTCGCGCCGGAGTCGCCCGAGGCCTAGATGGAGTCGCCGGGAGTGTGCACTGCCGCCTCTCGGCCGAACACCGCTTTGATCAGGAACGGCGCCAGGATCGTCGTCGCCAGCACCATGCCCAGGATGGCGGCGTAGACGTCGTCGCCGATCGCCCCCTCGGCGAGGGCGAACCCGGCGACCACGATGCCGACCTCGCCGCGCGGCGTCATGCCGACGCCGACCTCACGCGCGATCTGCCGTCCCTCCGCGCGCGCCCCGAACGAGCCGCCGAGGTATTTGGTCACCACGGCCAGCGCGGTGAACACGGCGATCGCCAGCAGCACCGACGGCTGCGCGAAGGCGGTGAAGTCGAGGTACGTGCCCATGAGCACGAAGAAGAACGGCGTGAAGAACCACGCCAGGGGCTCGAACCGCTTCACGATGCCCGTGTGCTGCTTGAGCTCGCTCATCGTGAGGCCGGCGATGAAGGCGCCGACGATCGCCGCCAGGCCGATGTAGTCGGCGAGCAGCGAGAGCGCGAGCGTGAGGATCACGCCGATCTCGAACAGGATCGAGACGTTCAGGTCCTTCAGCCAGTCGCGCAGGCGGACGACGAGGCGCGGGCCGAAGAAGCCGAACAGGCCGACGTAAGCGATGGCCTCGACGATCAGGAGCGCCAGGTTGAAGAAGTCGAAGCTGCCGCTGGTGGTGCCGGCGACCACGACGAGGACGATGAGGCCGAGGACGTCGTCGAGTACGGCGGCCGCCAGGATGATGCGCACCGAGCGGCGCTCGTTGTGGCCCAGCTCGCGCAGCGCGCGCACGGTGATGCCGACGGACGTGGCGGTGAGCGCCGTCGCCATGAACAGCGCCGAGCTCGTGTTCCAGCCGAAGAGGAGCCCGACCAGCGCGCCGGTGACGAACGGCAGCACGGCGCCGAGCACGGCGACCTTGATGGCGGCGGCGCGCGTCTCCATGAGCTCCTCCATGTGCGTCTCGAGCCCGGCCATGAAGAGCAGCATGATGACGCCCAGCTCGGCCATGGCGTCCATGACCTCACTGGAGTGGACGAGGTCGAGGAGCTGCGGTCCGAGGATCGCGCCGGCAAGCAGCTCGCCGACCACCACGGGGAGCTTGAGCCGCGCGAACACGTGGCCGAGCAGGCGCGCGCCGGCGAACGCGAGGAAGAGCATCAGCAGCGCGTTGGCGTGTCCGGACACGGGCCCCCCAGAGTCGTTGGCGGTATCCTTCTACCACACGCCGCCGAGGAGGACACATGAGCGGGAGCCTTACCGACGTCGCCGGCCTCACCGTCGGCCACTGGACCGACCTCGAGGCCGCGACCGGCTGCACCGTCGTTCTGTGCGGTGAGGAAGGCGCCGTGGCCGGCGTCGAGGTGCGAGGCTCGGCGCCGGGGACGCGTGAGACCGACCTGCTCGATCCGGTGAACGCGGTGCAGCGCGTGCACGCCGTGCTCATCGGCGGCGGGAGCGCATTCGGTCTCGACGCCGCGAGCGGCGTGATGCGCTGGCTGGAGGCGCACGGTCGCGGCGTGGAGGTCGGCCCACTGCGCGTGCCGATCGTGCCTGCGGCCGTGCTCTTCGACCTGCCGGTGGGGCGGCCGGACGTGCGCCCGGACGCGGCCGCCGGGGAGGCCGCCTGCGAGGCGGCGTCGGCGGCGCCGGAGGCGCAGGGCTGCGTCGGCGCCGGCACGGGGGCCACCGTCGGCAAGATGTTCGGCTTCGAGCGCGCCACCAAGAGCGGCCTCGGGGCCGCCAGCATCCGGCTGGCCGGAGGCGTGACCGTCGGCGCGCTCGTGGCCGTCAACGCCGCCGGCGACGTGATCGACCCGGCGCGCGGCCACGTCGTCGCCGGGCCGCGCCTCCCGGAAGGCGGCTTCGCCCGCACAAGCGACTGGCTCTGCGAGCGGCAGGCGGAGATCGGCATCGGCGGCAGCACGACGCTGGCCGTGGTGGCCACCGACGCGGTGCTCACCAAGGTCGAGGCGACCAAGGTCGCGCGCATGGCGCACGACGGGCTCGCGCGCACCATCGATCCCGTGCACACGATGCTCGACGGCGACACCGTGTTCGCGCTCGCGACCGGCGCCGCCGGCGTGTCCGCCGACGTCACCACCGTCGGTGCGGCGGCGGCCACCGCGCTCGCCCGGGCGGTGCTCGCCGCCGTGCGCGAGGCGACGTCGCTGGCGGGCGTCCCCGCCGTGCGCGACCTGCCTCCCGCGAGCCCCGCTGCCTCCGCCGAGGCCGCCACATGAGCGGCGCCGCCGATGCCGGCTGCGCCTGCGGCGGCGGTCCGCGCGAACCCTACCGGCCGCCGGGCGGCACGCTGCTCTACCTCTCCCGTGATGACCTCGAGTCGCTCGGCGTCACCATGCTCGAGGTCGTCGAGGCCGTGGAGCGCGGTTGCGCCGCCAAGGGCAGGGGAGAGGTCGTCATGCCGCCCAAGCTCAGCCTGCACGGCGAGGGCGACGCCTACTCCCAGGTGATGGCCGCGACGCTGCCGGGCGACGGCGGCCTCGGCGCCAAGTGGGTCACGCTCTACCCGCAGAACGCCGCCCGGGGGTCTGCCGATCACCAACGGCCTCGTCGTCCTGAGCGATCCCGGGACCGGGCTGCCCGCTGCGGTCATGGACGCCGGCGTGATCACCGCCTGGCGTACCGGCGCGAGCGTCGGCGTCGCCGCCAGGCATCTCGCCCGCGCGGACGTCGCCTGCGTGGGCGTGCTCGGCTGCGGCGTGCAGGCGCGCGCCGCGGTGCGCGCGCTGGCGGCCGTCCTGCCCGGAGTTGCGCACCGTGCGCTGCCACGACGCGGTCGAGGCTGCCAGTCGAGCGCGCTCTCGGCGGAGCTCGGCGCCGAGCTCCGCGGGGTCGAGTTCGCGCCGTGCGCGGCGCCGGCGGACGTGACGCGCGGCGCCGGCGTCGTCGTCACGGCGATCACGATGACGGCGGACATCCGGCCGCCGCTCGGCCCCGGGCTGCTCGAGCCCGGGGCGCTGGCGGTGGCGCTGGACTACGACGCCGCGTGGAGTCCGGCGGCGATGGCCGAGTGCGACCGCTTCTTCTGCGACGACACGGCGACGGCGCGGGCCACGCAGGCGGCCGGCGTGCGCCTCGTCGGCATCCCCGGCGTGATCGCCGGGGATCTGGGCGAGCTGGCCGCCGGCCGCCTGCGTGGCCGTCAGGCGCCGGACGAGCGCCTGTTCTGCCTCAACCTCGGGATGGCGCTCGAGGACGTCGTCACCGGCGAGCTCGCCTTGCGGCGCGCCCGCGAGCTCGGGATCGGCAGGGATCTCCCGCTCTAGAGGCGCTCGGCGCGGCTACCGCGCCCGTGAGGCGATGGGACCGCCGAGCGCGAACCGGCGCCGCTCGCGCAGCGCGCCGCTCGTCGTCTCCTCGACCAGCAAGACCTCGGCGGCGCGGACCGCGAGTGGGAGCAACGGCGTCAGCGCCGTCTCGATCGCCGAGCGGTCGGCGGTGGAAGGGTCGATGGCGACCACCAGGTGCGGCGCGATGTCGTCGAACGCGCCGCCGTATGGCGGGCACTCCGGCCACTCGCTCCAAAGCAGCCGCGTCAGTGCGGCGAACGGTTCGGCCGGCTCGGGGACGAGCACGGTGGCGTCGGCGAGGGTCGCGACACGCGTGAGCGTGAACGCGAACGGCTCGACGCCGCACACAAGCTCGTCGAGGCGGCGCTCCGCGGCCTCGTCCAGCGCCGCCACCGGCAGGAACGGCCAGAGCGCGGTCACGTGCGGGGGCAGCGAGCGACCGGCGGCGGGCAGCAGGTGTCGCCACGGCTCGACCAGCTCCAGCGCAGCGTCGACCGGCACGACGAGGCCCGTGGACTGCGGCCGGCTCACGACAGGCCTTCGTGCCGCTCGCGCAGGGCGCGCAGCAGGCCGAAGCAGCCCGTGAGCATCATGTCGCCGTGCGGCGCCGCGAACTCGGCCGGCAGCTCGCTGCCGGCGAGCAGCTCGCGGCGCGGCCCGGTGACGATGAGCGGCAGCCGCAGCGGGTCGTCGCCGGCGGCGCCGGCGGCGAGCACGGCGCCGTGGCCGTGGTCGGCGCGGACCTCCTCGCTGTCCAGGTCGCCGGCCAGCCAGCGGCGCAGGCGCAGCTCGAGGCCGGGGCCGTCGAGGCACGCGGTGTGGTGCTCGAAGACGCCGGCCACCCGTCCCTCGCGCGCGAGGAGGCACACGGTGTGGCCGTTCCCGACGTTGACGAGCACGGCGTCGGCGACGCCGTCCGGCAGCGCGCCGTAGAGCGCCGCCGGCCCGGTGTCCGCGACCAGCGCCGGCGCGTTGCCGGCCAGGGCGGTCGCCGCCTCACCGGCGGCGCACAGGCGGGTGAGGGCCGGCGGCACGGCGGCGGCCTCGTAGAAGAGGTCGCCGATGGCCCGGCGCTCGGTCACCGCCTGCTCCCACAGGGAGAAGCGAAGCACGCGGTTGGAGCTGCCCGGGGCGTAGCCGTGGTCCTGCACGGCGAGCGCGACGGCGGAGAACGCCGGCTCCGCGCCGAGCAGTCGCAGGGCCTGGGTGAGCGCCGCCGCGTCCAGGTCGCCGGAGGCGACCTCGGCGGCGGCGCCAGCGGGCAGGCGCCGCAGCACTTCGTCCGCGGCGCCCTCGCCCACCACGCGCGCGCCGAGCGCGCGCACCTTGTCCAGGTCGTCGGCGAAACTGGCGGCGGCCGACCCGGTCGCCACGAACGCGTGGCCGGCGGCGAGGTGCGCCTTCATCGCCACGGTGACGGCGCCGCCGCCCATGACCGGCCCGCGGAAGACCACCGTCTGACCGCGCTCCGTCGCGGCGGCGATCCGCGCGCCGGCGACCTGCGTCGCCGAGGGCACGACCAGTTTGACCGCGTTCTCGAGCGGCTGGCCGGGGCGCGTGAGGAGGATGTCGCTGGTGCCGGCGCCGACGTCGATCGCGAGGACGCCGGCGGGCTGTGCTGGGGAAGTCACGACGGCGAGTGCTTCGCTGCGCCCGGCGGGAGCCTCAGACGGCCCGCTGCGTGGGCACGTGGCTGAAGCGGAGCTTCCAGACGTTCTTCATGGCCTCGACGACGATGTCGTTGCTCATCTTGCTCTCGCCCACCTTGCGGTCGACGAAGATGATCGGCAGCTCCACCACCTTGAACCCCAGCTTGTAGACGCGGTACGTCATCTCGATCTGGAAGCCGTAGCCCTTGGTGTCCACCCCGTCGAGGTCGATCGTCTCGAGGACCTCGCGGCGGAAGCACTTGAAGCCGCCGGTCAGGTCGTGCAGCGGCAGGCCGAGGATGGTCTGCGCGTAGAGGCAGCCGCCGCGGCTGAT
Organism: uncultured Thermoleophilia bacterium; assembly: GCA_963713475.1. Lineage (GTDB taxonomy): Bacteria > Actinomycetota > Thermoleophilia > UBA2241 > UBA2241 > CAIXSE01. The sequence continues at coordinate 33,189 of CAVQLY010000026.1, forward strand.
GATCTTGCGGGAGAGCCCCCAGTTCTCGACGCCTCCGCCCTTGACGTAGCGCGAGCCGAGGACCAGGTCGGCGCCCTGGTCGATGAGGCGCAGGAAGTGGGGGAGGTAGCTGGCGTCGTGGCTGAGGTCGGCGTCCATCTCGAAGATGCGCTCGGCGCCCATGGCCAGGGCCTCGCGGAAGCCGGCGATGTACGCCTTGCCGAGACCCTCCTTGCCTGCCCGGTGCAAGACGGAGACGTCGGGGACCTCGCGCGCCAGCTCGTCGGCGAGGTCGCCGGTGCCGTCGGGGGAGTTGTCGTCGACGATGAGCGTGTGCAGCTGGATGCCGTGGCCGTCCGCGACCTCGCGGATGCGGCCGAGGGCGTGGCGCAGGTTCTCGCGCTCGTTGTACGTGGGGAGGACGATGACGTTCACGGCGGCAAGTATATCGCCGCCGGAGCGGCTTCGCCGCCGGCCGGTTCCCGGCTCCGTCCGGAGCTCCTGCTACCGTCCCGGGGTGCCGTCGGAGCTGTGCCTTCTTTCGCATACCATTACCCTCAAGTAGAGGCCGAGGGTTTTGCAGGGAGAATGGGTCGAAAGTTCGCAGGAAGGATGGTTGCGGGGCACCGTGAATACACTATAGTGGTGTCCGCACCGACCGGGGGCACTACATCTTGTGGTGAGGTCAAAGTCCTTTGCGATGTCCTTTCTGTAACAGCGATGAGAGCAAAGTCGTCGATTCTCGCGACTCGGAGTCCGGCGACGCGATCCGCCGGCGGCGCGAATGTCTGGTCTGCGACCGGCGGTACACGACCTACGAACGCATCGAAGAGGTACCACTCGTGGTGGTCAAGAGCGACGACAGACAAGAGCTGTTCACGCGGCAGAAGGTGCTCAACGGTCTGCTGCGCGCGTGTGAGAAGCGAGACATCCCGCTCGACCGGCTCGAGCGGGCCGTCGACGACATCGAGAACGACCTGCGCCGCGTGTCGGGGCGCCCGGTGACGACCAGGATGGTCGGGGAGCGGGCGCTGCGCCACCTGCGCGACATCGACAAGGTGGCGTACATCAGGTTCGCCTCCGTCTACCGGCAGTTCGAGGACATCGAGGAGTTCCAGCAGGAGCTGGCGCAGCTCGAGCTCTCGGGCGCCGAACCACTGCCGGGCGAGGAGCCCCTTCCGGGCATCGACGCCGGCGAGATCTTCGCAGACGAGACCATCTTCACCATACCGCCGCGCGCGGTGGCTACTCAGGGGGGCACGGGGCATGACTGACACGGGGAAGGCAGTGATCGAGCTTTCGGCGAACGCGCTGAAGGTGCTGCAGCGGCGCTATCTCAAGAAGGGCGAGAACGGCGAGCTGCTCGAGACTCCGGAGGAGATGTTCCGCCGGGTCGCGCGCGCCATCGCGCAGGCCGAGCGCCTGTACAACCCCGCGGCTCCCGTCGAGGAGTGGGAGAAGACGTTCTACGAGCTCATGACGAGCCTGGAGTTCCTCCCCAACAGCCCCACGCTCATGAACGCCGGCCGCGAGCTGGGCCAGCTCTCGGCCTGCTTCGTGCTCCCCGTGGGCGACTCCATGGAGTCCATCTTCGAGGCCATCAAGAACACCGCCCTGATCCACAAGAGCGGCGGCGGCACCGGCTTCTCCTTCTCGCGCGTGCGCCCGCACAACGACGTCGTGAACAGCACGCGAGGCGTCTCGAGCGGGCCGCTCTCGTTCATGAGCGTCTTCGACGCCGCCACCGAGACGATCAAGCAGGGCGGCACGCGGCGCGGCGCCAACATGGGCATCATGCGCGTCGACCACCCGGACATCCTCGAGTTCATCACGGCCAAGCAGGACGACGACCGCCTCAACAACTTCAACATCTCGGTCGCCGTCACCGACGCCTTCATGCGCGCCGTCGAGGCCGACGAGGAGTACGCGCTGGTCAACCCGCGCTCGGGCGAGACCGTGCGCACGCTCAGTGCGCGCAAGGTCTTCAAGAACATGGTCAACCTCGCCTGGAAGAACGGCGACCCCGGCATCGTCTTCATCGACCGCATCAACGAGCACAATCCCACGCCGCAGCTCGGGGAGATCGAGAGCACCAACCCGTGCGGCGAGCAGCCGCTGCTGCCCTACGAGAGCTGCAACCTCGGGTCGATCAACCTGTCGCGGGTCGTCCCCGACGGCCACGTCGACTACGGCGCCCTCGGCCGGATCGTGCGCACCGCCGTGCGCTTCCTCGACGACGTCATCGACGTCAACCGCTACCCGCTGCCCGAGATCGAGCGGATGACCAAGGGCAACCGCAAGATCGGCCTCGGGGTCATGGGCTTCGCCGACATGCTGCTGCGGCTGCAGGTGCCCTACGACTCCGACGAGGCCTGCCGCATCGCCGGCGAGGTCATGGGCTTCATCCACGAGGAGGCGCGCGCCGAGAGCGAAGACCTCGCGCGCGAGCGCGGCGTGTTCCCCAACTTCGAGGGCTCCATCTTCGACTCGCCGGCCGGCGCGCGCGTGCGCAACGCGACGGTCACGACCATCGCCCCCACGGGCACGATCAGCATCATCGCCGGCTGCTCCAGCGGCATCGAGCCCGTGTTCGCGCTCAGCTACGTGCGCGCCAACGTCCTCGACGACGACCGCATGGTCGAGGGCCACCCCTACTTCGAGCAGGTGGCCGAGGAGCGCGGCTTCCTCAGCGACGAGCTCATGAAGAAGATCGCCGAGACCGGCTCAGCCCGTCACACCGACGGCCTGCCGCCGGACGTGCAGCAGGTCTTCGCCACGGCGCACGACATCACGCCCGAGTGGCACATCAAGCTGCAGGCCGCGTTCCAGAAGAGCACCGACAACGCCGTGTCGAAGACGGTGAACTTCCCCAACGAGGCCACCATCGAGGACGTCGAGAACGTCTACCGCATGGCCTTCCGCACCGGCTGCAAGGGCGTCACCATCTACCGCGACGGCAGCCGCGACGAGCAGGTGCTCAACGTCGGTCAGACCAAGAAGAAGCGCGAGCCCGACCCCGCCGCCGGCGGCATCGCCACCACGCGGCCGGCGCGCCCGCAGCTCCTCACCGGCGAGACGCAGCGCATGGACACCGGCTGCGGCAAGCTCTTCGTGATCATGAACGACGACGAGTACGGCCCGCGCGAGGTCTTCGCCAACATGGGCAAGGCCGGCGGGTGCGCCTCGAGCAACACCGAGGCGCTGGGCCGGCTCATCTCGCTCGCCCTCAAGAAGGGCGCCTCCGCCCAGGAGGTCGTCGAGCAGCTCAAGGGCATCCGCTGCCACGTGCCGTACGGCATGGGCCCGAACGCCACGCTGAGCTGCGCCGACGCCATCGGGAAGGCACTCGAGCGGCGGTACGTCGCCGGCGCGGCCGCGCGGGCCAGCGCAACGCCGGAGCCTCAGCTCTCCCTGGTCGAGGTGGCGCAGGGTGCGTGCCCCGAGTGCGGCTCCACCATGCGGCACGAGGGCGGCTGCGCGGTGTGCAACGACCCGGGCTGCAGCTACAGCAAGTGCAGCTGACCCGGCAGCGACGCTGCTCGCCTCTCCCCGTCGGGGTCCCGGCCGCCTGACGCGGACAGCTTGGTCGCGAGCTGCGCTCGTGCGCGACCGCCGCGCCGGGTACAGTAGGCAGGAGAGCCGCGGCCGTCGCTCACACCGAGCGCGGACGACCGACGACGGGAGGAGAGCCATGAGCGAAGCGCCGAAGCCCGGCGCGGCCCCAGGTGGGGGCGGCGTCACCATCTCCGACAGTGTGGTCGCCAAGGTCGCCTTCAAGGCGATCGGCGGCATCGAGGGCATCCACGCCCTGGGCGGCACCAGCGCCCGCGCGCTCGCAGGGTTGCGCGGCGACAAAGGTACCCCCGGCATCTCCGTGGACCTGCGCGACGGCAGCGTCGACATCGACATCACGATGAGCGTCGTCTTCGGCGCCAGCGTCCCGGCCATCGCCGAGGCGTGCCGCAAGGCCGTGTCCGAACAGGTCGAGGCCACGACGGGCCTGCCGGTGCGCGCCGTCAACGTGATGGTCACCGACGTCGTCTTCCCGGAGGACCAGGCTGGCGTCGCAGGCTGAGAGACGCCGGCCCGCCGGAGCGGCGGCCGGCGCCATCACCCGCATCGCGACGTTCCTCCTGCTGCTGGCGGGCGGGCTCGTCGCGCTGCTCTTCGCCATGCGGCTCGTGGCCGCGGCTTTCGACTGCGACTTCTCGCCGTTCCCGTACATCACCCCGGGCGGCGGTCACGCGCTGCTCGCCTGGCTGCTCGTACTGGCGATGGCGGTGCTGGCGGGCCTCGTCTGGCTGGTCCTGCGGCACGACTCGGACGCCCTGTGGCTGCCGTCGCCCGCCGGTGACGGCGGCGTGCTGGTCCCCTCCGGCGATCTCGAGCGGCCGGCCTCGTCGGCCGCCGGCCGCGCCCACCCGGATGTGGTGCGCGCCGAGGTCGAGCTCTTCAAGCGCGGCGCCGAGCTCCGCGGCCGGGTGACGGTCTGGGCCCGGCCGCTCGCGAACGCCGACGCCGTGCGCGACGCGGCCGACGCCGCGGTGCGCCGCCAGGTCGCCCGGGTCACCGGCCGCGACCTCGCGCGGCTGAACGTCCGCGTCAAGGTGCTCAAGGTCACGCAGCTGGCGAGGCACCTCCCGTGACCCCGCTGGCGCGCATCCTCGCCGTGGTCGCCGGCATCGTGTCCCTGCTGCTCGCCGGGGCGGCGCTGGTGCGCCAGGCCGCGCTCGCCGTGGACGCGGGCATCGACTGGCGAGGCTCCGCCTGGTGGACCGATCTCACCGGCCGGTCTTCCACGGCGACCATCGTCGCCGCGGCGGCCACGGCCGCCCTCACCGTCGTCCTCATCGTCTTCGCGTACCGCCAGGTCTCGCCGGCGGGCACGCCGCAGGTCATCGAGTTCGCCGTCGAGGACGGCACCGCCCGCCTCTCGGTCCCCGCGCTGCGCAAGGCGCTGGGCCGTCGTTTTCAGACCATGCTCCCCGGCTCGCGGGTCGGCGAGATAGCGGTCAGCAGGGGGGACGACGGTTGGAGCGTGCGCGTCGAGGCCGACGTTCCGGTCTGCGATCTGCAGGACGTCCACGCCGCCGTGCTCCAGGCGTTCCGCGACGACATGCGCCGGGTGGCGACCGTCGAGCTCGTGCGGCTCGACCTCGTGGTGACGTCCATGCGCCCGGCGCCGCGAAAGGCCTCATGACAAAAAGAAGACCTGGGAATCACCAGGTCTTCGTGAGAAGCCGCCCCGTGGGTGCTGGGGTCCGGCTCTTCTCCGGTGTATCGAGCGAGCGATACGTCTGGTATGTACCCGTGACCGACACGGCGACAATCCCGTTGGACGGCGAGCGGTGAGCACGGGAGCCGCTGTGATCCCGCCCGGACCCCGGCCCGCGCTGGTCGCGGCCGACCTCGACGGCACGCTGATCGGTCGCGACCTCACGTGGGCCGCCGGCCTGCCCGAGGCGCTCGAGGCGCTGCAGGCGGCCGGAGTCCGGACCGTCATCTGCACCGGCCGCATGCTCCAGAGCGCGAAGCGCGTGGTCGCCCGCCTCGGTCTCACCGACGGGCCGGTCATCTGCTATCAGGGGGCGCTGGTCGCCGACCTCGGGAGCGGCGAGTGGCTGCGCCACGTGCCCATGGACGGGGAGGCGGCCGCGGAGGTGGTGCGTCACGTGCGGGCGATGGGACGCCAGCTCAACGCGTACATCGACGACGAGTTGTTCGTGGAGCAGGTGACCGACGAGGCTCGGCGCTACGCCGAGCACGTGGAAGTCGGCATCGACACGGTCGACGATCTCGAGGCGGAAGTCCTGCGCCGGCCGCCGACGAAGCTGGTGCTCGTCACCTCGCCGGCCGACGTCGACGAGATCCTGCCGGGGCTGCAGGAGCGCTGGCGGGGACGCCTGTACGTCACGCGCTCGCAGCCCGACTACATCGAGTTCGCGGACGGCTCCGTCAGCAAGAGCGGCGCGCTCGCCTGGCTCTGCGAACGCCTGGCCGTCGAGCGCGAGACGGTGGTCGCTCTGGGCGACGGGATGAACGACGTCGACATGCTCGAGTGGGCGGGGCTCGGCGTCGCCGTCTCCGAAGCCGCCGAGCCGGTGCGCGCCGCGGCCGATGTGGTGGCGCCGCGGGCGGACATCCCCGCGCTGCTGCGCGGCCTGGCCGAGCGGGCCTCGAGATAAGTGAAGGCGGCGCCTGGAGGGGTGGCGCCGCCTTCGAGGGGCCTCGGTGCTGGTGGGATAGCACCGGCCTTTGTCCCCCTGACGGGACACGCGTTCACTGGTTTTGACTGTGAAAGCGCACCAAAAGAGTACGCCGCGTTCCGGGAGTGGTCAAGACCTGTGGCGGTCGTGGCGTATTAAGAACTGTTGCGGCCCTGGGGGCGGCCCGGGGGGTGGTCCGCAGGCTCGGGTCCGGCCGCCCGGGCTCAGCCCCGGCCGGCGCCGTGGAGCCCGATCCGCTTCTTGACCTCGATGTAGCGCGCCTCCAGGACCCTCTCGTGGGCGCGCTCCTCACGCAGCAGCTGCTCGAACATCTCGCAGGCCGCCGGGTCGGCGCAGCGCTCGAGGCCGCGCCGGTACTTCTCCTGGGCGGCGCGCTCGTCGGCGATCGCCTCCTCCAGGATCCCGAGGAGGTCCTCGTCGCCGAGGAGGAGCGGCTTGCCGCCGCCGGCGCGGCGTCCGTCGGTCCTCCGGCGCGGTCGTCCGCCGGTCCGCCGTCGCTCGCGGGCGCCGTCATCGGTCCTCCTTGGTCATCTTGAGCGTGAAGGTGAGGGGGAAGTCGTCGTGGCGCCCCTTCACCCGCAGCAGACCGCGATCGTCCTTCTCCAGGAACTCGAACGGGAGGCCGGGCACGGTGTACGGCAACTCGTGGAGGAAGTCGAGGCGGAGGCCCCGGCGCAGCAGCGGGTCGATGATCTCGGCGAAGCCGTGCAGCCACTCGAAGGTCACGGTGTGCTTGGGCTTCGCGTCCGGGACTGCGTAGTCGCCGTCCTCGTCGAAGCGCTGCGGCACACCGTGCATGAAGTACGGGTAGCCGATGCGCAGCGACTCCGGAGTGGCGTCGTCGGCGAGCAGGAACGCGTAGGGGTGGAATTCCGCGACGTACAGGGTCCCCCCGGGCTTCAGGAAGTGGTCGATGACCTCGGCCCACCGCTCGAGGTCGCCGAGCCAGATGAGCGCGCCCCACGAGGTGAAGACGACGTCGAAGGAGCCGGACAGCTGGTCCGGCAGGCTCTCGACGTCGCTCTGCACGAACGTGGCGCGCCTGGTGAGGCCCACTTCGCGGGCCAGCGAGCGCGCCGTCCTGATCCCCTCGCCCGAGAAGTCGACGCCGGTGACGACGGCGCCCCGGCGCGCCCAGCTCAGCGTGTCGAGGCCGAAGTGGCACTGCAGGTGCAGCAGCGTGGTGCCGTCACCGACGAGCGGGCCGAGCTCGCCGAGCTCGATCTCGCTCAGCGACGTCTTGCCCGCCTTGAAGCCGGCGACGTCGTACAACTCCGAGCCGACGTGCAGGCCGACGGCCTCGTCCCAGCTCTGAAGGTTGGCCTTGAGGAAGTCGTCCAGCATCTCAGGTCTCCCCGTCCGCGGACCTGGTGGCGCGCAGCGAGAACGTGAACGGCAGGTCCTTGCGGTACCCGCCCCCGTCGGCCGGCAGCCACCACCAGTGGTCCTCGTCCTGCACCATCCAGTCGAAGAACGGTGCGGGGGAGAAGGGGAACTCGTGCAGGTGCTCGATGCGCAGGCCGGCGCCCGTGAGGGCACCGAGGATCTCGGCGAAGTCGTGCTGCCAGTAGTACGCGACCAGTCCCTTCGTGTCGGCGTCGGGATCGGCGTACGATCCGTGGACGGCGTCCACGGCCGGCTTGGCGGGATCGTTGAAGTACGGGTACCGCACGCGAAGGACGCCCTTGGGCGCCTCGTCGTCGATCGTCTCGGCGAACGGATGCATCTCGGCGACGTAGAGAGTGCCGCCGGGCCGCAGGTGGCGGGCGACGATCGCCGCCCAGCGATCGAGGTCGGGCAGCCAGTTGATGGCGCCCCAGCTGACGAAGACGACGTCGAAGCGCCGGTCGCCCAGGTGGGCGTCGGCGTCGTAGAGGTCGGAGCAGATGAACTCGGCGCGGTCGGTCAGGCCGACTTCGTCGGCCAGGCGCCGCGCCAGGGCGATCGCCTCGTCGCTGAGGTCCAGCCCGACGACCTCGGCGCCCAGGCGCGCCCAGCTCATCGTGTCGAGGCCGAAGTGGCACTGCAGGTGCAGCAGCGTCGTGCCTTCGCGCACGAACGGTCCGAGCTCCTCGAGCTCGAGCGGCCAGAGCGACGTCGCGCCGGCCTTGAAGCCCTCGACGTCGTAGAAGTCGCTCTTCTCGTGCACGCCGGTCCAGCGGTTCCAGAGCGCGAGGTTGGCGGCTCGTGCCTCCGGCGGGATGGGGTCGCTCATCTCAGGGTGCCAGCCTCTCCAGGGTCCAGTCGCCGCTCTCGTCCAGACGCAGCGCGAATCGTCCGGGGCACACGGGGCACTTGCCCTCGGTGCCCTCCGCGGGGTCCGGTCCGAAGTCGACCTGCCACCCGCAGAGCGGGCAGAAGAGTATCACGGGAGTCGCCGGGTCTTCGACGGTCCTGAGGGTCCGGCGCAGGCCGTTGCGGTGCCCCGCCTCGCCGCGCGCGAGCTCCTTGAACAGCTCCATGAGCTCGTGGTCCTCCGCCTGGTAGGCGAAGTGGCCGTAGATCGTGACGGCCTCATCTTCGAAGTCGTAGTCTGCTCGGAGGGCGGCCACGTCGGCGGCGCGGCCGCGGACACCGTCCGCCGCCGGCGGCAGCGGGTGCCGCCCGACGTCGCCGGCGGCCGGTGCGCCGGTGGCGAAGGCTCCCGCGACGGCCTCGTCGCGGTCCGGGTCCTCGCCCCGCGCGCGCAGCCAGGCCTCCAGGAGGTGACGGTGCCCGGCCTCGTTGCGGCGTAGCGACTCCCAGTAGGTCACGAGGCGCGGGTCAGACGAAGCGGCGGGGTGCTCGGTGTACCTCGCCGTCGCCTCACGCTCCAGACGAAGCGCCTCGCGGACCATGGCGATGTCCTGTGTCGCGCTCAGGTCGACCCCCTTGCTGGGCGGGTGTCCCGGCCCACGCTCAGTCCGGTACCCGGTAGGCGACGGCGCGGATGAGACCGATCGTCTCGCTGCTCTCGCCGACGGTCGTGCTGTCGCTCATCGAGAACACCTTGTCGGCGCCCTCCTCCTGCAGGAACGCAGCCACCTGTGCGTCCAGGTCGTTCAGCTCGCGCATGGTGGCGAACATCTTGATCGGCGTGGCGAACGTCCTCACCTTGATCATCGCTGCTCCTCTCTGCTGTGCTTCGCGGCCCGAAGGGCCGGTGAGTGCTGCTTATCCGTGGCGGAGGCATCCATAACGTCCACGTGTCTAGGGTGAAGTCTCTATTGTGTGCCTCACTACCATCACAAGCCTTGGCTTGTGATGCGAAGTGCGATACTGTCGCTTTCGTGGAGACTTCGTACGACAAGGATGGCCTGTACCTGGGGCGGCTCGCCGACGTCTTCGGCGATCCCACCCGGCGCAACATCTACCGCCATCTTCGCAGCTGCGAGACACCGCAGTCGGCGAGCGAGGTGGCCGAGGTGTTCGGCCTGCACCGCACCGTGGCGCGCGCACACCTGGAGAAGCTCAGCGAGCTCGGGCTCGTCTCCACGTCCACCCGCCGCCGTCCCGGCGGCGGCCGGCCGGCCAAGATCTACGCGATCACCGACACCCGCCTCGAGGTCATGCTGCCGCCGCGCCGCTACGAGCGTCTGGCGCGGCTGCTCCTCAAGCTCGTCCACGAGTCCATGGAGCCCGACGTGGCGACGGCGACGGCCACGGCCCTGGGCCGCGCCTACGGCGAAGAGATCGCCGAGGAGGTCGTCGGCGACGGCGCCCAAGGCCAAGCCACGCTCTCGACGCGCGCGGTCATGGACTGGATGGACCTCTCCGGCTACGGAGCCTCGCTCTCGTCCAACGGCAACGGCGAGACCGTCATCGAGGTCCACAACTGCGTGTACCGCGAGCTCTCCCAGGAGTTCCCGGAGGTCGTCTGCGCCTTCGACCGCAGCATGCTCTGCGGCATGCTCGGCGTCGACTCGTCCGTGCACAGCCAGACGCATGCCCTGAGCTCCGGCGACACCTACTGCCGGCACGAGTTCAGGCTCTAGTCTCGCTTCTCAGGCGTCGTCCGTCGGCGCCCGCCCCGTGAACGCGTCCATCGCGTTGTTAAGCCCGAAGAAGTCCGTGAGCTGGTCGAACGCCCACACCGGGAGCAACCGCATGGCCGGCAGAGTGCTGACCATGAACGGCATCTGCACCTGCGGCTGGTCGCGCTGGATGGCCTTGAGGACGCGGTCGGCGACGTCCTGCTCCTTCAGCAACGGGAGCAGGAGGGGGAATCGCGTCTTCACGCCCTTGAACATGCCCGTGTCGATGTAGTACGGGCAGACCACGGTCGTGCGGACGCCCGAGCCGCTGCGCCGCAGCTCCTGCCGCAGCGCCTCGTTGAACCCGACGGCCGCGAACTTGCTCGCCGCGTAGTCCGTCTCGCGGGCGGTGCCGATCAGGCCCGCGGCGGAGGCCACGGTCACGATGTGGCCGCTCCCGCGGGTCTTCATCGCCGGCAGGAAGGCCTTGGTCGTCCAGTAGAGCGCCAGCGTGTTGACGGCGAAGGTCCGCTCGATGTGTTCGTCGGGGAGCTCGAGCAGCGGCCGGCCGCTCACGATGCCGGCGTTGTTCACGAGCACGTCGACGTCGCCGGCCGTGGCACGCACCTCGTCGGCGCGCGCGTACACCTGCTCGCGGTCGCCCACGTCGCAGGCGAACGCGTGCGCCCCGGAAGCTCCGAGCTCGGAGGCCTCCTCGGCTACGCGCGCCGCGCCGTCGACGTCGAGGTCCCAGATCGTGACGGACGCGCCCAGCGAGGCGCAGCCGAGCACCAGGAGGCGGCCGATGCCCGAGGCGCCGCCGGTGACGAGGACGTGCTTGTTGTGGATCGCGGTCACCTGCGCCTCCTCACTTGATGCCGGGAACGTGCTTGAGCAGGCGGACGGCCTGCGTCATGACGGCTGCGTACTGGCCGTTGCCGAGGAACGGCGGCGTGCCGATGTTCAGCAGGTGCTCCGCCGCTACCGTCTGCGACGACGTGTACTTCAGCAGGCCGTGCCGGCCGTGACGGCGGCCGAGGCCGCTCTGCTTCCAGCCGCCCATCGGGGCCGCCGAAGCCCAGGTCGCGGCGTACGCCTCGTTCACATTGACCGTCCCGGCCTCGATGCGGCCGGCGATCTCGCGCCCGGCCCCGACGTCGCGCGTCCAGACGCTGGCGTTGAGGCCGTACTCGCTGTCGTTGGCGCGCTCCACCATCTCGTCGACCGAGGAGCAGCGGTGGACGGCCGCGACGGGGCCGAAGGTCTCGGCGCGGCACAGCTCCATGTCCTCGGTCACGCCGGCCAGGAGCGTCGGCTCGTAGAAGTACGGGCCGAGGTCGGGGCGGGCCCTGCCGCCCGCCAGCACCTCGGCTCCCTTGCTCACGGCGTCGTCCACGTGCGCCGCCACCTTGGCCAGCTGGTCGGCGCTGGTCAGCGAGCCCATGTCGTCCGCGTAGGTGAGGCTCGGGCCGAGCCGCAGCGCCTTGAGCCGTTCGGCGAGGCGCGGCACGAAGGCGTCGTAGACGGCGTCGTGCACGTAGACGCGCTCGATGCTGATGCACAGCTGGCCGCCGTTGGAGGTGATGCCCTGCACGGCCCCGGGCACGGCGCGCCAGAGGGGCGCGTCGGGGAGCACCAGCAGCGCGTTCTTGCCGCCGAGTTCCATGGCGCAGCTCATGAGACGCTCGCCGCACTGCGCCGCGACCTTGCGGCCCGTCGCCGTGGACCCGGTGAACATGAGGAAGTCGGCGCCGTCGATGAGCGGAGTGCCGAGCTCGGCGCCACGGCCGGTGACCACCTGGAGGAGGCCGGCGGGCAGCCCCGCCTCCTCCAGCAGACCGGCCGCCCACAGGCCGCTGAACGGCGTGAGCGCGTCCGGCTTGAGCACCACGCCGTTGCCGGCGACCAGCGCAGGCAGGGCGTCGCCGATGGCCAGAGTGAACGGGTAGTTCCACGGCGCGATGACGCCGATGACGCCGCGGGGGCGGTGGTGGACGCGCGCCGACGTGAGCACGGGCAGCGCGCCCTGCGCGCGCCGCGGCCGCAGGAACCCCGGCGCCGTGTGCCCGTAGTAGCGCGCCTGGATGGCGACGTCCAGGACCTCCTCGAATGCGTGGATGCGCGCCTTGCCGCTCTCGAGCTGGATGACGTCGAGGATCTCCTGCGCGTTGGCGAGCACGAGGTCGTGGAACCGCAGGAGCACGGCGACGCGCTCCTCGGCGCTGCGGCGCGCCCACGTGCGTTGCGCCTCGCGCGCGGCCGCGCAGGCAGCCTCGATGTCGGCCGGGCGGCCCTTGGGCACCTCGGCGAGCACCTCGCCGGTGAGCGGCGCCTCGACCTCCGTCTGTTCGGTCGGCGCGGCGACGGCGGCGCGCGCCGCGAGGCGCGCGAGCATCGCCGCGCTCACGCGCGGCGACCACTGGTCCCGCGGGGGTGCGGCCGGCGCGGCCGACGTGTCGCTCGCGCCGGTGTCGGAGATCGGCTTGGTCTGCGTCATGGTCCCTCCAGCCCCGGGCCGCCGGCGGTCAGCGCCGCTTGGCCCGCTTGTCGTCGAACATGCGCTGGCTGGCGCGTTCGATCAATTCCTGCAGCGTGACAGGCTCTCCCGGCTCCCAGTCGACCGCGCCGATGGTCAGCGAGAGGCGGAACGGCCGTCCCGACGTGTCGTTGGCGCGCTCGAGACGGCGATGCACACGCGTCACGAGCTCCCGGGTCACGTCTGGGTCGTCCTCGGCCAGGACGACGAACTCGTCGCCGCCGACGCGTCCCACCACGTCCGACTCGCGGACGCTGGCGCGGATGACGTCGGCGACGGTGCGCAGGGCCTCGTCGCCCTGCGCATGGCCGAACCGGTCGTTGATCGTCTTGAGGCCGTCGACGTCGACGTAGATGGCCCCGAGCCTCCGGCCGCGCCGGCGGGTGATGCGCATCGTGTGCTCTCCGAGCGCGAAGAGGCCGCGGCGGTTGTAGAGACCGGTGAGCTCGTCCGACAGCGAGAGCATGCGCAGCTGCTCCTCGCGCTGTCGGAGGGCGGCCTCAGCGGCCTTCTGCTGCGTGACGTCGATGATGTAGCCCTCGAAGGCCGTCACGGCGCCCGCGTCGTCGCGCACCGCGTGCGTGAAATCGCGGATCCAGTGCGTGTCGCCATCGGCGTCCAGGATGCGGTACTCCTGGACCCAGGTCTCGAGTCCGGTGCGGGACTTGTCGTTGCCTTCTTCGCTGATCCAGCCGATGTCGGCGGGGTCGACGATGCTGGCGTACACGCGCTTGCCGCTGGTGAACTCCTCCTGGGTGTAGCCGTAGGCGCTGATGTTCGGCGAGACGTACTCGACGGTGCCCTCGTCGTCCACACCCCAGCGGAACGTCACGACCGGCCCGGCCACCAGCAGGTCGCGCTCGCGCTGCAGGTCGTCCTCGGCCTGCTTGCGCCGCGCGATCTCGTCGGTCAGCCTGCGCTCGCGTTCTTCGAGGAGCACGACCATGGAGTTGAACGCCTCGGAGAACTCGCCCATGAAGTCGATGCGCTGCGAGTAGTCGCCGCGGGCGATCTCCTGGGTCTGGCGCGTGAGCTGGCTGAGTCGCGCGTGCATCTCCACCAGCGGCACGGCCATGACGTTCTCCGGGGAGGGCAGCGGCGACGAGAGCTCCCCGCGGCTGAGTGGGAGGAGGAAGACGGCGATCTCCTCGATGAGCCGGATCAAGCGGTTGACGGTGTGGGTCAGCGGGAGGGCTACCGGCGCACACGTCGCCTCGCTCACGTACCGCACGGTGCCCGTCATGAGCTCGGTGAGGGTCTCGTCGATGTCGTTGAGGCAGGTCTCGAGGTCCTGGCGATCCCGGTCTTCGACGTGCGGCGTCATCGCGTGGCGCCCTCGTCGTCGCCGGCGCCGCGCGCGCAGCGCCGGCGACCTGTGGCCGTGCAGCCGTCCATCGTCACCCGTCTCCTCGACCCCTCGTGCTGGGCAGTCTACACCCGGCCTCGGGAGAGGGGGTATGAGGCTCGCCGCGGCGAAGAAGAGGGCGAGCTCAGAGGAGGCGGTACGTGAGACCCAGGTGGCGCGCGAGTGTGCTCGCGGCGGCCGGCGCGGCGACGCTGCTCGCCGGCTGCGGCATCCGCGTGGCCGCTGGGCCGTCGCCGTCGCCGACCCGTGCTGAGACGATGGTCGCCTCGGCGCCGGCGTCCCCGACGGTCTCGTCGTCGGCGACTCCTTCGCCCCTGCCGTCGCCCAGTCCGTCGGTCCAGCCGTCCGGGACGCCTCTAGCGCCACCGTCGGCCGCGCCGGCTCCCGAGGCCGGCGGCGCACCGCTGGTCCCTGCTCCGACCGGACGCCGCGCGGCCGCGCTCGCGGCCGCCGCGCGGCGCGTCGCGGCCGCCGCCGCCGTCCGGCGCGCGCTGCCGGCGTTCGACCAGCTCGCCTCCAGCATGGTGGCGCGCAGCGGCGTCCCCGGCGCGGCGGTGGCCGTCGTGGCCGGCGACACGACCATGTACACGCGCTGCTTCGGCCTGCGCGAGCTGGGCCGCCCGGACCAGGTGGACGACGACACGCTGTTCCAGCTCGGCGGGGTCTCACAGGCCTACACCACGACCCTCCTGGCGGCGCTCGCCGGTGAGGGCGAGATGAGCTGGGACGAGCCGGTGCGGCGCGTCTGGCCGGGATTCCGCATGAGCGATCGCTGGGCCTCCCGCGAGGTCACGTTCCGCGACCTGACCGCGGCGCGCAGCGGTCTGCCGGCGTACGCCGGCAGCGAGCTGCGCGCCTTCGGCTACAGCCGCGCCGAGGTGCTGCGGCGGCTGCGCTACCTGTCCCCGGCGACGGGCTTTCGCGCCGGGTACGCTCCGCAGGAGGCTCTCGTGACGGCGGCGGCCGTCGCCGCCGAACGCGCGACCGGAGACTCGTGGGCCCGCCTGCTGCGCGAGTTCGTGCTCGACCCCATCGGCGACGACGGCACGGTGACCGGCTATCGGAGCTTCGTCACGGCGCTCGACAAGGCGACGCCGCACCGAGCGGTGGATGGGTCGATGGTGCCGCAGGACCCGCAGGACGAGACGGTCTTCGCGCCGTCCCTCGGCGTCAGCTCGAGCCTGAGCCAGCTGATCACGTTCGCGCGCCTGCAGCTGAACGGCGGGGCGCTCGCCGGCGCGCGGGTGGCGCCTTCCGGCGTGCTCGGCCAAGCTCTGAAGCCGACGACCGCCATGGACGCCGGGGCGTCGGGTCCGCAGGCCGCCGGCCTGGGCTGGGTCCTGTCGAGCTTCGACGGCCGGCTGGTCGCGAGCGCCGAAGGCGGCCTCGCGAGCGGCTCGAGCGCCGCGGTCTACCTCGTGCCCGACGACGGCGTCGCCGTGATCGTGCTCGCCAACGCGTACCCCGAGGGAGCGGCGCTGGGGCGGGCGCTCGGCAAGACGCTCATCGACCTCGCCGCGCTCGGCGCCGCCCAGGACGACTGGCTCACCATCGAGCAGGCCGCCGCACGGTCCGTCCCTGCGGCCGGCGGGCCGACGGCGACCGGCGCCGCCGAAGACGTCACCGGAGCCCGCGGCCTCGAGCTGCCGGCGGAGGCGCCGGCCGGCGCGCCGGCGCCGCGGCAGCGGCGCGTGTACGCCGGCGTCTACGAGAACAGGTACTACGGCAGGGTGACGGTCCGCCGGGGACCCGGCGACGGCCTCTCGGTGCGGCTCGGCCGCGGAGTGACGCTGCGCTACGTGCCGTGGAGCGCCGACATCTGGCGGGACACCGCCTCGGGGACGGCCGCCGTGTTCGACGTGCACGGCGGCCGCGCTCGCGCCGTGAAGCTCACGAGCCTCTCGTTCGACGGGCGCAGCGGAGCGTTCTCCCGGGTCGATTAGCCGCCGCAGGCAAGCCGGGGAGGGGCCGCAGGCGCACCCCTCGCGAGCGCCACCCGCGCCGCCGCCCGAGCTACTTCTTCTTCTTGCGCCCGTTGATCGTGGTGTTGAGCATCATGCCGAAGGCGACGCCGGCGATGGCGGCGCCGATGAGCAGCAGCCAGGCTGAGGCGCCGGTAGCGGCCACGATGTACGTCATCTCGTCGACTCCTTGTTCACGCCCGCATCACCAGCCGGGGAGAGCCTGGTCTCCCTCGAGCGCGCGGGCGCTGGTCACGTCTTCGTTCACTTCGAGGATGCCCTTGTAGGCGCCGTCGCCGTCGCGCAGGGCGAAGTACCGCGTGCGCTTCACCGTCTCGCCCTTCTGCTCCCAGCCCTCGGCCACGTCTTTGGTGCCGGCCTTGAACTCCCCCAGGATCTCCTCGAGACACGCCAGGCTCTGCTCGGGATGACAGTCGCGGACGTCGCGGCCGATGTAGCGCGCGTCGCAGGTCTTGTAGGTCGCGCCCTTCCAGAACACAAGGATGTCGTTCTCGTCGGCGACGCTGAGATCGAGCGGAAGGAACGTGAACACGAGGTCCGCCAGCTCGGGAGTGAGACTGCCACGCTTCCACAGCATCGTCGGGACCACCTCTCGGAGTCATTGCCTGAGCGCCCATGCTATCCCATGGGGACCTCGAGGCGGGCCGGCGCGCTCCGGCTCTACCAGTCCAGCAGCCGGCGCTGGCCCTCCAGGGCGCGGATCCCCGTCACGTCCTGCACGGTCTCGACGACGCCCCGATACGCCCTGGCCTCGTCGCGCACCGCGAAGTAGCGGATGTGCAGGAACTTGCCCTGGATGTCGATCCAGAATTCGGCGTCGTCCTTGTCGCCGGCGCGGAACGCGTCGATGATCTGCTGCACCTTGTGCACGCTGGCCGGCGGGTGGCAGTTCTGCACCTTGCGCCCGATCACGCCCGGGCTGCGCGGGAAGATCCGGTGCCCCTCGCTGTAGAAGCGCACCCGGTCGTGCTCGTCCACGTACTGGAAGTCGATGGGGAGGACGCCGAGCACCAGGTTGAGCTCGTCGAGGCTGAGGCCGCCGGTGTTCAGGGCGAGGAGGCCGGCGGGCGAAGCCGCTCCGGCCTGGTCGTCCGCGACCGCGGCGCCGGCGCGGTCGGCCTTCGCCGAGGCCGGCCACTCGGGCACGCCGTCGAGGAAGGCGTAGCCGATGTCGCGCTCGCCGGCGCGGATCTGCACCCACTCGGCATCGCTGAGCGTGTCCATGGCCATCGGGTGCAGCACCTGCTCCTCTTTGGTCACCATGTCGTCGGCCATCTTGGCGAGCGCGAGGCAGGTGCTCACCGCGAGCCCCGCGTCGTCGTCGGCGATCGTCTGCCGCGCCTGTTTGATCAGCGCGCGGATGTCGTCGTGGATCGCCCACATCACTTTGCTGGGACCCTCCACGCCGTGGTCCTCGAGGAAGGGGAAGAGCTGGTTCTCCTTGCGCAGGTAATGCTTGTCGATCTCGGCGAGCCGCTCCACGGTGTCGCCGAGTGCGCCCCTGAGGCGCGCCCACGCGGCATCATCCGGCGGCTCTCCGATGGCCCCGGCGACCTTGCGCAGCGACGCCGTGACCTGCAGCAGCGCCTGGTTCTCGCGCTGGAAGGTGTCCATCGGGTGGCCGGCCGGCGCGCTGACCGCCTCGTGGCCCTCGAGCGCGTCGGCGAACACCTGCACGTGCACGTCGCAGAGACGCTTGACCTCGGTGTCGGGGACGCCGTCCTCGATGAGCTTCTGCTCCATGGCGGCGATCTCGGTCGCCTCCACGTCCTGGATGAGCTCCTCGAAGCGCGGCTTGACCTCCTCGACGGACTTGCCGGCGTGCAGGTCCTTGACGATCGCGTGGAGCGCCTCGAGCCGGGCCGGGTCGATGGTCTGCGCGTCGGCGACATCGGCGATCGGGGGCCGCGTGCCCGTCTGGCGCTCGATCTCAGTCGCGATGTCGTCGGTGAGCCGGTTGAGCGGCACGTTGGCCTGCTCCGCCACCGTGTCCAGGGTGGCCATGCGCCCGACGGTGCGGCGCAGCACCGGGTTCGTGAGCTTCTTGAACTCCGGGTGATACTCCGCCAGGAAGTCCAGCAGGAACGGATACTCCTTGAGCAGCGTGTGGATGGTGGTCTTGGGGGTGATGGTGATCCCGTGTGTCTCGGCGCTCATACCCGACTCCATTGGTTGGGATTATCTCTGAGCGGAATGGTACCACCGGAAAACGCCGTCCAGTCTTGACGTTGCTCAATACGGACGGGGCGCCGGAGGAGCCGCTGCGCGGCCCCGCCGGCGCCCCGCGCCGTCCGGTGTCTGCAGGCGCGACGCCTGCCGCCGGACTACCTCGCGTCGCGCCGCGCCTGGCGGCGCTTGTGGCGCCGCCACATCAGCGCGAACTGCCCGACCACGAACGCCACGACGGCGGTGATCAGCAGTCCGAGCCAGAGCGGCAGCGTGAAGTCCCAGAACAGGTACTTGAACGTGGTGTCGGCCGTGTTCTGGAAGATGAACAGCAGCAGCAGCACGAGCAGGATGCCGCCGCCGATCAGAAAGCCGTTGCCGCCACTCGAGTTCTGTGAGCCTGGGCCCTGTGTCATGAGGTGCCTCCTCGGAGTTCCCTGGTCTGCCCCTCGCGGACTCGGATCCAGCCGCGCGGCATCCATCCTGGATGTCTTACCCGTGGGGTACGTCGCGGATGCCGCCGCTTCCTGCCGCAGGAGCGGTGCCGAGCCCGGCCTCGACCTCGCCCGCCACCGCCGGCCCGTGTAGAGTCGTACGAACAACCATCGTCGGAGGTCGGCCGTGGAACGTGAAGCTGGTGCGTCCGGAGCGGGGATGACCGCCGCCGAGTTCGGGCGCGCCATGGAGGAACAGGTAGGGCGCGTGGTCGTCGGCAAGGCCGACCAGACGCGCCTTCTCATCGTCGCACTGCTCGCCGACGGGCACGTGCTCCTCGACGACGTGCCCGGCGTGGCCAAGACGCTGCTCGTCCGCACGGTGTCCGCGGCACTTGGTCTTGCGTTCTCGCGGATCCAGTGCACGCCCGACCTTCTCCCCGCCGACGTCACCGGCTCGCTGGTCTTCGACCAGAAGTCCGGGGAGTTCGAGTTCCGCCCGGGGCCGCTGTTCGCCAACGTCGTCCTCGCGGACGAGATCAACCGGGCGACGCCCCGGGCGCAGTCGGCGTTCCTCGAGGCGATGGAGGAGCGGGGCGTCACCGTGGACGGCACGACGCACGCGTTGCCGCAGCCGTTCACGGTGCTGGCCACGCAGAACCCGGTGGAGCTGAAAGGGACGTTCCCACTGCCCGAGGCGCAGGTCGACCGGTTCCTTCTCTGCCTGCGCATGGGGTACCCGGGGGCGGAGGACGAGGCGCGCATGCTCGAGCGGTTCCGTAGCGGGGACCCGCTCGCCGAGGTGCGCGCCGTCGTGGGTGCGGACGATCTGCGCGCCGTTCGCGCCGAGGTACGTGCCGTCCACGTCTCCGCCGACGTCGCCGGCTACATCGTGGCGCTCGCCAGAGCGACGCGAGAGTCCCCGTTGCTGAGGCTCGGCGCGAGCCCGCGCGCCTCGCTCGCGCTGCAGCACGCCGCGCAGGCCGCCGCGGCCCTCGCCGGTCGCGACTTCACGACCCCCGACGACGTGCAGGAGCTCACTGCGCCGGTCCTCGCGCACCGGTTGCTGCTCGCCCGCGACGCGCTTGTCGACGGGCGCTCGGCGGAAGACGTCCTCGGCGAAGTCGCGGCCGCGGTGCCGGTGCCGGCGGAGGCCGAAGGGGACGCGCCGGCCGCGTCGTGAGCCGGAGGCGCACGTGCGGCTGAGGACCATCCTCTGGGCGTGTCTCGCGGGGCTCGTGGGCTCCACGCTCCTGCACTCCGCCGCTCTCGCCTTCGCCACGCTGACGGCGGCGGCCATCGCGGCCCTCCTCACCGTGACGCGGCGCCGGCTGTTCACGGGCTTCACGTTCGACCGGAGCCTCTCCCGGCGCGTGGTCACCTGGGGCGGAGAGCTCGAGATCACCATGAGCGTCAGCAACGAGAAGCTGCTCCCCCTCGTCTGGATGCGCGTCCGCGACGCGTGGCCCGCGGGGCTGGAGCCCATCGGGTTCGGGTTGCGGCAGGTCGCGCTCCTGGGGCGGCAGGAGCTCGTCCAGACCGTCTCCGTCCGCTGGTACGAGCGTCTGCGCCGCCACTACCGCGTGCGCTGCCTGGAGCGGGGGGTCCACCGTCTGGGTCCGGTCGACCTGGAGGCCGGCGACCCCTTCGGGATCGCCGGCGTCTCCCGGACGCTCGAGGCGCGGCAGGAGTTCACGGTGCTGCCCAGAGTCCTCGACGTGCCCGGCATCGGCCTGCTGACGGGGCGGCCGCTCGTCGACGAGGCCGCCGCCCGCTCTCTCGCCGTCGACCCTACGGCCCTGCGCGGCACGCGCCCGTACCGGCCCGGCGATCCTGTGAACGCCGTGAACTGGCGCGCGACCGCCCGGACGGGGGTCCTCCACACGAACGAGTTCGACCCCACCTCCACGGCGGCCGTCCGGCTGCTCCTCGACGTGGGGTCCCTGTTCAAGTCGTGGGAGGCCATCGACGCGGACCTCATGGAGCTCCTCTGCGTGGTCAGTGCGTCTCTGGCGGCGGCGTTCGCGACCCGGGGCTACGCGGTCGGGCTGGCGTCGAATGCCTCGCTGTCACAGGAGCTGCACGCCGTGGACCTGGCGCCGGCCCACGGCGCCCTGCCGGACCTGCTGGAGGCGCTCGCGCGGCTGCGCCCTTTCACCGTCCGCGACTACGGCTCCGTCCTCTCCGACGAGCTGGCGGACGAGAGCGGCGGTGCGGACTGCGTGCTCGTCACGGCGAGGCTCCGGCCCGCGGTCCTCCGGCTGCTCGCGCAGTTGCGCGCCGAGCGGCCGACGACCGTCGTGTTCGTCGGCGAGCCGAGGGCGTCGGAGGCCCGGGCCGCCGACTTCGTGATCCCGGGTGACTTCGACTGGAGGACCGCCGATGCGCTCGCGCTCCGCGCTTGAGGGCATCGGGCTGGCGCTCGGCGCCGCCCTCGAGGGCATCTGGTGCGGCGCCGTCGCGGCGGCGCTGACCGGGTCCTCCTGGGCGCTCCTCAGCGTCTTCGCCGTGGCGACGGCTGCCGCGGCCGCCGTCATCGCGGAGTGGACCGGCGCCTCCGCCGGTCGCGACCGCGCCGGCAGGGTGGCCGCCGCGGTCCTCGTCGCCGCGGCGATCGTCGTCCTGCTCGCAGCAGGACGGGCATGGGCGCACGACTACATCCTCTGGCAGGTCGTGCGTGACGTCCTGTTCGTGGGCCTTCTCGCCGTTCTCGGCATCCGGCTCGGCGGCGAGGAGCCGTCGCCGGAGGGCGCCGTGCGGCGAGCGGTCAGGACGTTCGTCCTGCTGTGCGCCGTGCTCGTCTTCGCCGCCGCAGCCGGCTCGACGCCCGGGTGGGCGACCGCGGCGGTCGTCGCCGCGCTGCTGGCGGGAGTGCTGCTCGTCGCCGTGATGCGGTACCTGGCGCTCACCGACCTCGTGGCCGAGGCCGACCGGCTGCCGTCGTGGCCGTGGCTGCTCGCGGTCACGGGTGCGGCGCTGTGCGTCGTCGCCGTCGCCGCGCTGGTGAGCCAACTGCTCGACATCGACGTGCTGCGCTGGTTGCTCGGTGCGCTCGCCGGGGTCCTCGCCGCCGCCCTCGATGCGATCGCGTACGCGCTGGCGTGGGCCGGGGCGGGGCTGATCAGGGCGCTGCAGTGGCTCCTCGACCTGATCCACGTGAGGGCGCCGCACCTCGAGCTCGAACCACCCTCGGGCACGCGAGTGAGGGTGGTCGTGCCGCCGTACCAGAAGGCCGCAGCCGGGTCATCGACCACAAGGTTGGTCCTGACGCTGGCTGCTGCCGTAGTGGCCGTGGCCGGATCGCTGGCGGTCGTCGTCTACGCTCTACGCCGTCTGCGCCGCAAGGCCGCCCCCGACGAGGCGGTCGTGGAAGAGCGGGAGACGCTCGGCTCGCTCAGAGGCGCGGCGGGAGCCGCCGCGGCCGGGCTGGGGCGGCGGCTCCGTCGCCGGTTCTCCGGGCTCGGCCGCCGGGAGGCTCGCTCCCCCGGGGAGCTGATCCGCCTGCGGTACGCCCAGCTCGAACGGCGCCTGGAGGCTTCCGGACGAGCCCGGCCGCCCGGCGTGACCGTGCGTGACTACCTCGTCTCGTGCGTAGCGACGATGGAGGCGCCTCCGCCCGTGGCCGACCTCGCCGGTCTCTACGAGCTGGCGCGGTACTCGGCGCACACCGTGCAGGCCGACCAGGCGAAGCGGTTCGAGGAGCTGGCGCAGGCCGTCAGGCCCTGATGCCGGGGAGTGTGCGCGCGGCGCGGTCCCCTAGTCGACTGCAGGCTGCGCCTGCGCGCCGACCAGCGGCAGCGTCACCGTGAACGTGGCGCCGGCGCCGGGGGCCGTGGCGAGCCGCACCGTGCCGCCGTGAGCTTCCACGATGGCGGCGACGATGGCGAGGCCGAGGCCGGCGCCGCCGGTCTGGCGGGCACGCGATTCGTCCGCACGGTAGAAGGGCTCGAACACCTTGGCGGCCACGTCCGGTTCGAGCCCCGGGCCGTCGTCGGCGACGTCGAGGGTGGCATAGCCGTCACGAGCCGAGAGCCGCACGCGGACCTGCGCCTCCGCGGGCGTGTGGCGCAGAGCGTTGCCGAGGAGGTTGGCGACGACCTGGCGGAGCTGGTGGTCGTCGCCCAGCACGTCCACGGCCTCTGCACGCTCGAGCACGAGGTCGCGATCCGGCGCGGAGGCGCGCGCGTCGCTCACGGCGTCGTCCACGACGCGCGCCAGGTCCACGGGCGTGCGCTCCGGCTCGCGGCCTTCGCCGAGCCGCGCGAGCACGAGCAGCTCCTCGACCATCACGCCCATGCGCTTGCTCTCCTCCTCGATGCGGCGCATCGCCAGCTCGAGGTCTTCGGGATCGTCCTTGGCGCGGTCGAACACCTCGGAGTAGCCGCGGATGCTCGTGAGCGGCGTGCGCAGCTCGTGCGAGGCGTCGGCGAGGAAGCGCCGCAGCTTCTCCTCGGTGGCGGCGCGCTCCGCGAACGCCTCCTCGATGCGGCTGAGCATGGTGTTCAGGCTGAGGCCGAGCCGGCCGACCTCCGTCCGCGGCTCGGCCGGCTGCACGCGCCGCGCCAGGTCTCCGGCCGCGATGGCGTCGGCCGTGACCGCCATCGTCTCGAGCGGTCGCAGGTCGCGTTTGATCAGCCACCAGGCCGCCGCGGCCAGCGCCGCCAGCACGACCAGCGAGACGACCGCCTCGATGGTCAGCAGACGGGTCAGCGTCTGGCGCGTCTCGTTCAGAGGGATGGCGACGACCAGCACCCGGGCGGCGCCGGGGACGTTCTCGACGAGCACACGGAAGCCGGAGCCACCCGATCGTGGCTTTGGCCGTGAAGATCCTGAAATTGGCGCCGGAGGGGACCGGGAGCGAAGCCGGGAGTACCGGCGTCGGCAGGTTCGTCTGGCCGTAGTCGAAGGTGCCTGCGTAGATGATGTTGCCGGTGGAGTCGCGCAGCTGGCCGTAGGTCCCCGGCGGCAGATTGGCGCCTCCCGGATTGCCGCCGGGGCCGCTCGGCAGGCCGCTGACGCCGGCGCTGTCCGTCAGCGCCGACGCCATCGGGAAGCGGGCGTCCTGAAGCTGCGCGTCCACGCGCTCCAGCAGGAATCCGCGCAGCGAGACGTAGGTGGCGACGCCGGCCACAAGGAGGCCGCCGGCCACGCAGGCCAGCACGGCGACGAGGAGGCGGGTACGCAGGCTCACGGGGCCGCTGTCACTCCTTCGGCAGGCGCAGGCTGTAGCCGACGCCACGGACGGTGTGGATGAGCGGCGCGCCTTCGGCGTCGACCTTGCGCCGCAGGTAGCTCACATAGGTCTCGACGATGTTGGCGTTGCCGCCGAAGTCGTAGTTCCAGACGTGGTCGAGGATCTGGTCCTTGCTGAGCACGTGGCGCGCGTTGAGCATCAGGTAGCGGAGGAGCTTGAACTCCGTGGCCGTGAGCTCGATCTCGCGCCCGGCGCGGTACACCTCGTGCGTGTCCTCGTCGAGCTCCAGGTCGGCGAAGGCGAGCCGGCTCTGGGATTCGGCGGCCGGCTGCACGCGCCGCAGGATCGCGCGGATGCGCGCGACGAGCTCCTCGACGCTGAACGGCTTGGTCATGTAGTCGTCGCCGCCGAGCGTGAGTCCGCGGACCTTGTCCTCGGTGGCGTCTCTCGCGGTGAGGAAGAGGATGGGCAGCTGCGCGCCCTGGTTGCGCAGGCGGCGCGCGACCTCGAACCCGTCGATGCCCGGCATCATGACGTCGAGCACGGCCAGGTCTGGGGAGAAGCTCTCGACGCTGTCGATCGCCTCGCGTCCGTTGCTCGCCACGCGTACGTCGAACTGTTCGTAGCGAAGGGCCATCGACACGAGGTCGGTGATGCTCGGCTCGTCGTCGACGACGAGCACTCTGGTGGCTCCCGCCGGTGTCTCCATCATGCTGACCCTCCGCCTGTGTGGTGTCCCCTGGCTCCCGTGCGGAGTGTAGCCGCCATTCCTGAGAGCTTCCTGAGAATACCCTGAAGGCCGCCTGTAGTCTTGCTGCGCCCGCCGACGGCCCCCGACTCTCAGAGATCTCTCAGGCCGTCACCAGCCGCCTCCCATGCCGGCGTCATACAACCGGTCCAGGAAGGAAAGCCATGCGGCGGGCGGCGGAATCCCCCCGGTCCCGCCCGTCGCGCAGAAGGAGGCAGCATGTTCTTCACCTACGTGTTCCGGGAGCTGCGCCGGCGGCATCGCCAGGCGCTGCTCACCGCCATGGGGCTCGCCGTCGGCGTCGCCCTCGTGGTGGCGGTGACCGCGTACGCCGCCGGCGTCGGCAAGGCTCAGGACCAGGTCCTGCAGTCGCTGTACGGCGTCGGCACCGACATCACCGTCTCTCAGCAGCAGAAGATGGACCAGAGCGGGACGCAGCAGTTCGGCATGCAGCCGCCGGACCAGTCCAAACAGGGGCAGAAGTTCAGCCGCTCGCGCGTGATGACGAGTCCGGGCCAGCAGTCGATCTCCGCGAAGAAGCTCGCGCAGATCGCGTCGCTGGACGGCGTCGACTCCGCCACCGGCAGCATCACCATGATGGTGATGAACGTGGCCGGGAAGTTCGCGCAGGCGCAGGGCGGCTCGACCGCCGCGGCGCCGTCGGCGAGCGCCCAGTCCTCCTCGGGCGGCTCTTCCTCCCAGGCCCAGACGCAGATGGCGCCCATCAACGTCTCGCAGCTCTCGGTCTCCGGTGTGGACACGACGAACCTCAGTCTCGGGCCCCTGAGCTCGGCGCAGATCAGCTCGGGACGCGCGCTCACGAGTGACGACGCCGGCTCGAAGGTCGCGCTCGTCACCAGGGCCTACGCCAAGCAGAACTCGCTCGCCGTTGGAGACGTCAAGAAGATCGACGGCAAGAAGTTCACCATCGTCGGCATCGTCGCCCTGCCCGCCGGCAGCACCTCGTCCGATGTCTACATCCCCCTGAGCTGGGCCCAGAAGCTCAGCGACAACGCCGGCAAGGTCAACCAGATCTACGTGAAGGCCGACAGCGCCGAAGACATCGCCGCCGTCAAGGCCGAGATCAAGCAGGTCATGCCCAAGGCGACCGTGACCACGTCATCCGACCTGGCCAGCCAGGTCAGCGGCTCGCTCTCCAGCGCCTCTACGCTTGCCGACCGCCTCGGCAAGTGGCTGGCGATCGCCGCCCTGATCGCCTCCTTCGCGGTGGCCAGCCTGCTGACCGTGTCCGCCGTCTCCCGCCGCGTGCGCGAGTTCGGCACGCTCAAGGCGCTCGGCTGGAAGGGCCGCCGCGTCGTCGGCCAGGTGCTCGGCGAGTCCATGGTGCAGGGCATCCTCGGCGCCGTCATCGGCGTCGGGCTGGGCGTCCTGGGCGCCAGGCTGATCGCCGCCCTTTCGCCGGCGCTCGAGGCGACGATGGCCGGCGCGGCGCAGAACGGGCCTCCCGGGATGCAGCAGGCCGCGGACGCCGCCCAGGCGGTGACCGTGAACCTGACGGCGCCCGTGAGCCTGCAACTGATCGGCGTCGCGGTGGCTCTGGCCCTGGCCGGCGCGCTCATCGCCGGCGCCTTCGGCGGCTGGCGCGCCTCGAGGCTCCGTCCTGCCGACGCCCTCCGCCGGGTCGATTGACCAGCGCAGCCGGGTCAACGAGCGGTGCGGCGTAGCGGCACCGCTCAGTGAGCACCGAAGGCGTCCACT
Organism: uncultured Thermoleophilia bacterium; assembly: GCA_963713475.1. Taxonomy (GTDB): domain Bacteria; phylum Actinomycetota; class Thermoleophilia; order UBA2241; family UBA2241; genus CAIXSE01. Next base: position 59,493 of record CAVQLY010000026.1, read on the forward strand.
CTATTGACCGATCTCCGAAGGAGACGAGAACGATGTTGTACCAGCTGACAGAGGTGACCAAGCGTTACACGCAGCGCCGCAAGCAGATCAACGCGCTCGACGGTATCGACCTGGGGATCGACGAGGGCGAGTTCCTCGCGATCCAGGGATCGACCGGCTCCGGCAAGACCACGCTGCTGCAGATGCTCGGGGCCATGGACCGGCCCTCGGGCGGCCGGCTCGAGTTCGAGGGCCACGATCTGGCCAAGATGGGGGAGGGCGACCTCTCGGAGCTCAGGAGCCACTCGTTCGGCTTCATCTTCCAGGGCTTCAACCTCATCCCCACGCTGACGGCCCAGGAGAACGTGGAGACGGCGCTCGTGCCCTGGCGCGTCCACGCCGACGAGCGCCGCCGCCGGGCCGGGGAGGCTCTCGCCGGCGTCGGCCTGGCCGACCGGGCGAAGCACATCCCCTCGGAGCTGAGCGGCGGCGAGCAGCAGCGCGTCGCGATCGCGCGGGCGCTCGTCAGGTCCCCCCGCGTGATCCTCGCCGACGAACCCACCGGCAACCTCGACGAGCGCACGCGCGACGACATCATCGGCCTGCTCGAGCAGCTCTGGCGCGAGCGCGGCCAGACGCTCATCGTCGTGACGCACGACACCTGGGTGGCCAGCCGCGCCTCGCGGCGCATCTGGCTGGACCGCGGCCGGCTCGACGAGGAGCCTGCGGTCGAAGTCCCCGATCTCGACGCGAGGGTCCTGGCAGAGCCCGTCCTGGCCATGGCCGGTCGCACCTGACGGCTCTCCTCTGACCGGCGGGTCCCTGCCCCATACCGCCCGCCGGTCGCCCCGGCGCCCCACCTCCCGGCGCCATCAGGGCGCGTGCGGTCCCCTCCACCGCACGCGCCCTTCCTTCACTTCTCGTCCTGTGCGGTCGATAGCAGTGGGGAGAGAGAGTCATCGTTCGGCGGGAGGGTGTCGTGACGCCCCACATGGCCTTGTACATCTCACCGCTCGTCATGTCGGCGGCGGTGCTGCTCGCGCTTCTGGTCGTCACGTGGCGCAGCCGCTCCGACCCGGTCGCGCCGTGGTTCGCGGCGACCCTGGTAGCGTTCCTCATCTGGACCGTCGGCTACGTCTTCGAGATCGTGAGCGCGTCGCTCGGCGCGAAGCTGTGGTGGGCGGACTTCGAGTTCATCGGCATCGCCTTGCTGCCCGTCGTGTGGTTCGAGGTCGTGCGTCGCTACACCGGGCACGGGCCGCTGCCTCGCTGGTCCGCCGCGGCGCTCGGCGCCTTCCTGGTGACATCGGTCGCGATCTTCCTGACCAATCCGGCCGGCATCTTCCGCAGAGCGCCGTCGCTCGACGCCACGACGGTCCCGGCAGTGGTCGTGCCCGACTACGGGTGGTACTGGGCGGCGTTCTTCATGCCGGTCGCCTACCTGCTTCTCGGCGCGACCGTCGTGCTGCTGGCCCACGCCTGGTGGCGGGATCGGCACTCGCTGTACCGGCGTCAGTACGCGCTGCTCATGATCGCCATCCTCCTGCCGGTGATCGCCGGCACCTTGTACGTCATCGGCCTGGAGCCGGCGCCCGGCCTGAACCCCACCACGGCCGTCGTCAGCATCTCCGGCGCGATCGTGGCGTACGCGCTCTTCCGGTACCGGCTGTTCCAGATCGCACCGCTGGCACGCGGCATGGTCGTCGACGGGCTCTCGGACGGCGTGATCGTGCTCGACACCTACGACCGCGTCGTGGACTTCAATCCCGCCGCGCGGCACCTGTTCCCCGACCTCGACGGCGAAGCGCTGGGCCGTCCGGTCTCGGAGATCCTCGCCTTCCACCCCGGACTGCTGGAGAGCATCGGGCACGCTGACGACAGCGCGCCGGACACGGTGGTCGCCGAGCTCTCGATGGCGCTGCCCGGCGACGCGGCCGGCGGCGAACTGCCGGAGTCGCGCCACTTCACGCTGGCGCTCACCGCAGTGCGCACGCGGGGCGGACGGGTGCTCGGCCACTCGGTCCTCCTCCATGACGTCACGCGCAGCGTCGAACTGCTCCGCCAAGTGGAACGGCTGGCGACGACGGACCCGCTGACGGAACTGCTGACTCGCAAGGCCTTCCTCGAGCTCGGGGAGCGCGAGATGACCCGCGCTCGCCGACAGGGGTTCCCCATGTGGCTGGTCAAGCTCGACCTCGATCACTTCTCGCTCGTCAACGACCTGTACGGTTCCGACGCGGGCGACGAGGTGATCCGCGCCGTGGCCGGCGCCTGCCGCCGCATCCTTCGCGCGTTCGACCTCGTCGGCCGGTTCGGCGGCGAGGAGTTCGTCATGCTGCTGCCGCACCTGTCGGAAGGAGAGGCCGAGGAGACCGCCGACAGGCTGCGGCAGGCCGTCGAGGGCCTCGCCGTGTTCAGGGACGACCAGCTCGTGACGGTGACGGCCAGCGTCGGCCTTGCCGGCACCGACCACGCCGACCACGAGTTTCTCAACGACCTGCTCGCGCCGGCGGACACCGCCTTGCGGCACGCACGGGAGGATGGGGGCAATCGCGTCGCCGTCGGCGCGGGCGAGTGGGCGCCGCCGGGCCGGGCGGAAGGGCCCGGCGGCCCGGCGGGGAACAGGGACCCTGAGTAGACAGTCGACGCGCGGCCTGCGCCGCGCCGTGAACGGGAGGGTCCATGGGTGGTGACAAGGCGCCGCAGAGTCGCGGCGCGCTCCGCCGCGCGCGCTATCGCGAGATCGCCAAGGTGCTCTGGGAAGAACGCGTCCTCAGTGCGTTCAAGGGAAGCGGGTTCGACGAGCACGTGCCGCCGGACGCCGTAGAGCCGGCGCCCGCACCTGCCGGCAAGGAGAAGGACCTCCCGCCGGCGGTGCGCGTCCGTCACGCTCTCGAGAGGCTGGGGCCGGCGTTCATCAAGATCGGGCAGATCCTGGCCACGCGTCGTGACCTGGTCACGCCGGACCTCGCGGCGGAGCTCGCCAAACTGCAGGACGACGTCCCGACGCTGCCGTGGGAGCAGATGAAGGAGCGCATCGAGAGCGAGCTCGGAGGCTCCGTCGACGAGCTGTTCGCGACCTTCGACGAGACGCCCCTCGCGGCGGCCAGCATCGGCCAGGTCTACCGCGCGACGCTGCCGGACGGCACCGCGGTGGCCGTGAAGGTGCAGCGCCCCGGGGTCAGCGAGACCATGGAGATGGACCTCGACATCCTCATCGAGCAGGCGCACCGTATTGCCGCGCACACGCAGTGGGGCAAGGACTACGACGTGGCGGCGCTGGCCGACGAGTTCGCCGCCGTGCTGCGCTCGGAGCTCGACTACACGCATGAAGGCCGCGCCCTGGACCGTTTCCGCGCGGCCTTCGAGGACGACACCGACATCGTCTTCCCGGCCGTCTACTGGGACCACACCTCGAGCCGGGTGCTCACCATGGACTTCGTGCACGGGACGCCTGCGACGGCGCTCGAGGAAGGGCCAGTCGACGGCGTCGACGGCGTCCGCGTCGTGGAGCTCGGCGTCGCCGCCTACTTCCGCATGATCTTCGAGATGGGCTACTACCACGCCGACCCGCACGCCGGGAACATCTTCGCGCTCGACGGCGGGCGGATCGCCTTCGTCGACTTCGGCCGCGTGGCCACGGTCTCCGAGCGCAACCGCGACGCGACCTTCGACATGTTGCTGGCGATCTTCGACGACGACCCCGCCGGCGCCACCGAAGCCGTGCTCCAGATGACGGGCATGCCGCCGCACGTGAACCTCGCCTCCCTGGAGATCGAGTTGGGGGCGATCATGAGCCAGTACCGGCGCTCGCAGATGACCGGCGGCGGGCTCGACCGCATGGTGGAACGCCTCCTCTCGATGATGCGAGAGCACCGCCTGCACCTGCCCACCGAGCTGACCGTGCTGCTCACGACGCTGGGCATGGTCGACGGCGTCGCCACGCAGCTCGACCCTTCGTTCCGGCTGGTCGACGCGGCCAAGCCGTTCGCGAGGAAGCTCGTCCCGCAGCAGTTCGGGCCGGAGAAGCTCTTCAAGCAGACGCTGCGCTCGGGACGCGCCTACGGCCGCTTCTTCGAGGCGCTCCCTCTGCAGCTCACGCGCGTGTTGCGCCGCGCGGGGGAGGGTGAGTTCCGCATCTCGATCCGGCCGACCGAGTTCAAACCCATCATGGACCGCCTCGAGGCCGGCTTCACGCGGCTTGCCTACGCGCTCATCGTGGCGGCGCTGATCATCGGGTTCTCGTTCCTCGTCAGCCGGCCCGACCTCTCGACGGCGGAGCGGGTCGGGTACCGGATCGTGCTGTTCGCGGCTCTCGCGAGCGTGGCGTGGTTCCTCATCAGCCTCGCGCGCGTCGAGTGGCGCAAGCGCCGCGAGGACAAGCACCCGACGGACTGACGCGGCGGACGGCGGCCGATCGCCGGATGCCGCCGGGTCAGTACATGGGTACCGGCGGTGCGGCGAGGCACAGCGCCAGCTGGCGCTGCCCGTCGCCGATCACCGGCGGCCCGTGGGTGACCAGGACGTGCTCGAGCGGCCGTTCGGCCAGCGCCCTGAAGCTCGGCGCGAAGACGTCTCTGTACCAGTCGGCGCCGGTCCCGCTGCTCAGGATCCAGAAGCGGAGGCCGCCCTCCGCGCCGACGATGGCGTCGCCGAAGACGGCGGCGCGCAGCGAGGGCACGTACACCGGGTGCTCGCTGCGCCGCGGCCGGCCGATCGTGTACGCCTCAGCCGCGCCGGCGATGGGCGCCGCCGTACCGGCGGCGCCCATCGGCACCACCTCGAGCGGCGTCTCAGGCCGCAGCCGCTTGCGCACGAGCGCGTGACCCCAGATGCGCGTCGGGCGCTGAGGCGCGAAGCGCTCGTACAGCGCCTCCGCGCTGCGCGTGTGATACGGGACCGTGACGAGAAGCTCCACACGCGCTGCGGCCGCTGCCAGGAGCTCCAGCTGCGCAAGGAGCGTCGCGCGCCGCTCGTCGCCCTCTGGCGGCACGAGCGGGTCCACCAGCAGCAGCGCCTCACCCGCCACGAGGGCGTAGGACTCGACCTCTTCGGTCTTCGGCCGCCACTCAGGGTGCGGCGCCGTCCATCTGTGGATGCCAGCGGCCAGCTCGTCCATCTCGTCCTCCTCGGTGGCCCTCATCGTACCGCTGTCTTGTCCCTTCGCGGGCGCCGGCAATCCCGCCGCCGTCAGCCGAACGGGCGGCGGAGTAAGCACGGCCGGAGGCAGAGGCGGCGGGCGGCGGCGGAGCCCTTCGCCCCGCCGCCCGCTCAGCGCCTGCCGGGAGAGGCTGAGGGGCCGCCGGAGGGCCCGCCGCCTTCGGCGGCGTCTCCGGCGGCCCGGCCGCCGCGCCGCCTCCGCACCGCGTCGCGCAGGATGTACTCGACCTGCGCGTTGACGCTGCGGAGCTCGTCGGCGGCCCACTTCTCGACCTCGCCCCACAGGGCGGGGTCGACGCGCAGCAGGTACTGTTTGCGTGCCGCCACGCCTAGCTCCGTCCCGCGCCCGGCCGGTCCGGCTCCCGCCCCATCAGCGTCGATCGCCCCGCGTGAGGAACGCCACGTAGAGGAAGGCGACGGTGGCGAGCGCGAACAGCGTCCAGAAGACCACAGGCTGCGGGGCGGCCACCGTGAACCCGAGGACCACGAGGACGGCGACGTACGCCGAGGTCAGGAGCCAGCCTTGCCAGGAGCACGGCGTGAGCCCGAGCCCATATCGCTTGGGTCTGAACCACGGGCGCATCACTGATACAGGGTCCCGGTGTTGACGACAGGGGTCACCTGGCTCTCGCCGCAGAGCACGACCATGAGGTTGCTGACCATGGCTGCCTTGCGCTCCTCGTCGAACTCGATCGTCTGGTGCTCCTTGAAGTCGGCCAGGGCCATCTCGACCATGCTCACGGCGCCGGTGACGATCTTGCGCCGCGCGGCGATGATCGCCTCGGCCTGCTGGCGACGGAGCATCGCCTGGGCGATCTCGGGGGAGTAGGCCAGGTGGCTGAGGCGGGCCTGCTCCACGACCACGCCCGCCTGCCCGAGCCGCTCGGTGAGCTCCACGCGCAGGGCCTCCGAGACCTCGTCCACGTTGCCGCGCAGCGTGACCTCGTCGTCGGTGTCGGCGAACGTCTCGCCCGAGTCGTAGGGGTACGCGCTCGCGAGGTGCCGCACCGCGGTCTCGCTCTGCATGGCCACGTAGCTCTCGAAGTCGTCGACGTCGAACACTGCCTTGGCGGTGTCGTCCACGCGCCAGACCACCACCGCGGCGATGTCCACGGGGTTGCCGCGCTTGTCGTTGACCTTGAGCCGGTCACCGTTCAGGGTCCGCGCGCGCAGGCTGACCTTGTACCGCTTGAGCTTCTTGGGGCCGGTCTGGGTCTGCTGCTCGTCGGAGTTCTTCTTGCCCCACGACCACTGCGGCTGCGAGCCGCCGCCGTTGCTCGCGGGACCGTTGGCGTAGAACGGGTTGCCCCAGTGGAAGCCGCCCTGCTTGCAGGTTCCCTTGTAGTCGCCGAAGAGGATGAGCACGCGCGCTTCGTTGGGCTGCAGGGTGAAGAACCCCGGGCTCAGCAGGATCGCGACGCCGAGGGCGACCAGACCGGCGACGAACAGCGGCCACTGCGGGATCGCACTCCCGCTGGAACTGGTCGTTCCGTTGACGAACGCGAAGTAGATCAGCGCGGGGCAGAGGACGTAGAGGGCGATGGTCACGGCCAGCATCGGCCAGCCGCTCATCACCCTCTTCTCGCTTTCCTGGGTCGGGGTCTTCTGGTCCGCTGGCATGCTTCCACCTCCGGGGGCCGCGCCGGCGGGTCCGTCCCCGCCCGAGTGGTCGCGCGGCCGCGCTCTGCGCGATACCGAAGTGATATCACATAGGTATCGCCCTGTCCAGTGC